>NZ_JACOAF010000004.1 GCF_014269285.1 Rufibacter sediminis
CGGTCCGTGATCTCGTAGCGTCTCATAAACTTTTATAACAGCAACAAGATCAAACCAAAATCATTCCCTATTTGTCAACGCGCCCTAATAAGAGCTATAAAATGCCCATTAAACGGTAGTATTTATTTTAGGTTGCCTTATTCTTGAGGTATTTTCTTAATATTTTAAATAAAAGCTAAAATCTAAGGCGAATTATATGAAGAGAAGTTTTGCACGGCTTTAATTGGTAAAGAGTTAACATAATCACCGCACATCAAACTGCAATTTCAGCAGGTTGGCATAGATGCCCTGGGGGTTGTGGGCTAGTTCCTCATGGGAGCCCTGTTCTACAATCTGTCCTTTGTCAATCACCAGGATCTTGTCTACTTTCCGGATGGTGGCCAGGCGGTGGGCGATGATGATGGTGGTGCGGTTCTTCATCAGTTCATCCATGGCTTCCTGCACCAGCATCTCAGACTCAGAGTCAAGGGAACTGGTGGCTTCGTCCAGAATGAGGATAGCGGGGTCTTTCAGGATGGCGCGGGCAATGGCGATGCGCTGGCGCTGACCACCGGATAATTTAATGCCGCGTTCACCTACTACCGTACCAAAAGCCTCGGGGAAAGATTGGATAAACTGCAGGGCATTGGCTTTTTGGGCGGCTAGGTGCACCTCTTCATCGGTGGCATCGGGTTTACCGTAGGCAATGTTTTCCCGGATGGTGCCCCCAAAGAGCAGAACTTCCTGCGGAACAATGCCCAGGTTGCTGCGAAGATCGTGGAGGTGAAACTGGTTGATATTCTGGTCATCGACGTAAATGCTGCCTTGCTCTATCTTGTAGAACTTCATGAGCAATTGCGCAATGGTAGATTTACCGGCGCCGCTGGAGCCTACCAAGGCAATTTTTTCGCCGGCTTTGATGTCAAAATGGATGTTCTGTAGGACGGGCAGGTCGGGGCGGGTAGGGTAGGAGAAGCCCACGTGGTCATAACGGACATCGCCTTTAAAGCGAAGGGTAGCCGGGGCGGGAAGGCCCAGGTCAGGTTGTTCTACTGGTTGGTCCAGAATCTCCAGAATGCGGTCAGAGGCACCAATGGATACCTGAATTTTCGCGTACAGATCACCCAAACCCGCCACTGAGGCGCCGATAAAGGTGGTGTACAAGATAAAAGAGGTCAGCTCGCCAAAGGTCAGCTCGCCACGTTGTACCAGGCTAGCCCCGTACCAGATCACCAGAATAATGCCGCCAAACAGCCCGATGATGATAAAGGAGATGAAGGTGCCACGGTAAAAAGAGGTGGTAATCGCCGTCTTCACAGATCGGCTTAACGCCTGTTTGTAGCGGTTGATCTCGAACAGCTCGTTGGTGAACGCTTTCACCACCTGAATGGCCTGGAGCGTTTCCTCCACAATCACGTTGGTGACCGCCAGCTCGTCCTGGGTTTTGCGCGACAGTTTTTTAAGCCGTTTTCCGAAAACCATGGCCAAAATGACCAGCACCGGAAACGTAGCCAGCATGAACAGGGAGAGCTTCACCGAGATGAACATGATGAACCCGATGCCCACCAGCAAAGTAGTCACCTGGCGGAACAATTCGGCCAGCGTAATGGAGAAGCCGTCCTGGATGTAACTTACGTCTGAGGTGATGCGGCTGGTGATTTCGCCCACGCGGCGCTGCTCAAAGAAGGTGAGCGGCAAGCCCATGAATTGCGTGTAAAGGCTTTTGCGGATGTCGGCGATGGCGTTTTCACTGACCTGGGCAAAGAAATAGACCCGGAAGAAGGAGAAAATTCCCTGCAAGGCAATCACGCCAAATAACAGCAGCGCGATGAGGTCAATGTCCTGGAAGAAAGCGGTAGGCTTGCCCACAGCCGCATCCAGGAGCATGCCGGTGACCGCCGGAAACGCCATGAACGTGAGGCTGGAGAACAACAGAAACCCCAAGCCAATGTAGAACTTGGTTTTATAAGGAAGAAGAAATCTGAATATCTGAAGGCCCCGCCGTAAACTCTCTTTGTTCAACTTGGGTTTGCCTTCTGTTTCAAGTCCGGCTGCCGCTCCCGGCCCGAATCCTCGTTTTGCCATGTACTATTTACTGGTTAAGTAAAAAACCGGGCCATTGGAAAATGACCACAGACTGCTGTTTGTGTGCTTCTTCCGGTTTTAGGCCTGTTTTTAAGAAAATAGGCCTAAAACCGGAAGCCATCCGCTGAAACAGGGAAAGCAACCCGCAAAGGTAGAGAATACGAACGACTTCCGCTGCCTCTAAAACAGGAAACCGCCGGCTGCCTACGTTGTTTTACGGGAAGATACCAGCCAAAGGCCCAGAAACATGAGCAGGCCGTTCAGCAGCAGCACCTCAAAGCCAAACTGGTAGCCCCAGAACCACTCCGCAGAGTTCGCGCTGATCACATACGTAAGCACCGGCGAGAGCACCCCCAGCACCGGAACCACGCGGTCCCGCACAGATCTATCCGTCACCAAACCGAAGGTGAACATGCCCAGCAAGGGACCATAAGTGTAACCCACCAGGGTGAAGAGCGTGGCGATGATGCTGGCATCATTGTACAGCCTGAAAAGCAGGATGACGCCCATGAGCAGCCCCGAGAAGCCCAAATGTACCCAGTTCTTGTAGCGGATGCGTTGGGCCTCCGGCCGATGCTGGAAGTTCAGAAAATCCACGCAGAAGGCGGTGGTCAAGGACGTGAGTGCGGAGTCTGCCGAGGCGTAGGTGATGGCCGTGATGCCCAGGATAAACGCCACCGCCGCCACTGCCGGGAAGTGCTGCAAGGCCAGCGCCGGAAACACATCGTCTCCTTTGGTGGGGAGCACAATGCCTTTCTCCGCGGCGTAGAGATAAAGGAGCGCGCCCAGGCACAAAAACAGCAGGTTCACCAGCAGCAGAATCACCGTAAACCAGAACATGTTTTTCTGCGCCTCGGGCAGGTTGCGGCAGCTCAGGTTCTTCTGCATCATGTCCTGGTCCAGCCCCGTCATGGCAATGGTGATGAACGCCCCGGCCACCAACTGCTTCAGCAGGAAATTGGGCGCTTTCACGTCACCTTCCCACACTTGGGCGTATTGGCTTCGGCTGATCGTGTCCACCATACCGGAAAAGGAGAGGTGCAGTTCCTCGGAGACCACCCAGATACTGATGCCCAGGCACAGGAGCATGGCCAGCGTTTGCAGGGTATCGGTCCAGATGATGGTTTTCATGCCGCCTCTGAACGTATAGACCCAGATGAACGCGATGGTGATGCCCACCGTGCCCGCAAACGGGATGCCCAGCGGCCCGAACACCGCCAGCTGCAACACGCCCGCCACCAGGTACAGCCGCAACGCCGCGCTCAAAGTGCGGGACAGCAGGAAAAAGGCACTGCCCGTCTTGTACGACCAAAATCCCAGTCGCTGCTCCAGGTACGTGTAAATGGAAACCAGATTCAGCCGGTAATAGAGCGGCAGCAACACCACCCCAATGACCAGATACCCCAGCGCGTAGCCCAGCACCATCTGCAGGTACGTGAACCCCGTTTTCTCCACCATGCCCGGAATAGACACGAACGTGATGCCAGAGAGCGTAGTCCCGATCATCCCAAACGCCACCACGTACCACGGCGAAGCCCGGTTGGCCAGAAAGAAACCCGCCGTAGACTCGCCTTTTTTGCTCGTGACAAAAGAGACCAGCAGCAGCAGGAAAAAATAGGCGACAATAATGCCGAGGATGAGAAGAGGTGACATGGCAGGTTTTACGCCCGTTTTAGAGAAAGGCGCACAAAAGTACGGCAAAGGCCCGTAAATCAAGCCGCTTTGTTTTGAGCCTCTTTTCAGGAAAATCGCCTGGAAACCCAACTTGCTCCAAAGTGATAGAAAAGAACTCCCAGTTTCGGGCCTCTTTTCCGGAAAAGAGGCCTGAAACGGGGAGTCCAGCAGAATTGCTATCGGCGGAGCGGCTATTTAGGCATAGCTCTCGGTGACATCTACAAACTCGGTTCTTTTTCTGGAGATGGAGAATAGCCCCATAAACGTCAGGAAGCCGTTCAGAATCAACACCTCAAACCCGAATTCATAGCCCCAGAACCAATCTGCGGAATTCAGGCTGATGATGTACGTCAGGATGGGAGCCAGCACGCAGACCAGCGGAACCAGATTGTCGCGCACGGGACGGTTCGTGAACACCCCGAAGGAATACAGCCCCAGGAGCGGTCCGTAGGTGTAACCCGCCACCTTGAACACGGCTTGTACCACGCTCTCATCGTTCACAATCTTGAAGATAACGATCACCACCGCCATGATCACGGAGAAAGCCAGGTGGGTCCAGTTCTTCAGCCGGACGCGTTGCGCCTCGGGTTTGTTTTTGAAGTCCAGGAAATCCACGCAGAAAGAGGTGGTGAGCGCCGTCAGCGCCGAGTCAGCGGAGGCATACGTAATAGCGGTGATCCCCAGAATAAACACAATGCCCATAAACGGAGAGAAATAATTCAAGGCCAGGAACGGGAACACGTTATCGCCTTTCGCGGGCAGGTCAATGCCCTTGGATTGAGCAAACAGGTACAGCAAGGCACCCAGGCTCAGGAACAGGATGTTCACAAACAGGATGATCACGGTGAAGGAGAACATGTTTTTCTGTGCCTCCTTCAGGTTTTTGCAGCTCAGGTTTTTCTGCATCATGTCCTGGTCCAGGCCCACCATCACAATGGAGATGAAGAAACCAGACAAGAACTGCTTGAAGAAGTAACGTGGATCTTTCACGTCCCAGAAGAACAGCTGAGAGTACTTGCTTTCGCTGATGGTGTCCACCATGCCATTGAAAGAGAGGTTCAGGTCCTGTGAGATGGTGATGATGCTGATGCCCACGCACAAAAGCATGGCCAGCGTCTGGAAAGTATCGGTCCAGATGATGGTTTTCATGCCGCCCCGGAACGTGTACACCCAGATCAGCCCGATGGTGATGATCACGGTCACCTCAAAAGGCACGCCCAATCCATCAAAAACGGCGAGTTGGAGAACGCCCGTCACCAGGTACAGGCGCAAGGCCGCGCCCAGGGTTCTGGAAAGCAGGAAGAAACCCGCCCCTGTTTTATACGACCAATAGCCAAACCGCTGCTCCAGGTAGGTGTAAATGGACACTAGATTGAGGCGGTAATACAGGGGCATCAGGACCAAAGCCACCACAAAATACCCCAGCATGTTGCCCAAAATCAACTGCAAGTACGAGAACTGCGCCTTCTCCACCATGCCCGGCACCGAGATAAACGTCACGCCCGAAAGCGAGGTCCCGATCATCCCGAACGCCACCACGTACCACGGCGATGCCCGGTTGGCCAGAAAGAAGCTTTCCGTTGATTCGCCTTTTTTACTGGTCAGAAACGAGATGAGGATTAGAATACAGAAGTAAGCGGTAATAATGCCCAGGATAAGCGTTGACGACATGCGCAGAAAGGTGGGGTTTTGTGGTTCTTGTTGTTAGCTAGGAAAGCAAATATAGAAGAAAACGATACTAGATGTAAGCAGCAGCGCATGATTACACCTTCTTTTGATGAATTTAATAAAAAAGATAGGTAAAAAAAGAAGCCTTGCTAACAAAAGGTAGCAAGGCTTTTTAATAAATTTTAAAAATTGTTCATCATTTTAGAACCCCCAGGGAGAGTTAAACCCAGCCCCCGGATACCCGCCATACCCGTAGTTTTGAGGGCCGTTGCTGTACCGTACCCCTCCCGATACTGTCACGTTAGGCGCCACCTGGTACTGGGCCTGAAACTGAAAGCCCTGGTTCGGCAGACGACCGTAGGTAAATGGATTGTAGTTCATCCGATTGCTTACCGATGGATTCAGGTCTTTCCAGACGCTGCCGCTGAGCAAGAGCTTTTCGCTCATGGCGTAGGAACCGCCCACGTGCAGCAGGTACTGCCGGTCTGGGGCAGCGGACATCACCGTAGAAGTGCCCTCGCGGGAAGTGGTTCTGAACGTAGGTCCGCCCCAGGTCTGCAACATGGTCAAACTGCTGAACACGCTGAACCGGGGACTCAGCTGGTACTGCACCCGCGGCTCCACGTAAGAAACCGATCCGAAATTACTGAATCCCGCGCCCGCGTTGAGGCCGTAGCTCACCCGGGGCACAAAACGAGCCGGTGCCTGGAGGCTGTCCAGGGAAGAGGAGGTGCCCGTTAGTTCCTGCGCCTGGCCGGGCTGAACGCCTGCTGCCCACACCAGCAGGACGAAGAGAATATGTATAAACCGTTTGTTTGACATCTCAATGAAAGGAAAATGCGCCGCTGGAAGATGGATTACCTATGCCTCTTCCAGTAATGCAACTAAGATAAAGGTATTTCCTCTCTTTAACGCAGGAACACCGGTCAATAGTTTACTTCTTTCCGTTTCGGGCCTGATTTTCAGAAATGAGGCCCGAAACGGTGGTTTGTCCAATCATTGAATTTTACCCTTTGCTTTTCTTGCTCAGCCACGCTTCCCGGCGGGCTTTCGCGTCTTTGGCCACGGGTTGGTTCAGTTTCTCCAGCAGCACCAGTTCCAGTTGCGGATTCTGGGCCAGGGTGAGCGGCACGGTTTTCTTAGTGCCCTGCTGCACAACTTCCAGTTGCACCTGGTCGCCGGGTTTGTGTTGGGTCAACAGGCTATCCAGCGTTTTCTGGCTGGACAGTTTCTGCCCGTTGAGCGTCAGGAGGACATCGTCACGATCCAGGCCGGCTTTGTAGAGCGGGCTGTTGGCGAAAGTGCCTTGGGCAATGGTGGCTTGGTCGTTCTGGAACTTAAGGCCTTCCCAGCCCAGTACCGCGTTTTTGGATGATTGCAGCGCCAAACCCATCTGGCGGGCTAAACTCTCATAGGGCAGGGCTTCTTTCCCGTAGATGTGCCGCTTAAAGAAATCCTGCGCGAACGCGGCATCTTTGGTCAGGTCAGCCAGGGCTTTTTCTAACTCCGGCAGGGTGTAGGGTTTCTCGGGTTTGCCGTGGCGCTGCCAGAGCAGGCGCATGTAGTCATCCAGGGTCAGGTTCTTGAATTTGGTGCGCAGGGTGAAGTCCAGCCCAATGGCGATGGCGTTGCCGTAGGTGTAGTAGGAGATATAGGTGTTGGTGCGGTTGGTAGCGTCTACCGAGCGAGAGGCATCTACAAACGGAGCCTGCTGGCTCATCTCCACCGGCGAGAAATAATCTTTCCCCGGCGAGACCGTCACCGCCAGAATAGGGTACCCAACACTCTTCAGGTAATCGGCTTGGGGAGTTACCCCGGCTCGGGCCATCAGCAGGGTGCCGTAGTAGCTGGTAAAGCCTTCGGCGAGCCACAGTTCCCCGCTCATGTTGGCATCCGCGAAATTGAACGGCTCCAGGCTTTTCGGGCGGATGCGCTCCACGTTCCAGGCGTGGAAAAACTCGTGGGACAGCGTGCCGAGGTTCGGGTTCATGCCGGTTTCCAGCGGACGCGAACTGGTGATGACGGTGGAGTTGCGGTGCTCCATGCCATCGCCGGGCGTACCCGGCAGATAGCAGGCAATGAACGTATATTCGCCGTAGTCAAAGGTGGGGAGCTCGCCAAAGACAGCCTGCGCCTCGGCCACAATGCGTTTGGCCCGCTGGGTGTATTCGTCTAGCTGCTGCTCGGTGCCCTGGTGGTGCAACCCGATTCTGATTTTCTGGGTGCGTCCTTTTTCCTGCACGTTCCACTCGCGCCATTTCAGGTCGGCCAGCTCGGTGGGGCTGTCCATGAGGTACTGGAAATCGGGGGCCGAGAAAGTAAGCGGCGCGGTTTCGCGTTTCAGCTGCGTGGCTGCGGTCCAGTTCTTGCCGGCCGGCGGCGTGAAGGAGACCTGCACGGGGGCTTTCTCCAGGCCGTTGGCGTACATGAAGGTGGCGGGCGCGTTCAGATGCGCGTGGCTGAGGTTCACCCCGGCGTAGGTGCCATCGGGGTGGTCGGCGAACAGGGTGTATTTCACCGTCACGGTTCCGTCATGCCCCGAGACATTCCACTGGTGCAGGTTCGGCCGATTGACGGCCAGGGTGCGGCCCTGCCCGTCGGTGGCTTGCACGTTGTACACGTTTTTGGCGAACTCATGCAGGGCATAGCGCCCGGGCGAGGAGCGCGCCATTCTGACTTCCAGCACCGGGGCGGTCACGCCTTTGAACGTGGCGGTGACGGTGGCCTCGCGGTGGGCGGCATTTTCAAAGGAAACCTGGTACGCGACGCTCTGTTGCGCCCGTAGGGGAGAAGCAAACGCCATGGCCGCGAGGGCGAGGGCGGTGAAGAGGGTTTTCTTCATGGAAAAGGATGTTTCAACCCCCAAGGTACACAGGAAAGCTTAGAACTTCCACCCCCGGCTCAATAAGTTGTGATTGGTCAGAAGACAGCCTTTTGCAGCACCTGCGCCCGGATGAATTTCCGGAAGTAAAAGGCCTCCCGGTGTGTTTTAAAGCCGATTTTCTGAAACAAGGCCTCAAACGGCGGCAACTCACGGGCCGAGAGATTGCTGACCACGCCGAAAAAGCGGTACATGCCCCAGAGGAGCAGCTTTTGCCAGACGGGCTGGCTCTCTGGAGCGGAGGCGTGGAAATCGGTGTGGAGCCAGAGCCCGCCGGGCAGCAGCGCCTGCGAAAGCCGTTGCATCATGGCGTAAGCCTCCGCCGCTGGGAACAGGTCCAGCACGAAAGGGGTAAGTACCACGTGAAACGTTTCCTGCGGGGTGAGGTCGAGCTCGGTGCCCAGCCTGAACTCCACCTGGGCGGTGGAAGAGGTGTTTCGGAACCGGTTTTGCGCCTGTTGCAGCATGTTGCGGGCGGGTTCCAGATACAGGACATGCACGGGCGCGCTTTGGCGAAGAAGTTCCGTTAGAATCCAGCCGCTGCCGCCGCCTAATACCAGCACCCGGGCACCTGCCGGAATCAAGGAAAGAAAGTGGGCCTGGGCCCGTTTTTGCGCATCGCCGTACACCAGCTGCGCCAGTGCATCATACACCGGCGCAATACAATTGAAATCTGGGACCGAAGGTGAAGACATGCGCGTATCTGCCGTTTTGGGGCTGTTTTTCCAAAAGTAGCAGAAAAACGCATCTACAGTCCAGAAAAGCAAGGCGTCTGCCCACGGGTTGTGAATGGGGACAGGTGTTTTGCAGCCGTTTTTCTGAAACTACCTCAAAAAGCCTTTCCCCTGATAGCAGCCTACACCGCTACACCAATTCCCTGGCGTTTACACGTGCTGGAAGTGGCGGTCTAGGGTGTCATTGAGTTTCTGGAAGATGAAATCCTCGGTCTGCTGCCGCATTTTCTGGGCATCGCCTTTGAAGACTTGGCGGTATTCCTCCACTTTGTCTTTGAACAGGATGGAGATAAAGGTGCTGCCGATGGGTTTCTCCGCGGTTTCAGAAGCGCCCTGCCCAAAGAGACCGGTCACGGCTACGCAGACATCGGCTTTGAGCAGTTTCTGGAGGCCCTGCACCATTTCGTTGGTGGTCTGTTGGCTTTCGGCGGTGTAGAGTTTGAGGGTCTCGGGCTTCACGCCCAGTACTTTGGTCTTGGCTAGCTCGCTGTAGGTGACCATGCTGCCCAAGAACACGTCGGTGGTGCCGGTGGCTTCGCTCACGGCGGCGGCCAGGCTGCCGGCGGTGCAGCTTTCGGCGAAAGCCAGGGAGAGGTTCTTGTCCTTCAGTTTGAGAATAAGTTGGGTTAATTCTTCTGCTTTCATACGGTCTGGTCTCAGGCTATGAAACATCATACTGCATTAAGCGGCCGGGGTTGCCCCAACGCCGTGCCCAACACGGGCCCAGCCAGATACGTACTTTAATGAATTGTGCTGTTTAAGGGCCCTTTTACCGGAATAAGACTAAAACGGCGGGCTCCGGGAGGTGACACTATGAAAAAAAGATTTCGGAAATTTGTGGCGACCACCGCTTTGTTCACGGTGGAGCTGATTGTGACGTGGACGGTGTTTATTCTGTGTCTGGTGGTGTTTTTCTGGCTGGCCAAGGAAGTGCTGCCGGGCAAGGAGCTGAAGTTTGACAGCCGCGCCTTCGCCTGGGCCGATGAGCGGGCCAATCCTACGCTCACCGAGTTTATCAAAGGCATCACGTTTCTGGCCTCGCGTAACTTCATCTCGGGTGCGGGTCTCATGCTCATCGGGTATTTCCTGTTCGTGAAAAAACACAAGTGGTACTCGGTGAAGGTACCGGTCATTGCGGTAGGCAGTATCACCCTGAACCTCATCTTGAAATACCTGTTCAACCGGCCCCGGCCGCTGGTGCCGCACCTGGTAGACTCCTACGGGCTCAGTTTCCCCAGCGGGCACGCCATGATCAGCGCCTCTTTCTATGGTCTGCTCATTTACCTGGTCTGGAAGAGCGTGGAGGAAACCCCCTGGCGCATTCTCCTGATCACGCTGCTCTCGCTCCTGATTCTGTTCATTGGCTTCAGCCGGGTGTACCTGCATGTGCACTACGCCACCGATGTGCTGGCCGGGCTGGCGGCGGGGTTGGGCTGGGTGATTCTGGCGCTCTTTGTGCTCAACCGCATGGAGAAATTCTCCAAACGCAACCTGAACCCGGTGGTGAAAGGCGAGGCCCCGCTGATTGAGTAAAAAATAAGTGCCTGATTGTGTGTAGGAAGGAAAAAACGACGTAAAATTTTACGCAAAAAGTTGGCGGAGCTATTGCAGTTAAAGAAAAAGTAGGTAGTTTTGTGCACCCTAAAGCAATGAAGGGGCATTGATGCGCAGGTGGCGAAATTGGTAGACGCACTGTCTTCAGGCGGCAGCGCCCTCGGGTGTGGGAGTTCGAATCTCCCCCTGCGCACAAACTCTTAAAAGCGGTACAACTCACAAAGTTGTACCGCTTTTTTGTTTAGCGCGCGAAAGCGGAAGTGAATAGACCATTATAATGGATTGAGGAAAAACATTCCACTCCTCGTGATGAGTTTAGATTCACTTTAGGTACGCAAGGGATATTTAGAAACCAGTAGCAGACCGGCATCTAAGGCATCCTGATTTCCACTCTGTATAAAACAAAAGGGCTCTTGCTATTGCTAAAAAGGCGGGGTATCCTATCCAGCCCTCGGTGAAGCCTTTGAGAAGGGTATTGGTCCGATTCTCTAAGGCACTCTCATTCTCTTTACTTGCGGTCAAACTAGCTTCTCAAGTTCAGTTCTATCTTCTTCTACAAGGGTTTTCTGAAATCAGGCTATAAACGGATATCCGTCTCCTTTAGCATCAGGCCAAAATTCAGTGCTGGTACTATTTTCTTGCTAGCTGACCGGTTGATGGCCAGCTACTTCAGCGGAAGCGCACTTGTGCCCATCATGAAACAGCAGCGATTTTTTAACGAGTGTTTAGGGGCATTCACCGGCAAATAGGGGTATTTCATCGGCTGAAGATTTTAAATTTCCGCAAGGGAGCTTACATTTATGAAAAATCTTGATATGATTATATTCGAAAATTGGTTAATCACGATCAGCTATGAGCCAGCGGAGGATATTATGTATGCCAAACTCCCTAGTGTAGAGGAGTATGGCGCGAAGGAGCTGAGGCGAGCCCTGGATATAGTAGCTGATCAGGTGAGTACACATGCCACCAAGAATCTGATCCTGGATTCCAGTGATGTGTCCGTGGTGAAAATGGAGGACAGGGTGTACCGGCCCACGGTGCAGGACTTCATCATCAAGCTTACGTCTACCCAATTGCTGCGATTTGCCCGGGTGAACAATTCCATTCAGAACCTGCAGGCGCGGGCGGTGTCTACGGTGGCAGAAATTTTTCAGGGAAAAGAATCGACAATTGAGTTCAGGGCGTTCAACGACAAAGGAGACGCTTTTGAATGGCTCCGGACCCCGATGGCCCCGCAACCAGGTTCGTGAGAACTTCTACGGTTAGTTCTCAGGTGAAGGCTGATACGCGTCAGAAAGAGTTCGGGCTTCTTGATCGTCTGAGTAGGGCAGAGGAGAAACCTGTCTGGAAGAGAAACGCTATTGCTGGCTTATAAAAGGAAAAGAGCCGGAAGTCCATGACCTCGGCTCCCTCATCTCAAGAAAGTCTCGGTTTCAAGTAGTTCCCCAATTGACCGGACTAGAGACAGACAATACAAATGTAGATACAAGTAAACCGCAAAGCATCAGGGAAAATACTGGAATCGTGGTTCGGGGAGTACTGAATTAGCGGGCTTTTGAGGCGCGGTTTATCTAGGTCACCGTTCTTTTCCTTTTTGTTCTTGGCGAATAGCATCTTAAACGTTAGACAATCAGTAACATCTGTCATCGGTCTCGTCTTCCTGTTTTCAGTTGCGTCAGTTTCTTCCAACACCTCCGTATGCTATCCTTCGCTTGAATTGAAGGTGAGAGGCTGCGCTTCCGGGTGCTTGTTTTGGGCCGACTTTCTGAAAAAGAGCCCTAAAACTCATTGGCTCAATAACTGCGGTAAGCTGATGTAGGCCAGGTACTCATCAAAGGTTGGTTTCTCAGTGATCGCGCTGATTTTCTCGTTGCGGTGCCGGGCCGGCGAGAAGTAGACCTCGGCAAAGAAGTTGGGTGTCCAGTACAACTGCACCTCAAACTCGCCTTCGGTGCGGCTGGTCAGATAGCGGCCGTGCGTCATCAGGTAGTCGGCGCGGCCGGCAAAGTCTAAGTAGATAAACCCGAGGAGGTGTAACATAGTGCATATACGAAGTGCGCCTTGGCCCTGGATTTTCCTTCCCCGTTCTTTCTGATGAAAAGCTGCATGTATCTGTTTTAGGGCTCACTTGCGTAAAAGCTTTGAACCAACCAAGACAGCCTATGGAGGAGAAAGTGGGAGAAAGCGGCAAAAAAGCGGGCGCGGTGCTCACCGTCATCAGCCTGCAGGTGCTCATTGCCTGGGTGGTGTTTGTGGGATCAGCGTTCCTGTTTTTCTGGATGGCTACCGTGGTGTTCATAGAGCAGGAAAAAGCGCTGGACCAGGCCGCCTTCGCGTTCGCGGGAGATCTCACCGACCCCGAGACCACCGATGCCATGTACTTCATCACCTTCTTCGGGTCCAAGAATTTCCTTATTTTCGGGTCGCTGGGGTTGGCCGCTTTATTCCTGATTTTCAAAAAATGGCGATTTTACTCGCTCAAGATCATCGCCATCTCGGCCACTACCACGCTCTTCAACCAAAGCATGAAATTCTTCTTTGACCGGCCCCGGCCCGAGAGCGCTTTCATGCACGTGAACGGCAACAGCTTTCCCAGCGGGCACGCCATGATTGGCGGGGCGTTTTGGGGCCTGATTGTGTACCTGGTCTGGACCAACGTACGGAACGTCTGGCTGCGGTGGACGCTGAGTATTCTGCTGGCTGTCTGGATTCTGCTCATCGGCTTTAGCCGCGTGTACCTCAACGTGCATTACGCCTCTGATGTGCTGGCTGGCTGGGCCGCCGGAGTCTTTTGGCTCATCATCGCCATTTTCCTGCTGAACAAACTCCAGCAACGGCTGGGCCGGAAGGTGGAAAAACAGGTGGAGGGCTGAGCCAAAAACCGGGATGTAAAATGGGAAATACGGCTGCCAGCTACCCAAAGCGCGTCGGCCAGAAGTCTTTCTAGTGGATTTTGAAATAAAAATGACAAATTTACGTCTGAAACAGACTTTCCAGACGGACAGATTCATCTGATAAAAAAGCATTATATGATTATTACGCCCAGAGTACGCGGCTTTATCTGCCTTACCGCCCATCCCAAAGGATGCGAACAGAACGTAGTAAACCAGATCAACTATGTGAAATCTAAGGGTGCGATTGACGGACCTAAAAAAGTGTTGGTCATTGGCGCCTCCACCGGTTTCGGGCTGGCTTCCAGAATCACCAGCGCCTTCGGGTCAAACGCCGCCACCATTGGCGTGTACTTCGAGAAACCGTCCGCTGAGGGCAAACCGGGTTCACCGGGCTGGTACAACACCGCCGCGTTTGAGAAACAAGCCCACGAGGCCGGCCTGTACGCCAAAAGCATCAACGGCGACGCTTTCTCTGACGAAATCAAGCAGAAAACGCTGGATCTGATCAAATCTGATCTGGGCCAAATTGACCTGGTGATCTACAGCCTGGCCTCCCCGCGCCGGGTGCACCCTAAAACGGGCGTCGTGCACAACTCCGTGCTGAAACCCATCGGGCAGACGTTCTCCAACAAAACCGTTGATTTCCATACCGGCAACGTGACGGAGGTGAGCATCACCCCGGCCTCTGACGAAGACATCGAAAATACCGTGGCCGTGATGGGCGGCGAAGACTGGGCCATGTGGATGGAAGCCTTGAAAGCCGCCGATTTGCTGGCACCCGGCGCTACCACCGTGGCGTACTCGTACATCGGGCCATCCCTCACCGAGGCCGTGTACCGCAAAGGCACCATCGGGCGGGCCAAAGACCACCTGGAGGCCACCGCCTTCACCATTTCAGATTCTTTGAAAGATCTGAACGGCAAAGCGTACGTGTCAGTGAACAAAGCCTTGGTGACGCAGGCCAGCTCGGCTATTCCAGTGATTCCGCTGTACATTTCGTTGCTCTACAAAGTGATGAAAGCCAAAGGCATCCACGAAGGCACCATTGAGCAGATCCAGCGCCTGTACCAGGAGCGCCTGTACACCGGTTCTGAGGTGCCGGTTGACGATAAAGGCAGAATACGCGTAGATGACTGGGAAATGCGCGACGATGTACAAGCCGAAGTAGCCGCCCTGTGGGAGCAAGCCTCCACCGAGAACCTCTCGGAGATCGGGGATCTGGCCGGCTACCGCACCGATTTCTTCAACCTGTTCGGCTTTGAAGTGGCGGGCGTAGAATACGATATTGATGTGAACGAGGTAGTGGAAGTGCCCGGCCTGGTGTAATTCCTGCCGAAGGATTTCTACTTTTCCCTTCCTTTTCAAAAAATACCCTTAAAACGGGTGGAGCATCGCGGTAACTCGGCGCTTCTCCCGTTTTAAGGGTATTTTTTTGATTTAAGGCTAAAAGTAGATGGAAAGGAAGCTAATTGACTGGATGAGATTACTAACCCACTCTCTCAATTCCTCAGCACTTGATCTGCACCCGCAGGGCTTTCAGGCCGCTGACGCCCTGGAGGTCTTCCACCTCTAGTTGTTCCACGTGCTCGGTTAAGATGTCTTTGTTCTGGAGGTATTCAATGTACTCCAGGTACTCGTTGGCATCACGGGCCTGGGAGTAGACGATCGCAATCTTGCCGGGCTGAGTGAGGCGCTCCTCAGTATCGCGCACCAGGGCTTTGTCGATGCGCTTTTTCACGATCTCGTAGCGGATGTTGTAGGCGCCGTCTACGTCGAACTTGCGCTCGTCTTGCCGGAACCGGATGGCCAGCGGCTGGCTGTGGATCAGGATGAGCTGGGTGGTTTCCAGAGGAACCTTCAACTGGGGCTTCAAGGCCTGTGTGCGGCGGGCCACCTCGCAGATGACCATCAACTGCCAGAGACGCAGGTTCCGGAGAAACATGAGGTCGAAGGGCTGATTTTCTACGAGTGACTGGCCCACGTAGATGTTGAATTCCACCCCATCGGTGACAAAGCGCTCAAAATAGTGCGGGAACATTTCCTGGGCGGTGAGTTCTTCCTGCTCCACGTACTCAGAGATGGTCTCGTTGATGAGCGTGAGGCTCTCCTCAAAGGCTTTCCGGCGTTTGTACAGAATGCCCAACGTGGGGTCCATGGCATCGCGGTAGTCCTGAATGTGCGGGACCAGGGCCGGGTGGGTCACCTCCAGGAACTGAAACATGGGCTCCACCTGGGTGCGCAACGTTTCAAAAATGGTGATGCCGTCCTGCACCAGCACGCCTTTCTTGAGCTGACGCAGGTGCTTGGAAACCGAGAACCGCAGTTCGTCCAGAATGGGCAGCGAGTGCACTTCCACGGCTTGCTTCAGAACACGCTCGGCCAGTTGCAGGTGCTCCACCAAATCGCCCAGAATGGCGGTGTTCCGCTCAGTACTGGAGCTGCGCACATCGGCCACGGCGTAGAGCGGGTAGACATCCTTGAAGATGATGGGCTCCATCTCGGGGCTGGAGGCGTTGGGCGAGGCGTTGATCCGGTCCAGCAGGTTCATGGCAGCCTCTCTAAAACGCCACTCCAACACGGGGTGAATGGCCGTGAATTTCTCCCGGATCACCGATTGTACCCGCGCCTCTATCTCCTCTGAATTGCGGTTCACGGCCACCGAGAAAAGGGGCAGGAACTGCTCTACCTTGGAGATGGAGAAATTGTCTAAGTCGCCGGGGTTGGGGGAGCCCAGTTCCAGAATACCAATGGGTTCATCGCCGTAGCGCAGCAGGGCCAGCACAATGTTCTTGATGCCCATGCTCAGCATCTCCTCGCGCACACCCTCGGGCAGCTCATCGGTGACTTCCACGTTTTTGATCACCAGCGGCACGCCTTCCTGCACCAGTTCGTCATAAATGGCTTTGAAACCGGCGTAGCTGGAACTGGTGATCTCGCTCTGCAGCAGAAAACTGTGGTTGATCTTGTTCCCGAAGTTGACGAACGCGCTCTTGTTTTTATGGAAAGCCGCCACACCCAACTGCAGGTGCGGCCGCCGGAAGAGAATCCGGATCTTTTCCTGCAGCTGCTCAAACCGGTCAGGGGCCAACATGACGTCGCGCTCCAGCAAATCGTTCTTGAGCGAAGACAGTACTTCCTGATCGGTGACGTCTAGGAGGTTCATGATGTAGAAACCGCTCACCTCAAAGTGGTGGGGCGGCAGCAGCTCCATCCAGATGTCCATGTCCCGGATGTTGTCCAGCATGGTCTGGATGTCGTCTTCGCTGAGCGGGGGCAGTGACTGCGTGAGGGTGATGTCCAGGAACTGGGTATTCAGCACCACGTTGTAGTGGCGGTACAGGCCCAGCTGATAATCTGGAACGGTATAGATCAGGAACTCCTCGTGCGGCACCTGCACCTGGTAGAATTTCTCCAGAATCATGAGGTACAGCATGCGCACCCGGTTGAAAAGCATGCGGTGCTCGTCTATGTTGAGCGGGCGTTTGAGGTGGTTGCTGTCATTGAGGATGATCTGCTTGAACGGCTGGGTGTAGTAGAAGCTGGCATCATAGACCGGCCCCACGGCCCCGCTGGCCTCCGATTCATGCGTGGCCGGCGGAAAGATGGCCGTCATGAGCAGGTCAATGAGGCACGTATGCTGTGGACCCAGCACGTTCAGGTCGGTGATGGGCTCTTGAATCTCAGGGATTTCCTGGAGCTGGCGGTTGATTTCCTGGGCGCACAGGGTGAAGCTGCTCTTGCAGTCATCCTGAAACTGCTGCCAGTAGGTAATAATGGGTTTCAGGCTCAGATAAGCCTTAAACGGAAAGGAGGAAGCACTAATCTGGAAATCGTTGGATTGCATACAGGCCTTTTAACGCAAAAACCACTGCCCAGATACACGAAATAATGAGCAAGCGGAACAGGATGTTCTTTCAAGTCGGAAAGCTACGCGAAAAGAGCATACGGGGCACTGTCTCATCACTGCTGCAGCTTATTTAAGTCCGAAGCCTGATTCCCGTTTTAAGCCCGTTTTCAGAAAAGAAGCCTAAAACCCATTGGGTGGCTTTCTCCCGGCCATTTCCCGTTTTAGGCCTGTTTTTCAGAAAACAGGCCCAAAGCAGGAACTACTGTTTTAGCCTGATCACTGCTCTCTCCAATGTTTATTCCTGGTACAGAATGAACATGGAAACCGGTGGCACCGTTACCTTTTCTTTTACTTTGCGGCCGGCCTGGGGCGTGATGGTTTCTCCTTCGGCGGCCACGGTCCATTCGCCGTTCACCCGGATTTCGGCGGAAGTTTCGCGGCCGTTGTAGTAAACCAGAATATTCTTCCAGGCATCGCCGTACGCGTGGTTCTTCAGCTGGTAGCCCACCAGGCCCGGAAAGGTGGTTTTGAACTCCAGGTGTTTGTTGACTAGCTCGGTGGTAGGCATCCGGAAGGCGGGATGGGCTTTGCGGAGTGCAATGAGGTTTTTGTAGTAGGTGAACACCTGCAGGTGGGCGACTTTCCAGTTCCAGTTGATCTGATTGACGGCATCTGGCAAGTTGTAGCTGTTGTGTTCGCCGTTTTTGGTGCGCAGCAGCTCTTCGCCGGCGTGCAGGAAAGCAGTTCCCTGCGAGGTCAGGACGATGGCGCTGGCGAGCAGGTGCATTTTCCGGAGCTGTTCTGGGCTGGCTTTGGGGTGGGAGACTTTCAGCTTGTCAAACAAGGTGAGGTTGTCATGGCAGGAGACGTAGGAGAGGGCCTGCCACGGCTCCCGCGCCCAGAACGCCTTGGAGTAGTTCACTTTCTGAAGATCTACCTGCGGATGCGGCACGCTGCCCACCACCCCAAACTTGATGGACTCCTCAGTGTCTTTGGCGCCGCTCACAAACCCGCGGGATTTTTCATCGAACACCGAGCCTTTCACGGCATCCCGGAGGTCATCAGAGAAGGCCGCGAAATGCGCGAGTTGGTGCGTGTTGGCCTTCAGGGCTTTGGCGTGGTCGGGGAGCGGGCTGCTGCCGGCGGTCCAGCCTTCGCCGTACAGAATGATGCTGGGGTTGATTTTCTTCAGCTCGGCGGAAAGTTGGTTCATGGTTTCCAAGTCATGGATGGCCATGAGATCGAAGCGGAAACCGTCCAGGTGGTATTCGCTCGCCCAGAACTTGCAGGACTCGATGATGAATTTCCGCATCATGGCCCGTTCGCTGGCGGTCTCGTTGCCACACGCCGAGGCATCTGAGTATTTCCCATCCGGGGTCTGGCGGTAGTAATAATCCGGGAACTCCAGGTTGAAGTTAGAACCCTTGGTGAGGCCGGTGTGATTGTACACCACGTCCAGGACCACGCCCAGGCCCTGGTCATGGAAGCCTTTCACCATCTGCTTGAACTCCTTGATCCGGACCTCGGCCCGGTAAGGATCTGAGGAATACGAGCCCTCGGGTACGTTGTAGTTCTGCGGATCGTAGCCCCAGTTGAACTGCGGTTTGTCTAAGGCCGTCTCGTCAATGGACCGGTGGTCAAAGGCGGGCAACAGGTGGATGTGGGTCACGCCCAAGTCCTTGATATGGTCTATGCCGGTGGCGAGCCCTTCCTTGGTCTTGGTGCCGGTTTCCACCAGCCCCAGAAACTTGCCGGGCTGCGTACTGCCCGAGGAAGGATGCGTGGTCAAATCCCGCACGTGCGCTTCCCACAAGACCACTTCATTCAGCGTCTTCACAGATGGGCCTTTGTCGTTTTCCCAGCCTTTGGGGTTGGTGGAGGCGAGATCCAGCACCATGGCCCGCTGGCCATTCGCCCCTACGGCGGTGGCGTAAATGCCGGGAGTTTCGTCTAACCAGTGTCCGCCCACCTTCACGTGAAACGTGTAGTACACGCCCTGCAAGTCTTTCTTGACCGAGAGGAGCCACAGGCCTTTTTCGCCTTTCTGCATCTCCAGTTTCTCGCGCGCCGCGCCGCCGTTTCCTTTGTCATACAGCTTCAGGACCACTTCCTCGGCCACTGGCGACCACAGTTTGAACGTGGTCATAGCAGGGGTATACTCCGTCCAGAGGTTGGCCTCTACGGGCGTGGGATACTGGTCAAACGGGTGGGACTGAGCCCAAAGGGTGCCGGAATTCATGAGGTACAAAACGGAAAAGAGGACTGAAACAAGCTTACGGCGTTTCATAACGATTGGTGAAAAACAAAGGCAGACGCCCCAAAGATAAACGACAGAATTGCCCATCTATTTGCCTTGTGATAGAAAGGAAACCGATGGCTGAATTCCACAAAGATCGCCTTTCCTGAAAGATTAGGCCCATACAAAGAAGAGTTTCTTGCTTGTTTTCAGAAAACAGGCTAAAAACGTGTTTGCTCACAGATGAAAGCCCTGATCGCATCACCCCGTCCACAGGACGCTACAGGCATTGCAGCGGCTCTATACCCTATGAGCAACCTGCGCTCTCTCGGGACTGGGCCGCATGCGTAGCCCAGTCCCGAGAGAGCGCACGCAAGAACGTCACCAGCAGCAGAGGCCTACGTCTACTATGAAACAGAAGGCTTTCACCAGGTGGTACTTTTTAGTGAAGAAAAGACTGTTTGAGCGTCAGCGAGTTTCTTTTCTTCATGATTCTTTTGGTTACTTTTCTCATCCAGGAGAAAAGTAACAGACGCGGGCAGACCGCGACTGCAGCAACAAGGCTTGGCAGGAAAGAGATGAATAGTGAAGACGGATAGCTAACCGGATCAGCAGGTGTAAACATCCCCCTTCGCCCCCTTCAAAGGGGGAATCTCTGCTTGAGGAAGGCAGTCATGGTCGTTGGTGAGAACACCAACAACGGCGGGCGGAGTAGCAATTTGTTAAGTAGGAAAGGCACGGAAGTAACTTCCGCGCCATAGAAGGCTCCATAGGTAATAGAGGGCTCCAGAAGGATAAGCAAAGGATAGGCACGAAAGTAAATCCGCGCCAGAGCGAGAAACCTAAGCTTCTTCAGTCTTAATGCGACTAGAGAGCAACGCCACACTCACACCCATGAGGGCGATGGTGGCAAACGAAAGCCGCAGGCTGCTAATGCCGGCCAGCATGCCAATTAACGGAGGACCTACCAGAAACCCGGCGAAGCCGATGGTGGAAACGGCAGCCAGTGCCATGCTGGGAGCCATGGTTTTGCTTTTACCGGCTACGCCGTACGCCAACGGCACTACCGCCGATACGCCAGCCCCAACCAGCAGGAACCCGAGGATGGCCGTGACCATGTGCGGGAAAACCACGGAGATCATCAGACCCACGGCGGTCAAGGTGCCGCTGAGCTGCAGCACGCGCTTCAGGCCCATTTTGGTGGTGAGCCAGTCGGCGATGAAGCGGGTGAAGGCCATGGTGCTCATGAAGGCGGTGTACCCGGCGGCAATCCAGGCTTTCTCGGCGCCCACTACTTTCTGGAAATACACGCCGCTCCAGTCAAACATGGCCCCTTCGCAGATCAGCGAACAGAACGCAATGAGCCCTAAGCCCATGAGCGACTTGTCTGGCATCACAAAGAGCGGCTGATTGGCTGCAAGAGGCGCGTCTTTGGGAAAGGTAAATTGGTAGGCGATTGCCGTGCCAGCCACCACCACCGCCATGATGATGAAAAAGTGCGGCAGCGGTTCCACATCGGCCCCAATCATGAGGGTGCCAATGGCCGCGCCAAAAAAACCGGCCAGACTCCACAGTCCGTGGAAAGAAGCCATAATTGATTTTTGGTACAGGCCTTCCACGCCCACGGCCTGGGTATTCACCGAGATGTTGGCCATGTTACTCGCAAACCCGAAGAGGAACAGCACCAAAACCAGGTGCAGCACACTTTGGCTTAACCCAATCAGCACCAGGGTGGAACTGTAGAGCAGCAGCGCAAAGGTCACCACTTTGCGGCTGCCTATCTTGGAGGTAAGCCAACCTGTGAAGGGCAGAGATAGCATGAGACCCACCGGCAGGGCGAAGAGCACCGCCCCCAGTTCGCTTTCTGAGAGGTGCAGCTTCTGCTGGATAGATGGTATGCGGGAACCCCAACTGGAAAAGCAGAGTCCTAACAGGAAGAACAGCGTGCTAACGGCAACTCGGTGGGCTTTTCTGGAGACGGGGAGGGAAGCGGAAAAAAGCATGTGCGAAAGGAATTCGGGCAAAAATACATCATTCTACGGGAAGGAACTATTCAGCGGCGATTTCTGTCATCGGCTTGAGTCTTTTGACCTGCCTAATGCCCGTGAAACAGATGCGTTTCTCCCGCGTAACAAAAGGCAAAGACTCCAAAAACCGTTTGCTATTCTAGCCCATCGTCAACAGTCATGCACCCGTCGCAACCAGAGGAAAAAACCACTACGCGTCTTGAAGAAATGATTACCCCCACCGGGAAAGTTTTCCTGCAAATTGACCTTCAGCCGCAGGGTCCCTGGATTCACAGTAACTGGATTGGCTACCCCACCCATGAGAACGTGGCCAAAGGCGCTTTTAAATACCTGGACTGGATGCGGGAGAAAGGCTGTACCGCCGTGTTGAACGACAACCGGCAGCTGGTAGGCCGCTGGGACCAGTCGTTGGATTGGCTGGAGCAAAACTGGATACCATATGCCGTCAAGACGGGCCTGAAATACTGGGCGCATCTAGACAACCTGAGCGCGTTATCCGCTAACTCCGCAGATCAGTTGCAGGAACGGGTAAAAGGGAAATTTGAGGTGAAGCTGTTTGATGACCAGACAGCCGCCGAGAGCTGGCTCAGAGATCGGCTGAAAGCCAGAAGATAAATTCCTCCCGAACGGTACGTTTCTGTTTTAGGGCCTTTTTCCAGAAAACAGCCCCAGAACATCCACCGGCAGTACTATACATACTATATAAAAGAACCGGCCTCTTTCCTGAGCAGATCAGGAAAGAGGCCGGTTCTTCCGTTTTTAGGGGCTTTTTACAAAAAGAGCCTGAAAACGTTATTTGGAGGCTTCGCCCTTTAGGATAGTGAGCATGTTCATTTCAATGGTAGGGTAGGCGCTCTCCACAATACGACCTACTTCTTTCCCGTCGCGGTACAGGATGAAGGTAGGTACGGCCGTGATGTTCGCGGATTTTTCCTCGCCGTTGGGGCTGGTCTTGTCTTCCCGCAGGTTCACCACGCTGAAGCGGGCATGCGGAAAATGGGCCTGGTCTATCACTTTGTAGAAACGCGGCAAATCGCGTTGGCTGTCCATGCACCAGCTGCCGGTATAGGCCCTGATGGAGACGTTTTCCAGCATCGGCTGCAGTTCCTCCATGATCTTGGCGTTAGGCGTGTACCGTTGGTAAGCGGGGTGGAACCACTTGCTGTAAGGCTCACTCTCATACGCCACACGGTCGCTGGGTCCGATGAGGATATTCTCCGTTCCGGCGGCGTTTTTTTCCTCCCGGTTCAGATGTTGGTCAAGGCCGGTTTGCCCGGCAGCGGAATAGCCAGATTGCTCTGCCGTGGTGGTTTTGCGGGCGCAAGCGAACGTGCCCAGAACCATGAACGCAAGAAACAAGAAACGGAAATGCATCTTCAAGGGATATTTAAAATAAGTTAAAACAGAGTCTTCACAGAGGATGAACGAGGAGAGCCGCGCAAAAGATACTTGCCCGCTCCAAACTTCTTCTCTTAGATGGTCTCCAGCGCGCGAGGGGCATCAAGGTCCACAAACTCACCTTCCCAGCGGGCAATCACGGCCGTGGCCAGGCAGTTCCCGATCACGTTTACGGAGGTACGGGCCATGTCCATGAGTTCGTCAATGCCCAGGATGATGAAGATCGGCTCTACCGGCAAATTGAAAGAAGCGGCCGTGCCCAGCAGAATCACCAGCGAGGCGCGCGGCACCCCGGCAATTCCTTTACTCGTCAACATCAGGGTAAACACCATCAGCAACTGCTGCTCCCAAGGCATCTCAATACCCGCGGCCTGCGCCACGAAGATAGAAGCCAGCGAGAGGTACAGCGTAGATCCGTCCAGGTTGAAACTGTAGCCCATGGGCATCACGAAGGCCACAATCTTGCGCGGCACGCCAATCGACTCCATGGCTTCCATGGCGCGCGGCAAAGCGGCTTCTGAACTGGTGGTGGCAAACGCAATGGAAACCGGCTCCGCAATTGCCTGCACAAACATTTTCACCGGAATCCTGAAGATCAAGGCCACGGGCAGCAATACCAGCATCAGGAAGGCGATCAGCGCCACGTACAGCGTAGCCAGCAACTTAAACAAATTGACCAGAATCCCGAAGCCCATGTGGCCCACGGTGTACGCAATGGCGGCGCCCACGGCAATAGGCGCGAAGAACATGATGATGTTGGTGAACTTGAACATGGTCTCGGCCAGGCTCTCGGTGACTTCCAGCAACGGCCGGCGCTTGCGCTCGTTCAGCATGGCCAGTGCAATCCCGAAGAGCACGCTGAACACCACAATCTGCAACACCTGGCCCTCGGCCACTGATTTAGCGATGTTTTCCGGGAAGATATGCAGAATGATGTCTTGCCAGGTTTGGGCCGGTGGGGCGGTAATCTCGTCGCTGGTCTGGCCTTTGAGCACAATACCGTCGCCGGCACGGCTGATGTTAATGGCGGCCAAGCCGATGAACAGCGCCACGGTGGTCACAATCTCAAAGTAGATAAGCGCTTTCATGCCCATCTTGCCCACCTGTTTCAGGTTGGAGTGCCCGGCAATGCCCACCACCAGCGTGGCGAAGATGAGCGGCGCGATGATGGTTTTCACCATCTTCAGGAAAACCTTGCTCAAAACGTTCAGGCTCTGCGCGAAATCAGGGAAACTGTAGCCAATTTCGGCGCCCACCACCATGCTCACCAGAATCCAGGTAGTCAGGGATTTTTTCTGTTTGGCAAACAGCAGCAGCACGGCAATGCCGGCCCAGCGTAAGCCGGTGAGTACAACTTCTGGAAGAGCAAGAAGGCCGTAGTTTTGGCTCAGCGTAAGCACAACGGCCACGGTGAGAATCACAAAAGCCAGAATGGCGAGCGTGGATTTTTTCATAAATGAGTCAAGCTGCCTTCCTTCAGGGAAAAGGAAGGCAGGGGTTTTGGTTTAGTCGGTTCACCGGCCCAGGAGGCCAGGTAAGGTATTGGAACCTACAAATATACTTTTTTCTTCCGGTTCCTAAAGAAGGCGGGCGTTCTGGGGCCGTTTTTGAAAGAAGAAGCCAAAACCACGATTTTTATTGGCCTTTGCGTCTTTTTTACTACACTTGGACTTCGCAACCGCTATTATTACTATGCTACTTTGGAATTTGGAGGCCCTGGACCTCACCCTGCGCTACACCTGGAAAATCTCCCGCAACGCTTCTGATGTCAAAACCAATATTTTCGTTTCCGTTGGGGATGAGCGATTTCAGGGGAGGGGAGAAGCCGCTCCCAACATCCGTTACGGCGAAACCCCCGAGGTGCTGCAACAGCAGTTTGAGACGTTGAAGTCCAACGGTTTAGTCCAGGTAGGTTCCCTGGAAGAACTGCAACACCTGCTGCAATTGCACCTGGTGTTGCCCGCGCTTCGGTTCGCGATAGAATCGGCTTACGTGCATTTCGTCTGCCGGAAAAACGGGCAGACCGTAACTGAATTTCTGGGCGTGACGCCCGTGGCCTCGGCACCTACCGCGTACTCCTACCCCATCATGGACCCGGGCAAAATTGCGGCGTTCACCAAGGAGCACGGCCTGCACCGCTTTGAGTACCTGAAAGTGAAAGTAAACCAGGAAAGCGGGTTGGACATGCTCTCTGAAGTGACCAAAGCCACGCAGCAGGGCCTGATCATAGATGCGAACGAAGCCTGGCAAGACCCAGATTCTCTGATGCGGTTCTTTGAGGGCCTGAAGAAATACCCCGTCCTGATGATTGAGCAGCCCATGCCGTCTGCCCTGCAGGAAGAATACCTGTACCTGAAAAAGCGCTCGCCCTACGATCTGTTCGCCGATGAATCGGTTACGGACCACGCCGATTGGGATTTGCTGCAGCAGCAGTTCCACGGAGTGAATATGAAATTGATGAAAGCCGGCGGGTACCTCAACGGCCTGGCCATACTCCAGAAAACCCGTTCGCTGGGCCTGAAAACCATGATCGGGTGCATGATGGAGACTTCCATGGGCATCTGGTCGGCGCTGCAACTGGCCCACGGGGTGGATTTGCTGGACCTGGACGGCATGCTGGTGGTGAAAGACGAGCCTTTCCACCTGGTGCGCGAAGAAGCCGGCCGGTTGTGCCCCGTGGAGCAGCCCTAAGTTTTGCTACTGGTTTTAAGCCTGATTTCCTGAAACAAGCCCTAAACTCAACGCTGGTCCGTTTTGCTCTCAGTCTCTTCCTTCGTTCCTTAGATTTTGACATAAAAAAGCCCTCTGCCAGTAAAGGTAGAGGGCTTTTTCCTTGGTGCCAGACGGCTGATTTTTACATGCGGTCCACCGCGGTTTTCAAAGTCTGGGCGTGTTGCAAGTGCATCCGAAGGATGGGCAACGTGGCGTCAATAAAGGTTTGCACCTCTGTATCCATGATTTCTCTGTCTGCGGTCTCGTATAAAGTGATGGCTTCCTGGTGCGCCTGTACTTGCACGGTCGCGAAGTCTTTGTCAAAGGTTAAGCCAGATTCTCCGGTTAAACGATCTATGATGGCCTTTTTAGGAGCTGGAGGAGTAGGAGACAGCGTGATATTTCTTTGGGCGGCCATGGTCGTGATTTTCTGGGAAGATGCGGTGTGATCTGTCTCCAACATGGCACCAAATGTTCTTACCTCAGCGGTAGAACCTTTCACTTTAGCCATTTGTCCTGTTTGGATCTCAAACATGTCACTTTGAGCGGCATTCTGGAAGAAAGTGGCTACCCGCGCCTTGTCCTGATCCATGGCGTCGTCGTCATCGTCGCTACAAGAAACCAGAACGGTACTGCTTACAAAAAGGGCCCAAAAGAGCATCCAGACGTTTGTTTTTTTCATAGTAAATTGAGCTGTAAAAATTGTTGAATGATGCTCTGTGTACGGCTGGAATTTAGAAAGGCTTTAAAAAATACTAGTAGAAAGATGAAATAGCGTATTACCCGCAATTTTAATATATAAATACTTCTATTTTTTAATTCAGAGTAGCGGCTTGTAAGCTAGACGCTTACAGAATCTAACTAAGATAAAAAGGTTAGTGCCTTAGGAATTTTCACCCCGAAAAAATGTGGTCGGCGGCCGCGCCTGACGGAAGATCGCCGAGTCACGTTCCGCCAGTCCTGCTCAGAATATGACCAGTGTCTACCATGCTGCACGCCCTCAACTAACGGTGATGGGTTAGTTCTTAGAACTAGGTTTCCTGTGCGGTGACCTGTTTTGGAGGTGTTTTTCAGAAAACAGGCCTAAAGCAGCAGATATACTCCGAGGTGTTGCTGCCGGGAGAGATGTTTCTTGTTGGTAATGAGTTATTTGTGGCGACAGAGCATTGATTATGTGTGATTCACTTCCTACATTAGAGAACAGGTTCTCGTCTGGAAAGTGCTACTGCTTTTCAGGCCAGCCGGTGATCCTGAAACCCGATGAAGTTCTAGCCTATGGAAGCACATGTAGCAATAGAAAGCAGGCCAACGGTGCTGGAGAGAGGCAGAATGGACATCTGCGTATCGTGTGGCGAGCCGATGGAGAAGAAATTCTGCCCTGCCTGCGGGGAAAAGAAGGTACATCGGCATGATTTCACCCTCAGTCATTTTCTGGAGGAACTGGTGGAAAGCTTTACCCACTTTGACGGAAAGTTCTTTAAGACCATCAAACTCCTGCTGCTAAAACCGGGCCTGCTGCCGGCGTATTTTTCGCAGGGCAAGCGGGTGGGCTACATGAAGCCTTTGCAGCTGTTCATTGTCTGCAACCTGTTCTTCTTTCTGCTGGTGGGAGATGCCGGAGGTTTCGCCCTCCAGCTAGACGGCTTCTATCGCTATGAGCCTTTTACCTCCTTTGGCACTCAACAGATCGTAGACCAAGTGGCCGGTTCTGAAGCCAGGCTGGACGCAGTGGCCGCTGTCTTCAATGAAAAGATTGTGGCGCAGTCAAAAGCGTTCATTGTCTTCTTTGTGCCGGTGTTTGCCCTGGCTTGCCTGGTAGCTTTCTCCAGGAGCCGGAAGTTTCTGGTTGAGCACCTGGTGTTCTCGGTGTACCTGTTCGCTTTTATCCTGCTGTGCAGCATTGCCTCCCGCTATCTGCTGGAGTGGCCTATTGCCTTCTTCTTTAAGACTATTTCCCGCAGTGCGTTTGATCAGGTGGTCACCCTGGTGAGTACCGTCTTAATTGCCGGATACTTTGCGGTAGCGGCCAAAAGATTCTATCAGGTAACCTGGCGCAGGGCTATTTCTGGGGCGCTGCTGGCTACGGTGCTGTTTCTGGTGAGCATCTATGCCTACCGGCTCCTGCTTTTCTTTAAAATCATCTACTCCATTGACGTCTAAGCCGCCCCAAGACAGGCAGTCCTATATTACTGCTTTCTCTTCTTTTCTTCCGCGGCGAGTTGCTGTTCCAGTTTGGCTAGGTCGGTGTCCAGTTTCTTGAGCTCGGGTGCGCTGGGCTTGTTCTGGACGGTTTTCTGCAGGAGCTCGGTTTTGCGCTGCAGGACGCGCTGTTTCTCCTCCAGAAGCCTGAGTCGGTCTTTGATTTGCTGCGCCTGCAAGAGTTGGTTCCCGATCCCTGTAGTGTCGCCGGTGAGGGTGGTGCTTCTGTGGGTGATTACCGTGGAGCGGTGCAGCGTGCCTTTCAGGTCTACGTAGTCGCCCTCGTTCAGCTGAACGGCCTCGCCGCCGGCAATGGTCAGGGAACCGCTGGGTTGCAGCGTAGCGCCGTTGGTGAAGGTTCTGGCCTGCGTGAGCGGACTGAAATCCGTGCCTTTGATTTCCATCATCTTCCCGTTGCGCATGATGATGCCCTGGCGTAATGGTGTGACGCTGGTAGTAGTGGTGCGGCCACTCTCCGCTTTCCCGATGGAAGCATTCTGGGCCTGCACGAGAACCGGGGCGCAAAGCATGCCCAACAGCAGACCGCCGGCTAAGATGAAACGATGTAGCATAGGTTGATTAAGGTTGTCTGTATTTATACGGTGGTTTTGCAAAAACAAGCTAAAAACGGCTTGAGTGATTAGGTCAGGCGTTAGCGGATTTTCGGCGCTCTTTCAGGTACTGGATGAACCCGGGCAGAATAGACAGCAGAATGATAACCGGAATGGCGTAATGCAGGTAATCTTTCAGCTGCGGGAACTGCTGCCCCAGGTAATAACTGGCCAGCACCAGCGAGCAGATCCAGAGGGCGGTGCCCATGAAACTTAGCAGCACAAACCGGCCCAGGGCCATTCCCGTCACGCCCGCCAACAAAGGGTTGAAGGTGCGGACCACCGGCACAAACTTGCCCACCACAATAGCTGATTTGCCTTTCTCGCGGTAAAACTTCTCGGCCCGCTCCAGGTGCTTCCGCTTGAAATACCAGGTGTCCTGTTTGTGGTAGAGTCTTTTGCCCATGCGTCTGCCTATGGTAAAGCCCAGCAGATCGCCCGCCACGCCGGCGGCCGTCATGCTGGCCAGCAGCACGCCTAAGGGCACCGTCAGGACATCGGCGCCCGCCAATAAACCGGTGGCCAGCAGCAACGAGTCTCCGCCGGGAATCACCAGGCCAATGAGCAGCCCCGTTTCCACAAACACCACCACCAGAATAAGCGTCAGGCCACCGTACCGGATCATGTTCTCGGGACTGGAGAATAGCTCTGACCAAGCCACCAGAAAAAGGTCTGTCATTTCAGTTCAAGCATAGATTCAGGGGAAATACGCACGGGGCATGCCAGATGTTGGTTGTATCTTTGCGGGCATCCGCAGAAATAGAAGAGCTAAGTTGCTGATTTTGCGGGTGCAACATATATTTGAGGATCGCCTGAAAACTGGAGGTTAACAATGAAAATTGAAGAAGAAATAAAGCAGAGTGTTTTTAAGGACGTTTACCAAAAGTCCTACATCAACGTGGTGTACACCGCTAATTGGTTGGAACAAAGGCAGTCTGCGGTGTTTAAGGCATATGGAATCACGCTGCCGCAGTACAACGTGCTGCGCATTCTGCGCGGGCAGTTTCCCAAGCCGGCCACGGTGAACCTGCTCATTGACCGCATGCTGGACAAAACCTCCAATGCCTCGCGCATTGTAGACAAACTGGAAGCCAAAGCACTGGTGACGCGGGAGCAATGCCCCTCTGACCGGCGCACCGTGGACATTCTCATCACCCAGAAAGGCTTGGATTTGCTGCAGCAGATGGATGAACTCGGGAACCAGGGCTTCAGCGGGCTCCACAACCTGACCCAATACGAGGCCGAGCAACTAAATACGCTCCTGGATAAGATAAGAAGCTGAAGTTTTTCTATCTTTCTCCTTTCTGTAACCCTTTTGTACTAAAACACTTACTTCCTGATTCCATGAAAAAAATGTTATTCTCTGTTCTGGTAGCCACTGCGGTAGGCGTTTCTGCCTTCAAAATGGTGGCACCAACTGCTCCCTTGAAAGCAGTGCCGGCCCGTTACGCGGCGGCGGCTCCTCAGCCGTTCAAAGTAGTTCCGGCGGAAAGCAAGATCACCTGGATTGGCCGTAAGGTGACCGGGGAGCACAACGGCAACATCGGGTTGGCCAGCGGCACCATCCTGTTTGACAAAGGCGCGTTGCGGGGCGGCACTTTCCTCCTGGACATGACCTCCATCACCTGCAATGACCTGCAAGGCGGCTCCAACAAGAAACTGGTAGACCACCTCAAGTCCGATGACTTTTTCTCCGTGGAGAAGAACCCGACTGCCGTATTCGCCATCACTAACCTCACGCCCAAGCAAAACGCCAAGTCTGGGGCCGCCAACTATACCATCACCGGTGACCTCACCATCAAAGGCATTACCAACCAGATCTCGTTCCCGGCCATGGTGAACGTGAAGAAAGGCGTAGCCACCGCCAAAGCCACGCTCAAGTTTGACCGCACCAAGTGGGACATCAAGTACCGGTCCGGCAATTTCTTCGAGAACATTGGTGACAAAGCCATCATGGATGACGTGGAACTCAACATTGACCTGGTAGCCAAGCCTGAGGCTGTCGCTAAGAAATAACGAACAGTATCTTTTTGAAGTGGTCATTGCTTTCTCGTAAAGCACTGACCACTTTTTTTATGGTGCCGGGCACAGGCCAGAAATGTGCGATATCTGTAGAAGCAATCCCATCAATACCTTTGCCCGAGTTGCGCGGTGAGGCTAGTTCTGGTTTTGGGCCTGTTTTTAGAAAACGAGCCCAAAACCGAGACAGGATTTACATTTGCATTAAGTGACAACGTGCTGATACCTGCTTTGGCTTATGCCGTCGTTTTGAGCCCGTTTTTGTGAAAAAGCGCCTGAAACAGAGACTAACCCTGTGCCTAATATAAGCGGACGCTGGCGCCAGGCTTGGGTGAGTGACGAAACAGCAAACATTGACTTGATTAACCCTTTCATGCTTCCTAAGAAGAAAGAACATCCCGAAGAGAAATCAGGCTTGCACCCCCGCAACAAGCATAGGAAGCGTTATGACTTCCAGCAGCTGATCAAAAGTAGTCCGGAGCTGCGGCCGTACGTGCGGGTGAATGAGTTTCGGGATGAATCTATTGATTTCTTCAACCCCGAGGCCGTGAAAGCGCTCAACAAGGCGTTGCTGAAGCAGTATTACGGCATCGGGTACTGGGACATCCCTAAAAATTACCTGTGTCCGCCTATTCCGGGCCGGGCCGATTACCTTCACTATGTAGCCGATTTGCTGGGGAGCATGCAACCAGACGGGCAAAAAAACAAAGTACCCAGAGGTCCTCAGATCAAGGTTCTGGACGTTGGTGTGGGGGCGAACTGCGTGTATCCCATCATCGGGAACCGGGAATACGGCTGGTCTTTTATTGGCGCAGACATTGATCCGGTGTCCATTGCCTCTGCCCAGAAGATTGTTGACAAGAATCTCTCGCTGCAGGGCCAGATTGAATGCCGATGGCAGCCCAACCCGAAACATATTTTTCAGGGCATCCTCAAGCAAGACGAACGCATCGATCTTTCCATCTGCAATCCGCCTTTTCATGCCTCTTCGGCCGAAGCCCAGTCCGGCTCCGTCCGGAAACTGAGAAATCTCAAGCAAAAAAGCATCGCCAAACCCGTCCTGAACTTTGGCGGCCAGAGCAATGAACTGTGGTGCGAGGGCGGCGAAAGCCGGTTCATTGGCAATATGATCCAGGAGAGCAAGCAGTTTGCGGGATCGTGTCTGTGGTTCTCTACCCTGGTTTCCAAGAGTGCCCATCTCAAGGAGGCCTACAAAGCCCTGCAAGCGGTTGGGGCCGTAGAGGTGAAAACCATTCCCATGAGCCAGGGAAACAAAACCAGCCGCATGGTGGCCTGGACCTTTCTAACCCCGGAGCAGCAGAAAAGCTGGGTGCAGACCCGGTGGAAAGAATCGTCCTGAACGGCTGGCAAAAAGGAAAGCACTGCTGGCTCCCTCCATCAGCCCGAAGGAAGGGAACAGGTAAACCGATTCCTGCTAAAAACGAAAAACCCGGAAGCTTGGCGTTTTGGCCATGCTTTCGGGTTTTTACCTTTAAAACGGTTCTCTACAAAGAGGTGGTTTTCACCCGTGACCGGTTGTAATCGGGTTCCCAGTCATTGATGGGCAGGCAAATGCCTGGTGGAAGGTCCAGATCGGGGAGGCCATCATTGATGGGCTCGCCTCCCTCGTCATCACTGTCATCTTGCGGCGGTACGCTAATTCTTTTACGTGGGGCCAGCGCCAAAAAGGCAATCAAGGCAAACATGGCCAAAGAGTATACGATCATCATAAAATCCGATGAATTAAAAGTCTCACATCACATCCACTGCCGGGCTGGCGTCTCTTGTTGTTCAACGTAGGGCGGCCTTGCTATGTTGACCGCTGAGGCAAAAAAAATCACATAAGTTCTTCTGGCTTTATTGGTTTTCCGGAAGGCGGGTGTAGCTTTGCCTCAGTTTAGGGGTGCCTTAATATAACGGGCTGAGATCATACCCATTGAACCTGATCCGGGTAATGCCGGCGAAGGGAAAAACAAGGGAACAAAACAAGAGTGGGAGCACCGGCCCCTGGTGGCTCCTGGTTGTTTTATCTATTTTTCAATTTCACATGAAAAAAGCGTTAGCCCTCTTACTGGGCTGCCTGCTGCCGTGGTTTGCCATGGCACAGAATTCCATGTCTGGCCGTGTCCTAGACGCCGCCACCCAATCACCGCTTATCGGAAGTACCGTTACGCTTACCGCGGGCAACCGCGCCACCCTCACCGATGCCGCCGGCCGTTTCTCGTTCTCCAATCTGCCGGCCGGCGAGTACACCGTGCAGGTGAGTTACCTGGGCTACGCCGCCGCTAGCCAAACCGTGAATGTGCCTGTTTCGCAACCGCTGGAGATTTCCCTGACCCGTACCAGTGTGGCCACTAAGGAAGTGCTGGTCACCGCCACTCGCGCCAATGAGAAAACCGGCACCACGTTCACCAACGTGGGCAAAGAAGAACTGGAAAGCCGCAATTTTGGCCAGGATTTGCCTTATCTGCTGGAAAACACGCCCTCTTTAGTAACCAACTCAGACGCCGGGGCCGGAGTAGGCTACACCAGCATGCGCATCAGAGGCTCAGACATCACCCGCATCAACGTCACCGTGAACGGGATTCCGGTGAATGATGCCGAGAGCCACGGCGTTTTCTTCGTGAACATGCCAGATTTTGCCTCCTCGTTGCAGGATGTGCAGATTCAGCGCGGCGTGGGGACTTCCTCCAACGGGCCGGGAGCCTTCGGCGCCAGCCTGAACCTGCAGACCCAGGATGCCAGCCCGGAAGCCTATGCCCGCACCGATAACTCCTTCGGCTCTTACAACACCTGGAAAAACAACGTGCAGTTTGGGACCGGTCTGTTGGGCGGCAAGTTTGCCGTAGACGGACGCCTTTCCCGCATTACCTCAGACGGATACATAGACCGCGCCAGCTCCAACCTGAAATCCTTTTACCTGTCTGGTGGCTACTACGGCACCAAGAATTTCCTGAAAGCGGTGGTCTTTGGGGGACATGAGAAAACCTACCAGGCCTGGAACGGGGTAGACGAAGAGACCCTGAAAACGAATCGGCGCTACAACTCCGCCGGAACCGAGATGGGCGATGACACACCCTACGGAAATGAAGTGGACGATTACCAGCAGTACCACTACCAATTGCACTACGGCCACGAGTTCAACTCGCTGTTGTCTCTGAATGCCGCGCTGCATTACACCCGCGGTTTCGGGTTCTATGAGAACTACAAGGGCGGGGAAAGCCTGGAAGACTACAACATCCCGCCGCTGACGGTAGGCGGCACCACCGTGGACGAAACAGATCTGGTGCGGCAGAAATGGCTGGACAATCACTTCTACGGCACTACGTTCGCGTTGCAGTACCGGGGCGCGGGCAAGCTTTCGGCGGTACTGGGCGGAGGGTGGAACCGGTACACCGGCGCGCACTTTGGGGAGGTGATCTGGGCGCAATACGCGGCCACTATTCGGCCCGGCCACCGTTACTATGACGGCGATGCCCGTAAAACCGATTTCAACGTGTACGGCAAAGCCACCTGGCAAGCCACGGAGAAGTTGAGCTTCTTCGGGGATGTGCAGTACCGCACCGTGGACTACAGACTTGACGGCACCGACGATGACCACCGCGACGTGACCACCCGCGCCGACTATGGGTTCTTCAACCCGAAGGCCGGGGTAACGCTGGCGCTCTCAGAGGTGCATCAGTTGTACGGATCAGTGGCAGTAGGGCACCGTGAGCCCACCCGCTCTGACTTCACCGACCGCCCGTTGAACGACCAGGCCAAAGCCGAGCGCATGGTAGATTATGAAGCCGGTTACCGGTTAAATCAGCCTTTGGGTGAACTGAACGGCCTGCCGCTGCGCCTCACCGCCGATCTCACGTACTTCTACATGGACTACAAAGACCAACTGGTGCTCACCGGCCAGGTTAATGACGTAGGCACCGCCCTGAGAACGAATATCCCCGATAGCTATAGAACCGGGGTGGAACTATCCGCTGGCATTGGCCTGGGGCAATTGGCCCGTTTCACCACCAACCTGTCTTTGAGCCGGAACCGCATCGAGAACTTCGGGGAGACGCTTTACCGCTTTGACGATGACTACAATCCGGTGGAAGAACTGCGCACTACCTATCAGGAGACCACCATCTCTTACTCGCCCAGCGTGGTCACATCTAACCAGCTAGAAGTACAGCCGGTGAATGGCCTTCGGTTCCAGTTCCAGTACAAGACCGTGAGTGAGCAGTTCCTGGACAACACGGCCAGCCAGGAGCGCCGCATCAAACCTTATGAAGTAGGCGATGTTAGAGTGTTCTACCGCTTCAGACCCGTGAACTGGATGAAGGAGGTGGAACTGGGCTTGCTGGTGAACAACGTGTTCAATGAGGTGTACGAGGCCAACGGCTTCACCTTCTCTGAGTACTACGTAGGCGATAACACCCGCTACCACTACAACTATTACTTCCCGCAGGCGCCCCGCAATTACATGGCCCAGATCAGCCTGCGTTTTTAGGCTCTTTTCAGAAAATCGGCCGCTAAACAGAAGCCAACAGTTGTACGCTGTTGGCTTCTGTTTTTTTGGAATTAGCCCAGGTAGTGATTTTTTCATGCGTATGAGATGCCCCATCTCTGTCCTCTCTAAGCAGGTAAGGCTGTTGAGTTCTAAAACTATAGCTGGTTCAAGTTTCTAACTTGGACCTATCATGAGCTGAAGTTTGAAACTTCAGTGAGCCGTGAGGCTCAAAATAGGCAGCAATGATATGCTTTTCCAAAGGAATCAAACCATTGGAATAGAACGTAACGGCCTTGCCTCCTAGGTGGGATAGGCTTTGGGCCCCAAATAGAATATGCTGATTACTGGCACGTTTTGAGGCAGTTTTCAGGAAAACAGGGGAAAAACAGGCGGCGCAAACGATGTCGTGAAAGGTTTTGCTAACAAGTGTTGGCGGGGGGCGGGTTTCTTGCTAAGTTTGGAAACAGACATTGATGGTAACCTTAGAACCTATGGCCACAGACAACTCCGGTGCCCCAGATTATTTCAACATTGATGACCTGCTCACCGATGAGCACAAGCTCATCCGGCAGACCATGCGCGATTTTGTGCGCCGCGAAATCTCCCCCAACATTGAGAAGTGGGCGCAGGACGCGCATTTTCCCTCTGAGATCGTTCCCAAATTCGGCGATGTAGGCGCCTTCGGGCCCACTATTCCCACCGAGTACGGCGGCGGCGGGCTGGATTACATCAGTTACGGCATCATCATGCAGGAAATTGAGCGCGGCGATAGCGGCATGCGGTCCACGGCCTCGGTGCAGGGTTCTCTGGTCATGTATCCCATTTACGCCTACGGTTCTGAGGAGCAGCGCAAAAAATACCTGCCCAAACTGGCCAGCGGCGAATGGCTGGGCTGCTTTGGCTTAACCGAGCCTGATTTTGGCTCGAACCCCGGCGGCATGGTCACCAACATCAAAGACATGGGCGACCATTATCTACTCAACGGCGCCAAACTCTGGATTTCCAACTCGCCGGAGTGTCAGGTAGCTGTGGTCTGGGCCAAGAACGAGCAAGGCCGTATCAAAGGTCTTATTGTGGAGCGCGGCATGGAAGGCTTCTCCACGCCTGAGATTCACAACAAATGGAGCCTGCGCGCATCCTGCACCGGTGAGCTGGTGTTTGACAACGTAAAAGTGCCCAAAGAAAACCTGCTGCCTAACGTAGACGGCCTCAAAGGCCCCTTGGGTTGCCTGGACTCGGCCCGGTACGGCATCGCCTGGGGAGCCATCGGCGCAGCCATTGACTGCTATGAGAGCGCCCTGAATTATGCCAAGCAACGCATCCAGTTTGATAAACCCATTGCCGGTTTTCAGCTCATCCAGAAGAAATTAGCCGAAATGGTCACCGAGATCACCAAAGCACAACTGATGGTGTGGCGGTTGGGCGTACTCAAGAACGAAGGCAAAGCCACCACGCAGCAGATTTCCATGGCCAAGCGCAACAGCGTGGACATGGCGCTGCACGTGGCCCGTGAGGCGCGCCAGATCCACGGCGGCATGGGCATCACCGGCGAGTACCCTATCATGCGCCACATGATGAACCTGGAAAGCGTGATCACCTATGAAGGTACCCATGACATCCACCTGCTCATCACCGGGGCAGATATTACCGGTATTCAGGCGTTTAAATAGAGATCAGTTACGATCAGATGGAAGAAAGCCAAGCCCCCGTTTCCTCCGCCTTTGAAGAATTACAGGAGACAAAAGGAAGAAGACGTGATTTATTGCCCTGGTGGATCAAGACCTTTACCTGGCTTTTCCTGTTGATGGCGGCGGTAGTGCCCATAGGAGTGGTTATGGGCTTGATGGGCCTCAATTTTTCTATTTCCTTATATGGATTTGAGACCACAGACCCCATTTCGGCCACAGGAATTGTCCTCACGGTGCTGATTTTATTTAAAGGAGTAACCGCTTATGGCTTATGGACCGAAAAAGATTGGGCGGTTAGGCTAGGGATTGTTGACGCGATCATCGGCCTTGTAGCTTGTGCGGTGGCTATGTTTGTGCTTCCGCTGGTAGATAGATCCGAAGGATTCGTGCTTAACTTCAGACTGGAGCCTATCCTTTTGATTCTGTATCTGTTGAAGCTGCAAAGAATAAAGCCCACCTGGGAGGCTATGGAAAAGGAACCCAGCCTGATGTGATCAGGCTCACCTTGTCTGCTCAAAGGCAGTAGTCACTAACAGAAAAGCAGTTGCGGCAACGTGGCTGCTTTTCTTGTTTTTGGTCTGTTTTCAGAAAAATAGGCCGAAAACAGACATTTCAATTGCAACTTCTGCTTTTTAGTAGGCTAAGTATATGAATTTTCTATGTTAAAGGGAATAGATTGTTTTATATATTTTATCATAAATAATTGTATATCAAATGATAAAATGTAGTTTTGAGCCCAATTAATTAAATTATATAATATGAAATCAAAAATTTTTACCAAACTGTTCTTTGTGTTTTTAATGGTTTCCGGCACCGTGCTGTTCTCTGCTTGTTCAGATGATGATGATGCCACACCGTTAACCTCAACTAATTCTGCCACTGCTACCATTGGTACCACCGCTTTTACTTCTGTAAAGATGAATGCATCTACAGAGTCTTTTATGGGTGTTACTGTGATAAATCTTGATTATATCAACCAAGCAGGCGATACCATAAAATTAGGGATCTATGATCTGACACCTGTGGGAGAGCCTGCAAAATATGATATGAGTCAAAATGGTGGGAACGGTATTGAAATTCAAGCGGATTTCTTGATTAATTATGTAAAAGCAGATGGTACAGAATATATGCCAAGTGATGGCGGTTTAGCAAACCCTTCCAATGGTGACAAAGGAACCTTGACTATTACCGCACACGACAAATCGGCTAAAGTAATTAAAGGTACCTTCAGCGGCGGGTTAACTTATTATGATTTTGATACTGATGCCCGTGAAAGAGTTACTATCACCAATGGTAATTTTGAAGCCAAATATTAACATATAATTTCCCTTCTAGGGAAAGCAATGTATTTCATAAGCCTCTGCTAAAAAGCAGAGGCTTATTTTTTTAGGACTGTAGCGTTTCGTTAAGACTTGCTAATGATATTGGAGTGGAAGTGGTTGATGTTAAAAATAATAGCAAAAACTTAGACATTCCTGCTCGTGTTGGGAGCATTTTTAGCCTCCTATGTGTTATCTTTACATCTAAATCTTTGCTTCATCCGCTAAGAGATTGTACACATGAGAGAAGACTATTTAAGCGGTTCAGCCGATCACCTTTCGCCCGCCGAGAAGGAGTATGACAAGGCCCTCCGGCCGTTGGACTTCAGCGACTTCACCGGTCAGGAGAAGGTGGTGGAGAACCTGAAAGTGTTTGTGGGGGCGGCCATCATGCGGGGCGAGGCCTTGGACCACGTGCTGCTGCACGGACCTCCCGGCCTGGGTAAAACCACGCTGTCCCATATCATCGCCAACTCCCTGGGCTCCAACATCAAGATCACGTCTGGTCCGGTACTGGACAAACCCAGCGATTTAGCGGGTTTGTTGACCAACCTGGAGCGGAACGATGTCTTGTTCATTGACGAGATTCACCGCCTGAACCCCATTGTGGAGGAGTACCTGTACTCGGCCATGGAGGACTACAAGATCGATATCATGCTGGACTCGGGCCCCAACGCCCGCTCCGTGCAGATTTCCCTGAACCCGTTCACGCTCATTGGGGCCACCACGCGTTCTGGTCTGCTGACTTCGCCGCTGCGCGCGCGTTTCGGGATCAACTCGCGCCTGGAGTACTATGATTCCAAGCTGTTGACCTCCATTGTGCAGCGTTCCGCCGAGATTCTGGGCTCGCCCATCTACGAGGATGCCGCTTTTGAGATTGCGCGCCGGAGCCGGGGTACGCCGCGGATTGCCAACAACCTGCTGCGCCGCACCCGCGACTTCGCCCAGATCAAAGGCGACGGCACCATCACGGTAGAAATCGCGCAGTTTGCCCTAAATGCCCTGGACGTAGACCACAACGGCCTAGACGAGATGGACAAACGCATCCTGAGCACCATCATTGACAAGTTCAAAGGAGGACCTGTGGGGCTGTCTACCATTGCCACGGCCTGCGGAGACGAGGCCGAGACCATTGAAGAAGTGTACGAACCCTTCCTCATCCAGGAAGGCTACATCAAACGCACCAGCCGGGGCCGCGAAGCCACCGAAGCCGCCTACCGTCACCTGGGCAAGATTCCGCCTAACCACGTGCGTAGCGGCACCTTGTTTGATAATGCAGAGTAAGGGGGTTTTAGGGGCCGTTTAGTTAAAAGAGGCAAAAAACAGTAAGACACTCATAGGAGCTGCGCACACGACGAGGTCAGAGAAAGCGTCACTTTCTATGCGTAAACCTCCCAGGGTTGAATACCTGGGAGGTTTTTTGTTTCTCTAAAAACTGGCGCGAGTCTCCAGACTCGTGCCGCTGGATGGGTGGAGTCTCCAGACTCCCTTCTTTGCAACCCTGATTTTGCAACTCTGATCGTGGTTCCCGGCGAGTCTGGAGACTCGCATCATCCTTTGTCACGAGACGGAAGTCTCGCGCCAGAATCTGCTATTACCAGCTTCTTCTATTATCTGACTCAGAACTCACGACTCAAGACTCATAATTCAGATCTCCCTCTGCCCTCGTCCTGTGCGCAGCTCCTATGAGTGTCTTGCCGTTTCTGACCTATTTTCTGAAAATCAGCCGTAAAGCAGAAATTTTTAGGTTCGGGAAATTCTTTTCCGCCAATTTTGTTCTGCCCTAACAGCATTCCTAAGAGATCCATGTTCAACCTTGCCCCTAAGCATACGCACCTCATCAAGCAGAAAGCCCAGGAACTGGGGTTTATGTACTGCGGGGTTTCCAAGGCTGATTTTCTGGAGGAGGAAGCGCCGCGGCTGGAGAGTTGGCTGAACCAGAACATGCACGGCCAGATGCACTACATGGCCAACCACTTTGACAAACGCCTGGACCCGCGCCTGCTGGTAGACGGGGCCAAATCGGTGGTGAGTTTACTGCTGAATTATTATCCGGAGGAAACCCAACCCGAGGACACGTTTAAGATCTCCAAGTACGCCTACGGGCAGGATTACCACTTTGTCATCAAAGACAAGCTCAAGACGCTGTTCCAGTACATTCAGGAGGAGATTGGCGAAGTGGGTGGGCGTGTGTTCGTGGACTCGGCCCCGGTCATGGATAAAGTTTGGGCGAAGAAAAGCGGGCTGGGCTGGGTAGGCAAGAACAGCAACCTCATTCGGCCTGGCGTGGGCAGTTTCTTTTTCATCGCGGAGCTCATCCTGGATCTGGAGCTGGAGCCGGATGGCCCTATCAAAGATTACTGCGGCACCTGCACCAAATGCATGGATGCCTGCCCCACAGACGCGATTGCCGCCCCTTACGTGGTAGACGGCAGCAAGTGCATCTCGTATTTCACCATCGAGCTGAAAGACCAGATTCCGCAGGAAGTAGACGGGAAGTTTGGCAACTGGGTGTTTGGCTGCGACATCTGCCAAGATGTGTGCCCCTGGAACCGGTTCAGCAAAGCGCACCGCGAGCCGGCATTTACGCCCCATCCAGAGTTGCTCCACCTTTCCAAAAGCGATTGGCTGGAGCTAACCCAAGAGGTTTTTAGGGATGTTTTCAAGAAATCGGCGGTAAAACGCACGGGTTTTGAGGGGCTTACCCGCAACCTAAGCTTTGTGGCAGCAATACCCGAAGCCTTAGGAAGCAACCAAGATGTTGCCGAAGACCTTGTCTAGAATACTGTCATAAGAGCCGGAGAAGCGGGTGTAGCACCAGTCGCGCAGGGTCTCTAACTCATCATGGATCAACAGACGCATATTCTTTTTCAATTCCTTTTCAAATAAACTGGAGTCAAAGCTTACTTTGTCTAAGATCAGTTTTACGTACTCTAACATGGTATTTATAAGATGTGATTTAAATAATTTTTTATATGATATCCTGTAGACGCAAATATCTGAAATATAATTCCCGTTTTTATACTTGATGTAAAAATATTTATACGGATTTTGGGAAGTTATTATACAAAAAGGGGAACAACTTTTTTCAAGCTGTTCCCCTTTTTGTATAATCAAGAGAAATTAGGCAATAAACGGAGCTACAATAGCATTTACCTGAGCTACGGTTAATGGCTCGTCAAAGGCTTCAGAAGCCGCGTTGGCATCAATGGCGATGCCGTTGAAGGTACCCACCAAGTTAACGGAAGCCTGGGTAGTCGCTTCTTCGCCATCATAGATTCCCTGGAACGCCGCGGGTAGTCCGCCACGGTCTTTCATGGTGATCCATGGTTTCAAGTTGGCCACTCCGTTGGGCATCATGTCGCGACGCATGCGGCGCAAGTGAGCGGCGTGCCGGGCTTCCACGGAGTGAATCTGCAAGGCTGCCTGCAAGACGGTGTCGTTAGTGATCAACGCCGGGGCGGCTCCTTTGTAGGCTCTTACGCCAGTATCCTCAAACGCCTGGGCCACGGCCAGCATGGTAGGATAATCCGTGAAGGTGGCGTTTCCTAGAAGACCGTCGGCCGTCCAGTCGAAGTTCGCATCGGTGTAGGTGGTGGGGGCGGCTCCGCCCAGGCCGCTGATAGCGGTGCGCAGGAAGTCTACGTGGGCCTTCTCATGGTCACGAATCACGCCAAACGCGGTCTTACCGGCAGGAGCCGGGAAAATGTTGGTGGCAGCGGCCTTTAGGTAGAAATGGTACTCCAAGTTTTCCAGCAAAAGCGCGAACTCCAGCACCTCCCGCACCGACGGGGAGCTTGTCTGGCCGTAGGCCTTGTTTAGCATGGAACCGAAGGCCACCGGAATGGCAGCCGCGGCCAGTTTTTTGCCAAAACCACCAAAGTGTTTGAAAACGGCACGGCGGGGATCCAGGCGGTCAAATATTTCCGGATCTACTTTCTCTACTTCTTTTAGTATATTGAAGATATTCATGGCTTTCTAATGATTAGGTAGTTGGCAGATTGCTTGCGTTGATGGTTTCCTTGATGAAAGGCTGCGCTGCAGCTAACACCTGGGCAGGCGTCAAGGCTACGTCCAGACCGTTGGCGTCTACAATGTTGCCCGTGGTGATGCCGGCGGAACCACTAGCGAAGGTGCCGTTCTCAATCATGTCTCTGATCTCGGCGGCGTGTCTGGCTTCCACGGAAACGATTTTACCCGCAATGCCCAGAAAGGTGGCGCTGGTTAACAGCTTGCCAGCGCCGTTGTACGCGGCTACTCCTAAATCTTCGAACGTTTTAGCCGTGGCCAGAATAGAGGCCCGGCTGGCTAAAGCGCTAGGCGGAAGAACTGGCGTTAAGCTTGGAATGATTTGGTTGGCCGCGGTGCTGGTAATGGCGGCTTTGAAGAACTCACGGTGCGCTACCTCATGGTTGCGGATATCCGTTAACACTTGTCTCTCCACGGCGCTGGTAAACAGGGTAGAGAAGTTAGGCAAGGCCACCACGGCGGTATAGAAAGCCGCTTCCAATTGCTCCAGGGCGTATGCGTAGTTCAGAATCCCTACATCGCCGGAGCCCAGGTTAACCGCACCGGGCATGTTGTTGCCGCCCATGTCATCATCGTCATCACAACCGGCCAGTAAAAGGGCAGAGGCAGCTACACCGGCTCCGGTGTACTGGAGGAAAGAGCGTCGGTTAAGGGGATTTTTCAATCCCTGCAATACATCCTGCTCAGGAATTGGGTTTGTTTGTTTGGTCATAGTTTTAAAATTGAAGATGAAACAATTTCAACTGCCGGCGCACGGGCAGGTACTGTAATGCTTGGTTCCGTTGGTTTCCTTAAACTGGCGGAAGTAGCGAGACCTACGAGGGGAGTTGTGGCACCGGATTTCAGCGGAGAGAAAAAAATCAAAAAATAGTCGTATTCTGATTTTCGCGCCGGCGCATCATTCCTGAGCGGGAGTAGGGCGGGTGGCAGGTTATTCGTACTTTTGCCTTATTGGAAACGGCTGTTTTTCTGCCGTTTTAATGAAAACAGATGAAAAAAGCGGTGATCTTCTTTGTATGCATGTGCTGGGCGGCCTGGGGCCGGGCGCAGGAGCATACCATAGAATTTGGCCCCGCCGCTATTCCCATAGATCAATATTTTACTATTTCCTTAAAGTCGCCGGATACCAGACCTACCAAGGTGGAAGGCTTCCCCGACATTGAGGGCCTGCAGAAAAGCACCCAGAAAAGCTTCACCACCACCATTACCCGCGGAACCAAAGTCTCCAGAGTCTACACGCTTACGCAGCAATATGCGCCCCTGCAGGAAGGAGAGGTGACCGTGAAACCCTTCACCTTGGTAGTGGACGGTAAGCAGGTGGCGGCCCCCGGCATAAAAGTGCAGGTAGGTCCCGCTGCCCCGGCGGGAAACGCGCCCAGAGACAGCCTGTCCATGGCATTGCCCGCGGTAGCAACCCCGGATTTTGTAGAGGTGAAAGAGAATGCCTTCCTCACGCTGCAGGTGCCCAAAGGGAAAGTGTACGTAGGCGAGGCGGTGCCAATTTCGCTGTGGTTCTACGTAGCTGATACGGACCTGGGGCTGCTTGATTTCTTTGAGTTTGAGGCCCAGATTGGGAACATTGTGCGCCAGTTGAAACAGCGGAGCGCCCTGGAGGAAGTGGTGCAGCAAGAAGAGATCCTGCCCGAGAAGATCAAGATAGGGGAGAAGGCGTTCACCCGGTATAAACTGTACGAGGCCATTTTGTTTCCGCTCACGCCGCAGCCGCTTCGGTTCCCGGTCATCAGCCTCCGGATGATCAAGTACAAGGTAGCCAAGAACCCTTCGCTGCTGACCCAGAACCGCTTGCCGGAAAACAAGACCTACACCACCCAAAGCCGGGAGGTGGCGGTGCAGCCCTTGCCGCCGCACCCGTTGCGCGACCAGGTGGCGGTGGGCGTGTTCCGGTTAGAGGAGCAGCTTTCCCGCGGTACCATTTCCCTGAACCAGAATTTGGTGTACCACCTGAAAATTGAGGGCGAAGGCAACATCCGGTCCCTGCCCATTCCGCGGAGCCTGGGCGTTTCCAGCGAACTGGAAATCTATTCCCCGGAAATCCGGCAGAACCAGCAGGTGAGCCAGGGAAAGCTGCAGGGAAGCAAGACGTTCCGGTATTTTATGGTAGGTAGACAAGCGGGCGAGTTTCCCTTGCGGGAGCTGTTTCAATGGGTATATTTTAATCCGGTCACGGCCCGGTATGACACCCTTCGGCCCGCCCTAACGGTACGGGTGCGGGGACAGGAAGACCAAAATAGTTTTATCAGGACGCAAGATGTGGGCGATTTTTACAATATTGCCGCCACAGAAAGCAATGAGCTTATCAGCATAGATCAGTTTAGGGAAGTGCGCTTGTACACGAACGTGGTGCTGGGGGTATTACTGACAGCTGCTTTGTTTATTTTCATACTAAAGAGAAAATGAGTAATACCTACGGATCCATTTTCAGGATCACCACTTTTGGAGAATCACACGGTACGGCCGTGGGCGTCATCGTAGACGGCTGTCCCGCCGGCCTCCCTATTACCATCGAAGAAATTCAGGCTGCGTTGGACCGCCGCCGACCCGGTCAGTCCAAAATTACTACACCCCGCGACGAGAAAGACCAGGTGCAGATTCTCTCCGGCATTTTCAACGGCCAGACTCAGGGAACGCCCATCGCCTTGGCAGTCTTCAACAAAGACCAGGCGAGTCATGATTATTCACACATAGAAAACGCCTTCCGGCCCTCGCACGCAGATTACACCTACACGGCCAAATACGGCTCCCGCGATCACCGCGGCGGCGGAAGAAGTTCCGCTAGGGAAACGCTGGCGCGGGTGGCGGCCGGCGTATTGGCCCAGAAGTTTCTGGCGCAGCAGGGCATCCAGATTACGGCCTATGTGTCGCAGGTGGGGCCCATCCACGCGCCCGCTGATTACACCCAGTTGGACCTGAGCCAGGTAGACAGCAACATCGTGCGCTGTCCGCACCCCGAGACGGCCCAAACCATGATTCAGCTCATTGAGGAAACCCGCGACAAACTGGATACCGTGGGTGGGGTGGTTTCCTGCGTCATCACCGGGGTACCGGCCGGCTTGGGCGAACCGGTGTTTGATAAACTGCACGCCGAGTTGGGCAAGGCCATGCTGAGCATCAACGCCGTGAAAGGCTTTGAGTACGGTAGCGGCTTTGAAGGGGTGAGCATGTATGGCTCGCAGCACAACGATGTCTTCTACACCGATGACGCAGGTCAGGTGAAAACCCGCACGAACCACTCCGGCGGCATCCAGGGTGGTATTTCCAACGGGCAGGACATCTATTTCAAAGTCGCTTTTAAACCAGTGGCCACTATTCTGCAGCCGCAAACCACTATTGACCAAAGCGGGCAGGAAATCACCCTGCAAGGCAAAGGTCGCCATGATCCCTGCGTTCTCCCGAGGGCTGTTCCCATTGTAGATGCGATGGCGGCGCTGGTGTTAGCGGACTTTGTATTGCGGCAGCGGGCGAATAAAATAGCTTAGTCGTTTTGGGCCTGTTTTTTGAAAACAGGCCCTTTTTATGGATGCACCTGTTTTTGCCTCTTCTATCGGATATCGGTTTAGCGCATTTTTGGAAACGTAGTCCGCTGGTGCAGGCGGAAGACTGTTTATATCTTGGGAATGCAGTCCGTTTATTCTGGCGGAGGGCCGGTGTTGGCGTTGGTGCACACACTGGATTGTTGCATGGTTTCCCTTCGTGCGCTCACGGCCGCGAGGCCCCACCTTCCGAGTTCGCACTGTTGTTTTAGCCTTGGCCAGCAGGCCTGCCGCATGCGCGGCACCAGGTCTAAAACAAAGGCGCTCACCCGAAAGGCTAGAAACGGAAATGCGTCAGTAAGAACGCCTCAGACCTCACAGGTTTTCAAAACCTGTGAGGTCTTCTCTGGGATTCCCCCTTTGAAGGGGGCGAAGGGGGATGTTTACACCTGCCGATCCTAGCATTCCCTTATTTAAAATCATGTAGAGACAAGGCATGCCTTGTCTCCGACGGTTTCTTGGTAACTAGGCACCAATTTTCCCGGCAGCAAGGCAGCAACTTGAATACACACAAAAAAGCGTTTGGGGGCTGTTTTCTGAAAAACAGCCCCCAAACGCTTTTTTGTGTGTTGCTCTAAATTCCCTTAATAAATCACCAGAAGCCAGATAAGTGCCAGCACCGGGAGCAGGTAAATGAGAGAGTATTTGAACATGTACTGGAAGAACGGCGGCATCTTCACGCCCGCCTGTTCGGCGATGGATTTCACCATGAAGTTGGGACCGTTCCCGATGTAGGTCATCGCCCCGAAAAGCACGGCTCCAATGGAGATCGCTTCTAGGATCAGGAGGGTTTCGGGGGTTTGGCCCAGGCCGTAGGCGAAGTCGTGCACCTGGGTGGTGTTGGCGTAGTTGAGGTGGTATTTGGCCATGCCCAGCGACAGGAAGTTGGCGTAGGTAGGCGCGTTGTCCAGCACCCCGGAAAGCGAACCGGTTACCCAGTAGAACACCGTAGGGGTCAGTTTGGCGGCAAATTCAGGCGATGAGGCCAGCTCGGCGGAAAGCTGGAGAGCCGGCATCATGGTGAAGAAGATCCCGAAGAACAGGAACACCACTTCCAGAATGGGGTCAAAGGTGAAGTGGTTACCGTTAAGGGCGGTGCGGCTGGCAAACTTAAAGCACAGGAAAGCGGCACTTAGTTGCACCAGTTCCCGCACAAAGGACACCTTGATGCCACCTTCCATCGGGATGTAGGGCAGCCAGTCAAAGGAGGCCGGGTTCAGGAAAGTAGCGCCAATGATCACTGCCAGCCAAAGCAGGTTGCGCTTGCCGGTAAAGAAGAACTCGGTCTTGGCCTCAATTTTGGCCTTCACCTCCGCTTTGGGCGTAAATCCCTCTTTGTTGCGGCTGTCCAGCACAAAGAAAATGGCGCAGAGCGAGCCAACGGCAAGCGCCCAGGGTGTGAAGAGGTGTTGCAGCGTCCAGAAGAACGGCACGCCTTTCAGGAACCCGATGAACAGCGGCGGATCTCCCAGCGGCGTTAACATACCCCCGGCGTTGCTCACAATGAAGATGAAGAACACAATCTGGTAAGGCTTGATGCGGTGGTTGTTCAGCCGGATGAAAGGCCGGATGAGCAGGAGAGACGCGCCGGTGGTTCCTATTATATTAGCGATGACGGCGCCAAACAGCAGAATGCCCACGTTGATGAGCGGCGTGGCATTGGCGTTGGCGTTGATGTAAATTCCACCGGAGGCGATGTACAGAGAACTCAGCAGAATGGCGAAAGAGGCGTACTCGGCCAGGGTCTCGGCGGGCAGGTGCGTGTCATGCAGCACAAACAGGTAGTACGCCAGCACCAGCAAGCCCAATCCTACCGAAATGTTCTTAAACTGATGGTGCCAGAAATTGGGGAAGAAAATAGGCCCGGTGGCGATCAGGCCAATCAGCAAGGCAAAGGGAATAATCAGGAAACCAGGTACATCCGGCGGGGAGGCCGCCAGTAGAACATTGGCAAAAAGCATAAGCGCGTGGGTTAATGGAACATGGTAGTAGGGTAAAGTTACGGTTTCTGACCCAAAGCCCCTGCGTTTTAGGCCCGCTTTCCTGAAAACCGGCCCACAACGCAGAAAAGGTGGTTCCCAAGAAGTAACTAACAGGTATCGGAATTTCTCGCTAATTTTGGAAACTTAAATACTTGAGCGTAAGTTTTTACTATAGATTAATAAGAAGACAGCCATGACTGATAATACAACCAAGACGGTATCTGTGTACGCGGAAGCGAACCCTAACCCGGAGTCAATGAAATTTGTTTTGAACTCCACCCTGTTAGGCGAGGGCGGCAGCGTGGATTATCCAACGGTAGAAAGCGCCGTGGAGTCTCCGTTTGCGCAGGAGCTGTTCAACTTTGACTACGTGTCGCGCGTGTTCATCGCGAGCAACTTCGTCACCGTGACCAAAAATTCTCCGGTGGCTTGGCCGCAGCTGATCCCAGAACTCAGAACCTTCATCAAATCATACATTGAGGCCGGCGGCCCCATCTTCATCGGAACGCCGGTGACCAGCACGGCTGCCTCGGCCTCGGCCGAAGTTTCCGCTGATCTTTCCGCGGAGGACACCGAGATCTCCCAGAAAGTAATTGACCTGCTGGAGAACTACGTGCGTCCGGCGGTAGAGCAGGATGGTGGTAACATCACCTTCCGTTCGTACAAAGAAGGCGTGGTGACCGTGAACCTGCAAGGTTCCTGCAGCGGCTGCCCGTCGGCTACCGTTACTCTGAAAGCCGGTATTGAGAACCTGCTGAAGCGCATGGTGCCCGAGGTACAGGAAGTAGTAGCCGAGGGCGTGGTGCTCTAAGCGTTGTTTCCCTTGATTAGAAGAAAGGCCCTGAGAAATCAGGGCCTTTTTCGTTTTGGGCCTGTTTCTGGAAAAGAGGCCCAAAACAGACCCGCTTTCCGGTGAATCTGGCGCCAGAACCACGTTCTATATTCCAGAAAAGGGATACTTCCATTTCTTTTCCCTATTTTCAAAGCTGATTACCAAACTACACCTGAATGTCAACATCAGCTTCAAAGCACCCGAAGGGCCTGTATTTCCTTTTTCTGGCGGAAATGTGGGAGCGCTTCGGCTATTACCTCATGATCGGGATTTTCTTCCTGTACATGACCGATACCCAGAGCGGCGGCATGGGATTACCCAAAAACCAGGGTTCTGATATCTACGGCACCTTCATCGCGCTGGTCTTTTTAACCCCGTTCATTGGCGGCCTGCTGGCCGATAGGCTCCTGGGCTACCGGCTCTCCATCACCATCGGCGGCGTGCTCATGGGGCTGGGCTACTGCGGTTTGGCCATCCCCGGCGATACATTCTTTTACCTTTCCCTGGCGCTCATTGTGATTGGCAACGGGTTTTTCAAGGCCAACATCTCTACGTTATTAGGCAATCTGTATTCAGAGCCGCAGTACCTGCCCCAGAAAGACACAGGCTACAACATCTTTTACATGGGCATTAACGTGGGCGCCTTCATCTGCAACTTTGTGGCGGCCTACCTGCGCAACACCTACGGCTGGGGCTTCGCGTTTCTGGCGGCGGGCGTGGGCATGTTCATCGGGCTGATTATCTTCTGGGCCGGAAACAAAACCCACCGCGACTACGACATCCGGAAACCGGCCCAACCGCATGACATGCCGCTCTGGAAAGTCTTCGGGTTGGTGATTCTGCCCGCCATAATTGTGGGCGTACTGAGCTGGGTCTTGATTCCCGGCGACGTTTTTGGCTCCGATTCCACCGATGCGTTCATTTTCGGCTCCATTCCTATCATCCTGTTCTACGTGAGCCTCTGGGCTCGGGCCTCGGTGGAAGACAAGAAACCCATTGCGGCGCTGCTCTCCATCTTTGCGGTGGTGGTGGTGTTCTGGGGCGTGTTCAAACAGAACGGCACGGCGCTCACCACCTGGGCCGAGTATTACACTGACCGCAGCCTGCCCGAAGCGCTGGAGAAACCGGCCGCTTCGTTGGGCATGGTGCAGCAGGTAGACGCCACGCCCACCACGGTGCCAGACTTTGATGCCGCCTTCAGGACCCGTACCGATGAAGCCGGGAAAGTGATTACCAAAGAAGGCGCGGCCCCGTACCTGAACAACCTTCCGCAGGAAGAATGGCCGCAGGAAGGCAGTTCCTTGTCCCTGATTTCCACGGAGCTGTTTCAGTCCATCAACCCGTTCTTCGTGATTATCCTGACGCCGGTAGTGGTGGGCTTCTTCGGGTTGCTGCGCCGCAAAGGCAAAGAACCGAGCACTCCGGCTAAAATGGCGCTGGGTCTGTTTGTCACGGGCTTGTCCACGTTGGTGATGGTGGGCGCGGTGTGGGCCGGTGGCAACGGGCAGGACAAAGTCTCCAGCCTGTGGCTGGTGGGCACCTATTTTGTGGTGACGTTGGGCGAACTCTGCCTCAGCCCGATGGGCTTGTCACTGGTTTCCAAGGTAAGCCCGCCGCGCCTCACGGCCCTCATGATGGGTGGTTGGTTTATCGCTACGTCCATCGGGAACAAGCTGTCCGGGATTCTGGCCAGCCTCTGGGACACCTATGATGACAAACAGTACTTCTTCTGGGTGAACTTCGCGGTAACCGTCTCGGCGGCCTTGGTGCTGGTGCTCATGCTCAAATGGCTGCGCCGAATCATGGAGAAACCTGCTCTTTGATGGGTCCTGAGATTAAAGTTGACGATGAGCTCCTCCTGAAATAGGGCAAACCTCTGGTTCAGCTTAACAAAGAATCGCCTCTGCTTTAGGCCTGTTTTTCAGAAAACGGGCCTAAAGCAGGGGCGATTTGCGTATCAGCCTTTCAGCGTAACAGAGGTTGGGTTTACAGTAAAATTCCGGCCAGGGCCACCGACATGGAGGAGGCCAGCGTGCCGCAGAAGCCTGCTTGCGGCTCTTTTCTGGAAAGAAGGCTTAAAACGCGGTACTTGCCGGGAGCGCCTTTCTGACTGGCTAGTAGCTGGAGAGCTTATCGGTTTCAATTTCCTTCAACTCAGTAGTTTCCGCCGGCGGCTGTGCCGGATTTTCCGGGAATAATTGTTTCTTTAGAGAAACAATGCGGCAGTTATGAGCAATACAAAGCAACTGAACCGGTCCCTGGGTTTACGCCTGGTGGTAGTGGTGGTGATCGGGAACATCATTGGCTCGGGCGTGTACAAAAAAGTCGCGCCCATGGCCGCCGAGCTCCATTCACCAGGCTGGGTGTTGGTCTGCTGGGTGTTGGGTGGCATCATCACGCTGTTCGGGGCGCTGAGCAACGCCGAGATCGCCGGTCTGCTAGCCGATACCGGCGGCGAGTACGCCTACTTCAAGCGCATCTACAACCGGTTCTTCGCCTTCATCTATGGCTGGTCATTGTTCACGGTCATCCAGACGGCGGCCATTTCTTCTTTGGCCTATGTGTTTGCCCAGTCACTGCACAGTCTGGCAGCCATTCCGACGCTGTTGCCGTCTTGGGCAGACGTGAACGTGGCCGGCGTTTTCTATCCCTTCGCTGATCTGAGCATGAAACTCACGGCCATTCTCCTGATTGTGGCCCTGACCTGGATCAACACCAAAGGCATGAAAGCGGGAGCGGGGCTGAGTACGGCCATTCTCCTGCTCGTTTTTGCGGGCATCTTTCTCATTATCTTCTTCGGGGCCAGCAGCAGCCAAGCCGACCTGAGCCGGAGTTTCGATCTGCGAACCACCAACAATACGCCGGTCACCTTCAGCGCGGTGTTTGCGGCCATGCTGTCGGCGTTTTGGGCGTACCAGGGCTGGGCGGCCATTGGGTTCGTGGGCGGCGAGATCAAAGATGCGAAACGGAACATCCCCCGGGGCATCACCATTGGCGTGCTCACGGTGATTCTGATTTACCTGCTGGTGAACGCGACGTACCTGTCGTTGCTGCCGGTTGAGGCGCTGGAGGACGTGTACGCCGCCGGAAACAAGATTGCCGCCATTGAGGCCGTGAAAAGCTTCTGGGAAACGGGCGGGTTCTTTATCTCGGTGCTGATCCTGATTACCACGCTGGGCTGCACCAACGCCACCATTCTGGCCAGCTGCCGCACGTATTTCGCCATGGCCCGCGAAGGACTTTTCTTTCAGAAAGCGGCCGCCTTGAACAAAGCCGAGGTGCCGGGCAATTCCCTGGTGTTCCAGTGCGTCTGGGCCTGTGTGCTGGTGCTATCCGGCACCTTTGACCAACTCACCGACATGATCATCTTCGCCGTGTTCATTTACTACGGAGCCACCACGCTGGGTGTCTTTATCCTGAGAAAGAAAATGCCCGATGCGCCCCGTCCGTACAAAGTGTGGGGTTACCCCGTGGTGCCCGCCATCATGGTGCTGTTCTGCGCGGCCCTGTTCTGCAACACCATCTTCGTGCGTCCCCGGGAAGCAGGCATTGGCATGATCTTGATGCTTACGGGCATTCCCATGTACTGGTGGTTTTTGAAAAACAACGTCCGGAAAGAGGAGCCGGTACAAGAAGTCAGCAGAGTGTAAATTTCCTGCGCTCTTTTACCAGATAAGAGAAGAGGTGTTTTGGGCCTGTTTTACTGAAAACAGACCCAAAACACCTCTCCCGATTTTACCTGCGTGCAGGCGAATTGGTTGAAGCTTAGTGCAGCGATCTTCTTTTCACCATTCCGCCATCGGTGTCATCAATGCTTTGTTGGATCAGGAAAGCGTCTGGGTCAATGAGTTTCACCTCACGGCGCAGGGCCGGAATCTCCAGGCGGGTCACCACGGTAAAGATGATGTCGATTTCCTGATTGTGGCCCCGTTTCCCGAAGCCGCGCTTGCCCTGGTAGATCGTCACGCCGCGGCCCAGCTTCTCGGTGATGGTGACACGTATCTCCTCGCTCAGTGCCGAGATGATGGTCACGCCCGTGTATTGTTCAATCCCGTGCAGCAGAAAATCGATCATCTTGGAGGCCGAGAAGTACGTGAGAATGGAGTAGAGCGCCACATCAGTACCCAGGAAGAGGGCAGCCGTCAGGAAGATGATGATGTTCAGGATCAGAATCACGTCGCTCACCTTCAGAACCGGGTAGGCTTTGCTCACCAGTACGGCGGCAATCTCCGTGCCGTCCAGCACCGAGCCGCCGCGCATGGCCAACCCAATCCCCAAGCCAATGAACACGCCCCCGAAGATGGCGGTGAGCATGGTGTCTGAGGTGAAATCAGGGAAAGTGATGAGCGCCAGACTCAGAGAAAGTCCTACAATGGCCAAAGCGCTTTTAATTGCGAAAACGGGGCCCACATACCGGTAGCCCATGAAGATGAACGGCAGGTTGAGCATCACAATCAGCAGGGAAAGCGGTATCCCGAAGAGGTGCGTCAGCAGCATGGAAATACCCGTCACGCCGCCGTCAATCAGGTGGCTGGAGAGCAGGAAGCCTTTCAGGCCCATGCTGGCCGAAAGAATTCCGAGGAGGATGAGCAGGACGCTTTTAACTTCTGAGGCAAAAGTGAAGTGAGGGGTAGTGGTAGTCGGCATCAAAAAAGGGAAATTAAGGACCTGTGGGTTCTGGGCTCTTAAAGATAAGCAGATTGTGTTTATCGTCTAGTGTTGAGGAACATTTGCCATTTAAGGCATTTAGCTTTTATTTTGTAAGAATGCTGAATCTCGTCCTCAGAATAGCGAAACATCACCTGAAATACCCACTCATGTGGGTGGTGTTGCTCTGGGCGGTGACGTTGCCGGGTCAGGAGGCAGAGGTGTACCGTTTTCTGTTTTTCGGCCGTTCTGCACAAAACGCCCTCGAAACGGCACCGGGTTCGGCTGACCGCGAACGTTCTCAGGTGAAGCAGGAAGGCGTTCATGCCTTCCCCGATGCCAAAGCTTCCTCCTCTCCGGAGCTTAAGTTTCCGCCGGCCTTGAAGCCCACATCGCCGGAACTTTCCTTTGCTTTACTGGCTGGCCTAGCGCCCGACCTGCACGACGGCATTTCCTTTGTTTCGCTCTTCCTGTCGCGGTTGTTGCCTTCTTCGCTGCAGCCCAACGCCCCGTAAACCGCTCACCTGTTTCCTGTGCCTAATTTACCGGTTTTCGTCTTGGTCACGTAGAAAGACAAACCGCTAAGATGCCTTTTCCAACGCGTGAGCGGGGGAGAGGAGTAGGAAGCAACCTTTGAATTACCTTCCAGTTCGGGGCGGTTTCCTTCAGGCCAATTTTCTGGTTCCGGATTTCGGGTCAGGCGGTTGGAGGGTTAGTTACTCTTCCAGACCGTTTTTTAAGGCAATTTCCTGAAAACAGCCCCGAATCCGCTCTTCAGTTGGGCGCTGAAGGTTTCTGATGACGCTCAGCTTGCTCCTGCCTTCCGCAGAGACGAATGGAATTACCTGGAATTGACGCTACCTGTTGGTTTTGCTTTTAAGTGCGCGCAAATGCCGTGCGCCTGCATCCTTGACATAAACCGAGGGTGGCCTGCCGGACTTTTTCCGCCCCACCTTCGCGTTTTCTTTCGATCACAAGATTTTAACATATGACACACCTACCACATTTGGTAACCGACCTGGGCCTTATTCTTGGGGCGGCCGGTATTACCACGCTTCTCTTCAAAAAGCTGAAGCAACCGTTGGTGCTGGGCTACATTATTGCGGGGCTGCTGGTCGGGCCGCACGTGGCGCTGTTTCCCACCATCATGGAAAACGAGAACATTACTATTTGGGCCGAGATTGGGGTCATTTTCCTGCTTTTCAGCCTGGGGCTGGAGTTCAGCTTCAAGAAACTGGTGAAAGTGGGCGGGGCCTCCTCCGTGATGGCGCTCATTGAAGTAGTGGTGATGCTGCTGCTGGGCTACCTGGCCGGGCAGATTCTGGGCTGGTCCACCATGGACAGTATTTTCCTGGGCGGCATTCTCTCCATCTCTTCCACCACCATCATCATCCGGGCGTTTGACGAGCTGGGCGTGAAATCGCAACGGTTTGCGGGCCTGGTGTTCGGCGTGCTCATTGTGGAGGATCTGGTGGCCATTTTGCTGTTGGTGCTGCTTTCCACGCTGGCCGTGAGCCAACAGTTTGCCGGTGCCGAGATGCTGGGTGCGGTCCTCAAACTGGCGTTTTTCCTGATGCTCTGGTTTCTGGGCGGGATTTTCCTGATTCCCACGTTCCTGCGCAAGGCCAGCAAACTCATGAACGACGAGACCCTGCTCATTGTCTCGCTCGCGCTCTGTTTCCTGATGGTGATTCTGGCGGCCCAGGCCGGATTCTCGCCCGCCTTGGGCGCGTTCATCATGGGTTCCATTCTGGCCGAGACCACCAAAGCCGAGAAAATCGAGCACCTGATTTCGTCGGTGAAAGACCTTTTCGGGGCCATTTTCTTTGTTTCGGTGGGTATTCTGATTGACCCGGCCACCATTGTCAATTACGCCGGGCCCATTGCCGTGATCACCGTGGTAACGCTGGTCGGGAAAGCCTTGAGCATCTCGGTGGGTGGTTTAATCTCGGGGCAGGGGCTGAAAACCTCCATCCAGTCCGGGATGAGCGTGTCGCAGATCGGGGAGTTTTCGTTTATCATCGCCACCCTGGGGGTGACGCTCAAAGTGACCAGCGATTTCCTGTACCCTGTAGCGGTGGCGGTCTCCGCGATTACCACGTTCACCACACCCTACATGATCAAACTCGCCGAGCCGCTGTACCAGAAAGTAGACCGGGCCCTGCCCGAAAAGTGGCGCAAATCGCTCAACGAGTACAGTTCCGGCACCCAGACCATCTCCACCACCAGCGACTGGAAACTGGTTTTCCAGTCTTACGTGATCAATCTGGTGGTGTACTCGGTGGTCATCATCAGCATTGTGCTGCTCTCGGCGCGTTACCTGAACCCGCTCATCACAGAGCATGTGGTGGGCGGAACCTTGGGCGACATCGCTACCACTGCCATCACCCTCATTTTCATGGCGCCGTTTCTGTGGGCCTTGGCGGTGCACCATCCGCAGAAAGAGGCGCAAGGGCGAATCTGGGCCAACCGCAACTACCGGAGCCTGGTCATTGTCCTGGAATTTGGCCGCATTGTGGTAGCCATCCTGTTCATCGGGTTTCTGCTGAACCAGTTCTTCTCAGTGCAGTTGGCGGTTCTGGGCGGATTGCTGATCACGGCGCTCATGGTGGTGTTCTCCAAGCGAATCCAGCGGTTCTACATCCGGATTGAGAACCGGTTTGTGCGGAACCTGAACGCCCGCGAGATGGCCGAGGCAGCCAAGATGCACCACACCCTCACGCCCTGGGACGTGCACCTGACCAGTTTTGAGGTGTCTCCTGAGTCAGCGGTGGTAGGAAAAAGCCTGCTGGAGCTCCAGATCAGGGAGAAATACGGAATCAACGTGGCCGTGATCGAACGCGGCGACCGTACCATTCTGGCTCCCACGCGCAACGAGCTGCTATTCCCCAGAGACAAGCTGTACGTCTTCGGGTCAGATGAGCAGGTAGAGGCGTTCCGGCGGTTTATCCAGACCAAGGTCTTGTTGGAAGATGAAACCGAGGGCCAGAAAGAAGAGGTCCGGCTGCAGAAACTGCAGGTGAAATCAGACTCGGTTCTCCTGCAGAAATCCATCCGGAATTCAGGGGTTCGGGAAAAAACGAAGGGCTTGATTGTGGGCATCGAACGAAAAGGCGAGCGCATCCTGAACCCAGATTCCGAACTCGTGTTCGAGGAAGGCGACCTCGTCTGGATTGTGGGCGTGCCCAGGCGCATCAAGCTACTAGAGGGAACGTTGGTGAATGAACCGGCCCCGCTATAATCAAGGAAAGCGCTCATCTGGTTTCCAGAAATTCAAGCTATTTCTGTTTTAGGGCTGTTTTTGGAAATCAAGCCCTAAAACCCCTCCGCTGATTTGGAAATGAAGAATCAGTAAAATTTCAACCCATAGAAAGGCTAAGCCATCAGCTGGCCTTTTTATGGGGTGTTTTTCTGAAAACAGCTTCAAACCAGATCCTTTTCAGAAGAGAATGCATTTCTTGTTTCAGGCGGTCTATAATCTGCTAGTGGTTCCCGGCGAGTCTGGAGACTCGCATCATCCTTGGTCACGAGACTGAAGTCTCGCGCCAGCTGTTTCTATTCATAGATTCAGGACTCAGGAACTCAGAACTCTCACTGACCTCATAGTGTGCGCAGCTCCTACGAGTGTCTCCACCTAAGCCGTTTTGAGCCTGATTTCAGCAAAACAGGCCTAAAACGAGAAAACCTGTGAGGTCTTGGAGACCTCACAGGTTTGGAAGGGGGCTAAGCAAGAATTCAGCAGCTCAGCAGAGAGAGACAAAAAAGGCCAGACATCTGTCTGGCCTTTTTCAATGATGAGGTTTATTAGAATTAACCGGCCGTCACTACTGGTTTGGCGGTTACAATTCTTTCTTTGTCTACGTTGGTGGTGTCCACTACAATTGGAGCGGCAATGAACAGCGTAGAGTACGTACCGGTCAAGGAACCAACCAGCATCGCGAAGGAGAAACCTCTCAGGGTCTCGCCACCGAAGACGAACAGGATGATCACTACCAGCAACACCGTTAAGTTGGTGATGATGGTACGGCTGAACGTGCTGTTCAAGGCTGGGTTCACAATATCGCTGAACTTCATGCGTGGGTTCTCCTGTGAGTATTCCCGGATACGGTCAAACACTACCACGGTATCGTTGATGGAGTAACCGATGATGGTCAGGATGGAGGCGATGAACACCTGGTCCATCTCAAAGGAAACCCCGAACAGGTTGGCGATGGTGAAGGCGGAGAACACGATCAACACGTCGTGAATCAAGGCGATAACGCCACCCAAACTGAACTGCCAGCGGCTGAACCGGAAGGCCAGGTACAGGAAGATACCGGCAAAGGCAAGCAACACGGCTACAACGGCGGTCTTCTGAATGTCATCGGCCATGGTAGCGCCCACTTTAGAGGAGCTTACAATTTGCGGGTTCTGGGTTTGATATTGCTTCAGACCTTGTACCAGGGCGTTTCTTACTTTTTCATCGCCTTGCGTAGACTCGTCATCGGCGATGTAGCTGGTGGTAATTTTCAGACGGTTGCTGGCTCCATAGGTTTTTACCTCGGTACCGGCGCCTTCAAACTCGTCGTCCAATGAAGAACGTACCTCAGAGGCCGGAACCGCGTTGTTGAAGTCTACCACGTAAGAACGACCACCTTTGAAGTCAACGCCCAACGGCAACTCGCCTTTGATGAACACGGCCACAATCCCGAACAGGATGAAGATAGCCGAGAAGATGTAGGCTTTCTTGCGGTTGCCCAGGATGTCAAACTTGATGTTTTTAAACCAGTTTCTGGAAAGCGGGGTCTCCAGGGAAAGTTTGCTGGTTTCTTTGCCTTTGGTCATCCACTCTACCAACAGACGGGAGATGAACACCGCAGAGAAGAACGAGGTGGCAATACCAATCATCAGGGTAATCGCGAATCCTTTTACCGGACCGGAACCGAAGAAGTACAGGATGATACCGGCCAGCAACGTGGTCACGTTGGAGTCAAAGATAGAGCTGAACGCTTTGCTGTATCCTTTCTTGATGGCTTCGGGCATGCTCAGACCACCGTGCAGTTCTTCCTTGATCCGTTCAAAGATCAGTACGTTCGCATCCACAGACATACCCATGGTCAATACCATACCGGCAATACCTGGCAACGTTAAGGCTGTGCCAAACTGCGCCAGAATACCAATGATGAAGAAGATGTTGAAGAACAGGGAGATGTTGGCTACCAGTCCGCCTTTGCTATAGTACGCGAACATGAACACCACTACCAAGGCCATACCGGCCAAAGAAGAAAGCAAGCCTTGGTTGATCGCTTCCTGACCCAGCGAAGGACCTACAATGGCTTCTTCCACAATGCGGGTAGGAGCTGGCATTTTACCGGCTTTCAGGATGTTGGCTAAGTCTTGGGCTTCTTCAATGGTGAAAGAACCAGAGATAGAAGAGTTACCGCCGCTGATCTCGCTCTGTACCACTGGGGCAGAGTACACGTAATCATCCAGCACAATGGCTACCTGACGACCGATGTTGTCGCTGGTGAGGCGCTGCCATTTCTTGGAACCGGCGGCGTTCATGCTCATGGTAATTTCCGGACGACCAGTCTGGTCGTAATCCTGACGGGCATCTGAGATGTACTCACCGGTCAGAGGAGCTTTGCCTTCACGGCCTTTTTTCACGGCGTACAGTTCCAGGAACTCAGCGCCATCATTGGCCACAATCGGCTTCACGCCCCACAGGAACTTCAGGTTTTGCGGGAACAACGCTCTTACTTCCTGTTTGGCAAACAAGGCGTTTACTTTGGCGGTGTCACGCACGTTAGATCCTAAGCCGTTAGGCAGCGTTGTGAACAGACGCGCTAAAAGGGAGCTTTGGTTCGGGTTGATAGAGTCTTTCTTGGCGGCAGCGCTGTCAGCGGGTTTGCTTAACTGGGCAGCCAGGGCAGACGTGTCTTTGGCCGCAGCACCGGTCAGGGCAGTGGCAGAAGTGTCAGCAGCAGAGGCAAGGGTGGCAGACGGAGCGGCGGCACCTTTCAGTTTGTTAGCGGCTTCCTGCTTCACCAGGTAGTCGTTCAGCTGCGTGAAATAAGGACCATAGTCCTGGATGCTCCAAACTTCCCAGAATTCCAGGTTGGCGGTTCCTTGTAACAGTTTACGCACGCGCTCTGGGTTGTCTACGCCGGGCAGCTCAATCTGAATCCGGTTGGTGCCTTTCAGGTGCTGGATGTTGGGCTGGTTCACCCCGAATTTGTCAATACGGGTGCGCAGGATGTTGAAAGAACGGGCTACCGCGTCATCTACTTCCTTGTTGATGACAGTGAGGACCTCTTTATCAGTAGAGTTGTAGTTCAGGTTACGGGTAGTGCTGTTGGCGAAGATAGAAGCCAGCTTGGCGTTAGGCTGAATCTCGCGGTAAGAGCGGTAGAACAGGTCTACGAAGTTCTCCTGGCTGGTGGCCTGTAACTTCTGAGCCCGGGTAAGTGCCTGCTCAAACGCCGGATCTCTGCGGCTGCCGGCCATGGCGCGGATGATCTCCACCGGAGAAACCTCCAGGGTTACGTGCATTCCGCCTTTCAAGTCCAGGCCCAGGCCCAGCTCGCTTTCTTTCACTTGCTGGTAGGTGTACTCGGCTCCCAGGAAGTTGAACACCGGAGCTTTCCAGACAGAGTCCAGATACGATTGTCTTTTGTAATGGTCTACGGTGCCGTTGGTGGTGGCAAACGTGGTGGCGTCTTCTTCAACGCCCTTGGAGACCAGGGAGAACGACAGATAGTAAAGGCACAACGCCGATACAATGACCGTCAATACCAGGATAAAACCTTTGTTACGCATTGGTAATGAATAGATGAATAAAAAATGAAAGGAAGAATATAAGCAATACAGGACAAACTTGACGGGCCCGCCCTCGTCAGAAAGAAGCTGGCCAGGAGATCAAAGTTGTCCGAAGGAAATGCAGGGTTTTTCCGGAAACGGGCTTAAAACGCGGGGTTCTCCGGGAGTAAGCCGTTAGGGGGCGTTGGGCGAAATGGGCTGCGTGGCTACTTTCTGGAGCAGGAAAGCCCAGTAGGGAGTACCCAGAGAGGCGTGCACCACCTGCTGCACCGGGGTCACAAAGGTGAGGCGCAGGAAAGGGGCCGGCTCGGCAAGCTGAAAATCTACGAAGGAAGTGGTGGCCTCAAAAGAGACTTTCTGTTTCACCACCGATGATTCCGCGTCGCGGCCCTGCTTGTGCACCGCCGTTTTCTCGGCCGGTGACGCGGGGGCGTGGGCATACGCCGGCAGCGCTCTGTGGTTCACAGTCAGCGCCAACAGCAAGGCAATGCTGGTGAACAGCAGCCGCCAATTACGTTGTATGTAGTGCCCGGGTTTCATCTCTATAAGCAAAGGTAGAGGATTCTTGAAATAAAACAAAAGCCTCTGCTGTGGGGTGAACAGCAGAGGCTTTTGATAAGTGCCCTTTCATTTTGAAAAAGGTTATTTTCTGATTTTGGAGTTAAGGTACGTCACCAGCACTTCCAGGCCCACCTCAAAGTTGCGGTTGTTGGGGATGATGACATCGGCATCGTTCTTGAAGGGTTTGATGTACTTCTCGTACGTGGGCGCCACGTGGTTGGTGTAGCGGTACAATACATCGTCCAGATCATAGCCGCGCTCCACTTTGTCGCGCAGGATGCGCCGCTGCAGCTTGATGTACTCCTTGGCGTCTATGTACACTTTCATGTCCAGCAGCTTGGCCACCTCCTCAAAGTAAAACACGAAGATGCCCTCCACTACCACAATGGGCGCCGGTTTAAACTCCAGCTGGCGCGGCACGATGTTGGGATTGTTGAAGGTGTACTCCTGGCGGTGAACGGTTTCGCCTTTGCTCAGCTGAAGAATATCGTGGGCGTAGGCCGCGCTGTCAATGGAGCTGGGCAGATCAAAGTTATGAAAGCCGTTCTCGTCTATGAACTGTTTGTCGCGGTCGTGGTAATAGTTGTCCTGAGAAACCAGGCAAATCTCCTCAGGTGCATACGAAGCCAGTAATCTGCTCAGAAAGGTAGTTTTCCCTGATGCGCTCCCTCCCGTAATTCCTACAATGAACGGCTTTTGATGCATAAATACGTATGGTTTACGGGGTGCAAAATTACGCTTTTGTGACCACGAAGCCTAATGCAGCGAGTAAAGAATTTCAGCGATGTCCGCTCTGCGGATGGAAAGGGAGTAATTCCACCGGCTTTGGGGCTGTTTTCATGAAAACGGCCCCAAAGCCGGAAAAGCCCTTAGGTGCCCGTTTGCACGTAGCGGTGCTGCAGAAAAGACACCAGTTGCTGCACGGCCCGGCCCCGGTGGCTGATCTGGTTTTTCTCCTGGCTGTCCATCTCCGCGAAGGTGCGGTCCTGGCCCTCGGGCACGAAGATGGGGTCGTAGCCGAACCCTTGCGTGCCCCGCGCGGCTTCTATGATGTGCCCTTCCACAATGCCGTCAAACAGGTGCTGCTCACCTTCCTCCAGAATGAGGGCGATGGAGGTTCTGAACCGGGCTTTGCGGTTGGTCTGGCCTTGCAGGCCATCCAGCACTTTCTGCATGTTGGCCTGGTTGTCACGCTCGGGACCGGCGTACCGCGCCGAGTAAACGCCGGGCTCGTTGTTCAGCGCCTCCACTTCCAGTCCGGTATCATCGGCGAAGCAGAGCACCTGGTATTTCTTCCACACGTAAGCTGCTTTCTGCAGGGCGTTGCCTTCCAGGGTGTCCTGGTCTTCGGCCAGTTCCTCCGTGCAGCCCAGGGCTTCTAAGCTGACCAGCTCAAAAGGCGGCCCCAGCAGTTGCTGGATTTCTTTTAACTTATGGGCGTTGTTGGAGGCGAAACAGATTTTCATGCGGCAAGGGCGGTATAGGAGTTGAACGTAAGTGGCAACAATGATACTACGTGTGTACGGCAGTTCAAAGAAAAGGAAACCCGCGCCAGTTGCTTTCCGCCCGCTCCAGGGGCTCGGCAGGCCGGAAATTCCTGTAAGTTGTTTCTGCCCGAAGCCCTTACCCCGGGCGTTCGCGTTTGACTTCCCCCAACTCCGGCACGTTTTTAATAGGTCATCAGGGTTTTTGATGTAATTTTGTCGTGGCTGCCCCAATGAAACCCATTGGGAGGCGTTTTGGGCAACAGGAGTAGGCAGGCCTTCGGGCTGGTTTCCGGTTTTGGGCCTTGTTTTTGGAAAACAGGCGGAAAACGGACGTTCTCCCGTTGACGGGTAAGCCGAAACCAGGCCGGTTGCGTAAAGGCAGAAAATACGCCCGAGCCCAGCCCCGGTGTTGCCGCTTTTGACAGCACCTGACAGGTAGTCTATCCGCTATAGAGTACCGAAGATGAAAACAAGGATAGTAAATGAAGTTTCATAATGATGAGGACAAGCCGGTAAGACGGCCCCGTGCGCAGGCATTCTCCAGCAGGTTGAGCCGGATTTTTACGGAGCTGTACAACATCGCCGCGTTTATAGGTCGTTTTTTCAAGGAAGTCTTCCTTCCGCCGTATGAGTTCAAGGAGATTATCCGGCAGTGTTTTGAGATTGGTGTGAAATCATTGCCGCTCATTTCCCTCACCGGTTTTATCATAGGCATTGTGTTCATGAACCAGTCCCGGCCCTCGTTGGCCGAGTTCGGGGCGACTTCCTGGCTGCCTTCATTGGTGTCTTTGGCCATTGTGCGGGCGCTGGCCCCCTTGGTGACGGCCTTGATTGGCGCGGGCCGCATCGGGTCCATGATTGGTGCCGAGCTGGGTTCCATGAAAGTGACCGAGCAGATTGAAGCCATGGAAGTGTCTGCCACCAACCCATTCAAGTTTCTGGTGGTGAGCCGCGTGCTGGCCACCACGTTCATGATTCCGGCGCTCATGATGTACACCATGCTGGTGGCGTTGCTGGGCGCTTTCCTGAATGTGAACGCAAACGAGGGCACCAGCTTCACCACGTACTTCACCCAGGTTTTTGACGCCATCACCTTCCTGGACATCTTTTCCTCGGTGATTAAATCGGCGTTGTTTGGTTTTACCATTGGCGTGGTGGGCTGCTACAAAGGCTATCACTCGTCAAAAGGGACCGAAGGCGTAGGCAAAGCGGCCAACTCTTCCGTAGTAACGGCTATGTTTTTAGTGTTTATTGAGGAGTTGTTATCCTTGCAGGTGATTACGGCGCTCCGTTACCTCTAAAAAGCCAGGCCATGAAGAAGCAAGAACCAGTCATAGACAGAAGCAACTCGGTGATCAGCATCCGGGGGTTAGTGAAATCCTTCGGGGATCTGCACGTGCTGCGGGGCGTGGACCTGGATTTATATAAGGGCGAGAACCTGGTGGTGCTGGGAAAATCCGGTACCGGAAAATCGGTGTTGATTAAGATCATCTCCGGGTTGCTCAAGCCCGATACCGGCCTGGTGAACGTGCTGGGCCAGGAGGTAAGCAAACTCAAGCCCCGCGATCTGGACCAGCTGCGCCTGAAAATCGGGTTCTCGTTCCAGAACAGCGCCCTGTATGACAGCATGACCATCCGGAAGAACCTGGAGTTCCCGCTGGTGCGCAACCGCCGCGACATGACCCGGGCCGAGGTGGACCGCATGGTGGAGATTGTGCTGGACGCGGTGGGGCTTTCCCAGACCATCAACCAGATGCCGTCTGAGCTCTCCGGCGGGCAGCGGAAACGGATTGGCATTGCGCGCACGCTCATCCTGCAACCCGAGATCATGCTCTATGATGAACCCACCGCCGGTTTGGACCCCATCACCTGCATAGACATCAACAACCTGATCAACGAGGTGCAGAGTCGCTTTCACACCTCTTCCATCATCATCACCCACGACCTGACCTGCGCCAAAGACGTGGGCGACCGCGTGGTCATGCTCCTGGACGGGCAATTTCAGCGCCAGGGCACGTTTGACGAGGTGTTCAATACCCAGGATGAACGGGTAAGATTATTTCATGATTACAATTTCATAGACTAAATGAGTGCAGTAGAAAATAGGCGAGCCGTTGTAGTAGGAGTTTTCGTGTTTCTGGCCCTGGTGATTCTGGTGGTCGGGATCTTTGTCCTGGGCGGCCAGCAGAAACGATTCACCAAGACCATTCAGGTATCGGCGGTGTTTGATGACGTGACCGGCCTTAAGATAGGCAACCAGGTGCTTTTCTCGGGTGTTCGGGTGGGTGTGGTCAAGAGCATTGCCTTTGAAGGCCCCTCGCAGGTGGCCATCACCATGGACATCACCGAGGAATCGCAGAAATACATCCGGAAGGACGTGAAAGCGAAGATCGGCTCAGAGAGTTTCATCGGGAACAAGGCTATTGTGCTGTACGGCGGTACTCCCCAGATGCCAGTGATTCAGCCCGGTGACCGGCTTTCTACGGAAGCGCAGCTCAGCACCGAGGAAATGATGGCGACTTTCCAGGAAAACAACAAGAACCTGGTGGCCATCACCACCGATTTTAAAAAGCTGAGCTCCGGCTTAGCGAACGGCGAGGGCCTGGCCGGTGCCCTGCTCACCGATGACGAGCTATCCAAGAACTTCCAGGCCATTCTGGCCAACCTGCAACGGACCTCGGCAACCAGCGTGCGGGCGTCGCAGGCGCTGGCCCAGTTCTCCAACAAGCTGAACACCCAGGGCGGCCTGGCCGATGACCTGCTCACCGATACGGTCACGTTTAACCGCTTGCGATCCACCATGGCGCAACTGGAGGAGGTCATGGCCACCACCAATCAGATCACGAAAAAGCTGAGCACCACCTCAGACAAGCTCGGCTCCAACAACAACGCCCTGGGCGTGTTGCTCAACGACGAGCAGTTTGCCCTGGACCTGCAAATGACCATGCAGAACCTGGAAGCCGGCACCGATAAACTGGACGCCAACATGGAAAGTCTGCAGCACAGCATCCTACTCAACGGGTTCTTCCGGCGGAAAGCCAAGCGTGACGCCAAGCAGAAAGAACGGGAGCAACAACGCCAGGAACGGCTCCAGAAGCTCGAGCAAAAGCAAGACAGTAAAAAACAACCCACCGGTAATACACCCGTCCAGTCCACCCAAACAGTGCCAGACACGTTAGCTCCGGCTAATTAAGGCCGCAGAACCGGCTTGCCTTTTTAAGCCTCGTTTTTGGAAAACAGGCTTAAAATGTCTTGATGAGGCAGTAGCAGCGGGAGAGTTTGATTTGGTTGTTGGTGAGAACACCAACAACGGCAGATGGGTTGGTAGTCTGTCTAAAGGCAGGTAGATTAACCAATTGCCTTAAGGCCGTAGAATGTAGGGGCGCCTCTTGTGGGTGCCCTTTTTCATGGGTGCCGTTTTGCGGGAGGAGACAGAGACAAGGCATGCCTTGTCTCTACAATTGTAAATAACAGGTTCGCCAAGATCGGCAGGCGTAAACACCTCATTCCCCGATTTCAAAGGGGAAATCTCTGCTTTAATCTTTGTTATACCCACTGCAGTTACAAACTGCCTGTCATGTTGGGTCCAAGTCACAGACTTGAACCAGGAAGAAACAGAAGCTTTCTAATTAGCCTGCGCATTTCCGTTTCCAGCCTTTCGGTTGAGCGCCTAAGCAGGTTCCGGTGCCGCAGGCATTGCGACCGCAGGGAGCAAAGGAAGCTGGTACAGCGCGAGGCCGGAAGGCGGGGCCTCGCGGCCGTGAGCGCACGGAGGGCAGCTATGCAACAACCCAGCGCATGCACCCACGCCAACAGCGGCCTTCCGCCAGCACGAACGGAATGCGTGCACCCTAAAATTCTTGTATAGGTAAAGCTAGGCTCATCCGCAGCCAATTACATGCGCAACAAGAAGACAATTCTCAAAGGCGTTTTAAGGCTTATTTCCCGAAAACAACTCTAAAACGACCTATAACAAATACGCATTCCATTCATCCTCCGCCAAAACTACCCGAATGTGCTCCCGCAGCGTAGTCGCCAGAGAATAGCCGGTGTAGGTAGAGGAGATGGGATACCGCGTGTGGTGCCGGTTGATGAGCGTGGCAATCTCCAGCTTTTTGCAGTCTTTGTCCAGGAACTCGCGCAGCGTGTAGGCCAGGGTTTTGCCGGTGTTCAGGACATCGTCTACCAGAATGACGGTGGTGTCTGTCAAAGAGGGCAGGGCAGGGGTGATGACGATGTCGTGGGCCAGGGGTTCGGTTTTGTGCAGTTCAATCCCCATCAGCCGGATTTCCAGGGGAGAGATTTCGCGCAGTTCCTGAGCCAGCCGCTGGGCCAGAAAATAGCCGTTCTCATGGATGCCGGCCAGCACCAGTTCTTTCTCCTCAAAGTTTTGCTCGTAGATTTCAAACGCCATGCGCTTGATTTTCTGTAAGATCTGGTAGTGGTCCAGGATGCGGTTCTCTAGTGTAAAGACCATGGTGGTTGCTGTTTGCGGGCTAAATTACCAAAATAATCGCCAAACGTGCGGTGCAGGTCGCGGCAAAGTAGTATCTTTGAAAATATTTCAGGCAAATGGTTTTAAATGTGCGGCGAATGCCCTACTTTTGCAGTCCTATTCCAGAAATCCGTAGTTAAAAATATAGAATAATGAAAAAGGACCTTCATCCTGAATACAGAGAAGTAGTTTTCCAGGACACTTCCTCTGATTTTAAATTTATCACCCGTTCTACCATGAACTCCAATGAGACCATCACCATGGAAGACGGCAAGACGTACCCCGTGGTTAAAGTGGAGGTTTCTTCTGCTTCGCACCCGTTCTACACCGGTAAAAACATCTACGTGGATACTGCCGGACGTATTGACAAGTTCAAGCAGCGTTACAAAAAATAAGCGTATTGACGGTTTTTCCCGTACAGAAGTCTTCCTGAGTTTCAGGGAGACTTTTTTATTTTCGCCTTATGAACATCATTCTCTTTGATGACCCGCAGCTGCGGGCCAACCTGCTCCCTTTGACGTTCACGCGACCCGTGGCCGACATCCGGATCGGGATCATGACCATTGCCCAGAAGTGGCAGACGATGACGCAGGAGGTGGTTTCTTACCTTACGCAAAGCTACCTGCAAGGCAAGTTTCCGCAGCACCTGGACGGCGGGCCAAATCTGTACGTGAATGGTGCCGTCTGCCCCACGGCGGACTTGTTTGAGCAGATCAGGGAGTTGCCCGTGGGCGGAACTCTGTTCTATGACGATATTCTGGTGGCGCTCAACGCCGATCATCTGGAGCTGAGAACCATTGAGGAGGTCTATCAGCACAACACCTCCAAAAGAAGGCAGGTGGAGCTGCCGGCCCACGCCGTGGTGCAGAACCTGTGGGATATCTTCAAGGGAAACGGTCCGCAGATCAGGGAAGATTACAAACTGGTGACCCACGGGCGCGTGAGCCAGCCCATCTCAGATCCGCACACGGTGGCGTATAAACCGGAGGATATCTTCATTGAGGAAGGCGTCATTTTCAAAGCGGCCATTCTGAACGCCGAGAACGGACCCATTTACATTGGCAAGAACGTGCAGGTGCAGGAAGGAACCGTGATCAGGGGGCCGTTTGCCATCTTGGAGGAGAGCGTGATCAACATGGGCGGCAAGATGCGCGGCGACGTGACGGTGGGGCCGTACTGCAAAGTGGGCGGCGAGATCAGTAACTGCGTGTTCTTCGGGTATTCCAACAAAGGGCATGACGGGTTCCTGGGCAATTCCGTGGTGGGGGAGTGGTGCAACTTCGGGGCAGATTCCAACACGTCCAACCTCAAGAACAACTACTCCAACGTGCGGCTCTGGAGCCACGCGCAGGAGAAAATGGTAGACACCGGTCTGCAGTTCTGCGGTACCATCATGGCCGATCACGCCAAATGCGGCATCAACACCATGTTCAATACCGGTACGGTGGTGGGCGTGGGAGCCAATGTGTTTGGGGCCGGGTATCCGCCTAACTTTATTCCTTCGTTTACCTGGGGCAGCGGAGCCGAACAGCAGACGTTCAAACTGAACAAATTCTATGAGGTAGCCGAGGCCGTGTTGGGCCGCCGGGGAATTGCCCTGTCAGAGGATGAGCGCCAGATGTACAGACACGTGTTTGAGGTCACTCAACCGTCCCGCCCCTGGGAAACCGAGGCCGAAAGCACATCGGGGTAAAGACCACAAAAAAGCTTTCTGCGGCGGCGGTCGGTTTTTACTCTATTTTCTGAAAAGTAGGGCAAAAACCGTCCGCCGCCGTTATCTTTACAGACAATTGCCGGAGAAGGAGCTATTCTCGGGCTTCGTTTCAAAAAAGTAATTCTCATACGTGCAGTTTTCCCAGATTTACGGCCACCAGGAAACCAAGCAGCTGCTGCTCAATTCCGTCAAAGCCCAGCACGTGGCCCACGCCCAGCTTTTTTTAGGTTCTGAGGGAAGTGCCAACCTGGCCCTGGCGCTGGCTTATGCTCAATACCTGAACTGCGAAGACCCGCAGCCCCAGGATTCCTGCGGCGTGTGCCCCAGCTGCAACAAAATCAGCAAGCGCATTCACCCGGATCTGAACTTCGTGATGCCGGTGACCAAAGTGAAAGACCAGGATGCCCTGAGCAAGAACTTTGTGACCCAGTGGCGCGCGTTCCTGAGCGATAGCCCGTACCAAACTCTCAACGACTGGATGCAGTTCATTGGCGCGGAGAACAAGCAGGGTACCATTCCGGTAGGAGAGAGCCGTGAGCTGGTGCGCATGACTTCGCTGAAAGCCTTTGAGGCGAAATACAAGGTGATTGTGGTCTGGCTGCCCGAGCTCATGAACGCCAGCGCCGCCAACGCTCTCCTGAAACTGCTGGAAGAGCCGCCGGCTGCCACCGTGTTTCTGCTCGTGAGCAACGCCTCAGACAAGATCATGCCCACCATCCTGTCCCGGACCCAATTGGTGAAAGTGCGGACGTTTACCGATGAGGAAGTCATTCAATATCTGGTGGAGCAGCAGGGCACCGAGCGGGAACGCGCTTACCAGGTGGTGCAACTCGCCGAAGGCAACTTACAGGCCGCCCGGGTGCTGAGCCAGGAAATGACCTCTGATTACTTCACCTTCTTCCTGAGCTGGATGCGCCTTTGCTACAACCACAAGTTTGACGGCGTGCTGGAGCAGAGCGAAGATTTCCAGAAACTGGGCCGCGAGAACCAGAAGAACTTTCTGCAGTTTGCCCTGGGTTTGCTGAGAAAAGTGCTGCTGTACGGCGTAGACAGCAAGCTGATCGTTTTTTTGCCGCCGCCGGAGCTGGACTTCGTGCAAAAATTCGCAAAGCTCATTCACCAGGGCAACGGTGCCCAGGTCTCCCATGAATTAAACGAGGCGCATTACCACATTGAACGGAATGCGCACCCTAAAATCACGTTTTTAAATACCTCCATTCAGATTGCCCAGCTCATCAGGCCAGTGGCGTAAGTAGAGAACATGGAAACAACCCAACCAACGTCTCCCATCCGGATCGGGACCCGTGGCAGCCGCCTGGCCTTATGGCAGGCCCATCACGTCGCCGATACCCTGCGTGCCAGCGGCATGGAGGTGGAGATCATCACCATTACCACCAAAGGAGACCTCGTGTTAGACCGGTCTTTGGATAAAATAGGCGCAAAAGGCGTGTTCACCGAAGAACTGGAGGAAAGCCTGCGCACCGGTGCCATTGACATTGCCGTGCACAGCGCCAAAGACGTACAATCTACCATCCCCGAGGATCTGGAACTACTGGCCTTCATGGAGCGTGAGCAGGTGCACGACGTGGTCATCTCCTTTGACCCTTTATTTAAACTGGGCGAAGGACAACAGGTCATCGGGACGTCTTCTACGCGCCGCCGGTCCATGCTGAAGCGGTTTTACCCCAACGTGATCACCGCCGAGTGCCGGGGCAACCTGCAGACGCGCATCCAGAAGCTGAAAGACGGCCAATACGATGCCATTCTGCTGGCTTTCGCCGGGGTAACCCGCATGCAGTACGACCACATGGTCTCTCAGCATCTGCCTCTGGATAAGTTTATTCCGGCCGCCGGTCAGGGTAGCGTAGCCATTGAGTGCGCCAAAACCCTGCCGCTGGAGCGCAAGCTGAATTTGAAGCTGGCTCTGGACCACAAGCCTACCCATCTTTGCCTGCTGGCCGAACGCGCGTACCTGCGCACCATGGAAGGCGGTTGCAGCATTCCGTCCTTCGCCCTGGCGACCCTTGAGGACGATAACCTCACCCTACGGGCCGGCATCATCAGTCTGGACGGCGAAGAGCTGATTGTGGAGGAACTGACCCGCCCTTCGGCCGAGGCCGAGGCGATGGGGGAGCAACTGGCGCACGCCGTCCTGAGCCAGGGCGGGGACCGCATCCTGCAATCCATCAAAGACCAGAAAGCATAGTAGCGTTGACGGAGTCAGAATAGCTGAAATTGCTGTTTTGGCCCCGTTTTTCTAAAAACACCCATGAAAAAGACTTTGTACTTGTTGGCTTTGCTGGTGCTGCTAGGTACCACGGCATTTGCCCAGAAGAAAAGCAAAAAGGATTATCTGGTCACCATCGCTACCCCGCAGGGCACCATCCGGTTGGTTCTGTTTGAAGACACGCCCAAGCACCGCGAGAACTTCCTGAAACTGGTGAAGCAGAAATTCTATGACGGCACCACCTTCCATCGCGTGATCAAGGATTTCATGATCCAGGGCGGAGATCCCAACTCCAAAGACAGCGATCCAAGCAATGACGGAGCCGGAGGTCCGGAAGCGACCATTCCGGCGGAGATTCTGCCGCACCACCAACACATTTACGGGGCCTTGGCCGCCGCCCGAATGGGCGATCAGATGAACCCCAAACGGGAATCCAGCGGCTCCCAGTTTTACCTGGTGGAGAACCATGAGGGCGTGCCGTTCCTGAACGGCCAATACACGGTGTACGGTCAGGTGATTGACGGCCTGTCGGTGATCGATAAAATCGCGGAGCTGCCCAAAGACTACCGCGATCGGCCCACCCAGGACATCAAGATGACGGTGACCGCCAAGAAGCTGTCTAAAAAGAAAATTACTAAATTGTACGGCTACCGCTACGAATAAACCTCATATATGAAGACCCTCCTCATTACCGGTTCCAATGGTTTGCTGGGACAAAAGCTGATTGGACTGCTCCACACTGAGCCCAACATCAAACTGATTGCTTCGTCCAGAGGCCAGAACAAATTGGCCGAGCTGTACCCACACGTGGCCTTCGCCGCCATGGACGTGACCAACGCAGAGCAGGTAGAGCAGGTCATCGCCGAAACCCAGCCCACGCACATCATCCATACGGCCGCCATGACCAACGTAGACGATTGCGAGAGCCAGCGCGAGGAATGCTGGAAGCAGAACGTAGACGCGGTGGAGAACCTTGTACGCGCCTCTGAGCGGCACGGCGTGCACCTCATTCACGTCTCCACCGATTTCATCTTCGATGGCGAAAACGGCCCCTATACCGAGGAAGCCGAAGGCGCACCGGTCAACTTCTACGGCCAGAGCAAACTGGCCGCTGAGGAACTGGTGAAGAACGCCGCCTGCAAATGGGCCATTCTGCGCACCGTCCTGGTGTTTGGCATTGTGCATGAGTACGGCCGCTCCAACATTGTGCTGTGGGTGAAAGGCAGTCTGGAACAAGGGAAGCAGATCAAAGTTGTCAACGACCAACTCCGCACGCCCACCCTCGCCGAGGACCTAGCCCAAGGCTGCTGGCTCGCCGCCAAACACGATGCCCAAGGCATCTTCAACATCTCCGGCGAGGAGTTACTGACTCCCTACCAGATGGCCATTCAGGTAGCCGAGTACTTCGATTTAGACAAGTCCCTGATTGAGGAAGTAGACGGTTCCATCTTCTCACAACCCGCCAAGCGCCCACCCCGCACCGGCTTCGACATCACCAAAGCCAAAACCCAGCTAGGCTACCAGCCCCGCACCTTCAAAGAAAGCATCGCCATTGTGGCAGAGCAGATATAAACAGCCCATAGAACGGCCCTCCCGCAAACTGCAGGAGGGCCGTTCTATGTTAGACCAATAGAGAACCTATCCAAGGCAATCAGGGACAAAGCAGTAAGAAGTTTCTCAACCCAACCAAAGCGAGAATACCCAGATTCGTATCACCCCGTCCGCAGGAGGATACAGGCATTGCAGCGGTTCCCAATCCCTGTATCCTCCTGCGCTGTCTCAGTACTGGGCCGCATGCGTAGCCCAGTGCTGAGACAGCGCACGCAAGAACGTGACAAGCAGCAATGACCCACGCTCCCTATGCAACAGAGGACGGTTGCCAGGTGGTACTTTTTATTGAAGAAAAGACTGTCTGAGCGTCAGCGAGTTTCTTTTCTTCATGATTCTTTTGGTTACTTTTCTCATCCAGGAGAAAAGTGACAAACGCGGGCAGATCGCATCTGCAGCCACAAGGCTTGGCAACAAAGAAGTGGAGAGTAATGACGGATAGCTAACCGGAGCGGCAGTAGAGGTCGTTGGTGAGAACACCAACAACGGCGAAAGACAAGATCGGCGGAGTCGAAAGGAAATGGGTCAGCGGGTGTAAACATCCCCCTTCGCCCCCTTCAAAGGGGGAATCTCTGCTTAAGGGTAGTTCACTTGGCCCTTGGTGAGAACACCAACAACGGCGGGCCGGGCTGGTGGCTCAACGCTAATAGCTTAAGAAAGAAAAGGAAAGGCACGGAAGTAACTTCCGCGCCATAGAGGGCCATAAAGGAGCAAGTAGAAAAGCGTTGGCTCAACAAGAAGAAAGTCTTGCCTTTAGAGGAAAATTGGAGCACTCGTAAACGCAAGCGAAGCGATCATCAAGCAAACTATAATAAAGTAAAATAGAGTACATTGAAAATAATTTAGCCTAGAGCGTAAAAGCCATTGAAATAGAAAAACTTAGCCCTGCAGTTTCTCCGTAAAAAGCCTCTATGCTGAACCGTCTGCTTCGCGCCCTTCAGGAGTATTTTTCGTTCTCCCAGCGGGAGCTGAAGCAGTTTTTCATCCTGATTTTTCTGATGGTGGTGCTCCTGGCGGCACCATTTCTCTTTTTCCAGGACGATGTTCCCTATGACCCCACCACCGACCAGCAAATCCTGGATAGCCTAGTGGTGCAGCTGGACAGCCAGGCAGCTGAGGTGAAAGCGGAGAGAACCTACGCGTACCGGCGCAAGCCCATCAAACTGTACCGGTTCAATCCCAACGAGCTTACCGTGGCGCAGTGGCAGGAATTGGGCCTGAACAAATACATCGCGCAGCGCATTCTCAACTACCGCGCCAAGGCCGGCGACTTCAAAAGCAAAGCCCAGCTACAGAAAATCTACGGCCTGCCAGATTCGCTCTTCCAGCAATGGTACCCCTACATCGCCCTGCCCGATGAGAGTCCCGGGTACGCCCGCACCTATGCCAAATACCGGCTGTTTTCAGGCGCTTTTCCGGAAAACAGGGCTAAAACGGAGTATCCGCGCAAGCGGTGGGAGCTGCAGCCGTTTGACCTGAACACCGCCGATACCACGGAGCTGAAGCAGATCAGAGGCATCGGCAGCACGCTCTCGGCGCGCATCGTGAAGTTCCGGGACAAGATGGGCGGCTTCCATTCTGTGGAGCAGGTGGCGGAGGTCTACGGATTGGCCCCGGAGGTGGTGGACAGCGTCCGGAAGTACAGCTTCATCGGGAAGGCGTTTGAACCCAGGCGGCTCAACCTCAACACCGCCACCTTTGACGAGCTTCGGCAGCACCCCTACATCGGGTACGGATTGGCCAAAGCCATCATCAGTTACCGCACGCAGCACGGCCCGTACCCCAACGTGGAGGAGCTGCGCAAAATCAAGATTCTGGACGAAGCCAAGTTCCAGAAAATGCAGGCGTACCTGAGCACCCACTAACTTCCGGGTTGCCAGCGGCAGGCATCTCGCCGCGCAGGTTCTACCGCCCGAAGAGAATGGTTGGTCCCGTTCCGCTTTTTTCCCGAGCCAGCGCCGTTTTAAGGGTCTTTTCAGGAAAAAGGCCCCAAAACCCACCAATAATAATCCCATTGGTATAAGTACTGAATTATTGGTTTAAACCGATGCTTTGCTTGCGTTAAAAGGAATAGCGTCATTACTTTCTGGAACAAAACGTATTCCACTTGCCTGCCGGTGGGCACGGGGCGTGTTGGGGAAGAGGTAGGACTTTTCTGTGCTCTCTCAGTGGCAGGTGTGCACCCAGCAAAGGGGCGAGGATTACCGGACGTAAGGAACTATAGGAGAACGCGAGTTATGAGGCACGAAGAAATGACAGGGGAGCATCCAGCGGAAACAGCGGTTCTGCAACTGATTTTTCAGGCGGCGCCTGACCCGTACCTCGTCCTGACCCCTGACCTGAAAATCCACTTAGTCACTGATGCTTACCTCGCGGCTACACTACGTAAGCGGGAAGACCTTCCGGGGAAATACATATTTGATGCCTTTCCGGATAATCCCGCTACCCCAGAAGCCAACTCCGTTCAAAACCTGCATGCCTCTCTTCAGCGGGTCTTGAAAACCAGGAAGCCGCACCAGATGCCCATTCAGCATTATGATGTGCCAAAGCCCATGGCTTTAGGAGGTGGTTTTGAAGAAAAGCACTGGAAACCCGTGAATGTGCCCGTGCTGAACGAGAGAGGGGAAGTGCTCTACATTATCCATAAAGTCACCGACGTAACGGCGCTGGTGAAAGAACAGGAAGCGTTCAGAGACCTTACCCGGGAGCGGAATGCCCTACAGGTAGGGCTGGACCACGCCCTGTATATTCAGCAGCAGCTGAAACAGGAAGAGCGCCGCCTGAAAGAAGCCCAGGCCATTGGCCACATAGGCAGTTTTGAGGCAGAGCTGCCGCAGGACGACCTGGTCTGGTCAGACGAGATGTACCGCATCCTCGGGCTGGAGCCGCAAAGCGAACCGGTCTCCTTTGAGAAATTCAACTCGTTCATTCACCCCGCAGACAGAGCCCGGTTTGATGCCGCCCTAGAGAAGTTTTACCAAACCCACGTTGATTTTGACAACGTCTACCGCATCATTCGGGCAGATGGGCAGATCAGGGTGGTACACCTCCGCTCAGTTCTTCATGTAGATGCCCAGGGCCAGAAGCAACGGGTGTACGGCACCATGCAAGACATCACTGAGCAAAGCCAGGCCCAGGAAAAACTGGAAGCCAACGAAGCCCTGCTTCGGCAAGCCGAGGCGGTGGGCCATACCGGCAGTTACGAAGCCGATGTCAAGACCATGGCCATGCGCTTCTCAGATGAGATGTTCCGGCTGCTGGGGCATGCGCCGCAGGCGCTGGAGCCCACGCTGGACTGGGTAGACAGCATCACCCACCCAGAAGACGTTCCCCACATCAGGGCAAAATTGATCCAAGCCCTGGAAAACAGGCAGCCGTACCACTATATCAGGCGTATTTACTGGCCTAACGGGCAGTTGCGGTACATTGAAGGCAAAGGCGCCGTGATCTGTGACGCGGAAGGAAACCCGGTCAAGTTCATGGGGACCATCCATGACATCACGGACCAGATCCGCACTGATCTTATCCTCAACTCCATCAATGAAGTATGCTTTGAGCTGGATGACCAACTCCGGTTCAGGTACGCCAACCGCAAGGCCTATGACACCTGGGGCAAGCGCCCGGAAGACGTGCAGGAAAAGTCTTATTTTGAGGTGTTCCCGGAAAACCGCGATACCGACATCGGGCAGATCATCCGCACCGCCTTAGCAGAGAGAAAACAGATTCTGCAGCGGGTTAACTCGCCCCAGGAAGAGAAATGGTTCTTTTACAACACCATGCCCACCGCCACGGGCCTCATTGTCCTGTACTTTGATGTCACAGAACGGGTAAAAGCCCGGGCAGAAATCAAGAAGCAGCAGGAGCAGTTTCAGCTATTAGTAGAGAACATGCCCAGCCTCATCTCCCGCTGGATGCCCGGCTCGCGCCTTGTGTATTGTAACTCCAGTTTTGAGGCCAAGCTGGGGCTGGCTCGCGGGACAGCCTTGGGCAAAACCAACCGGGAGATGGGCATTCCTCCAGAAGTAGCCCAACCCTTAAGTGCCAGCCTGGAGCAGGTGTTCGCCACCGGCCAACCCAAGGACCATGCCTGTGATCTGATCACCCCCGAGGGGGAGATCAACCTGCTGGCGCGCCTGGTGCCGGAATTTACTTCTGAGGGCACGGTAGAAACGGTGTTGTGTATTGCCCATGACATCACGGCCGTGCGGCAGGCCGAGGAACAGATCAGGAAGCACCTGAACATTCTGGAACAGGCCGAGGAACTGGTAGGCATGGGCAGTTGGGAGTATGACCTTGCCACGGGTAAGCTGGCCTGGTCAGAGGGGTTGTTACGGCTCCTGCGCATAGAAGAGGGGCAGAGTTCCTGGCCCGAGCTGTTCCTGGAATATGTGGTAGAGGAAGACAAACCCATTGTGCGGGAAATCATGGAGTCGTTACTGGTGCATCCGCAGCCTTTTGAGCAGACCCTGCGGCTTCAGCTTGAGCAGGAAGTAAGAATCCAAAAGGTGAAAGGCACCCTGGTGACCGGGCCAGACGGCACCCCATCCAAAGTGCTGGGCGTGAACTGGGACATCACGGAGATGCAGCGCCTGGAAGAAGAGAACCTCACCATCCGGCTGAACCAACAGAAGGAATTGCTGCTGGCCATTCTCAATACCCAGGACGAGGAACGCCGCCGCATTGCCGAGGGGCTGCACAACGGCATCGCGCAGCTTCTGTACGCCGCCAAACTGAACCTGGGCCAGGTTCTTCGGGATGAATACATTCTGCAAAACAGGCAGTTACTGGAAACCGCCGCTAAAACAGACGACATTCTGGAGAAGGCCATTCAGCAGACGCGTTCCCTCTCCCATGAACTGATTCCCACGCCTTTGTCTGACCTGGGGCTGGAGGCCGCCATCAAAGACATTTGTTCCACCTTGGCTAGCAAGGAGCTAAAGCTGAAATGCTGGATCTTCAACCTGCACACGCCCCTGGAAAAACACTTGGAATTGGCCGTCTACCGCATCGCGCAGGAACTGACCAACAACATCGTGAAACACGCCAACGCCACCCAGGCCGGACTTCTCCTGCGCGAGCAACGCGGGGCGCTGGTGCTGGAGGCCGAAGACAACGGCCAGGGCTTTGTGTACAGCCAAATGATGCACAAAGGTATGGGCCTCAAATCCATCCATGACCGGGTCAAGCTGCTCAACGGCACCATTGAGATCGACTCGGCCCCGGGCCAGGGAACCACCATCAGCATCTCGCTTCCGCTGGTCTGATCCAGTCCTGAGCGGAGTAGTTGGAATTTGTGCTAGATATCCGTTTTAGGGCCGATTTTCTGAAAATACCCCTAAAACGGTTTCCGTCATGGGGTGCCTTTCCTAGAAAACGATGTTTCCAAAACCCGGTAAGGTAGGGGCAATCCCTTGTGGTGGCCCTTTTCCCACCTTTGCCGCCGCAAGCGGTGTTTTCCCCAAAGACTAAATCTCGGTAAATATCCCATCAGGGTAATCCATTCATCACCGTCTTGCAGAATACCATCTTCGGCAAGGCACCGTCCCCACTGCTCCCCAGATTTGTAATGCAGCCTACATTCCTTAATTTTCCGGGGTGGGTGCGCGCTGTACCAAAGGCAGAAAGTAACCGTTTCTCCTTGAAAGCAGTTTACTTCTTACCGCTTGCCCCCGGCATTCGCTTACCCTCATTTCTGATTCTCACATTGCCAGATGACCAACCCCGCAACGTCTCTTCCGCACCTGCTCAAACAGTACCAGCGCCGGCTCCTGAACCTTAGTGGCTCTAACCGGTCCTTGGTCTTGCTCAAGCCCTCGGCCAGTCTGCACCTGGACCTGCACGCCCTGGACTTCGCCTATAAAAACCCCGCGTACGAGTACGTGAAAGACCTGCTGGCCGGAAAACAGAACATCACCTTGTGCGAGGTAGCCGATGCCCGCGATGCCGCTCTGGCGCCGCTCACCAAAAGCCTGAAAACCATTCAGCGGCGGGCGCACATGATTTGGGAGGAGCGAGGAGCGAAGGAGCTGTTTGTGGGCTGGCCCTTCGTGGAAGGCGCTTTCCCCGATGGCACCCTGGTGCGGTGCCCGCTGCTTTTTTTCCCGGTGGAACTGCGCGTGAACGAGAAACGCCAGTGGCAGTTAGTCCGGCCCGAGGACACGCCCGCCTTCTTCAATAAAAGCTTCCTGCTGGCCTACGCCCATTACCTCAACCTTGCCCCCGATGAGGCGCTCATGGAAGAGGATTTTGACGAATTCCCTTCCGATGACCTGCAGTTCCGGACCAAACTCTATGAGCTGCTGAAGGAAAGTAACGTGGAGGTCAACTTCAACCAGGAACTCCTGAAAGACGCGCTGCAACCGTTTAAAGCCTACAAACGCGAAGACCTGGAGAAAACCTGGAAGCCCGGACAACTGAAACTTCAGCCCGAGGCGGTGCTGGGTATTTTCCCGCAGGCCGGCTCTTACCAACTCGCGGATTACGATGACCTGCTGGAGAACCCGCCCGCCGAGTCACTGGAGGAGCTGCTTCTGCCGCAAACCGAGGTGAACCCGGCGCATGCCCAACTGGAGCAGCAACTCTTCACCGCCTTCGACGCCGATGCCTCGCAGGAAGCCGCGCTCCGGCAGGTGAAAGCGGGCCAGAGCGTAGTGGTGCAGGGTCCGCCGGGCACGGGCAAATCGCAGCTCATCTGTAACCTGGTTTCTGATTACCTGGCGCGGGGCAAAAGCGTGCTGGTAGTCTGCCAGAAACGCGCTGCTCTGGATGTGGTGTACCAGCGCTTGTCCACCACCGGGCTAGACCAGTTCTCGGCGCTGGTGCACGACTTGAACCTGGACCGCCCCGCCGTGTTCTCTAAAATACGCCACCAGATTGAGCAGGTGGAAGAATACCAGCGGCAGAACGTGGCCCTGGGCAACATCCAGGCCGAGCGGCAGTTCCTGGAAACCAGCCGACGGATCAACCAAATCTCGGAACGGCTGAACAGCCTCAAGGAAGCCCTCTTTGACACCGAAACCTGCGGCTGGTCGCCCAAGGAACTGTATTTGCGCAGCAATCCGCGTGCGCCGCATCTGCCCGCCGAGGGGATTTACCTGCACTTCACCGCTTCTACCTGGCAGGAATGGCGACCGCGCCTGCTGCATTACCTGCAAGACGCGGTGCTGCTGCTCAGCCCAGATTTCCCGTGGAACGACCGCCGTTCTTTCCACCTGCACACCTTTGCCGAGCGCCAGAAACTCACCCAACTGCTCACCGAGGTTCCAGCTTCGGCGCAAGCCGTGGCCAACCAGGTACAGGAACTGCTGCCCCCACAAGCCGAACCATGGGATGCGCTCCAGGCGTTGGTGCAGGAACTGGAAACGCTCCATGCGGTGCAGGCAGCGTTGACGGATAAAACCGTTTCGCGCCTGTTTTTCGGAAACTTAACCCAAACCAAAGACTACAAACAGCGGGAATCTCAGTTCAGCCAGTTACAGAAAGACACCGCCGCGGTTCAGACTAAACTCAGCCCCGCCGAGGTCCAGCAAGTCACCCAATTGTTAGCCGCGCATGACCAGGCCCATAACGGGTTCCTGAGCAAAATCCAGTGGGCTTTCTCCTCTGATAAAAAGAAGCTGGCCGCGCTGGCAGAAACCAAGAAACTCACCAATGCAGATACCGCGGTAGAACACCTGCGCACCGCGCTTCAGCAGTGGAAAACGTTGCAAAGCCAGTGGCAAAGCCTGAAAACCCTGGAGCCTACGCTGGAGATCCCGACAGATTTCTTCAGTGCCGAGGCAACGCAGGAACTGACCGCTTTGCAGAAAGCCTGGGAGCAACGCAAGATCATCCAGCGGCTGGTCACCTATGACGTGCTGCCCGATGCGCTGCTGCAAATGCCCGCGGAACGTTTTAGGGCCGTTTTTACCCAAACCCTTCCAAAGTTGAAACAACTGCAGGAACAGCAAACGGAGTGGGAAAAATGGCTGACGCCCTCGCAGGTAGAAACGCTGGCCACTGACCCTAGCGCCGGGCAGCGGATGGCGCAGAGTCTCAGCGAGAACTTTGAACGAATGGTGCATTTTGATGAGCTGGTGCATACGCTTTCGCCGGTGGTACGGGCCTGGCTGGAGGAGTTGCGCGCAGCGGTGCCCCACAGCGTGGAGGCGCAGTTAGCGGCGCTTGAGAACAGCGTGCTGCTGGCCTGGGTGCAGCATCTAGAAGGCAGATATCCCGTGCTCACCATCGTGAGCACCGGCGAGATTGAACGTCTGGAGACCGAATTGCAGGAGAAAATTAAGCAGAAAGCCGACCTCAGCCGCCAGATCATCCTGTTGAACCTGCGCGAGCAGACGTACAAAAACATGGAGTACAACCGCCTGGGCAACCCGGTCACGTACCGGCGCTTGCTCACGCAGGTAAGTAAAAAGCGGATGCTGTTCCCGCTACGCAAACTGAACGCCGAGTTCGGTGAGGAAATCCGGCAACTGTTGCCGTGCTGGCTGGCCTCGCCCGAAACGGTGTCGGCGTTGTTTCCGCTGGAGCGCATCTTTGATTTGGTCATCTTTGACGAGGCCTCGCAGTGTTTCGCGGAGGTGGGGATTCCGGCCATGATCCGGGCGAACCAGGCCGTGATTGCCGGCGATGAGCAGCAGCTGGGACCGTCAGATCTGTACCGCGTACGCTTTGGGACGGACGAGGAGGAAACCGAGGAACTGTTGGTAGAATCGTTGCTGCAACTGAGTGCGCTGCACCTGCCGCAGACTTTGCTTTCTGAGCATTACCGCAGCCAGTATCCAGAACTGATTCAGTTCTCCAACCAGCATTTCTACCGGCATAAACTTCAGCTCATCCCCAAACTGGAGGCCATGAACACCGCTGAGCCCGCTTTGCAGTACCTGAAAGTGGACGGCGTTTGGGAAAACCAGACCAATAGGGTAGAGGCCGAGCGCGTGCGCGAGCTGGTGTTCGAGCTGATGAAAAAAGGCGAGACCAACATCGGGGTCATTACCTTCAACTTCCCCCAGCAGCAGCTGGTGCAGGATCTGCTGGAGGAGCAGGCACTGGCCCAGAACGTGAAACTTCCCCCGGAACTCATCATCAAAAACATTGAGAACATCCAGGGCGATGAGCGGCAGTACATCATCTTCTCCATCGGGTACGCGCCGGATGCCAGCGGCGTGGTGCGCGCCATGTTCGGGAGCCTGAACGCGGCCAAAGGCGAAAACCGCCTGAACGTGGCCATCACGCGCGCCATCAAGCGGGTGTACGTGGTGTCCAGCCTGTGGCCCGAGCAATTCCCCACCGAGAACGTGAAACATCCTGGCCCGCGGCTGTTGCGCGAGTACCTGGCCTTCGCCCGTGAGGTGAGTGAAAACGGGTTTACGCCCAAGCAGGCACCCGGCACGTCTATTCCATCGGCGCTTTTGCTGTACCCGGCGTTATTGCAGGAGTTTGGGGAAAATGGTAATAAAACGCGCTTATCATTAGAACTTCCCTTCGCAGACCTTACTTTCCGCAACGGCAACAGGTATGAGGCCGTAGTGTTAACCGATGACGATTTGTACTTCCGCCGTCCTTCCGCCAAAGCCTCGCACGCCGATGTGCCGCTGCGCCTCCAGGCCCGGGGTTGGAAATACGGAGCCGTGTACAGCCGTCAGTTCTGGAGCCAGCCCCAACAGGTCTGGCAGAAATTAACCGAACTGTCCCAACACTATGAAGAGTAAATTACTGGAAATTACCGCCGGCCTCAGCCTCTTGATTGCCGTGGCCTGTGACTCAGGAGCCGCCAAAACCGAAGAGGCCACGGCCGAGACATCCACCAAAAAGGAAGGCAAGAAAAAGAAAGACAAGAACCCGGCCACCGAAGGATTCGCCGTGAACAACAACTACGATTTGCTGGAGACGAGCAAGATGGGCAAGAAAACCGTGCCCGAAAGCTCTGGCCTGGAGGCATCCGCCGATGGTAATTTCTGGACGCACCCAGACGCGGGCAATGAGGCCGTGCTCTACAAAATAAACCAGTCTGGCGAACTGCTGGAAACCATGAACGTGCAGGGCGGCAAGAACAATGACTGGGAAGACATCGCCCGCGGCGAAGACGGGTTTCTGTACCTGGGCGACATGGGCAACAATGAAAATACCCGCCAAGACCTCCAGATTGTGAAGGTAGACGAGAAGACCAAAAAAGTGGTAGGCACCATCCCGTTCAAGTACGCCGACCAAACCGAGTTTCCGCCCGCCAAGGAGAACCTGAACTATGACGTGGAAGGCTTTCTCATGCACAACAACGCTTTCTACCTGTTCACCAAGAACCGCGGCAAAGGCGACTGGGTGAAGCTCTACAGAGTAGCCAACCAACCGGGCGCCGCCCAAACCGTGCAGCCGCTGGACAGCGTCCAGATCACCACCAAAATTACCGCCGCCGACATTTCGCCGGATGGCCTCCACATCGCCCTGCTGGGCGAAGGCTGGACGTATCTTTTTGAGGCAGACAGCCCCGAGCAGGCGTTCAAAGGCAAGAAAGAGCAGATTCCGCTGGGCAAAGTAGGCCAGGCCGAAGGTTTGGTTTTCGTGAACGACACTGACATGATGATCTCCAACGAGAAGGGAACGCTGTTCATGCTGCGTTTGAAGAAGTAGCCGTTTTGCGCCTGGTTTGAGTAAAAGAACCCTAAAACGCACTGGTGCTCTGCCTCCGGTAGAAAGCCCCAATAGCAAGAACCCAACAGGAAATGGCAGCCACCGCTGCCATTTCCTGTTTTACCAAAGGTCATTTCTGCCCAGCTGCACGATTCCCGCAAAAACCTTATTTCCGGTTTATTGTCTGTTTTCTGAAAACTAGCCGAAAACGCTGGGGTGGTTTTTCCGTTCTTACTAAGGCGCAAGCAGGAAAGTACGTATCTCACGCATCTAAAAACTACACAACATGTCACATATCATTCTGGTGACCGGCGCCACCGGCACCGTAGGTTCTGCTACTGTCAAAGCACTGTCGGGGCTTGGGGCTAACGTAAGGGCGGGCGTTCGCTCGTTGATCAAGGGAGACAGCCTGAAGCGCCTGCCGGGCGTAGACCTGGTGGAAATGGACTTTGATCGGCCGGAGAGCCTGGCGGTGGCCTTCACCGGTGTCAACGCTGCTTTCCTGATCACGCCTTTCACACAGGATCAGGTCCAGATGGCCCAGCAACTCATCGATGCCGCCAAGGCCGCCGGAGTACGCCACGTGGTCCGGCTTTCGGCCAGCGGGGCCGAGGCGGAACCGGGCATTCAGTTGGGCCGATGGCACCGCCAGGCCGAGGAGTACATCAAAAGCTCTGGTATTCCTTACACACTTTTACGGCCGGGTTCGTTCATGCAGAATTTTGTGCACCAGTACGCCCATAGCATCAAGCAGGAGAATGCGTTTTACCTGCCCCTGGGAGAGGGCCGCGTTTCTTACGTAGACGTGCGCGACATAGGAGAGGTGGCCGCCAACATCCTGATGAACCCCGAGGCGCATGTAAACCAAGTCTATACCCTCACCGGTCCGCAAGCCTTGTCTGGTTCAGAAATAGCGGCTATTTTCTCTGGCGTCACCGGCCGCACCATCCGCTACGTAGACGTGCCCGAAGAAGCGGCCCTCAATGCCATGCAGCAGCAAGGCCTGCCCAACTGGATGACCGAGAGCCTGCTGGAGCTGAACGCGATTTCCAAAGCCGGTTATTCCTCCGGCGTGACCAGCGATGCCCCGGAAGTCACCGGGCACCCCGCGCACACCTTTGAAAACTTCGTGCAAACCTACCGCGACTGCTTTTAGAACCGCTGACATCAAAAGTAATGAGCCTCTGTTTAGAGACTGTTTTCTGAAAAGCAGTCCCTAAACAGAGGCTTTTATGCTGCAGAAGATGTATGCTGGTTAAGATATTAGGGGATGAAAAGGTTATGCTAACAGCCAATAGCTTTTTCGTGAGCCTTAATGTAAGAACATCGATCACTATGACTTAAGGATATTCTGGCGCGGAAGTTACTTCCGTGACTAACGGTCTGTTCTTTAGGCACGGAAGTAACTTCCGCGCCATAGTAGGGCCATAGTGGGTAGTAGGCCATAGTGGGTAATAGAGGTATGTTGACAGAAACATCGGCAATATATGACTGATCTGTTTTGAAGCGCTTGTTCTTCTGAAAACAAAAATCCCCGCTGGGAGCACCAGCGGGGATTTTTCATGTAATGGGTGGTTAGACCTTAGTGGTCATTTCTGGAACCACCGCGGGAAGAATTCCCGTTGCGGTTACCGTTGCCACTTCCGCTGCCACCGGAGCGATGATCGTCATGGTCTTGGTTGGAGCGTCCGTAGTCAGAACGGTTCTCGTAGCCGGAGCCACCGCCTCCGTAGCTGGATTGTCCGCCTTGTGTGCCGCCGTAGCCGCCACGGGAACCCATTCCGGAAGAAGAAGAACCGTATCCGCTGGAGCCGCCGTAGCTGCTTCCGCCCTGGCCGTAGCCGCCCATGCCGTAGTCACGGCTTTGGTCGCCGTAGCCACCGCCGGTAGAAGCACCGCCGTGTCCGCGATCATGGTCTTGGCCGCCTTGTCTTGAGCCAGATCCGGATGATCCATAACCACCGCGGGAGCCCATATCAGAGCCCATGTTGCCGTAGTTGGAACCTCCGAAGCTTCCGCCCTGCGAGCCTTGGCTTGAGCCGTAAGACGAGCCGCCTTGTGAGCCGTAGCCGCCCTGGGCACTGCGCGAGCCGAAGTCGCCGCCTTGTGCGTTGTGGGTGCTGTAGCCGCCCTGGCCGCTGCCGCCGCTCATAGAGCCGTAGCCGCTGTTGTCATTGCCTCGGTTCTGGCCGCGTGAGCCGCCGCCTCCTTGCCAATCCTGGTTTCCGCCCTGAGAAGAACCGTAGCCGCCGCGTGAGCCCATGTCAGAGCCCATGTTGCCGCCGTAACCCCCTCTGGAGCCCATGTCATGGGAACCGTAGTTGCTACCGCCGTGGCCTGGCCCTCTTCCTGATTGGGTGCTGTAGGCGTTGCCGCCCTGGCTGTAGCCGCCATCATAATCTGAGTTGCCGTCATAGCCTTGGCCACCGCGAGATCCACCCTGTGAACCACCACGTGAACCGTATTCTTCGCTATACGAGCCTCCTCTGGAGCCCATAGAGCCATAAGAACCGCCTTGCTGATTGCTATAGCCTTGGCTGTAGCCGCCGTGTCCGCTGCCCTGGCCACCGCCACCGTGCATGCCGTAGCCGCTCTCAGTGCCGTAGCCCATCTGGTTTCCGTAATAGCCGGAACCGCCGTAGTTAGAATAGCCGCCGCGGTCAGACTCTGAACGGGAAGAGTTGCCGGCGTAGCCACCTTGTGAACTCATGCCGTACGGATTGCTGCCCATTCCAGAGCCTCCACCGTAACCACCCTGGCCGCCTTGTCCGCCGGAGTGACCCATTGATCCTCCGTAGCCGCCTTGGCCATAGCTAGAGCCTCCTTGGTTTCCCTGAGCGCCGTAGCCGCCTTGGCCGTAGTTAGAGCCGCCCTGGTTTCCCTGGGAACCGTAACCGCCCTGGCCACCATAGTTGCCGCCGCCTTGTCCGCCGTAACGGTTGTGCTGGTCATCATGGTTGTTCCAGGAATTGCCGCCGCCAAAGCTGCCGCTGTTGCCCTGTGATCCGCCATAACCACCTTGGCCGCCTTGGTATCCGTTGCCACCGTTATGGCCGCCGCCATAGTTGTTACCGCCTTGTGATCCGTAGCCACCTTGGTCGCCGTTAAAGTTGCCGCCCCCGCTGATGCCACTCATAGAAGAGCTGCCCTGGTTGCCGTGCTCTCCGCCTTGCGATCCGCCGTAGCCCATGCCGCTGCCCATTGAGGCAGAGGAGCCAGAGGCGTTGTTGTCTGAGCCAGACGAATCACCTGACTTGCTTGACTTGCCAGATTTAGACGAAGTGGAAGAGCCTGATTTGGAACTTGCTTTGGGAGTGCTGGAAGAGCTGGAAGTTTTGCTTCCGCCGCTTCTCTTGCCTGCTGCTGATGATGATGTATCTGATGAAGAGGCGCTGGCGCCTGTTTTAGAGGAAGAAGTGCCGCTGGAAGCGGTTGGAGAACTGGTGCTGCCCAAGCCTGCGCTGCTGCCGGAACCGCTGCTACCTGTTGAACTGCCCGTAGAACCGGACATGCCCCCTTGTGCGCCAGAAGTGCCCTGTGCACCGGAAGCGCCTTGTGAGCCTAAAGATCCAGAAGAGGTACCTGAAGATGAGCTGGAGCCCATTCCACCGGAGGAAGAAGAGGTAGAAGCATTTGCGCCTGTACCACTGGTTGAGCCAGAAGTAGAAGAGCCCTGATTATCGTTTTGCTGCTCTTTTTGATTTTCTTTCATGGTTAAATCTCCTTGTTTTAGTTTTAGAATGGTGTCTTGAAAGCACTTGCCTTAGATTGGAAAATTGTACCCATATCTGAGGCAAGTGTTTATACTATACGAACGGGTGTTTGCATGGTTAACTCATTCATTGCGATTTTTTAATTCAGAAAGAATCAATAGGAGAATAGCCTTAAAAGTTGTGTTAAATTTTAAGCCTGAATTACGAAATTGATTTTGGCGCGTGTGCTTTCCGCCTGTTTTTTAGAAAAGCGGCAAAAAACAAAAACATGGTGTTTTGACTATGTTCTGCCGAACTATTTCTCTCCGGCAGCCGCAACGAAACGGCTTCAGCCTTAGCTTGCTTTTGATCGTGTCAGACACCAGAGTGCATTCTCTTAATCTCTGATCAAGAACTCACTCAGGCGCTGTCCCTAAAAACAGGAAGAGAAGTGTCGATCATAGGAAGGGAAGTGTTGATCGCTTTTTGGCTTTATTGGTACCGGCCCGTCTTTGTTGATGTTAGTGCCTTTCGCTGCCTTTGTTGGTGTTCTCACCAACAAACCACGTTAGCAGGTGAAAAACATAGCAACAACCAAAAACTTTCCTCAGGCTTCACGAAACGGATTGATCTACTCCTAAAAAGCGACGATGGAATCATCCTGCTGCCAAGCTCATACAGGGTAAAACGGAAGAAAGCCCTAAAAACAAAATCGCCCCAGAAACGCGCCTCTGTTGTAGAGGGGAGTTCCTGGGACGATTATAGATAGTGATGAAAGTTGCTATGCCGGCTCGCTCGTTTTTCCCTGAAGGGGGATGGTGTTGGAGTCAGCGGGATCGTTCACGTCCAGCTTGTTCAGGAGCTCTTCGGCGTCTTCCTTTTCTTCTTCATCAGGCTCAGGAACATGGTGTTCATCGGCTTCCAAAGGTTCATAGTTCAGCCGGATGAACATAGGGAAGTGGTCTGAGCCGAAGAACGGCAACCGCTTGATTCTGATCAGCCGGAAAGCCGGGTCATAGAAGATGTGGTCCAGGGAATACCGGAAAAACGGCACGAACGCATTATAGGTGTTAAAGAAACCGCGCCCGATGCGCGGGTCCAGCAAGCCGCTTATTTTCCGGAAGAGGTTGGTGGTGTAGGACCAGGCCACATCGTTCAGGTCCCCAATCACAATGCTGGCGTAGGGCGAGTCTTTCGCCATCTTGGCTACGGTCAGCAACTCCGCCTCGCGGGTGTCGGTGTCTTTGTTCAGGTGCGGCGGCTGCGGATGCACGGTGAACAGGTCAAACTTCTTGCCGGTGGGCAGTTCAATCAACATATAGAAAGACGGGATGCCGTCCTCCACCAGGTAGCGAACTTCGGTGTGGGTGAGTTTGAATTTGCTATAGAACATCATGCCATAGGTGTTTTCCAAGGGCTCTTTGATGCAGTACGGGTAGCGTTCATCTAACTCAGAAATGGCATTGGCCCAGCGGTGATCCGGCTCGTTGATAAGCAGCAGATCAGGGTCATTGTCGTGCACCACTTTCAGGAAACGATCATAACGGGTGTTGGACATGCGTACGTTGGATATCATGATCCCGAAGGAGTTTTTGGGCGCTTTCAGCTTAGACCGTAGCGCCTGCACCCGCACCATGGGAGTGAACTTGTACACGTGCACCAGTTCATTCACGATACCCAGGACCAGCAGGCCGGCAAAAATTTTCTGGGTCAGCAGCTCAAACCCGTAAAGCCAGCCATACGCCCCCAAGATCAAGGTGCTCAGCAAGACGACCTGCACCCGGGGGAAGTCCAGGATTCTTATCCACCAGTAGGTGCTCTTAACAAGGGTTAACAAGGAAGCTAAAATGGCAATACAGCCAAGCAGCTCAAGGGCGATTTTCATAGGCCATACAGAGATTCGGTTCGTTCACATACTGATTTTGGCAGCTAGGGTTGCTTCTGTAGAAATACGGACGCGGCTACCGAGGATACCGCCACAAAAAAAAGTCGTTTCTGGCCAGATTTACTTAAATCTGGCCAAAAACGGCTTTCAGAAATTTTATGCAGGTGCGTTTACGGCGCTACCTTCTCTACCCGCACCCCCACCGACATGATGCCGGGCAGAGGGTCCTGGCGCATGTATTGGTTCAGCTTAAGCTGGTATTTACCAGCCTGCGTAAACCGAACATTTTTCAGGCCCCTAAACCGGTGATCGAAAATGTCGCCGGTGCCGTTGCCCCGGGGCTCCCCGGTTTTGGGGTCCATGAGGTACATCTCGTGCAGCATGGAATTGATCTGCTGCCCGTCTGGCCCTACCAGGTAATGCCGCAGGTACAGGTTGTAAAAAGGATAATGCAGCGCGTTACGCACGTTGAAGAACACATTGTACTGCTGCGTGGTATCCGTGATTTCAAAGGTGAACACCGGCGCCAGTTTTACCGGCCACTGGTTGTCCGGGATGTCCTGGTTTTCTTCAAACACGCGGTTGGCGTCACAGCTGACCAGAAACAGACCCAGGCTCAGCAAAGACAAAAAAAGACGGAATCGTTTTCTCATCATGCTTCGGCTTTGGGTGCTCCGCCTTCTGGGTTGCCCGGTTTGCGGTTCCGGTTGTTTCTGTTGCGGCTACGTCTGCTGCGCTGCTCGCCCTCTGGCCGTGGCCCGGCCTCGGTTCTCTCCGGGGCGGTCACACCTGCCACCGCGGCCTGCGCCACGGGTTGGGGTCGGTTGGACTGCGGTGGACGCTCGCCCTTCGGACGCTCCTGGCGTTCCTGGCGCGGAGGACGATTGCCCTGGTTCCCTTCTTTAGGAGCGCGGTTCGGGTCACGTTCAGGGCGGTTAGGGTCCCGCTCAGGCCGGGGCTTGCCTCCTTGCGGCTGCTGTCCTTTGGCCTGCGGATCACGTTCTGGCTTGGCCTGGCGGTTTTCGTTGCCTCTTGGTTTGTTTCCGTTGCGCTCTGGCCGGGGCTTGTTTTCGCCTCCTTCCACCGCTCTACCCGACGGACGGTCTCTGCGGGCTTCTGGAGTAGGAGCGGCCTGCGCCAGCACCTCGGTAGCGGTTGGGGCCGCTCCGGCAGCAGCTCCGTTTTTCTTTTTCTTGTTGCGTTTTTTCTTGGCTTTGTATTGCTCGTCCAGGCGGTCCAGGTTGCCTTCCAGCGCTTCCACAAAGTCTACCACTTCGGGGAGCTGCTTTTTCACTTCCTCGGCCAGGTTCTCGGGCATCTCGCCGGCGGCGTTCATCTTCAGAACCTCGTGTACGCGCTCTACGGTCACCGGAAACCAGTTGCTGTCGCCGCGATATCCGAACCACATGATGCGCCGGAAGATATCGGTCTTCTGTAAAAACGCATCGCCGGCTTTGGTCTGCAGCGGACGGTTCACGTTAGGAATGTCCTTGAGGGCATCCATGTAGGTTTCCAGCTCATAGTTGAGGCAGCACTTGAGGCGCCCGCACTGGCCAGACAGCTTGCTGGGGTTCAGAGACAGGTTCTGGTAACGCGCCGCAGTGGTAGATACGCTTCTAAAATCGGTGAGCCAGGTAGAGCAGCACAGTTCGCGGCCGCAGGACCCGATGCCGCCCAAACGACCGGCTTCGTGCCGAAGGCTGATCTGGCGCATCTCAATCCGGACCTTGAATTCCTCGGCTAGTTTCTTGATCAGTTCCCTGAAATCCACGCGGTCATCGGCGGAATAAAAGAAGGTGGCCTTGGTTTTATCGGCTTGGTATTCCACGTCTGAGAGCTTCATCTTGAGCTTCAGTTCCTGCACAATGGCGCGGGCGCGGTACATGGTGGCGGGTTCCTGCTCGCGGGCGAGGTTGAACTTTTCCATGTCCTTCTCAGTAGCCACGCGGTAGATGCTCCGGATCTCGTCGTTGTTCTGAACCTTCTTCTTGTTCATCTGCAGACGCACCAGCTCGCCTTTCAGAGACACGTGCCCGATGTGGTGCCCGTTAGGCACGTCTACCACCACGGCATCGCCGGTGATGAGCGGCAGCCGGTTGATGTTCCGGAAAAACTCTTTGCGTCCGCCTTTGAAACGGATCTCCACTATATCAAACTCCTTGAAAGACACGGGTATTTCCATGTCTGAGAGCCAATCAAATACATTTAATCGGTTACAGCCTCCCGTGCTGCAACCGCCGTTGCTTTTGCAACCCGCTACTACCTCGGTGCCGTCGGCAGAGGTGGTTTTGGTGCCGCAGCCGCCACTAGAACATGAACTACATCCCACAGGTTAATTTCCTTTATATAGATAATTCTTGTTTTCAAAAATATACTTCTCAAGATACCGGAAAGCTGCGCGTCATCTCTCTCCTGAAATTCAAGAATTTATCCTCCTGACAGTGAGTGTCTTACTAAGGGAGGGGCAGGGGAGATTAACTCTTTTTAAGCCTTTCTGCGGCAAATACTGAGAGCCTAATTAACAAATATAATAACTTAATCTGAATAGGCAGGTACGATTTCTTAGGTTATCCACAGGGTATTTTAGAGGTATTTTCCAAAAAACGGGCGTAAAACGCCTGAAAACCTAAACAAAAAGCACAACAGCCGGTTTTACTATACTGTTCCTGACCGGATAGGTTGAGGTTGCAAAACTTCTGGCTGAGGCTGTTTTCCTCGCTGGAATATGGCTTCCTGCGGATATATTTGATTCCGATGGACCCGGAATTGTGCCAGAACTGATTTTGATCTGGCTCCCTGATTTCGTTATTTGCCCCTCGTCACGCTTTCTGGCTTTTATGACCTTCGCTTTCGCCCAAGACCTTACCGTAGAGCAACTGTGCACGCTCTTCAACACCGCCTTTATGAGTTATATTCAGCCCATGGTGCTCACGCCGGAGGTGATGGCCCTGAAACTTCGGCGCGATGGTACAGACGTAGCTTTGTCTCCTTTAGCCCTGGCTGATGGCCAACCCGTGGGCTTTATTTTGCAGAACCTGGGCGAGTGGCAAGGCCGAAAAACCGCGTACAACAGCGGTACCGGCGTGGTGCCCGAAGCGCGGGGGCAGGGCCTTACCCCCAGAATGTATGCGTTTTCTTTGCCCATTCTGCAAGCGCAGGGAGTGGAGCAGTGCCTGTTGGAAGTGATCCAGGAAAACAAACGGGCTTTGGGCATCTATCAGCAACTGGGTTTTACCATCACCCGGAATTTTCATGTTTTCCGGCACGCCAAAGAAGAACTGCACTGGCATGGCCACTTACCGGAGCACGTCACTTTCAAAGAAGTAACTGCGCCGCAATGGCCGCTGTATCAAACCTTCTGGGACGTGGAGCCCAGCTGGCAGCACCACACCGCCGCCATTGACCGGACCCTTTCTGATGTGCGACTGGTGGAGGCCTGGGTTCAGGGGCAATGCGTGGGCTACGGCGTCATTTACGCCATGACCGGGGCGGTGGCGCAACTGTCGGTGGCCCCTGCCTGGCGTCAAAAGGGAATAGGGCAGGCGCTGCTGCAGCACTTGGTGTCTCTGACCACTGCCCCTATGGTGAGCCTCATCAACGTAGACGCGCAGTCCGAACAAACGGTCCGGTTCCTGAAAAAACGCCAGATGCCGGAACTACTGAGCCAGTACGAAATGGTGAAACCTCTTTAAGCTGCGTTTTAGGCCTCTTTTAAGAAAAACGGCAGCAAAACGGCAGTGACTTTCTACTATCACCTCAGCAGATATCCTTTACTTGATTTCACTTTCCATCCTTTAAACAAACTACATGGTTCTGGATACCCTCACCAACGCCTCCCGCTATTATGGAATGCACCCGCTGTTTGAACAGGCGTTTGCTTTCCTGCGTGAATCTGACCTGCTGAACCTGCCGCTGGGCAAACACGAGCTGGCAGGGCAGCAGCTTTTCGCGATCATCTCAGACGGGAAAGGTTTCTCCAAGCCAAATGCCCGGCTGGAGGCGCACCGCACTTACATCGATATTCAATACGTGGTGACCGGCAGCGATCACATGGGCTGGAAAAATCTGGCCGCCTGCGGCCTCCCCAGCGAGCCGTACACCGCCGAAAAGGACATCGCTTTTTTCCCAGACCAAACCAACAGCTGGTTTGACGTGGCAGCGGGCTCATTCACCATCTTCTTCCCCGAGGATGCCCATGCGCCCCTCGCCACCGATGACCTAGTCAGGAAAGTGGTGCTGAAGATTGCCGTGCAGTAATTTGGCTGGAGGTAGAAGCCTCTTGCCCGTTTATAGCCTCTTTTTCAGAAAACAAGCAAAAAGCATAACTTAAAAATCCCCGGCAGAAGCTGCGTTCTGCCGGGGATTTTAAGTTAAAGTGTAAGAAAGGAGCGCCTAGTAATTGTGCTTTCTTTTCTTTTTGGCTCTGAAATAAGCAACCACGCCATAGCTGAGAATAGCCGCAACGGCTGCTTTTCTCAGGAGTCCGCCGCGGTTGTATTTCCACTCGGCTTTGTAGCCCTTCTCGGCGAAGATGTTGGGGACGTGCCCGCTTCTCAGGTCTTCAATGATGCCTTCCACCACATTGATGCGGTCCGCGAGGATCAATGGCAGCCAGTGTCCGTAATCGTTCTCGGTTTTCTTGAAGGCCAAACGCCGGATCATCCCACTCAACCCCGACGGCGGGGTAGAAGTCCCGAAAACGGCCGTTACGTTAGGGCGCTCGTTAGAATGCAGGATCTCAACGGTTTGCGGCTGTAAGGTGGGGCGCTCCCAGGAATAGCCCAGATGCTCCTCGTTGGTGCGGCGCTTCATGGGGTACGTGGGGTCATTCTTCGGATCGGCGTCAATGCCCCATCCTTTTATATGTGAGTAGTCTTTGGTTGTATTTTCCATGGTCTTTTTTCTTTACAGGCCAGCTGATGGTGAAATAAGGATAGGTTTGATGCAGTTGTCCAGTTTCTCAGAGAAGATACGGTAGGCATCAGAAACCTCTTCTAACGGAATGCGGTGCGTGATGAGCCCTTTGGGGTTCAGGACGCCGTTTTGCACGTGCTCAATCAACCTTGGCAACAGACGTTTCACGGAGGCCTGGTTGGCCCGGATGGTCAGCCCTTTGTTGAGCACGTTCCCGATAGGAATCAGGTTATCCGTTGGGCCATATACCCCCACAATGGAGATGATACCGCCTTTTTTCACTGAGTTGATGGCCCAATGCACGGCCGTGGCAGAACCCGCCTGCAAGAGCAGTTTTCTACCCGTGATGGTTTGCATGGCGTTACCGGCGGCCTCGGCCCCAACAGCGTCAATGCAGACATCGGCACCCATCCAGTCGGTTTCTTTTTTTAGGAACAGTACCGGGTCACCAATCTCATTGAAGTTGTAAGCCTCGCACTGCGCGTAGTTACGGGCGAACTCCAGGCGGTAATCTACCTGGTCAATGATGATCACGCGGCCTGCGCCAAACAGCCAGGAGCATTTCGCGGCCATGATGCCCACGGGACCCGCGCCGAATACCACCACGGTGTCACCTTTCTGGATGCCTCCCATCTCGGCGGCCTGGTACCCGGTAGGCACCACGTCAGTGAGCAGCACGGCATCATCGGGGTCCATTCCCTCGGGGATGATGGTGGGGCCTACGTTGGCGTAAGGCACCCGGGCGTACTCGGCCTGGCCGCCGTTATAACCGCCGGCCGTGTGCGAGTACCCGAAAATACCGCCTACTGCGGTGGCCTGCGGGTTAGACTCATGGCAGTTGCCGTACAGTTCCTGCTTACAGAAGGCGCACTGGCCGCAGGCAATGTTGAAGGGCACCAGCACGTGGTCGCCCACTTTTATCTTGGTCACCTCAGAGCCAACTTCTTCTACTATGCCCGTGAACTCATGTCCAAAGGTCATCCCCACGCGGGTATCTGGCACGGAGCCGTTGTATAAGTGAAGATCAGAGCCGCAGATGCAGGAACGGGTTACCCGTACAATGGCGTCTTGCGGGTGTTCTATCTTGGGCATGGGTTTCTGACTGGCACGGACCCGCAAAGGGCCTCGGTAATTCATGGCTAGCATAAGATTTCTCCTTGGGGTTAGAGTGAGACATTGTTTACGTAGGCTTCGCGTTTTAGAAGTACTTTTTTATTTCCAGTTCTAAAAAGCAAAAATGCCATCCCCGTTTTTTACTTCCCGAGAACCTTAAAGTTTCAGTAACTTCTTTCTTCCCGGGGAAATACGTATTTATACGGATATCCTGAAACAAGTCCTAAAACCCAGTAATCTGGCCCAGCGACTGATTCCGTCCTTTTCTTCTGAAGTACATTCTCTTAGCCAAAGTTGAAGTGCCCGAGGAACCATTTGCGGTCACTGCTTTGCCTGGGAAAGTGCTGTCTTACTTGCTTCTGCCGCAGAACCGGAAGGAGAAACGGAACCATGATTAGCTTTTCCGTTTAGGGCTCGTTTTAGCAAAACAGGCCCGAAACGGAAAGGCTGATTTTACAGGAGGCTACTTGGCTGGTTGCCGTCTGGCGATAGTGCGTACTTTTGCAGACAGGCGGGATGCGTTGACTGCTGCCCGGCTTGAACCATGATCTTCCGCAGAGCGGCAAACCAGTAAACATGAGTACTATCCTCCTCAGAGACATTGAAGAAAGAGACAACGCAGCGTTGGCCGATTTGATCAGAAACGTATTTCGGGAATTTAAGATCGACAGACCGGGCACCGTCTACACCGATCCCACCACCGATGCCCTGTACCAGCTGTTCAGGACGCCGGGCGGCCAGTATTTGGTAGCTGAGGAAGACGGACAAATCATTGGCGGATGCGGCGTATTTCCCACGCCCGGTTTGCCGGAAGGCTGTGCCGAGTTGGTGAAGTTCTATCTGGCGGCGGAAACCCGAGGAAAAGGCGTGGGCTATCAACTGCTCCAGCGCAACCTGACCCTAGCCCAGGAACTTGGTTATCGGCAACTGTACCTGGAGTCTTTCCCCGAGCTGGGCAAAGCGGTGAGCATGTATGAAAAGGCGGGCTTCCAACCGTTGCCGCACGCGCTGGGAAACTCAGGGCACTACGCGTGTACCATCTGGATGCTGAAAGACCTAGCGGAGCAGCAAGAGGCCCCGGCGTTTTAGACCCGTTTTCCGGAAAAGAGGCTAAAAGCGGTTTACTTGCCCAGCCACTCTTTGAAGGCGGCAGCGCGTTCGTTGCTGATGATGATTTCCTTGTCGGTGGAAGGTTTTACGTACACTTTGAGCCGGCCTTTCAGGTACGGATGGATCTCATCAATGGAGTGGATGTGCGCGATGAACTGGCGGTTCAACCGGCTGAAATGCTCGGGGTCCAGCAGTTCCTGCAAAGTATCCAGGGTGTAATCAGTGATGAAGCGCTGCCCGGCCGAGGTGATGAGGAAAACAATCTTGTCTTCGGCGTAGAAATAGGCGATCTCATCGGTGGAGACCGACCGTATTTTCTGGCCGCTTTTCACCAGGAAACGCGTTTTGTAATGTGGTGTTTCAGTGGGGGTGGAGTTGCGGTTCAACAGCGCCATAATCTGCTGCATGTCCAGCGTTGGGGCGGGGGCGGGTTGGCTCTGGTGCAGGGCCTTGAACTTGTCCATGGCCGCGGCCAGATCATCGTTGCTGATGGGCTTTAGCAGGTAATCAATGCTGTTCACCTTGAACGCTTTCACCGCGTACTCATCATAGGCCGTGGTGAAGATGATGGGGCACTTCACGTCTACCTTCTGAAAAATCTCAAAGCTGTTGCCGTCAGACAAATGGATGTCCAGGAAGGCCAGGTCGGGCGCGGGGTTGGACTCAAACCACTTCACCGCATTCCGGATAGAATCAATCGTACCCATCACCCGGATGCTGGGGTCGTAGCGCAGCAGTTGGGCTTCCAGTTTCTCGGAGGCCAGGTACTCGTCTTCTATCAGGAGAATGTTCATCAGGCGGCGTTGTTTAGAAGCGGTAATTTAGCAATGAAATCGTGCTCGGTGACTTCCACATCCACTTTTTTGTCAGTGATGAATTTGTAGCGGTTGATGATGTTCTTCAGGCCCACTCCGGTAGACTCTTCGCGGCTCTCGCGCAGCTGCAGGTTGTTCTTGATGATGATGTAATCGCCCTCCACAAACACGTCAATGAACAGGGGCTCGTCGCGGCTCACAATGTTGTGCTTGATGGCGTTCTCCATGAGCAGCTGCATGGTGAGGGGCGCCACCTGGTGGTTCATGAGGTGATCGGGCACGTCCATGTTCACGCGCAGGTTCTCCCGGAACCTGATTTTAAGCAGGAACAGGTACGAGTAGATGAAGTCCAGCTCGGTGTGCAGCGTGACCAGCTCTTTGTCTTTGTTCTCCAGCACGTAGCGGTACACCTTGGAGAGCTGCTCCACGAACTTGGCGGCCAGATCCTGGTCTTTGTAGATAAGCGAGGAGAGCGCGTTCAGGCTGTTGAACAGAAAGTGCGGGTTTACCTGCTGCTTCAAGGACTCAAACTGCACCTTGATGGTTTCCTTCTTGAGTTTCTCAGACTGCATGAGGTACCGGTGCCACTGGTTGTAGAAATAAATGCCTGACCGGATAAAGTGCACGAACAGCAGAATGATGCTGCCAAACACAAACACCTCCTTGATGTTGCGCATGGAGCCCACGTTCCCGAAATCGAACGGCAACTGATCGAAAAACAGGTGCGGGATGATCTCAAACAGCACCATCACCAGCAAAATGTACATCTGCACGGCCACCCATTCGTACACAAACCGGCGGAGGCCGTACTCGCGCCAGTCATATTTGCGGCTCAGGCGTTTGGCAATGCGGCGGGTTCCCTCCAAGACCACGTTCACCATAAGTGCATTGTAAACCAACCGGTAGACATCGGCGGCTTCAAAGGCTTTCACCCCCGTGCGGTGGATAAAAAAGAAGGTCCAGAAGATAAGTAAGGCAATGCCCGTGTTGGCGAGGTAGCGCAACAGGTGCTTATGCCTGAATTGGAATTTTTTCTTCATAAAGGGCGACTGAACAAACAGCCTGTCCAGAGACTCGGTAGAGAGCAGCATAACTCAAAAAGCAAGTAAGCGCGTTACCGCCGTGAAAAAAAGAGTAACGGGCACTTGTCTCATCATAGAATTAATTGATAATGGACGTTCTGGTAGATTTTTTCTCTCTGGAGAATAACCAGGAAATGGTTTCCGGCCGAACGGGGAATTATCTACCTCAAACTAACAACACCCAAGCGCAGAATACAATTCCTTTTCGGGTTTTCTGAAATAACCCACCCGCCGCGCGTGCAAAGAACGGAGACAGACCGATAGTTTTTTCCTAGGTTTGCGTAAGAGGTCAAGGCAGGAAGTTACTTCACCAGGTTTGCAAATAGAACGTTTAGAGGCAAGCCTGCAACAAAATCCTGACCAAAGCGGAAATTAACGTGCTGAACTTGTGGATTGTACAGCTTAAGTACGCGAACATTTTTACTCCTTAACAGAAAGACTATGAATTCAGCCTGGATATATTTGATAGTGGCGGGTCTGTGCGAGATTGGCTGGGCCATCGGGTTAAAGTATACCGAAGGGTTCTCGAAACTCTGGCCGTCGGTGGCTACCGTGGTGGTCATGATTCTGAGTTTTGTTTTATTGGCCCAGGCCATGCGCACCTTGCCCGTGGGCACGGCTTATGCTTCCTGGACCGGCATTGGGGCCGTGGGCACCGCTATTTTGGGAATGGTTTTGTTCAACGAACCCAAAGATGTGCTGCGGCTGGTATGCATCGGGCTGATCATTGCCGGGGTGCTGGGCTTGAAGTTTCTGGCGAAGGAATAAGGTGGGAAGGCCGTTTCTGTTTTGGGGCTGTTTTGTGGAAACTGGCCTTAAAACAGGTTGGTGGTGGCTGGTGTAGCTTCTGCGTTGGGTTTACTTGTGCACGTAATCAGCTTGTGCTGGCGGAGGGCTGCTGTTGCGTGGGTGCATAGGCTTTTGTTGTTTCATAGCTGGGCTCCGAGCGCTCACGGCCGCGAGGCCTCGTCTTCCGGGTTCGCGCTGTTGTTTTAGCCTTGGCCAGCAGGCCTGCCTTCGGCACCAGGTCTAAAACAAAGGCGCTCACCCGAAAGACTGGTTTTGATGCGTTTAGAGGAAGTCTTTCTTGCAAGAGACAGTGGACCACCCCCGGCCCCTCCTTAGCCAAGGAGGGGAGCTTTTTGGTAGAGACTTATTCCCATTTTCGAAGTAGTGCCTTTAAGTGCATAACACATACCTGGTTCAAGTTTGCAACTTGGACCTAAAATGAGCTGAAGTTTGCAACTTCAGTGAGCCGTGAGGCTCAAACTGTGCAAGAATGACAATGGCTTTTCCTCAGTTTAAGCCTTTCATGTAGAACGTAACTGCCCTGACTTCTAAGGGGTAGGTTTATTTCCTATACCCAAATCTGCGACTTGGACCTGTCATGATCTGTCGTTTGTAAAGCAGTGAGCGGTGAGAGGCAAAATCATACCTAAGCTGTGATTCTACGGCTTTTCAGCTTCCTCATGCCCGCCATTACTTTTGGCTTAATTTCCGGAAAATGGCCCTGAAACGGGTTAGCGTCTGCGGTAGGCGAGAAGGGAATCTGCGGTGAGCAGGTACAGGAACTTATCTCCCACCAACACCTGACGGTAGGGGAGGGCCTGCTCTGGCAAAGGCACGGTGCGGGTCTGAAACGAGTAGAGATGCTGGAAATGCAGCTGGTTGCCAGAGAGGTAATAGAGTTCGTCGCCGGCGAAGCCCACGTAGGTCAGGTTGGGCAGCGGCAGCTTTTTCTGGTAGTTGCCCATGTTGTCAAACACGTAGATGCCGGCCAGTCGGTCAACCATGTACAGTTTGCTCTGGTACTCGCGCAGGAAGGTGATATCATGCTGCCGACGGTCCAGCACCAGTTCCAGTGGATTCTCGTACACCGACCGGTTCACGCGGGTATCCACCTTCAGGAGTTTGAAGGTGGTCTCATCAAACAGCCAAAGCCGGTCATCGGCGGCCAGGGTGGCGGCCCGGATGGTGCCATCGGTGTAATCGCGTAAGTCAGCCAAACCTAACGGGGTTAGGAAACGGTCCAGGAGCTGCACCCGCTGGCGGTCATCGTAGAAAACCGTGATCTTGGCCGAGTTCCAGGCTTCGGCCATGGCGATGTGGCCCTGAATGGGCGGCGAGAACGTGTTGACCACCTTGCCCACCGTATCCAGCTGGATGATGTTCTGCCGGGCATCTGACAGGTAAACCCGATCGAAGCGATCAATGGAAAGCAGGGCGTTTCCTTTGGCGGGCAATTGATAAGCCAGCACCCACGTGTTTGCCGGGGCTTGCGCCCGAGCTACGGGAACGAACAGAAGCCCCAGGATAAGCCCCAGGCAGAGATTAAGCAGGCTGGTTTTCAAAATACGTGAGCGTGAGTTCCTGTCCGTCATAGACTGCGTAAGAGCAATAATTGACCCATTCTCCCAGATTCAGGTAGCGGCTGCGCTCGCCAATGGGCAGATCCAGAGGTAAATGGCGGTGCCCGAAGATGTAGAAGTCGTGGTGTTGCCGGGTTTCCACGCGTTGGCAGTAGTGGACCAGCCACTCATCATCGCCTTTGAACACCTCGTCTGCCTTGGTGTTCTGAATCCGGCTACGGCGCGACCAGAAACTGGCCAGCCCGATGCCCACATTTGGGTGAACTCGGGCAAATAACCATTGGCTCACCGGATTGGCGAACACGCGCTTCAGTACTTTATAGGTGTAATCCTTCGGGCCTAGGCCATCGCCGTGCCCAATGTAGAAAGAATGTTGGCCGATGGTGATGGAGACTGGTTTCCGGAGCACGGGTATGTTCAGCTCCTTGGGGAAGTAGTCAAACATCCACATGTCATGGTTCCCCGTGAAAAGATAGATGGGAATGCCGCTGTCCGCGATTTCGGCCAGTTTGCCCTGTAGCCGGATGAACCCTCTGGGAATGGCATGGCGGTACTCAAACCAGAAATCGAAAATATCGCCCAGCAGGTAAATGGCCTGGGCATCGGCCTTGATCTGATCCAGCCACCGCACAATCTTTTTCTCGCGCGCCAGGCTTTGCTCCGGCGAAGGCACCCCTAAATGGAAATCGGAAGCGAAGTATACTTTCTTACCGGGCGGCAGGTGGTCAATCGGAGTGATCATCAATCAGAAACAGGATAAGTTCTTTGGGGCCGTGGGCGCCCATCACCAGGGTTTTCTCAATGTCGGCGGTGCGGCTGGGGCCACTCACCAACGATAGCATGGAAGGCAGGCGGTTGCCGTATTTCTTCTGGACAAACTCCAGCGCCTGTTTAATGTCGGGCACCAGCTGGGACAACTTGGCCACCACCAGGTGCATGCCCGGGTACACGGATAAGCGCCGGCCGCTGGCGTTGGCCGAGGAGACCAGGATGCTGCCGGTACGGGCCACCAGGGCCTCACAGGTGGTCAGGGAAGCCTGCGCGTTGCTGATGAAATCGTCTTCGGTGCCGTTGAAGTTGATGCCGCCCGCGTGCAGGATTTTCTTGAGGACCGGTTCCCACACGTACATGTTCTCAATGCTGCGCTCTTTCTTGAAGGCAAACAACTGATCAAAGAAATCTTCCTCGTTCTCGCAGTACACAAACGTGCCGCTGTTCCGGATGAACGTCTCCGCGAAAAGGACGGAGAGGTCTTCCAGCAGCGGGCCGTAGACCGAGGTGGAGAAGTCTGGGGTAGGAGGCAGAAAAGGCGCTGACTTAGCCAGCGCCTCTCTTACCTTGCGGAGCACAATCTCTTTGGATTTAGCTTCGTACATGTTGTATTTCCGTTTAGAGCCTGTTTTTCAGAAAAGGGCTACGAATTGAACGTGGTGCCTTCGCCGGTGGAGGACGGAGCGCCCGTTGGCTCAGCGGCCGTAGGGGTGTCTTCCTGGTTTTGCTGGGCACCGGTAGGCGTGATGATGTGGTTTTCACCGGCCACCTCGCTCTGGGTTTTGCTGCGGTCCGTTCCGGCGGTGTGGGCCTGGTAGTTGGTGAGTCCCTCAAAAGGTCTTGGGCCAACCAAACGCTCCAGGTCATGCTGGAAAAGGATCTCCTTCTCTAACAGTTCCTGCGCCACCATCTCCAGCTCATTCCGTCTGTCAGACAGCAATTGCAAGGTACGGTTGTAGGCATCGCTTACCAGCAGGCGCACTTCAGAGTCAATCACTTCGGCAGTCGTTTCTGAATAAGGCTTCGTAAACGTGTTGTCCGGCTGCTTGGAGTCATAGAACGACAGGTTCCCGATGCGGTCATTCATCCCGTACATGGTCACAATGCTGTAGGCCATTTTGGTGATGCGCTCCAGGTCACTCAAGGCCCCGGTAGAAATTTTCCCGAACACGATCTGCTCAGCGGCGCGGCCACCTAAAGCCATGCACATTTCGTCTACCAACTGCTCAGTGTTGTACAGGAACTGCTCTTTTGGCAGGTACTGCGCATAGCCCAACGCGGCAACGCCCCGCGGCACGATGCTCACTTTTACCAAAGGATCACAGTGCTCCAGGAACCAGCCCGCAATGGCGTGACCGGCTTCGTGGTAGGCCACAATTTTCTTTTCCTGCGGAGAGATGATCTTGTTCTTCTTCTCCAAACCACCAATCACACGGTCAATGGCATCGTTGAAGTCCTGCATCTCAATGGCCTTCTTGTTGCGGCGGGCCGCAATCAAAGCCGCTTCGTTACACACGTTGGCGATCTCGGCCCCGGCGAAACCAGGGGTCTGAGCCGCCAGTTTCTTCGCGTCTACGTCGCCGGCTAAGGTCAACGGACCCAAGTGCACTCCAAAGATGTGGGTACGGCCGTTGATGTCTGGTTTGTCAATGCTGATCTGGCGGTCAAAACGTCCCGGACGCAGCAAAGCAGAGTCCAGAATGTCTGGGCGGTTGGTAGCAGCCAGGATAATTACCCCGGAATCGGTCGCGAAACCGTCCATCTCCACCAACAGGGAGTTCAGGGTATTTTCGCGCTCATCATTCCCGCCGGGCATCTGCCCGCGGCTACGCGAACGGCCAATGGCGTCAATCTCGTCAATGAAGATGATACACGGGGCTTTGGCTTTGGCTTGCTTGAACAGGTCTCGCACGCGGGCGGCACCTACCCCCACAAACATCTCCACGAAATCAGAACCTGACAGGGAGAAGAACGGAACCTCGGCTTCACCGGCAACGGCTTTCGCCAATAAGGTTTTACCGGTACCCGGAGGACCTACCAGCAAGGCACCTTTCGGGATTTTACCTCCCAGAATAGTGAACTTGGTGGGGTTTTTCAGGAACTCTACAATCTCCTGGATTTCTTCTTTGGCTTCCTCCAGCCCGGCTACGTCTTTGAACGTGATTTTTACCTTGTTCTCGGCGTCAAACAGTGCGGCGCGGGATTTCCCGATGTTGAAAATCTGTCCGCCGGCGCCTCCACCCGCCATCCGGCGCATCAGGAACCAGAAACCTACCATGAGCAAAATGAAGAAGCCCCACGAGGCGAAAAAGTCCATTAAGCCAGTACGTTTCTCAATCTCCAGGGGCACCCGTTGCTCACGCGGTACGTTTACCTGCAACTGGTCTAGGTCCTGCTTGAAGCTCTCAGCGGTAATGATAGGGAAATGGTAGTGCGCGCCCTGGTTGTTCATGCTGAACCCGCCGCGGCTTTCCAGCTCGGTGCGGTACTTCTCATTTTTCAGAGCTTCCTCTTTCAAGGTTACTTCGGCCACATTGTTATTGACCACCGCCACTTTCTTCACGTCCTGCGCCAACAGCATTTCCTCAAAGCGAGGCTGCCGGATCTCAATGGTGGCGTTCAGGTTGTTGTAGTAAGTGAGGCCGAAAATAAAGATGACCAGCGCTGCCAGAACCCAGATCTGCATGGTAGGCCTGGGCGGAGTAGTGGGGATTATTTTTCTTTTTTTCTTTTTTTCTGGTTTTTCAGTCATGGGTTGTTCTCTCTCAATAAAAAGTAAACCTCGGGGCAGGCGCTTTGTTTAGCGCACAGCCGTTGTAGAGTCTTCGGTAGACGCTACGTGCGTAATCTCGGCATCGCCCCAGAGTTCTTCCAGTGCGTAGAAATTACGTTTGTCCTTGAGAAAGATGTGGGCCACTACGTCCACGTAGTCCAGCACCACCCACTCGCGGTTGGTGCGGCCTTCACTCTGCCAAGGATGTTCTTTGGTGAGTTTGAAAACTTCTTCTTCAATTGACGTAGCAATGGCATCCAGTTGCGTATCTGAGCTGGCAGAGCTTATGATAAAGTAGTCTGAGACGGCATTCTTCAAAGATTTCAGGTTGAGAACGACAATATCAGCTGCTTTTCTTTCCTGCATGCCTTTTACTACCAGTTCTGCCAATATGTCGGAATTGTCCTGAATCGTGTTGTGTTTCATCTGGGAAATATAAATTTGATCTTCAAAAATACTAAAGTCTTTGCAAAAAAATTCGCCTGATACCCTTTTTATAGGCCAGCACTACATTTTTATGCCAGAATGTGCCTCTACGAACACTGAGGCACATGAGCTCCTTTACAAAAATGGGGCCACGGATGGTTGTGTCATAGTGGCGGGTGCCCAAACCGGCGGACGCGGCCAACGTGGCAATGCCTGGGACGTGGAGCCTGACAAAAACATTACGTTGTCTGTCATTTTGAAGCCCACCTTCCTGGAGGCCCAGCATCAGTTCTCGCTTAACATTGCGGTTTCGCTGGCGGCGCTGGATCTGCTGCAGGAGTACCTGCCCACCGGGGCCTCGCTCAAATGGCCCAATGACCTGTACTACCGTGACCAGAAAGCCGGGGGCATCCTGATTGAGAACTCGGTGAGCGGCCGCTTCCTGCAGCACAGCGTGATTGGCATCGGCCTCAACGTCAACCAGGTTTCCTTTGCCCATCCGCGGGCCACGTCGCTGGCCCTGCTCACCGGGCAACCGCTTGCGTTGCCCAAGGTCATCAGCAAGTTACTGGAAAATCTGGAGCGAAGGTACCTGGCCCTGCGCAGCGGAGCCGCCGAAGCCCAGAAAAGGGAATACCTGCAGCACTTGTACCGCTACCAGGAGTGGCATCCCTTTGAAGTGGCGGGTCAGGTGAAACAGGGGCAGATTACCGGTATTGACAGCGCCGGACGGCTGGCGGTACTCCTGGAACAGAAATTGCAGTTCTTCCAGTTCCAGGAAATCAAGTTTGTGCTGCCGGATTGATCTTTTTTGGCTTAGTTTTTGAAATCAGGCTTAAAACGGCTTGTATCTTCAAAAGGGCAGATTGGTTTTTTTGTAGAAATAGATAGCGAAAATCCTATGGATTTATTTGTAGTTTAAGGATACCTTGCTATATTTGAACGATTCCGAAAAGAGACACCAATTTCTTGGCATATATGGTATGAAAATTTTTACACGTATTTTCTTGGGGATATTAACCCTGGGCATAGTGATAGGCAGTAAAGCATCCACTCTGGGCGTTATCCCGGGTGGCTTGCCGGTGGGCAGCCGGGCCAGTGTGTCGTCGTCTTCTGACAGTGTTCTCCACAGCTGGCGAACGCCTGCCAGTTTAACGGTGACCGATTTGGGGATATTGCCTGCCCTGAGTTTTTCTGCCTACAACCCCAACATCAAAACGTATTCTCCCCTGCGCTACCTGAGTAAAAATCCGGGAACGCTGGCGGCCAAGCCCGGTCTGCGCCAGGTGGCGGCCATGTACGCCAGCGCGAGTAAAATCCTTTCTGGAAACCAGGGCGTGAAAGAGCCGAAGTTCATTCCTTCGCTCAACGCCTACCCGAATCCGTCCAGAGGCGTGACCAAGATCTCCCTCAGTTCTCTGGGAGACGAGAGTTACAAGATCAGAATCTCCAATGCCATTGGTAAAGTGTACAAAGAGATTCCGGTCATGAAGCCTACCTCCACCGAGACCATTGTGGTGGATCTTTCTCCCTTGCCCGCCGGCATCTATTTCTACAGCCTGCTGGTGAACGAGAAAATGGTGGAAACCAAACGCCTGATTTTACAGCAGCAATAATCTTTTAGCTGTTTAAGTTATAGAAGAGCCGGCTTATGCTGGCTCTTTTTTTATTTAATGAGGTTGGCAGGAGGGGAGACGTTCAGAAAATTGCTAATTTCGAGGGTTCAATCTTAAACACATCATGTTGCAATACAATCGGATCAACAATCTGGTGGGTTGGCTGGTATTTGCGGTGGCCACCATCGCGTATGTACTTACCCTGGAGCCAACGGCCAGTTTCTGGGACAGCGGAGAATTCATTGCCTGCTCTTATAAACTTTTAGTGCCACACCCGCCCGGAGCGCCTTTTTACCTGTTGCTGGGCCGCATCTTCTCCATGTTTGCGAGTGATCCGTCGCAGGTGGCCTGGTGGGTAAACTTACTGTCAGCCCTTTCCAGCTCGTTTACGATCTTGTTCCTGTTCTGGACCATCACTATTCTGGCGCGTAAATTACTGGTGCCCACTCCCAAAACGGTAAACCGGCTTTCGGCAGCTACTATAGAGGCTGAGACCGTGTTGGAGCCAACCTTGGGGCAAACCATTGCCATTATGGGCGCGGCAACCGTAGGGGCCTTGGCCTTCACGTTTTCAGATTCTTTCTGGTTTTCGGCGGTTGAGGCCGAGGTGTACGCTCTGTCTTCCTTCTTTACCGCTTTTGTGGTATGGGCCATGCTGCGCTGGGAAAGCCGCGCTCACGATGCCGTTTCTGACAAATGGCTGATTCTGATCGCTTACATGGTGGGTCTTTCCATTGGGGTGCACTTGTTGAATCTGGTGGCCATTCCGGCGCTGGCGTTCATTTTCTTCTTCCGCCTCAGAAAATACTCTAACAAAGGTGCTATCATCACTCTGGTGGTAAGCGCCGTGATCTTAGGCGTGGTACTGGTGGGGATCATCCCCGGTCTGCCTTCTATTGCCGGAAGCTTTGAGGTGATGTTTGTGAACAGCTTCGGGTTGCCGTTTGGCGCCGGCGTGATCTTCTTCGTGGCCCTGTTCATTGGACTCATTGTCTGGGCGGTGCGCTATGCCATCAAGACCGGTAACCGCACGCTGCACACTGCGCTGTTGAGCTTCATCTTCGTGCTGATTGGCTACTCTTCATACCTGATCATTCCCATTCGCTCGGGCTATGACCCCACCATTGACGAAAACGACCCTGAGAACATTGTAAGCTTCGTTTCTTATCTGAAGCGCGAGCAGTACGGTGACCGTCCTTTGCTGTTCGGGCCGCAGTTTAACGCTGAGCCTGTAGATCAGAAAGAAGGGGCCGCGCAGTACATCAAAGGCAAAGACAAATACCTGGAGGTAGGCCGCAAGGTAGAGCCGGTATATGACTCCAAAGACAAGACCCTGTTGCCGCGTCTGTACAGCAACTCGCCCGCGCATATTGCCCAGTACAAGAAATGGGTAGACATTCAGGAGGGGCAGAAGCCCAGCTTTGGCGAGAACCTGAGTTTCCTGTTCCGCTACCAGATGGGCCACATGTTCTGGCGTTATTTCGGCTGGAACTTTGTAGGTCGTGAGGGCGATATCCAGCAGTCCGGCGTCTTGTGGCCGTGGGAAGGCAGCGACGGGCTGCCAGACCGTGTCTCTGAGAGCAAAGCCCGCAACAACTTCTTCATGCTGCCGCTGGCGCTGGGGATTCTGGGCCTGATTTTCCAATTGAGAAGAAAACAGCGCGATGCCTTTGTGGTAGGTCTGCTTTTCTTCTTCACGGGCATCGCTATTGTGATTTACCTGAACCAACCGCCCATTGAACCGCGTGAGCGGGATTACACCTTCGCCGGGGCGTTCTACGCCTACTGTATCTGGATTGGCCTGGGCGTTCTGGCCATCGCTGATTTCCTGCGCAAGACTTTGAAGTCTGATCTATTGGCGGGCGTGATCGCTACGGTGGTAGGTTTGCTGATTCCGGGCGTGATGGCGGCCCAGGGCTGGGACGACCATAACCGGTCAGACCGTTACCATTCCGTTGACTCGGCCAAGAACCTGTTGAGCTCCGTGGCGCCCAACGCCATCCTGTTCACCAACGGCGACAATGATACGTTCCCGCTGTGGTACGCCCAGGAAGTGGAAGGTTTCCGGACCGATGTGCGCGTAGCCGTACTCTCCTACATGAACACTGACTGGTACATTGACCAAATGAAACGCCAGGCCTACCAATCTGAGCCGTTCCCAATGAGCCTGGAGAACGAGAATTACCGCCAGGGCATCAACGACTACCTGCCGTACGTAGAGCGTCCCGAGGTGGCCAGCGGCATTGACCTGCAGCAGTACATCCAGTTGGTGAAGCAGAACCACCAGGCCCTGCAGATCGGGGACCGCTCCGGACGCACGTACCTGTCTTTCCCTACCAAGAACTTCTTCCTGAACGTAGACAAAAATGCGGTGCTGGCGGCCAACGCCGTAGCGCCGGCCTATAGAGATTCCATCGTGAGCCAGATGCGCTTTACCATCAAACAGGGCGGGCTGGAGAAAAAGCATTTGGCTATTCTGGATTTGATCGCGAACAACAACTGGAAGCGCCCGGTGTACTTCTCTACCACCGCTGACAATTCAGACTTCCTGGGCTTAGACAACTACCTGCAGTTGGAAGGGCTGGCCTACCGGATAGTGCCCGTGGAGAGCAAAAGCTCTGAGCAGATGGGCTACATCGCCAAGGACATCATGTATGACAACATGATGAACAAGTTCTCCTGGCGCAACCTGGACCGCGAAGACATTTTCTATGACGAGAACTACCTGCGTTTCCCGGCCAACGCCCGCGACAAGTATTACCAGTTAACCCTAGAGTACCTCAAAGCCGGCGACAAAGCCACGGCCAAGAAAATCATGGACTATGTCTTCACCCAACTGCCAGACAAATCCATCCCGTATGACTATTACGTGCCGCCGTTTGTAGTGCCGTTGTACGAGGTAGGCGACCAGAAACGGGCTCAGGAGATTGTCAATACTATGTCGGCGCGGTCCGATGCGGCTTTGCGGTACTACTTCACCCAAAGCTCCATGTTTGAGACCGAGATCCGGATTAACCTCTTCATCCTGCAGCAACTGATCCAGGTGTCCCGCCAGGTGGGCATGACCCAGAAAGCCACTGAGATTGAGCAGAAGTTCATGCAGTATTACGGCCAGATGGGCCAGTAACAGTCTGCACACTTAAAACAGAAGGCCGGTTAGAAATAACCGGCCTTCTGTTTTATTCCCGTTTTGGGCCTCTTTTCGGAAAATAGGGCTTAAAACGGGAAGTGCGTTCGCCCGTTTTTTCGTAGGATACAGGAAGCAGGCTTAGAGCCAGCCAGAGAAGCTTTGGCGGCATGAAACCGGGCGAAACAGGTTCTGCTACATTTCTGCGGAAATACGGCTACCTTTGCAGGCAATTCAGAAAAGCAGTGCGGCTGCAGATCAACGCATAACATCCATGGAGAACAGAAATTACAGAGATAGAGAAGGCGGCGGAAAGCCAAGACACTACACCCAGCCCAAGGTAGATAAAATGGAGATGGTGTTCGGCCTCCGGCCGATCCTGGAAGCCTTGCATGCCGGCAAGACCATGGAGAAAATCTACCTGCTCAAAGGCACCAAGCACAGCATCAGCCAGGAGATCACCGAGCTGGCCCGTGAAGCCCAGATTCCCATCTCTTTGGTCCCGAACGAGAAACTTGACCAGCTCACCCGCAAAAACCACCAGGGCGCGGTGGCCTATCTGTCCGCCATTTCCTATTCTCCCCTGGATGAGATTGTCGCCTCGCTTTTCGAGAAAGGCAAAGATCCCTTGCTGTTGGTGCTGGACCGCATCACCGATGTCCGGAACTTCGGTGCGATTGCCCGGAACGCCGAGTGTATGGGCGTGGACGCCATTGTGATTCCCAGCCGCGGTGCCGCGCAGATCAACGCCGATGCCCTGAAAACCTCGGCCGGTGCCCTGAACCTGATCCCGGTTTGCCGCGAGCCTAACCTGAAAGATACCCTGCACTTCCTCAAGCAGTCCGGCATCAGAGTGGTGGCCTGTACCGAGAAAGCCGATGATAACCTCACCGATGCGGCCGTAGATTTAACCGGTCCCGTGGCAGTACTGATGGGCAGCGAAGAAGACGGCATCTCCCCCGAATACCTGAAACGCGCCGACGTGCGGGTGAAAATCCCGATGCTGGGACAGGTGCAATCCCTGAACGTATCCGTGGCCAGCGGCATCATCCTGTACGAAGCCCTGCGCCAGCGTCAAGCCGAATAGCCCCACAGCGTTTGATCGTTGACGAAAAGCGTTTCGGGCCTGTTTTCCTAAAAGCAGGCCCGAAACGCTTTTTTTGTGCGTGCAGTTTTTTTACTTCCGAGGAAGTTGACAGCTCTTTGTGCCAGCGGGTTTGTAAAGGGAGGAGAACCGCAAGAGAATAGCTGCCTTGTTGCAGAAACGGAATAAGAAGTAGCTGTTTGAAACGACTTAGTACTTGTTGGTGATAACACCAACAAGGGCGAAGAAGGCTAAAGTGCACGGTAGAGTAGAGTAGAGTAGAGTAGAGTAGAGTAGAGTAGAGTAGAGTAGAGTAGAGTAGAGTAGAGTAGGCGGTTTGAACCTGTTTTGGGCTTGTTTTCAGAAAAATAGCTCTAAAACACTTTCTACACGAACGTTCATGTTGCGCAAGTTGCCCAAGTTGTTCGTTCATCCTCGCACCATCCTTGAGCTTTCCCGCCCTTCAGGCTGATAATGCATCGATAGACAAACGAAGGCTCCCTGATAAAAAAGCCGGAATGGGAAAGGTGATTCTCCGCTGTAGGTGTTGTGCGAACAAGCTGCTCAAACGTCTTTTCGTAGGGTTGGTGCTTGCACCTCACACTTTCGCCCTTGTTGGTGTTATCACCAACAAGCACTAGGTCGTTTTAGACGTTAAGCGACAAACGAAGCCCCGCTGGTGAAAAGCAGAAATGGGAAGAAGGAAGCAGCCTTTCCCTCACCAACTGGGTCTTCTATAGTAAAGGATCGTTATGAAAAATAAGCTACTTCTCCTGTTTTTGCTATTCCTCTCATTCTCCTGTTTTGACAAGGAGGAGGAACCCGCGGTGTTACCCAGCGGCACCTACACCGGAACCTTCCAGCGCTCCAGCCCCACCGCCGATTATCCATCCGCCGAGGTGACGTTGGTGCTGGAAGGCAACTCTTTTTCGGGCAGTAGCAACCTGGCGAAATACCCGGCCATTGGCGGAGGCACTTACCGCGTGGACGGATTGGAGGTGGTATTTCAAAACACTTCTCTCTGGACCGCCGAATTTGACTGGACCCTGATTCTGGACGGAGCCTTTGCGCTGAGCACGAACCCATCCGGCGAAGTGACCCTTACCCGCAAACGAGGTGACACCACTGATGTGTACCGCGTGGTACGGCAAACAGAAACCCGATAAATATTCCCTTTGCATAAAAAAGCGGGGCACCCTGAACTCAGGGTGCCCCGCTTTTTGCTTGGCGTGTGACTGCTAAATAAAATTCTGGCCCTTCATGGCCTTGGCATCGGCTACAAAGTCTTTCACTTTCTGCTCGTCTTCGCGGCGGCACACCATGAACACGTTGTCATGGGCGGCCACAATGTAGTCTTCCAGGCCTTGCACCACCACCAGTTGATCGGGTGGGGTTTTGATGATGCAATTCTTTACATCGTAGGCCAAGACGTTGCCGTCTATGACGTTGCCTTCGGGGGTTTTCTCTGACAGGCTGTAGAGGGAATCCCAGCTGCCCAGGTCAGACCAGCCAAAATCACCCAGAATTACAAACACGTTGTCGGCTTTCTCCATGATGCCGTAGTCAATGGAGATGTTGCGGCAGTGGGAGTACGCCCGGTTGATGAACTGTTCTTCCTGATCGGTGTCCAGCACCGGAATGCCTTCGTCAAAGGTCTCGGCCATGTCGCCCAGGTACTGGTGGAACGCTTTTACAATGGCCTGGGCATTCCAGATGAAGATACCGGCATTCCAGACAAACTCGCCGCTGTCCAGAAACATCTGGGCAATCTCCAGCGAGGGCTTCTCGGTGAACGTTTTTACTTTCTTTAGGGCCTTGCTCTCGTCGTCAATGAACTGGATGTAGCCGTAACCGGTATGGGGCCGGGTGGGTTTGATGCCCAGCGTCACCAGAATCTCACTGTTGGCCGTGGCGGCCAGCGCTTCTTTTATACACTTCTTGAACGACTCTTCGCGCAGGATCACGTGATCTGCCGGCGCAATCACAATGTTGGCGGTGGGGTTGCGCTTGGCTATTTTAAAGCAGGCGTAGGCAATACAGGCGGCGGTGTTCCGGCCGATGGGCTCTTGCAGAATCTGGTTGTCAGACAAGTCGGGGAGGTGCTCCCGCACCAGGTTGGCATAGTCGCGGTGCGTGACCACGAAGATGTTCTCCGGCGGGCAGATTCCTTCAAAGCGTTTGACAGTGGTCTGGATCATGCTTTCGCCAATGCCCAGTACATCATGGAATTGTTTGGGATGGTTCACTCGGCTGAAAGGCCAGAAGCGGCTCCCAATGCCTCCTGCCATGATCACTACATAGGTATTGTCGTTCATTTTATACTAATCCTTCTTTTAGTAAATCATGCAGGTGCACAAAGCCGGCGAACGTGCCGCTTTTGGTGACGATGAGTTGCGTGATGTTCTTTTTCTGCATGGTGACTAAGGCTTCTACGGCATATTCCTCGCAATCGATGGTAAGCGGCGACGGAGTCATAATGTCGGCGGCCTTAATTCCCGTCAAGTTGTCAAAGTTGGAGAGCATGCGCCGCAGGTCTCCGTCGGTGATTATACCGGTTAAGTTACCAGAATTATCCAGAACCGCAGTAGCCCCCAGGCGTTTTGAGGAGATTTCGATGATGATCTCCTTCAAGGTGGCGTCGGTCTTTACCTGCGGAGCGGCGTTCAGGCTGTAAATATCGCCTACTTTCAGGTACAACCGCTTGCCCAGCGAGCCGCCCGGGTGCAGCGCGCCAAAATCCTCTTTGCTGAAATTGCGGGACTCCAGCAGGCAGACGGCCAGGGCATCGCCCAGGGCTAGGTGGGCCGTAGTGCTGGTGGTAGGAGCCAGGTTGTTGGGGCAGGCTTCGCGCTCAATGGTAGCATTCAGCACAAAATCGGCTTGGTGCGCCAGGTAAGAATCTACGTTGGAGACCAGCGCCGCCAGCTTGGTGCCCTTGCGCTTGAGCAGCGGCACCAGCACTTTAATCTCGGGGGTGTTGCCGCTCTTGGAGAGGCAGATCACGAAATCATCGGCCTGGATCATGCCCAGATCCCCGTGGATGGCATCGGCGGCGTGCATGAAAAGGGCCGGGGTGCCGGTGGAGTTGAGCGTGGCTACAATTTTAGTGGCAATGTTGGCGCTTTTTCCAATGCCAGTAACCACCACACGGCCTCTAATGGCCAAAATTGCCTCCACGCAGGCCTCAAAATCCGCGTCAATATAGTCGGCGAGTTGCAGAATGGCGGCGGCTTCTTCTTGCAACACTTTTTTTGCGGTGCTTTTGATATTTTTCGTGATATTCAAGTTAGATTTGTATTAGACAAGACAACAAAAGAAAGTACAAACCCTTGTTTCTCGACAACAAGCATATTACATGTTAGTAAAACAAGAATCATTAAAGAACAAATTAAAGGAAGTTTTCGGCTATAGTCAATTCAGGGGAAACCAGGAGGCGATTATAGAGAACATCATGTCCGGCAAGAACACCTTTGTGATCATGCCTACTGGTGCCGGAAAATCACTTTGCTACCAGCTTCCGGCCCTGGCCATGGAGGGGACGGCGATCGTGATTTCGCCCCTTATCGCGCTGATGAAGAACCAGGTAGATCAGCTGAACGCGTTTGGCATCAACGCCCAGTTCCTGAACTCCACGCTCTCCAAGGCCGAGATGAACAAGGTGAAGAAAGAAACGGTAAGCGGCGAGGTGAAACTCCTGTACGTAGCCCCGGAATCGCTTACCAAGGAAGACACGCTTGATTTCCTGAAACAGGCCAAAATCGCGTTTGTGGCCATTGACGAGGCCCACTGTATCTCAGAGTGGGGGCATGACTTTAGGCCCGAGTACCGTAAAATCAGGGGTATTATTGACAACATCGGCAATCTGCCCATCATTGCGCTCACGGCCACGGCCACGCCCAAGGTGCAGCTGGACATCCAGAAAAACCTGCAGATGGATGATGCCTCGGTGTTCAAGTCCTCTTTTAATCGTACAAATTTGTACTATGAAGTGCGACCCAAACACAACACCAAAAAACAGCTGATCCAGTACATCAAAAAGCACAAAGGCAAAAGTGGAATTATCTACTGCCTCAGCCGCAAGAAGGTAGAGGAAATTGCCGAGCTGCTGCAGGTGAACGACATCAAAGCCTTGCCGTACCACGCCGGACTTGATTCGCACGTGCGCATGGCCAACCAGGACGCGTTCCTGAACGAAGACGTAGATGTGATTGTGGCCACGATTGCCTTTGGCATGGGGATTGACAAGCCCGATGTTAGGTTCGTGATCCACTACGATACCCCTAAATCCATTGAAGGCTACTACCAGGAAACCGGCCGCGGCGGACGCGACGGGCTGGAGGGAAACTGCCTCATGTTCTATAGCTACGATGACATTGTGAAGCTGGAGAAATTCAGCAAAGACAAGCCCGTCACCGAGCGCGACAACTCCAAGCTGCTCCTGCAGGAGATGGCCTCCTACGCTGACTCGGCGGTGTGCCGCCGGCGGCAGCTGCTGCACTACTTTGGCGAGCAGTATGACAAAGACTGCGGTTTCTGTGACAACTGCGTGCATCCCAAAGAGAAGTTTGAGGCCGAGCAGGAACTGACTTACGCCCTCAAAGCGGTGGTGCAGACCAACCAGCGCTTCCCCATTGACCACCTGGTGCACGTGCTCATCGGGTTAAAAGACCAGTACGTGGAAAGCTACAGCCATGACCAGCTGGAGGTGTTTGGCGTGGGCAAAGAGCAGGAGCCCCAGTTCTGGAACTCCATCATCCGGCAGGCGCTTTTGTTTGACTTTTTGGAAAAAGACATCGAAAACGTAGGCACGCTCAAGATCACCGAGAAAGGCGAGAAATTCCTGAAAAGCCCGCACGCCATCAAATTCGCCAAAGACCACAACTTTGACGAGGAAGTGCAGCAGGAAGAAGAGAAAGAGGAAACCCAGGCCGCGGCCGGGCATGACGCCGTGCTCTTTGACATGCTCAAGGCCCTGCGCAAGAAGCTGGCCAAGGACATGAACCTGCCGCCGTACGTGCTGTTCCAAGACCCGTCCATCAAAGAGATGGCTACCACGTACCCCACCACCAGAGAAGACCTGGCGCACATTGCGGGCGTGGGCATGGGCAAGGTGCAGAAGTTCGGGAAGCCGTTTTTGGAGCTGATTTCCAAATACGTGGAGGAAAACGACATTGTCACCGCCGCCGATGTGGTGGTGAAAACCACGGTGAACAAGTCCAAGCTCAAAATCTACGTGATTCAGCAGATAGACAAGAAAATGGACCTGGAGGAGATTGCCAACTCCAAAGGAATCACCATGTCTGAGCTGATTGAGGAGATTGAGCACATCTGCTACTCCGGCACCAAGCTGAACCTGGACTACTACATTGACGGCGTACTGGACGAGGACCGTCAGCAGGAAGTGATTGACTACTTCATGAGCTCCACCACAGACAACATGGCTACCGCCATCAAAGAACTGGGTACCGATGATTATACTGAGGACGACCTGCGCCTCATGCGCATCAAATTCCTCTCTAAATACGCGAACTAGTTTCAGCCAAAGACAGAAAAGCAGGTGAGCCACCTGCTTTTCTGTTTCAGATAAATGGCACCATTTTAGTGGTGTTTTATGTAAAAGAGCCCCAAAACGGCGGCACCAAAACCATAGATCCTGCTTGAGCGCCGCTCAAGTATAAAGCATGCCTGTATGAACGTACTGATAATTGGAGCGGGCGGCCGTGAGCACGCCCTGGCCTGGAAAATTAGCCAAAGCCCTTACGCTGAGAGAATCTTCGTAGCCCCGGGGAACGCCGGCACCGCCCAGATTGCCACCAACGTAGACATTTCCATCACCAACTTTGAGGAGCTGGCCAAGTTCGCCACTGATTTCAACATCATGATGTTGGTGGTGGGCCAGGAGGCGGCGCTGGTAGAAGGCATCGCGGATTATTTCGCGGAGCGGGAGTTCTTGCAGCACATTCTGGTGGTTGGTCCGCAAAAAGCCGGCGCCCAGCTGGAAGGCAGCAAAGATTTCTCCAAGCAGTTCATGCTTAAGTACGGCATCCCCACGGCCCGTTACCAGACCTTCACCGCCCAGGAGTTTGACCAGGCGCTTACGTACCTGCAGAACCACCCTTACCCGGTGGTGTTGAAAGCCGATGGCCTGGCGGCAGGCAAGGGCGTGGTGATTGCGCAGAACGTAACCGAAGCCACCGAGGCCATCACAGGCATGCTGAAGAACAACAAGTTTGGCAGAGCCGGCAGCAAAGTGGTGGTAGAGGAGTTTCTGCAAGGCATTGAGCTCTCGGCGTTCATCCTCACCGATGGCAAAGAGTACGTGCTCCTGCCCGAGGCCAAAGACTACAAGCGCATTGGCGAAGGCGATGCCGGCCTGAACACGGGCGGCATGGGCGCGGTTTCCCCCGTTCCGTTCGCCGATGAGGCCTTCATGAACAAAGTGCGTGCCCAGGTGATTGAACCCACCTTGCAGGGCTTGCAGCAGGAAGGCATCCCGTACACCGGTTTCCTGTTCATCGGGCTCATGAACACCAACGGCGAACCGTACGTGATTGAATACAACGTGCGTCTGGGCGACCCCGAGACGGAAGCCATTCTGCCCCGCATCAACTCAGATCTGTTTGAGCTGTTCAAGGCGCTGCACGACCACGAACTGGGCCAGTTCCAACTGGACATCGACCCTCGCTCCGCGACCACCATCTTCCTGGTGTCAGGCGGGTATCCAGAGGATTACGAGAAAGGAAAAGAAATTCAGGGCCTGCAGACGGCCCTGCCAGAAAACACGCTCTGCTTCCACGCCGGTACCAAGCAAACGCCTTCTGGGCAGGTGGTTACTGACGGAGGACGGGTGATTGCCGTGACCGGATTGGGCCAGGACATGGAAGAAGCGCTGGAGAAAGCCAACGCCGCCGCCGCCCAGATCACCTGGCAAGGCCGTAACTTCCGGCGAGACATCGGGTTTGACCTGAAACGGTACTTGGCAGAACGCATCTAAACCGCTTCGTAGCTGCTTTTTTCCAGGAGAACGCCCTGACATGTTTTAGGGCCAATTTCCTGAAAACAGGCTGAAAATGACAAAGGCTGGCCCTCGGGCTGGCCTTTGTCATTTTTTGTGGGGGCAGATGAGCGTGAACTTTGCGGCAGATTTCCGTAAAACACATCTCAACAACATCCTTTACCCATGTCCCTTCAACCTGACTATACCACCGCCGCCGAAGCCGTTAAACTGATCAAATCCGGAGACCGGGTGTTTGTGCACGGAGCCGCCATGACGCCGCTCCGGCTGGTGAATGCCGTTTCTGCCCGGGGCCCGGAGCTCCGCGACGTAGAGTTCATCCACATGCACACCGAGGGCCCCGCACCCTACACATACCCAGAGCATGCCGGCAGTTTCAAGACCAACGCCTGCTTTGTGGGCGGCAACATCCGGCAGGCCCTCAATGAAGGCACCGCCGATTATATTCCCATCTTCCTGAGTGAGATTTCGCTGCTATTCCGGCGCAATATTTTGCCCCTGGATGTGGCCATGGTGCAGGTCTCGCCGCCCGATGCGCACGGCTTCTGTACGCTGGGCTCGTCTGTGGATGTGGCTTTGTCAGCGGTGGAGACGGCGAAGATTCTGATTGCCGAGGTGAACCCGCGGGTGCCGCGCTCACACGGCGACGGGATTGTGCACATCAGTAAGTTCCACGCCAAAGTGTGGTCAGACGAGCCGTTGCCCGAGCACGCCAGCAAAGCCAGCGGCGAAGTAGAGGTGCAGATTGGCCGGCTGGTGGCGGAGCTGGTAGAGGACGGAGCTACCCTGCAGATGGGCATCGGGGGCATTCCGGATGCGGTGCTGCAACAACTGGGCAACCACAAAGACCTGGGCATCCATACTGAAATGTTCTCGGACGGCATTATCCCGCTGGTGGAGAAAGGCGTGATTACCGGGGCCCGCAAGCGCGTCCTGAAGCACAAGATTGTCTCCTGCTTTGTGAACGGCTCCCAGAAAGTCTTCGATTTCCTGCATGACAACCCATCGGTGGTGATGAAGGAGACGGTTTTCACCAATGACACGGCCATCATCCGGCAGAACCCCAAGGTGACCGCCATCAACAGCGCCATTGAGGTGGACCTCACCGGCCAGGTCTGCGCCGATAGCATTGGCATGTACCAGTTCTCGGGCGTGGGCGGCCAGATGGACTTTATGCGCGGTGCGGCGCTGTCAGAAGGCGGCAAACCGATTATCGCGCTCCCGTCCATCACGAACAAAGGCGAATCTAAGATTGTAAATGTGCTGAAGCCGGGAGCCAGCGTGACCACCACCCGCGCCCACGTCCGCTACATTGTCACCGAGTTCGGAATTGCGGATCTGTACGGCAAGAACCTTCGGCAACGCGCCAAAGCCCTGATCAATATCGCGCACCCCACCCACCAGGAAGAACTGGAACGTTTGGCCTATGACCGCTTCAAGGTCCTGTAGGATAGTTGCTGGTGGCTAGTTATCAGTTATTAGTGGAGGAGTGTATTGAGAGAGGTTAAGTTCCTTGCTAAAAAGAAAGCTGTCGCAGCCAGCGAAGGAAGGGCATGAGGTGATATAAGCCTGGCTAACTCTGCCACACGCTGGCGCGAGTTTGCAACTCGTGCCTACGGATGAAGGGTAGTCTCTGACTACCCTCGCTGCTCAGCAGCGAAAACCGCTTTGCTGATCATCTTTTATGCAAATCTCATTTCAGGCATGCGCTTTCCGTTTTGCGTCTATTTTTGAGAAATCGACCTGAAAACGGGAATACTTACTACGGCCCAGATTTACTTCCAGGCCATGGATTGACTTATTAGACCTGTGAGGTTTTCAAAGCCGCACAGGTCTTTGCGTTTACCGCCTGTTTTCAGGAAAACAGTCTTAAAACAGAACGGCCTGACTTCTCTAAGTCAGGCCGTTCTGTTTTATAAGAAAGCAAGCTACAGATTAGCAATACTCTTCAAAGGCACCTTGCAGGTTGTCTACAATGCGGGTCAGGTCATTGCCTTCAATGTGATGACGCTCAATTACGTGCACCAGCTCGCCGTCTTTGAACAACGCGATGGAAGGAGAAGACGGAGGATACGGGAGCATGAACTCGCGTACTTTGGCTACGGCTTCGGTTTCCATGCCCGCGAAAACAGTCACCAGTTTAGAAGGCTTCTGCTCGCTGCTGGCCACGGCCATCTTCAGGGCCGGACGGGCTTTGGCGGCGGCGCAACCGCACACGGAGTTAACGGCTACCAGCACGGTGCCTTCTTTCTGGGTCAATACAGACTCCACTTCTTCGGGCGTCATTAGTTGCTCAAAGCCAACGGAGGTCAGGTCTTCCCGGATAGGAGCGACCATATATTCAGGATACATTGCCATGGGTATGGATGAATTAAAAGGTGAAATCTTGTTTCTGGGGTAAAATTACAAAATCAACCGTAAAACACCGCAGGTAGCTTTCTGGTTTCCAAAAGCATACTAATTCTCTGGCTAGATAGCGGGGTGACACGCTGGGCCAGATTAAGCCGACGCGTTCTTTCAAGCCAAAGCGGCAATCATGCGCAGGAAGCGCACTTCACGGAAAACTTTTGCGGGAAAGCTAGAATAGGTTTTAGAGAAGTGTTACCTTTGTACCGCAGAACAGGTCAATGTAAGCTCTTTCGCTTCTGAATTCCTCTAAAAGGAGGGAGGGGAGCAGAAAGGCGATTAAATTTGCTGAAGTTTCTTGGAATTTATCTGGCAAGCTTGTAGTTTTGCAAACTCATTTAGAATCAGAGTCAAAAGCATTTATCTATATTCACAACCATGGCTAACCATAAGTCAGCATTAAAAAGAATCAGATCTAACAACGCGAAACGCTTGCTGAATCGCTATCAGGCGAAAACGACCCGTACCTTTGTAAAGCGTTTAAAGACCACAACCGACAAAGCCGAGGCGCAAGAGCTGTTCAAGACGGTATCTGGTATGCTGGACAAGTTGGCCAAGAAGAACGTGATCCACAAAAACAAAGCAGCCAACAACAAATCGAAATTGGCTCGTTTCGTGAATAACTTAGCTGCCTAGTCTTTTAGGTAGTATTTATATTCTTGGGTAAGTATCAGAAGCCTTGCGATAAGCAAGGCTTTTTGTGTTGCAGCTCTTTCTGATTTTAGCCTCTTTTCAGGAAAACAAGCACAAAACGACTTATGTCTGGTGATGCGGTAGTAAATGCGATTTGCGGTTTTTAGATTCCGCTACTTCCTGGCAAATTAAGCTAATCAGATCATAAAAGCAGAAGGCCAGTCTCTGGGAGGAGACTGGCCTTCTGCTTTTATCAAGACTGGATGTTGCCTCCAGCTATTTCTGGTTCCTAGTGTACCACGCTCAGCTTGATCATGTTGGCACGTTTCTTCTCCATTACCGGCATAGAACCGATGTTGATGAAGATGTCAGCGGTTTTCAGGTGGCCTTCTTTTACCAGGATCTCCTTCAGGTCAGCGATGGTCTCATCCGTAGACACGAAACGGTCATAGTAGTAACCTCTGATACCCCACACCAGGTTAAGGGTATTCAGGAGCACGCGGTTATCGGTGAACACGAAGATATCCGCCTTAGGGCGATGCTTGGCCAACTGGATAGCGGTGTAACCAGACTTGGTTAAGCAGATCAGGGCGCGGGCATCGGTGTCACGCGCCAAGGTCACGGCGCTGGCTACCACGGTGTCGTTGTAGAAGGTGGCTCCCTCTTTGTTGAACACGAAATTGCGGTGGAAAACCGCCGCCTGCGTCTCAACCGACTGGATGGTGCGCGTCATGCTCCGGATGGTCTCAATAGGGTAGGCACCGGCAGCCGTTTCGGCAGAAAGCATCAGCGTATCGGCGCCGTCCATTACCGCGTTGGCCACGTCATTGGTCTCGGCGCGGGTTGGGCGAGGGTTAGTGATCATGCTTTCCATCATCTGGGTAGCCACAATCACGGGTTTGCCCTGCGCGTTGCATTTCTCCACAATCATTTTCTGCAGCATCGGCACGCCTTCCATGCCCACTTCCACCCCAAGGTCACCCCGGGCTACCATTACGGCATCAGTGGCTTCAATGATGGAGTCAATGTTGCGGATAGCCTCCGGTTTCTCAATCTTGGCCACCACCTTGGTATCTTTGCCGCGCTCGGCAATGATGCGTTTGATCTCGTGGATGTCCTCTACCTTTCTTACAAAGGAAAGCGCCACCCACTCCACATCGTTGTCTAGGCCAAAGTGCAGGTCCTGAAGGTCTTTCTCGGTGAGCGAAGGAGCGGTTACCACGGTGTCTGGCAGGTTCATGCCTTTGCGGGGTTTTACCACACCGCCGTACACCACCTCGGTGATTACCTCGTTCACGCCGTCGGTGCTGAGCACGCGTACCTCCAGTTTACCATCGTCAATCAGGATGGCATCGCCGGGGCGTACGTCCTGGGCCAGGCGGGCGTAGCTGTGCGACAGGCGCTGGGGAGTACCCATGGATTTGTCGCAGACAAACGTGAGTTGCTGGCCTTCTGCAATCTCAATGGCGCCGTTCTCCACATCATTGATCCGGATTTTAGGCCCCTGTAAGTCTTGCAGCAAGCATATATTGAAGCCTTCTTCGGCGTTGATGGCGCGAACGTGCTCAATCACCTTCAGGTGCTCGTGGTGAGCGCCGTGGGAGAAATTCAGGCGAAAAACGTCTACCCCTTCCTGGATCAGGGCGCGCAGGCGCTCAGGGGTGTTGCTGGCCGGGCCAACTGTTGCAATAATCTTGGTCTTGTTGAAATTGATAGCCATTAGCTAAAAAAGCAGGTTTTCTTTATAACGTAAACAATGAGGGTCAAAGGAACGCACGTACTGCACCAGCGGCACGGCATTGAGGGTCTGCAGGAGCTCTTGCTGTAAATGGCTGAGCCCGCCAGACACCTGTATCACATAATCATATTCTTTGATGTCGGGGATCAGAAAAGGGGAGGCCAGGGTGCTGGTGCCCACTGAGCGGTTCCGGAACAAGCGCAGCGTGCCGTGCTCGGCGCGGTGCAGGTAGTTGGAGATGATCAACCGGCCTTTGTTCAGAAAGTCAATGCAGAGGTCGGCCTGTTTCACCAACCGGATGCGGAAATACTTGTTCAGCGCCCAAGCTAACGTATGTTCTTTACTAGAGGACACCACGCCATACAAGTCGAAATCAAAATCGTATTCAACGTCTAAACGGAAAGATTTCATGCGTTGCGGTACTCTTGGGTAAGTGAAAAGTTGGGTTGGCAATTTAAAGAAGACAACTGGAAACTCAAGTGAACTTTTTAGAAAAGAATCAGAATAAAACAATCTCTTGTGATTTGTTTGATTTTGTGTCGCCAAATCTATTTCTTTGCACTGTGTTTTAAAAAACTTCTAAAAAAATGTCAGAAATCGCAGAAAAAGTAAGAGCTATCATTATTGACAAATTAGGCGTTGAAGAATCTGAGGTAACGCCTGAGGCTAGCTTTACAAACGACCTGGGTGCCGACTCTCTTGATACAGTAGAATTGATCATGGAATTCGAGAAAGAATTCAACGTGTCTATTCCAGATGATCAAGCCGAGAACATTGCAACGGTAGGCCAAGCGATCAGCTACCTGGAAGAGCACGCGAAGTAATCTCCTCCCTCTTTTTTCTTCTATCGATCCAATTTTACCTAATCAATATAGGTTCTTCCCCTCTACTAGCAGCGTATGGAGCTTAAGAGAGTTGTTGTAACAGGCCTAGGCGCGCTCACCCCAATTGGTAAAACCGTGGCAGAATACTGGCATGGGCTTTCCAATGGGGTAAGCGGCGCGGCGCCTATTACTCGCTTTAATGCCGGTAAGTTTAAAACCCAGTTTGCCTGCGAGATCAAAGGCTACAATCCAGAAGACTACTTTGAAAAGAAAGAAGGTAGAAAGATGGATTACTTCACCCAGTTTGCCCTTATTGCCAGCAATGAAGCCATTGCCGACTCAGGCATTCTGGAGAATGTGAACAGAGACCGCGTAGGCGTGATCTGGGGCTCTGGCATTGGCGGTTTGAAGACTTTCCAGGATGAGTCCATTCAGTTTGGCTTAGGAGACGGTACCCCACGGTACAATCCCTTCTTTATCCCTAAAATGATTGCCGACAGTTCCTCCGGCAACATTTCTATCAAGTACGGTTTCAGAGGCCCTAACTTTGTAACCACCTCTGCCTGCGCTTCTTCTTCAGACTCTATTGTGGCTGCTTTGAACTACATTAGACTGGGCATGGCCGATGTGGTGGTGACCGGCGGTTCTGAGGCAGCGATCACGGAGTCTGGTATTGGCGGCTTTAATGCCCTCAAAGCCATGAGTGAGCGGAACGATGATCCTTTGACGGCCTCCCGGCCGTATGACAAAGACCGTGATGGTTTTGTGCTGGGTGAAGGTGCCGGTGCGCTGGTGCTGGAAAGCTATGAGCACGCCAAAGCCCGCGGAGCCAAGATTTACGCCGAGGTGATTGGCGGTGGCCTGTCATCAGATGCGTACCATATCACAGCCCCAGACCCTAACGGCGAAGGCGTAGTGCTGGTGATGCAGAATGCCTTGCGTGATGCAGGTATTACCCCAGACCAGGTAGATTACATCAATACCCACGGAACCAGTACACCGCTTGGTGATGGGGCCGAGGTGACCGCAATCCAGAAAGTTTTTGGAGAGCACGCCTATAACCTGAACATCAGCTCTACCAAGAGTATGACCGGGCATTTGCTGGGTGGTGCAGGCGGCGTGGAGGCAGTAGCGGCTATTCTGGCTATCCAGAACGGCATTGTTCCGCCTACCATCAACCACTTCACCGATGATGAAAACATTGATCCTCGCCTGAACTTTACCTTTAACGAGGCTCAGAAGCGCGAAGTAAACATTGCGTTAAGCAATACCTTCGGATTTGGCGGACACAACACCTCTGTGATTTTCAAGAAATTCGCTGAATAGCAGTGAGCCCGATCAGACCGGTCTTTCGCGCAATCCACAAATTCTTTTACAAAGACAAAGCTTTTGTAAACGCCATTACCCATATCACGGGAATGGCGCCAGACAATCTGCACCTATATCAACTGGCGTTTACGCATACCTCGTATGTGCGCCAGAATCTGAATGGCAGCCAGGAAACCAACGAACGGTTGGAGTTCCTGGGTGATGCCATTCTAGGCGCGGTCATTGCCGAATACCTGTTCAAAAAATACCCCTACAAAGACGAAGGTTTCCTGACCGAAATCCGGTCCCGCATGGTGAACCGTGAGTCTTTGAACAGCCTGGCCGTAAAGGTGGGCCTGCACTCGCTCATCAAAGTAGACAATATCTCCGGCGTGACCCGGCACAAGTTCATCAACGGAAACGCCCTGGAAGCCCTGGTAGGCGCCGTGTATCTGGACAAAGGCTACGAAGACACCAAACGCTTCATCTTGAAGAAACTGGTCAAACCACACTTTGACCTGCACCAACTCACCACCACCACCAGCAATTTCAAGAGCAAACTCATTGAGTGGGCGCAGGGCCAGAACCGCAGCATCCGGTTTGAGATTGTAGGGCAGAAACAGAGCGGCTCCACTACTGAGTTCACGGCCGCCGTGGTGGTAGACAATGACATCATTGCCAGCGGCAGCGGTCTTTCCAAGAAAAAAGCCGAACAAGCCGCCGCCGAGAAAAGCATGGAAGTGCTGAAAGCCACCGGCATCAACCTCCCTTAATTCCCTTCTCCGTTTTAGGCCGCTTTTCCTGAAATCGTCCTCAAAACAATACTCCAACCCGTTGACAATTTTCTTATGGGGGTAATCCCCTGTGATTGCCCTTCTATTGCATCGTAACAAAACGTGCAAGGGCAACCACAAGGGATCGGCCTACATTTTCGTGCCGTTTCGGTTACTGGTGGAGTGGCTCTTCTGCTGAGTTTTCTCCGTATTTCTTGGTTGTACGGACCAGGTTCTTAGTTTTGTGGGCGTGTGGCTGCGTATTTGCCGTAGCCTGAACACCGCGTATTTTAACTCGCAAGGCCGTTCTTGCGTTAAAAAGGCCAAAACCCAACCTACCTATGAAACTTGCCGGCGCCGCCCTCAACCAAACTCCCCTGGATTGGGAAAATAACCTCCGCAACATCAAAACCGCCATTGAACAGGCCAAAGCAGAGAACGTGGACATCCTGTGCCTCCCCGAAATGAGTATTCCGGGGTACGGCTGCGAGGATCTGTTCCTGAGTGAGTGGGTGAGTGTAGAGTGTTTTGAGCGCCTGCTGGAGATAAAGGAGTGGTGCGAGGACGTGATTGTCTGCGTGGGCCTACCCATCCGGCTGAACAATACCACCTACAACACCGCCTGCGTCATCAAGAACAAGGAAATTCTGGGCTTCACCGCCAAACAGTTTCTGGCCAACGACGGTGTGCACTATGAGCCGCGCTGGTTCAGCTCCTGGGTGCCGGATACCGTGGAGCAGTTTGAGGTACAGGGTCAGACGTACCAGATTGGGGACATTATTTATGAGCACCAAGGAGTGAAATTCGCCTTTGAGATCTGCGAAGATGCCTGGCGCAATGAAAACCGGCCCGCCTATCGGCACAAGCCCAAAGGCGTTCAGCTCATCATCAACCCCAGCGCCAGCCACTTTGCCATGAGCAAAACCGATGTGCGCTACCATCTGGTGGTAGACGCGTCGCGGCAGTTTGAATGCACCTATCTGTACGTGAACCTGCTGGGCAACGAGGCAGGCAAAATGATCTACGACGGCGAAATTATTATCGCGCAGAACGGGAATCTGCTGCTGCGCAATCAGCTGCTTTCGTTCAAGAGCGTCGATTTTGAGTGTGCCGAAGTCTCTTTTGAAACCCCGCTGCCGCCGGTGGAAATGGATCTGTTGCCGGTAGACGAGAACATGGAGTTCATCTCGGCCATTTCGCTGGCCCTTTTTGATTATCTGCGCAAAAGCCGGAGCCGCGGGTTTGTCCTCTCGTTAAGCGGCGGTGCCGATTCTTCTTTGTGTGCCGTGGCCGTGGCCGAGATGGTGCGCCGGGCTGTGGAGGAAATCGGGCTGGAGGAATTTGCCCAGAAAACCAACAGCCTCACGCCCGAGGAGATTGCGCAATACAGTCAACTGACCATCACCGAAGTCAGAAACATACTGGTGGGCAAATTACTGGTCACCGCGTACCAGGGCACCGTCAACTCCTCAGATGATACCTACCGTTCGGCCGAGGAGCTGGCCAAATCCATTGGCGCGGTTTTCTATAACTGGACCATTGACGAGGAGGTGAAAAGCTACCGGGGCAAGATTGAGCACGTCATCGGCCGCGAGCTTACCTGGGAGCAGGACGACCTCGCGTTGCAGAACATTCAGGCTCGCGTGCGGGCCCCCGGTATCTGGATGCTGGCCAACCTCAAGAATTCGCTTCTGTTAGCCACTTCTAACCGCTCAGAGGCCAGTGTGGGGTACGCCACCATGGACGGCGACACGGCAGGTAGCATTTCGCCCATCGCGGGCGTCGACAAAGCCTTCATCCGGCAGTGGCTGGTGTGGGCGCAGTTGCAGCTGGGCTACGAAGGGTTGCAGTATGTGAACAACCTACAGCCTTCGGCGGAACTGCGGCCCCTGGAGAACACCCAAACCGATGAGGAAGACCTCATGCCGTACCCGCTCCTGAACCAGATTGAGCGGCTGGCGTTCTATGATCGGCTGTCGCCGAAGCAGGTGTTTGAGAAACTGAAAGGCACTTATCCAGACGATCAATTACGCCAGTTCATCCAGCGTTTTTACTCGCTCTGGAGCCGTAACCAGTGGAAACGCGAACGTTACGCCCCCGCCTTCCACCTGGACGACTACAACGTGGACCCGCGCAGCTGGCTTCGGTTCCCTATCCTCAGCGGCAGTTTTCGGCAGGAACTGAGCGAACTGGGTTGATTTGGAAATTTGGAGATGTGCTAATGTACTGATTAGAAGATGTGCTGATTAGGACTTTGGTAACGCTTCTGTTTTGGGGCTGTTTTCTGAAAAGCAGACCTTAAACAGAGATTCTTGTCAACAGAATGAGCTACTATGGTGCGGAAATTACTTCCGTGCCTTGCTAAACAGTACCTGTAGGTGCCGGGGCGTTTAGGGGCTGTTTTTTAAAAAACGGCTCCTAAACGCCTCAGTGCTATCAGACAATTTTTTTGTGCAGGCTTTATGGAAAATCTGGAATGTCCGCCTTCTTTCAATACGCTGGAGCGCAAGGCGTGGGAATTCGCTGTGGCCGCCCACGGCGAGCAGCGGCGCAAATACCACAATGAACCGTACGTGAAGCACCTGGAGCGGGTAGCCCAAACGGTGATGGCCTATGGCGGAACCACCGGCATGGTGATGGCCGCGCTGCTGCATGATGTACTGGAAGACACGCCTGTGACCGAACAAGAAATGCTGGCGTTTCTGGAGGAAGCCTGCGACGGTTCCATTGTGAAACCCACGGAGGTGCTGGAGATGGTGGAAGAACTCACCGACCAGTTCACCAAACAGCAGGCTCCCGGTTATAACCGGAAACGGCGCAAACAGATGGAGGTGGAACGGCAGGCGCATATCTCGGCCCGGGCCCAGACCATCAAGCTCGCCGACATCATTGACAACACCCGTGACATTTTGGAACACGATTTCAGCTTCGCGCGCGTGTATATTCCGGAGATTGTGGCGCTGCTGGAAGTACTGAAGAAAGCCGAGCCGTTCAAGCTGTACCTGTTGGCCTGTTATGAGGTGCAAAAAGCGTTGTTTGCCTTAGAGGAGCGACGGGAGCGACCTTCCTGGGAAGCGCCAGAAGCGTAATTGCGTTTAGGAGCCCTTTTTGGAAAAACAGCCCCTAAACGCAATTTGCAGGGAAAGACAAATGAACAGCGTTAAGGTTTCGTCCTGAACCTTATCTCATACGAGTCCAGAGGTTTGCCATCGGTGGCCCTGAAACCACTTATCTTGAAACTGTAAGAACGGCCCGGTTTAAGGTCCACTTTATACCCATAGGATTTCATGTCTGGGGAGAAACCCACGCGGCCTACCACGGGGAACGACGCTTCTCCGCCAGAGCCGTAATCCGCTGCCTGAAAGCGCAGCATTTGGGAAGAGAATTCCAGACGTATCTCCTTCACGGTAGCGTCTAGCACACTATCTGCCCCCGCAAAAGGAATGATGCGCGTAATAACTGGTTTTTGCGCCGCATAGGCCTTGCGCAGCTGGGCTTTATTGATGGGCTCCTGGTAAAATTTAGATTGGGTCAGGAAAGCTTCTACCGCGGCGTCATCGTCATACTGTAGTTCAATGATTTCTTTGATGGCTTGCTGTTTGTTTTTGGCCTGGGCATAATACGCTTTACAGATGGCATAGCCCATGAAGTAGCCGAGGTCAGGATGTGGATCGTTCCGGTTGTAGAACCAGTTGCCATCCCAGGTCTCAAACATCTCTGCCTTGAATTTCTCCTTCAACTCAGGCAGGTGCGCCGGGCCATATTCCATGTAGGGGAGCGGCATGGTTTTGCCGGTCACCAGTTCCGTCATGAAGTCACAGGCACCTTCCATAAGAGCAGTGCCCAACAGCATATTGCCCAGGCATTTCTGCTGGGTGTGCACATACTCATGCACGTTCAGCGGAATCATGTTCTGGAATGGATTAGTGGAGTAGTATTGGCGCAGGAAAGTCTGTAGGTTTTGGGGCAACTCAGAGACGTCTACCGAAGCATTGCCGGTGACCAGTTCGGCCCCAACCAGCACCAGGCTGTCCTTGTATGTTCCGCTGGTCCGGAAAACCCCGATGGCGAAGTAGATAGTCGCGGGTTTGAGCGGCGGGTAGAGTTGCTGGAGTTTCTTCAGGTGCGGCTCCAGCCCGTCGGCCCCGGATTTGGCCAGTTGGGTACGGGGCCTGAGGGAGTTCCAGAATTTCGGGTATTTTCTGATGGCGTTTACCCATTCCTCGGGCTTGTAATTCCTTACCTCCCTCATGGCTTTTAGGCCGGGCGTGCCTTTATCCAGGTACAGCGTTTGCAAGTAATGCAGCTGCTTTACGCTGTCCTGAGTGGTGCGCATGCTGTCATAGGCCACCCAGAAATTGTCAACGTCGGTGGTAACAACGCGCTGCGCTTTTTTCTGCGCGAAGCCCACCGCAAGGGCGAAGAGGCTGAGGGCCAGGGTGGCGAAATATCGTTTCATGCAGGGATAAAATAGAAGATAAAATAAAGCTATGTAGAGTGTTTTTTTGCCTTTGATGCAAGCGTTTGCTTAGGCCTTTTGAAGGTTTCTATTTAGAGGCTGTTTTCAGAAAAGTAGCTCCAAAACGGGAGTACAACAAGTCGCCCGCATCAGGATAAACTTTCTAATTAGCCGGTAAATAAGAAGCTCTTAATGGGTTTAATATCAAGATTATAACGGTCAATGCAAAATGCGTTTAGAGGCCATTTTTCAAAAACAGCCTCTAAACGCATCTCAGAGAAAAAGCAGCTTATTTACCGCCGCCCATGGCATCATCGTTCTGGATGGATTTCTTCTGGCGCTGGGCCGAATCCATTTTCCCGAAGCTGTAGTTAAACGTGACGCCAATCCGGCGGGCGAAATTCGCGTTGATGGATTCCTGCACGAAAGCAGGGGTGTTGATGGTAGAGGTGAACCGGAGGGTTTTGTTGAACGGGTTGCCCACGTTCAGGCTCAGGCTGGCCTTGTCTTTCAGGAATTTCTTCTTTATAGACACGTTGCTGAAGAAGTAACTCCCCCACTCACCCTGAGCCGTTTGGGTGGGGGAGTTGTAGTTGCCGTAGAATTGCGCCGTAATGCCTTTGCTGAACTCATAGCTGGTGTTCAAACTTAGGTTGTATTGCAGCCCCGAGTTAGACAGGGTTTCGCCCTTCAAATCAACGTAGCTGAGGTTGAAGTTGGGGCTGATGCTCCACTTAGGCACGGGCTTGGTAGAACCCGATAAGCTCACTCCGTACACTTTGTTTTTGGCGATGTTTTCTGGGGTGGTCAGAATCACGTTAGGGCCCGCCTCGCGGTTAATCTGCTGAATGGCGTTGTCGGTTTGGCGGTAGAACAGCGAGGCGTTGATGGAGGTGGTCTTGAAGTAGGTGTTGTAGCCCAGTTCGTAGGCGTGGGTGAGCTCGGCGTCCAGCTCCGGATTGCCCTGGTACACGTTGTTGGGGTCTTCCTGCTGCATAAACGGGTTCAGATACCAGATTTGCGGCCGCTGAATACGCTGGGTATAGCTGGCCTTCACGGTATGAATCTGTTTGAACGTACGCGAGACGGTCACGCTGGGAATGAAGTTCTGGTAATCGTTCTTAAACGAGGAGCGCACCAGGTCGGGCTCATTTTTGGCGGTATTCAGAAACACGCCTTTGGTGTTGGTGAACTCGTAGCGGGAACCCAGGTTGAAGTTGTATTTCTTTTTCAGGCTGAAAGCGTAGGTGAGATAGGTGGCGTACACATCTTGGTCGAAGTCAAAATTACTGATGGCCAGCGAATCGGCTTTGCCGGGCCTGAAGAAATTATACTGGGCGTTGCTGGTGGCATCGCGCAAGATGGACTTGAGCCCTAGCTCCAGCCGGGACGCGTTTTTGAAGGTCTGGGTGTAATCTAGCTGAAACGTTTTCTCGCGGTTAGGCGCATCATTGTCGTTCAGCTGTCGCGACACGAAAGCATTCTCCAGCGTCATGATGCTGTTGTCATAGATGTCATGCGAATTGCCGCGGTTCACCTGGGCCAGCACAGACAGTTCCTGCTGCGGTTTGAAGGTGTGCGTGTACCCGAAGTTCATATCCAGGCCCGAGCCGTTCCACCGGTTGTTCAGGTCATAGAGCTGGATGCCCCGGTTGTCTTCCGTGCGCTGGAAACGGGTGCCTCTAAATCTGTTTCTGTATGTGCCGAACTCCAGGTTGAAGGTGTTCAGCGTGTCTGGGTCAAACGTAAACCCCAATTGGCTGTACAGACCGTTGTTCAACTGCCGCGAAGTTCCTTCCTGGCGCAGGTAAGAGATATCGGCCAGTTTAGGCGTGCGGGTTAGCGAAGCTTCACTATGGTTGTTGTTGCCGTACAAGCTGAGGCTGGCATTGGCCCCAAACTTACCCCGGCGGGCATTGAGGCTGCCATTGGTATACCGGCCCCGGTTACCTGCCGTTGCTGAAACCTGCCCATTCACGCCTTGCAGGCTGTTCTTCTTGGTGATGATGTTGATGATGCCGGCGGTGCCTTCGGCGTCATACTTGGCCGAGGGGCTGGTAATCACTTCTACGTTCCGGATGATGTCAGAGGGAATTTGCTTTAAGGCTTCGGCCAGGTTGTTGGCCAGAATGCTGGAGGGCTTTCCGTTAATCAACACTCGCAGGTTGGAGCTACCGCGTAATTGCACGTTGCCATCGGCATCTACCGTCACCGACGGTACTTTCCTGAGCACGTCTGAGGCCGTGGTGCCTTGGTTGCTGGCATCGTTCTCGGCGTTGTACACCAGCTTGTCACCTTTGTCTTCCACCAGCGGTTTCTCGCCCACCACGGTCACTTCCTTCAGTTTGGTGGCGCTCGCTTTTAACCCGATGTTCGGGAAATGCACCGTCTTGTTGGCCTCCGTAAGGGAGAAAGCCGGCAGCGTTTTGGCATCAAATCCCAAAAAACTGACCGAAAGCGTATAAGTGCCGTGGGCGACATTGGGAAGGGTGAACTGGCCCTGGGCATTGGTGATGGTCCCGTCTACGGGCTTGCCGCTGGCCGCACTGATGAGCGAAATAGTGGCAAACTCCACGGGCTTGGCCGAGGCCGAATCTACCACTACGCCCGTCACCTTACCACCGCCCGCGGCCGCCGGTGCTGTTTGCGCGAGCAAGTTAGAAGAGAAGCAACAAAGAAAGAACAGCAAAGAGAGGAGGGAAAGACGCATAGAGTGGAGGATAAAGTTTGGCTGTTTGGTTTGGCAGTTGCTGACCTATGGCTGTTTCGCGGGAGGGGTGCTTTCCTGAAAACGGGCCATAAACGGCATTATGAAATTGAAAAAGAGCAGTGTCGCTTGCGCAGCTATCCAATAGATGAGAGACCTCCCCCAAGGGTTGCTTCACCAGCCAATAATATTTTACTTTTGTGATATTTTCCGGAAACCGGCCTTAAAACAGACGCCCAACTTTCATCTGCTAAAAGTTGGGCGTCTGTGGCTTTGGATGCATGGAAGCAGGAATTAGAATGTGTTTAGCAAAGAAACAGCAATGAACACTAGCCCTTGCTGTGTGTTCTCACCAGCAAGCGGGACGGCTCCTGTGCTAGGATTGTTGGTGAGAACACCAACAATGGTGGCCAAAAAAGGAGCACCCGTGGCAGGCGCTCCTTTTTTGTTTGGGAATAGTGGTTAGTTAGATTCGCCGCCCTTGGCGTCATCGTTCCGGATGGCGCGTTTGCTGCGGGGCTGCTGTTTCATGTCCATTTTCCCGAAACGGTACGAGAAACTCATCCGCACGCCGCGGTTGTAGTTCAGGTTCTCGGTGTACTGCGTAAAGTTGTCGTTCTCCAGGTCAGAGGTGAACTTGATGGCCTTGGAGAACGGGTTGTCTACGCCCACCGTCAGGCTGCCTTTTTTGTTCCAGAGCTCCTTGCGTACGCTGAAGCTGGAGAAGTAATAGCCCGAGAACTTACCCTGCACGCTAGGCCGCGGCGAACTGTACGACCCGAATGCCTGTACCGCCAAGCCTTTGCCAAAGTCATAGCCCGAGTTGAGGTTAAAGCTGTACTGCATGCCCGAGTTGTTCTGGAGCGTGCTCCGCAGCGTGATGTAGTTCAGGTTCATGCTGCCGCCCACGTTCCACTTGGGTACCGGCTTGGTATTCCCCGAAAGGCTCATGCCATAGGTCGCGTTCTTCCCGATGTTCTGGAACGTAGTGTACGCCACGTCTTCCTCTCGTTCCAGGATGTCAATCAATACGGGTGACGCATTTTCCGGTAAAGCATCTCCTTCCCTGAAAACCCTTCGGATGGATTCAATGGCGTTGTTAGTCTGGCGCAGATACAGAGACAAGTTGATGGAGCTGGTCTTGAAGTAATTGCTGTACCCCAACTCATAGGCGTGGGCCAACTCTGGCTCCAGCTCAGGATTCCCGAACGACACGTTTTTGGAATCTTGTACAGTCACGTACGGGTTCAGGTACCAGATCTGTGGGCGCTGGATGCGCTGCGTGTAACCTACCCTGAACGTCTGGCTTTTGATGGTTCTGGACACGAGAATGTTGGGGATAAAGTTGGAGTACGTGTCGGTGAATGGGTCCTGGGCGGGCTGAATGTACTGGCCGTCAATGCTGGTGTACTCAAAGCGGGCCCCGGTTTTCACGTTGTAGTTCTTGAGCTTGAAGCCGTAGGAGGCGTACGTGGCGTACACGTCCTGGTCATAGGTGAACTCGTTGGGGTCTAGTTGCTCGGTGCCGGTGGAGTACCGGATGCGGCGGTATAGCGCGTCACTTTCGGCGCGGCGCAGAATGCCCTTGGTGCCAATCTCCAGCTGGGTTTTGTTCTGGAACGGGTGCACGTAATCTATCTGGAACGTGGCCTCGCGGTTGGTACCTTCGTTGGTGTTGCGCAGCAGCGTATCCAGCACCATTTCTTGGTTTAGGAAAATGTCTTGGTTGTTAATACTGGTGTTGTTTCCTTTGTTCCACTGCGCCAAAACGGAGAGTTCCTGCTGCGGCTTGAAAATATGGGTGTAGCCCACATTCAGGTCCACCGATTGGCTTTTGTTTCGGCCCCAGCCGAAGTTGTCAATCTGCTGCGTCAAATCAGGTGAGTCCTGGAAGGACTGCTGAATTCCTCGGTTGTGGTAACTGCCCTGGTAGAGGCTTACTCCGGCCGTGACGTTGTTGGTGGAGTCAATGTCCAGGTCAAAACCGGCCTGCCCGTACACCCCGCCGCCCCGGCGTCTCGATTCCCCCATTTGATTCAGGTTGCTTTGGTAAGCCTCCGCGCCGGTGCCGTACGTGACGGTTCTTTCCAGCAGGCTCTCATTGCGGTTGTTGAATTGCTGGTGCGTGCCCATGCTGGCGTTGAACCCCACCTTGCCCCGCCGCACGTTCACGTTGCCGTTGCCGTTCACGGTCCGGTTACCTACTGAGATAGTTGTGCTCCCGTTCACGCCGTACAAGGTGTTCTTTTTAGTAATGATGTTGATGATACCGGCGGTGCCTTCGGCATCATATTTGGCCGAGGGGCTGGTGATGACCTCCACGGTTTTGATCATGTCTGAGGGAATCTGGCGCAGCGCGTCGGCCACGCTGTTAGCCATGATGCTGGACGGTTTGTTGTTGATGAGCACCCGCACGTTAGAGGAGCCGCGCAACTGCACGTTCCCGTCCAGGTCTACGCTCAGAGATGGTACTTTCTTGAGCACGTCTGAGGCGTTACCGCCAATGTTGGTGATGTCCTGCTCGGCGTTGTAGACCATGCGGTCCACTTTGTCTTCCACTAGCGGTTTTTCGCCCACCACGGTCACTTCCTTCAGCCTGTTCTGGATAGGTTTCAGGATGATGCGGCCCAACTCAATCTCGGGGTCTTTCTCTGAGACCGTGATGCCGGTACGGGTGAAACTCTCGTAGCCGATAAAACTCACCGAGACGGAGTAATTCCCGAAGGCCACGCGCGACAACGTGAAGCGGCCCCGGTCATCGGTGACGGTGCCGTCTACGGGTTTGCCGGTGACGGAATTAATCAAGGAAATGGTGGCAAATTCCACGGCCTTGTTAGTGGAAGAATCGGTGACCACGCCGCTTATTTTCCCGGCGGCGCGTTGCACACCTCCGCCTGCGACCGTTGCAGGAGAAGGAAGGGGAGCATGAGATGGCGTTTGAGCCTGTACAGCCGATACCGCCGCCCAACAAAGGCAGGCAATCAAGAGAGAAGAACGCATGAAGAGGGTTTGTAGAGGAGTTAGAATTGCTTAAAAGTATATATATGAAAGAAATTTAATTTTGAATATAAAAGCGCGTAAGTAGGGTATAGTAAAGAACTGAAATACAAAGTCTAGAAACTCTTTGACAAGAATCTGGGGCAATGGTTTACTGCACCTGAAGAATATATTTTCCCGGAAGAATGCTGCACACGTGGAACAATGACCGCTTTCTACTTCCAAGGTTGCTTCCACTTTTGCAGACGGTCCGTTTTACAGCCAATTTTCTGAAAATACGTCTAAAACAGGTAGGGTTAATACGCACAGCGAGGAGCTAGCTAATCTTCCCGTTGCACCTCCACGTTCATGCCCATGCCCACGGCAGACCATTTATCCCACTTCGCCTGGCTGGCATCTTTGTAGAAACTGGTATGAAAACCGGGCATGGAAGCGGCAATGGTCAAGCTGTTGTTCTGGGTTCTAGGCGTGCAGTCAATCCACTCCAGAGCTATCGCGAAATCCTGGTCTACATACATGCCGTAGGGCTCCAGGTCAATTTGCAGCCAGCCTTTCTTCTGGTTTTTAACCGTATAAAGAATATTGGTGGGCGTGATGTTTTGGGCCGGTTTTCCGTCTTGAAGCGTGTAAATCTTCACCCTGAATTTCAGCTGATCATATTTGTTAGAGGTGAGACAGAAGTTCAGTTTGCTCAGGAAAGAAGGCGTAGGGCCGTTATTGATCAGGATGCCCAGCTCGCGGCCCAGGTTCTCCTCAATGGGACGCTGGAAAACTCCGAAGTTGTGATGGAAGATGGTAATAGGTCCGGCATGGCCACCTACGGTTTTGTTCTTCCATTTCCGGTTGCCCACTTTCACCTCGGCAAGCTGCACCGAGGCCGGAGTCAAGGTAATGAGCAGCCCGTTTTGGGCGGTCTGGCCTTTCAGCAGCGCTTCTATGTTCAGTTCTTGGGCCTCATAGCCAATAGCCGAGATTCTGAGTTTCTTGGTGCGCTGGGCAGCCGTCACGGACAAAGAGAATCGACCGGCCTCATCTGAAACGGTTCCCACGGCTTCGTCCAGAATACCGATACTTACGTACGCAATGGCCTGACCAGAACCAGTAATCACCTTCCCGGAAAGAAGTTCTTTCTCAGGGTGCTGATAGCGGGAAGCAGCCTGCCCGGTGAAGGGAGCACAGACCATTGCCAGCAGGAAAACAGAGGCAAAGGCATTCAGAAAATGTCGCATATCAAAGGGGGACAGTGTACGGTAAACCAAAAGCAGGCAACTCTGTTAGAGGCAAATCAGCCGCGTTTTAAGGGTGTTTTACTTAAATCTGCCCTAAAACAGAGCAGGGCTTTTCTCACGTAGGGGTGGGCTATTCTTTCTGCTGCAAGACCACGTTCATGCCCATGCTAACCGCCGGGACTTTGGTCCATTTAGATTGGCTGGCATCTTTGAATAAGGTGGTCTGTAAACCGGGCAACGAGGCAGAGAGGGAGAGCTGTTGGGAATGGGTTCTGGGATAGCAGTCAATCCACTCCAGCGAGATCACGAAGTCCTCCTCCACGTAGAGGTTGTAGGGTTCCAGGTCCACCTTGATCCAGCCGGTTTTCCGGTCCTCTACGCTCACGTAAATGGGCTCGGGCAGCAGGTTTCGGGCGGGTTTTCCGTTCTTCAGGTAGTACACGTTGACCCGGAACAAGACCTCCTCATATTTATTCGTGTGGAGGTAGAAATTCATCTCGTTGAGAAACGAAAGGTGCGACCCATTACCGATCTGGATGCCAATCTCCCGCCCGAAGTTCGCCGGCAGCGGCCGCGGGTAAATGATAAAGGAATGGGTGAATTTGGTCTGGGTACCCAGCTTGCCGCCCATCAGCTTCTTTTTCCAGGTACTGGCGTTTACCTGAACCTCGGGTAAGGCTACGGGCGTGGCCGTTAAAGAGACCTTCACCCGTTTCTCCCGCGTGGTCTGGGTTATCAGATCATCCACTTTTACATCTTTGGGGGTATAGCCGATGGCCGAAATCCGGAGCGTTTTCCCGAAGTGCGCCTCGGGGACGGTCAGCGAAAAGCTTCCTTCCTCATCTGCGATGGTCCCGGTCTCCGTCTCCACCACTCCCACGCTGGCGTAGCCAATGGTTTCGCCCGTACCAGCATCCACTACTGTTCCGGTAATAAGACCTTTTTGTGGGGTTTGCTCCAGCCGGAGAGCGGCTCGGGACACTACCGGCGAACACAGCACCAAAAGCAGGCACATAGAAAACAGGGCATTCATACACTGGGTCATGGGGGAACTGATTAGGTGATGAAAATGGAAAGCTTGAGAAAAATTACCGAATAAGCATAGCCGTCAAAAGCAGCGTGTACAGGAAAACTCAGGGCTTGAGCGAAAGCACGGGACTTGCTGTTCTTGTGACGCTACTATAACGGCCTCTATATATAAACTATTGTATATAGAAGTAGGGTATATTGCTGTAGAAAAGCAGTTTATTATCAATTTTAGCTTATTTTCTGAAAAGCGGCCCTAAAACAGCCTAAAGAAAAAGAGCGATGGCAGCAGTGCCATCGCTCTTTCATCCATTTCAAAGAAGAGGTATTACTGAACGCCTCCGTTGCTATCGCCCTGCTTGGCGTCATCGTTCCGGATGGATTTCTTGCGCTTAGGCGGACCTTGCTGTTGCATCTTCCCGAACCGGTACTCAAACGTCAGCCTGAAACCGCGGTTGTACTGCTTTATTTCAGAGTTGGTGCTGAACGGTAGGACATTGCTCTGGTTTCTGCCGGCCAGGCGGTTGTCAAACGTAAGCGCTCTCCGGAAAGGGTTGTCCATTCCTAAGCTGATGCCTCCTTTTTTCTCAAACAGTTCCTTTCTGATGGCCAGGTTGTGGTAGGAGAACGAAGAGGCCTCGCCCTGTAACTGCACGCGCGAAGAGTTGAACCCGCCGGAGAACTGGGCGCTCACGCCTTTGCCAATGGTATACCCAGAGCTGACGTTGATGTTGTACATCAACCCATCATTAGAGGCAAGCGGGGCATTGAGGTCTACATAATACAGGTTGATGTTTCCGTTGATGTTCCAGGCCGGAATGGGTTTAGTGGACCCAGACAAGCTCATACCATAGGTTTTGTTTTTGGCGATGTTGTTGAAGGTAGTGTATGTGATATTATTTACCACTTCAGAAACAGACTCAATGGCATTGTCTGTGGTGCGCATATAAGCAGACACGTTAACAGAGGTGGTCTTGAAGAAGGTACTGTAATTAATCTCATAAGAATTGGTGAGTTCGGCATCCAATTCTGGATTACCATACGTTACGTTAAGCCCTTGCTGCTGACGGTAGGGGTTCAGGAAGAACAACTGTGGCCGCTGGATACGCTGGGTAAAGGTGGTGCGCAACTTCATGTTAGGCTTCAGGTCATACGCCAGCGTGATGTTGGGAATGAAGTTGTCATAGTTGGTGGCGAAGTCCTGCTCTGGGTTAACGAAATCGCCGGCTACGTCGGTGTACTCATAGCGGCCGCCAAGTCTAAGGGCCGTCTTCTTGTTCAGGTTGAACCCGTAAGAGACGTAAGAAGCCAATACGTTCTGGTCATAGGTGAATGCTCCGTTGAGGTCCACCCCGTTATACAGAGACTCACTGGACACATCGCGCAGAATGCCTTTGGCGCCTACTTCCAGCAACGTGTTTTTAGGCATGGGGTGGGCGTAATCTGCCTGGAAGGTAAGTTCTTTGTTCAGGCCTTCGTTCTCGTTCATGTTGTTGAACCGCAACGGACCTTCCAGTTCATAGTAGCCTAGGTTCATGCTGTTGTCCTGGTCGGTTTGGCTGTAGAGCGCCAACAACGTAAGCTCCTGCTGCGGTTTCTTGAACTGGTGGGTGTAGTCCAGGTTCAGGTCCATGCTCAACCGGTTGTTGTTGTTCTTCATGGACAGGTTGTATTTGTCTGTAAGGCGAGGGGCAAGGAACCCATTCTTAGCTTCATTCTGGGCCGCCTCAAAGGTATTAGTCAGTTGGTGCGAACGCAGCTTGAATTCACCGCTGTTCACCCGGATGCCGGCTGAAAGGGTGTTTTTCTCATTGATGTCATAGTCCAGACCCAACTGCCCAAACCCAAACATGCCGTCTACGGTGCTGGTGCCCAACTGCGTGGTCGTATTTTCAAATATCTCTTCTGTTTCTAAATCTTGTTGCTGGCTGATCTGCGTCTGGTCCATGGTGCCTTTGCTGTAGAATCGGGTCGCGCCCGCATTCACGTTGACGCCTAGTTTGCCTTGGCGCACGCTCACGTTGGCGTTGCCGTTGCTGCCCCGGGTACCGGCGGTAAGGGTGGTGGAGCCGGTTATGCCGGCCAGGCTGTTTTTCTTCGTAACGATGTTGATGATGCCGGCGGTGCCTTCTGCGTCATACTTGGACGACGGGCTGGTGATTACCTCCACGTTTTTGATGATATCAGCGGGGATCTGCTTCAGGGCATCGGCCACGCTGCCGGCCATCATGGTAGACGGTTTGCCGTTGATGAGCACACGCACGTTGCCGCTGCCGCGCATCTGAATGTTTCCGTCCTGGTCCAGCGAGATGGAAGGCACTTTCTGCATCACGTCGGCGGCGGTGCCCCCGGTGTTGGTGATGTCTTTTTCGGCGTTGTACACCAGGCGGTCTACCTTGTCTTCAATCAAAGGCTTTTCGCCAACCACGGTTACTTCCTGCAACTTGGTCTGGGCAGGGGCCAGGGGCACTTTGTTCAGGTTGGCGGTCTGGTCTCCGTCTGAGATGGTGACTTGCTTCATTTCCTTGGTTTCATAGCCAATGAAGCTGATGTTAAGCGTGTAGGAGCCGTTGGCTACCCGTGAGAGCGTGAACCGGCCTTTGTCATCGGTTACGGTGCCATCTACAGTCTTGCCGGTGGCAGTTTGGATAAGCGCGATGGTGGCGAACTCCACCGGTTTAGAGGTTTCAGCGTCTACAATGGTACCGGTGATTCTCCCGGTTCCCTGGGTTTGGACCGCAGGAGCAACACCGGCCGGGGCTGCCTGTGGACGAGGAGTAGTAACTGGGTTCTGTGCCCATACCGGGGCAGAGGTGGCGCAGCTTAACAAGGTTAAGAGCAGAAGTTTTTTCATACAGGTGTGAAAGAGGATGTTTGCTTTTTGTCACTGACAAGACGAGGTGAGAAGGGGAGTTTGGCCGGCGTAAGGCTCCACCCACTGGCATCAGTATCTATTCAGTTGTTGCATTAGTATGCGCCCCCTCGTGAATATTACACCGGGGTTTACAAAAAGAAGGCTTTTAACAAAACCTTAACAGAACCTCCCCAATTCAGGGTAGGGCAAGTATAAGAGGATGAATGTGTTGGCGTATGAGCCCGCCAGGAAGCAGAGAAAAAGAGTGGCCGGAAACGGAGCGATGCGCAGACCAGCTTAGTTGGATGAAATAACCAACCGAGGCGGTGCCCGAAGCGGCCGGAATTCTGTTGAGGAAGCAAACTAAGGCAAACGCTATCAGGCAGCAGGCTACAGAAGCAATAAAACGTGCGTCTCTGTTTTCCGGCTGATTTTCTGAAAACAGGCTAAAAACAGACGGCTCTGTTACAGCCACCCTTCCCGTACCGCTTTCGCCACTAGTTCTGAGGTGCTGGCGGCTCCGGTTTTAGCCAGCATGTTTTTCCGGTGGGTGTTGACGGTGTGTTGGCTGATGTAGAGTTTCTCGCCGATCTGGGAGCTGTGGTTACCTTCAATAAGCAACGACAGAATTTCCTTTTCGCGCTTGCTCAGGATTCCTTTCTCAGAGGTGAAAATGCTTTTCACGTTGACATCAATGTACGACGGTTCCCCATCTAACCCGATGAATGACAGAACCGGTTTGCCTTCGGGCTTGAGGTGCGAAATGTCAGTGTGTACGCCCAGGGTGCGCAGAACGCCGCCGGCCCCGTCTGCCTGAATGGTGACCACCTGCTGCAGAATCCGGAGGTATTCGCCGTCGGCTTTTCTGAGGCGGTAATCATACCGGACCTTGTACTTGAGAATTTTATCCGGAGGCAATTGGGTGAAGAACTCGGTCACGGCGTTTTCAAAGTTCAGGAACCAAGGTAAATCCTCGGGGTGCATGCGGGCCAGTACGTTGGCCACAGTAAAGTCTTCTGGCCGGTAGCCTAGCACCGAGGTCACATTTTCGTGCACGTACTCAATCTGGGCTTCCAGGCAATTGAAGATGTAGTAGTAATAGTCTCCCACCTGAAAGATGTTCAGCAGCTTTTTATGAACCTCCAGCTCAAACTCCAACTCGGGAACGGTAGATTCTTTGGTGATCTGTCGCCAGATCTTTTTGGCAGATTCGTAGGCAAGCAAGTCCATGGCCAGGGGGGATTGTTGGAGATATAAGGTTGGATTTCTTTCTTCTTATAAAATCTTGGTAACTGAAGGTACACATTTAAAGCCGGGGAAACACGCGTTGGGCAATCAGAAAGTAGCGCGTGGTTATAGGGGAGAGCAGTCACTCTTACAACCGATAGCTGAAAAGCTCTGTCAAGCGATGAAACCTTCCAGAGAGAGGCGTTCTGTTTTAGGGCTTGTTTTCTGAAAAGAGGCCCTAAACGGAAAAGCCCCGGCGCTGCGGTAAACGCAGAAGCCAGGGCTTTTAGAATAAGAAAAGGGAATGCTTAGTGGTCAGACATCAGGCGCAGCACCATGCCGTCTAATTCTGGCGTTACTTTGATCTGGCAGGAAAGCCGGCTTCCCTCTTTCTGGTTGGGCAGGTTTTCCAGCATGTACAGTTCGTCATCAGAAGCTTCGGGCAGTTCTGGGGCTTCCAGAAGTTCCACGTGGCAGGTGGCGCAGAGGGCCATGCCGCCGCAGGTAGCCAGAATATCGAATTCGTTCGCCTTCAGGGCTTCCATCAGGCTAAGTCCCATGTCAGTGGGGACGGGAACGGCCACGCGCTCGCCGGCAGCATTCTCTACGTAAACGGTGATGTCTTCTTGCATGGCATTACATGGTTGGCACTCCGTTCACGGTAGTGTATTTCAAAACGAATTTCTTGTCTGGGTAAATGAAGGAGTAGGCGCTCTGGGCCATCAGGGCGGCCTCATGGTAGCCGCACAAAATCAGCTTCAGTTTGCCCGGGTACGTGTTGATGTCACCGATGGCGTAAATGCCCGGGATGTTGGTGCTGTAGTCTACGGTGTTCACCACAATGGCCGATTTCTCCAGTTCCAGTCCCCAGTTCTCCAGCGGGCCCAACTTAGGCACCAGCCCGAAGAGCGGGATAAAGTAATCGGTTTCTATCTGGTAAGGCTCCGCGCCGTCTGGCACCAAGGTCACGGCGTCCAGTTTGCCGTTGCCGTGCACTTCGGTCACGTTAGACTTCAGTAACAGGCGCATGTGGCCTTCCTCGGCCAGGCTGGCTACGCGCTCGGCTGATTCAGGAGCACCTCTGAAGGTGGTGCCGCGGTGCACCAGGGTGAGTTCTTTGGCGACATCGGCTAAGAAAATTGCCCAGTCCAGGGCAGAGTCGCCGCCGCCGGCCAGTACCACGCGCTTGTCACGGTAAAACTCGGGGTCCAGAATCATGTAGTTCACGCCTTTGCCACCTTCAAAGTTGGCCAGGTTGTCAATGGCAGGTTTGCGGGGCTCAAAGGAACCCAGGCCACCGGCAATCACCACTACCTTGCACAGAATCTCGGTGCCTTCTGAGGTCACTAACCGGAAAGAGCCGTCTTCCAGCTTCTCCAGGTCTTCCACGCGCTCGCCTAAGGTAAAAGTGGGGTGGAAGGGAGCGATCTGCTCCATCTGGTTCTTGATCAGGTCACCGGCCAGGATGGACGGAAAGCCTGGGATGTCATAGATGGGTTTCTTGGGATAGATCTCAGAAAGCTGGCCGCCTACCTGGGGCAGGGCGTCTACCACGTGGCACTTCATTTTGAGAAGTCCTGCTTCAAACACCGCGAACAGCCCTACCGGCCCGGCGCCAATAATACAGATATCAGTAGTTACAGTTGACATAAATGGTTTATAATGCATACAGGCAGTCTGGCTCCAGGCTTTCCTGCCAATATAGGTCGCGCGCAAACGTTACACTTTCTGGTTTGCGCCCACAAAGTAACATCATTTTCGGGTAAAGTGTTTCCTCAGAAGCAGAAGTGATGAGGTGATTCTTGTCACTCCTAGATTAAATTGTAATTTTAGCCCCACTAACTGTTTTTACATGCTGAACTTCATCACCTGGGATGTTTCTCCCGATATTTTCTCTTTGGGTCCGGTAACGGTACGCTGGTACGGTTTGCTGTTTGCCATGGCCTTTGTGCTCACGCAACCCATTGAGAAATACATCTACCGCAAAGACGGCCGCACCGATGAGGACGTAGACATCCTAACCATGTACATGATTGTGGGCACCGTGATTGGCGCGCGCCTGGGGCACTGCCTGTTCTATGACCCGGTATATTACCTGTCTAACCCCATTGAGATTTTCAAGATCTGGGAAGGCGGTCTGGCCAGCCACGGCGGCACCATCGGGATTCTGTTGTCGCTGTACCTGTTCTGCCGCAAATACAAGTTTGATTACCTCTGGGTTCTGGACCGCATTGTGATTGTGGTGGCCGTGGGCGGCGCCTGCATCCGGTTAGGGAACCTCATGAACTCGGAGATCATCGGGCGTCCTTCTGACGTTCCGTGGGCGTTCAAATTCGTGCGGAACGCGGAGATGTTCAACGGCGTGCCAGCGTACATGGACCCGCGCCATCCGTCGCAGTTGTACGAGAGCCTTTTCTGCGTCTTCCTGTTCATTCTGCTGTACACGCTCTGGAAAAGAGGCGCTGGGCAGATCAGAGGACTGCTGTTCGGGCTGTTTGTGACTTTGCTCTTCACGTTCCGTTTTCTGGTGGAGTTCCTGAAGGAAAACCAGGAAGCCTTTGAAGACGAGTTGCCCCTGAACATGGGTCAGTGGCTGAGTATTCCGTTGGTTTTGATTGGCATTGCGGTGCTATTCTACGCAGCCAGACAACCCAGAACGCCTAAGAAAGTAATCGCCTAATCTGTTTTACGCCTCTTTTAGCTAAAACAGCCCCAAAACGTCGAGGTCCCGCAGTACACTACTGCGGGACCTCGACGTTTTTTATACCGCCTGATACGCGGTGGAAAGAGCATCACAACGAAAACCGGAACAGGTTGCCTTCCTCGTTCGTGAGCAGCAGGTTCTGGTTGTCTTTGAAAAGCACCGCCTCGGCTTGCCCGGCTTTAGGCAAATCCAAGATATGGGGCTGTTGCGCGAAAAACTGGGTAGAGCCTTTGGCTACCGGGTACAAGTACAGCTTGCCGTAGGTCAGGACCGCCAGATGTCGGCCATCGGGGCTCAGGTCTGCCGAGGTCACCATGCCCGGTAGCTCTTTCTTGCTGACTAGACGGGCGGTGTGCGTGCCAGCGGCATCGGGGAGAACGTACAGCTTGGCGTAGCGCGAAGTGCCGCGGTCTTTGGAGATGAGGTACAGTTTGCCGCTGTGCCAGAAAAACGCCTCGCAGTCAAAGTTGCGGTTCTCCTTCGGGATTTTCCCGGCGGGCAGGTCTTCATAGGTGAATTTGATCTCCTGCGGTTTAAAACCATTCTTCTGGGAGACTTTGTAGATGCGCAGATCGGTGCGTTTGTTGCTGTTGTTGCCCATGTCGCCTATGTAGAGGTTGCCCTGGGTGTCGCGGGTCAGGTCTTCCCAGTCGGTGTTGGTGGCGCCCGGAACGGTGACTTCCTGCAGCAGCTTACCTTGCTCATTGATTTTGTACAGAATGGGGGCATTGCCGGCATCGTTGTGCGTCCAGTAGGTGTTGGGCTGATCGGCTAGCTCCAAACCAGAGCTTTCCACCACGGCGCTGGGCAGTTTGGCCAGCTGCGTCAAGGTGTTAGCTAAGGCATTGACCGTTGTTTCGGCCGAGGGATGGGTTAACTGATAACTGCTGAAAACAAACGTTAACGATACCAAAAGCACGGACCATTGGAGGTAGGGGAAACGTTTCATGTAGTCTGGTTATAGGTGAGAATAGGTTCTTTTCTGGCTTGGCCAGAACTTTATGTAACGACGAGACCGCCGTCAGGTTATCAGAAACTGAATTTAAGGCGTTTCAGGCCTGTTTTTCCGAAAATCGGCTCAAAACGAAAACTCCACCGCCGGAACAGCAGTGGAGTTTTTCATAAGGATTATCTGGGAGCGATTAATTGGCCGGGAAAGCACCGTTGGGCTCAAAATTCAGGGCGATGGAGTTCATGCAGTAGCGTTTGCCCGTGGGCGCGGGGCCATCATCGAACAAGTGGCCCAAGTGCCCGTCGCAGCGGCCGCAGAGCACCTCAATGCGCTCCATGCCCAGCGAGTTGTCTTCCTGGTAAATCACCGCGTTCTTCCGGATGGTCTCAAAGAAACTGGGCCAGCCGCAGTCACTCGCAAACTTGGCATCGGACTTGAACAGCTTGTTGCCGCAGGCGGCGCAGTAGTAGGTGCCGCGGCCAGTGAAGTTCCAGAGCTTGCCGGTAAACGCCCGCTCGGTGCCTTTTTTGCGCGAGATATAGTAGACATCCTCAGGCAGCACTTTTTTCCACTCGGCGTCAGAGACGTGCAGTTTGGTGGTATCGGTGCGGGAGTAATACGGGTTCTTGGGTTGCTGCGGGTCCGCGACATCGTTCTGGAGGGAGACCGGCACGGCCGCGGCAGGGCTTTGCTGGGTGGTCTTTTCAGCGGCGCTTTGGCAACTGAGCAGCGGCAAAACCAGAAAGGAATAAAAAAGAAGCAGGCGTTTCATGGAAATACGAATAAGGAACAAGTCTGTGCAGTGACAACATATACGGTTGCCGTAAAGTTTATGGATTGTCAGTCTTGGGCCTCGGCCAAAGTAACCTGCCGTTTAGCGCCTGTTTTAAGCAAACGGCACTTAAAACAGAAAACCTCCCGCAACCGCTCGCCTTTGACTTGAATGTTTAACGCAAAGAAGCCATGGTTATTGATTAGGCTGCACGGGCGTTGCTTTCCTATGTGACTTTTTGAAAAGACGGCTCAGCAGCAGAAAGCCCAGACTGGGGAGACCGATCCAAAGAAACTCGCTTTTGAGCACTTCCAAACCGCTCTGGCTGAAAAAGCGTTTGGCCCCAATGGGCGACACCTGGATGGTCCGCCACGGCAGAAAATACCGCTGATTGTCAAACGGCGCGAACACGGCTACCCCCAGGCCGCCGTTGGTGAGGGCATCCAGCAGAATATGGGAGGCCGTGCAGAGAAAGAAAAAAGCGCAGAGCCTCAGTCCGCGCGGGCTGGTCAGAGAACTCCTGCGGTAGAAAAGAAGCGTGATCACGATGCCCAGCAAACCGGCAAACACCAGCGAGTGCGAAAAGCCCCGGTGCCCCAGAAAATGCTCATACGGCACCCCAAACTTGAACATGACCACATCGGCATCCGGAAAAATGGTGCAGAACGTGCCCAGCAGCAGGAGCTTGGTTTTGTTTTCTTGAGGGGCATAGTCTTTGCCCAGGGTAAGGGCCACCACCGCATGACCAAACGCTGACGCTATAAATGGTGCTTTGAGGGGGAGAAGATGTGTAAAGAAACGGGTTAGTTGAGGGAGGTGCGCATAGGCATACGCCATTACTTCTTCTGGTTCTTGTAAATGGAGCGCACCTCTTGTTCCCGCTCTAAAGACCAGCTAAACAAAGCTGCTAACGGCCCAGCCAGGCTACTCCCCAGTTCCGTCAGGCTGTATTCTACCTTGGGTGGTACCTCTGGGTACACTTTTCTGGAAACCATGCCATAATTCAGCAGAGTTTTGAGCGTTTGCGCCAGCATCTTAGGCGAGATGCCTACCACCTGTTTTTGTAATTCGCTGTTTCTTTTGGTTCCCTGCATCAAGGCCATCACAATAAGTAAGGTCCACTTGTCGGCAATCAAGTCAAGTGACTGTTGCAGGATGCAGTTTTCATCAAAATGAAACTTTCTCTCCAGGGCTTCCTCCCAAACAGAAATTTCTGTTAATTTTTTTTCGGCCTCCATGGTATAAAGCGCTCAATTTCTACCTAAAGGTAAGTATTTCACTTCTGAGTGCCTACTTTATTTTGAGTTGCGGGGCCGCTAGCTTTGGTAAAAACAATGAGCTATGGACACAAAAATCAAAGCGAGTCAGCCAAAAACAGACCACGGGAAAACACTGCGGCAACTGCTGGAGAGTTTCAACGGCGGAGCCGACAAGGTGGTGCGTTTGTTTCACCCACAGGCAACTATTGAGTTTCCGTACGCCCATTCACTGGGCACGCCAGAACTACTGCCGCTGCCAGAGTATCACAGTTACCTGAAGCACGCCTTACAGAGCATGCCCGTGATTGAGTTTAGCGGCGTGAAGACCTACCAGACCACAGACCCCGATGTCGTGCTGATGGAAGCACACGGAGAAGCCGTTGTGCCCGCTACCGGGCAACTGTACCAGCAGGATTACTTTATGGTGGTGACTTTTAAAGAAGGTAAAATCTTCCGCTACAAAGAATACTGGAACACACTGGCCATACAGGCATTTGGCGGAGCAGAGAAAACCAAGGAAGCATTCAACCACAAATAAGGAGAAACAGAAAATGAAAATAGTAATTGGAGCCGCAGCAGGTAATATAGGGAGCCGTACAGCCAGGAAAGTAGCCGAAGCAAACCATGAGGTCGTGTTGTTAGGGCGTAACCTGGGCAACCTGAAGAAGCTGGGAATTGAGAATGCCGCTGCTTTTGAAGTGAACCTGCAAAATACAGATGAGGTGGTGGCGCATACCAGAGGAGCCGATGCATTGCTGTGGCTGGTGCCCCCCAACCTTGATGTTCCCAGTTTAAAGCAGTGGTACGCAGAGTTCGCAGCTGCCGGGGCGGCGGTCATCCGGGAGAATAACATCAGCAGAGTGGTGGTCATCTCGTCCATTGGGGCTGGTGCCGCAGACAACCTGGGAACCATCACGTATGCAGGAGATCTGGAGAAAGCCTTCAGAGCCGTTGCAAAGAATGTGGTTTTCCTGCGCCCCGGTTACTTTATGGAAAACTTCCTGTTGCAGAAAGATTCTATCCTGGAGAAAGGCGTGTTTGAATTCCCGTATTCTCAGGAGCATGACATTCCCTTCATCAGCACCGATGATATAGGAGATGTGGCCGCGGCTTACCTCATAGATGATACCTGGGCGGGGCAATGGTCAAGGCACCTCTTGGGGCCCAGAAATATGACCCTAACAGAAGTAGCCGACCTGTTTTCTGTTGAGCTAGGAAAGCCGGTGCAGCACGAGCAGGTCACCTATGACGCCATCCAAAGCCAATTTGCGCAGTATGGGGCAAACGAGAATGTTCAGCAGGAACTGGTGGATTTGTACAAGGCCTTAGGAGACCCCAATGGAGTTTACGCGATGCCCAGAACCGAGGAGGTGAACACGCCTACTACCCTGCAAAGCATGATCAGGAATAAGTTTCTTTCGGGGAGCCGTAAGTAAGAGATAGCCTGTTACAACATAAAGGACAGTACCTGGTTTTGGGGCTGTTTTTAAGAAATCAGCCCCAAAACAGTAGGGTTTTATACCCCAATGTCTTCGTTCCAGACCTGCGGTTTCTCCCGGATGAACCGTTGCATGAGGTCGTAGCACTCCTGGTTGTCTTCCACAGTCACGTTCACGCCGCGGGCGCGCAGCAACTCTTCCTCGCCCATGAAAGATTTGTTCTCGCCCACCACTACCGCAGGAATGCCATACAGCAGAATAGTGCCCGAGCACATGGAACACGGCGACAGGGTGGTGTAGATGGTGCACTCGCGGTACACGGATGCCGGTTGCCGGCCCGCGTTCTCCAGCGCATCCATCTCGCCGTGCAGAATGGCGCTCCCGTCCTGCACGCGCTTGTTGTGGCCTCTTCCTATGATCTTGCCCTGGTGCACCAACACTGAGCCGATGGGAATGCCGCCCTCTTCGTATCCTTTTTTCGCCTCTTCTAAAGCCGCTTGCAAAAATTCGTTCATGTTCTGGATAAGATTTGTTCTTTGATTCTGATCAAGAAAGGCAGAATTATCAAGCTTAGCAAACCCGCCGAGAGCGCCGCGATCATAATGTAGTAGCGGTTCATTTTTCCGCCGGCCAAAATCCAGAGCGCCACCACCACGCACACAATCACGCCAGACATGAGCCAGAAGCCCCAGAACGGCTTTTTCTCCAGCGGTCGGTTTTCCTGCGGAAGCTGATAGATGAAAATCGCCATCACAAAACCGCCCACCACGGACAAGGTCTGCTGCAGAAACGAGTACCAGGACCTGGTGAAGGGTTCCGGCAGCACCTCGCCCAGCAGAAAAGGAAACAGCCGCACGCCCAGACCCGTGCTGTGGGTAAACGAATCCCAGGCCAGGTGCGAGACAATGCCTATCAGCAACGACCCGATCACCACGGGCCAATGCTTTTTGAAATACGGTTTCCAGTCAAAGCGCTTAAACCGGTTCAGGCGGCGGCGCAGAAAGAGGGGGAGATGGTCAATGAGCGTATTCCGGACGATCAGGTGGAAGACAAAGCAGAGCAGAAGGCCCATGGGCAGGTTGAAGTAGAAGATGCCTTTCCAGGTATGGCTGTGCGGGTCATGCAGGCTCATCCGGATGAACTTCTCAAAATCGGGGGCCATGCTGCCCACAATCAGGCCGGTAGCGGAGCGCCACCGGTACTTCAGGCCAATAAACGGCAAGACAATGGCCGGATGGGAAAACGTGAACGGCATGTGCGTGAACTTAAGACCTCTTAACGGGCAGATGGCGTGAAATGATACAAACTATTCTTTCCGCTGATCAATTTTCCCCGGGAATGTTCCTCTCGCCCGAGCCCGTTGCTTCTCCTGTTTTACGCCTCTTTTTCAGAAAACGCCCCTAAAACGCACTAATAATTTCAGCCGAGGCGGGTTACGGCACCGGATCATAGCCGTGGCCGCCCCAGGGCTGGCAGCGACCTATCCGTTTCAGGGCCATCCAGCCGCCTTTGAAGGGGCCGTACTTCACAATGGCCTGGTGCGCGTAGCCCGAGCAGGTGGGCGTGAAGCGGCAACTCCCCGGCGTGAGCGGCGAAATCAGGTAGCGGTACACCCACACCAGCGCCAGAAAAAGGTGCTTGAAAAACCAGTTGATTGCCTGCATATGCTGCTAGTTTCGGGAAAAAAAGCCACAAATCCTTACCTTTGGCTTTTCTAACTAACATGTGTTATGCTAAAAAAAGTTTATAGCTTACTTCTCCTAGGCTGCCTGAGCTTGTCTATGACGGCTCACGCCGATGAGGGCATGTGGCTGCCGCTGCTGGTCAAGCGCCTCAACCACGTAGACATGCAGAAGCAAGGCCTGCAACTCACCGCCGAGGAAATCTACAACGTGAACAACGCCAGCCTGAAAGACGCCATCGTGCAGTTCGGCGGGTTCTGTACCGGTGAGTTCGTGTCTAAAGAAGGCTTGCTGCTGACCAACCACCACTGCGGCTACGATGCCATCGCCTCCAATTCCACCCCGCAGGACGATATCCTGAAGAACGGTTTCTGGGCGATGACCAAGCAGCAGGAAAAGAAAAACGAAGGCCTGTTCGTAGACATCCTGGTGCGCATGGAAGACGTGACTGGCCAGGTATTGCAGGGCATCACGCCGCAGACGCCCGAGCAGGAGCGCACCAAACTGGTAGCCGAGCGCAGCAAATCCATCGCCGATGCCGCCAAGAACAACGGCCAGTACGTGTCTTACGTGCGCGATTTCTTCAATGGCAACGAGTTCTACATGTTCGTGTACGAGCGTTTCTCTGACGTGCGCCTGGTGGGAACCCCGCCGGAGAGCATCGGGAAATTCGGGGGCGATACCGATAACTGGATGTGGCCGCGCCACACCGGTGACTTCTCGGTGTTCCGGGTGTACATGTCTCCGGACGGAAAGCCCGCCACGTATTCTGAGAAGAACGTGCCGTATCGTCCCAAGCACCACCTGCCAGTGTCCATGAGCCCCGTGAAAGAAGGCGACTTCTCCATGGTGTTCGGATTCCCGGGCCGTACCACGCGGTTCATGGCCGGTTCTGGTTTAGGAATGGCCGTGGAGCAATCCAATCCGGCTCGTATCAAATTACGCGAGCGCCGTCTGGCTTTGATGAAAGAAGCCATGGATGCCTCGCCCGCTGACCGCCTGAAACTGGCTTCCAACTACGCCAGCATCAGCAACTACTACAAATACTACATCGGGCAGAACGAAGGCATCAAGCGCATGAAAACGCTGGACAAGAAAGCCGCTGAGGAGAAAGCCTTCCAGGAATGGGCCAACGGCAACGCTACTCGCAAAGGCCTGTACGGCACTGCCCTGGCCGATATCAACGCTTCTTACGCCGGGCAGCGCACGTACAATCTGTCGTCCATTTACCGCTCCGAGGCCGCGTTGGCGCCGCAGTTAATCGCGCACGCCTATCAATACACGCCGCTGTACAACCTGCTCAAAGCCGGCAATGCAGACAAAGCCAAACTGCAGGAACTGGTATCGGCGTACAAAGAGATGAACCAGGAGTTCTACGCGAGCTACGTGAAGTCCTCTGACCAGAAAATCTTCGCCGAGCTGATGCAGATGTACTACAACGATGTGCCCAAAGCGCAGCACGCCGACATCTTCAAAGACCTGACGGCTACCTACAAAGGCGATTTCAGAAAATGGGCCGCCGATGTGTACAGCAAATCCCTGCTTTCCTCGGAAGCCAAAGCCAACGCGTTTTTGGCCAATCCTACGCTAAAGACCCTGGAAACGGACCCGGCGTTTAAGTTCATGCGCGCCGTGCAAACCAACTACCAGGACAACATTCTGCCCAAGCTGAACGAGTACAACGCCGCGTTGGGTAAGGCCAACCGCCTGTACGTGGCTGGTCTGCGCGAAATGCACCCGGATAAAGTGTTCTATCCAGACGCCAACTCTACACTGCGTTTAAGCTACGGCACCGTGAAAGACTACGAGCCCAAAGACGGCGTACAGTATAAGTACTATACCACCATGCAGGGCATCGCGGAGAAAGAAGACCCTACCAACCCCGAGTTCGTGGTGCCCGCCAAATTGATGGAGTTGTACCGCAAGAAAGACTACGGCCGCTACGGACAGGACGGTGAGCTGCGCGTGGGCTTCATCACCAACAATGACATCACGGGCGGTAACTCCGGCTCGCCGGTCATCAACGGTCGCGGGGAACTGATCGGCCTGGCCTTCGACGGCAACTGGGAAGCCATGACCGGTGACCTGGTGTTTGACCCCGAGTACAAACGCTGCATCAACGTAGATATCAAGTACGTGCTCTTCGTGATGGATAAACTGGCCGGTGCCGGTCACCTGGTGAACGAGATGACGCTGGTGGACAAAGGCAACCCCAACACCACCTTCAACCCCGCCATCAATGATGTGAAGATGGACGGCAAGGTAGAGGTGGAGACGCCGGAAGGCCAGATTAAAATCAAGAAGAAAAAGAACGAGACTAAAATCAAAAAGGAAACGAAGAAGCAAAAAAGCTAAGCCGTTTCTGGCCTCTTTTCTGAAAATAAACCCAAAACGCCCGGAGAATTCCTCCGGGCGTTTTTTTATGGTTCATCACCTAGAAGGCTGCTCAAAGCACCATTTTCTCAGGGAATTAAAGGAGCGTTTTGAGCCTGTTTTCTGAAAAAAAGCCCAAAACTTGGGCCCAGACACTCGCAGATCCTCCAGAAACTCCGAGGTCTTGTTTCCCTTTCTGGCGCGAGTCTCCAGACTCGTGCCTACGGATGCCGGGTAGTCTCCGGACTATCCTCGCTGCTCCGCAGCGAAAGTGGGGATGCGTGTGTTCTCCAAACTTCTGGTACTCACCTTTGTTTCGACCCCATCTGGAAAGCATATGGCATAATGTAATGAAGATTATTTTTTGAATTTTATACATATAAACTAGTACTTTGTAAATGGAAGTTCGTAGTAGAAGCATCGGTCCATCTTCTTCTGCCTATGCTCCAACTGCTACGCTACAGCTTAGTGCTGACCTTTTTATGTCCTTCTTTTTTCGCCCAAGGCCAAATCAATAACGCCGCCGTGGGAGCCAGAGCCGTCAGTCTGGGCGGAGCGGGAGTAACCTTGCCGGATGTCTGGGCCCTGAGCAACAATCCGGCGGGCATTGCGGCTTTGAAGCAGCTGGAGCTGGGTGCCTACGCCCACAACCGTTTTTCCCTGAAAGAGCTCACCACGGTAGGTTTGCTGGCCGTGTTCCCAACTGTCCGATGGGGCACCCTTGGGGTGGACGTGCAGCGGTTCGGGGGAGACTTGTACAATGAGCAGCGGCTGGGCATTGGTCTGGCGCACCAGTTGGGCGTAGTGCGCTTAGGTTTTAAGGCCGATTTGCTGCAAGTAAGGGTAAAAGAGTGGGGCAGCCGCAAAGCCGTGGCGTTGAGCATGGGCCTCCAGTCTGAGGTGGTGCCGGGGCTCACGTTTGGGGCGCACATCTACAACCTGAACCAAGCCAAACTCGCCGAATTTGAAGACGAACGGGTGCCTACCGTCATGAAAATCGGGTTGAGTTACCAGGCCGCCGCCAAAGTGCTGCTGGTGCTGGAAGCCGAAAAAGAACTGGAGTACCCCACGGCGGTCAAAGTCGGAATTGAGTACCAACTGCTCCCGTCGCTGCACCTGCGCACCGGGTTCAACACCGGCACCCGAGCCGGCACGGCCGGCGTAGAGGTCCGGTTCAAGCAGTTTCAGGTGGCCTATGCCCTGGGCGCGCAGCACCAGTTGGGCCTCAGTAATTACTTGTCGGTGGGGTATGTCCTGAAAAAAGAGCAGCAGCCATGAGACGCTGTTTTGGGCTTGTTTTCCTGATACTGGGCTTAAAACAGGTGGCGAGTGCCCAGGAAGTGCCGCGCCCGGCCATAGATGTGGAGCTGTTGGTGCAGGAGCTCTTCGCGCAGCAGGACGATGAAAACACTGTCACGCACGAAGATATGTACGAGACCCTGCTCCAGTACTACCGCCAGCCGCTGGACCTGAACCGCGCCTCCCGCGAGGAACTCCGCAGCCTTTTCCTCCTCTCCGAAGGCCAGATTTCCGCGCTCCTCCAACATATTCAGGACAACGGCCGCCTAGTGAGTTTGTATGAACTGCAGGCCATTCCCGGGTTTGATTTGCTGAGCATCCGCAGGGTGTTGCCGTTCGTGACCATCCAATCGCTAGGACAGATAGGCCAACGACCTTGGCGCGAACGCCTGAAAAACGCCGATACCCATTCACTGCTTCTCCGCTACGACCGCACGGTGCAGGAACGCCGCGGCTACACCCCGCCCGAGGGCCGGTCCACTACCCGTTACCTGGGTTCTCCGGATAAATTCCTTTTCCGCTATCGCCTCAGCCAGCCGCGCGATTTCAGCTTTGGCGTCACCGCCGAGAAAGACGCGGGCGAGGCGTTCACGTGGAACCCCGGCCAGCGGCGCTACGGCTTCGATTTTCTTTCGGCGCACGCCCAGCTGTATGACCGAGGTGCGTTCAAGACCATCGCCATGGGCGATTACCAGCTTCAGTTCGGACAGGGTTTGCTGCTGTCCAGCGGCCTGAGCGTGGGCAAAGGCAGCGAAACCATTACCACCGTTCGGCGCAGCCAACTGGGCATCCGGCCGCACACGTCTACCTTGGAGTCTAATTTCTTTAGAGGCGCCGCCGCTACCCATCGCTGGCGACGGCTGGAAACCACGCTTTTCTATTCCAACCGGCGGGTGGATGCCTCAGCCGGCGATGCCCTGGCGGAGGATAGTACGTTGCTGGCACTGGGAGGCTTGCAGACCTCGGGCCTGCACCGCACCCCCACAGAACTGGCCAACCGGGAACGGGCGCGGGAGCAGGTGCTGGGCGGCGACGTCACGTACCGGAATCCAACGCAAACCTGGAGTCTGGGGCTTACGGCGGTGCGCACGTCCTTTGATGTGCCGCTTCAGCCGCGTCCGCAGCCGTACAACCTGTTCGCGTTCAGCGGGAGCCGCAATACGGCGCTGGGGCTGCACTACAGCTATCTGTGGCAGAACTTCAATTTCTTCGGGGAAACGGCGCGGTCTGGTAACGGGGGCGTGGGCACGGTGAACGGCGCGCTGGCGAGTTTATCGGAGAAAGTGGAGGTGGCCCTGCTGTACCGTTATTATGCCCGCGATTTCCAGACGTTGTACGGCGCGGCCTTCGGGGAGGCTAGTCGGAACCAGAACGAAAGCGGCCTGTACACGGGCCTGAAGCTGAAACTGAGCAACCGTTGGCAACTGACCGGCTACTATGACCGCTTCGCTTTCCAGTGGCTCCGGTACCGCGTAGATGCGCCCTCTGCCGGGGAAGAGTACCTGCTGCGTCTCCAGTTCATGCCCTCCAAAACCACGCTGCTCTACGGCCAGTACCAATATGAGCGCAAAGCCCGCAACCAAACCGTACCCGGTGAAGCGTTACGGCAGGTCACCGATACGCACGCCCACCGGTACCTGCTGCTCTTGGATGTGAGTCCGGTGCTTGGGTTCCGTTTCCGGTCCAGGGTGCAGGCCAGCCGTTTCCGGCAAAACGGCCCCCGCCGTACGGGCTTTTTCGCGGCCCAGGATGTGAGTTGGGAGCGCCGGAATACCCGCCTCAGCACCCGGTACGCCCTCTTTGACACCGATGATTACGACACCCGCCTCTACGTGCCCGAACAGGATGTGCTGTACGCCTTTTCCATTCCGGTCTTCACCGGCCGAGGCACCCACGTGTACGTCCTGTTACAACAGCGTTTCTCCCTCCACCTGGATTTCTGGTTCAAGCTCAGCCACACCCACTACCGGGGGCAAAACACCGTCAGCTCTGGCCTGGAGCAGATTCAAGGCCCCCAACGCACCGATGTGCGGGTGCAAGCCCGCTATCGTTTCTGACCTGTTTTCAGGAAACGAGGACCAAAACGGGTTTTAGGAAGGGGGAAGTGTTTAGGGAAGCATCTGTGGAGTGCCCGCCACAAACTCCTGCCGCGGAAAAGGAGCGGGACTGTAAGTAAAGGTGGCGTGATGCTGGTTTGTCAAAGGCGTACACTGAAATTCGCAGGAAGGCATGAGGCTCGCCAGTATAAGCGTGTACAGCAACGTAAAGCAGAGGACAGATAGCTGGTTTGGGAGAGAAGGCACATGCTTAAGAGCATGGTTTTTTTTACCTTCCAACTATGCTCTTAGGGTAAGTGAACGGTTGAAGCCAACTCTACTGGGGTGCCTGCTACAAAATACGAAGTAGGTAAGGGCTGTGGGTCAACTTGGTAAAGATAGATACTTAAAGATTGAGGCAGGGCTACAATTTGGTTTCGGTCAAATGATTTCAGGTGTTTAACACGAAAAGGGAAATGCTCAATGGCAATTTTTCTGGCAGAAATTAGAATGATACTTTTTTGTGTTTCTTGGGCCAATGTTCTAGCCCATTGCAAGTGTTGATAGGGGGTGAGTTTATTATCAATACTTGGGTCTAACTCATAGAAAGTAGTATATCCTCCTCTATATAAATTATAAATCGGTTTCCCTAAATAAGCTCCTGTAGTGGAAGAGGTAAACTCTTGCGTAGTGGCCAGAAAATAGTTGGGATAATATTTCTGAAGGAAGCTGGCAGATTCTTTTCCCGGATAAAAAGAATGTTTGTAATCCATGCTAACGGCATACAGGCCTGCTAAAAACTGCGTGAAGGTTGCTCCCAGAAGCAGATAATGCAAGGCTCGGGTTTGCCAATTAAAGGAAGGTCCAGATTTAAGGTTTAAGCTTGAAGTGAACGGAATGTAGTGGGTAGCTACCCAGAATAGAGCTACTGTAAACAGAAAGAAGTGAGCGTGATGGCGCAGTGATAATTCAAACCGAAAAGCAAAGAAGTAGAACAGCGCAATAAATAACAGGGTAAGAGCTGCAAAGAGCTTTTTAGGCTTAAATAACACAAAGATCAGAACTGACAAAAGTAATGAAAGGGGAATCTCATATTTGGTTCTTAGAAAAGAGGTATTCCAAAAATCAAACGTAAACTCCGGAACGGGGAAAAAGGCTTGCCAGATTCGGGTGCAGGCCTGCTGGAACTTATAAGGGTCCCACAGATGCGGATGCGCAAACCCAAGCGTATGCGTAATGCTCCAGAAGGAGAAGCCGCATCCAAGTATCCAGAGCGAAATACCAAATACTAATTTTCTTGAGCTAATATTTTGATGATATGGAATGTTATCCCAGAGTCTGAACTTCTCTGAGAATAAAAACAAGCCCATAATTCCTGAGAAGTACAAGCCAAACAGGTGTGTTTGGGCGTTAAGTACTAATAGTAAGATATAAAGGTACCAATGAGAAAAGCGCTTTGGGTAAAAGGCGCAAATCATAAATAATGTGAACAGCTCTGGGGCATACAACCGGCTGATCATTCCATATTCGAACAAGCCATAATATCCAAAGCAAAAGAGAAGCCTTATGATACGGTGAAAAGGTGCATGCCGCAGAAAAACAAAGACAAAGCCAACAGAAAAAAAGAAATGAGTGATTTTAAGGGCTTGTAGGTTATCTGTAAACCGAGTGATTACAAACAGCAAGCTATACCAAAGATTAGGGTGGCCTTCAAATCTTTTGTTGTAAAGGAGATCGCTATAGGAGTCACTGTATAGAGCTAAAAGCCAAGGTTCCGTTTCGTCCACCCATAGTTCATGAAAGGGAAGAAGATATGCTAATAGTAAAGCATAAACCAAGGTGAAAACCAAGGCAAAAGAGTTATCGCTCAGGCGCAGACTACTTTTCATGGGTTGACTGTTCGTGGTACTCCTGTTCGGTGTTCACTTCCCAAAGATTTGCTTTGTCGGTTCTGCCGGCGGCAATGTTTTCCACGGCCAGCATGGCGGTAAGCATGGAATGGTCCTGGTTGTTGTACTTGTGCATGCCGTTTCGGCCCACCAGAAACAGGTTCTCAATGCTGTCCAGAAAGGCTTGCACCTGAGGGAACTCGTTATAAGAACCGAAGTAGGCGGGGTACGCCTTGGGCATTTTGACTACGGTGCCGTCAATGACCTGATCGGCGGAAATGATGCCTAATTTATCCAACTCTTCAATGGCTAGTTGCTGCAAATCGGCTTCTGACATGTGCCATAGGGCATCTTCTTCCTGGCAGAAGTACTCCACACCCAACCAGACTTTATCGGGATCGGTGACCAGGTAGGGGCTCCAGTTGTTGAAGAGTTGCAGGCGACCGGCCTGCACATCGGGTTCCTGGATGTAAATCCAGTTGTCCTGGATCAGGTGATGGTCCTGCGTCTGGATAGCTAGTTTGTGCAAGAGTAAACCCACGGATATAAAATTCCGGTAGGGGAGGTGTTCTGCAATCTCCCGCACCTCGGCGGGTACCACGTCACCTAAGGCCCGGACCAGGCTCCGGATGGGCATGGTGGAAATCACGTAGGCAGGTTCTATCTGGTGCGTGGCCCCGGTGGAGACTTCCTGAATAGTGGCCGAGGTGATTTTGTTTTCTCGTACCTCCAAGCCCACTACTTTCTGCTGCATGTGCACCTCGCCACCACGTTCTTGGATCTGGCGAGTAACGACTTCCCACAGGTGCCCCGGGCCTAGCTTAGGGTACAGGAACTGCTCAATCAAAGAGGTTTCTGTTTTCTTCTGGGTGAAATCGGCCGAAGGCGAAAAGAACTGTTGCCGCAGAAAGTGTTTCACCGCCTGCGTGATGGATAAGGCTTTGATGCGCTGCGCGCCCCACTCGGCACTGATCTGCTGACAGGGTACGCCCCACACTTTCTCTGTGTAGGCCTTGAAGAAGGTCTGGTACAAATGCTTGCCAAACCGATTGATAAAGAACTCCTCCAGGTTTTTTTCTTCCGGAATAGGGCGTACCACCTGCTTCAGGTAACTGAACACCGCCTTGGTGGACCAGCCTATGCCTAACTGGGAAAGGGTGCCCAGCGAAAACGACAGCGGGTAGTCAAAGAACTTCCGCCGAAAGAAAATACGTGACTTCCGCTGGCGCAACAGCATGACATTGTCTCCCGCTATTGGGTCCGCGGCCGAAACCATAGGAATGGATCTGCTTTTCCCTTGGTAGTTCAGAGCCCCGATGGTCTGTCCCGGTTCTAGCTGCAGCGGCAGGATAGAGAGCCACCAGTCCATCACCCGGTCAGATTTGGAGAAAAAACGATGCCCCCCAATGTCCATGCGGTTGCCTTTGTAGTTGATGGTAGCGGAGATACCACCAATCCGGTCCGTGGCTTCCACCACGTAGGGATGCACTTGGGTCTGTTGCAGAAATTCATGGGCAGCCGTTAAGCCAGCCGGACCAGCTCCAATGATGAGAGCTGTAGGGAGAGATGACATAGAAGCAGTATAAGCTTCTCAAAGATAAGGCGCAAAAGGGGTTCTGCCAAAGTTGTCAAAATGTATGCACCGCCAGAAGAAAGAGCAAGAGCACAGGAAGGGCGCCGTGCTTCTTGGCCTAATAGAACTAATTGATCCCGTTTAGGGCCTGTTTTCGGGGAAATAGCCTCTAAATAGAGCGGATGTGTTCACTGAATTAGCGCTCATACTGCTGCAACGCGTGGTGATCTGGCCTGATCTCCGACTGATGAGGCGGCCCTGTCACCCATTCCAGATGGTAGCACTTCAGAAACACCGCTTCCGTTTCTTGCATTTGCGTTAGCTCTGGGACTTGGCTCCGGCAAGAGAAATCCCGGCCGGTGCACGACTTCCTGCTTCGGCACGCCTCCTAGACCGTTCAGGCGAAGCGGCCCGGCATAGCGCTGGGGAAGTAGTTGGGGAGGGGCTTGGAATGAGAGGAATACCAGTGCTATCATGGCGCCAGGGGTTCTGCTGGAGTGCTTGGCGTGTAGGCTGTGGGAGAGGAGGTGCAGGAAGTAGTTCGAGCTACATGTACTGGAAAACAGAAGCTCATCCGATAGCGTTTCAGGCCTGTTTTCCAGAAAACAGGCCTGAAACGAACATCCTTGTGAAAGTCAAACTCCTACGATAGCGCTTCGGCGCTCCAGCAGGTATGTGTCGCGCCATTGGCCGTTCAATTGACCCAGCCGCTCCCGCAGCCCCACTACCCTGAATCCGCATTTCTGGTGCAGGGCTACGCTCGCTTCGTTCTCCTTCAGAATGCCGGCCTGTAGGGTCCAGATGCCATTGGCTTCCGAAGAGATAATCAGTTCTTGGAGCAGTCTCGGCCCGATGCCTTTCCCGCGGTAGTTTTCTCCCAGGTAAATGCTGACCTCGGCCACGCCGCCGTACACGCATCTTCCGGAAACGGGACTCAAAGCAGCCCATCCGGCCACGTTTCCATCAGGGGCAAGGGCCACAAGACGGCTGTGGGAGAGGTGCCCCTCGTTCCATTTCTCCCATGCTGGGGCAGAGGTCTCCAGGGTGGCGTTCTGGGTGGCAATGCCTTGTTCATAAATGGATTTCACCTGAGGGTAATGTTTTGCTAGAAGCGGTTGCAGGGAAATTGACGTGATGGTTTCCATATACAGGTGTCTAAAATGGGGCTAACGTGCGCTTGACAGCGTTCAGCAGGTAATGAAGCAGCGGCGGCGCTCTCCTGCTACACTCTGCCGTAGGTAGTGGCCTCACCAAATGTATAAAATGTTTCCCATTCCACGCCTTTAGACTAGCTTCTCTGGTTTTATACACATCTCAATCCAGTTGTGTCAGTTTCTAGACAGTAAGGCATTCTCATTTTTAGCTTGTTTTTAGGTAATTGTGCTAAAAGCATTGGAGGTGTTTTGCCGTCTTCTTGCTATATGTATCATCAGGAAAAGGTGTTTTATGCATCCCTTTTGGATGTTGTGGAAAAATAAACTACCTGTTAAGCAGAGGCGAGGCAAACAAAATGCTAAAATTATTAGTAAAATTGAACCGAGAACCTGTTTATGTAACGCCTTGACCTATGCTTGTAGAAGAACTGTACGCTGCCGAAGTTGACTTTGCCGCTTTTGAGATGCCTCTTTACGGGACCTTGGTGCCCGCCGGCTTTCCATCGCCCGCCGATGATTACCTGGAGGCGCAATTAAATTTACACAGCTACCTTATTCCTCGACCCACAACCACTTTTTTGGTAAGAGTGAGTGGGGAGTCTATGCTGAAGGCGGGTATCCGGTCCGGTGATCTGTTGGTGGTGGATCGTTCCCTGAGGGCCACCGACCAACGCATTGTATTGGCGGCCTTGAACGGAGAGTATACTGTGAAACGCTACTGTGAACAAGGTGGAAAACGGTTTCTGAAAGCCGAGAACGATCTGTACCCCACCATTGAGCTGAGGCCGGAGGATGATTTTTCTATTTGGGGAGTGGTGACCTCGGTGGTGCATCAGTTTTAGAAAGGAGAGAGATGTTTGCGCTGGTTGATTGTAATAACTTCTACGTGTCCTGTGAGCGGGTTTTTGATGCCAGTCTCCAGGGGAAGCCGGTGGTGGTCTTGTCCAACAACGATGGCTGCATTATTTCCCGCTCGCAGGAGGCCAAAGATCTGGGCATCAAGATGGGGGAGCCCTATTTCAAGCGGAGACGGTGGCTGGCCGAGCAGGGTGTGCGGGTCTTTTCTTCCAATTACACGCTCTACGGCGATATGTCTGGGCGGGTGATGGAAGTCTTGAGCAATTTCACGCCGGAGTTGGAGGTGTATTCCGTTGATGAAGCTTTCTTGCGGCTAGATGGTTTTCTGCAGCAGGATCTGCTGACTTATAGTCAAACCATTCAGGAGACGATTGGGCGCGGACTGGGCATTCCGGTGTGCGTGGGAATCGCGCCTTCCAAAACGCTGGCCAAAATGGCAAACCATTTGGCCAAGAAAAAGCGACAGCAAAGTGGCGGCGTATGGATCATTAGCACGGAAGAGGAACGGGAGCAGGCATTAAAAGACGTGTCTATTGGAGATGTGTGGGGAGTAGGCCGGCAATACGCCGCCCGATTGCAGGCTGCTGGCGTGCAGACCGCCTGGGACCTGACGCAGCGTAGCTCAGATTGGGTGCGGCAACACCTGGGTGGTGTGGTAGGGGTTCGCTTGCTGAAAGAACTGCAGGGAAAACCTTGCGTGCAGACGGCGTTGTTGCAGGATAAGAAAAGTATTGCCTGTACCCGGTCCTTCGGGAAGCCGGTGCAGGACTTGACCCAATTGCAGGAAGCGGTGGCCACCTACGCCACGCGGGCGGCGGAGAAACTTCGGCGGCAGAAGTCAGCGGCCGGGGCTGTCACCGTTTTCATCCATACCAGCCGGTTCGCGCCGGTGGAGCAGTATTTCCGAAGCATCACCCTGGAGTTACCGGTCGCCACAGATTCAACTCTGGAGCTGGTGCAGTTGGCAGTAGATGGAGTGAAGAAAATCTTCCGGCCTGATATCCAATACGCCAAAGCCGGCGTCATCCTCACGGAGCTGGTGCCGGTCCAAAGTATCCAAGCCGATTTGTTTCAGGTGCCTACGGTGGTGGAACACAAAGGACTCATGAAGGCAGTAGACCATATCAACCAGACTTGGGGCAGCGGTACGGTAGTGCTGGCTGCTGCAGGGGGGCAGCAAGAATGGCAGATGTTGAAAGGCATGCGCTCACGCCGGTTTACCACCCACTGGAATGACCTGCTCTGGGTGAGATGTTAGCTGTTTTGGTGGTGTTTTCCCTAAACTAGCCCAAAACGGCAAGCTGGCGCGGAGGCTTAGAGCCTAGTCTGAGACATTGGTGCTGTTTCGTGGTTCCCCTATTCCTGCCGTAAACGTCCGCTTTATCTAGTTTCGTTTTTGGCTCGTTTTAGCAAAATCATACCAAAAATGAGACTAGATAAAGCGACACAAGCCCACGTTAAGACGAGATGATCATCAGTTTCATCGTCAGGTTAGCTGACGTGAGGAGATTAGCCCCGGTCAGGTCAAGTGCCGCAAATTGAAGGAAATAGGCTAGGCTAACCTGCGTAAGAGTAGGTTAGCCTAGCCTGTATGAAAATGCCAGAACTTCTGTTGTGCTGTGCCTTCTTCTTTTCAGTGTGCAGCATAAAGAACTCAGACATACAGCATGCCTTTGCTCTCCTTCGCGTGCGAGACGAAGTCCTTGACCTGCTGTTCGTTTTTGCGCTGGCAGATCATCAGAACATTGTTGTGCTCGGCTACTATGTAATCCTGTAAGCCCTGGATGACGACCAGTTTGTTCTGCGGGGTTTTGATGATGCAGTTCTGGGTGTCATACAACATGATCTCGCCATCCACTACATTGCCCTCAGGAGTTTTGTCGGCGATGCTGTAGAGCGAGTTCCAGGTGCCCACGTCTGACCAACCTAAATCCCCCAGGATCACGTGCACGTTTTCGGCCTTCTCCATGATGCCATAATCAATGGAGACGTTGCGGCAGTGGGTGTAAGCTGAGTCTATGAAGGATTCCTCCTCAGGGGTGTAAAACGAGGTGCTTCCTTTCTCAAAGAGATCGGCTACGTCTTTCAGGTGGGTTCTGAAGGCCTTCAGGATAGAATTGACGTTCCAGATGAAAATGCCGGCGTTCCAGACAAAGTCCCCGCTCTGTAGAAATCTCTGGGCTGTTTCCAGGGATGGCTTCTCGGCGAAGGTTTTTACTTTCTTGGAGGGAGTGGCGCTGTCTGAGTCATATTGGATGTACCCGTAACCAGTATCTGGCCGGGTAGGTTTAATGCCTATCGTTACCAGAATATCTTCCTGGCAGGCGACTTCCAGCGCTTGCTGCACGCACTCCAGAAAAGCCTGTTCCCGTAAAATCACATGGTCGGCAGGGGCTACCAGTATGTTGGCCTCGGGGTTCTTCTGGGCTATTTTGTAGCAGGCATAAGCAATGCACGGGGCGGTGTTGCGGCCAATAGGTTCCTGCAGGATTTGCTCGTCATTTAAGTCTGGAAAATGCTGTTGCACTAGTTCCTTGTACTCTCTATTAGTAACGATGTAAATGTTTTCTCTCGGGCAGATGGTGGCAAAGCGTTTTACCGTGGTCTGAATCATGCTTTCCCCAATGCCTAGCACATCATGAAACTGTTTGGGGTAATTATTTCTGCTGAAGGGCCAAAACCTGCTGCCAACTCCGCCAGCCATCACAACCACATATGTGTTCTCGGGTAAACGTTTCATATAGTAAACTGTAATTGAGATTTAGAGATGATGATGCCTTATGAAGCGAAACAAAGTTACACTTGTATAAGCAATATCCAAAATAATATTTAATTTATTAAATTATGTAATGCAAACGTTGGAAAAGAATAGATAATTACGAATTTTAAAGGTATGGATTAATTTTGTTATGTGATTTTCAAAAAATGTACCATAATTCTATGGGTGAACTTGTCTGAAATATAGAAGCATTGTAACTTTTTTTGCCTTTGATTAGAATAAGGGTATGTTTGTAGGAAGAAATCCTAAGGATAATCTGTTTTTAGTTCTATTAAAATATAATTCTAAGACATTTGTTATGAGAATCGCAGTAGTAGGAACGGGGTATGTGGGCCTGGTGACGGGCACTTGTTTTGCCGAGGTGGGCATTGATGTGACGTGCATCGACGTGAACGTGAAGAAGATCGAGGACCTGCGGCAGGGTGTCCTGCCCATCTACGAGCCGGGGCTGGAGGAGATGGTGCTCCGCAACGTGGAGAAGGGGCGCCTGCACTTCTCCACGGACCTGGCCTCGGCCATCAAGGGCTGCGACGCGGCCTTCATCGCGGTGGGCACGCCCCCGGGGGAGGACGGCTCGGCGGACCTGAAGTACGTGCTGGGCGTGGCCCGGGAGATCGGCCAGCACATGGACGAGTACCTGGTGGTGGTGACCAAGAGCACCGTGCCGGTGGGCACGGCCAAGAAGGTGAAGCAGGCCGTAACTGAGGAGCTGGGGAAAAGAGGCTCTGGCCTGACGTTCGACGTGGCCTCCAACCCCGAGTTCCTGAAGGAGGGCGCGGCGATCGACGACTTCCTCAAGCCGGATAGAATTGTCATCGGGGTGGAGTCTGAGCAGGCCGAGGAGGTGATGCGCCGGCTCTACAAGCCGTTCCTGTTGAACGGGCACCCGATCATCTTCATGGACGTGCCTAGCGCGGAGATGACCAAGTACGCGGCCAACTCGATGCTGGCCACCAAGATCAGCTTCATGAACGACATCGCCAACCTGTGCGAGATCATGGGGGCGGACGTGAACATGGTGCGCCGCGGCATCGGCTCTGATTCCCGGATCGGCAACAAGTTCATCTACCCGGGCATCGGCTACGGCGGCTCCTGCTTCCCCAAGGACGTGAAGGCCCTGATCAAGACGGCGGCGGAGAACGGGTACCAAATGCAGATCCTGCAGGCGGTGGAGTCAGTGAACGAGAACCAGAAGGAGGTGCTCTTCAACAAGGTGATGAAGCACTTCGGCGGAGAACTTGCTGGGAAAACGTTTGCGCTGTGGGGGCTTTCCTTCAAGCCCAAGACCGACGACATGCGCGAGGCTCCTTCACTGGTGATCATCGAGAAGCTCCTGGCCGAGGGGGCGAGCGTGAAGGCGTACGACCCGGTGGCCATCAAGGAGGCGAAACACATGATCGGGGAGAACGACAGGGTGGAGTACGCCAAGGACGAGTACGAGGCCCTGATCGACGCCGACGCGCTGCTGATCGTGACGGAGTGGCCCGAGTTCCGCTCGCCCAACTTCCAGGTGATCGGCAAGCTGCTCAAGAGCAAGGTGATCATCGACGGGCGCAACATCTACGAGGCCAAAGAACTGCAGGAGCAGGGCTTCGCATATTATGGCATCGGGGTGCGGGAGGTGCAACCGGTAATCGAAATGACGAACTAAGGATGGGTAAAGACAGAAAACGCGTATTGATCACCGGCGGGGCCGGGTTCCTGGGCTCGCACCTGTGCGACCGCTTCATCAAGGAGGGCTGCCACGTGATCGCCATGGACAACCTGATCACTGGTGACCTTAAGAACATCGAGCACCTCTTCAAACTGGAGCAGTTCGAGTTCTATAACCATGATGTCTCCAAGTACGTGCACGTGCCGGGTCATTTAGATTATATCCTGCACTTCGCCTCGCCGGCCTCGCCCATCGACTACCTCAAGATCCCGATCCAGACCTTAAAAGTAGGGTCATTAGGAACACATAATCTACTTGGATTAGCCAAAGATAAGGGTGCTCGAATTCTGATCGCCTCCACCTCGGAGGTGTACGGCGACCCGGAGGTGCACCCGCAGGTGGAGGAGTACTGGGGGAACGTGAACCCGGTGGGGCCCCGGGGCTGCTACGACGAGGCCAAGCGCTTCCAGGAGGCCATCACCATGGCCTACCACACCCACCACGGGGTGGAGACCAGGATCGTGCGGATCTTCAACACCTACGGCCCGCGCATGCGCCTCAACGACGGCCGGGTGCTGCCGGCCTTCATGAGCCAGGCGCTCAGGGGGGAGGAGCTCTCCATCTTCGGGGACGGCTCTCAGACGCGCTCCTTCTGCTACGTGGACGACCTGGTGGAGGGTATCTACCGGCTTCTGCTGAGCGACTACCCTCTGCCGGTGAACATCGGCAATCCCCATGAGATTACCATAAAGGAGTTCGCCGAGGAGATCTGCAGGCTGACGGGCGTGGAGCTCAAATTAGGCTATCAACCGCTTCCGGAGAACGACCCGCAGAAAAGGCGGCCCGACATCTCCAAGGCCCGCGAGATCCTGGGCTGGGAACCCAAGGTGTCCCGTGGGGAAGGGCTCAGACGCACCCTGGAGTACTTCAAAGAGCACGTGGAGTCCGCGCCCGTCGAGGCCAAGGTGTTCTAAGGCTTCAAAAATTTCTTTTTTTAAACTTATAGTTATAATTGAATTGTGGAGTAATTGTAATCTTATATTTTGGTGTACCGACGCACCTTTTTTTACACAATAGCTGCCAACTGAAGTAACCACAGCATAAGCAATTCTAAATAAAGTGAAGCACTAAAATCTTAAGGGCTTTCCTCTTTAGAGATTCAATAAGGTTGTTTTAAGTTTAGGAATTGTACAATTAAAGCACCACTTAAAATTAAGTGAGTTGTTGTAAAATAATTTCAACCTAAAGAATGAAGATTTTACATTTTTGTGATCAGTTTTCCCCCTTGTCAGAGACATTTATTTATGATCTGATTGTGCAGTTGGAAGAAACAGGTGTTGAGAACACCATTGTGACTAATAAAAGGTTAAACGAAAATGAGAGACCCTTTGATAAAGTTGTTGAAGTTCCTAAATACAAAAAGAATCTGGTAGAAAGGTTTGTTTATAAACTCCAAGTTGTTTCAAGACTCAAATCAAATGTAGCTATTGAATGGGGAATAGTAAGGAACGCTATTGCTGATCAGCACCTAGTTGAAAAGGCAGATGTAATTCATGCTCATTACGGGCCGCAAGGGTGTGCTATTTTACCACTGGCACAAGCTTTTAATAAACCTTTGGTTGTGTCTTTTCATGGATTTGATGCTTTTCAAATTTCAAAAGATCCTTTTTGGTTCAGACAATTACATATTCTCTTTCAGGGTGCTTCTATCATTACTGTTGTTTCTAAGATGATGAGGGAGCACCTGATCACATTAGGTTGCCCTGCAAGCAAATTGAGAGTGATCCATGTTGGTAAACAGATTAATAACTATGCTTTCAAGCCTCCAGTTGATAAAAAAATAAGGGATTTTATCTCTGTTGGCCGTATGGTGGAGAAAAAAGGTCACATAGACGGTGTGAAGGCAATTGAGCAGTTACTTAATAAATACCCTGACCTTTCCCTAAAAATTATAGGAGACGGACCCTTATTAGAAGAGGTAAGGCTTTATGTTGAGCAGCACGCACTGAAGTCACATGTGCACATTTTAGGTAGCGTAAGCCATGCAGAGACCAAGCGCCAATTCTATGAAGCAGATGCATTTCTTCTTTGCAGTAAAACGGCAAGCAACGGTGATATGGAGGGTGTTCCTACCGTACTTATGGAGGCCCAGTTCTTAGGATTGCCTTGTGTTTCAACCAAGCATTCTGGAATTCCTGAAGTGATACCTGAAAATAACCAGTGGCTCCTGGCAAATGAGGGAGATGTAGATTCTATTTCTAAAGCAATTGAAGCGTTGTTAAATGCACCATATGAAGTAGTGCACACTGCGGCGGTAGAAGCCAGAAGGAAAGTAGAGGTTGAATTTGATCAATTCAAAGAGGCTGAAAAACTAAAAGAAATTTATCTAAACATACGGAAGTAGAGAAATCTTATGAAAGTTATTATTTCAAATGCTGTTACCTTAAATGGTGGTGATGCTGCCATTTTAGAGGCACTAATTACGGTAATCAAAGAGACATACGGAGGAAATACAGAATTTATTGTGTATGATAATAATCCAGAAGTTGCTTCAAAATACTATACCAATATTAACTATAGAAAATTAATCTATTTAAAATATAAAAAAACTTTCTCTGGAAAACTGGGGTGGCGCTTTTCCAAGTTCTACCACTATGTTGCTTTAAAAAGGTTGATGCTGGCTGCAAAGCTTTATTCCTCAGGAAAAGAAAGTGCAGCTTATGCCTTGCTGTCAAAGCAGCAAAAAGAAGATTTTGAAATATATAGAACCGCAGACTTAGTTGTATCTACAGGTGGAACCTTGCTTGTGGAAAATTATGACCTCCAGCCAAGGTTCTATGATTATTACTTTACCTTGGCTTTGAAAAAGCCTCTAGTGTTTTTTACCCAATCTTTAGGACCTTTCAAGAAACCAGAGAATAAGAAGCACATAAAAGAAATCTTTAATCAGGCAAAAATGATTCTCTTAAGAGATGAGGCTTCTTATAATAATCTTAAAGAGATTGATGTAGATGTATCAAAAGCACACGTTTGTGCTGATGTTGTTTTTGCCGTTGCGGAGCCCCAAGATCTGGAGGTTGCAAAGAAGAAGGAGGTGAAACAGCCGCCCAAAGTAGCAATCTCAGTGAGAGATTGGCCTTTCTTTAAAAATCGATCAGTAGAAGAGGGGACCGCATTGTACTATAGCTCTGTAGCTGCCATCTGTGAATATGTTGTGAAGAACTTAGGTGGGGAAGTAGTTTTTATTTCTACTTGCCAAGGTATCAAAGAATACAGAACTGATGACTCAAAAGTTGCTGCAGAAATTTATGAAATCTTGCCTTCTGAGGTGAAGCAGCGAGCTTCTGTTAATAGCGATTTTCATACTCCAGAGGAATTGAAGATAGTTATGGAAAAATTTGATCTAGTGGTATCAACTAGAATGCATTCTGCGATTCAGTCTTTATCAATAGGTATTCCAGTATTGCCCATTGCATATGAGTTTAAAACCAAAGAATTGTTCAGTAAACTTATTGACCGTGATTTAATTTTAGATATTGAAACCATTACACCAGAATCATGTGTAGAGACATTCAAAAGATTTTTGGCGTATATGCCTTCAAATAGAGAAAGCTTGTTTGAGAAGGTTGAGGCTGAGCGAATCTCGTCATTGAAGCCTGTAGGTTACTTAAAAAGGGAAGTTTCTCTTTAGGGTTTTGCATATTAAAAATAAAAAAAGTTGGTATCCAATTCTAAAATAATCAATGGGCTGAAGTGGAGTACTATTTCTCAACTAGCAGTCCAAATTATACTTTTTGTTATAGGTGTTGTTCTAGCCAGATTGCTTTCGCCACTTGACTACGGATTGATTGGAATGGTGCTGGTATTTACTGGGTTTGCTTCTATCTTCATTGATATGGGGTTGGGTTCAGCTTTGATTCAAAAGAAAGATGTACAGCAAATCCATATTAATACAGTCTTTTTTATCAACCTTGCGGTTGGAGCATTACTCACAATACTTATGTATTTTGGGGCTGATTTTATTGCTAAATTCTATACAGAACCTAAACTAACGCAAATTTCAAAGGTTCTTTCTTTTAATTTCTTCCTAAGTTCCCTTAGCTCCGTTCAAAGGTCTTTAATATCGAAATCCCTGGACATGAAAAAGCTTTCCCAAGTAGATATAGGAACCAATCTGCTAGCTGGGGCTATCTGTATTTTACTTGCATATCTCGGCTATGGGGTGTGGAGTTTGGTGTGTAACTATTTGATAGTTAATCTAATAAGTGCTGTGTTTGTTTGGAGTTTATCCCCTTGGAAACCGCGGCTACAATTCAGTAAATCTGCTTTCAGAGAGTTGTCTGGATACAGCGGTAATTTATTAGGCTTTGGCATACTTAACTATTGGGTTAGAAATTTAGATAATTTGCTTATTGGGAAATACGTAGGCACTAGTGCTTTAGGTGTGTATACAAAAGCCTATTCACTCATGTTACTACCAATTACTCAAATAACTTCTGTAATATCAAGAGTAATGTTCCCTGCTTTATCTGCTATGCAAGATGACAAGGAAAAAGTAAGAAGTGTGTATCTTAGAACTATTGGAATCATAGCTTTCATCACTTTCCCATTAATGGTAGGGCTGTTTGTGGTGGCAGAATATTTCATTCTCACTGTTTATGGTAAAAAATGGATTATGGTGGTTCCTATTCTTAAAATCTTATGTGTGGTTGGCCTAGTGCAGTCTGTTACTACTACTACAGGTTGGATCTTCAACTCCCAAGGTAAAACCAATATCCAATTTAGATGGGCTATTTTTACTAGTATTTTTAGGTGTGTCTCATTTGTAATAGGGTTGAGGTGGGGAGTTCTAGGGATTGCGAATACCTACATGATTGGGACTTTAATACTTATGGCCCCATCTCTTATACTTGCTGGAAATGTAATAAACTTGTCTTTTAAAAATATGACGAAAGCATTGCTTCCTATCCTCTTTATTTCAGTATTTATGGGAGTATGTGTGTATGGGCTAAGATTGCTGTTAAGTAATCTAAATCTCCACCATATAGTTTGTCTGGTAATATTGAGCGTCTTTGGAGGAGGCATTTATGTTGCACTAGCCATTGGCTTTAAGACGCAGCCATTCAAAGAAATGCTAGCACTTTATAAAAAGAAAAAATTTGTTCCTGTGTAGAATTTATTTTTTTTAAAATTTGCATTAAATATCTAAAACGGTTTTCTCACAAACTAGATGCTCATGAAATATGATTTAGCCGTAGAGCGGGAGAAGATGATTGCACAATTTTACACTAGGGATTATATATTAGTTTGCACTGTTTGCATATGAAAAAGTTAAGCATTGTCATTCCTACTTACAATAGGGGCGGTAAAATCAAAACAACCCTAGACAGTTTAAAAGCTCAAACTTTTACTGATTTTGAAGTAATTATAGTGAATGACGGCTCAACAGATAACACAAGAGAAGTCTTGGATAATTTGAGTCTTCAGTATGCATATGCCATTCAAGTTATACATCAAGAGAATCTTGGAAGATCTGGGGCTCGCAATTCTGGCTTTGCAGCCGCCACGGCTCCAATTGTAGTTTCTTTTGATGATGACATGAGGTTAGAACCCCAATGTCTAGAGGAGCATTATAAGCACCATCAGGCACTACCAGGAAGTATACAAGTAGGTGAGGTAAAAGAAGACCCTAATTTAGCTGAAACAGATATCCAAAGGTTTTTGGCACATGTGCGGGTTGGATGGCTAAAGGTGTTACATGAAGCAGAGATGCCAATGAGAAGGGAGAATACATACATCACTTCTGCTAACTTTTCAATTAGTAAATTGGATTTTGACAGAATTGGCGGCTTTGATCCTCGATTGCGGGCAATTGTTGATTATGACCTTGCTATGAGAGCCACTGTTCTGGGCATTCCTATCTATTACAACAAGAATGCCTTTGCATGGCATGATGACTTTATTTCATGCAGGCCATACATATTGCGAAGAAGGCAGGGTACAGAAAATGAGAAGTTATTGATGTCTCTCAAACCAGAATTGGTGTCTATGTTTCACAGGTATAAAGAAGATTCACCTGCTGGAATAAAGTTATTTATCTACTCACTTCTAGGTAATAAGCTTTTGGTGGATAGTATTGATAAATACAATTTCTTCCAGTGGCTACTTCCTGAAAAAATACGATATAAGCTTTATGCCGCAATTATTACATCATTGGCAAAGTATTTTCCTGAAAGACCTATTTGATTTTCTTTGATGAAAGAAAAAGCTAACAATAAAATGACTTGTTTTATAAATAGGGGTAAAAAGATAAAAAGTGTCTGAATTTTAAACAACTCTTTATTTTGAATTCATTCATTTAGAACAAATTTCATTAAAACGTATGCATAGTTAAAGACGTATTTTATGTGTTTGTAAAAAATATGTCAATAATTCAATGTCATCAATAGAATCTATATTTACCCCTTCCTCCATTTCATAAGGGAGGGTATTGCTGTTTATAAGGTTACCTGTTGAAAGTAAATATTCAACTTTTACAATATAAACTGCACCATTTAGCTTATAAATTGGTGGTAGTAATTGGCGAGGTAGTTCGGATGAAGTATTGTCAAGAAAACTAAGTAAATAGCCCTCAGGAGATATTATTTTCAGTTTATAAGGGTGTGGTTCAATCAAACGAGAAACTGACACAACTCCACTGGCGTTCTGATTTGTATGAAGTATTTGAAGCATATTTGTTATATCACTTGGTTTACGAACGGGAGAGGTTGGTTGCAATAACAGGACTAGATCATAGTTATATCCTCTATGTTGGAGAGAGGTAATCAAATCAATGAGTACATCTGCTGTTTTTGCTATATCAGAAGATAATGTTGAAGGCCTTAACCCTAAAGATCTTGCTCCAGCTTCTTTTGCGATTGCTTCATATACAGGAGAGTCAGTGCTAATGAAGATATCAGTTACTTCAGGGCATTGTTTGGCTGTTTCAATAGCATAGGTTAAAAGTGGTTTTCCGTTGATAGGGTATATATTTTTATCTTTGACTCCTTTTGAGCCACTTCTAGCAGGGATTATAGCTAATATTTTCATAGTGTATATATTGTGGAGTGACCAATTTCAGAATGAATACAAATATAGATTGCATTTTTATGTTTCCTTTAAATCCTGATTGACAAAAATGAACAAAGTAGAAGTCATAGTTGAGATTGGTCAAGCCCATGATGGAAGTTTAGGCATTCTCCATTCCTATATAGATGCCGTTGCTTCTAGTGGAGCAGATGTGATAAAATTTCAAACGCATATTGCTGAAGCAGAAAGTAGTTTACAAGAGCCGTTTAGGGTAAAGTTTTCTTATGAAGATGAAACTAGATTTGATTATTGGAAAAGAATGGAATTTACAATTTCCCAATGGGAAGAAATTAAAAATCATTGTGAATTAGTCGGATTAGAGTTTATGAGTTCCCCTTTTTCATTAGCAGCTGTAGATCTTCTGGAAAATTTAAACGTAAATCGCTATAAAATTGCATCTGGTGAGATTAATAATTTATTAATGCTTGAAAAAATAGCCAGAACAGGTAAACCAATTATATTATCATCTGGAATGAGCTCTTTTTCAGAGTTGGAGAAAACAATTGAGTTTTTAAAGCCATTTGGCAATGAGCTTTCCATTATGCAATGTACTACAGCATATCCTACCGCTCCAGAACAAGTAGGCCTAAATGTCATTAAGCTAATGCAAGAAAAATTTAGGTTGATGACAGGTTTATCTGACCATTCAGGTACCATATTTCCGTCGCTAGCTGCTGTCACTCTAGGCGCTTCTTTAATAGAAGTACATGCTGTTTTTCACAAAAAGATTTTTGGGCCAGATACTATCGCTTCCCTTACGATTGAAGAATTAACAGAACTTGTTAAAGGAGTAAGATTCATTTCTAAGGCGATAGATAATCCAATAGACAAGAACGAAAATGGACAGTTTGTTGAATTGAAGAAAATATTTGAGAAAACTTTAGCAGTTAATAAAAACTTGACCGTTGGACATATTTTGACTCAAGATGATTTAGAAAGTAAGAAGCCAACTAATTGTGGATTGCCGGTAAGTGATTTCAAGCGTGTGATAGGGAGAAAATTAAAAAAATCTTTAAATAGATACGATTTTCTTAAAAAGGAAGATTTAGAGAATGAATAAGAGAAATATATGTGTTGTTATTACAGCTAGACCAAGTTACAGTAGAATTAAGACTGCATTATTAGCTATTAAGGAGCATCCAGAATTGAATTTGCAATTAGTGGTTGCAGCTTCAGCGCTTCTTGAGAGGTATGGAAGTGTAGTTAAATATATTGAAGAGGATGGATTAGAAATTACTAGAAAGATTTATACTGTGCTGGAAGGAGAGAACCTTATTTCTATGGCTAAGACCACAGGGATTGGTATTTCTGAATTGGCATCAGTTTTTGATGATTTGAAGCCTGATATAGTGGTAACTATAGCTGATAGATATGAAACTATCTCCACTGCTATCGCTGCTTCTTATATGAACATACCCTTAGCCCATATTCAAGGGGGGGAGGTGACTGGTAACATAGATGAAAAGGTGAGACATGCAATAACAAAGCTTGCAGACCTTCACTTGGTAACTACCTCTATGGCTAAGGACCGTGTTATTAAAATGGGAGAGAATCCTGAAAATGTATTTGTAACAGGTTGTCCTTCTATTGATTTAGCCAAGGAGATATATTTAGATCCCGAATTAAATTTTGATCCGATTTTTAAATACGGTGGTGTTGGTGCTAATATTCAAGTAAAACCAAATAATTATTTGGTGGTAATGCAACATCCAGTTACTACCTCTCATGAACGTGCTCAAGAGGAAATAAATGCTACTCTTGAAGCTGTTTTAGAATTGAATTATCCAACAATGTTATTTTGGCCTAATGTAGATGCTGGATCAGATGGCACCTCTAAAGCAATACGTGTTTTTAGAGAGAAAAATCTTTCAAATAAAGTTCATTTTTTTAAAAATATGAGTGGTACCGATTTCCTCCGAGTTTTAAATAATAGCTTATGTCTGATTGGAAATTCTAGTGTTGGAATCAGGGAATGTTCCTATTTGGGTGTTCCTGTTGTGAATTTGGGTAATAGGCAAAATCGGAGAGATAGAGGCCAAAACGTTATAGATGTTGGATATCACAGCGAAGAAATAATAAAGGCTGTAGAAGAGCAAATTGCTCATGGTAAATACGAGAAAAGTTCTATTTATGGTAATGGCAATGCTGCTGAAAATATAGCAAATGTTCTTGCAACAGCAGTTTTGAGTATTGAAAAAGTTTTAATGTATTGAATACTTATGTCTTAAATGTATTGGTTTTTAAGTGTAGAATCTCTCTTTGATATAATAGTATAATGGGTGTACAGGTAGCTGTATTGAGTAAAAGTTAATGAAGCAGAGAATATTAGTTGTAGGTGATTATAGTAGAAAAGACTTTTTGAGTTTGTTTGATAGTGTAAAGGACTGTCTTGAGCTTTACTTTATTGAATTTGCGCATGAAAATGAAAGTAGGAATAATTATTACCAATCCTATGGTAAAGGGATATTCTGGAAGGATTATTCCAGTGCCTATGATTTATTAGATATAATCAAACCTGGGAAAGTTCTTTTCTTTTTTATTGAAAGCTTTAATCATGTTGCATTGAATGTAGCTTGTAAATCCAAGGCCATACCAACTTTTCACTTGGAGCATGGCCTTAGAGATTATAATATAGTGGCATTAAAAGATCAGGCAAGAAAGCAATCAATTGCTTTATTAAATAAACAAAAAAGTGATAAAAATAAAAACGATATAATCAAAAATTTTAAGAAGAGGGATAGGATTTATAATTCTTTATTCTTTATTAATACATTATTGCGATCTAATCTAAGGTTAGCTAAATTCTTGTTTCAATATTACCTAATAAGGAAGAGGAATAATATATTTGATACTTTCAAAAAAGTTAACTCTAGTTTAAGATTAGCGAATACCTATATTTCTTTTAGTCCTGCCATATTTGAAACTCATAAAAGATTAGATCATCTGGAAGATGATCATAATGTCATATATATAGGGGTACCATATTTTGATAAATATTATCAAGCTTACAAATCTTCTAGGAATATTGAGGGGAAAGTAGCAATTTTTGTAGATCATCCGCACGTGACTCAAGGCTCTTTTGGCTGGACTAAGGAAAATAAAGAGGTTTTTATTTATAATTTAGTTGTTGCATGTAAAGAATCAGGGTACAGGTTATTGGTAAAATCTCACCCCCTAGGGGTAGTAGATAAAGAATGCTGGCTGCAAGTAGCAGGCGAAGACAAAGAAGTAGAGCTGATAGATGATTCTACTTTAGAGCAGGAGATTTCATCTGTTTCTGTAGTGTTTGGTTTTTTCTCCACCTTACTTATGCCTTTGGCAGCACTTCCACATACTGTTGTTTTTACACTAGAAGTGCATCCGTCTCTCATAGGAAAGGGGGTTATTTTGTCTGAATTCTTGGTAAATAGTGGGGTTAGTTATCCGGTTTTGAATGTTCATGATCTGCCAAGTTTGCTTCATAATATAGATTTTTATAAGACAGCTCAGAGGAAAAATAAAAATTATTTCGTTGAAAAATGGATGTATAAATTCGATGGAAATGCCAATGAAAGGCTAGGTAGTGTGTTATTAAGTACATGATGAGTTTAAAATTAATCAAGTCCTTTTCTATTTATACAATTGCTGGTTTTTTTGGTACAGGGGCTAATTTCTTTGTTTTACCTATTCTTTCCAGGTATTTGACTGCTATTGACTATGGTGTACAATCAATTTTTAATTCTTATGTATTGATATTAGTCCCTTTAATAGGTTTGGTATCTTCTGGTTATTTAACTGTTGAATATTATCGAGTCAAAGATAAGAAGGAATATGCTTCATTATTTTCTTCAGTCCAGTTTATCCCTGTTCTGCCCTTTGTATTGCTTCTGCTAGGGGCAGTTTTGTTTTATAAACCTTTAGGGAGTTTGCTTGAGATTCCATCTGGCTCTGAGCATATGGTATGGATGATAGTTGTGCTAGCATTGTTAACGATTTATATTGATAGCTTTTTCTCTTATCTGGTTATAAGAAAGAAAGCAAACCATTATTTTGTATTCAATGTGTCTAAGACTTGCGTGGAAATACTTTTTACACTTCTTCTCGTAGTTAAGTATGAAATGGGATGGCATGGTAGAATATATGCATGGCTTCTTGCAAATGTTTTGTATTTTCTAATTACTATTATTTATTTCTACAAGGAGGATCTGCTGACTTTTGATTTTAAAAAGAAATACTACATTGCTGGTATACTTTATGGCTTGCCATTAATTCTTCATACAATTGGTAAGTTTGTAATAAGCCAATCTGATAGAATCTTTATTGCAAATATATTAAGTATTGCAGATGTTGGGTTCTATAATATGGCAGTTCAGATTTCAAGTCTACTTCTTATTTTTGTTAATATTTTCCAAAAAATTTATACTCCGTTTGTATTTGAGAGACTAGTTGAGTTAACTGTGAGTAAAAAAATACAGATTATACAATTAAGCTACGCTTTCTTAATCTGCTTGTTATTTGGGCTGTTTCTTGTTACCCTTCTTAGTCCTTTTCTTTTTGGAACGTTTATAGATGTAAAGTTTAAAGCTTCAATTCCATATATCTTTTGGATAACTTTAAGTTATGTTTTTTGGGGATTATATATAGTTTTTTCAGCTTTTATATACTACTACAGGAAAAGTCTATATATGGCCTATATAGCTGTTGTAAATATTGTGACAAACCTAATATTTAATTATTTCTTAATTAAAAAATTTGGGGTAGTAGGTGCTGCTTACGCTACTAGCATATCTTATCTTATTACTTTAATTTTGGTATTTTATTATTCAAATAGGTTGCTGCCCTTGCCTTGGTTCTCTTTTAATTTTATTTTTACAAAGAGTTTTGTTCAAAAGAAAGCTTGATGCGGAATGTGTCTAAGTTTGATTTTTTTTTATGTTGTCAAAGTATAAAGTGTTTTTTCTTTGACCAACTTAAAAGTGTTGCAAAAGGAACGCTAAAACTTGAAATTAACTCTAATTATTGATGCTTTTTCATTATGAAGTCTAAAAGGATCATAGCTCATATTATTGACTCTCTTGGAAGAGGAGGAGCTGAAACCCTATTAGTGGGAGTTGTTAAAGCTCTAACTGAATTTGAACATATTATATTTAGCTTAAAACCAGTAAATGATTTCTGTGAGGAACTCGAAGGTGTAAAAGTGATTTTTTATGATTTCAGAGGAATTCAGTCACTTCCAACTACTTCTTTATCTATTAGAAAGCTAATTTTAAAATATAACGTAGATGTTGTTCATGCACATTTATATTGGTCTTCTATAGTGTCAAGATTTGCTACTCCTTCAAATATAAAATTGTTTAACTCCTATCATAATATTTTGTATAGTCGAATTGGTGCAAACTATCCGTTGCATTCCAGACTTTTAGACAAACTGACCTATACTAGCCGAGTTAATATTTTTTGTGTTTCAAGTGAAGTTAAACGTGACGTAATGCGCTATATTGGTGCAACCCAGAATGTCACCGTTCTTTATAATTATATTGAAGATGTATTTTTTGACCGATATCGAGAGTATAATGATAATTTTAAAAAACTAAAATTTGTTGCGGTAGGTAATTTGAAGTCGCAAAAAAATTATGAGGTTATTATTAGGGCTTTTGCGTTGTTTAATGAAAAATTTGGGAGTGAAACAATAATTCTTGATGTATTTGGTAAAGGTGAACTATTGCATCATTTAATTAAATTGTCGGAAGAATTAAAAGTAGATAATGTGCGATTTGTAGGTGCTGTTTCTAATGTTTCAGACCATTTGCCAAATTATAATGGTTATATTCTTTCATCCACTCATGAAGGTTTTGGTATTGCAGTCGCTGAAGCTATGGCAGTTGGTTTGCCTTTGATTCTATCTGATATTCCTGTTTTGCAGGAAGTTACTTCTGGTAATGCCTACTTTTTCAATCCTGCTGATCAAAATAGTTTGCTTAAAGTCCTTAGTTCAATTAATTCTGATAAATCAAAACTTAAAGGTATGTCTGTTTTAGGAAGAGAAATTAGCCAAGCTTTTAGGAAAGATTTATATATGAAAACATTGTCAGGATATTATTCTTGATGAAAGTTTTAACTTGATATTTAGATGGAAACTAATAGAAAGAATGTTCTCCTGTTAATCCCAACTTTTACTGAAGGAGGAGCTCAGAAGATGGTCTATGAAATAGGGAAAATCCTTAGTGAAAGATATAATGTATATGAATGCTCCTATGATGCATTTGGAGAACCTCATGTCTTCAAAAATGACAATAAGATATTATCGCTTGAATCACCTCATAGCGGTTCTCTTTTCCAAAAGTTGACTGATTATCCAAAGAAAATCAGCAGACTAAGGAAGATTAAAAAGAAGTATAAAATTGATGTTACCATAAGTAATTTATGGAGTGCTGATTTAGTGAATATTTTGTCTGGAACTAATGATAAAACTATTTCTATTGGCCATATAAGTATTTTAGGCAACTTTCAAAATAGGCTTTTATTGAAGTATCGTAAGTTTGGAAGATTCATTTATAGCAGATTTGATAAAATTATTGCAGTCAATGAAGCACTTATGCATGAACTCAGGGAGGTATTTGAGATCCCAGCTGCTAAAATTGAGTATATAAATAACTTTATAGCATTCCCCAAGGATTTACCTCCTCATACTGCCAGACATGATACTAAAAAGAGATTAGTCAATGTAGGTAGGTTAAATCCAATTAAAAACCAAGAACCACTTTTAAAAATTTTTAAAAATTTAAAATTACAATTTCCTAACCTGCAGCTTATATTTATAGGAAATGGCCCCTTAGAGGAGCAGTTAAAAGGCAAAGCAAATGAACTGAATATGCATGTATCCTCTTCTTTTGATAACTCAGAAGCAGATGTGATTTTTACAGGGTTTGTAGATCCGTACAAGTTCATGGGAGGCTGTGACATATTTGTTTTTCCTTCAAAATCTGAAGGTTTACCCTTAGTGATGGTGGAGGCTATGTACGCTGAGTTGCCAATGGTTACTAGTGATTGCCCCACTGGTGGTCCTCATGTGGTGATGGAAGGGAAAAACACTTTTGTGCTGGAACGTACTGATGTGGAAGAAACAAAATACGGCTACTTGATGCCTATACCAGATGAAGAGAAGGAGACTACCTTAAAAGTTTGGCAACAGATTATATCTGAACTCCTGATAAATGAAGACAAACGTCTGCAAATGGGAAAGGAAGCCAAACGAAGATCTCTTGATTTCTCAGTCGAAAAAATAAAGGATCAGTATTTCAAGGCAGTAGAAGACCTGTTGAAGTAGGTAAGAAGGATGGATTGAGGTAGGCTGAAAACTTCTACTAGTAGAAAAACATTAGCAAATGGATCGTAGAAAATATAAGAAAGGTAGATTCTGCTACTGTCTTGAAATGTATATATCAAACTTGTTATAATAGCGTGTGCAAGAAATGATTTAAACAGATAATTTTAAACCACCAAGGGTAATTTAGGTTATTTGCCCATTGTAAATACTGGAGCTTCTAACAAGACTCCATAAAAATTTTAAAGAAGAGCCTTTTTTGGTGATTCTATAACAGGAATATAAAGGGAATAATGAACGTTTTATACATCACTTATGATGGCATTACTGATCATATTGGGCAGTCGCAAGTAGCACCCTATTTAATCGGTTTATCGGCGAAGGGGCATGAAATTACACTTCTGAGTGCCGAAAAGATGGAGCGGACCGATATAATAGATCGGTACAAGAAAATATTTTCGGAAGCAGGGGTTGAATGGCATTATGTGCCATATCATAAAAATCCACCAGTAGTGTCATCAATTTATGATGTGTTCAACATGCGGAAAGTTGCCAAAAAGCTTATCGCTAAGAATAATATAGAGGCAACCCATTGCCGTAGCTATGTGGCTGCGTTGGTCGGGCTACATTTCAAAAGAAAGGCTGGTATCAAATTCATTTTTGATATGCGTGATTTTTGGCCAGATGCCAGAAGGGAAATCAAGGTCTTTGATGTGGAGAAAAATCCCATGCACAAAGCCGTGTACCAGTACTTCAAAAAACAAGAAAAGGCATTTTTGCAGGAGTCAGACCATATTGTTAGCTTGACAGAGGCGGGGAAAAGGGTAATGGCCGAATGGAAACAGGAGGGCATGAGCATTAATGCGCCTATATCAGTTATCCCTTGTTGCGCCGATTTCAATTTCTACAACAGAGATAGATTAGATCCTGTTAGAATCAAGGAAGTTAGAAAGTCGTTAGGGATCAACGAAGGTGATTTTGTTTTGAATTACCTGGGAAGCTTAGGGGCAGCATATCTCACTGATGAGATGATGGACGTCTATAAGGTTTTATTAGCTAAAAAGCCGTCAGCCAAATTTCTCATCATAGCGAACAATGACCATCATCTTGCTATTCAATCAGCTGAGAGAAGAGGCATTCCCGCCGATAGGCTTATTGTGATCAAAGGCAACAAAGAGGAGGTGCCATATTTGATAGCTCAGGCAGACCTATCTCTGTTTTTTATCATTCCATCCTTTGCTAAACAAGCCTGCTCACCTACCAAGCTGGCAGAACTATTGGCCATGAATATACCTGTGATAGGTAATACCAAAATTGGAGATGTTGATGAAATCCTGCGCCTTGAAAAGAACAATTCTGCTGTGATGAAAGCATTTACTACAGAAGAATATGATGCCGTTTTGTCTCAGGTTCTGCAGAAAATAAGCCAAGGGAATGACCATATTAGAAATACTGCAGAAAACTTTTCACTTGAATGTGGTATTGATTTGTACAATAAAGTGTACCATTCTTTAGCCCGCTAATTACTACCTATGAAAATACTTTTTATTGTTCCCTATCCTTATGATAAAGCTCCTAGCCAAAGGCTTAAGTTTGAGCAATATGTGCCTATTTTTAAGCAAAAAGGATATCAAATAGAGTACAGTACCTTTTATGATGAAAAGGCGTGGTCTGTGATTTATAAAAAGGGTAACTTTTTCAACAAAGTACTGGCAGTTCTGAGAGGCTATTTCAGGAGAATAGGCGATTTATTCAGGTTGAGGGAGTATGATCTTGTATACGTTCACCTGTGGGTGACTCCCATTGGACCTCCTATTTTTGAGTGGATTTACTCAAAAGTAGCCAAGACCATGATATATGATATTGATGATTTGGTATTTCTCAATTCTGCTAACCACATGGCGTGGTGGAAAAAGATTCTTAGTAGCGGAAAGAAGCCTATTTATTTGATGAAGCATAGCGGGCATGTTTTTACTGGTACGCCCTATCTGAACGATTTCGCTAAAAAGCATAACCCCAATTCAACAGATATTTCTGTGACTATGGATACAGATAGGTATATCCCTGTAAATACCTATACAAATGGCGACAAAGTAGTGGTGGGTTGGAGCGGAAGTATAAGTACCGCACCTTATCTATATCTTTTGCAGGATGTTTTAAAAGAAGTAAATAGTATTCACCCGTTTAAATTACTTGTAATTGGTGACAGAAGGTTTAATATAGAGGGGCTAGACATAGAAACTCTTGATTGGACCCAGGAAAAAGAAATCCCTACTTTGCAGCGGATGGACATAGGGCTTTACCCATTGCCTTTAGATGATGAGTGGGTATTAGGGAAAAGTGGGGGGAAGGCATTGCAATACATGGCCGTAGGAGTACCGGCTATTGCCACAGCTATTGGTGCAAATTATAGAGTAATTGAAGATGGAGTATCTGGCTTCCTCGTTAAGACTAAAGAGGAATGGAAGGAAAAGCTTTTGTACCTCTTGCAAAATCCTGATGAGAGAAAAAGAATAGGTCTAGCTGGGCGTGAAAGGATTGAAGAGTACTTTTCTGTTAAGAATAATGCTTCTGTTTATTTGAAGGTATTGCAAGATGTTATATAAGGTTATTTGATTATCTAAAATGTACGCCCCTTCCTCAAAGGCTGTGTTAGTTAAGCAAAGGCTTAACTAACACAGCCTTTTTACTTTACTGCAAATGATTTTAGAGGAGGTATCTTATTTTATTAAGTTTTGGCTACTTATACCTGATTTTCAGTTATTAAACCTTTTTAAGTAATAATGGCCTTTTCATATTAGTCGACCTTCTTGCCCTCTGGTGGTATAATTTTTCTTTGTAAAGTATGCATAAGAAGAGTAGATAAAAAGGCATTATTGGAATCTTGTATCTAACTAAAGTTCCAAAGTTTCCAGAAGAAATTCCAACCATAAATGCGAATGTCAGGCTAAACAATAAGCAAAAATGTATAATTGGTGAGTTCCAGATTATAGATAAGGACTTAGATAACCCTTTCTTAAATAGTAAGTAGAGAGTGAAATAAAGGAACAACATACTTTCAGCAGATGCAAAAAGTATGAAAGGTTTCAAGTATTCCCAAGGATATGGACGAAATAAACTTATATTGATGCCTTGTGGAATTGCCAAAAGGATTCCAGCTGGTGAAGAGAAATCAACTTCTAGTGAATAAGCAGAACCTGCATTTATCTCCTGGATATAATAAGCTGTTTGAGTGGCAGTGTCGAGTACGTTATCAACAGAGTACCTGCCAAATAATTGATCAGCGTATTGTAAGAAGAGCCCCATGCTTCCTATGCCAATTAGGATGAGAAAAGGTGTGCTGAGAATTCGTATAAAAGGATTCTTTATTTGGCTCTTATTACTGTTTATGGCATATATTATAAAGAAAGGCACGAAAGCAGCTATGATGTAGAGTTTTATAAAGTAAATAAAGATAATACTTATCAGAATGCCAATGATATTTGATATTACGTTAGTTTTTTTTATGAAGACATAGTGCCCGCATATAAACAACCACAGAAGGGCTGTAAAAGTAATTGTGTCCTTGAAAATACCAGATCCCCAAACTAATACTGAAGGGATATAAAGAGTGGAATATGCTGCAACTTTAACAGGTATTTTGAATTCGTTTATGATAAATATAAAGAAATTCCATAGCCCCATAAACGCTGCTGTGCAAAAGAACACGGCACAGGGTAGAAAATAGTTGAAAGATAATATGTTGAAAATAGCTGCAATCTTGCTAACCGTGAAAGACTCATTTGCAAATAAATGGGCACTTGCTCCATTAAGGCCTGCCTTGTTTGTTAAATTAAAAGTCTTTAGATCTTGGGCAATCACAGTGAATAGCTCATTGGGATAATCCGTCCAATAGGACAAAAGCATTTTGGCTCCTTCAAAATAATATCTTCCATCATATGATCCATTATAGTAGTACTGATATATCATAGAAATGGAGATACAACCAAAAAGCTTTAGAGTCAATGCTCTGTTGAAATGACGCTTTAATATTTTATTTCCTCCATGCTTCTTCTTGAAATACACACTCATCAGAATTACTACTACTACAAGATAAATTGGTAGTAGTAGATAATCTTGAAAGAAAAGGAATTGATTTCTCATGATTTGTGTGTCTATTCTTTAAGGTTCAAATGAAAGCTCTTATAAGTTAATTGGGTAATTATCGCTTGTAATACAAGATGTTTTTATCTCCTTAACTTATAAATATTGCCCTTTAAGAGTGTTTGTAAAATTGAGAACATCCTTACTTAACCTTCCTATTCTTCTTTAAATACGCTTTCGCTTCTTTCTCGGCGTCAGACTTTGAGTCAGCTAGTTTCAGGACTACCTCATAGTACTGTTTGGCCTGGCGTACGTTCTTCTCTTTGTCGCAGATCCGGGCTAGGTTAACGAAGGAAGAGATGTAGTAACCAGATTCCTGCTCGTTGATCTGCTCTGCAAAGCTAATACATTGTTGATAGTAACTCCTCGCTTTGGCGTAATCCCTGTTGCGGTATTGATGGATATAGCCCAAGTAGAAGCTGGCGTAGCGCCCGCTGATGGCTTCGTAGCCGAAGACTTTGCGGTTGATCTTGTCCAGAATCTGGGTGGAGAGCTGCTCGGCCACGGCAAAGTTGCCTTCAGTGAAGGCCATGCGGGCGTAGAAGCGCTGGAAGTAGGGGTTGTCTGGGTAGGTGCTGGCCAAGTACTGCGCCAGAGACATCGCCGAAGCTCCGTTTTTGGCATCGTTTGCGTAAATCTTCATCAAAAAGAACTTCGCTTCCGTGCCAGTGTAGAAGCCGTTAAACGCTACTTGTTGGAGCTGTTTCAAGCCTAAGTTCTTGTTGCCTTTCGGGAAGAAGTAGAGGATGGGGCGGAGCAGAGGATAGTGTTCATGTATCCAGACGGCGTAGTAGTTGAAGAGCGCTTCGCCGAACAGGAACTCGTCGCTCAGGCCGTTGGCTTTCTTGCTTTTCTGCAGGTAATCCAGAGCCCGGTTGCTCATGATGGCTGCTTTACGCCAATTCTTGCGTTCAGCGTGGAGACGAGCCCCAAAGCCGTTGGCGGCGGAAAGAAAGAAAGCGGCTTCCAGGTTCTTGTTATCTTTTTCGTAGAGGTTCTCCGCCAGAGTAATAGTGGTGTCTATGTAGGCTAGGAAGTAATTGTCATAGCGGGTGTCCGTGATATTGGAGGGTACCATTTTCCACCATTGGCTCAGACCAATCAGGAAATACGGCATGGGGTGCTTGGGGTACCGGCGGCGCAAGGATTTGAACTGCTTTTCAGCGGTTTCAAACTTGAAGTTGTACATGTTGTCAACGGCCCCGCCCAGTTCGTTCATGATGCTCTCGTTCAGCAGAAGCCAGCCTTTGATGTCCAGGGCCTGGGGCAGCACGTCTACCGAGTCCAGAATGATACTGGCCTGGAGGGAATCTAGCAGTTTCTGATCAATCTGTTTGGTGGAGTCAGGTACCTGCGCCTGCGCCTGTAAGAAGCTGATGAGGAAAAGAACGAAGAAAAGTACCTTTTTCATTAATTTTTCAATACTGTCAAAATTCTCCTGACGGCACAAGGGCGTAAGGCATTGGGGTGTAAAATCAAGCTGTCCCCACAACATGCATTTGCCTTAGGAGGGTTCAATTTCCGTAGAAACCCCGAGTTTGTTTTTGCCTTGGTTTTCCAAAAGTACGGCCAAAACGAGCGTATTCGCTAGAGAGAAAACCATTACTTTTGAAAAAACGCTGAACAATGGAATTATTGCGCCAACTCTGCCAAATACATGCCCCGTCTGGGAACGAAGTGAAGATGAAAGAATTCTTGCTGACGTACGTGCAGGAACAGCAGGGAAACTGGAAAGTACAACCCCAGATTATCCAGGGAGAAGGGTTTCAGGATTGCCTGTTGCTGGTGTTCGGGAAGCCACGCACGGTCATTTTCGCCCATATGGATTCCATCGGGTTTATGGTGCGCTATGGGAAACAACTCATCCGGATAGGGGGGGCGGTGGCCGAGACCGGGTTTCAGCTGGTCGGCGAAGACAGTCAGGGGAAGATTGAGTGTACGCTGGAGGTGGACGAGGAAGAACGCGAGATGAGCTACCGCTTTGAGCGGGAGATTGACCGGGGCACCGAGTTGGTTTTTAAGCCTGATTTTAGAGAAACAGCCGAAACCGTGCAGTGTTGCTACCTGGACAACCGGTTGGGGGTGTGGAATGCCTTGCAGGTTGCCCCAACGCTGGAGAACGGGATCATTGCGTTCGGGTGCTGGGAGGAAACGGGCGGTGGCTCGGTAGGCTATCTGGCCAAGTACATCCATGAGACCTATGGCGTTACCCAAGCCCTGATCTCAGACATCACCTGGGTGACCGAAGGGGTGCAGGCCGGGCAGGGTGTGGCCATATCGTTGCGCGACTCGTTGATTCCGCGCCGCAGCTATGTGCAGAAGATCATCAAAATCGCGCAAGAGGCAAAAATCCCATTTCAGGTAGAAGTGGAGAGTGCCGGCGGCTCAGACGGGAAAGAATTGCACTACGGCAATATCCCCTGGGATTGGTGCTTCATAGGCGCTCCGGAAGACAACGTGCATTCTCCGGATGAGATCGTGCACAAGAAAGACATTTACGCCATGGTGGAGCTGTATAAGGTGTTGATGCAGAAACTGTAAAGCTCTTAGGATAGAGTATAGAGTATATTTGTTTTTTAGGTTAGAAACAGTAGCTTGCATAGAGCTTCAAAGCTGAGAATCCAACCTAACCTAACAAAGCCTTACTCTATGCAGACAATTCTCTACGCCATTCCCGCATTCGGGCTGGTTGCCTTGTTGTACACTGCCATAAAATCGGCGTGGGTGACCAAACAAGATGCCGGCGATGAAAAGATGAGCACCATTGCCCGGTACATCGCTGAAGGAGCGATGGCTTTCCTGAAGGCCGAGTACCGCGTGCTCACCATCTTTGCCATTATTGCTTCTCTCTTTCTTTTCTATTTAGGGTACGTGGGCGAGAAATCCTCGCCCATTATTGTGGTAGCCTTTCTGATTGGAGCCGTTTTCTCGGCTTTGGCCGGTTTCATAGGCATGCGTATTGCCACCAAAGCCAACGTGAGAACCGCCCAGGCCGCCAAGACAAGCTTGTCCAAAGCCCTGAATGTTTCCTTTGGCGGCGGAGCCGTGATGGGCATGGGCGTAGCGGGCTTGGCGGTGTTGGGCTTGGGTTCTCTGTTCATCGCCTTTTACTATTGGTTTGTGCAACGGCTAGGGGCCTCGGCCAGCAGTGAGGAAATGGAAACCGCGCTGGAGGTGTTGACCGGATTTTCGTTGGGTGCCGAGAGCATTGCCTTGTTCGCCCGTGTAGGCGGCGGCATTTATACCAAAGCGGCCGACGTAGGCGCAGATCTGGTGGGGAAAGTGGAAGCTGGAATTCCGGAGGATGATCCCCGTAACCCCGCCACCATCGCCGATAACGTAGGCGACAACGTGGGCGACGTAGCCGGCATGGGCGCGGATTTGTTCGGGTCTTACGTGGCTACCATCCTGGCCACCATGGTATTGGGCCGCGAAATCACCGTCACCGATAACTTCGGAGGCTTGTCGCCCATCATCCTGCCTATGCTTATCGCCGGGTTGGGTATTCTTTTCTCCATGATCGGGACGTTTTTTGTGCGCGTGAAGGAGGGCGGCAATGTGCAGGCGGCCCTGAACATGGGCAACTGGTCATCGGTGGCGTTAACGGCCATTGCCTCTTATTTCGTCATTGACTGGCTCATGCCCGAGACCCTCACTCTGCGGGGTTATGAATTCACTTCCATGGGTATCTTCTGGGCCGTGATCATTGGCTTGATTGTGGGAACACTGATCTCCATCATCACCGAGTATTACACCGCCATGGGCAAGAAGCCGGTAAATTCCATTGTGCAGCAATCTTCCACGGGCGCGGCTACCAATATCATTGCGGGCTTAAGCGTGGGCATGATGAGCACGGCTCTGCCGATCATCGTGTTGGCGGCCGGAATCGTCTTTTCTTACGCTGTGGCCGGGTTATACGGCGTGGCCATTGCCGCCGCCGGCATGATGGCCACCACGGCCATGCAATTGGCCATCGATGCCTTCGGGCCGATTGCCGACAACGCGGGTGGTATCGCCGAGATGAGCGAACTGCCCAAGGAAGTGCGGGAACGCACCGATATCTTGGATGCCGTGGGCAACACCACTGCGGCCACCGGGAAGGGTTTTGCCATTGCTTCGGCGGCCCTCACCTCGCTCGCTTTGTTTGCGGCCTTTGTGGGAATCTCCGGCATCAGCACCATTGACTTGTACAAAGCGCCAGTTCTGGCCGGTTTGTTCATTGGGGGCATGATTCCGTTCGTCTTCTCGGCGCTGGCCATCAGTGCGGTGGGTCGGGCGGCCATGGCCATGGTGCAGGAAGTGCGCCGTCAGTTCCGCGAAATCCCCGGCATTATGGAAGGCACCGGCAAGCCGGAGTACGACAAGTGCGTGGCTATCTCCACCCAAGCCGCCATCCGGGAAATGATGCTGCCGGGGGCCATTGCCTTAGTAGTGCCCTTGATTGTGGGTTTTGGCTTGCGCGGCGTGTTTAAAGAGGTGTCCAGCGCCGAGATTCTGGGCGGTGTATTGGCCGGCGTTACAGTGGCGGGCGTTTTGATGGCGATTTTCCAATCCAATGCCGGAGGCGCCTGGGACAACGCGAAAAAGTCTTTTGAAAAAGGCGTGATGATCAACGGCGTGATGGAATACAAAGGCTCCGATCCGCACAAAGCCTCGGTGACCGGCGATACCGTGGGTGATCCGTTCAAAGACACCTCAGGCCCGTCCATGAACATCCTCATCAAATTGATGTCCATCGTGTCATTGGTGATTGCCCCGCACATCGCCGTCCGGGAAACTCCGCCTCCGGCTCCGGAGAACCGCCTGGAGGTGGAAACTACCTCTCTGCGCACAGATCAAGGTGAGGTAACCAATTCTTCCGATTTTACCGCTGTTTTGGGAAATCGCCCCTAAAACGATGCCCATCTCTGGAGGGTAACTCCTCGGGAGATGGGCTTTTAGATTAATATTCAAAGTATACTATATAAAATTCAAGCTAAGCTATAACGGAAAGGGTATGCAAAATTTTGATGTTTCGGTTTCAGTGAGTGCCAAAAAAGTAACGGCTGTTTTAGGGGCGATCATTGCCGGGTTAATTCTGTTGGGCGGACTTTCGCTTAGCGTCAAGACCTTCACGCAGTATGAAAATGCCTTAGGCATTGTGCCGCTGTTTGATCTTGACAGCGAAAACTCCATTCCGGCGTACTTTTCTTCCTTCAACCTGGCGGTGGCCGCAGGGCTTTTGTTTCTGATTTACCTGCATGCCAAAGCCGGCAAGAGCAAATTCCAGCTGCCGTGGCTATTCCTGGCCCTCATTTTCTTAGCCTTGTCCATTGACGAAACCGTTGCCATCCATGAGCTTTTCGCCTACCTGATCATCAACAAATACCTAAGTGTCAGCGGACCTGGGCAGTATGCCTGGGCCATCATGGGGAGCATTACGGTGCTGGTTTTTTTGGTACTGTACGGGCGGTTTATTTTCCATCTGCCCCTGAAAACCAGAATCTATTTTTTTGTGGCCGGAGCCGTGTACATCATGGGGGCGTTGGGCATGGAGGCGGTGGGCGGGTACCTGTCGGTTAAAGATTCTCCTTTCTATGGCTTGGAAGTGATGGTGGAAGAAGGGCTGGAGATGCTGGGGATCTGGCTTTTCATCAAAGCGCTGCTGAACTACATAGAAACGTATCTGGTAACGAGTGGCGGGGCCATCTTCCGTCCGATGAAGGAAACGCTCGCCACGCCAAAACTGGCGGTGCACAGAACGCTCCCCGTTAACCAGGAGGCAAATCTGGGCCTGGAGGAAGTTGGGCAGTGAGCTAGCCGGGCCATATTAGCCAGAAATAGGGGAGACTCAATCGCCTCTGCTTTGAAGCCTTACATGCAGGGGGCGGCTAGCTTTTAGATAAGCCGAATTCAACAGAAAAGGGTTTGCCGCTTTTAATTTAGGGCAGTTTTACGCAAATTTGGTGCTTTCTATTCCTAAAGCAGATGCATCATCCTCCGGTAACCATCCAAGACAAGCAGTTCAGTATCTATCTTCCTGAGCGGAAAATCCTTCATAGCGTGGAGATTGTGGCTGCCCGCCTCAGCCACGACTACCGCGGAAAGCAACCGCTGTTTCTGTCGGTGCTGAACGGGTCTTTCATGTTCGCCTCGGACCTGATGAAAGAGATGAGCATTCCCTGCGAGATTTCCTTCGTACGGCTCTCGTCCTATGCAGACATGCAAAGCACGGGGCAGGTCAAAGAGCTCATCGGGCTGAAGGAGGAGATCAGAGGCCGTCACGTGGTGGTGGTGGAGGACATCGTGGATACCGGGCACACCGTGGCCGGGCTGCTGCCGCAGTTGCACCAGAAAGGAGCCGCCTCCGTGGAAGTGGCCACCCTGCTCATCAAACCCGATAGCCTGCAACATGACCTGCACATCAAATATCCGGCTATGTCCATCGCCAACGACTTTGTGGTGGGGTACGGACTGGATTACAACGGCCTGGGCCGCAACCTGCGCGACATCTACAAGGTGATGTAGGCACGGTTTCCGTTTTAAGCCTGTTTTCTGAAAATCGGCTCTGAAACGGAAGTGCGTGGCAGCGCGGGTCGCCTGAAAAGCTGTCATTTCCAAGATTTTATTCTTACTTTTGTTTTCTCACAATTTCCATACTCATGCTGAACATCGTACTCTTCGGTCCTCCAGGGGCAGGCAAAGGCACGCAGAGCCAGAAATTAATTGAAAAATACGGGCTGATTCACCTTTCTACCGGTGATTTGTTGCGTTCTGAGATTTCTCAGGGAACGGAACTGGGCCTAAAAGCGAAGGGTCTGATGGACGCGGGCTTATTGGTGCCGGACGAAGTGGTGATTGGCATGATTGAATCCAAGATTGCCGACAACCGTTCTGCGGCCGGGTTCATCTTTGACGGATTTCCCCGCACCGTGCCGCAGGCCGAGGCGCTGGACCAACTGCTGGAGAAATACGACCAGGGTATCAGCTGCATGATTGCCCTGCAGGTAGACGAAGAAGAACTGGTGAAACGTTTGTTGCTCCGTGGCCAGACCTCCGGTCGGCCCGATGACGCAGACGAGACCCTCATCCAGAAACGGGTGCAGGAGTACAACACCAAAACGGCGCCGGTGGCCAACTACTACGCCCAGCAGAACAAGTTCTACGCGGTAGACGGCATTGGCGAAATTGACGAGATTTTCGCAAAAAGCTGCGAAATCATTGGTGCCTGCCAGGTAGCCTTAAACAAGTAAAAGAGAGGTCTGCGGCAGAGAAGGAACGATTTCCATCTGTTCTTCTGTTCTGACAAGACGTTTATTTCTGATAGATTATTCTGGAAGCATTCTCCTGGTGGGAATGCTTCCTTGTTAACATAGCATTTACTTTACCAATACCACAGTGTCATCATCCAACTTCATTGACTACGTCAAAATCTGCTGCCGATCCGGGCACGGCGGCGGCGGCTCAGCCCACCTGCACCGCGACAAGAAAACTGCCCACGGCGGCCCAGACGGCGGTGACGGAGGCCGGGGAGGGCACATCATTCTCAAAGGCAATTCCCAACTCTGGACCCTGCTGCACTTGCAGTACCAGAAACACGTGATTGCCGAGAACGGCGGGCACGGCGGGCCCAGCCACTCCAGCGGTGCGTTCGGGAAGGACATCGTGCTGGAAGTGCCCATCGGGACCGTCGCCAGAGACGCTGAGACCGGTGAGGTGAAGGCTGAGATCACCGAACACGGACAGATGGAGATCATCACGCCTGGCGGCCGCGGCGGCTTAGGCAACTCGCACTTCAAATCGTCTACCAACCAGACGCCGCTCTACGCCCAACCCGGCGAGCCCGGCCTGGAGGAGTGGACCATTCTGGAGCTGAAACTACTCGCCGATGTAGGCTTGGTGGGCTTCCCGAACGCCGGGAAATCAACGCTGCTGTCGGTGGTGTCGGCGGCCACGCCTAAGATTGCCAATTACCCGTTCACCACGCTGGTGCCTAACCTGGGCGTAGTGGCCTACCGCGACTACAAATCCTTCGTGATGGCCGACATTCCCGGAATCATTGAAGGCGCCTCGGAAGGGAAGGGCCTGGGCATCCGGTTCCTGAAGCACATTGAGCGGAACTCCATCCTGCTGTTCATGATCTCGGTGGAAAGCCCCGATATTGCCGAGGAATACGAGATTCTGGTGAACGAACTGCGGACCTATAACCCTGAGCTGCTGCACAAACAGCGCCTGCTGGCCATCACCAAAACCGACCTCATTGACGACGAGCTGGAAGCCGAGATGCGGGCCACCCTGCCCACTGACCTGCCCACCGTGTTCATCTCCAGCATGATCAACAAGAACATCATGCAACTGAAAGACATGATCTGGAAGGCCTTGAACAACGCGTAGGTTTTGGCCCTCTTTTTCCCAAAACACCCTTAAAACGGAGAAAAGCTCGGCTGCTGCCAACCGGATGCGGTAGCGGCAGGGCTGCCATTCCTGCGCTTCAGGCCGAGGGCGTTTTTGCGCCAAAAATGCCAGAATGACATAAAAACGGGTTTGGCAAAATAGTTGCCCCCTGTCAGGCACCCAGAATAGAAGTAAAATCTGTAAGGATAAAGACGATATATGAGTACAGCAGCTGAACAAAATCCTCAAGAACAAGAGAACCTACAGCCTGAGAACACCGAGGCGGCAGAATCTACGGCCACGGAGCAGACAGAACAGCAGGCCCCTGAAGCAACCGCCGCGTCTTCTGACAACGGCACTTCAGAAGCCGATGAGCTCCGTGACAAGTACCTGCGCCTGCACGCTGAGTTTGACAACTTCAGACGCCGTACGTCCAAAGAGCGCCTGGAGCTGTTTAAAACCGCCAATCAGGAACTGATGGTGGCCTTGATTCCGGTGCTGGATGATCTGGAGCGTGCCCAGGCAGCCATGAAAGATGCCCAGGATGTGAACGCCGTGCGCGAAGGCGTGGAACTGGTGTTTAGTAAGTTCCAGAACCTGTTGCAGCAGAAAGGCCTGAAGGCGATGGATGCCGTGGGCCAGCCGTTTGACGCGGAGGTGCACGAAGCCATCACCAAGATTCCGGCCCCTTCAGACGAGATGAAAGGCAAAGTGATTGACCAAGTAGAGAAAGGATATTACCTCAATGACAAAGTGGTTCGCTTTGCCAAGGTGGTGATTGGAGCATAAGAAGCCATGGCAACCAAAAGAGATTATTATGAAGTACTGGGCGTAGCCAAAGGGGCCACGGCGGATGAGATCAAGAAAGCGTACCGCAAGATCGCGATCAAGTTTCACCCCGATAAGAACCCCGATGACCCTACGGCCGAGGATAAATTTAAGGAAGCCGCAGAAGCCTACGAAGTCCTGAGCGACGAGCAGAAGCGCCAGCGCTACGACCAGTTCGGGCACCAGGGCGTGAACGGAGGCGGCTACGGTGGTGGCGGTGGCATGAACATGGAAGACATTTTCTCCCAGTTCGGTGACATCTTCGGCGGCGGCGGAGGCGGCGGTTTCGAGAGCTTCTTCGGGGGCGGCGGACAGCGCGGCGGACGCCGGGTACGCAAAGGCAGCAACCTGCGCATCAAACTCAAGCTCAACCTGGAGGAAGTAGCCAAAGGCGTTGAGAAGAAAATCAAGGTAAAACGCTACGAAGCCTGCAACGTCTGCGACGGAAACGGTTCCAAAAACGGCACGGCTCTGAACACCTGCGGTACCTGCCAAGGCCAGGGCCAGGTGAAACGCGTGGTGAACACCATGCTGGGCCAGATGGTATCGGCTAGCACGTGCCCTACCTGTAACGGCGAAGGCAAAACCGTAAGCCAGAAATGTGATGCCTGCCACGGCGAAGGCCGTCAGCTTCGCGAAGAGGTGATTTCCATCAACGTTCCCGCCGGCGTAGCCGATGGCATGCAGCTCTCCATGGGCGGCAAAGGAAACGTGCCCGAGCGCGGCGGTATCCCCGGCGACCTGTTGATCCAGATAGAGGAAGAACAGCACCCCACTCTGCGCCGCGATGGCAATAACGTTATGTTTGAGCAGTACGTGAGCTTTGTGGACGCTACGTTGGGCGCGAGTGTGGAAGTGCCCACCATTGAAGGCAAGGTGAAGATCAAGATCGATCCAGGTACCCAGTCCGGCAAGATCCTGCGCCTGCGCGGCAAAGGTATCCCCGACATCAACGGCTACGCCAAAGGCGACCAGCTCATCCACATCAACGTCTGGACCCCTAAGAACGTGAACCCCGAGGAACGCCAGATCCTGGAGCGCCTCCGCGAGTCCCAGAACTTCGTGCCCAACCCCGGCAAGAACGAAAAAGGCTTCTTCGAGAAAATGAAGGAGTACTTTCAGTAAAATTAGTTCTGAGTCTTGAGTCCAGAGTTCTGAGTCAAGAAATAGACACAACGCCCGCTTTCTTCACAGGAAGCGGGCATTGTTGTTATAGGCCTGATTTTCAAAAAAGGAGGGCAAAACCACTTCCAGTCCCTCCTAAGCTAGAAGGGGAGTTTTCCGATGTTGCATTTTGGACCTATTTTCAAAAAAGAAGCCCCAAAACGCCACTCACCTCAACCCTCTCAGGAAGGGAATTCTCGCTTAAGTTATTCTTCAACCCAATTGCCAATTTACCAGTTTCTATCTATCACGTCCGCAGTACGATGAAGGCATTGCAGCAGAACAAGCAGTAATCAGGCTTTTGCAAGTCCCATGCTTCGGGCCGCCTGCGTAGCCCGGAGCATAGGACTTGCACGCAAGAACGTGACAAGCAGCAACGGCTTACGTCTGCTATGAAACAGAGGACGGCTGCGAGGTGTCATGATTATTGAAGAAAAGACTGTCTGAGCGTCAGCGAGTTTCTTTTCTTCATGATTCTTTTGGTTACTTTTCTCATCCAGGAGAAAAGTGACAAACGCGGGCAGACCGCGACTCCAGCCTCAAGGCTTGGTAAGACGGAAGTGAAGAGTAAAGACGGATAGCAAACCGGAAAAGCAGTCATGGTCGTTGGTGAAAACACCAACAACGGCGGGAGAATCTTAGGCAATGGTGAGAACCCAAACGCAATAAAGCTATCTCTTTCAGACAAAAGCCTTTGCTACTTTCAGCATCTTTTCCTGAAAACCGCCTGAAAACGGAACTCCCGTCAACTTGCAAACCGCAGCCCTTTCGCTTAGCTTTAGCCTGACGAACCAACCACCACTCTCTTGCAACCCATTCTTCAGATACAGGGCGTGAGCAAGCGCTATGAAGCGCACCAGGCCTTGAACCAAGTGTCGTTTGAGGTGCCCCAGGGCAGTATTTTCGGGCTGTTAGGACCTAACGGCGCGGGCAAAACCTCACTCATCCGCATCATCACGCAGATCACCGCACCAGATGAAGGTCAGGTGTTGTTTGAGGGCCAGCCGCTGCAACCCAGGCATGTGCAGCAAATCGGGTACCTGCCCGAGGAGCGGGGGCTTTACAAGAAAATGAAAGTGGGGGAGCAGCTGGTGTATCTGGCGCGGTTGCGTGGCTTGGAGAAAGCAGACGCCACCCAGCGCATCAAAACCTGGGCCGAGCGGCTGGACCTGAAGACCTGGCTCAACAAGAACGTGGAAGACCTTTCCAAAGGCATGCAGCAGAAGGTGCAGTTCATCGCCACGGTGCTGCATGAGCCCAAGCTGCTGATTCTGGACGAGCCTTTCTCGGGCTTCGATCCGGTGAACGCCAACATCATCCGCGATGAGATTTTGAAGCTGCGGGACCAGGGCTGTACCGTTATTTTCTCTACCCACCGCATGGAATCCGTGGAGCAGATGTGCGACTACATTGTCATGATCAACCGCTCCCACAAAGTGATGGAAGGAAGTGTGCGGGAGGTGAAGAGCCGGTACCGCAGCCATACCTACCACGTGGAGGGCACCGGAAAGCTGCTGATCATGTCGCCGGATTTTAAAGTGCTCACCCAGTCACAGCACGGGAACGAGTTTAAAGCCGAGGTGCAGCTGGAGCCGCAGGTGGGGCCCAATCAGCTGCTGCGGTACCTTACTGAGCGGGTGGAGGTGCACGGCTTTCAGGAGAAGGTGCCCAGCATTCATGATATTTTCATTCAGACCGTAACGCAGGAAGCGCATGGATAAGATTTGGTTAGTGTTTCAGCGCGAGTACCTGGTGCGCGTGCGCAAGAAGAGTTTCATTGTGATGACCATTCTGGGGCCGCTGCTCATGGCGCTGGTGATGATCGTGCCCATCTGGCTGGCCACCATGTCAGACGACACGAAAGTGGTGCAGGTGCTGGACGAGAGCGGCTACCTCAAGGGAAAACTCACCTCCACCGAGGAGCTGAAGTTCATCAACGTGCCGGGCCCCGTGGAAACCGCCAAGGCCGCTTATCTGCAATCCGAAGATGCCGCGTTGCTGTACATTCCCCAACTCGATTTAGAGAAACCGCAGGGCATCCAGCTTTTCTCCCAGAAAAGCACCAGCCTGTCCATGAAAGGCAACCTGGAGAAGCAGGTGCGGCAGGAACTGGAGGAAGTGAAATTCGTCAACTCCGGGATTGACCAGCAGGTCCTGGACAAAATCAAAACGCCCATCAGCATCCGGACGGTGAACCTGAGTGCCGAAGGGGAGAAGAGCAGCGATGTGGCCGTGACCACGGGCGTGGGGTTCATGGGCGCGTTTCTAGTGTACCTGTTCATTTTCATTTACGGGGCCCAGATCATGCGCGGCGTCATTGAAGAGAAAACCAGCCGGATTCTGGAAGTGATGGTGTCCTCGGTGAAGCCGTTTCAGTTGATGGCCGGCAAGATTCTGGGCATCGCGGCGGTGGGCCTCACCCAGTTTCTGCTCTGGATTGTCCTCACCTCGGCCATCTCCGCGGGCGTGACCTCCCGGTTTGATTTGAAGCGATTCTCGGATGAGCAGATCAGCCAGACCACCCAGGGCATGGAGAGCGAACGCGATGTGCAGCAGGCCCAGGAAATCCATGAGCTGTTCAGCGCCACCCAGAACCTGAACTATCCTTTGCTCATCGGGAGCTTTCTCTTTTACTTTCTGGGCGGCTACCTGCTGTACGGCGCTTTGTTCGGGGCCGTGGGCGCCGCCGTAGACTCCGAGACCGACAGCCAACAGTTCATGCTGCCCATCACGGTACCGCTCATTTTGTCGTTCATCGTGGCGCAGACCATCATCATCAAGAACCCCAACGGGCCGGTCGCTTTCTGGATGTCCATGATTCCGTTTACCTCGCCGGTGGTCATGATGCTGCGCATGCCGTTCGGTGTACCCACCTGGGAGCTGCTGCTTTCCATGTTTCTGCTGATGCTGGGTTTCATTGGCACCATTTGGGTTGCGGCGCGTATTTACCGGGTGGGCATTTTGATGTACGGCAAAAAAGTAAACTACCGCGAGCTGTCTAAATGGCTGTTCTACAAAGGGTGAATTAGTTGTTAGTTGTTAGTTTTCAGTTGTTAGGTTCTTTGCAGTGTTATCGGGTTGTTTTCTGAGGGAAAGCCTATCGTAGATCTACCTTTAGTTTCTTGTCAATAACTGAAAACTAATAACTGAAAACTAACAACTGAAAACTAACAACTAACAACCACCTTAGCCCGATTTCCCGAAAACTGCTCCAAAACATGAAGAAGTTACTTACCCTGCTGCTAAGTTTTCTACTACTAAGCTCTTTCACGATGGACAAACCTGCGTATCGGCTGTTCAAGGGCAGCGGCAAAGCCCTCACCTACGAGAAAATGCTGAAGGAATTGGCCTCGGCCGATGTCGTGTTTTTTGGCGAGCAGCACAATGACCCCATCGCGCACTGGCTGCAGGTGGAGCTCGCCAAAGATCTCTTCCGGCTGCATGGATCACAACTGGTCCTGGGCGCCGAGATGTGGGAAACCGATACCCAGACGGCTTTGGACTCGTTTCTGCTGGGCCAACTGGAAGAACCAACGTTTCTGGAAACCAGCCGCGCCTGGCCCAATTACGCCACCGACTATAAACCGATCCTGAGTTTTGCCAAGGCGAATAAAATCAAGGTGATCGCCACCAATGCGCCCCGCCGCTCGGCAAGGGTGGTGGCGCGGGAGAGCCTGAAAGGACTGGAGGCGCTACCCGCCCAGGAAAAGCAATGGCTGGCCCTGCTGCCCATTGCCGTGGATCTGGAACTGCCGGCCTACAAGCGCATGCTCAGCATGTTCGGGGATTCCCACGGTACCTCGGCGGTCTCGGCGCAGATTGTAGAGGCGCAGGCCCTCAAAGACGCCACCATGGCGCACTTCATCAGCAAGAACCTGCAGAAAGGCCAGCACCTGTTTCACCTGAACGGCGCCTATCACTCAGACCACCGCGAAGGCATTCTGTGGTACCTCCACCGCCTCCGCCCCGAGCTCAAAGTGATGACCATTTCCACCGTCCTGCAACCCCAACTGGAAGACCTGGCCAAAGACCACGAAAACCGCGCAGACGTGGTCCTGGTGGTACCGGAATCCATGACGAAGACGTATTAAGGTGCTAATTTTTAAGGTGCTAATGTGCTATTCAGAGCGTTTTAGGCCTGTTTTGAAGAAACAAGCCTAAAACAGGTTTAACTTAGTTCACGCATAAGCTAGTACCCAAGTAATTCACCTGGCGCGAGTCTCCAGACTCGTGCCTCCGGATGCCAGGTAGTCTCCAGACTACCTTCGCTGCCCAGCAGCGACATGTACGCTAGCCTGAGCGCAATTGGGTGGATTCCATGGTCCAGAGTTACTTCCATGAATGGCTTCTACACGTTAGTTAAAATCACGGAAGGAATTCCCGCGCAATACCTAATCGTGGTTCCCGGCGAGTCTGGAGACTCGCTTCATCCTTTGGCACGAGACTTCAGTCTCGCGCCAGTAGAACTCCTGGCAGGTCTTTGTACCTGGTGAGGACCGGCGAATGTGCCTACTCTGTCTACCATCAAACGAGCATCTTGCGACTTTCTCCTGCTGCTTTGTTTTTTATGTTTTAGGGCCGTTTTTCAAGAATAAGGCAAAAAAAAGACCTGCTATAAGCAGGTCTTTTTGATAAGGTAAACCGGAAAAGTTAGGCGGAGAAGGAGCTTCCGCAGCCGCAGGTGCTTTTGGCCTGTGGGTTGTTGAAGACGAATCCGCGGGCGTTAAGGCCATCCTGGAAATCGACTTCCATGCCCATCACATACATTCCGTGTTTTTTGTCCATGATCAGTTGAACGCCGTCCAACTCATAGATCTCATCAGCGTCTTTGGCTTTGTCGAAGCCCAGCAGGTAAGACATGCCGGAGCAACCGCCGCCCTGGACGCCAATCCGTAAACCGTACTCTTCGGGCACGTTTTTATCGTTCATGATCACTTTTACCTCGTGCAGGGCACGCTCAGTAAGTGAAATCGGGGCTTTTTTTATCGTTGTGCTTTCCATAGTAGTGGGGTTTGCGCTGTAAAGTTACTAAAAACTAAGCTGTTTCTACACGATGGCGCTATACTATGGGTAACCAAAAAAGCCCGAAAATGATTCAGCGGCCACGGCATCAATTTTTTGACGATATTTACCTGGTCGAAACCGTTTTAAAGGCGTATTTCAAAAACTCTGCCCAAAACGGCAGGGTTGAGCCAGCTATCTCTTACTTATGACAACAGACACTTCCTCCATAGTTCTTTTGGTGTTATTGAGTTCTATTCCGGCCCTCATTATTGGGGCCGCCATGTACCTGCTGGTGCAAAAGTACCTGGAGCGCGACTACCGGAAAAAAGTGCTGGACATCCGGCTGAAGAACAGCGAGACCATTCTGCCCATCCGGCTGCAGGCCTACGAGCGGATTATCCTGTTTCTGGAACGCATCACGCCCAGCAATTTGCTCATTAGGGTGAGTCCGTCTGGGCTGACCGCCGCCGATTTTCAGGCGCAGCTCCTGCAGGAGATCCGGGCCGAGTACACGCACAACCTGTCACAGCAGCTGTACATGAGCGAGGCCGCCTGGCAGCAGGTGAAGAAAGCCAAGGAAGACGTGGTCTCCATGATCAACCAGAGCTACCAGAACCTGCAGGACAAAACCCGCGGCACTGAGCTGGCGAAACGGGTGCTGGAGAACGTGCTGCACAATGAGGTAGACCCCACCACCCAGGCCATCCAGTTCCTGAAGCGCGAGCTGCACGAGATTTTCTAAATTTCTCAGCGGCCTTGCGCCTGCGGTTTCACCAGCTTGAGGCTGTACATCATAGGAAGTTTGTCTTCCAGACCGTTGATCCGCCAGAAGCCGTCGGGGCCTTGCACCATGTTGGAAAAGCAGTTGTAGTAGGAGTAAGGCAGTTCCTGAAACTGAACCAGCTGCAGATTCTGGTGCAGCAAAGCCGATAAGACCTCGCTCAACGCGTGATTCCAGGAATACTCAGTGTAGTGAATGGGCGCATCCCTGTCGGTGTACGTGCCCGTGGATTCCTCCACGATCGGGGCGCCGGTATTGAAGTAGGAGTACTGCACGTGGGTGAAGTGGTTGTCAAACATCCAGACTGCCGGGTGAAACTCGGCCAGAAAGAACGTGCCGCCGGGCTCCAGGAAATGCGCCACCACCTGCGCCCATTTCTCCAGGTCCGGGAGCCAGCCGATGACCCCGTAGGAAGTAAACACAATATCAAACTGACCCTCCAGGTGCTGCGGCAGATCATACACGTTGCAGCAGACAAACTCGGCGTCCAGCCCCAGTTCCTGGTTCAATTGCCGCGCCAGGGCGATGGCTTCATCCGATAAATCCATGCCCGTGGCTTTGGCACCCAGCCGGGCCCAGGAAAGCGTATCCTGTCCGAAATGGCACTGCAGGTGCAGCAGTTTCTTGTCCCGTACCTCGCCCAGCGCCTCCAACTCCAACGGATTCAAACTGTTTTTGCCCGCTTTAAAGGAAACCAGGTCATAAAAGGAAGAGTCTTTGTGCACGCCCGTGCGCAGGTTCCAGGCCTGGCGGTTGCGTTCAAAGTAATCAGCAGAGGTATCCATGGCGTTTTTTAGCTTGTTTCCTGAAAATAGGCAAAAAACAGGAACGTGATGCCTGACAATAGAAACAGAATAGGAGACTTCAGGTTAACTGTTTAGCTAGCCTCTATCTTCTAGCCGCTAACCTCTAACATCTAGAATCCGACTTAAAACGGAAAGGACAGCTGGCCGCCCTGGTGCTTCCCGTAGTTCAGGTTGGAGACGGTGATGCCCAGCAGCCGGACGGGTTTGGTGGGCAGATAGGGCGTGCGCAGCAGATCAGAGGCAATGTCCAGCAGCACTTCCTCGGCCCGCACCGACGAATAGAAGGTCTTGCTGCGGGTGTTCAGGGTGAAATCGTGGTACTTGAGTTTGAGCGTGATCGTTTTACCCGAGGCCTCCAGCCGATGCAGGTCATACGCTACTTCCTCGGCCAGGCGCTGCAGTTCGGGCAGCATCTCGTCTTCGGTCTCCAGGTCCTCCATGAAGGTGCGCTCTGAGCCAATGCTTTTCCTGATGCGGTTGGGTTCCACGGGGCGCTCGTCCTGGGCCCGGGCAATCTGGTAAAAGTAAGAACCGGATTTCCCGAAGTGCCGGCGCAGGTCCGCCTCCGAGCGGTTTTTCAGATCGGCGCCTGAGTGAATGCCCAGTTGCTTCATCTTGGCAGCAGTCACATCGCCAATGCCGTAGAACTTTTCAATGGGCAGGGCTTCCACAAAGGCCTCTGCGTCATCGGGCAGCACCACGGTAAGCCCGTCGGGTTTGTTTTTGCCGGAGGCTACCTTGGCCAGAAATTTATTGAACGATACCCCCGCCGAGGCGGTGAGCCGGGTTTCCTGCCAAATCTCGTGTTTGATGCGCTGCGCGATGAACATCGCCGATTTCAGTCCGAATTTATTTTCCGTGACATCCAGGTAGGCCTCGTCCAGGGAGAGCGGTTCCACCAAATCGGTGTAGCGCAGGAAAATCTCCCTGATCTGCCGCGACACCTGCTGGTACACCTCAAAGCGGGTGGGCACCATGATCAGGTGCGGGCATTTCCGGAGGGCGATCTGGGAAGGCATGGCGGAGAACACCCCAAACTGCCGCGCCTCATAGCTGGCCGCCGCCACCACGCCCCGCGCCTTGGAACCGCCCACAGCCACGGGCTTGCCGCGCAACGCCGGGTTGTCGCGCTGCTCTACGGAGGCGAAGAAGGCGTCCATGTCTATGTGGATGATTTTACGCACGAAAGGTGTCTCAGCTTAGATGGAAAAGAGGCGAAAGATGGGGTGTTTTGGTCTCGGATCAGGAGCGTTTTCGGCGGGTTTTAAAAATTTTCGGCCTGATTCCCAGATCAAAACAGACGCCGGTTTTTCTTTACAAAATGAATCTTGAACTTGCAGCGTTAGTCTACGTACTGCGAAGTTAGTCTATGAAACGTATTTGGGCTAGTTTAGCGGCTAGTCTCTTTTTTATTTAAGCTTAAAAACCAACACTCTTTATCTCTCACTCTATGAAAATCAAATCTTTACTGTCTGTATTCGTGTGCGGCGTGGCAAGTCAATTCATGATTGGCTGTTCTTCAAGCCAATATTTTGATTTCAGCACGCCCGCTACCACCTATCATAAAGCGGCTCCTGCTCCGGCCCAGGTTGCCCCCCAAGAGACATCCGCTCCCGCTGAAACAGCAACTGTCCTAGCCCAGGCTGAACCTGCGGCGGCAGTAGCTCCGGAGGCTACCGCCCAGCCGGAGAAAGCGCCCGTGATGGAAGCCAACGCCGCCCAACCGGTAGCCTCCAGAGAAGTGGCCCGCACGGCTCCCCTGACGTCAACCGCCGTGGCCTCCGCCCTGGAATCCAACGCCAACATGAAGTCGCTGACCAACGAACTGGCCTCCGCGAAAAGCAAAAAAGAAGTGAAAATGGCCACGAAGAAAATCCTGCGCGAAGCCAAAGCCGCTAAGAAAGCCAACGCCTTGAACCAGTACGTGAAGATTGGTTTGATTCTGTTGGTGGCGGGTCTTTTGGTAAGTGCCATCGGGTTGGGCTTGCTGGGAAGCATCGTGGCCATTGTAGGTCTGGTGTTTATCTTGCTGGGCGTGCTGGAAATGTAAGCCGCTCCCTCAATCATTATACCTTAAAACAAACCGGCACCGTCTCTCCAGGCGGTGCCGGTTTGTTTTACCGCCGATTTCCCTAAAATGGCCCTAAAACGGCGCTCAGTCATCGTGGCGGTGCAGGTAGTACAAGACGTAACCGCCCAGGGTAATCGCCACCCGGATGACCCAGCCCAGGGTTCTGCCCCAGTTATCGACCCATAAAAGCAGAAAGTGATTCGCCCCGAAAGAGGCGACCAGCAATGATACCAGACCAACCAGAAAGATAAGCAGACCTAAGAATTTCATAGACAGCAGCAGTTGAGGTGAAGACGCAGAGAGACTAAGGCTAAGATGCCGTTCTCCCTTGAATTCCATACGCTCGGAGCAAAAATATTTTGGGGGAATACCGGTAACGCAAGAGGCACCGTTTAGGGGCTGTTTTCTGAAAACAAGCCTTAAACGGTGCCTCTTCGTGTAAAACGTTCGGGCTTTTCTGCTGAACGGAGATGTTTAGTTGCTATAGCCTTCCGGTACTCCGCCGGTGCCCGCCTGTGACGGAATGCCCATTTTCTTTTCGCGCTGCTGCTGGTACTGCTGGAACTGGGTCACGGAAAGCACGCTTCGCAAAGATTCCAGCCGGGTAGAGCTGATCAGGTCCATGGTGGCTTTCAGTTTCCGGGGATCGGTTTTGTGGTCTTTCTTGGCCTGCTCCAGTTGCTGGATGCTGGCCAGGTTAATGGCTTTCACCCGGGTTGCCTGCGCCGCGTTGAGCTTCAGGTGCTGCGTCATGGTGTTGGTCATAGACTGCGCCCGGGCCTCCGGCGTGACGGCCGCGGTCTGGGCCTGGCTTGCCAGCGTGGTGAAAACAAGGGCTAGCAAAAAGATAATTCGCTTCATATGCGTTTTAGGTGTTAATGCGTTGAAAACGGGCGGTGCCGTACCGGTGGTCAGAAACCCAAAGCAGGTAAATTAGTTCCGGTTCCTGAGCGGCAAAGATACAAATACCGGGCCAGCTTCTGCGCAAGACCGGGGCCCGAAAAGCGAGGCTGGGGGTGCGGGGTTTCCCGTGATTTACCCTTATCTTTGAATTCCTGTGCTGCCCTTGAAACGCCGCCAGAAAGAACAGAGTCTTTTTCAGAACGATTATTTAGCATGCCAGAAAACCATTTCAAGACGATTGCGGGGGAGCTGCAAGTAAACCAGAAACAAGTAGAAGCCACTGTGGCCTTGCTGGACGAAGGAGCCACCGTGCCTTTCATTGCCCGGTACCGCAAAGAAGTGACCGGTAGTTTAGACGAAGTGGCCATTGCCGCCATCCGCGACCGTGTGGAGCAACTCCGGGAACTGGACAAGCGCCGCGAGAGCATCCTGAAATCTTTGAAAGACCAGGAGAAACTGTCTCCCGAGCTGGAAGCCCAGGTGCTGGCCGCCGAGACCATGGCCGTACTGGAGGACATCTACCTGCCCTACAAACCCAAGCGCCGCACCAAAGCCACCATCGCCCGCGAGAAAGGCCTGGAGCCGCTGGCGCAAAAGCTGTTTGAACAAGCCAACATGGATATCACTTCTGAGGCCGCGGCATTTGTGAGTGAAGAAAAAGAAGTTAAATCCACGGACGAAGCCCTGGCTGGTGCCCGTGATATCATTGCCGAGTGGGTGAACGAAAACCCCGAAGCCCGCGCCAGCATCCGGAATCTATTCGAGAAAAAAGGCGTGTTCAAAGCGCGTGTGATTCCCGGCAAAGAGGAGGAAGGCCAGAAATACAAGGATTACTTTGAGTGGGACGAGCCCATTGAGAAAGCCCCCTCGCACCGCATCCTGGCCATGCGCCGCGGTGAGAAGGAGATGGTCCTGATGCTGGATGCCCAACCCGAGGAAGAAGCGGCATTAGCCATTCTGGAAGACCAGTTTGTGACCGGAAACAACGCCGCCGCCGAGCAGGTGAAACTAGCCATCAAAGAAAGCTACAAGCGTCTGCTTCGCCTGAACATGGAAACTGAAGTGCGTCTTTCCTCCAAGAAACGCGCCGACGAGGAAGCCATCCGAGTATTCGCCGATAACTTACGCCCCATGCTCTTATCTGCGCCGCTGGGCCAGAAACGCGTACTCGCCATTGACCCGGGCTTCAGAACCGGCTGTAAAGTGGTGGCCCTAGATGAGCAAGGCAAACTGCTGCACTACGAAGCCATTTTCCCGCACAATGGTGCCGGGCAGGCCACAACGGCCGGGCATCAGGTCATGGCCATGTGCGCCAAATATAACATCGAAGCCATCGCCATTGGCAACGGAACCGCTTCGCGCGAAACTGAGACGTTCGTGCGCGGCCTGGGCTTGCCCAACACCATTGCCATTGTGATGGTGAACGAAAGCGGTGCCTCTATCTACTCGGCTTCAGATGTAGCCCGGGAGGAGTTCCCGGACCAGGACATCACCGTGCGCGGAGCCGTTTCCATCGGTCGCCGTCTCATGGACCCGCTGGCCGAGTTAGTGAAACTGGACCCGAAATCTATTGGCGTGGGCCAGTACCAGCACGATGTGGACCAGAATGCCCTGAAACACAGCCTAGACGATGTGGTAATGAGCTGCGTGAACGCCGTGGGCGTAGAAGTAAACACCGCCAGCAAGCAGTTGCTAACCTACGTTTCTGGTTTAGGGCCGCAGTTGGCGCAGAACATCGTGGACTACCGCAACCAGAACGGACCGTTCAAAACCCGCAACGAACTGCGCAAAGTAGCCCGTTTGGGTGATAAAGCCTTTGAACAAGCCGCTGGTTTCCTGCGCATCAGAGGCGGCAAACATCCGCTGGATGCCAGCGCCGTGCACCCCGAGCGTTACGCGTTGGTGGAGCAGATGGCGAAGGATTTAGGCGCTACCGTGGAAGATCTGCTCAAGAACGCCGACCTCCGCAAGAAAATCGACCTGAAGAAATACGTGTCTGACACCGTTGGTCTGCCTACGCTGCAGGACATTTTAAGCGAGTTGGCCAAACCCGGTCGTGACCCCCGCGAAAGCTATGAGGTATTCAGCTTCACCGAGGGCGTGAACGAAATCAAAGACCTGCGCCAGGGCATGAAACTGCCGGGCATCATCACCAACATCACCGCCTTCGGGGCGTTCGTAGACATTGGGGTGCACCAGGATGGTCTGGTACACGTGAGCCATCTGTCTGACCGTTTCGTGAGCAATCCGCATGAAGTGGTGAAAGTAGGCCAGAAGGTGGAAGTGACCGTGCTGGAGGTAGAAGTAGGCCGAAAGCGCATCGCGCTTTCCATGAAAGGTGACCCGCAGGCCGCTACCGCCCGGCCTAGTCGCGGCAATGACCGCAAGGCTGGAAGCAACGCAGGCGGCGGTAGCCGTCGGGAGGCACCGGTAGAGGAAGAAGACATGGCCACCAAACTGAACAAGTTGAAAAACATGTTCCGGTAAACCGTATCATTAGTGACAGAAAGGGCCAGAGAATTTCTCTGGCCCTTTTCGTTTCTGCCGGTTGGTTCGTAAAGGAAATAGCCGCCGGAAGCTTTTCCTGTTTTAAGCCTGTATTTCAGAAATGAGGCATAAAGCCCAGCGGGCCCAGAAAATTGCAAAAACGCCCTTTTCTGGAAAATGCCCGTAAAACGGGAGAAAGAACGGGCTTTTGGATGTAAAAAGCAGACGCTGAGCCCTGGGTTTTAGAGCTTGCAGGGCAGATTGTTACAATTTCTGCCACCCGATGGCAAAAAGTACAAGTCAGTTTGTTAGCGGAGTGCAATTGATTTGTTACTTCACTCCAAAACCTCATCGCCGGAAAGGAAGTTTATACCATGATGGGAGAAGCTATCTTGTGCAGGACTGAACCGTTCTGATGCGAGGCTGTCATAGAGACGCGTTCTTACAACCGAAAACCATGGAGACTGAATCTTACTTACAACTGGAAACCGATCGGCTTCACCAGCTTCTGGTGTTGCATTGGCAAGGTTTTGTGCCCAGTGAAGTCTACCGCGAAGGTTTGCTGGAAGGAATTCAGATCTCCCGCAGAGAAGGGCTGCACAACTGGATCATGGACATGAAGCAGATGAAAGTGATCCGGCAAGCCGATCAGGAATGGACGCTGGCTACTTGGTTTCCGCAGTTCCAGCTGCTGGGCGTGAACCGGTTGGCCTTCATCGTGTCAGATGACATCTTCAACCAGATGGCCGTCAGCAGCATGGTGGCCACCCTGCGGCCCCAGTTTCGGGCCGAGGTGGAATACTTCCAGGAATTGGCCTCGGCCATCCGGTGGGCGCAGGAAAACAACGGCGGCTTTAGTACTTTTGGCCGGTTATCCGTAAAATAGCCCCAAAACGAAAGTCTCCTCTGCATGAACATCAAGAAAAAAGTAAACGTAGTCCTTCCGCTGGAAGGTGGCCGCTTTGTGGCCCTGGGCGTATTTGTGAAAGCCGCCGAGCAGGCGAAGTGGTCAGACCAGGAAATCCAGTCGGTGATAGACGAGGTGGTGGAGGCCGAGGAGGCCGACGCGCTGCCCATCCTGCAATCGTATACGACCGCCTAACTTCTCTGTCAACCATGCCGCTCAGCCCCAAACTGGAAGCCAAACTCAGCAAAACCTACGCGCCCGACAGCCGCGTGGACGATGTGTTCGCGGGCAATGACCTCACATTTATCACTGATCAGCAGGGGCGGGCCGTCACCCTGTTCATCGGGAAACGCCGGCCAGACGGCAGCATCAGCGGTGAGCGCTACGTGCGCCGCCTTAAGTTTGAGGCCGATGGCGTGACGCTGAAAGCCAGCCACTGGGAAAACAAAGGCAAAGTCTCCCGTTTCTAGTTTGGGGCCAGTTTCCGGAAAAGGGGCGTAAAGCGCTCCCTTGTGTCCGGCGCGGGCCTCTTCCCGCAGACATTCCCAACTCTTTCCAGATTTACCGCCGTACTTGCGGGTAAATCCCACGGCTATGAAAATACTGGTGATAGAAGACGAACCCGAAATGCAGGAAACCCTGGTGCGCTCCCTTCAGCAGGAGCAGTACCTGGTGGAAACCGCCTGTGACTATGAAAGCGCCCTGGAGAAAGTGGGCCTGTACGCCTATGACTGCATTCTGCTGGACATCAACCTGCCCGGCGGCAGCGGCCTGGAGATCCTGGAGGAACTCAAGAAACAGCAGAAAACCGAGGGCGTGATCATTGTCTCGGCCCGTAACTCCGTGGATGACAAGATCCAGGGCCTGGAGCTGGGCGCCGATGATTACCTGCCCAAGCCGTTCCACATGGCCGAGCTGCACGCCCGCGTGAAATCTGTGCTGCGCCGCCGCAAGTTTGAGGGCCAGCATCTCCACCAGCTCCAGAACGTGCAGATTGACCCAGACAAGCACCAGGTGTGGGTGGCCGGCCAGGAGCTGGTGCTCAACCGCAAGGAGTTTGACATTCTGCTGTACCTGGTCACGAACAAAGACCGGCTGGTGAGCAAAACCGCGCTGGCCGAGCACGTTTGGGGCGACTACATTGACCAAGCTGATAATTACGAGTTCATCTACTCCCAGATCAAGAACCTCCGGAAGAAACTCAAAGACCACGCTGCCGAGCTGGAGATTCAGGCCATTTACGGCATCGGGTACAAACTGGTCACGGCATGAAGCTGCTCAACTACGCCACCTCGTACTTTGCGGCGCTGCTGCTGGTGGTGATCTCGGGGTGGGCCGCGCTTTTCTACATCAACATGCTGGACGAAATCTATGACAGCATAGATGACGGCCTGGAGAACCAGAAACTGCTGGTCATCCAGAAAGCTGCCCAAGACAGCACAGTCCTCGCCCAGGCGGAGTTTGAGGAAGGCTACTACAAAATACATGAAGTGTCTCTGGCCTGGGCCCGCGGCAAGAAAGACCTCTACCAGGATACGCTCATGTACATGCAGAACGAAAAGGATTTTGAGCCCGTTCGGCTGCTGACCACCGTTTTCAGGCACAACGGCAGGTACTATGAAATGCGTCTGATCACCTCCATGGTAGAGGAAGACGATCTTATTGAAGACCTGCTGTACTCGTTGCTCTGGTTATACCTGGGGCTTATCGCCAGTATTCTGGTGCTCAACAACCTGCTCCTGAAACGCATCTGGAAGCCCTTCTACCACATTCTGCGGCGCCTGCAACATTTCAAACTGGAAGAAGCCAAAACGGTGCCGGTGCAAAAAACCAACATCGCCGAGTTCCAGCTCTTGAACCAGACCGTGGAAAAGCTGCTGCAGCAGAACGTGGCTGCGTACCAGAACCAGAAAGCCTTGATTGAAAACGCCTCGCATGAGTTGCAAACGCCCCTGGCCATCAGTTTGAATAAACTGGAACTGCTCGCCGAGAGTCAACCCCTGCAGGAAGAGCAACTGATGCAGATTGGCGCGGTGATGGAAAACCTGGAACGCCTCACCCGCCTGAACAAATCTCTGTTGTTGCTCTCCAAGATCGAGAACCGGCAGTTTACCCAGGCCGAAGCAGTCTCGCTCCCCAACCTGGTGCAGAAGACCCTGGCTGATTTTGAGGACCAGCTGAAATATAAGGCCGTCTCGGTGGAGGTGGAGGCAACGGAAGAGGTATCTCTGCAAATGAACCCAGATCTGGCCGCCATGCTGGTGATGAACCTGCTCAAGAATGCCCTGGTGCATAATGTGAAAGGCGGCTTCCTGCGCATCCGGCTTTCCAGAGAAGCTTTAGTTGTAGAGAACGCCGGCAAAGAAGAGCCGCTGGAAGAAACCAAGGTATTTGCCCGTTTCTACAAAGACGCCTCCTCCCAAGCTTCCACCGGCCTGGGACTGTCCATCGTGAAAGCCATCTGTGACCTGTACGGCTTCCAGGTGACGTACCGTTATCAGCAGGGACATACGTTTATCGTCGCCTTCTAACCAGGGATTTCGCTCCCGTTTTAGGCCAATTTTTGGAAAATCAAGCCTAAAACGCTGGCCGTAAATTAGTGGCAGAAACCTGCTCCTCACCTCCGGAACAGCGCTCTAATAAACTTTAATTTTTTTTTTCACCTCCTGTAAGATTCCCAATTCTTTCCTGTTTCGGGTTAGACCTTTGGCTTAAATAATTTGATAAGCTAAACTTTTGACCTATGAAAACGATCTTTTTAGCCATGCTCGCCTCGTCGGGCACGTTGTGGGGCTGCAGCCAGCAACTCACCGGCACGCACCTCCCCTCGTTGGTACAGAACGCCCTGCAGGTGAAATTCCCGGCCGCCCAGAACATAGAATGGGAGAAAGAAGGTAATCTCTACGAGGCGGAGTTTACCGTTAATCTGGTAGAACATACCGCGCTGGTAGATGCCACAGGTAAGGTAATGAGCTACAAGCAGGACATCACCTCGGCCCAACTTCCCGAAACGGTGACGGTGGCCTTGAAGCGCGACTACCAGGCGTTTCAGATGGATGAACTGGAGAAAGTGGAGAAAGACGGCCAGGTGGTGTACCAGGTAGAACTGGAGAACGCCAACGAAGAGGTGAAGAAGGTGTACGCCCCTGACGGAACCCAAGCCAACGTGATCTTCTGGGACTAAGTATCGTACTAGAAACTCGTTCAATTCTGCTCCCCCGGAAAAGAATTGTAGCGGCGGATTAAGGGCTGTTTTCCTGAAAACAGCCCCAAAACGCTTTAAGAGAAAAATACGGAGCCAGCGGCTTCTTGCCACAAACACAACATCTAAAGAACGATCATATGAAACGCATTCAAATTTTATGTCTGAGCCTGCTGCTGTCCCTGACCGCGCTGGCCTGCGAGAATAACAAAGCCATGGGTTTTGCGGACGATAAACCCAAAAAAGGCAAAAAGAAGAAAACCGTAGAACCGGCCTCGGCCGCGGTGCAGATAAACCAGAAATGGGAAGTGCCGGCCATCTTGCGGGAAGTGTCCGGGATTGCCTTTCTGGGCGACGGGCGGTTCGCCTGCGTGCAGGACGAAGCCGGCGTGATCTTCGTGTATAACACCAAAACCAACCAGATTGAGAAGCAGGTGACGTTTGGCGCGGCCGGCGACTACGAGGGCATCGCGTTGGTGGGCAGCACCGCCTACGTGGTGCGCAGCGACGGCCACTTGTTTGAAGTAGGCAACTGGCAGACGGCGGCCCCCGCCATCAAAGAATATTCTACCCCGCTCACCGAGGCGCACAACGTAGAATGCCTCACCTATGACGCCAAACAGAACCGCCTGTTGCTGGCCATCAAAGGCGAGGAGCCCGGCAGCCCCGAGTTTAAAGGCGTGTATGCGTTTGACCTGAGCGCCAAAACTTTATCGGCGCAGCCGATCTTCAAACTAAACCTGAAAGACCCGAAACTGCCGCAGGGCACCGCCAAAAGCCTGAGCAAGACGTGGCAACCCTCTGAGATTGCGCTGCACCCGGTAACCGGAGATATTTACCTCACCGAGGCCTCCAACCCGCAGCTGTTCATCCTGAACGCAAACGGCAGCATCAAAGAGCGGCTCAAGCTCAGCGACGCTGATTTCTACAAACCAGAAGGCATCGCGTTCAGTCCGTCAGGCGAGTTGTTCATCTCCAACGAAGGGAAAAAAGATCCTGCCAACATCTTGCTGGTGAATCTTTCGCAAACAAGATAACCCAAACGCTGTTCTACTCAATCAAACCCTGGTGTTATGATTCTAGATAGAAATTTAAAGTGGGAGGTCATCGTCTTCTATACCTGGAAAAGCATGCTGTATTACCTGCTGCTTTCGGTGGCGGTGTACCTGATCCACGGCTATTATGAGGTGGTGCAGCTGCACTTGCCCTTTAGTACGCTTACCGCTTTAAGTACCGCCCTGGCTATTTTCCTGGGTTTCAAGAACAGCAACGCCTATGACCGGTGGTGGGAAGCCCGGCAGATCTGGGGGCAGCTGGTGAACAGCAGCCGCGCCTGGGGCCGCCAGGTGACCACCATGATCATTCCCACGGATGAGCAGGAGGCCGAGCTGGTGAAGAAGCTGCAGCACCGCATGGTGTACCGGCATCTGGCGTTTGTGCACGGTTTGCGGGTTTTCCTCAGAAAGCCCAAGCCCTACAACGGCACCAAGCAGGAGGAGATTGTGGAGGAGACCAACGAGTACTCAGACACCGTCGCTTTTCTCTCAGAGGAAGAGTACAAGGCGTTCTGGCACAAAAACAACCCGCCCAACTACCTGATCAACCTGCAGGGAGATGACCTGCGCCGGGCGTATGAGCGCGGCTGGCTCTCAGACTACCGGTTTGTGCAGCTGGAACAGACGCTGGTGGCGTTCAACGACATCCAGGGCAAAAGCGAGCGGATCAAGAACACGCCCTTCCCACGGCAGTACAGTTTCTTCTCGCGGGTTTTCGTGTTCATCCACGCGTCTTTGTTGCCGTTTGTGTTCGTGGACGAGATCGGCTGGGCCAGTATTCCGGTGTCGGTGATTGTCTCTTTTGTGTTCCTGTGCCTGGATCTGGTGGGCGAACGCATGGAAGATCCGTTTGAGAACCGCCTGGAAGACGTGCCGCTTACCCAGCTTTCCCTGGCCATTGAAACCAACCTGAAAGAGCACTGGGGCGACAATAATTTCCCGGTGTCCAAAAACCACAAGCAGGGCATCATGTTATAGCGGGCGCTCCCGCTACCATTTCCCGGCAAAACAGCAGTTCCCCGGTTTTAAGCACGTTTTCTCGAAACGTGCCTTAAACCGGGGAACTGCTGTTTTTGCTTCAGCTCAGTACCGCGGCTCGGTCCGGTGAACGGTGGCCGGGGTCATTTTGGTGAGAATCGCTTGCCCCGTGATCAGGAGGCCCACAATAAAATGCGGCTCCCAGATGTAGTCGTGGAAAAAGAACAGCCACGGCGACAGCGCCAGCAACAAGCCAATGGCCAGATCGCTCATGATGTGCGCCGGCATGGGAATCATTTTCACGGCCCCGGTTTCATTGCGGGTCAGGAGCGCCTGAATCAGGATGATCATCCCCGCCCCAATGTGGATGAAGCTCTCAATGCCGCCCCGGTAAAAGCCTAAGAGCCAGGGTGCTGCTATCAGGAGAACAGCGATAAGGTAGTCCATGATGCCATGGATACTGGTTGGAATAATGCGCATAACCACTTCTTTAAGTTAAACCTACAAACAACTACTCTGGTATACGCTGCTTTTTAGGTGTGGCTGTGTGTTTAACTACTGATTTTCAATGCATTACGCGTGATTTGTGCGGTTTTAAGCCTGTTTTTTGGAAAATCGGTTCATTTTGCTACCTTTATTGATATCAATTTGATATCAAAATAAATGAATGTCATGAAAGCAGAAAAACCTTTTCACCCCATCTCTGGGTACACTATCCTAACTGTGTTGCTGCTGGTTACCGGGCTGGCGGGCGCTTTGGGCTATTACATAGGCCCAGAAGTGATTGCCCCGTTCTCGCTGGTGTTTATTTTCCTGAGCAAAGGCTTTAAAATCGTGAACCCCAATGAGTCACGGGTGCTTACATTGTTTGGCGAGTACGCGGGCACCATCAAGCAGAACGGCTTCTTCTGGGTGAACCCGTTTCTGGTCTCCAAGAACATCTCGCTGCGGGCCCGCAACCTGGACACCACGCCCATCAAAGTGAACGACAAACTGGGCAACCCCATCATGATTGGGGTAGTGCTGGTGTGGCGCGTGGAGGAAACCTTCAAGGCCGCTTTTGAGGTAGACAACTACGAGACCTTCGTGAAGATCCAGAGCGAGTCTGCCATGCGCAAACTGGCGGGCGTTTATCCGTATGACAACTTTGAGAACGATGCCGAGATCTCGTTGCGGGCCAGCTCGCAGGAGGTGAACGATGAGCTGGAGCGCGAGTTGATGGAACGTCTGGCCATTGCCGGCATTCACGTGCTGGAAGCCAGAATCAGCTACCTGGCCTACGCCCAGGAAATTGCCAGCGCCATGTTGCAGCGCCAGCAGGCCACCGCCATTGTAGCGGCGCGGGCCAAGATTGTGGAAGGAGCCGTGGGCATGGTAGACATGGCCCTGCACCAACTCAACGACAAACGCTTGGTGGCGCTGGACGAGGAACGCAAAGCCGCCATGGTCACCAACCTGATGGTGGTGCTCTGCTCAGACCGCAGCGTGCACCCCGTGGTAAATGCCGGGACTTTACACCACTAGCCTATGGCCGAGAAAAAATCATTTGCGCTGCGGATGAACGCTGAGATGATGAAAGCACTGGAGAAATGGGCCGCAGATGAGTTCAGAAGCACCAATGGCCAGATTGAGTGGATTGTGCAGGAAGCCCTGAAAAAAGCCGGCAGGCTGCCCAAACCTGACCAGAATTCCGGCGACGGGGAGGTTCCCCCGGAGCAGGCACCTTCTTCTTAACTCTGGTTAGATCTGACACAGACACGTCGGTTCAATAGGTTCTAAATCAGAGGATTTGCGTCTTGGATTTTATTTATCAGGAACTCTTGCGAACCAACCGGAAGTGCCCCTCCAATTGGCTTTTAACTTTTACAGTAGAAATTCGCGCAGAAATAGGGTAAGTACCTGCGGGCATTAATAGGAAAATAGATATCTTAAGCCTTGGTTTACCCCAAAACCGAAGACAAACCCCCTACATTACGTTTAAAATAGAACTATGGAATATCAAGTGAAAGAGGCCAGCGGCAAGCTGGGGATCCTGATGCCGGGCCTGGGCGCGGTGGCGACCACCCTGATCGCCGGGGTGGAATCGATCAAGAAAGGGTTTTCACAACCGGTGGGCTCCCTGACCCAAATGGGCCGCATCCGGCTGGGCAAGC
>NZ_JACOAF010000049.1 GCF_014269285.1 Rufibacter sediminis
CAGAAAGAGGGGCAACCCACCCTCTCCCCCATCTGCTCTTCGGGATTTGCAATCCCGAATCTGGGTAACTGCGGATTTGTAATCCGCGGCGCTCGGGGCTCAAAGGCACAGAGACGGGGATTACAAATCCCCTGATTACCTACTTCCGGATTGCAAATCCGGAAGAGCCTTCACTTTTTAAGTAGAACCTAACGGCCCTGCTTCCAGGAGGGGAGTTTCAGCAAATTAAGATAATTCCCCTCCTGGGAGGGGTGGGGGTGGGTTATCCTGGCAACCGAAAAGCAGAAGCTTTCCCCTTCCGTTTTCAGCCTTCTTTCCAAAAAACACCCCCAAAACCAGCACCTCCTCTAATCCTCTTAGCACCCAACACAATTTTGCGGCAAATTCCTTAGCATAGAGTACCTTTGCAATCTGCTTAGACGTGTGAACGAGGTCCTGATGAAAGCTGAATCCCCATCCTTTGCCATCCTGCATTTATTTGCCACCGGCTCTTACGGGCTTCGGCAGGGGCTGCTGCACATTGGCGTCTTGTCGCTGCAGCGGGGCCAGTCGGGGCTGAGGGAATGGTTCATCAACCCCGAGGCCGAGTTTGGGCGCAGCGTGCAGAAACAATCCAGAATCAGCAAGGAACAGGCGAAGAGCGCGCCCACCTGGCAGGAGCAGAAAGCCGAGGTGCAGGGCTATTTAAGTACGTTCACGCACGTGTTCTTCTTTCAAGAACGGCATGAGCAGACCTGGTTCAAAAACTACATCTTGGCCGGCATGCCCGCACCGCCCGTTGCAGCTGATTTGGCGGTGCTGTCGTCGTTCTTCCTGCCGCACCTCAACCTGATGGAGATGGGTGATGTGGTGGCCCTTTCTTCCATCGCCCAGAAAAAACCGGCTTCCCAGCCCATGCACGTGGCTTTGGCGGCCCTGCACACGCAGCTGTTCAAACTGCTGGAAGTGCTGTTGCAGAAAATTCCCAGCACTCCGGAGGACGAATCCGGCCAGCCTCCCCTGTTCCTCCAGTTGCTGCAGCAAGTACTGGCCTTGGGCACCGTGTACATGGGCAGCGCGTGGCGCACCTTGCAAGCCGCCGCCGAGCACATTGAAACGCTGGAGCCGCTGGATTTGCACTGGCTCATGCCGCCGCCTACCTCAGAGGTGCCCGTTTTGCCGTTCCACCTCCGCAAACTGCTCTCCTCTTGGCTGCCTACCGTAACGGATGCCACCGTGGTAAAACCCCGCGTAGACATCGCGACGCCCTCTGACCAGCTCATCTAGGAGGCCCTGCATGCCTGGTACAAGAAGCACAGTTTGCCGGAGCGCTACGCCCAGATGCAGTACGCCAACTTCTGCAACAAAGCCTTAACTGACAAAGGCACCTTTGTGGCCGAGGCGGGGACGGGCACCGGCAAAACCATGGGCTACCTGATGGCCGCCGCCGAGCTGCTGCGCCTCAACCCCGGCCGCAAAGTGGTGGTGGCCACGGCTACCAAAAATCTGCAGGAACAAGTGATGCAGGGCGAGATTCCGCGGCTGCGCTTCAAGGGCGGCTTGCACGCGCATTTGCGACCCGCCATTGTGAAAGGCAAAAACAATTACCTCTGCGTCTCCGCGCTGCTGGATTTGTACGATGAGCTGGTGGTGCAGCAGAAAGGCTCTATCCGGGAAGGTCTCAGCTGGCTTTACCTGGTGCTACGCGTGTTCCAAACCCAGGGCGAAGTGGAGGAAATTCCGCACAACATCCGGGCCCTGCTACCCGACACCTATCGGCTTTTATCTGAGGCGAACGCCCAAGAAGTCTGCGTGCCCAAGCTGTGCCTGGAACCGGCCAAATGCACGTACGCCCGCCACATGGAGCAGGCTTACGCCGCCGATATCATCGTAACCAACCACCACAAGCTGCTGCAGCTGCCGCCCAAGCTCACCGACCTCATCAAGCACTGCATCATTGACGAGGCCGACCAGTTCCCCGATTTCGCGCGGAGCGCTCTGAGCATGAACTTCAGCCTGGGTGTAGTGGAAGCGCGGCTTTTACGCCCCTTATTGGGAAAAGACCGCCGAAGGGGCTTTCTGGACCGCCTCGCCGAGCGGGTGGCCCATCACGTGGAAACCGAAACCGCGTTGCTGGTGCTGGACGAGATTGACTCCATCCACCGCGACTGCGCCACCATTAGGGCCAGCGGCGAGCTGATTCAGGCGTTGCCCATTCAGGGCGAGCAGCGGTGGCAGGAGGAGGTTACCCTGGAAGAAAACGGCCGCTGGATTAAACGGGAATTCAGTGCCGAGATTGAACAGGCGTTGCAGGAGTTGCTCACCGCCATCCAGTTTGTGGCCGGTAAGATTGACCGTATTCTGCGCCTCCTGAAACAGCCCGAGGACAAGACCTTCAGCCGCCTGGAAACCTACAAGGAGAAAGCCGCCGAGTTCGCCGAGTCGCTCCAGAAAATCACCAGTGACTTTCCGGCCCGCAAGTGGATTCATGTGCTGGAGAAAAGCGGCCAGAACTGGTCGGTGAGCAAGATGCCGTACTACCTGCAGGACGAGATGGAGAAGCTGCAGAACGTCTACCCCAGCCTGCTGTTCACCTCGGCCACGCTGTACGTGGGCGGCAACACGCAGTACTTCCGGAACCAACTGGGCCGCCAGGAGCCGTTTGCCCAGGAAGTCCGCTACCTCTCGCCTTTCAACTATGAGCAGCAGGAAAAGGTCCACGCCGTGGTGCCCGCGTTCATTCCCTGCTATGAGCACAAAATGGCTTTGGACCAGAAACAGGCCTGGTTGCAGACCTCCATGGAAACGCTGCTGAAGTGCATTGTGGCCATGAACGGGAGAACCTTGGTGCTCTTCACCAGCCGCCGCGACATGGAAGATGCCTACAAATGGCTGCACACTCGCCTGCCCGCTTATGACATAGAATTGCTCAAGCAGGAAGGCACCAGTTTGTGGGAAATCCGGCGGTTCCGGCAGGAGGAGCATTCGGTGTTGTTGGGTCTGGACCGCATGTGGTCGGGCGTGGATTTTCCGGGCGTGACGCTGTCGCAGGTGATTGTGTTCCGGTTACCGAACCCTTCGTTGGGCAACCCGTTGGTGGCGCACCGCCGCGAGGTGGAGGGTGGTTTCTTCTGGAGCAAGTTCTATTATCCGGCCAGTCAGCACAAGTTGCGGCAGGGTTTCGGGCGTTTGGTTCGGCGCGAGAAAGACAAAGGCGCGTTTGTGATTCTGGACTCCAGGGTGCACCACACCGCCCGTATGCAGCACCTCAAAGACGAACTGCCGGTAGACCTCCAGCCTTTCCACGCCGGGGCCGAGATGGAGAACTGGTTGTTGAAAACGCTGCTGCCCAAGCTGGAACTGGCTTCTGAGTGGGAGCGCCGGGGCGTTTCGCTGTAGTCCATTCCCGTATGTTTAAGCCTGTTTTCTGGAAATGAAGCCCAAATCATAATGGCATTACGTATTCCGTCCCCCCTTTGAAGGGGGTAGGGGGATGACGACTCGTGCTGAATTAGCCTCCTGTAGGTATTTATGACGCAGATTTACTTCCGTGACTTCAAACAGCTTAGGGCGCGTTGACAATTGTAGAATTATTTTTCCTGGCAGTTGTTAGAGTATCAAAAAGCCTATGCGTCGTTATGAGATCACGGAC
>NZ_JACOAF010000050.1:2500-3574 GCF_014269285.1 Rufibacter sediminis
CGGTACCATCCGGTAAGGCTAAATACTCCTGAGAGACCGATAGTGAACCAGTACCGTGAGGGAAAGGTGAAAAGAACCTTGAATAAAGGAGTGAAATAGAACCTGAAACCATGCGCCTACAAGCGGTCGGAGCCCTTTAGTGGGGTGACGGCGTGCCTTTTGCATAATGAGCCTACGAGTTACTCCTCCCTGGCGAGGTTAAGTGTTTGGAAACACGGAGCCGCAGCGAAAGCGAGTCTGAACAGGGCGCACAGTCAGGGGGGGTAGACGCGAAACTTTGTGATCTACCCTTGGGCAGGATGAAGTTGCGGTAACACGCAATGGAGGTCCGAACCAGTTTCCGTTGAAAAGGATTTGGATGACCTGAGGGTAGGGGTGAAAGGCCAATCAAACTGAGAAATAGCTCGTACTCCCCGAAATGCCTTTAGGGGCAGCGTCGAGGTTGAGTCTCGTGGAGGTAGAGCTACCGATAGGACTAGGGGGAGTCAAATCCTACCGAATCCTGACGAACTCCGAATGCCACGTGACATACTCGGCAGTGAGGCTTGGGGTGCTAAGGTCCCAGGCCGAGAGGGAAAGAACCCAGACCATCAGCTAAGGTCCCTAAATTTACGCTAAGTTGAACAAAGGAGGTTCAGTTGCTTAGACAGCCAGGATGTTGGCTTGGAAGCAGCCATTCATTTAAAGAGTGCGTAACAGCTCACTGGTCGAGCGACAGGGCATCGATAATAATCGGGCATCAAGCGTGATACCGAAGCTATGGATAGAATTTATTCTGTGGTAGGGGAGCATTCCCGTCGGCTACGAAGGCGCCTGGCAATGGGCGTTGGAGCGTCGGGAAAAGCAAATGTAGGCATAAGTAACGATAATGCGGGCGAGAAACCCGCACACCGAAAGACTAAGGTTTCCTGATCAACGCTAATCGGATCAGGGTTAGTCGGGTCCTAAGGCCGATGCGAGAGCTAAGGTCGATGGACGACTGGTTAATATTCCAGTACTAGCGTAACCCAGCGATGCGGTGACGGAGTAGTGAAAGGCCCGCCTGGTGACGGAATACCAGGTTAAAGCACGTAG
>NZ_JACOAF010000051.1 GCF_014269285.1 Rufibacter sediminis
TCAAATTAGGCTATCAACCGCTTCCGGAGAACGACCCGCAGAAAAGGCGGCCCGACATCTCCAAGGCCCGCGAGATCCTGGGCTGGGAGCCGAGGGTATCCCGCGCTGAAGGGCTTAGACGCACCCTGGAGTACTTCAAAGAGCACGTGGAATCCGCGCCCGTCGAGGCAAAGGTGTTCTAAGGCTTCAAAAATTTACTCATAATTTATCCTTAAAGAGGCTTGCCGCAATCTGCGGCAAGCCTCTTCTGCTTTAGTTAGTAAGAAAAGGGTGTTATTGTCATTGGCAAAGAAAGTAAGTAGGAATAATGTTGAAAGTTGCAGAAGAGCTACTGCTCCCAGGGCGATGGCTCCTTGTGATCTGTTTTTAGCTTCATTTTCTGAAAACAGACCCAAAACAGAGATGCCTTAATTCTTTATGACAACGATGGCATCTTGAAAAGGCAACTTCTGACACGCTCTAAAAGAGCTGGGAGGTAGTCTTTTCTTTTAGAACGTGTGAGAAGTGGTAGAAAGAATTTTTGGTTTAGATCATCAAACTCATAATTATTTAAATATTAAATAATATAATTTAAGTTAAAGTTACTGTGTATTCAAGTTGTTGGTAATGAATGTTGTATGAAAGTGTTGTCACGGGTTAGTATGAGTTAGATTTTAAATTAATCATATTAAAACTGAGTTGGTAAAAACCATTTCGTGGATATGTCGTACCTTTGCGGCAATATGTGCGGTATATCTGGAATCTACGCTTTTACTCAGGAAGGTCATTCAGCCATCCAACGTTTATCAGACTCAACTGACGCGCTGCAGTTGCGCGGACCTGACTCAGGGGGACATTTTACCCATGGTGCCGTAGGACTAGGGCATCGTCGGTTGTCCATTATTGACGTCAGCGATGTGGCTTGCCAGCCCATGCATAATGAGGAAGAACGCTACACCATCGTTTTCAACGGAGAGATCTTCAATTATCAGGAGCTGAAGAAGCAACTGGTAGAGAAGGGATACACGTTCTTCTCGCAGTCCGATACCGAGGTGCTCCTGAAGTATTACATAGAAGAAGGCCCTTCTTTCCTGAAGAAACTGAACGGCTTCTTCGCCTTCGCCATTTATGACAAAGAGGAAGAAACCCTGTTTGTCGCCCGTGACCGGTATGGCGTAAAACCGCTTCTCATGTACCAGGATGAGGACAAACTGGTGTTTGCCTCCGAGATGAAATCCTTGCTGGCGTTCGGGATCCCGCGCAAGCTGGATTATGCTTCCCTGTATGAATACCTGCAGCTGAACTATATTCCCGCCCCCGCTTCTATTTTCAAAGGAGTGAAGAAGCTGATGCCGGGTCATTACTTTTTAGTGGGTAAAAAAGGGAAAGTAGAGGTAAAACGCTGGTACAAGATTCCGTACGACGAGAAGAAAGTGAAGCACAACGATCTCTCGTATGAGGCGCAGCAGAAAAAGCTGGTAGACCTGATGGATGGAGCCGTGCAGCGCCGGATGATCGCCGATGTGCCCTTAGGCGCGTTCCTGAGCGGGGGGATTGACTCCTCCGCTATTGTGGCGTTGGCCTCTCGGCATACCCAGCATCTGAATACCTTCTCTATTGGGTACAAAGACGAGCCGTTCTTTGACGAGACCAAATACGCCAAGTTGGTCGCCGACAAATACAAGACCAATCACACGGTCTTCTCTCTGACTAACAATGATTTATATGAGCACCTTTTCCGGGCGCTTGAGTACATAGATGAGCCATTCGCCGATTCTTCGGCCCTGGCGGTGAACATCCTAAGCCATTATACCCGCAAAAAAGTAACAGTGGCCTTGTCAGGCGATGGCGCCGACGAACTGTTTGCCGGTTACAACAAGCACATGGCCGAGTACAAGGTCCGGCAAGGCGGATTTGCCGCCGAAACAGTGGCTGCTTTACTGCCGCTTTGGGAAATGATGCCTAAATCCAGAAACTCTTCTTTCGGCAACCGTATCCGGCAATTCCAGCGCTTCGGCGAGGGGATGAACCTTTCCGCCAAAGACCGCTACTGGCGTTGGGCCTCCTTCGCCACCGAGGAAGATGCCAAGGCATTGCTCAGCGGCAAATCGAAGAAAATCCTTTCCAAGGATGTCTATAAGAAGCGGCGTCAGAAGATTTTAAGTCACCTTTCCCAAAAAGGGGACATAAACGAGGTGTTGCTGACCGACATGCAATTGGTATTGCCTAATGACATGCTCACCAAGGTGGATCTCATGTCAATGGCAAACAGCTTAGAAGTACGAACTCCTTTCCTAGATTACAAGGTGGTAAACTTCGCCTTCTCCTTGCCAGAGTCTTCCAAGATTGACGGCGGTATGAAAAAGAAAATCGTACAGGATGCTTTCAGAGGGATGTTGCCACCTGAGCTATATAAACGTCCCAAGCATGGTTTTGAGGTTCCTTTGCTAAAATGGTTCCAAAACGAACTGCGCCCCATGATCATGGATGATCTCTTGTCAGATGCGTTCATTGAAGCGCAAGGAATTTTCAACCTGAAAGAGATTCAGCGGTTAAAGGCCCAGTTGTTCTCCAAGAACCCAGGTGATATCCACGCGCGCATTTGGGCACTGGTGGTATTCCAGCATTGGTGGAAGAAGTGGATGGCTTAGAAATTTCATCTTCGTTCAAAAATCTAGAATAGAAAATATACTTTAAATCTCATCTCCCTCATGAGAATCGCAGTAGTAGGAACGGGTTACGTTGGCATGGTGACGGGCACTTGTTTTGCCGAGGTGGGCATTGATGTGACGTGCATCGACGTGAACGTGAAGAAGATCGAGGACCTGCGGCAGGGTGTCCTGCCCATCTACGAGCCGGGGCTGGAGGAGATGGTGCTCCGCAACGTGGAGAAGGGGCGCCTGCACTTCTCCACGGACCTGGCCTCGGCCATCAAGGGCTGCGACGCGGCCTTCATCGCGGTGGGCACGCCCCCGGGGGAGGACGGCTCGGCGGACCTGAAGTACGTGCTGGGCGTGGCCCGGGAGATCGGCCAGCACATGGACGAGTACCTGGTGGTGGTGACCAAGAGCACCGTGCCGGTGGGCACGGCCAATAAAGTAAAACAGGCTGTGGCAGAAGAATTGGAAAAGAGAGGTTCTAACCTTTCTTTCGATGTCGCTTCTAACCCTGAGTTCCTGAAGGAGGGCGCGGCGATCGACGACTTCTTGAAACCGGATAGAATTGTGATCGGGGTGGAGTCAGATCAGGCCGAGGAGGTGATGCGCCGGCTCTACAAGCCGTTCCTGTTGAACGGGCACCCGATCATCTTCATGGACGTGCCTAGCGCGGAGATGACCAAGTACGCGGCCAACTCGATGCTGGCCACCAAGATCAGCTTCATGAACGACATCGCCAACCTGTGCGAGATCATGGGGGCGGACGTGAACATGGTGCGCCGCGGCATCGGCTCTGATTCCCGGATCGGCAACAAGTTCATCTACCCGGGCATCGGCTACGGCGGCTCCTGCTTCCCCAAGGACGTGAAGGCCCTGATCAAGACGGCGGCGGAGAACGGGTACCAAATGCAGATCCTGCAGGCGGTGGAGTCAGTGAACGAGAACCAGAAGGAGGTGCTCTTCAACAAGGTGATGAAGCACTTCGGCGGAGAACTTGCTGGGAAAACGTTTGCGCTGTGGGGGCTTTCCTTCAAGCCCAAGACCGACGACATGCGCGAGGCTCCTTCACTGGTGATCATCGAGAAGCTCCTGGCCGAGGGGGCGAGCGTGAAGGCGTACGACCCGGTGGCCATCAAGGAGGCGAAACACATGATCGGGGAGAACGACAGGGTGGAGTACGCCAAGGACGAGTACGAGGCCCTGATCGACGCCGACGCGCTGCTGATCGTGACGGAGTGGCCCGAGTTCCGCTCGCCCAACTTCCAGGTGATCGGCAAGCTGCTCAAGAGCAAGGTGATCATCGACGGGCGCAACATCTACGAGGCCAAAGAACTGCAGGAGCAGGGCTTCGCATATTATGGCATCGGGGTGCGGGAGGTGCAACCGGTAATCGAAATGACGAACTAAGGATGGGTAAAGACAGAAAACGCGTATTGATCACCGGCGGGGCCGGGTTCCTGGGCTCGCACCTGTGCGACCGCTTCATCAAGGAGGGCTGCCACGTGATCGCCATGGACAACCTGATCACTGGTGACCTTAAGAACATCGAGCACCTCTTCAAACTGGAGCAGTTCGAGTTCTATAACCATGATGTCTCCAAGTACGTGCACGTGCCGGGTCATTTAGATTATATCCTGCACTTCGCCTCGCCGGCCTCGCCCATCGACTACCTCAAGATCCCGATCCAGACCTTAAAAGTAGGGTCATTAGGAACACATAATCTACTTGGATTAGCCAAAGATAAGGGTGCTCGAATTCTGATCGCCTCCACCTCGGAGGTGTACGGCGACCCGGAGGTGCACCCGCAGGTGGAGGAGTACTGGGGGAACGTGAACCCGGTGGGGCCCCGGGGCTGCTACGACGAGGCCAAGCGCTTCCAGGAGGCCATCACCATGGCCTACCACACCCATCACGGAGTGGAGACCCGCATTGTGCGGATCTTCAACACCTACGGTCCCCGGATGCGGCTCAACGACGGCCGGGTGCTGCCGGCCTTCATGAGCCAGGCGCTCAGGGGGGAGGAGCTCTCCATCTTCGGGGACGGGTCCCAGACAAGGTCCTTCTGCTACGTGGACGACCTGGTGGAGGGTATCTACCGGCTTCTGCTGAGCGACTACCCTCTGCCGGTGAACATCGGCAATCCCCATGAGATTACCATAAAGGAGTTCGCCGAGGAGATCTGCAGGCTGACGGGCGTGGAGCTCAAATTAGGCTATCAACCGCTTCCGGAGAACGACCCGCAGAAAAGGCGGCCCGACATCTCCAAGGCCCGCGAGATCCTGGGCTGGGA
>NZ_JACOAF010000052.1 GCF_014269285.1 Rufibacter sediminis
CTGATCGCCGGGGTGGAATCGATCAAGAAAGGGTTTTCACAACCGGTGGGCTCCCTGACCCAAATGGGCCGCATCCGGCTGGGCAAGCGCACCGACGACCGGTTCCCGCTCATCAAGGACTTCGTTCCCCTGGCCGGGCTGGAGGACATCGTCTTCGGCGGCTGGGACGTCTACTCAGACAACGTGTTCGAGGCGGCGGCCAACGCCAAGGTGCTGGAGCCCATGCTGCTGCACGCCATCAAGCCCGAGCTGGAGGCGCTCAAGCCCATGAAGGCGGTCTTCGACAAGGCCTACGCCCGCAACCTGGACGGCACCCACGTGAAGGAGGGCGCCAACAAGATGGAGCTGGCCGAGATGCTGATGGAGGACATCCGCTCCTTCAAGGAGACCAACGGCTGCGACCGCCTGGTGATGGTGTGGTGCGGCTCCACCGAGATCTACATCGAGGAGTCCGACGTGCACCGGAGCGTCGAGGCCTTCGAGCAGGGCCTTGTGAACAACGACCCGGCCATCGCCCCGTCTATGATCTACGCCTACGCCGCCATCAAGACGGGCGTTCCCTTCGCCAACGGCGCGCCTAACCTGACGGTGGACATCCCCGCCATCGTGGA
>NZ_JACOAF010000053.1:0-4075 GCF_014269285.1 Rufibacter sediminis
ATTCCTTAACCAGAAACGACGGGGTGCTGTTTTGAGGGGCTTTTACCAAAAAAGCCCCTCAAAACAGCACCCCTTCGTTTAATCGAATTTAATGGCTTTCACTGGGTGGATGCGGGCGATGAGCAGCGTGGGCAGCAGAATGGAAAGCATGGTCAACAGGAACGTAATGCCGTTGATGCCTACCCAGATGCGCCAATCCCAGTGGATGGGCACAGTGTCCATGTAATAGTTCTCGGGGTCCAGGGGGATGAGGTGGAAGTAATCCTGGACCACGCAAAACAACAGAGCCAGCAGGTTCCCGCCGATGAGCCCGGCAATGGTAAGACGCAGGCCGCGGTGCAGGAAAATACCCCTGATCTGGCCGTTGGTGGCCCCCATAGCTTTGAGCGCCCCAATCATGTTGGTCCGTTCCAGGATCATGATGAACAGCGTGGAGACCATGTTGAAAGTGGCCACAAACACAATCAAGACCAGGAAGATGATCACGTTCCGCTTGAGCAGTTCCAGCCAATCGAAGAGCTGGGCGTAGGTATCGGTGATTTTCTCCAGCTGTAAATCGTAGTTCATCTTGTCGAAGACCTGGCTTGTGACGGTGTCAATCTGGGTGAAATCATTGAGCAGGATCTCGTAGCCGCCCACCAGCGTATCGGGCCACTGGTTCAGGTCCCGGATCTGCTGCAAATCGCCCAGTACGTACACGTTGTCAAATTCCTCCAGCCCGGTCTTAAAAATACCTTTCACCTCAAAGCGGCGCATGCGCGGCGGGTTCTGGATGAAGTAGAACAGCACCTTCTCCCCTACCTTCAGGCGCAGTTTATCGGCCATGAGCTGGCTCATCATGATCTGGTTGGAGGCAGCGGTGTCATTGAATTCCATCACCGAACCCGAGACCAGATTGGCCCGCATCCCCCGGAAATCATAGGTCGTGTCCACGCCTTTCAGGACAACGCCCAGCACTTCATCCTCGGTTTTAATGATGGCCGTTTTGCGGGCGAAGGGCTGCAGGTGCGCCACGCCGGGAATGTTCTTGTAGTCACCCAGGCCGGTGGAGGTACCCATGGGGTAGCCTTCGAACGAATTGTTGGTGTCGAATTTGCTAATTTGCAGGTGTCCGCCGAAACTGAAGATCTTGGCCTGTATTTCGTACCGGAAGCCTTCCAGGATGGCGAAGGACACAATCATGATGGCAATGCCCAACCCTACGCTGAACTTTGCTATTTTTGTGACCGAGGCGGTAAAAGAGTCTGAACGGGCACCAGTCAACCGACTGGCAATGTATCGGGAAAGATTCACTTCGTCTATTTTGTGCTTAAAGATAGCTATCTGTTCTTAAACTAAACCTATGCTCCTCACTATCCTCCGTACGGCGGTGCTTTGCGCGACGCTGACCAGTTGCAAACCAGCCGCTTCCATCCCCACCACGGATACCCCCTCCGTCAGCGGCACCTCCGCTCCTTCCACTTCGCAACGGGAAACGCCGCAGCAGGCCCCTCTCCTAACGGGCGCGCAGCAGACAGAGTTGTACCTTCCGTATCTGCAAGGCAAACGCGTGGGCATGGTAGTGAACCAAACCTCCACCATCGGGAAAACGCATCTGGTAGACACGCTCCTGAGCCGTGGCGTCAACATCACCATGATCTTCGCGCCGGAACATGGTTTCCGGGGCGATGCTGATGCCGGTGCGCACATCAGCAACTCCACCGATGCCAAGACCGGCATCTCTATTCTTTCGCTGTACGGCAAGAACAAAAAACCGTCGGCCGATCAGTTGAAGAACGTAGATGTGCTTCTGTTCGATATCCAGGACGTAGGGGTTCGGTTCTATACTTACAGCAGCACCATGCATTACGTGATGGAAGCCTGCGCCGAGCAGAACAAACCCATGCTGCTGCTGGACCGGCCCAATCCGGTGGGATATCTCATTGACGGCCCGGTGCTGAAACCCGCGTTCAAATCGTTCGTGGGCATGAACACTATTCCTATCGCGCACGGCCTTACCCTGGGCGAGTACGCTTTGATGATCAATGGCGAAAAATGGCTTAAAAACGGCGTGCAGGCGCAGGTGAAAACCATCCCGGTGAAAGGCTATGACCATAAGATGTTCTATTCGCTGCCCATTAAGCCGTCGCCCAACCTGCCTAACGATCAGTCCATCAAGCTGTACCCGTTCCTGTGCCTGTTTGAGGGAACCACGGTGAGCCAGGGCCGCGGCACGCACACGCCGTTCCAGGTCATCGGCGCGCCGTATTACCCAGACAAGACCTTCTCTTTCACTCCGGTGCCCATCCCCGGCATGTCCATGGACCCGCCCTACAAAAACCAGGTGTGCTACGGAAAAGATTTGACCAACCTGCCACTGAAAGAGAACTTCACGCTCAGCTATTTACTCGACTTCTACCAGAAATCTGGCCAGAAAGAGAAGTTCTTCAACAACTTCTTCAAGAGCCTGGCCGGTACCGATGAACTGCAGAAGCAGATCATGGCCGGCATGAGTGAAAAGGAGATCAGAGCTTCTTGGAAAACAGACTTGGAGGCTTACAAGAAAATGCGCAAGCAATACCTGCTTTACCCCGATTTTGAATAAACCATGCGGAAAGAAGACCTCCGGATTATCTTTATGGGCACCCCAGACTTTGCGGTGCCCGCCCTCCAGGCCTTAGTGGAAAACAACTGGAACGTGGTGGCCGTGGTCACCGCCCCAGACAAACCTGCCGGCCGAGGCCTGAAGCTGGTGCATTCGCCGGTGAAGGAAGTGGCTTTGCAGCACAATCTGCCCATCTTGCAGCCTACCAACCTCAAAGACCCCGCGTTTCAGGAAGAACTCAGAAGCTATAATGCCAGCCTGCAGGTGATTGTGGCATTCAGGATGCTTCCCGAAGCCGTCTGGAACATGCCCCAGTTGGGTTCCCTGAACATCCATGCCTCGCTGCTGCCGCATTACCGCGGGGCGGCTCCCATCAACTGGGCGCTTATTCACGGCGATAAAGAGACCGGCGTCACGTCCTTTTTCCTGCAGCACGAGATCGACACTGGCGACATCATCCTCCAGAAGAAAGTAGCCATCGCTGAGGAAGATACCTTCGGGACGCTGTATGAGAAGCTAAAACACGCCGGCGCCGACCTTTTGCTGGAAACCGTGGCCGCCATTGTGGAAGATCGCGTGCAGCCTTATCCGCAGCCGCAGCCCGAGGAACCGCTGCGCATGGCTCCCAAGATCTTCAAGCAGACCTGCCAAATAGACTGGGAGCAACCGGCCCAGCAGATCCACAATTTCATCCGGGGCTTGTCGCCGTACCCCGCCGCCTGGACTATTCTGGAAGACAAACAGTTCAAGGTGTTTTCGGGCCAGATTCTGGAAAATGGCTCCAAAACAGAACCCGGCACCTACACCACTGATGGGAAAACCTATCTGCATATCACCTGCGGCAACGGCACGGCCTATGCCATTGAGGAACTGCAGATGGAAGGCAAAAAGCGGATGAACATTCAGGATTTTCTGCGGGGTTTCACTTTTCAACAAGCCATATGATAGCGTTAGTAGTCGCCATCGCCGAGAACCGCGTCATCGGGAAAGACAACCAACTGATCTGGCATTTGCCCAAAGATCTGCAGCATTTTAAGAAACTAACCATGGGCCATCCCATGGTGATGGGCCGCAAAACGTTTGAGGCGATTGGCAAACCGCTTCCCGGCCGCACCTCCATCATCGTTACCCGCCAGCCCGGTTACACCGCCCCGGAAGGCTGCCTGGTGACCTCTTCCTTGGAGGAGGCGCTGCAACAAGCTTTGACTTTAGACGAGACTGTCCTGGTAGTAGGTGGCGGGGAAATCTACCAACAGGCCCTGCCGCTGGCCGAGGTGGTGTACCTGACCCTGGTGCATGAATCCTTTGAAGGTGATGTTTTTTTTCCAGAATTAGAGGCCGATGCCTGGGAAGTGGCCGAGCAGGAAGAGCACCTGGAAGACGAGCGCCATGCCTACCCGTTCACGTTCTTCACCTTCCGGAGAAAAGCCGGCTTCAGCAAGAACTGAGAATTTGAAGTAGCTTTATATAGTCTAAATAAAGTAGAGAAGG
>NZ_JACOAF010000053.1:4249-49752 GCF_014269285.1 Rufibacter sediminis
ACCAAGTTTGATCATCGGCTTCTCTAATACATAATATAGGAAATTACTCACCACTAACGTCACTAAGATATACACCAAAAACACATAACGTATCTTAACATCAAAAGTCTGTTGGTTCAAACGAATTAAAACGATAAAGCAAACGGGATGGATAAGGTAGATAGAATAAGATACCTGACCTATATTTTCGAGCAACCGATGCAGCAATCTCGGGGGATTAAAAGTTGAAATATAAAAGCATAAACAAATAAGGCAGGAGAAGAGTGTAAGAAAAACTCTTGCCCATCCTTGCACTATATGGATCAAATCTCCTGAAGCTGGATAAAAGAAAAGGCCAACGATTCCTATTAACCAAAGTATTACCTGAATTCTTGGAGTTAATTTGAACGGTTTATTTGTCACAATATACCCCAACAGAATTCCCATGACAAATAGAATGACGTGGTTGAAAGGATTTACATATATGCCCCACTGCCCATCAAACAAAGAGATTGTTTGATCAAATGCGTAAAATATAAAATACAAATTGATTGATAATAATCCTGCCATGATCAAATAGAACAATCTTTTCCTATTTTCTAAAGCCAGCACTAAAAATGGAAATAAACTATAAAAAACCAATTCATTGCCAATGGACCAGGTCACGCCACCTATATACATACTGGGTGCAACAAATCCGAAAAGCCCGGTAAAACTCAAAAAGAGAAGTTGGAAGGTATATTCCCCTTTATTCAGCCAAATGGTTAGTCCCATACTCACCCAAAGCAATGGATAGATTCTAAAGAACCGTCTTATGTAAAAGGAGGTTATAGATTGAGTTGAAAAAGTTAATTTCTCCTTGTAGACGAGGTACAGTGTTAATCCACTAAGTATATAAAAAATAGAAACTCCATACACACCAATTCTCCCGAAAAAGCTCGCTGCCCCCTGAAGGTCAGACACCCAAATGATATAATGGTAAACGGCAATGAGAAAAGCCATCAATCCTCTCAGGTAATCCAAAGAATGGATTCTATGTATCTCTACCTTCTGATCTACGGCCAGTTTAGAAATTGCATTCATACAGATATTCTATTCATTACTACTTCGCTATCTTATTTCATCAGCCTCAATTCCCTTTCTTATCAGAAAACAACTAAGGCTGTGTGTTACTTATATTTAAAGCAAAAGCCACTGAAATAAGTGGCTTTTGCTTTAAATATAAACTTTGAGAAGTATGGTGTCTAATACCCTCTACCGGAGAATATAGATTTTACCATAACCTTTTTTGAAGGCTCTGTCTCCTTCGGTGTACCGGTGTTTCATCTCGTCAGGGCCATTGTCCATGACTACCCGGTAGAGGTATACTCCATTGGATAATTTATCTCCGTACTCATCAGTACCATCCCAGGCAAACTCAGAAACGTTGTTCCCAATCTTAATTGGTCCTAGCTCTTCTTTCTGAATCTCACGAATTACTTTACCAGTTACTGTTAAGATTTGAAGTTTCATTCGGTCCGGTACTTTTGAACCAGTTAACGTGAAGACAAATCTTGTTTTTGAAGAGAACGGGTTAGGATAAGGATAGAAATTAGTGATGGTAGACTCATTGATCACCTCAAAGTTGACACTGTATCGCTCGCTTCCGGCCCGTTGTCCAAGTGCATCAAACCCTTGCACCTCTAAGGTATATTTTCCGTTTTCTAATTTCTCCGGATGATATTCAACCCTGAAGTCATTCTTATCATCTGCCGGATACCAGCGAATGTTTGAATTAGCAGATAGATTCAGCTCCTCAAACTCTGAGCCTGGCCTTTTCAGATAAACTTTCACGGAAGTGGGATCTGTGATTGGAATCTTCCGGTTGTTGTCCTGCAAGACAATGCTTACCAACGGACTAGGAGAAACGATATCCCCATCTAGAATGCGAACACCATCAAACGCTACGTCCAACACCGGAGGCATTCCAGGTGCCAGTAAACTGGTGAAAGGAATTTCAAGGGTGTTATTCAAGTAATTCTGTTCCGGCAAAATTCTTGGATTCACCGTTACCCTTAATCTGCTTGAACCTTTCATTTCTAAGGTAGAGATCTTATGACTGAAGAAAACGGTATCATTTTTCTGCAGTGGCTCTACTTTGAAGGTCTTTAACGTTTTTGAGCCGTTTTCCTCAAATAAAGTAGTTTCTACAGTGAGAGAGTCATTGAAACTAACTTCGCTCACGTTATGAAAAGCGAACTGGATATCCACTTCCCCATTGGCAGCCTGCTCAGAAAGTTTTTTATACTTATCCAGTCCCACCAGATCAGGACGCATTAATCCCTCTGGAACACCTTCATACAAGACTATCCATTGGTTTAATTGAGGAGCAGTTCGTTGAGTCTCGTCCTTGATTGTAAGCCCTAATCTGAGGTAAGGATAAGTATTCGCATCAACCCCATCTAAGCTAAAGGTAGATGAAGTTACATTGGAGGCCACTAATATTTCACGTCCATTCTTGTCCACTCCAATTACATCCAGTTTGTAGCTGTCTGAAGATTCCAATTTAACTTGATGATGTAAAGTCTTCCACTCTCTGGCAGGACCAATGAGGGTTGATAACAAAGCACCTTGTGACTCCTGTGAATTAATTTGCTTCTCAAGCCGGATAGTCTGCAAGTTACGAGGTGTTGTATCTGTCAATACTGGCCCCACTTCCATAGCTGTTCCAGGTGCTGCCCCTTTCCTACCAATCAGCCCAAAAGGGTCTCCGGTCATCAACTGATCAATCATGGTCGAACCAAGGCTTCTAAACCCAGCTTTGATGCTCTCAGGGAAAGTAGAGAACGGCACATTTCCCATGGACATAAATGCTACATGGTATCCTTCTGGGATGGAATTCAAGAACTGCTCCAAACGGGTTCGGTTGGCGGCGTTATTCAAGTTGGAGAAATGATATACAAACTTAGGTGTAGTACCACATATAGAACCAGAAGTAGTAGGCATTCCGGTATAAGGCTCAAGGGTTTTGTCATTCAAGATGATGGCCATCATATTTGAAGCCACCCCGCCACAGTCAGCTTCAATCGTTTTGAAGTTATCCAAGAAAATCCCATAAGGAGGATAACCAAAGGCTCCAGCTCCACCCACACTCTTTATTTCGAATATTCGGAAAGTAGGCGCAAAACTGTATGTCTTGTTACTTGGATTATCTACGAGTTTCTGCTTATCGGCCTTCTGTAATTGGCCATATCCTTTCTGAGACCAACCTTCCACACTACCAGGGATATATCTAAAAGAGCTAGTTGCCCAAATGGTATCCTCGCCAGTTGCAATGGTTTCATACCGCATTCTCCAGTAATAAACTGCACTGTCTCTTGTAGATGTGTTGGCCGGAAGGGTCACCTCCCAAACTGGCATCAGGGCAGACTGGACTACATGGGTTCTCTTCCAAGCGCTATTGAAGGTGTGAACTGTATCCAGTTCAAAGTAGTACCCTCGGGGATCGGCGAGTAGATCAGTGGATTGCCCAATCAATTTCACTGTTTGTTCTTTTACTATGCCATACTCCCGTGGCAATACTGCCAATACCCCGCTCTTGGAGAAGAAGTATTCAGTAGTAATTGTGTTATTTGATTCGTCTAATTCTTCTATGGTATCTGTATGGTCTAATTTGACGGTAAACGTATTAATACCTGCCCCTTCCGTGGTTCTTGCGTCTAGTTCAAACTCAAGGGTATCCCGATAGTAAATAGGAGCAACTTTCATCTTTTCATAGACCAATTCAGTTCCATTTTCCAGCTTTCGGGTTACTGAGACATAGAATGTGTCTAAGTTCACTCTACCATAATTACGAATATCCAACTTAAGCAAGAATTTTTCTGAATTTGCTGTAATATTAGATCCATCGATAGCGTGAAGGGTAGCTCCCCCATTGGCAACTGCATAATCAGCTTTTTCAGGGCCTAGTAAGCGTAGGGCAGGGTCTGATTGCAGTACCATCTGCATGAACATGGCAGTAGCATTCTCACCACTGATTCTGGATGCGGTTAATTCAATAGTTTTCTGATGTTGGAGCCCTAAAGGCTTGGACAAATAAGCAGAGTCACCAAAGGCGGTGGTATAGAAATTAGAAGAGAAAATGTTCAGCAGAGAAGGATATCCGTAGCTATCATGAGCTAAAAAGGAGATAGATCCCTTCTCAGGGGTTAAAAGCCAATCTTCACCGAATGAGCGGGAAACACTAAAGGTATTCCCGGCATTACACCCGTTCATCAGAATCATAGGATACTTGCCATTGTTCCTGTACCCATTCACCACATCAGATACTAGGCCAATATCCAAATCAGAAACGGTGGAAGAACTGTGGCCGAAAAACGTAATTAGTGAAAGACCAGAATTCAACTCTCTCGCTATATTTAGAGTATCAAGCCCCCCGGTAGCACTTCTGATTTTGGTCAGCACATTGGCACCTAGCCACACTCCCTCCGCAATACGTTCATAACTTCTCATATAAGATAGGAGTGTTCGTTGCTCATCGCCGCTACTTCCCACCAAATGAAGCATGTTCTTGCGCCAATCCAAACTAAATGGCAGACTCTCATGTGTCCGTACTTTTGAGAGATAATCCAAAACTTGTTGTGGAGTACTGGCGGGTAAGCGGCCAGTAGCTACTTTAGGAGTATAATCACCAGTTTCCCAATTAGAGGTAAAAAAGACGTCAGACCCAGGTGTTCCTCCAGTTGGTACTAAATCTTTGTAAGCTAAGGATGCAGGATTTTTTCTTGCCGTAACATTATCATACTCTAACCCTTTTCCTAACAGGAACAGGTATTCTGGTTTCCCATTAGCAATTAAATACTTCATAAACCTTTTGATTGCAGCAGAAGACTTGTCACCATAGAAAAATTGGTTGTAAATATCTCCCACTTCCATGATTAGTGTATCGTGTCCTCCTCCTGATATAGATGCTCGATAAGCGGCATAATCACGAACCGGATTAGAGGAAGAGCCAGTTGGGACCATCAAGCTTTGATGTGAAATAATCAGATAGTCAGCTTTGTTATTGGCTACAGACCTAAATCTTACTTCCTTAGCTGCCGGGGGTACCAGATTTGCCCCAGACCATAGTATTCCCTTGGTGTATGAGGCAGGAAAAACAAAGCCTTTTTGGGTGCCGGCTACTGTGCCGGCTATTCGCTTAATATTCTCTAAGGAGGTGAGGTCATACCCAAAGGCATTGGTAGCAGTACTTCCCTCAAATAAATAATAAGAGGGGGTAACGTTAGGTACAACAGGATAAACAGTTAAGTTATTCTCGGTAAGGATATTCCTCTGTGCGTAGATTGTTTTAAAGTAAATAGCTCGGAACCGTGACGCTGTATTTTTAGCGGCAATGCGAAGCACGAGTTTTCCATCTGTAAAAAAATCACTGTTAGCTAAGGTGAATTCCTGTTTTATTGAATTGTAACCTACAACTCTGATAGTTCCTATTAAACGCTCTGCGCCAACAGGAGGCTTTACAAAAACATCCATCTCGTGGCTGTTGTCATTAGCTCCGATTAGGGCAATCTCAACTTTTGGAGCTGGGCCTTCAGTGGACATGTTAGAAGCCATAGCTAGTAAGTTATAGGTAGTACCATTAGTAGAACCACCAGTAAACCCTTCGCCAGCGTCCATCCAAGACATATAGTTTTCACCATACCTCTTCCCTCTGGAGTATTGACTGTTTTCGAAGTATGATTGCTCCTGCATGTGCGAAGTTGCAGGAGTTAACCCGGAAGAGGTCTGGGAATAACTCACCATCCGTTTCCCTGGAGTGGTGGACCAGGTCAGGAAATAGGCAGCGGTATCCGTGTATAGGCTATAGAAGGGATTGATATGATTGGCAGTAGGGTCTTTATAAAGTTCTCTATCTAGAGCGCCATCATTCTTCTGCCCGTAGAACTCAATGAAGTCATTGGCATCGAAAGAACCGTCCGCCTCGCCTTCAACGTGAATAGAGACTTCTTGGCCCCGGCGGTAGAGTTGAAAGTTACGTGGGTCTACCCCATTGATTCCAGCCGCTTGCAGATAGGCTTTGTCTAGGCGGTAAATGCCGGTGGTGGGCACTTTGATTTTATAATAGGTTTGGCTGTAGTTGATCCACTCATTTCCGTACGTGACCTGCTGCGCGTTGACACGGTTAGAAGTGCCCAGCAGAACAAGGGTAAAGAGAGCGGTGAAAAGAAAATACTTGAGATAGTAGGGTGTCTTCATAAGATTAGTTCGCACACAAAAATCAATCAAAACTATAGGCCAGGGAAACAATCACAGAGGAGACTTGGGAGTTGTCTGATACCTTAGATAACGCAAGGTCAAGCTGCAAACCACGCGTAGCCACGCCTATTCCAAAGTTAGGCTGCATCTCCCAACTGCTTTTCCCGTCAAGGTCTTCAATTTTCTGCACGTTGTTGAGGCCTCCGCGTAAAAACACGGTATTGGCGTACCCTAATTCAAGGCCTACCCGTGGATCAACGGACACAACTCCGGTAGAAAGTAAGGTATTGCGCTTGCCATCGGTGGTTACTTCCAGGTCTGTGGACACCAGGGCAGAAAACCGGTTGGCAACCTGAAAGGAGCGACCTACGCCCAGAATCAGGCGAGGGAGGGTAACTTCAATGCTGTTGGCGTTAAAGGACTCCTCATCTTTCAGATAAGTAGCTTCCAGTTCATCGGGGTTCAGTTTCCAGGCCGTGAAGGTGGTAGTAATGTCTCTGGCCATCAAACCAAACTGCCATTTGCCCCGGCGCAACTGAGCACCCGCATCAATCCCGAAGCCCCAGGCGTTGGCGAACTTTCCTACGTTGCGGTAGATGATTTTGGCGTTGGCACCCAGGGTCAGGCCTTTGATCAGGTTGCTTTGGCGGGCGTAGGAGGCCAGAAAAGCATAGTCGGCCACCGAGAAGAACTCGATACTGTCGTACTGGATGGCCCCATATTCATTTTGCAGGCGACGGGTGTCAGCAATGTCATCCACCCCCATCCGGATAACCGAGAACGCCAGGGCGCTGGTGGAGTCAAGATTGGTGGCGTAGGAACCGTAATCGTTTTTGATGATGCCCGCAAAAAGCTCTGAGTGCATGTACACGGCATTATGGCGTTTGGGCAGGCCCACCAATCCGGCAGGATTCCAAAAACCAGCTGTGGCATCCCGCACAATCGCTGACTGCACACTTCCCATTCCCAAAGCTCTTGCGCCTACCCCAATGTTGAGGAACTCATTGCTGTATTTGGGCGCAGAGATATTCTGCGCCTGACTTTGGTCAGGAAGCAGATAGAGAGCAAGAAGGCAAAAATTTAGTATAAGTTTTTTTACCATAAAAGATAGTAATAGATCATAGACAGAAATAATATGTAAATATAGAGCCCTGTCTCTACATTATAACAACATTCCTGTAGCGCTATTACAAGCTTTTAGTCAGATCTGTTCCAACTTTATTCATATTTCTTTCCTAGCTCGCCCACCGCTCCCGTTTAAGGCCCTCCTAGTACTTACCGCAAGCATTTCAGGCATAAATCGGTAACCAAAAATAAATTTCACTAGTACCTTGTTTTACATAGTACCTTCTTATATATTTGTATCAATAATTCAGACTCACAGACCATGAAAGTAGAAAACACACAAGTGCAGATGCGGAAAGGGATTCTGGAGTACTGCATTCTGGAGATCATCGCCCGCGGCGAAGTCTACGCCTCTGATATGCTGGAGGAATTGACCGCCGCCAAGATGATTGTAGTGGAGGGGACGCTCTACCCATTACTGACCAGACTGAAGAACGCCGGCCTCTTAGACTACTCCTGGGTGGAATCCACCTCGGGGCCACCCCGCAAGTATTACACCCTCACCGCCACTGGGCGGGAGTTCCTTGACCAACTCCGTCTCACCTGGCAAGAACTGGTAGACTCCACCACCTTCATCATCAACCGCAAGAAATCCAACTAGCCATGAAAAAGAATATAAGTGTCAACCTGCAAGGCATGATCTTCCATGTGGAGGAAGACGGCTACGAGATGTTGAGCCAGTACCTTGCCGCCATCAAGACCTATTTCTCCTCGTATGAGGGGCACGAGGAGATTGTGGCAGACATTGAGTCTCGTATTGCCGAGATCTTCTTCTCGCGCCTGAACCCCACCAAACAGGTGATCACCCGGGAAGACGTGCAGGCCCTCACCGCGCAGATGGGAACCATTGCTGATTTTGAGACCGTAGAGGCCGAGGAAACTGAAGCTGCATCGGCCAAAGCCTCTGCTAGCAACGCCACCCCTCCTCCTTTCACGGAGATCCCCAAAGAGCATAAACGCCTGTACCGCGATGTGAACCGCAAGGTATTGGCAGGTGTGGCATCGGGTATTGCCAACTACCTGCAAATGGACCCACTTTGGGTACGACTGGCGTTTGTTCTGCTGGTGCTAGGGGTACCCTTTACCGGTGGTTTCACCTTGCTGGGCGTCGTCTTATACGTCATCTGCTGGGTTGCCTTGCCTCAAAACGCCGCCTTGCCTGATATTCCGGTGCGTAAGTTCTTTCGCGATCCGGTAGACAAAAAGCTAGGGGGCGTGGCCAGCGGTATCGCCATCTACTTTGGGGCCGACGTTGCCATTATCCGGTTGCTGTTTCTGGTCATGTTCCTGATCGGCGGTTTCGGGTTGATTCCTTACATCATTCTTTGGATTGCCGTTCCGGAGGCTAAATCTATAACCGAGCGGGTGCAAATGCAGGGAAACCCCGTCACGCTCTCCAGTATAGAAGAATCGGTTAAAAACAACTTGAACATGCGGGACGCTAACGGGCAGGAGAGCACCTTAGCCAAAGTCCTTTTGTTCCCGGTACGTTTGGTTTCGCAGGTGATCCAGGCTCTATCCAGGGTGCTGAACCCGATCATCGGTTTCCTGATCACGATGGTGCGGGTGTTTGCGGGGCTGATGATGATGCTAGTGTCAGGAGCCTTTATGATTGCGCTGCTCACGGGTTTGATGGTAGGGTTAGGCATCTATGAGCAACCAGAATACATCAACTTCGGGTCTATTCCGGCATCGGCTTTCTTCAATGCGGTACCATCGTGGCTGGTTTGGGCGGCTTTCTTTGCGGGCATCATCCCGGCGCTGCTCCTTTTCCTGCTAGGCGTGGGGTTACTGGCGAGACGCTTTTTACTGCGCCCGGCCGTGGGCTGGTCTATGCTAGGCGTGTGGCTTTTAGCGGTGGCGGCTTTGCTTAGCGGCATTGCCCTGACCACCCGTCACTTCCAGGAATCGGGCGAGTATGCCACGGAGCAGAATTTCCCGGCGGCCGCGTTCAAGACCATGGTCTTCAACATCCGGGACACGAATCACCAATACGGGCATCGGATGAAGGTGAAGCTGGAAGGCTACAACGGCACCGATGTTAAAGTAGTCCAGACGTACAAGGCCAAAGGCTTGAACGAGGAGGATGCCATCAAAAACGCCCAGATGATTTCCTACAAGATGATGCAGCAGGACTCGGTGCTGCGGTTCGATGACGCTTTCACGTTCAAACCGAACTCTGTCTTCCGTGACCAGGATCTGGACATCAGAATTCTGATCCCCGAAGGAAAACAGCTTCGTTTCTCTGAAGGATTCGCCAACCACTTCTCGCAGGAGATCTCCAACGGCGACTATTATTCAGACGATCTGGCCGGCAACACCTGGCAGATGAAAGACGGCCGCCTGGTTTGCCTTACCTGCAGCGAGGTGGACACTACCGCCAACCCCGCCGCCAACCGTCCGGTCGTTGGTTTGGATGATGACCTGTCAGTGCTGAACGATGAGTACGACGGCATCACCAAACGCTACAATGTGCGCGATTTCACTGAGATTGAAGCTGGAGGCGCCTATCACATCCGAGTTCGGCAGTCTTATCAGCACAATGTGCGGGTAACCGGCTCAGAAGAGGAACTGGAAAAACTCCAGCTTCGGGTACAAAACGGTGTACTGAAAATCAAACGGGACAGCGAGGTTTTCAGAATCTGGCAAGTGAGCAAAGCTCCGGTCCTCATTGAGGTGGAAACGCCAGACTTATCGCTGGTGGATTTCAGCGGAGCCGTGAAAGCCGAGATTGTTGGCTTCGCGCCAGAGAACTTCACCATCAGACAATCAGGGGCCAGCGTGGTCGCCAGCAGCATCAGCACGGGCCATCTGGAACTGGACTTGAGCGGGGCCGCCAGAACGAACCTGAAAGGCCACGCCGATAACCTGACTATTGACGGAAGCGGCGCTACGCAGGTAGAGGCTTCTAAGCTGGTAGCGCAAACCGCCGAGATTAACCTGAGCGGAGCAAGCCGCAGCGTGGTAAACGTGCAGAAACACCTGAAAGCCGATGCCAGCGGGGCCAGTAACGTGCAGTACCTGGGCGACGTGCAGCAGGTAGAGATTGAACAATCAGGGGGCTCCCACATCAGCCGCCGAAAATAAATCCTGTTTCGGGCCTGGTTTTGGAAAAGCAGGCCCGAAACAGAAAAGCAACCGAAAGCTCTCTTTCTGGATTTCTTGAGAAGCTTTTGTTGGGGAGGACGCGCTTCTGGCAAAGTCCTCCTTTTTTTATGGACTCACATGTCCCATCCTACCCAGTTCCCCTTCCTTTCCACCTCATTTGAACTTGAAAAAATGAAAAGCCTTGGTTTCACGCTCTCGTATTGGTGCATCGCCTTATTTCTCTCCCTCCCTTTCCTGGGGACAGCGCAAGCTAAAAAGGGAAGTCCTCCTTCGACCCGTCCTTTTCTGCAGGAAAAAAGCTTTATCCAAATCAACGGCCAGGAGCAGTGGGTGACGCTGCAAGGCAACCCTTCTAAGCCAGTGCTCCTGTTCCTGCACGGCGGCCCCGGCAGTCCGTTAAGCCCCTACGCAGATCAGATGTACGGTGCCTGGGCCAAAGACTTTCTTTTGGTGCAGTGGGATCAAAGAGGATCGGGGAAAACTTTCGGGCGGATCGCCCCTTCTGAGATAAGCCCGGAATTTCTGAAAGCAAATCCCCTGACGCTGGAACAGATGACTTCAGACGGCATCGCCTTGGCGGAGTACCTGATCCAGCGGCTGGGTAAAACGAAAGTCATTTTGCTGGGTACTTCCTGGGGCTCGGTGCTGGGAATGGAGATGGCCCTCAAGCGCCCGGATCTTTTCCATGCATATGTAGGGCACTCGCAGGTGGTAAACGCTTCCCAAAACTTTACGGCCGCTTACCAGAAGGTGCTGCAACTGGCCCAACAAGCAGACGATCAACCTTCCCTAACTCTCCTTCGCTCTTTGGGTGCCCCGCCTTACACTGCCGCCAAAAGTTATGGCCAGATGCTGCGCGTGGTCAAGAAGTATGAAAGGGAGCGCTCCCTTCCGGCCCCCTCTGCCTGGATGGTCCTTTCCCCGGAATATGACAAGGAACCCGAAAACCAGCACCGCGCCGATGGGGATGATTATTCCTTTGTCCATTTTACAGGAGATGAGCGCTTGGGGGTTCCCGCCATGGCCTCGGGAATAAATTATCTACGAGATGGATTTGAGCTGAAGGTTCCGGCATTTTACCTTCAGGGCGAAGAGGACATCCTGACTCCGCCGGAGCTAACCACTGCGTTCTTCCAGAAACTAAAAGCGCCGCAGAAAAGCCTGGTGCTGTTGCCCCAAACGGCCCACGGGTTCAACCAGCAGGTACTGGATGCGCAGCTGAAGATTCTGCAGGAGAAAGTTTTGCCCTTGCTTCAATAGCCCCGCAGCTATAAAAGTCAGCCCTCGGTTTTGGGCCTGTTTTACTGAAAACAGGCCCAAAACCGAGGGCTGACGGCATGTAAGGGAGTAGCTTAGACAGAGCCTACCGGAGCGAGGCCCAGTATCTTGCCTCTCTCCAGCAGAAACGCGAACGCCTCCTCGTACTCGTTCCGGATCTCTCCTTCCAGAATGGCCTCGGTGATGGCGTTCTTCAGGACACCCACCTCTTTGGACGGCGCAATCCCGAAGGTTTGCATGATCAGGTCGCCCGTGATGACTGGCTGGAAGTTGCGGAGGCTGTCTTTCTCTTCCACTTCTTTCAGTTTGGCCTCTACCTTCTCGAAGTTCTGCAGGTAGCGCTTCACCTTGTCGTGGTTCTTGGAGGTGATATCAGCTTTGCAGAGTTGCATGAGCAGGTCAATGTCATCGCCGGCCTCAAACAATAATCTTCTGATGGCAGAATCGGTGACGGTTTCCTTCACCAGCGCAATGGGCCGCAGGTGGAGCCGCACCAGTTTCTGCACTTGCTTCATGTGGTCGTTGAGCGGCAGTTTCAGGTCCGCGAAAATCTTGGGCACCTGGCGGGCACCGCGGTCTTCGTGGCCGTGGAACGTCCAGCCCACTTTTTCGTTGTAGCGCTTGGTCTCGGGCTTGGCGATGTCGTGCAGGATGGCGGCCCAGCGCAGCCACAGATCATCAGAGACTTCTGCCACGTTGTCCAGCACCTGCAGGGTATGGTAAAAGTTGTCTTTGTGCGAGTTCTTGTTGATGGTTTCCACGCCGTGCAGCTTCACCATCTTCGGGAAGATCAAGTGGAGCAAACCCGTCTGAAACAACAGCTTGAACCCGTACGACGGCTTCTTGGAGAGCACTATCTTGTTCAGCTCATCAGTGATGCGCTCCTGCGACACAATCTTGATACGCTCCTTGTTCTCGCCAATGGCGTCAAAGGTGTCGGGGTCGATGTCAAAGTTGAGCTGCGAGGCAAACCGGATGGCGCGCATCATACGCAAGGGGTCATCTGAGAACGTGATGCCGGGTTCTAAGGGTGTTTTAAGGTTCTTGCGGCGCAGGTCTTTCATGCCCTCAAAGCGGTCAATCAGCTCCCCGAAACTGCCTTCGTTCAGGCTGATGCCCATGGCGTTGATGGTGAAATCGCGGCGGTTCAGGTCATCTTCCAATGTCCCCTGCTCTACCTCGGGCTTCCGGGAATCCGACCGATAAGACTCTTTGCGGGCTCCCACAAACTCCACTTCCCAGCCGTCCTGCGTCCGCAACATGGCCGTCCCAAAATTTTTGAACACGGCCACTTTGGGTTTGTTGGGCAGTTTGCTGGCCACCAGTTGCGCCAGGTCAATGCCGCTGCCAATGCACACCACGTCAATGTCTTTGGACGGGCGCTTTAAGACTAAATCGCGCACAAAACCGCCAATGACGTACGCCTCGGTATTCAATTCCTTTGCGGCCTGCGCCACTACGGCAAAAACTGGGTGTTCTGGAAGCGTGATATCCGGGGTAGTCATGGGCAACAAATTGATTCTGTTCTTTCTAAACGCCCCTTCCGGATTGGAAAAACAGCGTCGTTTAGGCTGCAAAGGTACGGCAACGGGCAGGCTTTGGCAAACCCCAGTGATTTGAGACTATTTTGGGGAAAACGGCCGGAAAACAGGATTGGCAAACGCGTTGGATACGGGATTGGCGGAGACACTCGCAGGAGCTGCGCACACTACGAGGTCTTTTGAGCAGACGACAATGGCTGCGTTTCTCCTTTTGAGTAGGCTAATAGAAGTTAGCACGTCTGCTGGCGCGAGCCTCCGGCCCGTGTCCGCTGGCATTGCCGATTGATACATTACCCATTCCTTTTTTTGGTAATGCAGAAGCTCCTCATGCTATATAAACGCCTTGCCTGTCTTGAAAAATCAGATATGCGTCCGGACACGAGCCGGAGGCTCGCGCCAGCGGGGGGAGAGACGCTCGCAGGTCCTCCGGACGCTACGAGGTCTTTTGCGTTGATGGCCTTGTCAGTTCTTGTGTCGGCTTTTCCCGTTTACTTCTTCTACACTTGGTATCTTTCAGGATAGTGCCACACGAAACTTCCACTAGGCTTGATTTCTGAAACAGTACATCAAGCACAACCGGATTTTAACAGCCCTTCAAAGCACCTTCCCGCCTGCTCCAAAGACCTCGTAGCGTCCGGAGGACCTGCGAGCGTCTCCGCCAAATACGTTTCTCCACTAGTTTCTCCAAAACAGCCCCAAAACGCACTAAACCGCTATTCCTTAATCTCCTGGCACAATTCCACCAGCACGCCGTTCGCTGATTTTGGGTGTACGAAGCAGACTAATTTGTTGTCGGCGCCGCGTTTGGGAGCCTCGTTCAGGAGTTGGAACCCTTCGGCTTTCAAGCGTTCCATCTCGGCGTGAATGTCCTCTACTTCAAAAGCGATGTGGTGGATTCCCTCCCCTTTCTTCTCTATGAACTTAGCGATGGCGCTGTGCTCCGCGGTGGCTTCCAGCAGCTCAATTTTGGTGTTCCCCACGTGAAAAAAGGAAGTATTAACCGCTTCGCTTTCAACATTTTCGGCTTTATAGGGCTCTGCTCCTAGTAATTTGGCAAACAACTGATTCGCGTCTTGGCAATTTTTTACGGCAATGCCAATATGTTCTACATGCATACGGTTTATTTAAAGGTATTCTAAGTAACGATTTTTGTGTATTTTTGCGAGCAAATCAAACTAACTGAGAAGAAAATCTGTTTTTTTGATAAGCCAACCAAGGAAAACTACTGACGAAGATGCTGAAATTTCCGATTTATCTAGATAATAATGCCACCACGCCCATGGACCCGCGCGTGTTGGAGGCCATGTTGCCGTACTTTACCAACCATTTCGGGAACGCTGCTTCCCGGAACCATCCGTTCGGCTGGGCCGCCGAAGAAGCGGTAGATTATGCCCGTGAGCAGATCGCGGCCTTGATCAACTGTAACCCTAAAGAATTGATCTTCACTTCAGGCGCCACTGAGTCAGACAACCTGGCTATCAAAGGCGTGTTTGAGATGTATGCCTCCAAAGGTAACCACATCATCACGGCTACTACGGAGCACAAAGCGGTATTGGATACCTGCAAGCACATTGAGAAGTTAGGCGGACAGGTTACTTATTTACAAGTAAACTCAGAAGGTCTGATTGACTTGAACGAGTTGGAAGCCGCGATCACTGACAAGACCATCCTGATTTCTATCATGTATGGGAACAATGAGGTAGGCGTAATACAGCCTATCAGAGAGATTGGACAGATTGCCAAGAAACACGGCGTTCTGTTCTTCTCAGACGCCACCCAAGCCGTAGGTAAAATTCCGGTGGACGTGGAAGCCGATGGCATTGACATTATGGCTTTCTCCGGTCACAAAATGTACGGTCCTAAAGGCGTTGGTGCCCTGTACGTGCGTCGTAAAAACCCACGGGTGAAAGTTACTGCCCAGATGGACGGTGGCGGACACGAGCGCGGCATGCGTTCCGGTACCCTGAACGTGCCTGGTATTGTAGGTTTAGGCAAAGCCGCCGAGATCTGCCGCACCGACATGGCCTCTGACACTGCTCGTATCATCGCCATGCGTGACCGCTTGGAGCGCGAGTTGCTGCAAATGGAAGAGTCTTACCTGAACGGAAACAAAGAGAGCCGTCTGCCACACGTAAGTAACATTTCCTTCAAATATGTAGAAGGTGAAGGTCTGATGATGGGCGTGAAAGACATTGCCGTTTCTTCTGGTTCGGCTTGTACTTCTGCCTCCCTGGAGCCGTCTTACGTGTTGAAAGCCATGGGCATGAGCGATGACCTGGCGCACTCTTCCCTGCGTTTCGGGTTGAGCCGTTTCACCACCGATGAGGAAGTGGATTACGCCATCAGCCACGTGAAAGAAGCGGTTACTAAACTTCGTGAACTAAGCCCGCTATGGGAAATGTTCAAAGAGGGTATTGACCTTGACTCCGTAGAGTGGGCAGAACACTAACATTTCAGTTAGGAATGGAAATAAGTAACCTGGCATTACCTCCTTTTAGTTAAAAGCGTATAAACTAGTTACTTACTTCCATTCTTGATTCATAAATATTCAATTGTAATTAAAATAAAGCCATGGCTTATTCAGATAAAGTAATCGATCATTACAGCAACCCACGCAACGTAGGTACGCTGGACAAATCAAAATCAAACGTGGGTACTGGTTTAGTAGGTGCCCCTGAGTGCGGTGACGTTATGCGTCTGCAAATTGAAGTAGATGAGAACCAGGTGATCACCGATGCCAAGTTCAAAACCTTCGGCTGCGGTTCTGCCATCGCTTCTTCTTCTTTGGCCACTGAGTGGTTGAAGGGCAAGACGGTTGACGAGGCGCTGGCCATTGACAACATGGAGATTGTGGAAGAATTGGCGTTGCCGCCGGTTAAAATTCACTGCTCTGTTTTAGCCGAAGACGCTATCAAATCTGCTATCAATGACTACCGCGTGAAAAACGGACTGGAGCCATTGGTAGAGGCTAAAGCACACCACTAAGATTTCTGCGAGCGCAATGGAGGCAACCACCAATGTGCACGTAGAGAGCGCCCGGATTCAGAAACAGATTGAGGATCATTTAGGCCTGGAGGGAAGTCAGCTTTTGTTTGACTTCCGCCCCATGGAAGACCGGATGCGCCTGGATTTGATTACCGTGAACCCGCGGCACCACCAGTCTTTCCTGTTCCATACGGTAACAGGTTATGACCGGGTGGATGCGCTCCGGAAGATGCTGGACTATGTGCGGCAGTCGCGTGACCAACAAAGCTCCTTTACCATCCAGTGGGTGGCACGGGGCGAGCGCGAACTGAACACCTCCTACTTCCGGGCGACCAACATGTATGATGCGTTGGATAAACTATATTACGGCCGGGACATTAACACCATCACGGTATTCAGTGTGGTGCTGAACCCAGTCTCCTAAAATAAAGAAAGGACACGCGTATGATTACCGTTTCTGATAAAGCAAAAGAAAAAGTAGAAAAGCTGAAGCACGATTCTAACATAGATGACAGCTTCCGCTTGAGAGCTTCTGTGGCTGGCGGCGGATGCTCTGGTTTGTCCTACAAGCTGGACTTCGATGACGAGGTAAAGCCCATGGACCAAGAGTTTGAAGACAAAGGCGTGAAGGTAGTGGTAGACATGAAAAGCTTCCTGTACCTGGCCGGCACCGAGCTGGATTTCTCTGACGGACTGAACGGCAAAGGCTTTTTCTTCAACAACCCCAACGCCAGCCGTACCTGCGGCTGCGGCGACAGTTTCTCTGTGTAAGCAGTACAACTCTTATTATCAATGCAAAAAAGGCACCGCATGCGGTGCCTTTTTGATTTATAGGTGTTTTCAGAAAAACGGGCGTAAAATGATCAGCTTTTTTTCATTTGTATGTGTTTGTAGTCACAAGCCCTATCAAGATGCGTCGTGCGGTGCATTGTGCATAGACTCAAGCCAAATTATGATGCTGCGTTGTGCGTAGTCTCTGACGACGTCACTCTCAGACAGCCAATCTCCTGATTGGAGAAACTTGTCAGCTGAATACTGTAATTCATTTCCCATACTCTTTCTAAAAGCAAGGTTAAAACATCTGCCCTTTTCCAGTACGCCAATCAGGAGATTGGCTGTCCGGTAAGTGCGTAGAGCGCTGACGCTAACTCTACGCACAATCAATGTAGTTATCCGTTCTGGTAGGATCATATGCCGGGCCACAAGTCTTCTCTTCAGCTGGTGTCTCCGTTCGTCTTTAAGATGCTTTCGGGATAATCAAGGAGACGAAAAGATTGCATTTCAATGTGCATACCTCAAAAGAAAAGGCTTGGAGAAATCATCTCCAAGCCTCTATAAATGAATGCTATCGGTAGGTTATCTGGCTACCTGCACCGGATGGTCTTCCAACTGAGCGTAATGTAGTTTCCAGGCACCTTTGTCGTTCTTTTTCCAGATCAACATGAAGTTACCTTCGCCTTCGCCCTTGGGCAACTGCCGGTCAGACGGAATCACGTCTACGGTAAAGGTACCGCCCTCGAAGGCGATGTTTTCGTCGGCGCCGGAACTTACCGAGAACGTCCTGAGGTTTTCAATGGTCCCCATGGTTTCCCGTACCCACTTCTGGGATACCTCGGATTTACCGTTGTAATGAACCTCGCCTTGTACAAAATGGGCATCATCGGCTAAGAGGGTATCCAACTGGGAAGAGTTCTTGCTGTTCCACGCACCAATAAACTGTTGATTCAGTTGCTGCACGTTAACAGGTTCTTTTTTATCCTCCATTTTAGAGCAGGAAGAAAGCACGGCAGCAAATGCGAAAATAAAGAGGTATGATTTCATAGTAGTGTGTTTGGTGAATGATTAAACCACATACTCCATTAGAATATTAGGAGTTTCAAATATTTTAAATTGGTATTCAAAAAAAGCCCAAGCACAGGCTTGGGCTTCATAATTATAGGCTATTGCCAACTTACCAGCTTTTTCTTCTGTATTCAGAATCGGCGTACGGTTTAGAATAGTCACCGTAGTTCTCGTTAGGCAGGAAAGACAGGTTAGACATAGTCATGATCTGCGGCTGACCGGCAGTGTAACCGGTGTAGGCCAGAGCGGCAGCCGGTGCGGCAACAGCAGCGGTTTTAGCTGCGGTAGAAGTTGATTTCTTAGCGGAAGAAGCTCTATTAGAAGAGCTATACGCGTAGGCTCTGTTAGCGGCAACGGTTCTGTTGAACTCAGCCTCCTCTTCAGCTGCTTTTTTCTTTCTCTTGTTTTCTACGATTTTACCAACTCCGTATCCGGCGGCGCCACCTACAACACCACCTACAACACCGCCCACTACCCGGTTACGCTTGTTGATGATGGCACCTGCCGCAGCACCAGTACCAGCTCCAATCACCGCGCCTTTGGCTTGCGGACTCCATTTCTTTTTCTCTTGCGCCTGAGCATTGTTGAAAGCAACAGTCACTAAGAACATCAGGGCGAATATCAAACTTAGCTTTTTCATGGTAGTACTTTTTAGAGTCTATAAAAGTTTATCTCTTGTGTTTTGTCTCTTTTCAACTTCCGTGCCAAAACTGAATTTGCTTTTCCCAAAAGCCTTAAACCCTTTTCGGCACCAATAGAGGAGGTTACGCTTCCTCCCGTTATCAGGAGCTAGAACGGATTTTTAAATATTTAGATACATTAATATTTAAAAACCGGCCTAAACCCCTATTTATCAAGGCAGACCAACTTCTTATTATCCTGTTATACAACAGCTTAACCACCAAACTACTTTGTCTAATAATATAGGCCAGAGCGATTTTAAGGTCAGATATTTTGAAGGAATCACCGTTTGCACTTTAGGCTTGTTTATGAGAAAAGAGGCCTAAAGCCCTCTACCAAAATACCTCTACTTTGGATTTTGTGGGTTGTCTGAAGAATGCATATCTTGTTAGAGTAACCACTTCAACGCCCTCGCTCCTCTTCAAAAGTCATGCAGAAAAAAATGTATTTGCTCCGGCACCGGTATGTAAAGTTTTTCCTGATAGCACTCTCTATCTACTTTATATTACAGTTCGGGAAACGGATGGGTGAGTTTCTGTACTATATGACCAATTGAAACAACTGCTATTTCATGAAAAGAGCCCCTGCTTTCAAGAAAAAGCAGGTGCTCTTTTGTTTATATTTGGTTTATGAGCAGAATATCTAAACTAGCCTCTAAAATAATAAACGGGCAAACTTTAACAATCTTAGCCACTATTGCAGGTTTATCTGTCTTCCATACTCCAGTAGAGAAGCTTTTAAGCGATACGGTTGTAAAACACCTGCTAACCTACTGCGAAAGTAATTGGTTTAATGATGTCATTTTCATTTTAGCAGCAGTGGCACTAATTTTACTTACCTACCGAAAGAGGAAAAGAATTATTGCCAACAACTCCATTCTTATCTTACTTGCAATTAGTGCTTTCTATTTATATCATAGAATCTTCAAAAGCACATGGGAACTTACTGGCTTCCAAACAATACCAAACATTAAGTATGCAGACTTCATATTATTATATACAGCTCTAACTATTTTGAATTGGTCAAGGCAGTTCCAGAAACGCCAAGTAGAGAAGACCTCCTTAACAACATTTTTTGATGACGAACCACTTAGTGATAAAAAAGAAGACAAACTTGGTTATAGCATTTATGCGAAAACAGTAGCAGACAAGATTGAAGCTTACAACCACAACAAGTCTTTTGCTATTGGTGTTAATGGAAAATGGGGAATGGGTAAAACATCTTTTTTTGACCTCATCAAAAGAGAGCTGAACAAAGAAGAGAACATCATCATAGATTTTAATGCTTGGAACAATAGCTCTCCACGCGCCATCATACAAGACTTCTTTAACACACTTCAAGAAGCACTAAATCCTTACTACTCTTCACTAGCTCATCAGCTTGCAATTTACTCTGACAAACTAGTCACAGTGAATGATAATAGCATAACGCAATCTTTGAAAGTTGTTCTTGGCTTATTTACAAGTGATAGTTCCCTCAGTAGCATTCATGATCAAATCAATCAAAAACTAATAAAGATTGATAAGAAAATAATCATCTTCATAGATGACTTAGACCGCTTAGACAAACATGAGATCATTGAAGTCTTCCGTTTGGTTAGAAACACAGCCAACTTTCAAAAAACAATCTTCTTAGCAGCATATGATAGAGATTATGCTTTAAAAGCGATTAGTGAATACAACCCACATAACTATGAACTTTTCTTAGAGAAAATTTTTCAACTTGAAATCAATCTACCTTATTTTGAACCTGCAATTTTAAAAAATAGATTAATATTTAATTTAAAACATTTATTACCTACCTCTTTACATCATTCCATAGAATCAACTATATCTAACAAAAATCATAGAGATGATATAAATTTACTGGATTGGATTAGCAGCATTCGAGATGTCACAAGAGTTACAAACACTATTGCTGTTACTATGGAAGGACTACATGGGGAAATATATTTTAGAGATTTCTTTTATCTCCAGCTTTTGCGTATGAAGTATGCTTCTGTATTTGAGCATTTAAGTAAAAACTATCACGCCTACTTGCAATCTAACAACCATTCATACGGAAATAATCGGTACTTTTTGAAACAAGTTGACAGAAGAACCAACAATTCTTCAAAACATTATATACTAGATGAATATTTAAGTAATAACAAAAGCTACTTCTCAATTCATGATAATGATATAGAAAAAATAATAAAGTTATTGGTTATCATTTTTGACAAGCACGCTCGTGATTGGGATAACAAGCAAGACCACTTATCAGTAGTATTCCCTCTTCATAGGAACAAATATTTTATGTACAATTTAAATGAAGGGAATATTTCAGAAGTATCATTCACCAAAGCTCGAGCTTCATCACAAGAAGAATTTAATAGGTTAATATCTCATTACGTTAACGAAGGGCTTCAGCTTGAACTAAGGTATAGATTCATGAACATAAAAGATTTCCAAAGCAGAGAAGATTTCGAAAGGGTAATTAAGGGTATTTTTCATTTTGCAAACCTTAAATCACAGCCTCCATACAATAGTTATTCTTCAATTGTAGGCTATGATGTAGATGACCTTAGAAATAAGCTTTCAGATTACAACCAAGAATTAAGCAGGAATTATTACAACTCGGCTAATTCAGAAATACTATATAAAACATTTTTCAGAGAGCTTTTTCAAAATGCAAAGTATCCTTATTTATTTGAGAGCAGGTTAATTGGGGACTGGCTTAAAGGCTCTATAGATAATTTCCCAATATCAAGAGATGAGCTAAGAGATTATGCAATAAGTTATTTTGCAGAATACTGCTCTAGAGCACTTAACCTTAACGAATACGTTTGGGAGATGCTTTACGATTGCCAACTACAAGAATCAGAAAAGGCGCCTAACACTTCAATCATACCTAAAAGAGCAAAAGATATTTTCTTAGATTTCTTAATTGAAAAGGATATTGATGGTGTGATAGTAGATATAATACAACCTGATAGACGAAATGAAGCAAAGTACAGTTTATCTGGATATGTTATAGGAATCTGGGAAAGTTGGGATGAATTTATTGAGTTTTTAACTGACAACAGAAATAATAACTGGAAGTACATCGATGAATTTATAGAATTTTATACAGCAGCAAGTGAAAAAGGATTTGAAAACTCAATTGAATTCAATTTTAAAACTATACCAGTAAAAAAGTAAAACAGAAACCCTACTTCTCCTCCCCTTCCCCAAAACCTGTTATCTTTACTAACTCGCATAGTTTCCACTCCCGTGAAGATAACCTCCGTTCGTTTCCTCAACCTGAACTCGCTGCAGGGCGAGCACCTGATCCGGTTTAATGAGCCGCCTTTGAGCGACTCCGGCCTGTTTGCCATTACCGGACCTACCGGGGCAGGAAAGACCACCATTCTGGACGCCATCACGGTGGCCCTGTACGGGCAGGTGCCGCGCCATGGCCGCGAGGTGGCCGAGATCATGACCCGCCACACCGGCGAGTGCTGGTCTGAAGTGGAGTTTGAAGCCGAAGGGAAAACCTACCGCGCGCGCTGGAACCTTCGGCGGAGCCGCGGCAAAGCCGATGGCAAGTTGCAAAGCCCGGTCATGGAATTGATAGACGCGGCAACCCAGGAGGTGCTGGAATCACGTCTATCGGAGACCCGCCAGCGCATCATTGACCTCTGCGGCCTGGATTTCCAGCAGTTTCTCCGGTCCGTGATGCTCTCCCAGGGCGATTTTACCCGTTTCCTGAAAGCCAGCGAAAGCGAACGCAGCGAACTCCTGGAGAAACTCACCGATACCCGCATTTACTCCCAGATCTCCATGGCCGCCTACGAGAAGGCCAAAGCCGAGAAGCTGAAACTACAGGACCTGGAGCGCCTCCTGCAGGTAGACCAGCTTTTGCCCGAAGAAAAGCGGCTGGCCCTGGCCTACGAAGTCACCCAACTGAAAGCCGCCGCCCGCCTCGCCAATCAGCAGGTACAGCAGCACCAACAGCAACAGACCTGGCTGGAGCATCTCCAGAAACTGACGCACAAAGAAGCTCAACTACGCACGCTGACCACCCAAGCCCAGGAAGAGCAGCGCGCCTGGCAACCCAACCTGGAGAAACTGCTGCGCAATGACCAGGCCCAGCCGTTCCAAACCGAACTGGCCCGCCTCTCCGAGGTACAACACCAAGGCCAAAGACTGGCGCAAACCCTAGCAGTTTTACAGGCGCAGATACCCCGCCAGGAAGAGGTAGTGGCATCCCAGACCAAGGCTTCCCAAGCGGCGCGCACGGCCCATGAACACGCCCAGCAAACCTTAACCCAGGCCGAGCCTCGCCTGGATCAGGTTTTGCAGCAAGACACGCATCTGGCGGCCCAGCAGGCTCAATATGCCAAAGAGGAACAAGCCGCCGCTCATCTGCAACAACAGATCCAGGTACTTTCCAGGCAATTGGCTGCCCAGCAGGAAGAACTTCAGACCTTGATCGCACAGGAGCAAACTATCTCGCAATGGCTTCTGCAGCATCTACAGGACGAGGAGTTAACCGAAAGTTTATCTGAGGTTCGGGCAGAGGCCAGGAGCCTGCGGGACGTGCGCGCGCAGCAAGCCAAGTACCAGAAAGAGCACGCTGATTCTGCCCTGATTTCACAAAACGAGGCCAAAAACGAAAAGCAGCTACAACAGCAGCTTCAGGAACTGGAGCGCCAGATGCAGCAGCAGAAAACCCGCTTAGACAACCTGAAGCAACAGGTCAGTACCATACTCCAAGGCCAGGAATCTGATGCGCTGGAACAGCTTTGCCAACGCCTGCCCAGCATGTGCAGCCAACTAGAAAAACAGCTAGATTTGAGCAAGACCTTCTTGCAGCAGGAAACCCGTCGGCAGGATTTACAGGTGCACCTGGCCACTACCACGCAGGCCCTGCACCAGCAGCGCACCCAATTGGTCCAAACCAAAACCGAGCGCGAGCAGGCCCAGGACAAACTAAATGACGTGCAGCAGATTCTGGATTTGCAGCGGCAAATTCAGAAATATGAAGACGCCCGCGCCCAACTGCAACCCGAGCAACCTTGTCCGCTGTGCGGCTCTACGCACCACCCGCTGGTGGACGAGCACCAGCCGCATATGGTGAGCGAAGCGGAGCAAAACGTAGTAAGCCAGCAGCAGCGCCTGCAGCAACTAGACGGGCAGGAACGCCAACTAGCCGCCACCGTACACCGCCTGGAACTGGCCGAACAACACACACAGGAGCAACTCCAAAGTCTAGAAACTCAGAACGCGGCCTTACAAGCCCAGTTTTCCGCGTTGAATACGGCCTTGGAGCTGGCCCATGAGATTGCCGTGTCAGACGCTATTCACCAGAGCTGGAACGCCCGGAAAACCGAACTCCAGCAGGCTACCGACACTCTGGAAGGGCTGCGCGGCCTGAGAACCCAAATAGAGAAAGCCCATCAGGACGAGCAGAAATCCTTAACCGAGCAGCAGCGTTTTAGGCATGAAATTGAAAAAATAGCCCAGAAACGCACCCTGGCCCAAGCGCGTCTCACGCAACTTCAGGAAGAACTAACAGACCTTGCTGAGCAGGAAAGCGTCATTTCTGACACCATCCGCGGATTTTTCAGCACCTACGGCCTCACCTACACCGGGAACAACGGTGCCGAATTACTCGCCCAACTGGAAGACCGTCGGCAAGCGTTTGAGCAGCAGAAAAAGCAGCTCCCAGAGCTTCGGGAGAAACTGGTGCAGGCCCAATCCATGCGAAACAGCGGCACGCAATCCCTGCAGGAAAAGCAAACCGAAGCACAGCACAAAACCGAACAGCTACACGCGTTCAAAGAACAGCTCCAGCACCTCCTCGCCCAGCGCTACGCGTTGCTGCCAGCTGGCGTACAGCCCCAGACTGAGAAACAGCGGTTGCAGCAAACCGTCACTCAGACTGCCCAACAGCTTCAGGCTGCAGAGGCTGCGCTGCAGCGCGAGCAGGAAAAGTTAAACCTGCTCCGACACCAGCTATCGGAAAAACAGAAAGACCAACAGGCAAACCACCAGGTGCAGACCGAGCTGGAATCGTCGCTGATGCAGAAAATCAAACCGGAGGGATTCGGGTCACTGGCCGAACTGCAGGCCGTGCTCCTGCCCCCGGACGAAGCGCAACGCCTGCGCCTGGAACGGGACCGACTGCAGAAAACGCTGCATGAGTTGACTCACAGCCTAAAGCAATGCCGCGTGGAGTATGAAAGTGAGAAAGAGCGCCACCTCACAGAACTTACTCTTCCTGAGTTGGCGCCACTCATCCAAGCTTTAGAAGAAGAGAGGGAACAATGTCAGACTCAATGGGGTCAGTTGGAACTGAAACTGCAACAAGACGAGGCCCTGCGTGAGAAACACCGCCAGCTTACCCAGCAGCTGGATGTACAGAAAGGCGAGGCCGAGCGCTGGGATCGGTTGGCGCGCCTCATCGGCTCCGCCGATGGCAAGAAGTTCAGCAAATACGCTCAGAGTCTAACACTGGCCCGTTTGGTGGACCTCGGCAACCGCCACCTGCACCGCCTCAACGACCGCTACCGCATTCTCAAGAGCTCCGAGAACGAACTGGAACTGCAGATCCTGGACACGTATCAGGGCGATGCCATCCGGTCGGTCAATTCCCTTTCAGGCGGAGAAAGTTTCCTGGTGAGCCTGGCCCTGGCGTTAGGTTTGTCTGATCTGGCCAGCCACAAAGCCCAGATCCATTCGCTCTTCATCGACGAAGGCTTCGGGACCCTGGATGCCGAGACGCTGGACATCGCCATGGATGCGCTGGAAAGCCTGCAGGCCAGCGGCAAGATGATTGGCATTATCTCGCACGTAGAAGCCCTGAAAGAACGCATCAGCACCCAGATTGTGGTGGAAAAACAAGCCGGCGGCCGAAGCACCATTCGGGTGACGAGCACCGTGGGCATGGAAGTGTAGAAGTAAGCTCTTTGACCTCATAGTGTCCGGAGGTCCTACGAGTGTCTTTAGGTCTTGTCACAGACGCTCGCAGGTTCCGGACGCTACGAGGTCTTTTGCGCCACGGTTCTTGCAGGCATCTGGCGCGAGACTCCAGACTCGTGACAAAGGATGCTGCGAGTCTCCAGACTCGCCGGGAACCACGAACAGGATATTGGCGAAAGGGCATACTATTGGCGTAAGGGAGTCTGGAGACTCCCTTCATCCCGTGTCACGAGTCTGGAGACTCGCGCCAGTTGCTATTTAGGTAAGGGGTGTTTTTCGGCTTGTTTTCTGAAAACGGCCTAAATACAGGAAAGGCTCCCATGTATGCGGGAGCCTTTCCTGTTTTATCGTGCTACGTGCTACGCACTGCATACTACCACAGCTACATCTTCTCATCGTGTTGCGACAAGTCCAGCCCCAGTTGCTCTTCTTCCATAGACACGCGCAAAGGGGCAATCAGATTTGTGACTTTCAGGAGAATCCAGGAACCGACGAAGGCGTAGATGGAAACCCCAACCAGAGCGCCTAGTTGCACCAGGAACAGCTTGGTTTCGCCAAACAGCAGTCCCTGATCTGGGATGGCGGGGTTTACGCCTTTGTTCGCGAAAACGCCGGTTAAAAGCATCCCCACCATTCCGCCTACGCCGTGGCACGGAAACACGTCCAGAGTATCGTCCAGGCTGGTGCGGGAACGCCAGTCCACCAAAAGATTACTGATCACCGAAGAGATAACGCCTATCGCAATGGAATGCGGCAGAGTCACAAAGCCCGCGGCCGGCGTAATGGCCACCAGTCCTACCACGGCCCCAATACAGGTTCCCATGGCGCTGGGCTTACGGCCTTTCACGCCGTCAAAGAAAATCCAGGCCAGGGCGGCGGCGGCCGAGGCGGTCATGGTCGTGGCCAGCGCCGTAGCCGCCAAGGAGTTGGCTCCCATGGCAGAACCCGCGTTAAACCCGAACCAGCCAAACCACAGCAAGCCGGTTCCCAGGAGCACAAAGGTGATGTAGGCTGGTGAATGGCTTACCTCGTGCCGTTTCTTCAGACAGATGGCCGAGGCCAGGGCCGCCCAGCCCGCCGACATGTGCACCACGGTACCTCCGGCAAAATCCAGCACGCCCAGACTGAACAGGAGTCCTTGCGGGTGCCACGTGGCGTGGGCCAGCGGCGCGTAGATGAAGATAAAGAACAACAGCACGAAAACCGTGTACGAGGTAAACCTTATCCGCTCTGCAAATGCGCCGGTAACCAGGGCCGGGGTGATGATGGCAAACTTCAGCTGGAACATGGCAAATAAGGCCAGCGGAATGGTGGGGGCCAGTTCCCAGGGAGCGCCGTCCAGCACGTTCCGCATCATGAAGAACGTGGCCGGATTCCCGAAAAAGCCGCCTATTGAATCTCCGAAGGCCAAACTAAAACCAAAAATTACCCAGATGACCGAGATCATGGCCATGCAGATAAAACTCTGCAGCATGGTGGAGATCACATTTTTCCGGTTCACCATGCCGCCGTAGAAGAAGGCCAGGCCGGGAGTCATGATGAGCACCAGGGCCGTGGCGGTCAGCATCCAGGCCGTGTCGGCGGGGTCCAGCCCTGCTATCGGTTTCCCGCTAGGAATGGAGGGGAAAAAAAAGGTCAGGATTACCGCAATGACCAGCAGGATGAACGGAATCTTGGATAGTCTCGTGAGCATAAAAGAGCCAAATAATGTTTGTTAGGTTGGTGTTGGGTCGTATTCAAGCTTTTAATTTGTTAAAAACATTTTACTCTTTAAAACTTATCCTTGAGATAATTTCAGCTTACAACACATCGTTTTACCAAATTGACAAAGGCCTATTTTCATTCCGATAATTACCCTGGGCAAGAAACCTCACCGGATAACAGATTGACAAAAAGCTTTCTACTGATTTAAGCTTTTGGCAAAAATTCGCCTTACTGGCCTTCCACTCGCCCGGACTTCAACTTTATTCCCCGCCCCCTGTTTTACTGGACACTAAGCGCTATTTTGCGGCGTATTATGAGAATGACTAACCTGCCACTACCCATGCGTTTCATGAAACCAACTCTGCCCCTGAGCGTCTGGCTTGCCTTCCTGATTTTTTGCCTGGGTTGCCAGCAGAGCCGTGATTACTCCCAGGATCAGAAAACCGAGGAGACGACCGCTGAGAACCAGTACAAAGTCATCGCGATCAAAGACGGCGACACCATTGAGCTGCTGAAAGACGGAAAACCGCTGCGCATCAGGTTACAGGGCGTGGACTGCCCTGAGAAAAACCAGGACTTCGGGACCCGGGCCCGGCAATTCACGTCTGATCTGGTCTTCGGCAAGTCCGTTGGTTTGGTGGTGCATGACATTGACCGCTACGGCCGCACCGTGGGCGAGATTATCTTGCCCGACGGGCGCAACCTGAACCACGAACTGGTGAAAGAAGGATTCGCCTGGCATTACACCGCTTACTCCAAAGACCCTGAACTGGCCCGCCTGGAGGCAGAAGCCCGCGCCGCGAAAAAGGGTTTGTGGGAGCAGCCATCGCCGCAGGCACCCTGGGATTTCAGAAAGAACCGCGGCAATGCAGCATCAGGCGCTAACGTTTCTTCGGGAGCTAAAAAGAGTACGGCGGCCACTCCTAAGACGGCTTCCACCACTTCGGCCACAACTTCCTCTAAAAATGGGAAAGCGTATTTCTGCGAGAGCAAAGGCGCCACCACCTATCACCTGGACCCCAACTGCAACCGGCTGAAGCAATGCAAAAGCGGAACGGGAACGATCACCGTGGCCCAGGCGCGCAAACAGGACCGAACTCCCTGTAAGGTTTGCTCATAAGCCATCTACAAGAACTTATATTTCTTTAATCCAACTACATTCTTCTAATTCATACAAAACAGAGAACTAATCACCCCGTAAAATACAAAACATCAACCAAACGAAGATTATGAAAAATCTGAAGATATCTTTGGTCATGCTGTGCTCTGTATTTGTATTAGGGGGAAGTGTCACCCATGAAGCACAAGCCCAGCAAGTAAAGAAAGAAAAGAAAGGCTGGAGTAAAAAAGCCAAAGGCGCCGTGATTGGCGGAGCCGGTGGTGCCGCCACAGGTGCCATTTTGGGCGGCGGTAAAGGGGCCGTCATTGGGGCCGCAGCCGGTACCGTGGCCGGTGGCGCCATAGGTAGAAAGAAAGACCGCAAAAAAGACCCTAAGCGCTACGACCAGTACGCCAAGAAGAATAATGACTAATACCCTTTAACTTTAAGTCAGAAAATCGGCTTCTCTCCTGGAGAAGCCGCTTTTTTTATGTCCTAACTGCAAGTGTGTTCTACGCCAGTTTTACAGAAAACACGGCAAAACCAAACGGCTGCTTAATACTGGCCGCCCTCGCGTTCTGGGCCGGACGGCAGCTCGCCTTCTTTTTCTTCCCGCTCCCGTTTCTGGCCCGTATTCCCGAAACGGTAGCTAAAGCCCACGAACACCAGTTGGCTCTGCGGTTTGTAGCGGCTGGTTTCCTCCAATTGGTTTTCAATGAAGGTGTAAGAGTCAAACCGCATGGTGTTGAACAGGTCCTGCACCCGCACAATGATGTTTCCCTTGCCGCCCAGAATCTCCTTGCGGGCACTCAGGCTGGTGGTGTAAAACGAAGAACGCTCGCCCTGCAAGGTCACCGTGGGTGAACGGTAGTTCATGGAAAGCTGAATCTCGGTTTTGAAAGGCAGCGTGAAGTTGGAATTGAGGCGGCTGGTCCAGCTTAGGCGGCTGTTGGTGGCCAGCCCCTGCTCGGTGGCATCTATCTTGTAGTTGAACCCCGAGACGTTGGCGTTGAGGCGCCACCACTTAAACAGGTTGGCGGTTCCGGTTAACTCCACGCCGTAAGATTCGCCGGAGGCGATGTTCTGGAAGGTAGAAATCGTGGCATCCTGATCCAATTCATTCCTGAAGTCACTCCTGATGGTTTGCACCACATCGGTCATCCGGCGGTAGAAAACGCCTACGGTGGCGGTGGTCTCCTTCCAGAAACGCAGGTAGTTGACCTCGTAGGAATCAATGAACTCTGGCTGCAGGTAAGGATTTCCCTGTCGTATGTTTAAGGGGTCCGAGACATCCCGGAACGGGTTCAGTTGTCCGGTCCAGGGGCGGTCAATGCGGCGGCTGTAGCTGGTCTGCACTTTCTGCTCCTCAGAGAATTCATAGGTCAGAAACAAACTGGGAAACAGGTTCAGGTAGTCCTGCTTATTGCGTTGCTTCTGGGTAATCTGGTCGGTGACAATGTTGGTCTGCTCTAAGCGGGCACCCAACTGGTAACTGAATTTGTTCAGCGCGTTCCCGTAGTTTCCGTACACGGCATGCACCCACTCGTCATAGATAAAATGGTTGGTGCGGTTGATGCTGTTTTCATAGCGGCCGGTGTTTCGGTTGAAGTCAGTGGCTTGCACGTCTTCGTCGCTGCGTTCAAAGGTGCTGCGGTAACCGGCCTCCCATTTGCCTTTCTCGCTGAACGGGTGCACGTAATCTACCTGCAGGGAGAATTCCCGTTCTTTTTCCAGCCCCTCGTTTTTCTGCAACTCACTTTTATCGGCCAATTCGCCCCCTTCCGCGTTGTAGAACAACCGCCTGAAATCGTCTTGCCCGGTTTCCTCCTCGTGGTTGAAAACGGCATCGGCGGTCAACTCGCGACCGGCACGGTCAAAGGTTTTCCGGTAACCCAGCGTGTACTCAAAAAGCCGACTGGTTTCGTCCCCGAAAGTGGTTCTGGTGGAGGTGCTGTTGAGCGACCGGTCTTCCTCTAAGAAGCGGTAAAAGGTGTTTCCTTCATTCTCGCGGTAGCCGTAGCGGTACAGCACCGATCCCGTAATGCTTTGCTTATCCGTTAGCTGATAATCGGCCCCGAAACGCACGTTATGGTTTCCCCGCCGGTTCTCGTTTTCCGACTCCTGGTCCAGATAAGAAGTGGAATCTGGTTTAGCATCATCTCTCCTGTAATTAGTCCGGAACACGCTTCCGGTGCCTTTTCTGTAATCTTGCCGGAAATCATAGTTGGTGAACAGGTTCAATTTGCCGAAACGGTAGTTCAGGTTAAGTGAGGTGTTGTAGCGGTTGCCTATTCCGGCGTTCGCCGATGCCACTCCGTTCAAGCCCCTTTGCTTCTCTTTTTTCAGAATGATGTTCAAAACGCCGCCCGTGCCGCTGGGGTCGTATTTAGACGAGGGATTGGTAATCACTTCTACGCGCTCAATGGTGCTGGCCGGAATTTGGTCCAGCCCCAGGCCGCTCAGCGCCGAGGGTTTGCCGTCAATCAGAATAGTGATGTTGGAGGTTCCGCGCATGCTCACGGTTCCTTCCTGGTCAACCGTCACCGAGGGCACGTTCTGCATCACATCCACCGCCGTGCCGCCCACCGTAGACAAGTCCTGCCCCACGTTGTACACTCTTCGGTCCAGGCCGTATTCCACCTGCGCCCGCTGCCCTACCACTTCCACCGCCTTCAACAGCGTGCTAGACGACCGCACGGCAATTACCCCCAGGTTCACGTTAGGCGCAGCAGCCGTCACCTGAATGTTGGGCATCACGCGGGTGGCATACCCCACAAACGATATTTTGAGATGATAGCGGCCGGCAGCCACCGGAGCCACGACAAAACTCCCATCGCCTTCTACCAGGGCACTGGCCACAATGGAAGAATCTGCGCCCGCCAGCAACGCGGCCGTGGCGTAGCCCACCGGTTGTTTGGTGGTGGCATCTTGCAGTTTACCGGTGATTTTACCTTGGCCAAAGGCCGTGGTACTAAGGAGCGAAATACAGCAGAGAAGGAGAAAGAACGAGAGGTGATGTTTCATGCAGGAGGAATAAAGTACGCGTATTGGATTAGTTATCTTTATACAGAAACGGCCACAAAGCGCTTCTGATTTAGAAAATCTGAACTTATTAGAGTCTGCTTAACACGAAAGGTTTAACTCCATCTCATTCTTTTCATACAACAACTTAAAATCGTTTCTGTTTTGAGCCTGTTTTATCCAAACTGCCCTAAAACGCAAAAGGCCCGGGCAGAGCCCAGGCCTTTGCAAAATGATACGTCAGACGTTACTACAAGTGAATCACCTCGCCGTAGGCGGCAGCGGCAGCTTCCATGATGGCTTCAGACATGGTAGGGTGCGGGTGAACGGCTTTAATGATCTCATGACCGGTGGTTTCCAGTTTACGGGCCACCACAATCTCAGAGATCATCTCGGTTACGTTGGCGCCAATCATGTGGGCTCCCAGGAACTCACCGTACTTGGCGTCAAAAATCACTTTCACAAAACCGTCTTTGTTTCCGCCGGCGCTGGCTTTTCCCGAGGCCGAGAACGGGAACTTGCCCACTTTAATCTCGCGGCCCAGTTCACGGCACTCTTTCTCGGTGTAGCCAACCGACGCGATTTCTGGATAGCAGTACGTACAGCCCGGGATGTTTTTGTAATCCAGCGGCTCTGGGTTGTGACCAGCAATGGCTTCCACGCAGATAATACCTTCCGCCGAGGCGACGTGCGCCAGGGCAGGGCCTTTTACGATATCGCCAATGGCGTACACGCCCGGTACGTTGGTGCGGTAGAAATCATCCGTCAAGACACGGCCGCGCTCTACGCCTACGCCAAGCTCTTCCAGACCCAGGTTCTCCAGGTTGGTTTGGATACCCACGGCAGAAAGCACCACATCGGCTTCAATCGTTTCTTCGCCTTTGGCGGTTTTGATTTTCACCACGCAGCCTTCGCCGCTGGTGTCTACAGACTGCACTTCTGAGCTGGTCATCACGTTGATACCGGCTTTCTTGAAGGATTTCTCCAGTTGCTTGGAAACCTCTTCATCTTCTACCGGAACAATGTTGGGCAGGAACTCCACCACGGTCACCTCGGTGCCCATAGCGTTGTAGAAATAGGCGAACTCAATGCCAATGGCGCCGGAACCTACCACCACCATTTTCTTGGGCTGGTTTTCCAGCACCATGGCCTGGCGGTAGCCAATGATTTTCTTGCCGTCAATGGGCAGGTTCGGCAGCTCGCGCGAACGGGCACCGGTGGCCAGAATGATGTGGGCGGCTTCGTAGATCTCGGCTTTGCCGTCTTCAGACGTCACTTCCAGCTGGCCCTGGCCCTTCAGTTTGCCGTAACCGGCGATATGGTCAATCTTGTTTTTGCGGAACAGGAACTGGATGCCTTTGCTCATGCCCTGGGCCACGCCCCGGCTACGCGTTACAACCGCTCCAAAATCAGCACTGGCTTCGCCTACGTTAATGCCGTAGTCTTTGGCGTGCTGGATGTACTCAAATACCTGTGCGCTCTTAAGCAAGGCTTTGGTAGGGATACAGCCCCAGTTCAGGCAGATACCGCCCAACTCAGCTTTCTCCACCACGCCTACTTTCATACCCAATTGTGATGCGCGGATGGCGGCTACGTAACCACCGGGGCCGCTTCCCACCACTATCAAATCATATTTTGATGCCATGTGTCTGGATGTAAGGTTATGTACAGGCAAAGCTACATCATAATCGGGCTTTTGCCAAGTTTATAACTCAGAAGCCGTTTAGGCCCTGTTTTCTGAAAAGAAGGCCCTAAACGCAGGCAAGCCACAAAGCCGATGCTCCCGTTTCATCTTTTCGGCTTGTTCCGGGCCAAGGGTGCCGCCGGTTGCAGAAACAATCCTAACTTAGCAGAAAGGCCCTGATCCCTGTTGCACTTACCCCTACGCGCATGAAAATTCTTTCCTTCGGTGAAATCCTGTTTGACCTCATTGAGGAGGCTCCTTACCTGGGAGGCGCTCCCCTTAATTTTGCCGCCCACGCTGCCCGGTGCGGGGCCGAGGCCTATATTTTCTCCGCCGTGGGCAAAGATGACCTGGGCCAACAGGCACTAGAGCAGATAGCGGAACTGGGCGTGCAGACGACGTTGATTCAGACCGATGAGAAGCACCCCACCGGCACCGTGCAGGTAACATTGGAGAAAGGCCAACCCGACTACACCATCCTGCCAGAAGTAGCCTACGATTACATCCAATTCCCCGAAAACGCCGAGGACATCTGGAGCATCACCTATGATGTGCTGTACTTCGGCACCCTGGCGCAACGGAACCAGACCTCCAGAGAAACGGTACGGCACCTCATTGAGCAGCAACCCTTCACCCACATTTTCTACGACGTCAACTTGCGCAAGGAATCGTACACCCCGGAAATCATCCGGGAATCGCTCCCGCTGTGCACCATCCTGAAATTGAACGAAGACGAGGCCAAAGCGCTTTCCGGCCTGCTCTACGGCCAGGAACTGGAGCTGGAAGTTTTTGCGGAAAAGATTACGAGGGATTATGGCCCGCAGGTCATCCTCATCACGGCGGGCGCGCAGGGCTGCTTCGTGTATGAGCAGGGGCAACTTTCCTTCTCCCCCGCTGAGCCGGTGACGGTGTCCGATGCCATTGGCGCGGGAGATGCCTTCAGCGCGGCCTTCGTGTTGAAGTACCTCACCGGAGAAACGGCGGCCAACGCCGCTATTCTGGCGAACAAACTGGGCGGCTACGTGGCATCGCAACGCGGCCCAATCCCCACCTATTCCGCTGAAATCAGGAAAACCCTGGGTATTGAGTAGCACTTGGTGATAATGGCAGTTGCTGACTTATGGCATTTGCTGATTTATGTTCAGGTTTCCCCTCTCTCTTTTGTCATCCTGAAAGGATCTTGTGGACGAACTAGAAAAGCTTTGTAGTAAGCGCTATTACCGTTTGCCTACAAAGTCCTTTCAGGATGACAAAGAGAGGAGAATTTACTTTAATACCACTTCCGCGCCATAGAAAAGCAAAAGCCCCATCAAAAGAAATAACGTTTTATGGCTCCTTTTTCCTAAAACAACCCTTAAAACGAAAACGCTCCTCCCGTCTGAACCGGAAGGAGCGCTTTGGGCTCGTTTTCCTGAAATCAGCCCTAAATTGTGGGCGTACCGCCGGTGACCTGAATGGTGGAGCCGGTCATGTAACTGGAACCTTCGGAGGCCAGCAACACGTAAATCGCTGATAATTCCACCGGTTGGCCGGGACGTTTGAGCGGCGTATCTTTCCCGAAAGTTTTCACAGCCTCCTCGGGCATGGTGGCCGGAATGAGCGGGGTCCAGATGGGGCCGGGAGCTACGCAGTTCGCCCGGATGCCTTTGTCCGCCAGAATCTGGCCCAGGTTGGCCGTAAAGTTCTGGATGGCGCCTTTGGTGGCCGCGTAGGCCAGCAACATGGGCGAGGGTTTGTAGGCGTTCACCGAGGTGGTGTTGATGATGGTACTGCCCGGCTTCATGTGGGGCTCGGCGGCCTTGCACAGGTAGAACATGGCGTAGATGTTGGTCTTGAACGTCTTGTCGAACTCATCGCTGGGGATGTCCTGCAAACTTTCGCGGGCCATCTGGAAGGCGGCGTTGTTCACCAGAATGTCAATCTGCCCGAACTCGTCCACCGCGCGCTGCACAATGGCTTTGCAGTGCGCCTCGTCGCTGATGTCGCCGGGCACTAGAATGGCTTTCCGGCCTTCCTTTTCAACCCATTGGGCTGTATCGCGGGCGTCCTCCTCCTCGTTCAGGTACGAGATCAGCACATCGGCTCCCTCGCGGGCGAACGCGATGGCCACGGCTTTGCCGATGCCCGAGTCGCCGCCGGTGATAATGGCTTTGCGGCCCACCAGTTTCCCCGATCCCTTGTAGGATTCCTCGCCGTGATCGGGTTTGATCTTCATTTCTGATTCTTCGCCCGGCTCACTTTGGGTGGACTCAGAGAATGGCGGCGCATCAAATTTTTGGGTAGGATCTTGCTGTTTGTTTTCTTCTTCCTGGTTCATAGTTTCAAAATGGTTGGAACAATAACACCCATTTTGAAACGAGAGCGAAGGCAAAGGGTTGATCTCCAAACCAGTGTAAGCCCCCAATTTTAACGATAAGTAAACATCTCGGGCAAATTCAGTATTTATTCCCTAACATTACCGTGCCATGACTTCCGTCTTTCCCACCGCCTATTCCACCCTACGTGCCGACGCGCTTGCCTCCTTTGTATCAGAGCAGTACAACCTGGGCACGGTGCAAGGCAAGTTTCTGACCAGAGGCGTGAACGATACCTACCTGATCACCGCAGCGGATGCCCGTTATATCCTGCGGGTGTACCGCGCCTCGCATAGAAACTACGCCCAGGTTCAAGCTGAAACGGATCTGCTCCTTGCCTTAGCGCAAGCCGAAGTCTCGGTCTCCTACCCAATTTCTGATGCAGCCGGTCACGTGATCCAAACCTTACCCGCTGCTGAAGGAAACCGACCGGCCGTGTTGTTCACCTATGCGCCGGGCCGCAGGGTGCCCCTTCTGAACGAAAAACAATTACAACTCTTGGGTAGAGAGATGGCCAAGTTTCATAACGTTTCTGCCTCCTTTCCCTTAAGCGATGCGCGTTTAATCCTGGATGCTGAAACCACGCTTACCAAGCCTATCCAAGCCATAAAGGACTTCTTTTCTGAAGACCGGGAAGATTACTTGTGGCTACAGGAAGCGGCTCAGAAAGCCCAGCAGCGCCTGGAGCAATTCAACACCAGTTCCTTCTCCTTTGGCTATTGCCACTATGATTTCTTCCCGAAGAACTTCCACTTTGACGGCGACGAGAAACTCACCCTTTTTGACTTCGATTTTCTGGGCCGTGGGTATCTGGTCAACGATGTCATGGTCTTCTGGCAACACTTGTGCCTTGACGTGCACTATGGGAAAATGATGCAGGAAACCGCTGACCAGGCCTTCGCCACTTTTCTATCGGCTTACCGCGAAATTCGTACGCTCTCAGAGGAGGAACTGGCCGCCATGCCCTACCTGGCCTTGGGTTTCTGGGTATTCTACCAAGGCTTTTACGCCACCCATGACCACTTTCTCCCGCTGTTGCAGCCCCACAGGTTGAAGGCTCGCATGCAATTGATCAGACAACTCACGCAAAAGTATTGGGCGAAAGCTTAACTTGAAATTTACCTCCTGCCTACCAACAGAAATCGGCAAGAACAGCCTAACCCATACTCTTTCTTGCGGCAGGCAGCAAATCACGTACCCACCTAAACCTGGTTTCAGGCCTCTTTTCTAAAAACGGGCTTAAAACAGGAACTGGCGAAACTCTACTGCATCAGTTTCTTGCGCATGATGTCATGGAAAGCACTGCGGTACGTGTCGCCCAGGGTGATGTCTGTTTTGATGTTTTGGAGTTGGATCTGGTTGCCCTCAATGGCGGTGATTTTGTTCAGGGCGATGATGAAGGACTTGTGCACGCGCATGAACTGCTTGGCGGGCAGGCGTTCTTCCAAGGCTTTCATGTTCAGGAGCGCCAAGGTGCGGTGCCCGTTGTGGTGAATGGCCACGTAGTTTTTCATGCCCTCCACGTAATCAATGTCTGGGAGGTTAATCTTGAGCATCTTGCCTTTCAGCTCTGTTTTCACAAAAATATAGTCATTCTCCAGCGGCTCGGCCAGCGCGTTGGGCACTTGGTGAGCAGTTGCTTCCACCGGCAAGGCGCGTTGCACGGCCCGCAGGAAGCGGGGCAGCGAGATGGGCTTCAGGAGATAATCCACCACTTCCAGGTCAAAACCCTCGGCGGCGAACTCTGAGTAAGCGGTGGTCATAATCACTTTGCACCGGCCCCGAATAGCGCGTACCACGTCCAGCCCCGAGAGCTCCGGCATCTGAATGTCCAAAAACACCAGGTCAATGGGTTGGGAGTTGATAATTTGCAGCGCCTCCAGCGGATTGGTGGTGGCGCCCACCAGTTGCAGCGCGGGCACCTGTTTCAGGTGGTGTTTGATGACCTCCTGCGCGTGTTCTTCATCGTCCACAATGAGACAGTTCATAGAAGTAGGCTAGTTGGAAAAGGCCGCCGGAACGGCCGATACGTGAACGTTGGTTGATGGCTGGGCGACCGCCGGTAATTGAATTTGCAGGGCAATGGTGTAGAAATCTTCCTGGTCCTGCACCTCCAGCAGGTGCCGGTTGGGGTAGGCGGCGGCCAGCCGTTTGCGGGTATTGTCCAGCCCAATGCCGTGCGAGGTTTCCTTGGGGCCGCTCCGTTTTTTGTTGGCCACGGTGAAGAAAAGCTGGTTCTGCGCGTCAACTTCTAAGGTGAACCGCAGCGGATGCGCGGCATTGGTAAGTTCACCGTGCTTAAACGCGTTCTCCACCATCGTAATCAAGACCAGCGGAATGATGCGCAAGCCGTGCAACTCGCCCCGCAGTTGGAAATCGATCTGCAGGCGGTGGCTGAACCGCAGCTGGTTGATTTTGATGACGTTGCGCAGGTGTTCTACTTCTTTGGTGAGCAGCACGGTGCCGTTCTGGTCTTCGTCGCTTTCCAGGGAGTAGCGCATGATGTCGCAGAGGGTGAGAATGCCGTCTGAGAGTTCGTCTGAGTGCCCCAATGATTTGGCGTAGAAGAAATTAAGAGTGTTGTGCAGAAAGTGCGGATTGATTTGCGCCCGCAGAAACGCGTACTCGGCCTCCAGCTTGCCTTTCTCGGCTTCCAGTTTCTGCTGCAGAGTAAGTTTCAGTTCCCGCGTTTTCTTGCCGGTCTGCCGCAGGTAATAATAGCCTAAAGATAGTGCCGAGAGCAGCACGTAGAGCCAGAGCGAATCGCGCCAGTACGCCCAGGCCGTAAACGTCCGGAGGGTGGGCCACATCACTTCGTCCTGGAACGCCAGGGGTCGCCACACGTGGATGGTGAACACCAGCACCACAAAACAGCCTACAAAGAACAAGACCTCGGCCAAAATCAGCTTCCGGTACTGCTGCCCCGGCAGATACCGAAACAGCAGGAAATTGCTGCCATAGAACGCGAAGGCGGCCGGCAGAAACGTGACGCACATGCCCAGCAAACCCAGCGCACTCAGTTTGAAGGACACCGAGGTGAGAGCCCACATGCCCAGAAAACCCAGCCACACGCCTAGGTGCGCCAGAACCACGCGGTGTTTTTTTATATACTGCCAAAGAGCCATTTCCAGTGATGCGGTCAGAGAAGAAAGCCGCCCCGCCAGGTGGGGAAGCTTGTTCCTAAATGTATTGCCAAATCCAGAGAAACGAAAATCCCCCGCTGATTTTCCTGCGGACTTGATGGATGTAGAGATGGGCAACTTCTGGGAATTCGCCATGTAAACAGCTTTTATATGTGGGTGAGCTTGTCCTTTCTCCAGCATCTCTCCGGCGGGGCCATGGCTTGAATACATATCTGGAAGATTCCTTTACCAGGAAACCGGAACTCTGCCATGATTCCGCTTTGGGGCCGTTTTCGGTAAAACGGCCCCAAAGCGGAAGGATTACTTTTTTCGCTTTAGAAGGCTAGTTGCTTTCCATTCTGAATTTCTCTTCCTCGTTGCCCGTCTTGCGGTTTTTGCTGCCTTTCACGTTTTTGTTCCCGAAACGGTAAGAGAAGTTGAGGCGCACCAGACGGCTCTCGGTTTTGTTTTCGCTGAGGCTGCGCACCCCAAACGACTCGGTCTCATAGCGGGTGGTACGGGTGTTGAACACATCGGCCACGTTGAGGGTGAGGGTGCCTTTGTTCTCCAGCACACTTTTGGAGAGGCCCACGTTGCCGCTGTACTGCGCCTTGAAGGCATAGGCCCCAAACGTCATGGGTGACATGTACGAAGCGAAGATTTCGGCTTTGAAACCTCTGCCTAGCTGAAAAGTGTTGCTGCTGGAGAGCATGAAGGAGCCGCGGGCATCGCGGAACCGGGCGGCGCCGTTGGCAAATACCTGGGCGTACAGAAACCCTACGGTGTTGCTGGTGTTCCACTTGCCGGAGTAAAAGCCTTTCATGTGGGTGATGGTCCCGCTCCACTGGTCGGCGCTGTTGAAGTTGGCGTAGGAGCTCACTACAGCGTTGGTGCCTTCCAGCGGCTTCACCACTTCAGACAGCACGTTCAGATGGCGGCCGTAGCTCAACGAAGTGAAGAGGGAGTTATTGAGCGTGTGTGATAGTTCAAAGTTGTGCGAGATGGACGGCTGCACGTTGGGGTTGCCCTGGGCGTACGAGTACTGGCTGAGGTACATCACGAACGGATTCACGATATCGAACCGGAAGCGGTCTATCTTCTTGCGGTAAGACACGCCCACCTGCTGTTTCCCTGACACCGCATACTGCCCAGACACGCTCGGGAACAAGTTGAAATAGTTTCTTTCGTTTTCCTGCTCCAACGTAAGGGAAGTGCCTTTGGTGTTGGTCTGCTCGGCCCGAAGCCCCAGTTGCAAACTCACTTTCCGGAACGTGGTATTGTAAGTGGCGTAGGCGGCGTTGATGTTCTCGCGGTACACGAAGTGGTTCGTTTTACCGGCGTCCACGGCCCAGTCTCCTTCTGCGGCGGTGCGGCCTTCCCAGAAGATGTCATTGTCGGTTTTGGTGAAAGTGGCTTTCAGGCCGGCTTCCAGGGAGCCTTTTTTCAGAGGATGCACCAAGTCGGCCGTCACCGTCTGGATGCTGTTGCTAGCCGGGGAGTTATCCCGCAGGAAAGAGGCGGGCTGGGCTTCTTCTCCGCCGCCGTGGTAATACCGGGTGGAAAACTGGTTCTGCCAGTCTTTGCCGTAGCTGAAGTAATCGGCGCCCAGCCGCAGCTCGGTTCCCGCGGTGTCCAGCAGCGTTTTGTAGAACACGTTCACCGAGGGGCTCACCACCCGGCTTTTACCCGAAATGTCCACGGTAGAAAGGTCACCGGGCATTTCCCCCTGGCTTACCCGCGAAACCGTAGTACCCACGCGCCGGCGCTGGTTCAGCATGCCGCGCACCAGAATGCCGCCCGATGACTTTTTGCTGAAATCATAGTCCAGCCCTGCTTTGAACGAGTTGTTGTCCTGGGTTCTCACCTCGTGGGAACGCTCCCTAATTCGGCTTTCCTCATTGAGCATGCGGTCTGAGGTGATGGTGGTGAACGGCTGGCTGTGCTGGCGGTCCAAGCTGCCGTACACGTTCAGTTTCTGAGTGCGGTGGTTCAGGCTGAGGCCGCCGTTGTAACGGGCTTTCTGCCCGATACCGGTGCCCAGGGTCAGAGTGCCGTTGGTGCCGTAATTCTTGTTTTTAGCCGTGATGATGTTGATGACCGCGCCGCCCGCCGCATCGTACTTCGCGGACGGGTTGGCGATTACTTCCACCTTTGAGACTCCGTTGGTAGGCATGGAGCTCAGGAAGTTCTTCAGGTCCTCGCCGCTGAGGTTGGTATTCTTGCCGTCAATCAACACCAGCGCGGTTCTTCCCCGCACCTGGAAATTCCCGTTCTGCTCCACCACGCCCGGTGCCCGGGTGATGACTTCATCCGTCGTACCTCCGGCCGCTAATGGGCTATCGGCTACGTTCAGCACCAGTTTATCGGCTTGCTGCTCAATGAACGGTTTGTAGCCAGTCACCGTCACGGCCTTCAACAGCTTGGCATCCAGGGGCAGGAACAGCGCCAGTGGTTTCGCCGCATCGGTTTCCCCCACGCGCAGCGAGTCTACTTTCACTTTCTTGTAGCCCAGGTAATCGGCGGTTATAAAGTAGAGGCCATGGGGCAGGTTGGCCAGCTGGAAATTGCCTTTGTCATCAGAAATCACCGCTTCTACAAAGGCAGCGTCTGTGTATTTCTTCAGTTGGATGGTGGCATACGGCAGCACGTTCTGGTGCAGGCTGTCTTTCACGGTGCCGCTTATCTTGCCGGGGTGTACCTGAGCCTGGCCGGTGAAGGCGGTGAGACCAAGTAAAATTGCTCCGATGGTTTTGGCGAAAGTAGAGGTTTTCATAGGGCGTTTGGTTAAGGAATGATCAAACTTATTCCTTCTGCCCCACCGCCCGAAAACTTCTACACCAACGGGCCTTTGCCCGGTACCAACGCCTTACATTCCTGATTTCTCCGGTTCAAATGAGTCCTGAATTTGGGAATCAGGCCCTCCGTTTTAGTTGTCTTTTTAAAAAATAGCCCTGAAACGGCTCCTTTCTTTTCGGCAGCCTCTCTTATGATTCCGAGGCAATTTTCCAACGGATCTTTTGCCTCCGGAAGAAAGCAGGTAACGGTATAGACAAACAAACGGAAGAGCCGTATACTCGCACTTTAATTGGCCGCTCCGGAAATCCTAGGTAAGAATGTACCTGTCGGTGGCCTTCCTTCTATCATGGCAACTCCAACCTCTTCTCCCGCGCACCCAGAACTCACCAAGCTCAACCTTTGGGTCATGACCATCACCACCGGCTTGGTGGTGGCCAACCTGTACTACAACCAGCCGCTGCTGGGCCGCATCTCAGAAACGTTTCAGGTGAGCGAAGCCTCGGCGGGTAGCCTGGCCATGCTCACCCAGATTGGCTACGCGGTGGGCATGCTCTTCATAATTCCGCTGGGCGATATGCTGCGCCGCAAACGGCTGATCATGGTAGATTTTGCCGCCATTATCATCGCCTTGCTGCTGGCGGGCTTCGCGGTGAACATCCAGATGCTGATGGCGGCCAGTTTCCTGATTGGCGCTACCTCAGTGGTGCCGCAGCTATTGATTCCCATGGCGGCGCATCTAGCCAAGCCCGAGGCCCGGGGCCGGACGGTGGGGTTTGTGATGAGCGGCCTGCTGATCGGGATTCTGCTCTCACGCACCATCAGTGGGTTTGTGGGCGTGCACCTGGGCTGGCGCGCCATGTTCTACATTGCCGCGGGCATGATGCTGGTGTTGTGGGGAGCGCTCTATTTCCTTCTGCCCGAGGTTCATCCGGATTTCAAAGGCACCTACAAAAACCTAATGAAATCACTGGTGCACCTCATCAAGGAACAACCCATGCTGCGGCTGGTGGCGGTGCGGGGCGCGCTGTGTTACGCTACCTTCGGGGCGTTCTGGACCACGCTGGTGTTTCTGCTGGAAGAGCCGCCGTTCAACGCCGGCAGTGACGTGGCCGGACTCTTCGGGTTGGTGGGCGCGGGCGGGGCGCTGGCCGCGGGTTACATGGGCAAACTCACCGACAAAGGCGATGCCTTCACCGTGACCACCATCAGCATCGCGATGATTGTGGTCTCTTACGTGGTGTTCGGGTTCTCTGGCAGCAGCATCATTGGCTTGGTGATTGGCGTGATTCTCCTGGATCTGGGCATTCAGGCCACGCACATCTCCAACCAGACGTTCATTTTCTCGCTCATCCCCGAGGCCCGCAACCGCCTGAACACGATCTACATGGTGACCTATTTCGCGGGCGGCGCCTCCGGCACGTTCCTCGCGAGCCAGGCCTGGCACCTCTGGCAATGGAACGGCGTGGTAGCCGTGGGGCTGATCTTTTCCTCTTTGGCGCTGGCCCTGCACTTGCTCTTCATGCGCGCCGACAAAACCGTGTATTCTGGGGTGGAGCAAGGATAAGAAAAGAAGAAGCCATTCGTTTCAGGGCCGTTTTCACGAAAACAGCCCTGAAACGAATGGCTCGTTCAGCTAAAGGAACGCTTAGTTGGCTGGAGCCACCGAGGCTGCCCCGTACTTCTGCACGTCTACCAATGGCGCTTTCCCTTCCTGCAGCGTGACTTTGAACAGGTAATCGTATTGATGGTCGGCGATCTCAGCGAAAGGTTTGGTTCCGCCGAAGGCTTCCACCAAGGGCAAGAGCGTGTTGGAATGACCGGCCACTACCACGGTTTTCCCAGGGTATTCCTGCTTGATTTTCTGCACCAGCGCCGCGTTATCCTTGACCTCGTAGAGCTGGACGGTTTGTTTTTTGGCCGAAGCCAACGGCGCCAGCGTTTGCTGCGTGCGCTTGTATTTGGTGGCGAAGAAGGCCGCGATGGGCGCGGAAGCCAATTGGGTTTTCAGGGCCTCGGTCCGCTTCAATCCCGCTTCTGACAGGTCCGGGTCATCGGTCATGGCTCCGGAGGAAGGGGCTTTCTCAGCGTGCCGCACCAGGTACACGACCGTGCCCCCGTTAGAGCCCGTTTTTTTACCCGAGGCCGAGGACGCTTTCTGGGCCGAGCAGTTAGACAAAGAGAAAATGGTGAGGAAGCAGATGCCCAGCAGAAGAAATGGCTTGAGGTGTTTCATGGTGAACAGAAGTTAGAAGACCCAAAGTAAGGCAATTCCGGCACGTTTCCAGCACCTGTTTTGGGTCTGTTTTCCTGAAAAGAGCCCTGAAACGAGTTTACACCGCCAGAAGGTGGTGCAATTGGGCGTACTGCAGCAGCATGATGGTTTTGGCGTCTCTGATCTCGCCGGTATTCATCATGTGGAGGGCCTCAGCAAACGGTAGTTCCAGCACCTCAATGTTCTCCTGCTCCTCGGCGTGGCCGCCGCCTTCGGTCACTTTCATGTCCTTGCTGTACTCGGCCACAAAGAAGTAGAGCTTCTCCGTGACCGAACCTGGCGACATGTAGGCTTCAAATACTTTCCGTACCTCAGACACTTGGTATCCCGTTTCTTCCTCGGTCTCGCGCCGGATGCAGTCCTCGGGGTTGTCGTTGTCCAGCAATCCGGCACAGGTCTCCACCAGTAGGCCGTCTGCGTTGCCGTTCAGGTAGGTGGGCATCCTGAACTGACGGGTGAGCAGGATGTTGTTGCTGCTACGGTTGTAGAGGAAGATACAGGCGCCGTTGCCCCGGTCATAGGCTTCGCGGGTTTGGGTCTCCCAGGTGCCATCCGGTTTCCGGTAGTCAAAGGTGACTTTGTGCAGGGTGTACCAGTTGTTGGAGAGAAGTTCTTTTCTGATGTTCTTTACGTTGGTGTCAGGCATGTGTCGTGCGGAATAGGTTTTTCACCTTTTAAGAGAAAGTAGGCTTAAAATAACATCAGGCGGCGTTCATTTGGAAATCTGCCGGCGTATTCCTGCTTGTTTTTCAGGCTTGTAGCCAGATTTTGAGGCATTCGCCTCGTTCGGCTAAAATATTTACCTATAACTATATGTTATAAAAACAGTATGTAGCAGGAGTTAAAACAACAATATGCGACTGCTTTCTTCAACCAGACCTTTGGCCCGTATCTATCTCTTTTTTCTGCTGCTGACGGTGGCGGCCAGTGGCTGCAAAACCGCGAAAACCCACTACCGCGAGGGGCTGGAGCGGGCCAGCAAAGATGATTATTCCGGGGCCGTGCGCGAGTACGATGCCGCCATCGCCAAGAAGCCCAACGACGGCAGCCTGTACCGGTTGCGGGGCGTGGCCAAGTACGAGATGGAAGACTTTGACGGCGCTTTCGCCGATTTCACCCAGGCCATTAACCTGGTGCCCAATGATGCCGAGTCGTTCAAATTCCGGGGCGACATCAAGCAGAACCGGGGCGAGTACAAACAAGCCATCGAGGATTATAACCAGGCCATCACGCACCAGCCCAGTTACGCCAAAGCCTACAACAACCGGGGACTCAACCGCGCCCGCCTCAAAGACATGAAGGGGGCCGCCCAGGATTTCAGCCAGGCCATCACCCTGCAGGACGATTACGCCGTGGCTTACCTGAACCGCGCCAACCTGCGCATGCGCCAGAAGCAGTACAACCCCGCCAAGGAAGACTATGACAAAGCCATTTCCCTGGACGCGAACATGGTGCAGGCCTACTATAACCGCGGCGTTCTGAACCACACCCGCAGAAACAAGAAAGCCGCCTGCGCCGATTGGCAAAGAGCCTTTGAACTGGGTTCTCCGCAGGCCAATGACCTGCTCAAGCGTTTCTGCAAGTAAGCTCACGGGTACTGTAGGACAACTCTTTCGTCCCTCTTAGAAGGAGGTAGGGAATAATTTCTCCTGCTGATCATGGCAGTTCTGGTCTTTTGTTGGGACAATCTCTTATGGTTCTTTTTCTATGGCCTTACTATGGCGCGGGTTT
>NZ_JACOAF010000053.1:49918-51110 GCF_014269285.1 Rufibacter sediminis
GGGACGGAAAACGCTGCATCTGGATAGCTCTACAACGTTTGCTTAAACAATATTCCTCCCCAGCGTTTTGGGGCTCTTTTCCTGAAAACAGACCTGAAACGGTCATTCCTTTTGAAAACCTGACATGGGTTCTTTGGCTCCCGCGGGCAATTAGTATATTTGGTGCTGAGAACCGGGGAGCGTTCGCCGCACGGCGGAATCCCTTTAAAGAAGCACTATGAAATTACTGGAAGGAAAAATTGCCTTAGTAACCGGCGCCTCCAAGGGCATTGGCCGGGCCATCGCGAAAAAATATGCCGAAATGGGTGCCAACGTGGCCTTCACCTACCTCTCCAGCGTGGAGAAAGGCCAGGCCCTGGAGCAGGAATTAGCCGAGTACGGCATTCAGGCCAAAGGTTACCGTTCCGATGCGGCTGACTTCGCCCAGGCCGAGCAGTTGGTAGAGAATGTGGTGAAGGACTTCGGGAAGCTGGATGTGCTGGTGAACAACGCCGGTATTACCAAAGACGGCTTGCTCATGCGCATGTCTGAAGAGCAGTGGGACGCCGTGATCAACACCAATCTGAAATCGGTGTTTAACCTGACCAAGGCCGCTACCAAGCACATGATGCGCGCCAAAAGCGGTTCCATCATCAACATGACCTCCGTGGTGGGCATCAAAGGCAACGCCGGACAAGCCAACTACGCCGCCTCCAAAGCCGGCATCATCGGGTTCACCAAATCCGTGGCCCTGGAGCTGGGTTCCCGCAACATCCGCAGCAACGCCATCGCCCCGGGCTTCATTGAAACCGACATGACCGACGAGCTGGATGCCGCCGTGGTGGCCGAGTGGCGCAAAGCCATTCCGCTAAAGCGCGGAGGTGCCCCCGAGGATGTGGCCAACGCCGCCGTGTTCCTGGCCTCTGACCTTTCTGCCTACGTAACCGGCCAAACCCTACAGGTAGACGGCGGCATGCTGACCTAATAGCTGATTGTCAATTACTGAGATTCTTCAAAGCCGATGTTGGTGCAGACCTTCATCGGCTTTTTTTTGTAGGGGCAATCCCTGGTGGTTGCCCTTCTCTGGGACTGGCGTTTTGATGGTTCTTTTTAAAAATCGTCCTGGGGCGCGTTGACAATTGTAGAATTATTTTTCCTGGCAGTTGTTAGAGTATCAAAAAGCCTATGCGTCGTTATGAGATCACGGACCGGC
>NZ_JACOAF010000054.1 GCF_014269285.1 Rufibacter sediminis
ATACGAGAAGACAGCCGGCAGTTTTGCCGGATTCGTTTTCCTAGCAGCAGCCATGATCCTGCTACACTAATTGTCAACACGCCCTAAGCCGAAAGGTGTTTCAGAGCCTTTTTCTGAAAATAGGCGTAAAAAAGAAGGTTCACTATTGCCCATTTAAGATTTCCAGCCTACCAGATTTATAAGAAAAGAGGCTTCCCTTAGAAGCCTCTTTTCTTATAAATCTGGTAGGCTACCTGTCTAAGAGCAGCCTCTTAACAGTTGTCTTGCCAGCTACCATTATTCGGCAGATGTAGACTCCGTTAGCAAGCTTACTACCATCAAACTCGTATTGGTATGCTTTCCCGGCCATGGCTTTTCCTGCAAATAATGTTTGAACTAGTTGTCCTTGCAAGTTGTAAACTTCCAGGATTACCTCTTCTTCGGCGGCCAGTGTAAAACCAACGGCTACCTTGTCTGAGAATGGGTTAGGATGCGCGGTAAACGAATCCAATGTTTGAATTTGTGGTGTTTGCTCTATTTCTGGAGAAATAACTGTTGTTAGAAGAACTTCAGAAGTAGTGTATGGCGTCAGATTAGAGCTCGGAATAACTTCCATGGTGCCATCGGGTTTGGTCCAGGCAACGGAGAGGTGGTCTTTGAACCTGAATTCTCGCATAACCGATTCAATATAATACCGTTTGCCCGCCTCTAAGTTAATCATGCCTGACTCTTGGGTTGCAAACTCATTGTACCTGCTTGGCTTGGATGCTTTACGGAGATATGCTATCCTCACCTTGTTACCTGGATTATCATCCGTGCTTAGGAGCAACTCTGCACGATCATCAGCAGCTAAATGGAAGCGGTATTGCCCACTAACCGGTACACATAAATAGCCTCTCACACGCGCAAAGTAATTCTCTCCCATGTTTGAAGGAACTACAAACGAGGTAAGTATACCGGTGGTAGTAGGTGGTACATTTGTAGGAAGGTGGTGAAGTTCCACTAATTTTGAAGGAACATGGTCCCACCGTTCGTATGTGATATTGCCAGTGTTAGGACAAAGAGCAGTACTTTTAACGGTGAAACTTTGAAAGACTGGTGTCGCTACAAAGTATTCCTCATTACCTAATTGAGTTGCTTTTATAACAACAACTCCGGTTCCGGTTATGGTGACTATAGTGCCATTGATAGTTGCCGGACCACTTTCTACCTCAAAGGTCACAGGTAAACCAGAGCTTGCTGTTGCACTAAGGTTGAAGGGAGCATCTCCAAAGGTCTTATCAGAAAGCTTATTGAAGGTGATAGTTTGATTAACCTTGTTGAAATTGAGAGTTTGATCTAAATCAGGAGCTGGCAGGTAGTTGGCATTACCTGTTTGGGAAGAACGTATCCTTACTTCCCCAGAACCAGAGAGCGTGAGAATATTACCAGAGATAGTAGCTGGGCCACTCAACACGCTAAAGGTCACAAGCAGACCAGATGAAGAAGAAGCAATGATTCTGTACCTTCGGTTACCATCTGGATCATCAGGCAAAGGCTCAAGCCCACTAAGAGTGATAGTTTGAGAAGCTTTTTCAACTATGAAACTTCTTACTATTGGTTCAGCCGCTTCATAATGATCATTACCCTCCTGAGAAGCCCTTACTTTTACAATGCCAGCACCTGTTATGGTAAGAGTATCATTTGAGATAATTGCAGGTCCCTCAACTACATCAAATTTTACTAGCAGGTCTGAACTAGCTGTTGCAAATAGTTTGAACGGTTTACCACCATATGTTTTATTTGTTAGTTGGGCAAAAGTAATTGTCTGTTGCTCCCGATTGCTTTTAATAACTTTTATTTCCTGGAGTGCTGTACTTACACAGCCATTTGCATTTGTAAAGGAGTAGGTAATTTTGAAGGTGCCTAATCCTGCAATTGCTGGATCAAAAATTCCATTTTTCACACCAGGGCCATTATAAATACCACCTTCTGGGGAACCTCCAGATAAAACAAAAGCAGGAGTGTTCTCTTCTACATCCTCAAAGGGTGATAAGGTCACTACAGGGTTTGTATCAATCTTAACTATTAAATTAATAACACTACAGTTGCCAGTGCTGTCACAGGCACTTATCTGCAAAGAGTCAATTCCAATAAAGTTTGGTTTTGGCACCAAGTTGATACAAAAACCAATTCCAGTAGTAGTAAGTGTGGTAGTTAAGTTTTTAGCAGTTGAAGCCAAGGTGAATTGAATTAGATCCTGCTCAGGATCTGTAACTGTAATGCATTGATCAATAGGAGAGTCTAAACAACCGCTCAATGATAGCCTTGTGATTGGCTTACTATTTAATTTGAATACTGGTGCTCGGTTACCTGTGGGAATAGTTGTGCTAGCCTCAGGAGCATCTTTCATTTCTTCGGCATTGCCTACATTGTCAATACCTAATGAGAAGAATTGGTACTTACTACCCGGCTCTCCATTGAATATAGCAACACTATCCCTTCTAAACTCTCCATAATTTAAGAAGGGGCCATTATTTTTATTAAAATACAGAGCATAGGAACCAATACCAGAACCTGAATCATCGTCTTCACCCCCAAATTGAATTGGTATTTGGTTTCCCGGACTAATTTCAGGCAGCTTTTGTACCAGAGTTTTAGGAGGTGTGGCATCTATAACATTAAACCAAGTATTGGTGGCAATAGGAGCTTCAATGTCAAAAACAATGGTTGCTTGGGCAGTAATAGAATCGCCAGTTTGCACATTTGCTTTTGGCTTAACACTGTAAGTGACAAAACCCTCTCCAAGACCAGTTGAATCATTAATAGGCAAGAAACCTGATAATGGGTCAGTAGGCGGTAAGCCTGTCTTAGGATCTATCGTTTGAAAAGTCCAAGAAGCAATTTTATTTATTATATCTACACCGGCTGATACTTCTACGTCATACCCTAATGAGTCTGGCAGGTTTAATACCTTGGTATATGAAGCAATATTGTCGGGTACCTGAAATGAAAAGTTTGAAAAGCCAAAGGAACCAACTCGCAAACTTAAAGGGTTGACTTGCTCATCTAATGGTAACACAATGGTAACTAGTTGCGCCGCTGTAGTGGCTAACTTTGGATCATTCTCAAACCGAACCGTGTAAGGTATAGCATTTTGGTTTGATATAAACCTTTGTGGCCCATATCCTTTTGGACCAGTAATATCATTGGGATCTCCTGCTCTTATAACCGGTACAGGGTATTTTTTTGTACTACTTGGAGGAGTTGGAGGTGGATTGCAAGGATCCTCATTAGTCCCGTCTTCACTGGTAGCCTCATCTATTTGATCAATCCGCCTCCGGAAAATACCAGTTCCTCTTCCTGAAGAGGGAACGCCTGAGCATCGATACATTTCTAAACACGGATTTGGTTCTCCTGTTATTTCATTTTCAACGACATCCCTAGCTGTTCCAGTAAACATATCCCAAATAAATTCACCAAATTCTTTAATTCCAGCCCTAGCTGCAAAAGGCCCTTGTGCGCCTAACTCAATTAAAAGAGGCAAAGTGCAGTTTATTCTTGCATCATCACATTTTTGTCTTCTACATAATTCTGGGTTTGCTGTGCCAGTTGCAGTACTAGCTATATTAGCTTCTAATTGAGTATGTGCATTGCCACAAGTAGAACAAATATCTGCCTGAATACTCTTTTCTGCAAAATGTAAGTTATTAGGACTGTCTATTGGGGCCAGTAATCCCCTTCTTATTAATACTGATTCCACCGAATCTCTAAAAGCACCTGCATTAGACGCTAACTTTCTGAATTCAGTATTAAAAAGACCCGGAGTGCTAAGAATGATTTTTCTGTGGTATTCAATTAAACTATCTAGGTTTTGCTTAAATCCTTGGTTTGAAAATCCTAATCCAAATAAATTTACATCTAAGGTTCCAGTCAAAGTGGGCTTTACTTGAAGATTAACCGTAAATATTTCACCAGGAGATAAATCCCTAACTACATTATTTGTGTGCTTTAAAGTACGCTCCTCCCAATCATTTACCTGTGCTTTCTCAAATAAAGAATCTATCTTACTTTTTGTTATAACATTTTTACTAGTTGAATATGTAGTAACAGGGGTATTTGAAGGAATAGTAATTAAAAATTGTATATAAGGTATATCTACATTAGAAGTGTTCTCCATTCTAAATGCAAAAAGTCCATTAGTGCCAGCTCTAATTTGGGTTGGTATTTGTTCCTGAACAGCAACTTGAAAAATTTCAACAGGCACAACTTCCAAGCCTTGTTTCATTTCAGCTTCTACTTCCTCGTTTATTGCCATTACATCGTATCTACCCACCGGAACACTTTCCAATTGCCAACGCACCTTTAACTGCATACTACTGACAAATTCTATAATAGAAGCTTGTACTATTTTCTCTCCTTTTGAATTTTGTAAATAAATTTCAGTGTCAAGGGTAAAGCGGGCTCCAGTCAAATTACAAGTAACCCTCCCTTGGCCTACTTTATCAGGAGTGATACTTAAAATTGAAAATGGTAGAGCCTTTACAAAGATTTTAATTTGCTGGGCTTGTGCAAACTCCGTATCTGATTGAATTAACACATAGTACGTACCGGCCTTAGTACCAGGAACTAATACTTGCTGATTTGTGGAAACAATATTTGCATTCTGAAAATCGAAGTCGGATGAAGTAGGTACCCTATTATAAGCAATAAATACTTTGTTCTGCCCTTCCGGTTGGTTGCTACTTAGAGTGAGAACTAAATCCAAGTCCTCTTCTACTTGAATTTTGTAATAGCGCAGGTCTCCATTGTTAAGTAGTGCAATTTTTTCGATACCTAACGCCAACTCACTTATCGTAATATCGGTGTTATTATCAGCAGCTTTATGATTGTTTTCATCACTCGCTTCCAGAATATTATTTAACAAGTCTGTACTTGTAATGCCCCGATATTCTCCAGGATTGATATCCTTTACCTTGGTACTTATAAACCTTGTTATGCTCTGACCAGGTTGTAGATCAACGTAGCCCAACTGAACTCCTAATAATTTATCTTTATCAGTATCCGGAATTGTAGCATTAGGAGAGGAGAAGTAAAGGCCATCTTTTAAGATTCCCAGCCCTCGGCCTGTTCCAGCATTTTTTATTATATACTCAGATTGAAAGTCATCGCCCAAACCTATAATTGACGGCACTCCCACCTGGGTGATTATAAAATCAGAAGGAACTGGCGGCACAATCTCAATTAATGTAGCCTTGCTGTTATTATCCTCCGCCAGATGTTCATATACTTTATTGTTTGCATCAGCAAACCCAATAACATAATAAAAGCCTGAGAAACTAGGAGGAATGTTAACAAGAATGCTATCTGTATAGCTTTCATTTGGAGCAAGTTCTCCATTTCTCTCCTTCGTGCCAATGCCTAGCACCAGGGAACCCGTGTTGAAGGTTGGTGTTGTACTTAAAAATATTTGGTCACTCCAGGTTGGGGTATTGGTTTTCCCTTTTCCTTTATTACTAATAGTATAGGGAATGTATAATTGTTGGCCTGCAATTACTTGTTGTGGAGGAGATAGTTGTTCTATAAATAAATCACTTGGGTCCGTTAAAGAAATGGAAACAGCAATAGCTTTTGTGTTATTGGAATTACTAAAATCATTTGAGTTAACAGAGTCAGCCTCTGTACGCAAAATCAAAAAATAATCCCCGATCTTATCGGGCGGTAGCTGTATGGAAGCATTTTGGGTGTAACTCTCACCGGAAGCAAGTTTATTATTGTTGAAACGAGTGGTCAATAATATATCCACATCCGGATTCGCAATACTATCTTCAGAGAGGTATATCCTATCATTCCAAAAATCTTGCTTTAGAGCTAGATTGGAGGTGCCTATATTACCAACTTGCCATTTAAGAGCTAAGGACTGTCCAGAAAATAACTGTTTTCCCGTACTGAATTCCAAAATAGCCAAGTCTGATATGCCATAGCTTTTTACGTAAACACCCTTTGGCAAAACAAGAACATTATTCTCATTTAAGTTTTTCCCTTCCGAATCGTATTCCAGAATTGTATTAGAGCGATCTAAATTTACGAGTACAAAGTAGTTACCCGCAAGAGCGTCCCTTATACTCAGTTTGACAGTACGAGTAAACTCTTCTCCTGCTAATAAATCACCAGTATTAAGGTATTCGCCTAATAGAATATCATCTGAACTCAACTGCCTATCTCTGGAAAGATAAATTCCATCAGTCCATTGAGCAAAAGCTGTGTTAGGTCCTTTATTACTTGTTATCCAGCTTAATGTAATAGGTTCTCCAAGGTTTATAGAGTCAAGTTCTATCTGTCCTTGTAACCCAACTAAGTCAGCGTAGGCATAATTAATCGTGAATTGCTGCTTGCTTCTAGCAAGATTATTCTCTTCAAACGTATACTCAAACACGGTACTATCAGCATCGGCTACGACATATACATAGTATTTGCCACTTAAACTATCAGGTAATTTGAAGTTTCCGCTCTGTAAATAGGTGGCGTCTGGTGAGAAATCATTGTCTCTTGTGTAAATAGATTTACCAATATAGGTAGCCGAATTAATATTAAAGCTCGGTGATTTGGAAATGTATACCTTGTCACTCCAAGCAGTTTCAATAGGTCCATTAGCACCTTGATTTTGAACCTTCCAATTTATTTGAATGGGATAGCCTGAAAAAATTTCTGTAGGAACAGATATATCAGTCACTACTAAATCTGCTGGAGGCCGTAGCTTTATACTGGTTTTTTTAGTCGAATTAATGTTGTTATCTCTGGAGATTTCTTCAAAACCTCTACTTGCGTTACTTAAAACGTGCACGTAATAGTCTCCATATTTACTATGAGGGATTTTTATTCTATGTCTTTGCGTATAAGTAGAATCTTTGGGTAATGTAATAGCCCTTAAAGTAACAGTGCTTAATAAATGTGAGTTGGAGGCGATAAAGTTGGAATCTGGAGAAATAAAAACCTGATCTGTCCATGTGTTATTAAAGATTGTTGCGTTTCCTTCATTCTTGAAACTATAAGTTACAGTTACTGAATCATTCCCAAAAGCAGTAGCTGGCATGGCTATGGATACGGGTCTTAAATCAGGGAGTGGAACTACAGTGATAGGTATGAAGTTGATTGACCTTGCTGTATTATTTGTTCTGTCTTCTTCAAGTATCAAGGCATTGCTGGTAATAAATACATAATATTGTCCAAATACGCTTACTGGGATTGGGAAATTTGCCACTCCGTTATAGACTTGGCTGGGCTGTAGATAACTTACATTTCTGGTTGTACCCAGCAGAATATCATTACTTGCATCAAAAATGGTATCTGAAGATAAATACACATTATCTGTCCAGGTTTCTGCCAATGTACTTCCGGCACCCTTATTAGAAACTTTCCAACGCACCCCAATACTACTTCCAGCAATTGCTGTTTCGGGTGTTTGAACATTATAAACAAATATGTCTGGCAACTGTCTTAACGTAAACTTATGAACGCTACTTTCAGATCTATTACATTTATTCCGGGATACTACCTGCCACTTATACCAAATACCATAATTGATGCCTTCCCTTATAACATAGTTTATGTCGCGTAAATTAGAAGCAAAAGGAATTTCAGGGCGGGTTGCAATACTATCCGGCCAAATATAGAGGTCATAGAAATCAGTATTGTCAGAGGGCTTCCAAGAAAGATTTAAAGGTAGTGAAAGCCCAACTGCTCCATTAATTGGTAGTAAATTACTTGCTACACTTGGTAGAAGGGAATTTTCAACCGATACTTGCAAACTAGTTGAGAGTTCATTTTCTCCACAATTACTGGAAGCTGTTACCTCAATTTTGAAACTTCCCACAGAAGTCCAGTTTACAGTAGCCGTATTGTTTGATGTAATGATGGTGCCCCCTCCAGAAAGCTTCCAAGAGTAGGTTGCTCCCACCATTTGCGGTACACTGTAGGTTTGTTTTCCTAAACACACATCAGTGTTCCCGGCAATAGAGCCTAATTGATTGATACTTATACAAAAGGTTTGATCTTTGCTAATTGCTGGTAAGTAATTAGAATTGCCACCTTGGGAAGCTCTTATAGTAACACTTCCTACTCCTTTGATAGTTACTATATTGTCCTCGATTGAAGCATTATCAGAAACAGAGACAATTTCTAAATCCACCGGTAAGCCTGAGCTCGCATCTGCATTAATACTAAAAGGAGCATCTCCGAAAACTCTATCAGAAATCGGCGTAAAAGAGATTGTTTGTGCACTTTTTTTAACCTCGAATCTCTGTCTTTCTGAAGGTGCAGGATTAAACTTACTGTCTCCCTCTTGCAGAGCAAGTATGATTACTTCACCAGCCCTTGTTATAGTTAAGATGTTGCCCGTAACAGTTGCTGGTCCCTTTTCTACTTCAAAACTTACAGGGAGACCTGAACTTGCTGTAGCTTCCAACTTAAATGGTTCATCACCATAGGTTTTATCAGGAATGGCAGCAAATGTAATGGTTTGATTCTGCTTTTCGTCAGTATAGGTAACGGGGTTAGATTCTGGGCCCACGCCACAGGCGTTCTGGTATCTTACTGTATAAGAAGCAGCATTGTTGTTTACAAAGTATGAAGGGGTCGTAGCCCCTGAAATAGCTCCGCCGTTCTCATACCACTGGTAACCGGTTACGCCTGCCCCTGCTGGAGCAGTGGACGAATGCATCCATTTTCCTTCTGTAGTGATGGTAGGCGTTAGGGTAGGTGCAGCGCCAGAAACAGATACTGCAAGAGTTTTTTCTACACTGCTTCCGCAATCATTGGTGGCAGTAAGTTTTATGGTGTGCGTACCAGGCGTGGTCCAAGTAACGGTAGCAGAGTTGTTGTCTGCCGCCAGGGTTCCGCCTCCGGAAACAGACCAAGCGTAGGTTAAACTGCCTTCCGAAAGGATGGTAGTAGTATACGTTTGCGCGCCAAGGCATGAACTGGTCACCCCACTGAGGGTGAAGTTTTCAGGGAGTCTATTAATGGTTAAGGCCGTGGAGTTGGCGGCGCTAATCTTATCTGGGGAACTGGAGATAACTCGAATCCGGTAGTTTACGCCCGCCGGGGTATTGGCAGGTATAAGAGCATCTATTGAACCAGAATCTGTTCCTTTCAAAGTACCGATGGCTATTGGGTTGGTAAAAGTACCATTGGCGTCTGAGAGTTGGGCCGTGAACACGTTATTGGAACCAAAAGCAGCCGAAACGGTAAAGGGAATGGCCACGGCACCGTTGGCGCACAATGGACCATTGATTGTGCCAATACTTACCATCAACTCTGCTGGAGATTCCACTTTGAAATCATTGGCACTGGTTGCACTCCACCGGCCATATTGATCCTGAAACCGCACAAACAGTTTATGATTGCCCACTGAAATTTTAGACATGTCTAGCGTGAAGGCAATGTTGGTGAGGTCTGGGGCAGGGATAAACGGAATGTTTGTGCCCTTTCCGAAGCCAGGATCCGTGTCAATGTAGTATTCCCCTTTTGTAACTTTCACGGTGGAAGTGGGAGGCTGGGTTAAATTCTCCTTGTAGAAGGTGCGGGCGGTGGTCATGCCCCAGCGGCCGTTGGCGTCCTTGAAGCGCAGGTGGAGCTGGTGGAAGCCGGGCT
>NZ_JACOAF010000055.1 GCF_014269285.1 Rufibacter sediminis
CCTACGAGCAGAAGGCGCCGCTGGGCTTCCTGTGGGCCGAGCGGCTGGCCGTGGAGCTGCTGGGCAAGGGGGAGATGGCCCTGCGCCTGTTCCCGCTGCTGTGCGGGCTGGCCGCGCTGGCGGCCTTCGTGCCGGTGGCCCGGCACTTCCTGCGGCCCTGGGCGGCGGCGCTGGCGGTGGGCCTGCTGGCGCTGGCCTCGCCGGCGGTCTACCACGCCGTGGAGGCCAAGCAGTACAGCACCGAGCTGCTGGCCTCGGTGCTGGCGCTGC
>NZ_JACOAF010000056.1 GCF_014269285.1 Rufibacter sediminis
GCGGCTGTTTTCAGAAAAACAGCCGCAAAACAGATGGACACAGCCTTTAAGTGACAGAAACCTTACGACCTCCGTACCTTTTGAGGCGTTTCAGATTCTAAAAGTAACGAAATTATCTGGTCCTTTGAAAACGGACATCCCACAGACGAACCCTATTTCAGGTCCAGCGCATGATCTGCCGGTACAGACTGACCGCTCCAAGCTTTCACGGCGGTCCAGGGGGTAGCAGGCGCTGACCAGAAGAGATCGGTTTCGGGCAGGCCCAGAGGTAAGAAGATGGTGGCACACAGGTATAGGCTTCCGGTGGTGATGTAAAAATCCGCGACATCAGGCTGATGTCCGTACAACCCGATGTTCAGCCAGCCGTCTTTGGTGAAAGTGGAAGGCGCCTCCAGCGTCTTGTTCAGCACCGCGCTCAAGGCGCTCCTCACCTGCCCCGGGCTCAGCGACGCCGGCAACTGTTTCCGGTACGCCATATCCGCCAGGTGGTGGAAAGCTCCGCCTCTGTAGGTAATGGACCGACCAATCACCGGGAAACTACCATCGGTGTGGATCATGCGTTCCTGCAGCTCGGCGTAGCGCTGGGTGATCTTGAGCAGGTTGGGCGCGTACCAGTTGTAGCTCTTCCTTTTTTCATTCACCACGCTCAGAATGGTAGCCAGATACGGCTGAATAACATAGCTGTTGTAGTAATCCTGCGCAAAATTCATCCCATCTGAATACATGCCGTCGCCCACGTACCAGTGGTTGGCGAACTCGCGCACGCCATATTCTATGCGCACCGCGTCATATTCCAGCCCATACTGGCAGAAGAACGCCTCTATCATGCCCGTGAACAGGACCCAATTGGAGAACACTGGCACGGTGCCCCGGGTAGTTTTGAACGCGGTGACCACCTGCTCCTTCACCGGAGCACTGAGATTTTCCCACAGCCAGGGGCAACGCACCAAACCCAGCGCCAGGAAAGAGGCATCTACCAAAGGCTGGCCCCCGTTCCATTGCATGTAGTCTTTGGCCGCCGGGTTCACGGCATTTGCCACGGCCTGCAGCGCCCACTGCCTGTATTGTTGACGGAGCGCCACCTCCTCTTTGGACCCTCCCTCGGCGTTTAACCACGGCCCGATGCCGCTCATCACCCGGCCAAATGCCTCCAGATACGATACTTTCTCCCGAGAGCTCTTATTATCGATCTTGTTGGACAGCGCTACCGGCATTCTCTCCTTCAGGCGATCCTCGGCCAAATTGGACAGCACCGGCCGAACGATTTTATCCAAGTGGTTGAGCCAAACCGTTCTATCCTTCGCCTTGGCAGATTTTTTCTTTTGTGCCTGAACTGACAACCCGATCCCGCACAGCAAGAGGCATAACAGCACCTGTAACTTGAATTTCATCAACAGTAAATCTTTTGGTGGATGTAACATTTTGTGCTACCTGGCACATAAAAGTAGCGGGTGCTCCCCAGGCGTTTCAGAAGCCAGGCAGAGCACCCGCCCCAGTTTTCACACATGAAAGACGGTTTATAATCCGTAGAAAGAAACAGAGCTTCTTTCTACCTACAAAAATCGTATCACTCAACTGAAGCAGGAATCATTACTCAGCATTCTGGGAAACAAATTGACTTACAGCTTTACTGCACTCAATCAACCAGCACCAGTACCGGTTTTCTCCTGCTCCATTTCTGATGGCAACGCTACGCGACTGGCCTGCGTGATCTTATTCCAGAGAGAGGCTACTTTATCATCCGGGAGTTTGAATTCAGCGTTGTTCAACTGCAGAACCTTTTCTCTAGCCATCTCTACCGCCGTTGCCTGATTTGGATGACTGGCTATAAACTCACTCCAGAAACCATCCTCCCCCCTTTCTTCTCGCAACACCCAGCTCCAGAAGGAACTATCTTCCACAAGGTCATCAGAAGAATAATGCCTGTATTTCTGAAACCGATCCATCTCCAAATTTTATTCCTTAGTTCTATTATCAAGAGAATAACCGGAGGGGAATTGGACATGGTTGAACAACTATTTTTGAAAAGAACTTAAAATCAAGCTTTTCTGCCGCTCGTCTCTCTTCCCAATGAAAGGGCAATTAGGTCCGCCTCTTTAAGCCAGATGCACGTTCTGAACATTTTTTCTAAGCGACAGCAGTCCCCTGCTCACCAATTTGTACACGTTATCAATGCTCATGTTCATGGCCGTGGAGATTTCCTGGAAGTTGAGTTCTTTGTAAAACTTCAACAGGATGGCTTTCCGTTGGTTCGCGGGCAATAAACGTAAGCCCTGCTTCAAAGAAGCTTTCTGCTGCGCTTTGCCTTGCGCCAGCACCAGCAGGTCTTCAATGGAGTCATTTACCTCGGCGCACATTCTGTCCATCTCGGTGAAATCATCAAAGGTCTGCTCTCTTCTCTTTTGCCCCTCCCGATAGATTCTGCGCTTGATGGAGGCGTACAGGTAAAACCGGATGGATTTGGGTTGGGACAGGTTCGCTCGGTTCTTCCAGAGGTCCAGGAACAGCCCATGGATGCAATCCTCCAGCAGGGCTTCATCATCGGAGTACTTCCGGCCGAAATTATAGATCACCTGCACGTAGGTTCGGTAGAGTTCCGCGAAGGCCTCGCTGTCGCCTTCCTGGAAACGTTTCCATAAAACCGTATCAAGAGCATCTTTCGCCTGACCTAGAACCAAGTTTGTTGGGGTAGAGGTAGAAATTACTTTCATAGGGTAGAATTTAAGTATATGGAAACGTTTCCAGTAAGCTTCTAAAAATTAGCAATAGCTTATTCGGCTACTGCGTTTATGGGCTGCATTTGAAGAATTGACATAAAACTAGTTTTCTTTTATAATTAATGCAATAGGTGTACGAAAAACATTTATTCTTTTTTCAGGTTCTGAAATCTGCGTTTTCCTAGCACGCTAGGGAAAGAGCCATCCGCTTTTTATAGCTCTAGAAAGGTATTTTCTTGCTCTTACTGCATTTCCAAGGCGTTTTGGCTTAGGTGCTAAGCCTATAAGTAAAAACGGGCACTCCTCTTTTGGGGGCATTTTGAAGAAAATGCCCCCAAAAGAGGAGTGC
>NZ_JACOAF010000005.1 GCF_014269285.1 Rufibacter sediminis
TTGGCCGTGCCCACCGGCACGGTGCTCTTGGTCACCACCACCAGGTACTCGTCCATGTGCTGGCCGATCTCCCGGGCCACGCCCAGCACGTACTTCAGGTCCGCCGAGCCGTCCTCCCCCGGGGGCGTGCCCACCGCGATGAAGGCCGCGTCGCAGCCCTTGATGGCCGAGGCCAGGTCCGTGGAGAAGTGCAGGCGCCCCTTCTCCACGTTGCGGAGCACCATCTCCTCCAGCCCCGGCTCGTAGATGGGCAGGACACCCTGCCGCAGGTCCTCGATCTTCTTCACGTTCACGTCGATGCACGTCACATCAATGCCCACCTCGGCAAAACAAGTGCCCGTCACCA
>NZ_JACOAF010000057.1 GCF_014269285.1 Rufibacter sediminis
GACACAAGCGGATAACCCACCCCTACCCCTCCGAGGAGGGAATTATCTTCATTTAGGAAAACTCTAGTTGGAGAAACTCCCCTCCTCGGAGGGGTAGGGGTGGGTGGCGCTTTCTGAGCAGTGAGTGCAAGTCACGGAAGTAACTTCCGCGCCATAGAAAAGCTGGAGTAGGTTCCGTTTTAGCTTCATTTCCACAAAACACCCCTAAAACGAAAAAAGCCGCACAAAGCGTGCGGCCATTTTCTATATATGCAGTTGTGTATTGTTCTGGTTGGTTAGGCAGAAACCTCGGCCAGGGTAGGGTAGTCGGTGTAGCCTACTTCGGCGGTGTTGCTGTAGAACGTGTTGTAATCCGGGGCGTTCAGCTCGGCGTTCTCCGCGAAACGCTCTACCAGGTCGGGGTTGGCGATGAACGGACGACCGAAGGCCACTAAATCGGCAAGGCCGTCTTCCAGCACTTTATTACCGGTTTCCTGCGTGAAGCCGCCGTTGATGATGAGCGTGCCGTTGTACAGCGGACGGAAATGCTTGGCTACTTCTTTGATGGCATACGGCAGCTCGGCCACTTTAGGGGACGCCTCAGTGAGGTGCAGATAAGCCAGGTTGTAGTCGTTCAGACGCTGCACGATGTACTCAAACGTAGGGGCGGTTTCCTCATCCACGGTGATGCCGAACTGCTCGTGCATGGATGGGTTCAGACGAACGCCCACGCGGCTCAGGTCGATGACTTCTTTCACGGCATCCAGCACCTCGAAGAAGAAACGGGCGCGGTTCTCAGCGGTTCCGCCGTATTCATCGGTGCGCTGGTTGGAGCAGCGGCTGAAGAACTGGTGGAACAGGTAGCCGTTGGAAGAGTGGATTTCCACACCGTCAAATCCGGCTTCTACCGCGTTAGCGGCGGCTTTTTTGAAATCTTCCACAATGGCTTTGATTTCAGCAGTCTCCAAAGCGCGCGGCGTCACGGTTGGTTTGAAACCTTCGGCGGTGAAGGCCTGGTCATTAGGATTGATGGCTGAGGGTGCCACTGGCAAGTCGCCGTGGTGGAAATCTGGGTGCGACATGCGGCCCACGTGCCACAGCTGCGCATAGATTTTCCCGCCTTTCTCGTGCACGGCCTTAGTCACTTCTTTCCAGCCTTCTACCTGCGCAGCCGAGTAAATGCCCGGGATGTTGATGTAGCCGATGCCCTGCGGACTTACCGGCGTACCTTCTGAGATGATAAGACCGGCACTGGCGCGTTGGGCATAGTACAGGGCGTTCAGCTCATTAGGGGCATTCTCTGGGTTATTGGACCGGCTGCGGGTCATGGGGGCCATCACTAAACGGTTGTTCAGGTTTAGAGCACCTTTCTGGTAAGGCTGTAACAGCGGTTGATTTTCTAGTTGGCTCATAACTTTATTTTGTGTAAACAAGAGTTGTATATACAACTATATAGGTAAAAAAATATTAACGGCAGTCTCTGATTTTATCCATGAGCTCGCCCACCAGTGTCGCCTCTGAGGGCGTGATGTGGCGGTACTTTTCCTCCAAGTCGCTCATAATTCCATCGGTTTGCTTCAGAAGGTCCAGACCTTTCTCGGTGATGAGAATATCTACCTTGCGGCGGTTGCCCGCACATTGGCAACGGGTCACCAGGTCTTTCTCCAGCAGTTTGTCTACCAGACGGGTGGCGTTGGACTCCCGGTCCAGCATGCGCTCCTGAATAAGGCCCAGCGTAGCCGGGTTAGGGTACTGGCCCCGCAGAATCATGAGCACATTGTGCTGCTGCAAGGACACCCCGTATTGTTTCAACTGGCAGGAAAGCGCTTTCTGCAGCCAATTACCCGTGAACATGACGTTGACCACCATGCGCAGGTAAGGGTTGGCAAATGATTTCTGCTTTATTTCGTCCTCTAATTTCATGGGCTTGTTGCCATTGGCACGACAAATATACGTCGCTCTGTTGTATATACAACTATTGTACAGATTCTGTTCCCCTTTCGGCTAGTTTCTTTTGAGAAACCAATCGCTCCAAGCCGTTTATCGGCTGTTTTTTACAAAACAGGGCAAATCTGTAGATCTGCTTCGGGGCCAAAAATATTTATGCCCGCACAGAGCTATTGGCCGAAAATCTGACCGAAGCAGTGCGCCTCTACCCCAGGTTAGGCGCAGATGGAGCGATGTACCCGGTGGTGGCCGGTGATTCAACGGTGCTGTCTGGGTCCGCGTCTTCGGTGATGTCAGTGGCATTGTCGCGGTCTTCCGCTTCCTGGTCTACCGGCTTTTTCGCTTCGCAGGCACCCAGCAGAAACAGGCTGGTGAGGGCAACAAAAATTCCTGATCGCCAGATGGAACGACTTGCAAGTGGGGCGGAGGTTTCCTTTTTCATAATGTTCTGTAGAGAAGGTGACGTTTTCTCCTCTACGGAAAACCCAACGATGTTGCCAAAAAGCGAAGGTTAAATTTAAAGCCAGCCAGCGCACAGAATCAACGAAACTACAAACGACTGTTCTATTTCATCCTGACAGAGCTACGGCCGGAAACACGTCATCCATCTGGATGCATTCATAAAAAACGAGGGGCCATTGTTCTCCAGCTTGAGACTTTATAGACTGAATGTCTTGCAGGTGCCGTATGCGATCCTCCGCCAGGGCAGATCGTTTAGGGGCCATTTCCCCAAAACAGCCCCTAAACGAGATGTCAACAATAAACAATCAGCAATCAATTCACCGTAAGTTGATTTTCCAGCATGCGGTTGTTGTACTGCTGGATGAATGCCTTCAGTTTGTTTTCCATGGCTACCCTGATGAGTGGCTCCTTGTCTTTGAGGTTCTCCTTCAGGAACTTGTCTTCCTTGTAGTTGAACAGCCCCAGCGTGGTGGTGCCGTTGAACTGCAGAAAGTAATCGCCCTCGGTCCATTGATAGCCGCCCTGGTAGCTGATCGCGAAGTTGCCTTCCTGCGGATTCAGCATGTTCTTCCCGAAGGAGAAGTACGGCTGGTCGTAGCCCAGGTAACCCAGCACAGTGGGCATGATGTCCAGTTGCTGCACCACGCGCTCCCGCTCCACGCCTTTGAAATCCGCATCGCCGGGGGCGTAGAAAAGGATGGGCACCGCGAAGTTGCCCCAGGCAGTCTGGTACTCGGGGTAGAAGGTGTGGGTGGCCGAGTGGTCGGCGGTGATCACAAAGAGCGTGTTCTTGAACCACGGGGCCTGGCTGGCTTTCTGGAAGAACTTCCGCAGGGCCATGTCTGAGTACCCGATGCACTCAAAAATCTCGAAGGGTCCTTTCTTGAATTTGCCCTGGTAGCGCGCCGGCACTTTGTACGGGTGGTGCGACGAGGTGGTGAACACTGCGCTCATGAACGGCTCCTGAAACGTGTTCAGTTTACCGGCCATGAATTGCAGAAACTCCTCGTCCCAGATGCCCCACATGCCGTCAAAGTCCTCGGGTTTGCCGTACTCGGTCATGCCGTAGTAGTCCTGCACGCCAATCAGGTTCATGAACGCGTCAAACCCCATGGAGCCGTTAGGTGCCCCGTGGAAGAAGGAGGTGTGGTAGCCCTTTTGCCCAAGGGTGCGCGGCAAACTGGGCAGGTTGTTGCTCACGTACTGCGTAAGCACGAACGGTTCCTGAATACTGGGGATGCTGGTGAGCACGCTGGGCAGCGCGTCAATGGATTTCCGGCCGTTTGCAAACGAGTTCCAGTACACTTTGCTGTGCCCCATGAGCGAGTCCAGAAACGGCGTGAAGCCGGTATAGGTGCCGTTCTCCAGATGGTGGTTGTAGCCGCCCACGGCCTCCTTTCCGAAGCTCTCCAGCACAATCACCACCACGTTTTTCTTCTGGAACCGGGCCGAATCGGTGGGCTGGTGCAGGGGCGAGTACAGTTGCGCCACCTCCTGCTCAGGGAAGTATTCCACCTTCTGGTAGCTGGTTTTGTTGATAGTTCTGATAACGGAGAACGGCGTGTTGAGCACGATATACATTTCCTGCGGACGCTCTACGTACTCGCCGGCGTTGCTGAGCGTGATGGGCCGCGTGCTGTGCCGGAAACCGCCGCGCATGGCGCCAATGCTCAAACCCACGGTTAACACGAGCAGCACCGTGTGCCACGGATAGTAGAACCACGGATTGTACACCGGCGCTTTCTCCAGCCGGATGCGGTTGTACAGCCAAGCCATCAGCGCTACCAAGCCCAGCCAGATCACCGCCACGTACCAGAAATCAACGAGAAAGCTGGAGGCGAAACTGCCCCAGTTCTCGTTGGCAAACTCCTTCACCACGCTGCCGGTGGTGCGGCGCAGGGTAAACCGGTAATAGATAAAGTCGATGCAGTTGAGCGCCAGCCCCAGCCCGTTAAAGACCAGAAACACCCATTTCACCACCTTCCGGTAAACCGGATGGTGCCGGAACCGAAACGGCAACAGCATGAGCGCGATGAACAGCAGATTGGTGTACAGCACCGCCACCAGATCAAAGCGCAGGCCGCCCCACAAGAGGTATAGCAGATCAGAGAACGAGGTTTCCGCGAAAAAGCCCCGGTTGAAAAAGTAGAAGAGAAGCCGGCAGACCGTGTACAGCAGCATGGCCACGCCCAGCGCCAGCAGCATGGCAAGATGCACGCTCCGGCGCAACGCGCTCGGCTGAAAGGATTTCATCATGTTCTATCAAAAGAAGCGCAAAATTACTGAACCCGAAGCAGATATAGAAACCGGGTATCCACCACGAAAGCAACCTCCGTTTTCAGCCCCTTTTCCAGAAAGAAGGCCTAAAACGCGCTCTGGCTATAAAGGATATAGATGCGTAGGGAAGGTTCTCAAAAGTTAACGGCTTACTGATTTGCAAACTTCCGGCCATTTTGGGTCCAAGTCACAGACTTGAACCATGGGTATCTAAACCCACCCCTAACCCCTCCGAGGAGGGGAATAAGGCTCCGCAGATCAGAGGAGGAGAATAAGGTCCTGCCGAAAAGCTCCCCTCCTTGGCTAAGGAGGGGCTGGGGGTGGTTCGCTGTTCCAAGCAGGAAGAACTTCTACTAAACGCAACAAAACCAGTCTTTCGGGAGAGCGCCTTTGTTTTAGACCTGGTGCCGCGCATGCGGCAGGCCTGCTGGCCAAGGCTAAAACAACAGCGCGAACCCGGAAGACG
>NZ_JACOAF010000058.1:0-377 GCF_014269285.1 Rufibacter sediminis
ATACGAGAAGACAGCCGGCAGTTTTGCCGGATTCGTTTTCCTAGCAGCAGCCATGATCCTGCTACACTAATTGTCAACACGCCCTAAGATTATTAAGTTAATCAGCTAACTCAAATATGCAAATCAATTCTGAATTGAATGCTTGCCATATTGGTTTTAGATGATTACTTGCCTATTCTAAAATTAAATCTAGCATCAATAGTTAAGTTTAACGGGAAAGTAGGATTACTAGTATTGCAGTTGGTTATGATCACCGTTATGTGATGGGTATCCTTTATTAATTTAAATAAAAGACTGTTCGCAAATAAGATTATGTGTAATCTTATTGCGGCCTCATGGAGTATTATTGTCCGAGTAGTGTCCAAAAGACAACAAAA
>NZ_JACOAF010000058.1:537-5186 GCF_014269285.1 Rufibacter sediminis
ATGCAAATATAGAGGGCCGTTTTAAATCTGACAAGCATCCTTGTTAAAAAAAATGCGTTTAAACGGTAATTAGCTCAAAATGAGCCGATAAATTTTTAGTTTGTTTTGCCTGCCGGATCATGTAACTTGCCGCTGTTTAACAAGAACAAAACCTTACGTAACATGTCTAAGAAAATAAGAGTAGCCATCAATGGCTTTGGCCGTATCGGCCGTCTTACCTTTAGGACTCTGATAGAGCACGAAAATGTAGAAGTAGTAGGTATTAATGACCTGACTGACAACGCTACGCTTGCTCACTTATTAAAATATGATTCAGTTCATGGCCGTTTCAACGGAACCGTTTCTGCTGATGAAAACAGCATCACGGTAAACGGAAACCGCATTGAGGTATTCGCCGAGCGTGAGCCTAAGAACTTACCATGGGGCAAATTAGAGGTTGACGTTGTATTGGAGTCAACCGGACGTTTCGTGGACGAGAAAGGTGCCGGTGGGCACTTAGAGGCAGGTGCCAAGAAAGTAGTGATCTCTGCTCCGGCCAAAGGTAACATCCCAACCGTAGTGTTAGGGGTGAACGAAGAAATCTTAACCGGCCAGGAAACCATCGTTTCTAACGCATCCTGTACCACCAACTGCCTTGCCCCAATGGCCAAGGTGTTGGATGAGGCGTTCGGAATTGAGAAAGGCTATATCACTACCATTCACGCCTACACTGCAGACCAGAACCTGCAGGATGCCCCGCACGCCGATTTGCGTAGAGCCCGTGCCGCCGCGGTTTCCATCATCCCAACTTCTACCGGTGCTGCCAAGGCCGTAGGTTTGGTGTTGCCGCACCTGAACGGTAAGTTGGACGGTGTGGCCATGCGCGTTCCTATTCCGGATGGTTCTTTGACCGACTTAACGGTAATCCTGAAAAGAGAAGTTACCAAAGCTGAGATCAACGCTGCCATGCAGAAAGCCGCTCAGAACGAAATGAAAGGCATCCTGGAATACACCGAGGACCCAATCGTTTCCATTGACATCGTGGGTAACCCGCATTCCTGCATCTTTGATGCCCAGCAGACGGCCGCCAATGGTACTTTGGTGAAAGTAGTAGGCTGGTATGACAACGAGTTCGGGTATTCTAACCGTGCCGCTGACCTGATCTCCCGTATCGGTTAATTTCTTAGCCGGTCAAAATAGATTGAAGTGGTGCTGCCTTCCGGCGGCACCACTTTTTTTGTGTATTTTTACCAAATCGGCTTTAAAACGGAAAAGATGATCTAACCCGGCTGCGCGTCTTTTATCAACTTAGAAGGGAAATCCGCAGTTCGCCTTGTATGCTATAGAAACTCCTGCTTGCCATGGAAAATACAACCGCCCCGGAGAAGGCTTTTTTTATCCTGAACCCTAAATCCGGGGTCCGGAGCAGTGTATCGGTGCCTGACCTGATCTCGGCCCATCTGGATACGACCCGTTGGGTTCCGGAGATTGTGCTCACCGAGCGGGCGGGTCATGCCACCGAACTGGCCCAACGAGCCGCCACGGAGGGTGCTCGCCTGGTGGTGGCCATAGGCGGAGATGGCACCGTGAACGAAGTGGCCAGAGGGTTAAAGGACACGAACTCGGCCCTGGGAATTCTGCCCAAAGGCTCCGGCAACGGACTCGCCCGTCACTTGGGCATTCCTTTGAACCTGCCCCATGCGCTTGGGCTGCTGAACCAACCCTCGTTCCACCGCATTGATTCCTGCGCCATCAACGGGCACCCATTCTTTTGCACTGCCGGAATTGGCTTTGATGGCTTGGTGAGTTCGGTATTCGCCCAGAGCACCAAGCGGGGTTTGAGCAGCTACATTCAGCTGGTGGTAAGGGAGTTCCGTAACTTCAAAGCCGAGGCCACCACGGTGAGCATCAACGGGCGCGAACTCTCCTCTGAGTTTTTTGTGGTGGCGTTTGCCAACGCGTCTCAGTACGGCAACAACGCTTACATTGCGCCCATGGCCAACATTCAGGATGGCTTGATGGATGTCTGCCTGATCAGGCACGTGGGCGTGGCCGAAGCCATTCAGTTAGGATATGGCCTGATGACCAAACAGATTGCCCATTCCAACCTGGCCGAGTTCCACACCTGCGCCACCGTTTCCGTACAGAGCGAGGCCCCGCAGTATTTCCACGCTGACGGCGAGTATATGGGACAGGCGAAGGATTTCACCGTGCAGATGTTCCCCAAGTCCTTAGAAGTTGTTGCCTCTTTATAGGCTAAATTTTGAAAACATGAGCAAAAACAAAAAGAACCGCGAAGGCGTTGTTTTCTCCACCAACCCAGATTTTGAGTACGAGTACCAGCAGGAGGGAGAAGTGCAGACCTTGCCGCCGCAACAGCAGAACCTGCGCGTGCAGCTGGACAAAAAGAGCCGGGGCGGCAAGCAAGTCACGTTGATCACGGGCTTCGTGGGGCAGGACAGCGACCTCCAAACTTTAGGAAAGACCTTGAAAACCAAGTGCGGGGTAGGCGGCGGCGCCAAAGACGGCGAAATCACCATCCAGGGCGACTTCAGAGACAAGGCGCTACAACTGCTGCTGGATCTGGGCTACAAAGCAAAAAAAGCCGGCGGCTGATTATCTCACGTACAGGGGCGAATCGGCGGTTTTGCGCATCTTTTCCATCTCAAGAGCTAGTTACTTCTGGCTTTTGAGGTACTGCAGCGCTTTCTCTACATCTTCCGGAGTGTCAATGCCAATGGTCTCCAACTCAGTGATGGCGGTAATAATCCTGAAGCCGTGCTCCAGCCACCGCAGTTGCTCCAGCGATTCGGCTTTCTCCAACGCCGAAGGTTGTAATTGCGTCAGCTGTCCCAGAACCGAGCTGCGGTAACCATAGATCCCGATGTGCTTGTAATAGGCGTGGCGGGAAAGCCAGTCGTGCTGCTCCGCTCCCCGCAGATAGGGAATAGGATGACGGCTGAAGTAAAGCGCCTGCTGCTGGGCGCCAATGACCACTTTGGGACTATTCGGGTTGAAAAGTTCCTCCGGTGACTGAACGGGTTTGATAAGCGTGGCAATCTGCGCCTCGGGCTGCGCGAAACAACCTAGCACCTTGTTGATCTGTTCGGGCTGGATGAAGGGTTCATCGCCCTGAATGTTCACCACCACCTCAAATTCTTCGTCTAACTGCGTGTATGCTTCATAGCAGCGGTCGGTGCCGCTCTGGTGGTGGTCGGCGGTCATGAGCACCGTTCCCCCGAACTCCAGCACATGTTCCCTGATCCGTTCATCATCGGTGGCCACCAGTACCTTGTCTAAGGCAGCGGTTTGCGCCTGCTCGTATACCCGCTGAATCATGGATTTGCTGTCCAGCATCACCAGCGGCTTACCGGGAAAACGGGTTGAGGCAAATCGGGCAGGTATAATTCCAACAGCTTTCATAGAATCTGGATTTACGGGGATACTAATTAGGGCAGCCGCGCCACCGCAGCTTTACTCGCGCAAAGATATCATTATTTCAGAACGATGAAATCCGCCAGTGAACACCCTTTTCAGAACTAGGTAGTAGCCGGTAACTCTTGCCGTATAGTTGAACAGAATCTGTTTTAAGCCTGTTTTCAGAAAACGGGACTAAAACTATCATCGCCTGATTAGAGTACATTTATAAATATGTATTCCATTACTTAACTTCTGAGAAGATGCAACCGCTGGGAAAATATCTGGTCATTTTGGGAATCATTCTAGTGGTCTTTGGGCTGGTCCTTTGGCTGGGAGGACCGCGGATGAACTGGTTTGGGAACCTGCCCGGCGATGTTCGGGTGGAGCGGCCGGGCTTTAAATTCTTCGCGCCTTTTACCACCATGCTGTTGGTGAGCATCGTGCTCAGTTTGGTGCTTTGGGCTATCCGGCGTTTCTTTGGGTAGTTTTATGAAGAAGCCCATTCTCAATGATAAAACCGCCTGCTAAGCCGATAGGGCAGGAGGTGCGTTTTGGGGCTGTATTTTTGAAAGTATGTTCTTTTTGCTGTCTAAGCTGCTCCAGTACCTCGCCTCGCCCGTGGTCTGGATTTTCTTCCTGTTCGTTTTAGGCTTGCTTTTCAGAAATCAGGCTAAAAAGAAGCTAACCCTCCGGGCGAGTTTTTTCCTGCTGCTGTTCTTTACCAATCCTATTCTAAGCAACGAAGCCTGGCTGGCCTGGGAGCCGGAAGCCGTCCTGATGAAAGAAGTGAAGCCGTATGATGCGGGCATTGTGCTCACCGGTGTGACCGAAGTGAACAGATCGCCGCACGACCGCGTCCACTACAAAGAAGGGGCAGAACGGATACTGGATGCCATTCAGCTCTACAAAATGGGCAAGCTCCAAAAGATCATCATCTCCGGCGGATCCGGTTTCATCAAAGAAGTGCAAAAGACCGAGGCCAGCAACCTGCAGCAGACCGCCCTGTATGCCGGAGTACCCGCCGCCGATATTCTGCTGGAGGAGCGCAGCCGCAACACCCACGAGAATGCCCTCTATACGAAGGAGCTACTCCAGTCCCAACCTCAGCTTCGGAAACTTCTGCTCATTACCTCGGCCTTTCACATGCGGCGGGCCCAGGGCTGCTTTAAAAAAGTGGGTCTGGAAATCGACACGTTTCCTGCCGATTTCCAGACCCACGACCGTAGTTCCCAGTTAGATGACCTGCTCAT
>NZ_JACOAF010000058.1:5268-282153 GCF_014269285.1 Rufibacter sediminis
GGCGCTCCTGAAGTGGTCCAGGCTCATTCACGAATGGGTGGGGTATGTCACCTACAAACTGTTAGGCTACTCCTGAGGTTCGCCTACCCAGATGGTTTTCTGGTTCACGAACTCCCGGATGCCCAGATACGACAGCTCCCGCCCGTAGCCAGACTTCTTGACGCCCCCAAACGGCAGCGCCGGGTCTGAAGCCACAATGGAATTGACGAACACGGCTCCGGCCTCTACCTGTCTGGCCAATTCCTGCCCGCGTTTGATGTCGTTGGTCCAGATGGAGCCGCCCAGACCGAACGGTGAATCATTCGCAATCCGGATGGCGTCTTGGGCATCCTCGGCCACAAACACCAACGCCACCGGCCCGAAGAACTCTTCCAGATACGCCGGGTTGCCGGGCTGGATATCGGTGAGGATGGCGGGATGGAAGAGGGCTTTCTCCGGATCGGGCTGGCCGCCTTTCAGGTACAGTTTGGCACCCGCGGCTACGGAGCGTTCCACCTGCTCGGTGAGTTCCTGGGCCAGGTCTACGCGGGCCAGCGGTCCGTAATCAATGTCTTCGTCTTCCAGCGGATTTCCGGTGCGCTTTTTCTGCATGTTTTCGGAAAAAGCGGCCAAAAACGCCTCGGCGATAGGTTTCTCCAGGATAAAGCGCTTGGCGGCGATGCAGCTCTGGCCGGTATTGATGAGGCGGGCGCTGGCGGCTTTCTTGGCCACGGCCTCCACATCGGCATCAGCTAACACAATGAAGGCATCAGAACCGCCCAACTCCAGCACCGTTTTCTTGATTTCGTTTCCGGCTACGGAGGCCACTTTCGCGCCGGCTCCCTCGCTGCCAGTCAGGGTGACGGCTTTCACGCGGTTGTCTTTGATGAGCTGCTCCACTTCTCTGGACCCGATGAGCAAGGACTGGAAACATCCCTGGGGAAAACCTACTTTATCAAACACTTCCTGAATGGCCAGGGCGCACTGCGGTACGTTGGAGGCGTGTTTCAAAAGACCCACGTTGCCGGCCATGAGCGCGGGGGCTGCAAACCGGAATACCTGCCAGAACGGGAAATTCCAGGGCATGACGGCCAGTACGGTACCCAGCGGCTCATAGGAGATAAAGCTGCGGACGGCGCTGGTCCGGATGTCTTCATCCTGGAGGAATTCCTCGGCGTGCTGGGCGTAGTAGTGGCAGACCATGGCGCATTTGTTGACCTCACCCCGGGCCTGGGCCAGCGGTTTGCCCATCTCCAGGGAGATGATGCGGGCGTAATAATCCGTATTGCCGGCCAGTTCGTCGCCGGCGCGTTGCATGAGCGTGGACCGCTGCGAGAACGAGGTGGTGCGCCAGGCCTGAAAAGCGGCATCGGCGCGTTGAAGGGTTTCCTCTACTTCCTGCGGGGTGGCGGGGTCAAAGGTTTTCTCTACGGTGTTGGTATATGGATTAATCGTTTGGATAGACATGACTTTTTTAATTTAGGTATAGTACTAGTATGGAGGTAAACGGAATAACTTGCACGCATAATGTCCGTAAAAATACGTTCATGACACGTGCTGCTATCCGCTCTCTTCAAAACATATTCTACATAACTGTGTTAAAAGAGTTACGTAAAGGAGGTTACTTTCATCTCCCCTGCTTCAGTACCCACTGCCTTTTGGCCTAAAGATTTTATTTGTTGGACTCAACATTGAATATTACTTCTGAAGAGGAGTTGGTGGCGCAATTGCGTGCGCAGGACCAACGGGCAATCACTCTTCTTTACCGTAACTACTCGGCAGCACTGTACGGCGTCATCCTCCGGATTGTGAAGCAGGAAGAGGTGGCCGAGGACGTACTCCAGGAAAGCTTTGTGAAAATCTGGTCCGCTTTCTCCTCGTACGATGAGCAGAAGGGACGGCTCTTTACCTGGATGTTGAACATATCCAGAAATTTAGCTATTGATAAAATCCGCTCAAAGCAATATCGCGTAGGTTCCAAAACGCAGCCCATGGAAAACACCGTCACGTCCCACATGGTGAGCAGCGATGGTATCAAACCAGACCACATTGGGTTGCAGGAAATGACCGAGCAATTGAACCCAGATCAGAAAGTAATCATAGATTTGATGTACTTTAACGGTTTCACCCAAAGTGAGGTGGCAGAGGAGTTGAACATTCCGCTGGGAACCGTGAAAACCAGGGCCCGGATGGCCATCAAATTCTTGAGCAAATTAATCAAATAGCGTTGAATACACAGGAGTATATAGACTCAGGAGTACTGGAGCTGTACGCAGCCGGTGGCCTCACCCCCGCAGAATGCGAGGAAGTGGAGCGCATGGCCGCCCAGTACCCAGACGTACACACCGCCCTGGAGGAGTGCCTGCGAACCATGGAAGCCTACGCGCTCACCCATGCCAAGGCACCCCGTCCTGAATTGGAAGACCAGATCTTACGGCACTTACAGACCGTCTCGGCTCAGCCCATACATCAAACCGCACCCACCGCCAAAGTAGTGTCTCTGCCGCACGTTGAGACCGTGCATGAAACCGAACGGGCAGGTACCGCCTGGTGGCAGATTGCCGCCGTGATTTTACTGTTGATCAGTGCCGCGGCCAACGTGTACCTGTACAGCAACCTGCAGGAAACCCGCCAGGAACTGGTCTCGGCGCAGCAAACTACCCGGCAATACGCGCTGCAGGTCAACCAACTGGAAAACCGCAGTCTGCAATCTGAGAGCCTGTTGGGCGTGTTGCGTAACCCTAAAACCCTGGCCGTAAAACTGAACGGCGTTACCCAGCACCCCGATGCCCAGGCCACTGTTTTCTGGAACCAGGAAACCAAGGAAGTGTATTTTGATGGGGCCAGTTTGCCCGCGGCACCCACCGGCAAGCAGTACCAGCTATGGGCCTTGGCGCAAGGCAAACCCATTGACGCCGGCGTAGTGAAAACCACCGACAGTACCTTGCTCCGGATGAAATCCATTGAAGAAGCCCAGGCCTTCGCTGTTACCCTGGAGCCAGAAGGTGGCAGCGTGAATCCCACTCTGGAGGAGATGTACGTGATGGGCAACAGCAGCAGCAAATAAGAATCTCGGTTGCCAGGTAATAGTATAAGGCATTAGGTACTTGCCTGTTTTTGGGCTGTTTTTAAGAAAGTGGCCCCAAAACAGGCAAGCTTTTTATAGAGTCTCTGAACTGGGTTGAGGGTTGAATTTTAAGCCGGTTTTTGAAAAAAGCCCTCCAGAACTTACTTTGCGGCTCGCTTGTTCTCTTCACATGGCTCTAGCCATCATCACGAGACCTCATGAAAAAACACCTAGACCAATCCACCTTAGATTTTATCCGAGACCTTCGGCTCAATAACCAGCGCGAGTGGTTTGAACAGAACCGCAATCGGTACGAGGCCGCTCGGCAGGATTTTATTTCGTTCCTGAAAACCCTGCTGCAAGGCGCCGCCCAGTTTGAACCCGCCCTGGAGGGGCAAGAACCCAAGGACCTCATGTTCCGGATCTACCGCGACGTGCGTTTCTCGAACGACAAGCGTCCCTACAAAGACCATATCTGCGCGTACATGGCCGAGGGAGGCCGCAAGACCATTTACCCCGGTTTTTACCTGCACATAAGCCCCAACGATGGCTCCTTTCTGGCCGGTGGCGTTTGGATGCCGCCAGCCGCCGAGCTAAAAGCCATCCGGCAGGAGATTGATTACAACTACGATGAACTGAAAAGCCTACTGGCTGATCCTTCGTTCAAGAAATACTATGCCGGGGTAGCCGGTGAGAAACTGAAAACCACTCCCAAAGGCTACGACAGCGAGAACCCCGCCATCGATCTGCTCCGCCATAAAAGCTGGAACACTACCTACATGCTCACGGATGAAGTAGTCACCAGCGACCGCCTTTACGATGAGTGCCTCGCGGCCATGAAAGCCGTGAAACCCCTCAACGACTTTTTCCTACGGCCCATGAAGGAGCTGAAAGAATTGAAAGCCGAAGAGGCCTAACCGTTTTGCCCCTGTTTTCTGAAAACGGGCATAAAAAGGAATACAGAAAAGCGTCTCTCCGAAAGGGGAGACGCTTTTCTTTGTGCCAACTCGAACTACAGATGATGGGAACTTCGGTTAACCGGAAAGCTAAACTTTTGCAAATGGAAGAATGGTAAAAGGTAAAAGTCAAGTTTTGGTGCTGTTCATTGGGCTGACTGATCTTGAACACGCAAAGAGGTATCTTCTTTTCAATATTCAACTCTGCGCTTGAGGATTCTTTCTGGTAAAATTTTCCTTAGCTTAGGCTTTGTTCTCTTCAGTTTGAAATATTTCCCTCGGCGATGAAGAAAAGAACGACGCGAGTGGTTGCATTCGCCTTTCATTAGGCTGAGTTCGGCAATTGTAGCCAATTTTGACTTTAGTTTGTTTCATATGTTAAATAAAGCTATTTTGTTTTTCCATGAAGTTCTCCTTTAAACAACGTTTGCTTCTGTATAGCCTCGGGTTATGGTCAGTGGGGGCTCAGGCACAGGGTGTTCCTGACACCGATGTTTTCCTGATGACGATTAAACCGCAGAAGGAGGGCTTGCAGGTGGGGACAGCAGTGAATATCACCAACCGCCCCGGGTACGACAACCAGCCCAGCTTCACGCCAGATGGGAAATCAATATTGTTCACCTCGCAGCGCGATGGGCAGCAAACCGATATCTACCAGTATATCATCGCCAGTAAGAAGACGCAACAACTCACCCACACGCCGGAGGCCGAATATTCTCCTTTGGTGACCCCGGACGGGAAGTCGTTTTCGGTGGTGCGCGGGAAAGAGCAGCATCTGTGGCGATTTCCTTTGGTGGCGGGCAGTGGCCAACCAGCTTCCCTGTTGGCGATGCCCCAGTTGATCGGCTATCATGTGTGGCATACCCCCGATACGCTTCTAGTGGCCGCTTTCCCCGATCAGCCGCCCATGGGCCTTTACCTAGCCATGCCTTCTACCAAAGAAACCGTGAAACTTGAAGAAAACGTGGGGCGAAGTCTGCACAAAGTGCCGGGAAAACAAGCGATCTCGTACCTGGTGCCGGTGTCTGATTCCGTAGCCCAGATCAAACAGTGGCGCACCAGAACCGGCGAGCGCGAAACCCTGATCCAGGCTTTACCCGGCAGCCAGGACTACGCGTGGTTACCCGATGGCCGTTTGCTCATGGCCCAAAGCGCCAAACTGTACCTCTACAAACCCGGTACCGACAAGCGCTGGCACCAAGTGGCTGACTTCAGCAAACAAGGCGTTAAAAACATCACCCGGTTAGCCGTGAGCCCGAAAGGGAATCACCTCTCCTTTGTGGCAAATCAATAAGGAAACTCCTGAAACCGAAGAATCCGCTTTGGGGCTGTTTTCAGTAAAACAGCCCCAAAGCGGATTCTTCGGTTTTGTACCAACGGGTTACGGTTGCCGGTAAATCTGGCCGCCTTTCATGACCAGCCGGACTTTCCGGATGGCTGCTATGTCTTGGGTGGGATCTCCGGAGACAGAGATTAAATCCGCGAGAAGGCCAGTCTGCACCATGCCCAGACGGTTGTCCAGATGGAAGCGTTTGGCGTTGCCGGCGGTGGCGGCCCGAAGCACGTCTAAAGCAGGCATGCCGTAGTTGACCAGCATCTCCAGCTCGCGGGCATTGTCGCCGTGCGGAAAAACGCCTACATCTCCGCCCACCACAATGGGCACTTTGGCGGCCATCGCTGATTTAAAATTAGCCCTTTTCTGCGTGATGCGGGCGGGTTCCGGGTCTTGCCCTTTCCGCCAGCCGCTGTACTGGAGAATGGCATCGCCGGCGGCCAGGGTAGGGCAGAGCGCCACATTCTTCCTGGCCATCAGCTTGAAGACCTCGGGTGTGGCTCCGTCTCCGTGTTCAATCGTCTTAATACCGGCTTCCACGGCGCGCCGCATGCCTTCCGGGGTGCTGGCGTGGGCCACCACCGGACGACCGCTGCTGGCGGCAATCTCCACAATCAGTTTCAGTTCCGCTAAGGTAAACGTGGGCATGGCTTCTCCGTTGGGCCCCCATCGGTAATCGGCGTAGACCTTCACCAGGTCCGCGCCTATGCCAATCTGGTCGCGCACCACGCGGCTGATGTTGTCCATGCCATCGGCAGCCTCCGCGCCCTGGGGCACCTCAAAAGCGGGATCGAACCCTTTGGGTCCGTAACTGCCCGTTGCGATCATGGCTTTGCCGGCCACCAGCATGCGCGGTCCGGGAATAATGCCCTGATTGATGGCTTGTTTTAAACCGACATCGGCGTACTCCGCTCCCTCAGAACCCAGGTCGCGCACGGTGGTGAAGCCCGCCAGAAGCGTATTGCGCGCGTGGACGGTAGCCCGCGCCACCCGCAGGGCGTCGGCCTCTTTCAGAACCTGATCGTTCCAGGAGGTCTCGTTATAGGGATGCAGCAGCAGGTGGGAGTGCCCCTCAATTAGCCCGGGCAGGAGGGTTTGTCCCGGCAGTTCTATGGTGCGGGCGTTCTGCGGAAGCGACACCGTTTTGACGGAACCTGCCGCTACGATGCGTTCGCCCTGCACCACCACTACCCAGTCTTTGTGCAAATCGCGGCCGTCAAACACCTGGCTGGGTTTCAGAACGAACACAGAATCTGTTTTAGGATTGGTTTGGGCAAAACCCCTTGAAAACGCGAAGAGGCCCAACAGAAAAACCCAAGTTGCAATGGAGCATCTTACCCGTGAGTAGCTAAACATACCATTCTCCTTTCGAGATGAGCTGTACCTGGCCACCCACCAGCAGTTCGTATTGATTTGGAGCCGTTTTCCGGCCCTGCAACTTGATGGTGGCGTTTCTTTTAATCTCATAGCCCTGCTCCACCAGCAGTTCCAGGTTATCCTCCGGGAAATAGCCATGTTTTAAAAAATAGGCCAGTAAACAGCCGTTGGCGCTGCCGGTAGCCGCGTCTTCAATCACTTCTCCATTCTCCAAGGCTAGCATGCGGGCGTTTACCTGATGGTTGGGTGAATAGGTCTCGGGGCAGAAAAAGTACAGCGCTACGGTGAGGCCATCGGGGCGTTGCGTTTTGTAGAGGCCGTACTGCTGCAGAAAGGCGAGGAGTTGGTCGGGCCGCACCTGCAGGTTCTGGATATCGGTTAGTTTTTGCAGCGGAATGATGAGAAATGGCAAGCCCGTGGACACCTCCTGCACGGGGAACTCGGGGTGAAGCGCCTCGGGAGTGAGCCCCATTAGCGCCGCTACCTGATCTTTGGGCAGCGTTGAACCGAACGTTGGGTTGAGTTGGCGCATCATCAGGAAATCTGGCTGGCTCCCCTGGTACGTGAACGTTACCGGAATCTGTCCCGCTTTCACCTGCAGGCTGAGTTCCGGAACCTGCTCTTTCAATAGAAACTGCTGAATGACATAGGCCGTACCCAGGGTGGGATGCCCGGCAAACGGTACCTCGTACTCTACCGTGAAGATTCTGGTGGGAAAACCAGTTTCCTCCCCGGTGTCCGATAACAGGAAGGAAGACTCCGCGAAGCCGATTTCCTGGGCCATCTGCTGCATCTGTTCCGTGGTCAAATTCTGAGCCTGCAGAAATACCGCCAACTGGTTGCCCTTGTAAGGCGCATCGGCGAACACGTCTACAATGTAATAAGGAATGGTTTGCATGGCCGGAAGTTAGCAAGTATCTGGCAGAAGAAATAGTAGGGAGAGAGGAGGGAGCCCTTCCGTTTTAGAGGTGTTTTCTGAAAACGAGCTTAAAACGAAACCGGTGCCTTCTTCCTTGAACTGGAGGAGAAGACACCGGTTTGGTGGCGATGAAAGGAACCTGGCTTTTAATCGATGGAGATATCGCTGTATCTGGCTTGCACAAACATAAAGATCCCGTAGCCGATTAAACCCAAGGCCACAATGCCTAAAAGTATGTTGCCGAAGGGGGAGGTTTGCAGAAACGAAAAGGCACTGGTGGTGCCACCAGCTTCCTGTGGCTGCTGTAACCAGGCCGCCCTGACAAAAAGAAAACCGATAATACTGAAGACAATTCCGCGGGCGGAAAACCCTGCCTGACCGGCTTTTTTCAAGACATCGAACCGGTCGCGCGGTAGTCCGGTTACGTCTTTCATGAACGAAGCTGTAATGCCTTTGTATATCTGATTTAGCCCTCTACCAATTACAATTAACCCAATAATGATGGCCAGGTATTTCCCGAAAGGTTTGTCTAATAATTCAGATAGCATGTCTTTCTCTTTTGAACTAGAACCGCTGCCGCTGCCCTTGCCGGATAATATTTGGAACGCCAGAAAAGCTAATGATCCGTAGAGAATGCTGCTAATGGCATAACCAATTCTGGATGCTATTCCTTTCGGATTAGATCCCTTGTCTTCTGTGTCTTTGATGGCTTGTATCATTCGCCAGACACAATAGCCTAGTAAGCCAGCGGCTAATATACCTAATAAGAAACCACCTCCTGGCAGACTTTTTACCTGAAGGAGCGCATCGGTGTTAGAAGCTTTTTTTCCTCCCTGGCCAAACGCTGCCATTGCTGTCAATACCCCAACCAACACATATACCATTCCTTTGGCAACATAGCCTGCTTTTGCAAATTGTTCAATCCAATGTTTTCTCTGTTGGTTCATCTTGGTATTTGTTTCTGTTGCTTAGTTAAATGAGTAAAAGCTGTTGATAAGTGATGAATACTCTCAAAGTGTGAATTTAGTTGTACTACTTGCCTTGGTTGTATATTCAGAAATATGTGACGTTAATTGTATATTATAGTTTTAAATTGACTTTCTTATCAGATATGATTAAGTCATAATTAAATTTTCAATTTGTATAATAAAAGTTATTGATGTAGTGAATAAAAAAAATAATTGATTTCTAAATGTTAAAATAAGATTAAGTTTCTCTTCTGTATGATAAAAATTTTAGCAAAACCCATGTTTGCCTGAAGAGGACAACTTGTAAAATGTTTACAACTGGAATGCTGGAGAATAGAATAGATTAAAGTTGACGTTGAGATAAAATAATTTAATAAATTGAAGAACAGGAGTTTAATATATATCACTTTCTGCTTTAATTGAGATGGTATAAGCTGCCTTTCTGAGAGTATCTGGTAAATTTCTCCAAACAGCTATTTTGAAGGATGCTGGCTCATGTAAGAAGTTAAGCAGCACTAGGCGGGGGATGTATATTTTATACGTTAGGTGAGACGAGTTGTTTTGATGAAAGGTGTTTTACGCATGATCTCTAGTTGGTTCGATACTTTTCTGTGCAATTAAGTAGTAAGGCTTGGTAATGTAGTCTATGTATAATCGGTTTTGATCTGAAATTAGTAATATGGTTTCTTTAGCTATATTTATAAGAATATTATTCTTAAAGTAAGAAGTAAAATTATAGATTTGTTGCTTAGTAGTATGTGTGATTTGCTTATTTTGAATGTAAATGAACAGGAGTATATGTGGTTGGTTGATGGAATGATGTGATTGAGGTTTTATTGTTAACTAATGTTATGATGGTTTGTGCTTGGAAATGTTATAAGTGGGAATTGTTTGAGTTTTTAGTTGGTATTAATGGGAATCATTGTTAATAAATCTGGTGGGTGTTTATGTAGTAATACAGTTTGATTGTGATTTTTATATTTAGGATCTATTTTGATAGTTACTACTTGCATTAGAAAATGTTGTGTGCTGTAGTTGGTACTTGCTTAAATATTTGCTTAGAATTTATGTTGATTTTAATTAGTGATTCTTATTTTAATGTAATAAAGTATACTTGATGAATTGTTTAAAGGTGAGATTTGTAAATTTTTGTTACTGGACTGCTTTAGAGGTATTATTCATTAGTGGAGTGATATTTGGGTTTGTTCTTACTAAATATAAGTGAAGGTTTGGGTTTAGATTAGGAGTCTATAAATTAAATACGGTTGAATTGATTTGAATAAACAATAGGTAATATGCTGTTGTTTTAATCTTTAATTTATCAATTGCTTCGCTGATAATTGTTTTAATGTTATTAAATAGCAATAACTGTAAAAATAATGTCTTCAGTTTAATCCTCTGAAACCGCATTGATATTGATGATAGAGGTCTGGTTGCGTCTGCGAGCCTAGGTAAAACTATTCCACAGTTGGTCTAAAAGTTTTGAAAGGACTTGCAGGAAAAAAAAGGAAACTATACATTTGTACCACCAAATAAGGAAACGCCCTTGTTTGTGCCTTGCGCACGTGGTGAAACTGGTAGACACGCCATCTTGAGGGGGTGGTGCCCTACGGGTGTGGGAGTTCGAATCTCCCCGCGCGCACTGTAAAAGTAAAAAGCCTTGTAACTTATTTAGTTGCAAGGCTTTTTTGTGTTCGTTTATAGAGATCTAGTTAATATTTTGATATATTCTACAGATTACTGAATCGCTGGTTTATAGCATTTTGCGTAATGATCTTCCTTTGGAAGATAATGTACCTAGCTTGTCCATCAAATGAAATATACATTATACTTATCTTTTATGCTTCTTTCCCTGCTGGGGTTCTCTTGCGAAGAGGAAGAGGAAAGATTGACACCGCAACTCAGGCTCGCTAAAACCTCCATCTACTCTACTTACCGTACGGAACCTTACATGACCCATGTTTATGGTTACAATGGAAGGGGTCTTTTGACGAATTTTGATAGATATCGGCTTTACTATAGTAAAAATGATTTGCTAACCTCTGTGTCAGATGAAGGCATGCGGGAGACGTTCAGCTATGATGCAAAAGGAAATCTTACAGAAGTCTCCAGAAGTTTTCCGCCCAATCCAAATCGGCCGAGTAGTACTTTTACTTTCGAGCACGACGCACAAGGACGTATTACGCGAGTGAACATTAAAGACGGAGGCGCCACGTTGCTCACGTATGACGCTTCTGGTAATGTAATAAAGCAGGAAGGTTATTATACTTCCTTGTATACTGGTGAGCTCGGATTTAGGTCTTTTCTACTAGAGGTAACCTATGACACCAAAAGAAATCCTTTCCAAGGCTTAGGCGCATCTATCAGCCATTACGGTTGCCCTCTGGAGTTCACTAATGCCAGGGGCTGGAACTTTATTTCCTATCTAAGTCCCAATAACCCAATTGAGTTGAAGTTGACCAGATTTGACAACTCAAATAGTGAGAGGGTGGAGGAAGAGGTCATCCCGCTTGTTTATACCTACAATTTGGACGGTTTGCCTGTGGAGATTCGTTTTGACGAATTTTGGCAGAAGCTGGAGTATGACATGCTGTAGTAAGCTAAGGTTTTGTATTGGCTTGAGCTTTTATGCTAAAAATAAGGGTTCACTCCAACTGCTCTCTATAAACTTGTCAGAAAGCGTCTCAGTGAGGGAAGCTGTATTCTGCTACGCTAGGTTGATGGGGACAGAGGAGTACAAGGGAGATGATTAGATATCACATCTAAATAGAGGGCTCGATATTCGCCAGATTTCGGTCCACATAATCGGCTGTAGCTATAAATTTGTTGGCCTGATGTTCTGAGCATCAAAAGAAAAGTCCATTTATTATCCATTACTGAATAATAAACGGACTTTTCTTTTCAATGATTTTCCTTGAGCTTACTTTCTCAGCACTCGGGCGCTTACTTTGCATTTAGGGGTTTGAAGCTGAATGTAGTAAACTCCAGTTGGAAGCCCTGAAAGGTCTAGGGCTGGCGCATGGCCTGGCTCCAGTTGAAGGTGCTGTTTCATTACTTCTTTACCGTCGCTTTGGAACACTTTAATGGTGGCATAACCAGTTCCTAAGCCTTGCACTTTGAAAGTTACCTTTCCTTCTGTAGGGTTAGGGTATGGTTCTAGGTATGCGTTTTGCCCCCGATCTTCTGTTTGCAACGCTATTACCTTGGAGTATTCATGCTGTCCATCAAAGTCAACCTGTTTCAGTCGGTAATAGATTGTGCCGGCTGATGCTTCGGTATCCAGGTAGGAATAGGTGTTCAGGATATTGGAAGTTCCGTTCCCCTTTACCCGGGCAACAGCGTTGAAGTTTTTGCCATTTTCGCTGCGCTCCACCTGGAAATAGTCATTGTCTTTCTCTGAGGCGGTTTCCCAAGATACCGTTACCGCATGACCGTGTGCTTTAGCTTTGAAGGTTACTAAATTCACCGGGAGTGGAGTGATAATTGCAAAGCTCCGAAAGGCGTAATTGATCTCGGAAGTAGTGGACTCCTCGCCAGATGTTTTCGCGTCGAACATGTCCACCATGCCGTCTGCATTAGTGTCTTTGTAGTGGAGGGTGCTTTTAGGGCTTAGCAGGTTCAGTCGATTGTCGAAGGCCTTGTCCATCCAGGTTGGTCGGCCACTCGGGCCAGGGGTGGCCGGGTAGGCATTGGGATTGCCTGATTTGGCAGCGAAGGAGCTAGCCATTCTTTTGAGGTCATCTTCAGATTTGCCATTGTCGTTCTTGTCCATGGCTTCTTCCGTGTCTCCAAATCCATCTCCATCACTATCCAGATCCAGGAAGTCTGGGTTGCTTAGACCTCCGGAGTTGATGGGTATCAGCGCCAATCCGCCAGTTAGAGCGGCGTCATAGGCATCATCAATCCCGTTACGGTTGGCATCCGCACGTTTAAAGACAACCAAATTGTTTTGGTGTTGCGCTTCCAGATTGTCTGGTAGACCGTCGTTATCAGCGTCTAGGTCCAGGAAATTGGCCAGTCCATCCTGATCGAAATCGTCATTTGCAAGAGGGGAGCTTGCCACTATATCACTGATTCCATCTCCATCCTGATCCCGCTGAAACATGTAAGCAAGTGGGAATTGTCCGGTTTGGTTCATTCCGTTGGGCAGAGTTCCTCCGTTAGCCTCAATGGCATCCACTATACCATCCCCATCGGAATCTAAGTCTAGGGCATTTGGTAGACCATCCCCGTCTTTATCTCCGTTCTGAAGAGGCTGAGTTTGTACTGCATCTACCATCCCGTCTTGGTTGGCATCAGCAGTTTTTACGTATGAGACTAGGTACTGTCCTTTGTCTGACATGTTGCTGGGGAGGTTCCCGTTGTTCGCCTCCACTGTATCCGGTATCCCGTCGTTGTCGGAGTCCAGATCCAATGCGTTGATAACCCCATCACTGTCTGTATCCAGGGCAGCGACAACGCCTTTGGCATTCAAAAAGCTACCTATGCTAGCGGCAAAGATGGGGTCTTTGTAGTTTGACAAACCATCTGAATTGTGGTCTGCAAACGGATTCATGCTGTTAGACTCCATTTCATTTGAAACTCCATCATTGTCACTATCAAAGTCTGTGTTGTTGGCAATCCCGTCTCCGTCAATATCCAGCAGAGTGAAGTTGATTTCGGAGATGCGCTGTTGGTTGAAATTGTTCCCGGTACTTGCAGAAAAGCCGAAGTAAACCAGCGGGTCGTTCCCAAATACGTTCTTCACAAGGTCAGAAGTATAGCTTGTCCGGAGGTTATCGTCAAAGTAGACGCTAAGTAGGTTGGTGGTTTTGTTCCAGATCAATTTGACCAGATGATCGGTGCCATCCTCTACGTTTAGGGGTGCGGCAACCGTTCCTTTCATGGGTACAACGTTGGACACGGGGCTTCTCTCCTCACCGTTCAGGAAGATAGCTAGGTGGTCGTACGTTGGTTCGACAGTAGAGGAAACAGTAGTGTTTTGCCAGGTGTCAAACTCCACCACAAGAGACGGGGAAATCCCACCCGTACGCTCAGCGCCATTCCCCACGCCCAGTCCCTCACCAGTTTGACCATAAGCAAAGAGGGGGTTTGTTCCATGTCTCTGGAATGCGAAAGCGATACCATCAGCTCCATCAGCATCCAACGTGCCGAAATTGGCTTTGAAAGTGATCTCAAAAGAACGGGATAGGTCTATGGGAGTCGTTTTCCATACCTCGCCCCGCTTGTTTGTCTCAGCGGTTGTCAGGCGGTAGTTATTGTCTCCTAACCGGAACGCCTCATTGTTGATCTGATAGGCGTCATCATTGATGTCAATGACAACGGAGGCAGTCAGAGAGGTATTTCCGTTAAACTGAATAGTAGTGGCGTAAGTGCCCATTGACACTGGATTGTTATTTACCATGATGCTCCCGTTAGAGTTAAGGGTCAGGAAGTTTGGTAGCACAGGGGCGTTAGGAGCAATTCTAGCACTGGTGATGGCGCTGGTATACGAAGCTTTTGCTACTTCTGTACCGTTTCTTAACGCATGGATAGAGTAGTGTTGGGATATGTAACTGTAAGCGGCACTAGAAGAGTTAACCACAATAGATACTTGCACGGTGGACTTACCTCCGGTAACATCCGTGGTGTTAACAGTGCGGGTATACACCCCGGCGGTAATAGCGGAAGTACCAGTACGGGTAATGACCCCGGTAGCCGCATTCAGGGTCATCCAAGTGGGTAGGGGGGCTCCTGAGATACTGGCCGAACTAATGGCTCCGTCTATATCAGTTACAGTGGCCAAAGTAGCTCCGTTGGCAATAGAGGTAGAACTGAAGGTGTTTGGAGCAGAATACACGGCTTCATTGTCATTCAACACCTTGATGACTACGGTAGAAGAGGTGGTTCCACCATGTATGTCGGTGGTGTTGATGTACCGGGTATATTCGCCTGCGCTTAACGCATCAATGTTGCTGACTGAAATGGTGCCGTTGGTGCTGTTGAGCGACATCCCCGGGGGCATTTCCGTTATTGAAGAGGCGGTTACGATAGCGCCGTTTCCATCACTCACGGTGGCTAAAACCGAATTGTTCGCAAGGCCGTCTTTGTTGAAGCTGGGCTTGTTTACCGAGTAAATTGCCTCTGTCTCTACCACGACAAGCGGAATGTAAAAGGTGCCTGGAGCGTAAATAGTATTGTTGTTCCGGGGAGCATACGTGAAAGTCACCAGCCCTGTGTAGGAAGGAACCGGGTCAAACCTTAGTTGGGTTGCTTGGGTCGTGGTGAGGTGGTAAAAACCGTTGGCAAGTACGATTGGGGTAGTAGAGGTGCCAATGTATAGGCTTCCTTGAGTGGTTGGATTAGGAATGCTTGTCAATCGATACCCGTTTACGGTTCCAGAACCTGTGTAAGTTAGGTCGGCGATATCGGTTGGTCCACTGGTGTTGGATAGCGGAGTGATAATCATGCTGAAAGCAGTGGGAGTGACCTGAGCTTGATTGTTGTTGTTCCCGATGGGGATTGTGAAGGTTGCGGGGGCAGACTCATTGCCATCTGCATCAATTACGCTGTAAGTGAAGGTTCTCACTCCAATGGTATTCCCTGAAATGAAATATAAACGGGCATTGGTGACTATTTGGTTAACTGTAATAGCAGAACTACTTGTGTTTGTTAAGTAAAGACTACCACCGGTGCTTCCATTACCAAGTTTCGGCAAAGAGAGGATTTTAAAATTCAAGGTACTTCTCTCTGCATCACTTCCTTGTAGATCAATTATGCGGCGGGTTGAGGTGGAGGCAGTAAATCGGCTGGAGATGAAATCGCTGGCTACCGGTGCGAAGTTTGTCTGACTTAAAGCCTCTGACAATGGTAATAGCACCATAATTAAGAGAAGAACCAAGCGGGTGATAGTTCTCCTGACAGGGGAACCCTGTTTGCCGAGGGCTGATAATCTATGCAGCGCATTAGAGACAAAGGATAAACCCGGAAATGATCCTAATTGAAGGAGATAGTACAAGTTTTTCATGGTGTCGTGAAGAAGGTTGCAGTATTAATTGTATCTATTTGTTAGTCACGTGTATTCTTTCACAAAGTACCAGAGTAATATTGTCAATTCTAATAGGTGTTTGTATAGGATAATTTTTATGAAACCATAAGATTAAGATGTGTGTGTAGGCTAAAAGATTCTTTAAATTATTTAAAATACAATGTCAGGTCTCTCAAATGGGGCAAACGTCAATAATTTTAAATAAATTTAAAATGTGCTTTACAAGCTGAGTTAGAGGGCTAATTTTCTGATAAAGGAACATCTTGATGAAAATGCTTTAATTAATAATAAATTATATTAAAATAATTAATAACAAAATTTTAAAATAAAGGTATATCAATAGTTTTCTTTACGTGTGCGTATGTGTTAAGTGCAATAAAGTTTAACTATTTGTAAGTAATAGCATGTAATTACATTATCTCTATTTGGTTAGTAGGTAAATAGTTAGGTAACTAATAGACGAGTAGACAAGAATTTTTATATGCAAAGTAGAGGTAAACTGAATCAACAGACATGATCTTGCAAGAAGCTTCGAGTGACAGATCTACATGACTCAGATAATTATAATCTCATCTATCAACAGACTCAGGGTAGGTCACTTTTCCTCAGGAAGAATGTTTTCCAGACTTTTATCTGAAAGAGCTCCATACAGCTTCAGTTTCTCATATGAAGTGGTTTCATCCTTACTTCTAAGTTGAACCAACAGGCTTTACCTCTTTTAAGCTTAATTTTGATAAAACAAGCCGAAAACAGCGATTACTCTATACAGGAACAGCAGCACACCTGTAGCCTAATGCAGGCAAGATGAAGGGGAATTTTGTGATAAGAATGTCGGTAAAGGTGTGCTCACTGGTTTTGTGCCATAGAGGCTGGTGAAGAAGCTTGCGAGGAACTTAAAACTGAATGAGTTGACGTAATTATTTTCTAAGTAGATCAGTGGTAAACTGAAAGTAGATAAAACTGTAGAAACGCTGTCAAGTCTTATTACACGGGCTCTGTAGGGATGCTGGTAGTCTGCATCTTATTGCTTATAGAAATAAGTGAGGCTTCTGTTTTGGGCCTGTTTTGGGCAAAGAGGCCCAAAACAGAGAATTGCCCGTGATCTTAGAACTGCTTGAATGGGTTCTCCGGCTTCACTAGGAGAACTTTCTCGCGTTCTACAATCACCGATCCTGGAGTAGCTCCTTTGGCTTTACGGACGTACTTTTTGGGGGTGTACAGCACCGGACACAGGCTGTCAGCTTTGCGTTTGGAGTAGAAGGCAGCGAGTTGGGCGGCTGTCTCCAATACGGGCGTAGGGATGGATTTACCTGATTGAAACTTGATCACCACGTGGGAGCCGGGAACATCTTTGGCATGCAGCCACAGGTCGTCTTTATGCGTGTGCTTCAGGGTGAGTTTGTCGTTTGCTTTCGCGTTTTTGCCCACCAGAATCTTAAACCCCATCGTCTCAAACGTATGATAGGGGAGATCCACCTGCGTGACGGCCTGGGTTGGGGCATGTTGTTTCAGGAAAGCCCGCAATTGGGGAGCCGTGGACAAAGCTTCCAGTTCCTGAACTTGTTTGGTCAAACGCTCCACTTCCTCCTCTTTGCGGTTCGCCCGCTCTTCTAACAACCGCAGCTCAATCTTCTGGTTCTTGGCTTTCCGGTAAAGGCGTTCCGCTGTCTTTTGCGGAGTCTCGGTGGCGTGGAGCTTGATGAGGCGATTGTTGTCTGCATAGAAGTCATACAGCTCCATCTCCTTGGCACCAGCCGGAATATTGCTCAGGTTGGCCATGATGATGTCAGCGGTCTGGGCATAAGGAGTGCCGTGGTGCCATTGTTCCAACTGCTCCTGTATCTGCCACCATATTTTCTGGGCACCCTCTAATTGGCGGCTTAACAGCTTGTGCGTGGAAGAATAGTTCTTTTGAAAGTATTCCTGAGAACGGTATTGCGGCACAAACGCGTTCAGCGCCAAGATAGGGTCAGGGAAAGTCTCCAGGATTTCACCAATGGGGAGCAGTGACAGCCGCAGAATCTTGTTATAGGTAACCAGGTAATAGCAGGAGGGATTCTTTAAAAGTTGAAGCATCTCCTGTACCATGTTCCACTGGTCTTCTGCCAGCAGATCAGGGTAGCCTTTCTCCTGTAAATACAGCCACGGAACATCTCCCAGCGTGGGGAGCATCTTCCGGAGGAGTTGCGGAGTTTGCAAAAAAGCCTCTTTCTCCAGGTGCCAGGATTGGTCCATCTGCCGGTAGTCCAGCTCCAGATCCTTAGAAAGCTTCTTATGGAAAAGCTCCACCGGTTGGTCCTCAACAAACAGCACCACATTAGACCGGTTCCCGAACAGTTTGAACAGCAGCACCCGTTGGTTGGTGAACCTGACAAAGAAGCTCCGTTCCTGTTGGTGAACCCGAACTTCCAAAACTTCTTCCCCCAACAAGGCGGGGAAAAGATCAACCGAGTTTTGACGGGCCCGGTTAAAAGTCTGCGGAAACTGGAGGCTGGAAAAAGTAGAGGTCTGAATGGCTTTCAGGTAGAACTCCTGTTCCCCCTTGTAAAAAGTCAGCATCAGCTCATCCTTTTCCTGACTGAAGGCTGCCTGCAATGTGAAGCCACGCAGCTCAGTGTCCAGTTTTAGGGCTAGTTTTCGTAAAAAGAAGTAATTCTGGTGCACGGTTACAAAGTAAAGGAAAGCCCGTCATACGCCAGTTTTGCAAAAGGAGGCAGTTCCTTCTCCACCAGCCGGTGCAAACCCAACAGATGACTGATATGGGTAAGGTACGCTTGCTCCGGGGCCAGCTCCTCTAAAACGGCAAGCGCTTCTGACAGCGAGAAATGGGAGATGTGCGGTTCTTTCCGGAGGGCGTTCAGGACCACAATCTTGGAGCCTTTTATCTTTTCCTTTTCCGCTTCTGAGATAGAATTCGCGTCGGTGATATACGTGAAATCGCCTATCCTGAACCCGAATACCGGCAAGCGGTGGTGCAGCACCTGGATGGGGGTGATGGTGATGCCGTGTACCTGGAATGGTTCGTTCTGAATGGGGTGGAGCTCTACCCGCGGCACCCCCGGATAAGTTTTATTCGTGAAGATGTAGCTAAACTCCTGCTGAAGTTGGTTGAGCACCCGCTGGTCGGCGTACAGCGGCATGTCAATGTGCTGCATGAAGTTGAACGCCCTGATATCATCCAGGCCGGCGGTGTGGTCTTTGTGCTCATGGGTGAAGAGCACGGCGTCTAGCCGTTTCACCCGCTCCCGCAGCATCTGTTGCCGGAAATCCGGACCAGCGTCAATGAGCAGCGACTTCCCGTCCACCTCCACCAGAATGGAGACCCTCAGCCGCTTGTCTCTATAATCCAAGGAACGGCAAACCTCACATTCACACCCAATGACGGGTACGCCCTGGGAGGTGCCTGATCCTAAGAAGGTTATTTTCACGCAGGAGTTATGGTTTGTTGTTTGATGGCCAGGTACAACTCCTGACTTTCAGGGCGTAAACTCTCCGGGCGTACGTCCACGGCCCGGAGAATCTCCACGAGGCAATTGATTTTCCCTTCCAAAGGGAAGTATTTGTTTACTACCGCTACTTTGGTGTCCTTCAAAAGGCAGAAGCCCGACTTGAAGGTCCCTTTCTCATACCGCAGCATGTACTCAGACTCTGCAAAGATATCCTCTAACCGGTTTAAAAAGGGCCGGGTATATTTCAGCTGCATACGTTACTAAAAATGGTAATGGGTTACTGCACGTATTCCTTTACGGTCTGCACCAGCATGTCAAAATCCAAAGGTTTAGGCAGGTAAGCGTTAATTCCGGCCTCTTTGAATTGTTCCAGGGTGTAGTTGTTGGCGTTCCCGGTTACGGCAATAATTGGAATTTTGGAGATCTGCGGATCTTCGTTGGCGCGAATCTCGCGAGTGCACTCCATTCCGTTTTTTACCGGAATGTTCAAATCCATAAGGATAGCGTCTATTTTCTGGTCTTGCACCTTCTTAAGAACTTCCCCGCCGTTTTTCGCCGACACTACTGTATAGTTCTGTAGTTCTAAGATTTTCTTAGTAAGATTCAGAATTACAGAGCTATCCTCTGCAATCAAAATGGTTTTAGACTCGGCCATGGTTAGTTCGATAAAATTTTATTACGATAGTTAGCCCTAAAATTAGTAAAACTTGATTCTAAATCAGAAAAGGTGGCGCTAACGAATGTGAATTTCCCTTTTTTTATGTCATGTTCCAACTCCTGCGCCAAAGTTGAAACAGAATCCAGCCCCAAAGTGGAGGCAGTACCTTTGATTTGATGCAGTGTACTTAAAATACCCTCATAATGTTGTGCGGCCACTTCTTTTTTGGCTTCTTCCAATAACTCTGAGGTCTCATCCTCAAAATCAATGTACAACTGGAGGGCAAAGTCATCGCCGCCGATGCTCCTGAGCTGCTCCACCACATTCATGTCCAGCGCCAGTTCACCAGCAGGTTGGATATCAATAGATTCTGGTGCATTGGTTGGAGTGGACGAAGGTGTGTCAGAAGGAACACCGTTGCCCAGCCACTTCAGAATTCGGTTGTAGAGGTCAGATATCTTGACTGGTTTAGAGACATAGTCGTCCAGGCCCTGGTTAAGAAACTTCTCGGCATCGTCTTTCATGGAGTAGGCCGTCATGGCCACGATAGGCGGACAATTCACCCCCAGCAGTTTCTTCAGTTCATGGGTAGCAGTCACCCCATCCATCTCCGGCATCTGAATGTCCATGAAAATGAGATCATAGGCCTTTTCAGTTGCCCGGGCAATGGCTTCAAACCCGTTGGAAGCCACATCGGCATGGCATCCCATCCGCTCCAGAAGCTTGATGGCCACTTTCTGGTTAATTTGGTTATCATCCACCAGAAGCAAAACTGGCTCGGGGTCAAAGGTGCCAATCTCCTCCAGCTCTTTGGAAGACTGTAGCTGCTCATGGATTTGGGTGATGTTATCGGCTTCATGGCACAGGATGGTGAACCAGAAGGTACTTCCTTTGCCCGTTTCAGATTCCACCCCAATTTCGCCGCCCAGCAGCTCACTAAGCTGTTTGGAGATGGCCAGACCTAAGCCCGTACCCCCGAAAGTCTTGGAAGAGGAGTTGTCTAACTGAGTGAAATTGGTGAAGAGCAGCTGGATGTCTTCCTCACTGATGCCAATCCCGGAGTCTTTCACCTGGAACATGAGTTTGTGTTCGTCGCCTACTCCGCCAATTCTGCTCACCTCCACGCGCACACTGCCTTCATTGGTGAACTTGATGGCATTAGAGGTTAGATTGGAGAGAATCTGCAGAAGGCGCGTTTCATCTGTCACAATGTACCGCGGCGTGTCTTCAGAGATGTCATAGGTGAAGGTGAGGTCTTTCTGCACGGCTCGGTTTGCAAACAGTGCATGGATTTTCTCCAGCGAGTTAGACAAATCAATGCCCGCTACATTCAGCTGCAGTTTCCCTGCCTGAATTTTGGAAAGATCCAGAATATCGTTCAGGATATCCAGCAACGCATCAGACGAGGTCCGCAGGGTGTTGATATAGTCTTTCTGCTCTTCGTTGACAGCGGTGTGGTGCAGTACGTCAATCATGCCAATGATTCCGTTCATGGGAGTACGCAGCTCATGGCTCATGTTGGCCAGGAACTGGTTTTTCACCTGAAGGGAGTTCTCCGCTACTTCCTTGGCCCTGATCAGTTCCCGCTGGGTGTCCTTCAGTTCGGTGATGTCACGGCACACGCCCTCAATGGCCACCGGCTCCTGGTTCTCATCCATGATGAGGCGCGAGTTGATCAAGACCTCTATCTCCTGATCCTGACTGGTGAGCAGCGCGGTCTCAAAGTTACGGACGCTTTTCTGTTCAAAGAGCATCCGGAGCAGTTCATCCCGATCTTCCGGCCGGGCGTAGAGTTCGCTGGCGTTCATGGCCATGGCCTCTTCCTGGGTATACCCCAACACTTCCTGCATAGAAGGGCTAATCAGCTGAAACTCGCCCTGCATGTCGGTTTTATAGTAAAGATCCTGAAAAGACTCAAAGATCTGCCTGAATTTCTCCTCGTTTACGGCCAGCGAAAGCTGCGAAATCTTTTTCTCGGTAATGTCCAGGGCAATGGCTGATACATCGTCAAACGTGCCGTCTTCCAGGTAGATTGGGTTCAGCAGAACTTCGCGCCAGCCGCTGGTACCATCCGGATGCCGTAACTCAATCTCAAACTGCTGCGCCTGGCCGTTGAACGCTGCCTCATAGGACTCTTTCATCAGATCAAAGTATTCTTTGTCGATGAAGGACTCCACCATTTTGTTGAGCTTCAAGCCCCACGCCGGCCAGCGCCCAGTCCAGGAGTGGATTTCATTGTTGAAGTTCTTGTTGAAGGACGTGAGATGGTACTGCCGGTTAACAGACCACATCAGGTGATTCCCGCTCTCAAAGATGGCTTTCAGGCGGGCATTCTGGATGTTGATCTGCTCCTCGTTTCGTTTCCGCTCAATGGCCAGGGCCACCTGGTTGGAAATAAAGTGCAGGATCTCAATATCAGACTGCACGTAGGCTTCTGGGTTTTTATAGTCCCGCACGGCAATCACCCCAATGATGCGCTCTCCAATAGAAAGGGGAGAGGACAGCATCACCTCTGGCACCACGCCGTTCACTTCTATCTGGCCTTTCTCCACCAGTTCCATGAAGTCTGCTTTGGAGGCATACAGCGGTTTGCCGGTTTTGATGATGTATTCCGTCATGCCCAGCGAGAAGGGCCGCGGAGCCGCCGGTACATTGGAGAGCTGGTCTACATAGTACACAAAATTGATCAGGTCTTTCTCCTCATCAAAAAGGGCGATGTAGAAGTTGTGCGTCTCAATGATCTTGCTGAGTTCCCGGTGGATGGCGCTGTACAAAGAGGGCAAATCCTTGGAGCTGATGGCCAGGTTGGCGATGCTGTAATATACTTTCTGCAGGCGTTCCGCCTTGATCCTGTCGGTAATGTCGTGGAGGATGGCGCGGGTGGCAATGGGTTTGCCGTCTTGCCAGCTGCAGTTGATACTGCCAATCAAGTGAATCGGCTTGCCGCTCTTGGTGAGGAAAACCGTTTCAATCTTGTTCACATCCTCGCCTTTGTACAGGTTGCGGAGCTGATAGATCAGTTTGGCTTTGTAATACGGGTGGACAATGTCATTGAGGGTGAGGTTCTCAATGTCAAAGTCGTTGTACCCCAGTTTTTCTTTCCAGGCCCGGTTTACGAAGATGAATTTATTGTCGGTGGAGATGTTCTGAATCAAGTCATGGGCGTTGTCAAACAGATCCTGGAGGCGGATTTTGTTGTCCTTCAGAGCCTCCATGGCAATCCGTTTATCGGTCATGTCTTTCCCCACGCCAGTGATGCCCACCACGTTGCCTTCCACATCCATCTCAAACATGATGTTCCAGCGCAGGATTTTAACGGATTGCGATTTGGTGATGAGCTCCCACTCATAGTAGCTGCGCAGAGACTGGTTTTGCAGGGCCTTCTTTATCTCCTGAATTCGGTTGGCACGGTCTTTTTCTGGCACAAAGAGCTCATAGTAGTTCTGTCCGATGACCTCTTCGCGCTTATACCCTGTGTATTGCAGAAAATAGTCGTTCACGTACACTACCTGCAGGTCCAGATCGGTGCTCACGTACGCCAGGTTCACCTGGCTCAGGAACGAGCGGAACTGGTGCATGGACTCGCGTAACACCTCCTGGCGGCGGATAAGGGCCTGGGCTTCTTTACGGGAAGTGATGTCCCGCACAATGCACTGCACAAAACTCACGCCTTCCAGTAAAATGGCGCTGAAACTGATCTCACTGTCCAGAATGGTGCCGTCAGATTTCTCAATGCGCCATTCCAGGCTGCGGGGCTGCCCGTCCTGCAGGGTGCTTTCAATGAGCTGAAGCGATTTCTCCACCGAGGAAGAGTTATCGGCCTGAAGTCCGGGGGAGAAATCGGCGAGGCGTTTGCCTATGATATTTTGCTTGTCACAGTCCAGCAGCACCGTTGCCTGGAAATTGCAATCAGCGATCTGGGTGTTGTTGAGCAGGAAAATAGAGTCATTGGAGGACTCAAAAAGGGTTTTGTACTTCCCCTCTGAGTAATGGAGTTCTTGCCGAAGTTCAAACCTAGAAAGATACGAGCTGACCTCTAAGCCCACGTGGTTGATGAACTCGGTGAGGCTGCTGGTCATGTGCATGGCGTCATCAATCAGCAGGATGATGGTGGCCAGGTATTGCTTGTCTGTGCTGATGGGCATGGCCAGCACCTCGCGTTTATTGAAAAGGTGCTGGAAATTACGGGAGATGCTCAGCAGCGAACGGTTTTTGTTTTTGTTTTCCAGTTGCGCCAGGAACTCAGGGTTGAGCGCCAGAAGGCTTTTATCTTTCAGCAGGTGCGACTGGTTTCCTTTGCTGCAGACCAGTTGCACCATGCGGGTGGCGGGCTGGTACACAAACACCCCGCCGCCGCTGATGCTGGGCACGGTAATCAGCTCGCCCAGTACCACGGAGAGAATGTCTTCGGGGGTTTTGAGGTTTTGCAGGAGCGGCAGGAGCTTGGCCATAAATTCCTGTTGTTCCTGCCGTTGGCGGCCGCCTTCTGAGGTGCTGCGGGTGTCTTCCATGGGCCGAGCCGTGCCCAGTATCACTTCCTGCCCGAAATACTTGCCGCATCTGAACGAAAGCCAGAGCGGGAAATGGGTGCCGTCACTGTTTTTGAACCACCAGTCAAAGCGCTGGGTTTTGCCTTCACAGGCCTGCAGAATTCTGGTTCTGAACGCGATCCTTTCTGAGGGGTTTAAGTCAAACGCCTCAAAAACGCTCTTGCCAATCAGGTCCTGCTTCTCAATCTGGATGAGGCTTACGGTTTCTTTGTTCAAGTCAATGAACAGGCCCTTCTTGTCCAGGATGAACAGGGGCTCGGTGCTTTCCTCAAAGATGGTGCGGTAACTTGACTCCGTGGCAAACATGTCGCCGGCCGGCATGATCTGGGCCGCGGCGGCCCTAACCGCAATGTACAGCAGTTCAAACCCGTCTTGGTGCACCAGGCTTGACTTAAAGTAAAGCACACTGGAGTCCAGTACCTTAAACTTGGGCTGAAAGAAGCCGCTCAGGTTTTTCCGGGTGCGCAGCAACCGAATGTTCCGGTCAAATTCTTGGCGCTGCTTCTCGTCCAGCAGTTCCTTGATGTTCATTCCCTCTGCAAAAGCGCCATCGGCGAAGAAGACTTCTTTCGCCTGCTGGTTGGCGCTCAGCAACGTGCCGTCCGGGGTGCACACAAACATGTATTTCCGGCTCCCGCTCACATGCTCGGCAAAGTCAATTAAATGGGTGGCGGCGGCTTCTTGGGCAGTTCTGCTTACCGTTAGGTTACTTGTTGTCATCTCCGTGTGTCTGCTAAATCAATCGCCGGTTCGCTGTGGCGGCACTTGGCTGGAATAAACGTACTTTAGCAAAAATAACCTAAAAATTGGTTTTTTTACGCAGAAGAAACCAGCAACCCCGTTTATGTCTGCTTATGGGTAAATCCATTGTTTTCACGGTCACCACAGACCTGAACCATGATCAGCGCATGCAGCGGATTGCCGGTACCTTAGCCCAGGCTGGCTATGCCGTTACTTTGGTGGGGCGGCAGTTACCCACTTCGGGTATTTTGCCGGAAAAGCCTTTCCGGCAAGTGCGATTTAGGTGCCTTTTCAGAAAAGGACCCCTTTTTTACCTGGAGTACAACCTGCGGCTGGCTTTCTGGTTTCTTTCCCATCGGTTTGATATTTACGGCGTGGTGGACGCCGATACCGCATTAGCAGGTCTGTTAACGGTAACATGGCGCAGAAAGCCGTTGGTATTTGATGCCCATGAACTTTTCCCCGAGATGCCCGAGGTGGTGCACCGGCCGGGGGTGAAGGGTTTTTGGGCTGTTTTGGAGAAAATGGCCTTTAAACGCGCTACGCTCGCCTATACCGTCAGTGCCTCGCTAGTTACTTATTTCCAGACGAAATACCACCGTGAAGTACACCTGATCCGGAACATGCCGGTGCGCCAGCACGCGTTAGCCTTGCCCGAAGAGCCGCCGTACTTTATCTACCAGGGAGCCCTGAACGTGGGCCGGGGACTGGAAGTGACCTTGAAAGCGCTGCAACACGTGCCCGCCCGGCTGGTGATCTGTGGGGATGGGCCGCTGCGCAAGAACCTTGAAACGCTGACCCAGGAGCTGGGAATAGAGGATAAGGTGATTTTCAAAGGCAATTTGGCTCCCGCAGCCCTGACCCAGATGACTGCCGCCGCCTGGGCCGGCATCATGCAGCTGGAAAATCAGGGCCTGAGCTATTACTACTCTCTGGCGAATAAATTCTTTGACTACGTACAGACCGGAATTCCGCAGGTTTGCGTGCCTTTTCCCGAGTACCAGCAGTTGAACGCTCAGCACGAGGTGGCGCTGTTGGCTCCTGCAGAGGTGGAGGAAGTCCGGGCGGCGCTGTTAACTTTGCTGCAAGATCAGGAAACGTACCTCCGGTTACAGCAAAACTGCCTGCGCGCGCGGGAAGAGTGGAGCTGGCAAACCGAGGGACAGAGACTGATGCATCTTTACGCCCAACTCTGATGAAGCAGCCCCGATTTCTGATTGTAGTAGTAGGACCCACGGCCGTGGGCAAGACCGATTTCTGCGTGCAGCTGGCCCGGCATTTCCAGACCGAGATTCTCTCCATGGATTCAAGGCAGTTTTTCCGGGAGATGAGCATCGGCACAGCCAAGCCTTCGGCTGAGGAGCAAGGTGGGGTGGTGCATCATTTCATTGATTCGCATTCCATTCTGGAGGAGTACAATGCCGGCCAGTTTGAAGCAGACGCCTTGCAGTTGCTCCAAGGGCTGTTCAAAGAACACCAGGTAGTGCTGGCCACCGGCGGCTCGGGGCTGTACGTGCGGGCGCTCACCGATGGCCTGGATGAGATGCCGGAGATCCTGCCCGGGGTGCGGGAGAACCTCATGGAAAGGCTGGCTACGGAGGGCTTACCGGCCCTGGTACAGCAGCTTCAGGAGCTGGACCCCGTCTATGCCGATCAGGTGGATGTCCAGAATCCGCAGCGGGTGGTACGGGCGCTGGAGGTTTGCCTGAGCAGCGGGCAGCCGTATTCCACTTTCAGAACCAAAAGCCAGGAACGGGAGCGGAGTTTCCACCTCATCAAAATCGGCCTGAACCGCGACCGCCAGGAACTGTATGACCGCATTGACCAGCGCATGGACCTGATGCTGGAGCAGGGCTTATTGGAGGAAGTCCAACGGCTGTTGCCGTACCGCCAGCACCAGGCCCTGCAAACCGTGGGTTACACCGAGCTGTTCGGCTTTCTGGACGGCGCTTATCCATACGAGGAAGCAGTAAGGCTGCTCAAGCGGAACAGCCGGCGCTACGCCAAGCGGCAACTCACCTGGTTCAACCGCGATCAGGACATCCAGTGGTTTCACCCGAGCCAGTTTTCTCAGGTGCTGGACTACATCCAAACGCAAATCCAGCGGGCAGAACAAGCATAAGCAACATCGCCATAAATGGGATATGGCCTAAGATAATGCCGATGCAGTCGTTTAAAGGGCCTTTTTCTCAAAAGAGCCCCAAAACGACCGCATCGGTTCAAGCCAAGCTCAAGGAGCTTACTTCGGGTAAAAAGGAGGCAAGGGGTTGAGCTTGGTGTTCTGCCGTTGGTGCCAGTACGGGTAAATGGGAGGCGCTTCACTGGCGGCATCCAGTCGCTTGATCTGCTCCATCGTCAGGTTCCAGCCCACGGCACCCAGGTTTTGCTTGAGCTGTTCCTCGTTTCGGGCACCAATGATAATACTGGAGACGGTAGGCCGCTGTAAAAGCCAGTTCAGGGAGATTTGCGCCACGGTTTTGCCCGTCTCGGCGGCTATCTCATCCAAGACATCCAGAATGTTGTAGAAAAGTTCTTCCGGTACCACGGCTTCGGGCACGGGGCTGCCGCCCTGCGCCACACGGCTGTCCTGGGGCAACGGCTGGCCTCGGCGGTATTTTCCGCCTAAACGCCCGGCCGCCAGCGGAGACCAGATGATGCTGCCCACGTTCTGGTCCAAGCCCAGAGGCATCAGTTCCCATTCATACTCGCGGTTAGTGAGCGAATAGTACACCTGATGCGCCACGTAGCGGTTCCAGCCATATTTCTCTGATACGGCCAGGGATTTCATCAGGTGCCAGCCCGAAAAGTTGGAGGCGGCAATGTAGCGCACCTTGCCGCTTTGCACCAGGTCATCCAGGGTGCGCAGGGTTTCCTCCACGGGCGTGTTCCCGTCGAAGCCGTGCATGTGGTACAGGTCAATGTAGTCGGTGTTGAGGCGTTTCAGGCTGCCCTCCACCTGCCGCAGCAAATGAAACCGCGACGAACCCTGGTTGTTTGGGCCTTCACCGAAGGGGAAAGTGCCTTTGGTGGAGATCAGGACTTCCTGCCTTCTTCCTTCTAGCGCCTTGCCCAGAATTTCCTCCGCCATCCCTTGTGAGTAGATATCGGCGGTGTCAAAGAAGTTGACCCCGGCCTCAAGGCAGAGATCGATCATGCGGGTGGCTTCCTCCACCTGGGTGCTTCCCCAGGCCTTGAAGAACTCACCGCCCCCGCCAAAAGTAGCCGTCCCGAAGCTGAGCACCGGCACCTGCAAACCAGATGCTCCCAATTGTCTGTATTCCATGTTCCTGCTGTTGGATTGAATGTCTACAAACGATGCTTTACGTGATTGGGTTAGCGAAGAGAGACCTGTAAACGGTAATCAGCGCCTCATGAAGCCCGGAGGAAAAGCCGTAGCGGAAAATTTTCAGTAGGGCAGGAGCTGGCAGCAAAAAGCCTTTTGGGCCTGTTTTCTGAAAAACAGGCCCAAAAGGCTTTCAATTAGGTGCTCAGAAAAGCGCGGGTTACACGCTCAGGACTTCCACCAGTTTGAGGAAACTCTCGCTGATCGGCTTTTTCTTGGTGATGGTGTCATGGAAAGGCGTGTACACAATCTCGCCGTTCATCACGCCCACCATTTCGTTGGCGCGGCCAGCAATGAGGCCTTCCACGGCGGCCATGCCCATCTGGCTGCTCAGCAAACGGTCGGCGGCCGTTGGGGTGCCCCCGCGTTGCACGTGCCCGATGATGGTCACCTTGGCGTCCATCTGCGGCAGGGCTTGTTTCACCTTGGCGGCAATCTCAGTGGCTCCGCCTTCTTCGTCGCCCTCAGCCACAATAATAATGAACGAGGTTTTGGAACGGCGCCAGCCTTGCTGCAGGGTCTCAATCACTTCAGACATGGACGTAATGGTCTCCGGGATCATCACCATTTCGGCTCCGCCGCCAATGGCGCAGGGCAAGGCAATGTAACCCGAGTCACGGCCCATCACTTCCACGAAGAACACGCGCTCATGGCTGTCTGCGGTGTCTCTGATCTTGTCAATGGCGTCCAGGGCGGTATTCACCGCGGTGTCATAGCCAATGGTGTAGTCGGTGCCGTACAGATCGTTGTCAATGGTGCCGGGGGCCCCGATGATGGGAATGCCGTACTCTTCATAGAAGACCTTGGCGCCGGTAAAGGTCCCGTTCCCGCCGATGGCTACAATGCCCTCAATCCCGAATTTGGATATCTGCTCGAAGGCGCGTTTCCGGCCCTCCGGCGTCTGGAACTCCAGGCAGCGCGCCGATTTCAGGATGGTACCGCCTTTTTGGATAATATTGCTCACGGAGTGGGAGAACAACCGGTAGATTTCCCCCTGGATCATGCCGTTGTAGCCACGACCAATTCCGTATACTTCTAATTTATGGTAAACCGCCGTCCGCACAACCGCGCGTATACAGGCATTCATTCCCGGGGCATCTCCCCCAGACGTAAAAACAGCTATTTTCTTCATCTTAACATCTAAAACGAGCCGCAAAGTAAGGCATTACCTAAGAAAACTCAAGCTTTTTTGCTGGCTTCCGCGCTAAATACCCGCATAAAGGGCTCGCCAGGGTTGCCGCGTTTATGCGCTACTTTTACAAAGATGTACGATTAAAAGACCCGGATAGAAAAATATAAATACTTTTCGCTGATTGGTACATCGATTTTTCTCAAAAACGCGTAATTTATATACTGAAAAAAGCATGGTGCAAAATTTGGGCAAGCGCCGTGCCACCGCAGGAAAAAACATCCACCATCAATCATCTACCTCTATGTTTTCAATTTTTGAGAGTGAAGAAACAAAACGGCTTAAAAGCCACATTGTTAACCTGGGCGCTTTGGCTAAAATTGATGGGCATATTGATTCAGCGGAGATGGAGCATATCATCTCCATTGGTGAGCGCAAGGGAATGCGTGCGCAGGATGTAAGGGCCCTGCTGGCCAACTGCGGCAGCGTAAAGCTCACCATGCCTAACAATGACATTGACCGCTTTGATCAGATCTACGACCTGGTGGAGATGATGCTCGCCGATGGCATTGTGGACGACAGCGAGATGGAGTTCTGCATTGACATCGCCACCAAGATGGGCTTCCGGAAGGCCGTGGTTGGGGTGCTGGTGAAGAAAATCACCACCGGGGTGAAAGACGGCCTCACCCGCGAGGAAATCAAGAACGAAGCCATCCATTTCCTGGAGCTCCAATAAGTTTTTACCCCTTAGTCGCCCGTCTCGTATCTCCTGAACTTCCCTTTCTCCCACACATACGTGGCCGTATAATTCTCAGCTCCCACGGATATGCCATCCTGCGGCAGCACAATGTCCTTCTGGCGGGTGGCGTAATCATAATACCGGTCCGATTTTTTAGCCAGTGTCAGGTACTGGATACTTCTCTTTTTCCCCTCCAATTGATACAGCTGATCTCGGGTGAGCAGGTGCTCCTGAAAATCGTCTGCGCTGTTTTTCAGGAAAACGTAGACAAACACCGAGTCCCGCTCCTGGAGCTGGATCGCGTAGTCTTGCTTTTGGTCGCCGTTAAAATCTGCCTCTATGAAATAAGGTCCCTGTTCTTCCTGGGGAATACGCGCCAGATCGCCGGAGGTCAGGGCTGGCAACTGCCATAGGCCATGCGTCCGGTCCAGGTGGACCTCCAGTTCGGCGGGGAGCTGCTGTTTCACATCCAGCGGCAGGGTAGTGGTGGCGGTTCCGTCAATGCGAGTATTACTCACCGAGTCTACTACTTGGTCAAGGGCGGCCGTGTCTGCGGCTGGAGTGGTGGTAGCGAGCGTTTCTTGGGCCTTTTCCGGAGAACAGCCCCAAAGCAGGGGAGCAACTAAATAGAGAATACGTTTCATGCGTAAACAAAAGGGTGTTCTCTTTGTACGCAGGCAACTTGGTTCTGGCTGCCCCAGGCGGTTTGGTTTTGGGCTTGTTTTCTGAAATCAGGGTCTAAACCGTTTTCATCGGCCAGAAGATGGGCACCATGATCAGGATGAGGATTACCAGCAACAGGGTAAGGCCTGAGCCTATTTTAAGGAAGTCTTTGAACGAATATTTACCAGGGCCATACACCAGAATACAGGAAGGTTCAAACGGTGTGACCAGCGAAACCGAGGCTGACAGCATGATGGCGATGGCGAACGTGCGCGGATTGGCATCCAGCTGTAAGGCCGTTTGCAGCGCCACCGGCAATACCACCAACGCCGCCGCCGCATTGGACATGGGCTGAGTCAGGAAGACGGTGAGCAGCACGAAACCGGCCAGAATCACGATGGTTCCGAAGGGTTCCAGTAAATTAACGATCCCGTTGGCCAGAAACTTGTCAGCGCCGGTGTTCTCCATGGCCATCCCGAAGGCCGTCATCCCGCCAATCAAAATCAGAAGGCGCCAGTCAATCACTTGGTAGGCGCGGTCCGTGGAGATGCACTTGAAGAGCACGCTCAGCACGGCGGCCCCCAGAAAACAGATGGAGAGCGGTAACAGATTCAAGCTGCCCAAAAGAATGGCTACAATGAAGAAAGACAGGGTCAGAATGCCTTTGCGCTCCTTGAAGAGAATGGGTTTAAATTCGTCCAATACTGCCAGGTGCTGGTTCGTTTTGAGGTATTCCAGGCGTTCCGCCGATCCCTGCACCAGCAGCAAATCTCCTAACTGCAGCTGCACATCCCCAATCTTGGTTCTGATGGTTTCGCCCTGGCGGGAGACGGCCAGCACCACCAGCCCAAACCGCCGGAGGAACTCAATCTGCTTGATGGTATTCTTCAACAGATCAGACTTACCGGTGATCAGGATCTCTGCTAAACGAATGTCGCCGCCCACCAGGTCATCCTCCACAATCACATCGGCCAGAATCTGAATGCCCTTGGTTTCCTTCACCTTGATGAGGTCCTCAATCTCGCCCTCCACCAGCAGCACATCGTTGGTTCTGATGCGGGTGCGGTAGTCCGGCAAAAAGTTTTCCTTGCTCCGGATGATGTTCAGAATCCGGAAACCCATCTTGGAAAGGTCTGAGGTGAACGCCACCTGCCCAATCAGAGGGGAATCTTCCTGGACAATGATCTCAGTGAGGTAAGTTTTGATGTTGTAGCGGGTGGTGAGGCCCTGCGGCGCGTTATTGGGCAGCATGCGCTTGCCAATGGTCATCATGTACGCGATGCCCACCACAAAAATGATCATCCCCACGCCGCTGAATTCAAAGAAGCCGAACGGCTCATATCCCGCCTTGGTCATGTACCCGCTCACGGCCACGTTGGTGGAAGTGCCGATGAGCGTACACGTACCGCCCAGAATGGAGGCATACGCCAAAGGCATGAGGTATTTGGAGCTGCTGGTGCGCATTTTCTTGGCCACCCCCACAATGGGCGTCACAAAGAGGGCCGTCACCGTGGTGTTATTCATGAACGCCGACACCAGCCCCGGGAAGAACATGATGAAAAACAGCAGGATGTTGGGCCTGTGCCCAGCGTGCCGCATGAGCCAGTTGACCAGGAAATCGAGAATACCCGTGTCTTCCAGCGCCGCGCTCAGCACAAAGATAGAGGCTAGAATGATGATGAAGTCACTGCTGAACCCGGCAAAGGCCTCGGCCGGAGTGATGATCTGAAAACTGGTCAGGATGATCAGCAGGATAAGGGTGACCACGTCAACCGACAGTTTCTCTGAGGCGAACAGGGCAACGGCAGCCAGGAGTAAGAACAGAACTAAGGCTATCTCCATGTGGTGGGCACCAGGTTAAACGTGAAAGCGGGATTTATAGAAATGGGGGTCAAAACAGCGGAATAAGCTTTTACTGATTCGTGTCTTGTACTGCAACGGGGTATAAAAGGTTCAAGAATCTACTGGTACTGTTTTGGGGTTCTTTTAGTGAAAAGAGGTTAAAAGCGCACTTCTTCTTGGATGGCGGCCAGAATGATGTCACAGGCCTCGTCAATCTCAGGGAAAGTGATGGTGAGGGGCGGGGCAATGCGCATGGATTTGTCACAGAACAGGAACCAGTCAGTGAGGGCACCTTTCAGAATGGCGTTGTCAATGATGGGTTTCAGAATGTCAAACGATTCAAACTCTACGGCCATCATCAAGCCCAGATTCCTGATTTCCCGGATGGCCGGGTGCACCAGCCGTTCCTTGAACCGGGCCGCCTTGGCACCCACCTGGGCCAACAGCCCTTCCTCCTGAATCACCTGGAGCGTGGCGAGCGATGCCGCGCACGAAACCGGGTGCCCGCCAAAGGTGGTGATATGGCCCAGCATAGGGTCATTTTTGAGGGAATGCATGATCTCCTGCCGCGAGATGAACGCTCCGATGGGCATTCCGCCGCCCATGCCTTTGGCGCAGGTGAGAATATCGGGCACCACGCCAAACTGCTCAAAGGCCCAGAAAGTGCCGGTGCGGCCAAAACCACTCTGAATCTCGTCCAGAATAAGCAAGGCACCCACTTCTTTACAACGCTTCCGAAGAGCCTGCATATAATCAACGGATGGGACCCGAACCCCGGCTTCGCCCTGTACCGTCTCCAGAATGACGGCAGCGGTCCGACGGGTAATCTGCGCCAGATCTGCCTCCTGATCATGGCGGATGTGCCGCACATCCGGCAGAAGGGGCCGGAAAGCGCGCTTAAAGCTCTCGGAGCCATTCAAGGAAAGCGAGCCCTGGGTAGAGCCGTGGTAGGCGTTCTCAAAGGCAATCAGCTCCGTGCGCCCCGTGAAGCGTTTGGCCACTTTGCAGGCCCCTTCCACCGCTTCGCTGCCCGAAGACACAAAATAGACGTTGTCCAGCCCGGCCGGTAGAGTTTGCGCCAGCGCGTGGGCCAACTGGGCGGGGGGCGCTTGCACAATCTCGCCATACACCATCAGGTGTAGGTATTTGTCTATTTGCCCCTGAATTGCGGCTATGACTCTGGGGTGCCGATGGCCTACGTTGCTCACCCCAATCCCCGCGATCATGTCCAGGTAGCGCTCCCCGTTGGGGCCGTACATGTACACGCCCTCGGCTCGCTCTACTTCTAACAGCAATGGGAAATCGGTGGTCTGGGCCTGGTGTTGCAGGAAAAGCTGACGGGGAGAAAGCATAGCGGTCTGGTTTGTTGCGGGGCAAAGATACGAAGAACTAAATAGAGGACTCCCTTTCATTACCCCTTGGTCACCTAACGTAAATTTGGTTTCCTGTTTTAAGGCCGATTTCTGGAAAACAGCCCTAAAACGCTTCTGGCATGTTTGAAGACCTGAAATATTTTTAATGTTTAAAGAACCATTCACCTGCGTTCCATCGGCACTGGGCCGCATGCGTAGCCCAGTGCCGATGGAACGCAAGCAGTGGCGATTCAACGAGCAATGACCCACGCTTACTATGGAACAGAGTACAGCAGCGGGGTGGTACCATTTATTGAAGAAAAGACTGTCTGAGCGTCAGCGAGTTTCTTTTCTTCATGATTATTTTGGTTAGGTTGAACATCCAGGATCAACCTGACAAACGCGGGCAGACCGCGGCTCCAGCCCCGAGGCTTGGCAGGACAAAAATGAAGAGCAAAGGCGGATAGGTAATCTGAAAGGCAGTCATGGTCGTTGGTGAGAACACCAACAACGGCGGGAAATGGATCAGCAGGTGTAAACATCCCCCTTCGCCCCCTTCAAAGGGGGAATCTCGGCAGTCATAGCAATGCCTATTTTGAGTCTCACGGCTCACTGAAGTTTCAAACTTCAGCTCATTGTAGATCCAAGTTGGAAACTTGAACCAGTGATAGTTTTAGAACTTAACGGCCCTATTCCTTCAGAGGGAAAATCTCTGCTTTAGAGAAGTTTAGTGGTAGTTAAACGAAGTGAAATGATGTGAACAGCACACTGGCAGGTGAAAAACTACAAAGCAAGTCTCGTCTTCAAACTCCTGTTTTCTATCTCTTTTCCTGAAAACACCCTAAAAACAAAAAGGGAGACTTTCGCCTCCCTCTCCACGCTAAAACTAAATCTTTATTTACTCGCCGTCTGAAGACGTTCCAGTAGCAGCTTGGTGAACTCGCGCTCGGCGCGGTAGAAAAGGGCCAGTTGCTTCGGGCTGATGATGCGCAGGTACTTGTCCATGTACTCCTTTTCCAGGTCCAGTTCGCGCTGACGCAGGTCTAAACGGGCTTCCAGGCCGGCCTGAATCTGGTCATCGGAAAGGGCATTCAGGTTCTGTTCTTTGTAGGGGCGGCTTTTCTGGCGCAGGTCGTTCCGCTTGCGGTCGTGCTCCTGGTAAACGGGCCAGAAACGCTGCGCCTGCTCGCCGGACAGATTGACTTTATCAGTGATGAACGCAATTTTGGCCGTCTCTATCTTTTCGATGCGGGCCTTGCGTTCCTCCGGGGTTTCTTTCTTCTGGCCCTGTGCCACCGAGACGGTGCCGGTGAGCAGAAAAAACAGAAGCATTACGCTTGAAAACTTCATTCTTTTAAAATTAACGGTACTCATACTCCTCTTCCAACAACTCTTTGGTTTGCTCCTCATTTACATCGGTGGCGCGTACGTCCAGGAACTCCAGCGTCTGGTGCGGCTTCACGGCCGGCACTTCGGCCAGGTCAGCGGTCACCAGGTCTTCATTATTCAACAGGTAGTGATAGATTTCTTTCTGAGACACCTGGGCCATGACCGTATCCACAGAGGTATCTGGGGAGAAATAATGGGTGATCAGAAAAGACAAGGCAAACACCACACCCAACGAGGCACCGGCCACGGCGGTCTTGAACTGCCAGAACCAGGAAGCCGGCGAAACGGTACGCCCTTGGGCATACGCCGTCCGTTCCATGATGCGGGTAGGCAAGGCATCAAAGTAATGCTCAGGCACCTGAAAGCCAGGGTCTTTGGGTAAATCTGCCATATCAAACTGCTTTTTCCTATCCATCTGGTGGTTAGATGTGTTTTGGGGAGAGAGGTTTAATCTTTTTTCAAATATTCTTCGATTTTTTTTACCGCTATGTGGTAAGAGGCCTTCAGAGCGCCCACGGAGGTGCCCAGAATCTCGGAGATTTCCTCGTATTTCAGCTCATCGAAGTATTTCATGTTGAAAACCAGACGTTGCTTGTCGGGCAGACGCAGAAGTGCCTTCTGAAGTTTCAGTTGAATCTCGTCGCCGGAGAGGGTGTCGGTGGAATCCAGCTTCTCGGAGAGCTCGGCGGCCACGTCATGGATGGGCAGGAAGAAACGCTTCTTTTTAGCGCTCAGGAAGTTAAGGCACTCGTTCGTGGCAATGCGGTAGATCCAGGTGTAGAGCTGGGCGTCTTTCCTGAAATTCTCTAAATGTGTCCAGACTTTCACGAATACCTCCTGCGTCAGGTCATCGGCATCGTCATGGTCGATCACCATTTTACGCACGTGCCAGTAGACCTTCTGCTGGTACTTGCGCACCAGTTGGTTAAAGGCCAGGTTCCGGGAGTCCGGGTGCTGAAATTTCTCTAAAATCTCTAAGTCTTCCAAGGGAAGGAGGCGGTTCGTGGGAGGTGACTAGTCGGTCTTTTTTGCGAGTAGAGGTATAATCAAATTCTGCCTTGGAACATGGTGGTAAAAAAGGGAGCTTCTGTTTTAAGGCCGATTCTGGGAAAACGACCTTAAAACAGAAGCCAAATATAATAGGTATAAACCGTATATTCCCCTGGAGGAGAAGACTATTTGCGCGCCATCACGCGCTGCACGGCGGCCACAATGCTCTGCTCGTTGAGGCCGTATTTCTCCATCAGTTCCTCTGGGGTGCCGCTTTCGCCAAACGAGTCGTTCACGCCTACCAGCTCCAGCGGCAGAGGCAGGTTCTGCGCCAGCAAACGGGCCACAGATTCGCCCAGGCCCCCGTTGAACTGGTGTTCCTCCGCGGTGACCACGCAGCGGGTTTTGGCTACGGAGGCAAGAATGGCCTCGGTATCCAGCGGTTTAATGGTGTGAATGTTGATGATCTCGGCGTCAATGCCTTGCTCGGCCAGCAGTTTGCCCGCCAGAATCGCTTTCCAGACCAGGTGGCCGGTGGCGATGATGGTCACGTCCTTGCCCTCGTTGAGCATCACGGCTTTGCCGATCTCAAATTTCTGATCAGCAGGGGTGAAGTTGGGCACCACCGGGCGGCCGAAGCGCAGGTACACCGGACCTTCGTACTCGGCGATGGCGATGGTGGCGGCTTTGGTCTGGTTGAAGTCACAGGGGTTGATCACCGTCATGTGCGGCAGCATTTTCATCATCCCGATGTCCTCCAGAATCTGGTGGGTGGCGCCGTCCTCGCCCAGCGTCAACCCCGCGTGCGAGGCGCAGATCTTCACGTTCTTACCCGAATACGCCACACTCTGCCGGATCTGGTCATACACCCGACCGGTGGAGAAGTTGGCGAACGTGCCCGTAAATGGGATTTTGCCGCCAATGGTCATGCCCGCCGCCAGACCAATCATGTTGGCCTCGGCAATGCCCACCTGAAAGAACCGCTCCGGAAACTCCTTGATGAAGTCGCCCATTTTAAGGGAACCCACCAGGTCGGCGCAGAGCGCCACTACGTTCGGATTGGTTCTGCCTAGTTCCAGCAAACCAGCCCCGAAACCGGAGCGGGTATCTTTAGATTCTGAGTAAGGGAAGTCCTTCATCTTAGTTGAAAAGTTTTATCGTAGTGGTTAAATTCGATTTAATGGTGAAATTCTTCACGTCGGTGAATTTGCTGCCTTTCGCCGATTTGATGCGATAAACGACGCGGTAGTTACCCGGCTGCAATGGTACGCTGATCTTGCTGCTACCCTCGGGCAGGTTCCAGATCCATTCCTGGCTGCCGTCTGGGTGCATGAGGTACAAACTGCCGTAGCCTTGCATGTCCTGGGTGATGTTGAGCGCGCCCGGCGGCGCGAAAGAAATCTCCGTGGCCTGCCCTTGCCGGATGGTGACGGTTTTCCGGATGCGGGGCAAGGTGAGCAACTCTACTTCATAGGTGCCGGTCAGGTATTTCTGCTGACTGGGGAACCGCTGAGTCTGGAGCAGGTTCACGTCTCCCTTCTGGCGCACCAGCGCGGTCACAGAGCCGTAAGAAGTGGGCGCATCTTGCCGCAAATACAGATAGCCTTGCGGCACTTTCACCTTGAATACATTGTGCCGGCCGGGTTTGATGTCCAGGTTTTGCAACTCTACGGCCGGAAGCGTGTTCACCAGCAGGTTGTAGGAACGCAGGGCGTCAATCTCCAGCTCATCGGGCTTGCCGGCCGCATCCAGGTAATGCACAAAGTTGTACTCGGGTTGGCCGGTCACGTTGTTGAGGAAGGTGAGGTTCACGTTGGTCTCCACGGGCCTACCAGCGTCATCCGTCAGTTCCACCGATACCGTAGTTTTCTTCAGGGCGATGTTGATGACGTTGTCCAGTACTTTCTGGAAAGTCTTGATGTCGGAGGCGTTGTAGTACTGGCCCATGCACCCAAACTGCTGCGCATAGCCGGGGTCTTCGCCCAACCCAATGATGAACGGCTTTAGGAACACCCGCTTTTTCTGCAAAGCCAGGGAGGTGGCGCAGGGGTCGCCGCCGCAGCTTTCAAGCCCATCGGTGATGATGACAATCACGTTCCGGGCATTGGGGTCTGGCGGGAAATCATTCGCCGATTGCTCCAGGGAGAAGGTGATGGGCGTGTTGCCTTTGGGCGTGATCAGCTGGAGTTTCTTCTTGATGTTTCCGGCATTGTGGGCCGCAAACGGCACCTCCAGCTTGGTGTCTTTGCAGTTCTTCAGGTTGGCCGCTGATTGGTGCCCGTAGACGCGCAGGGCAATCTCCAGGTTCGCGTAGGTGTCCAGCGAGTCGGCCATGCGGGCCAGCATGGTTTTGGCCACGGCCCAGCGTTGGCTGGTTTCCCATTTCGCCAGCATGGAGCCTGAGGCATCTAGCAGGAAAAGCAGTCGGGTTTTCTTGGGCGGCGGTTGCTTGTTTTGCGCCGCCGCAGGCAGCGCCAGCAAACCTCCCAACAGGAGGCAGACCAGCCACAGACAGACGGAACGCATCAGTTTCATGCCGCAGAAGAAATAGGGCAGGCACACCGGTGCCCGCCTTTGGTGGAATTAATAATCGTTGAGGGTTTCTTTGAGTTGCACCAGCGCCTGCTCCAGTTGAGCATCATTGGGAGCTACACCGTGCCACTTATGGGAGCCCATCATGAAGTCTACCCCAAAGCCCATCTGGGTGTTCATCAGGATGCAGATGGGTTGTCCCTGGCCGGTCAATGCCTTGGCTTCGTCCAGCACCGGAAGCAGCTGCGCGAAATCGTTGCCGTTCTCACAGTGCAGCACTTTCCAGCCGAAGGCCTCAAATTTGGCGCGCAGGTTGCCTAAGCTCATCACCGCGTCTACGGGGCCGTCAATCTGCTGGCCGTTGTAGTCTACCGTCCAGATGAAGTTGTCTACTTTGTGGTGGGCCGCATACATGGCCGCTTCCCACACCTGCCCTTCCTCCAACTCGCCATCGCCGGTGAGCACGTACACCAGTTTGTCATCGCCGTTCAGTTTCTTCACCTGTGCCGCGCCAATGGCTACCGATGGGCCCTGCCCCAGTGAACCAGACGCAATCCGGATGCCGGGGAGGTGCTCCTCAGTGGCGGGGTGGCCCTGCAGACGGGAATTCAACTTCCGGAACGTGGCCAGTTCCTTAGGGTCAAAGTATCCGGCGCGGGCCAGGGTGCTGTACCAAACCGGAGAGATATGCCCGTTCGAAAGGAAGAACAGGTCCTCGCCGATGCCGTTCATGTCAAACTCGGGCTTGTGGGTCATCTGCCGGAAATAAAGCGATACCAGAAATTCAGTACAGCCCAGAGAGCCGCCCGGGTGCCCGGAGTTGACCGCATGTACCATGCGCACAATGTCGCGGCGTACCTGGTGCGCCACGTTCAGCAGTTGTTCCGCCTCGTAGTTGAATGGGTTCATATAGAATGTAGGTAGGTGCTAAGTAAAAAGGTGTTGATTAAAGTGATCGCTTCCCGTTTTAGGGGGCTTTTCAGGAAAACGGGCCTAAAATGAAAAAGGCTGCCCGCCCAAACGGGGTAAGCAGCCTTTTACCTTATTTCAGCAATTGCGCCGTGTGGTTCTTGGTGTCTACTTTGGTGATGATGTCTTCAATGATGCCTTCTTCATCTATCACGAAGGTGTAGCGCATGGTGCCCATGTACTTGCGGCCATACATGCTTTTCTCCTGCCAAACGCCGTACTTCTCCACAATTTCGCGCTCGGTATCAGCTAGTAACGGGAAGGGAAGGTCAAACTTCTGGATGAACTTCTGATGTGATTTCTCATCATCTACGCTTACGCCCAGCACTACAAAGCCTTTGGCCAGCAGCGCGTCATAATTGTCTCTGAGGTTACAGGCCTGGGCCGTGCAGCCCGGCGTATCGTCTTTGGGGTAGAAGTAGAGCACTACTTTCTTGCCTCTGAAATCACTCATCTTCACCGGCAGGCCGTTCTGGTCCTTTACCTCGAAGTCCGGGGCCGCATCACCTTTCTGTAGCATATTGTGTAGTTGTTGGTTGTTAGTAATTAGTTGTTAGTTTTTTTATCGGTTGATAGTTTTCAAATTTGGCTGGTTCTGTTCTGAAAATTCTAGTTCGTTTTCGGCTGATTTTATGAAAAGAGCCTCAAAACAGACCGGAAGGTTTAAGCGAATAAACGCTAAAACCTTTATCTACCATACCCAAAACTGACAACTACCTACTGACACCTAAAAACTAAATCTTAGTGGTATAGACGGCTTCGTTGCCCATGGCATCCTTCACCCGCAGCACCACGTCTCCGGCCAAAGGTACAGTTTTATCCAGTTTCTCTGAGGTGAGCGTGGCGTTTTTGTGTTCCCACTTCAGGAGCAGCCATTGGCCGTTCACCTCGCAACTCCAGGACGCAATACCCGACAGATTATCCCAGATTCTGAAGCTGATCTGGTTGGGTGACTTGCTGTTCAGCTTGATGGTAGGCGCCACGGTATCGGTTAACACCTTGAACTTGCCCAGGTCTTTGGCACTGAACGTAATGGCATCGCCGTTCCAGACGCCACCCAGGAAACCGGCGCCTTTGCCCCAGCCCAGCGCGTACACCGCCGCCTTGCTTTTATCAGCGGGCAGCTTGGTGGGCCGGATGGTCACCTTTGCCGGCTGGAAAAGCGTCACCAGCGGGTTGTTGATGGTAAAGACATCCTGAGCATCACGGGAGGTTTGCAGGATGAGCGTGTCATACAGGGAGTTCTCCCGAAAGGTAATGTCCAGAAATCGGTTGGAGTACAGATACTCCGTGCCGGGCGGAACCAGGTGGTTGAACGGGAACCGCACCCGCGTACCGGATACTTCCGCCGAGTCTGGCAAACCGCCAATCATGTTGTACAGGTACACCGAGCCGGCCTTGGTAGTGTACGACGGAATCACCGCGTACTTGTAGTTACCGATGTACAGATCCAGGTTCCGGGCCTCTTTGGCGGTGTCGGCTACGGTGATTTTCAGGATGCTCTCCATCACTTCATGGCCAATCTTGGGCTTCACCACGGTAGGGGTGCCGGTCACTTTGTAGGCGCTGCTTTCCCCTCTGATATGGAACCGCAACTGCGAGACATTCTTATAAGAGTCGGTGAGATCAGCCACCACCTCGTAGATTTTCCCTTCCTCAATCCGGAAACGGCCGCGGCTTTGGTCTACCTCATAGATGGGCAGCGTATTGCCATCGGCCACGTACAGGCGCTGGAAAGCCCGGTTCTTCAGCTTGATGATTGGGAAGTTGATGTGTGCCGAAACCTGCCGCTGCTTGTCAAACGGAACGCCGTCAATGTTGTGGCGGTAAACCGGTTCTCCGTTGATTCTGAGTTCCATGGCCTGCACGCCGTTGGTGTTGGCAGCCCCATTGTACTGGTCTATTGCCTGAATTTCCAGCCCCAGCAAACCAGCCGCCGACAACGTGTCTGCAATGGTATAGATATTTCCTTGTTTTACCGGCGTAAACTCGCGGCGCACGAACTCCCCGCCCACGCGCGCGTCCATGCTCTGCGGCGTGAGCGCAAAGTTGTACACCGTAGGCGGAATGTGGTCCACGATCTCAGTGAAACCGTACCGCAGCGGGTTCAGCAGGTTGTCCTTGGCATCGCGTACCTCAAAGTGCAGGTGCGGCCCGCCCGAGCCACCGGTGTTGCCAGAAAACGCGATGACATCGCCTTTTTTTACCGGGAACTGGGCCTCGTTGAAGCGCTCCTCCACCTCAAAGGACTTTTTCTGGTACTGTACGCCCAACATGTAATCAGCTAGGGCCGGTACCAGGTGGTTCAGGTGAGCGTAAGTGGTCACCAGTCCGTTGGGGTGGGTGACGTACACCAGATTGCCGTAACCGTAGCTGGAAATCTTCACGCGGGAGATATAGCCATCGCCGGCGGCGTAGACCGGCAGCCCGATCTTGCCTTCGGTCTTGATGTCAATGCCGCCGTGGAAGTGGTTGGGCCGTATTTCACCCATACTGCCCGAGAGAAAGTTCTGGGTGCCGGGCTTGATGGGAAACGTAAACGGATTGGCGTTGAAAGGAGCTTGCGGCGCCGGAACCGGAGCCGGGGACTGCGACAGGGCAACCCCGCTACTACCTACCAGAAAAGCAACTACAAGAGATCGGAAACTATTTAACTTCAAAATTCAATAAGTTTTTGTCTTCTATAAACGCCTCAAGGCGGTCACCTATTTTAACGGGGCCCACGCCCGCCGGCGTGCCGGTGAAGATGAGGTCGCCTTTCTTGAGGGTGATGAACCGGGACATATACGCCAGAATCGCGCCAAAGTCGTGGAGCATCATGCCTGAATTGCCCTGCTGTTTCAGTTCACCGTTTAGTTTCAGACCGAAATTGATGTTGTCAAACGCCGGAAACTCCTCTACCGGCAGAAAGTCTGAGATAGGGGCCGAGCCGTTGAAACCTTTGGCCAGGGTCCAGGGCAGGCCTTTGGTCTTGGCTTTGGTCTGCAGGTCACGGGCGGTGAAATCAATACCGATGCCGATGCCGTCAAAGTATTTGGACGCGAACTTGGGCTGGATGTTCTTGCCTTCTTTGCTGATGCGCAGCACCAGTTCTACCTCGTAATGGATGTCGGTGCTGTAGTCAGGGAAGTAGAAAGGTTCGTTGTTGCGCAGAACGGCAGTATCGGGCTTGAAGAAGATGACCGGCTCATCGGGCACCTCGTTTTTCAGTTCGGCGATATGTTCCGCGTAATTACGACCTATGGCAAGTATTTTCATGGCTGTTTTTTTGTTTTCAAAGATAGGACTTTCTCGTGCTTGCCTCAAGTTTGGCAAAAAGAGATAGGTAAAAATAAAATTGGCATGGAATTGTATAGCGGTTTACCTATAGATTTGCGCCGGATTCTGGAGAGGCCAACACTTTGTCTTCTTTTCTCCGTATAGGTCATCGTTCCCAGACGGAGGGCTATGCCGGGCAGGATCTTTTTTGTATTACCTTAACCTATCTATGAAAATGAGTAAGTTCAGAAATGCACTCTTTACGTTGGCGGTTCTGCTGATGGTAGGGTGTACCACCGTTCCCATCACGGGGCGCCGCCAGGTATCGCTGGTGGGCGATCAGGAAGTGATTCAGATGTCGTTCCAGGCCTATAGTGACCTGATGAAGCAAAGCAAGCTCTCTAGCAACGCCACGCAGACCGCCATGGTGAAGCGGGTGGGGCAGCGCATTCAGCAAGCTGTAGAAAGTTTCATGCGCCAGCAAGGGGCCTCGGCTCAGTTGGAAGGATACCAGTGGGAGTTCAACCTCATTCAGGATGACAAACAGCAGAACGCGTTTGCCATGGCCGGCGGTAAAACTGCGGTATACACGGGCTTGTTGCCCATCACTCAAAATGAAACCGGTTTAGCGGTAGTAATGGGCCACGAGATTGCCCACGCCATTGCCAAGCACTCCAATGAGCGCATCAGCCAGCAGCTGTTGGCCGAGTACGGTGGCGCTACCCTGGGTTCATTGGGAGGAGGAGCCTCTACCCAGGTGATTAACTCTGTGTATGGTATTGGCGCGCAAGGACTTCTCCTGAAGTACGGCCGTACCCAGGAAACCGAAGCCGACCGTCTGGGCCTGATTTTCATGGCGATGGCCGGTTATAATCCAGAATCGGCGATTCCTTTCTGGGAGAGAATGGCTGCCAACAGCGGCGGACAAGCCCCCCCGGAAATCCTGAGCACGCACCCCTCAGACGCTACCCGTATCGCAAACATCCAGAAGAACCTGCCAGAAGCGAAGAAATACTACAAAGCCCGCTAAGCTATGAAAGCCAGAACCAAATGGTTTGTCTTCGGGGCCGTGTTAATGGCGCTGTTGCTGAAGTCTGACAAAGCGAGGTAGTAGCTTTGGTATCACGTATCGTGTATCAAGTAGCACGAGGAATAATTCTTTGAACAGAACGGCCTCCTTCTCTATGAAGGAGGCCGTTCTGTTTTGGGGCTGTTTTGACGAAAAGGGGATGAAAACGGATTGTCTTTTCAGAGGTATGGGGCAATCCCTTGTTGTTGCCCCTGCGTTTGCCACCGCAGTTTTGGTTGTTGGTGAGAACACCAACAACGGCATAGACGGCATAGGTTGACCAGTTTAACAGTCTTGATCTCAATACCTGCAAATGTACTGTAGAGACAAGGCATGCCTTGTCTCCCTCTATGGCGCGGAAGTTCCTTCCGTGACTTACCAAGATTCCTTTAGGCACGGAAGTAACTTCCGCACCATGGAAGGCTAAAACAGAGAGGCCTCTTTCAAACGAAAGAGGCCTCTCTGTTTTAGGACTGTTTCTAAGAAATCAGCCCTGAAACTCTTGTCTAAGTCGTGCTACTTGATACGCGCTACTTGCTACTAAACTACAGTTTCAAAGCTGTTTGCTGCAAAGCGCCCCTGAGCTTAATGCGGGTCAATACTTTCTTGGTGTAGAGCGGGAAATCGCCTTTCATCATCCAGTCATAGTAGCTGGGTTCTTTCTTCAGGACATCTTCCACGGCTACGTTTTTGTGCTTCCCGAAATTAAAGACTTCCACACCGTTGCTGTTATACACGATGCGGCCCGCTAAATCGGCGGTTTTCTGGAAGGTAAACTTGTGCAGCGCCTGCATGTCATTCTGCACCGGGAAAATGGCCTGATCCTCGGCGCCAGGCAAAGGCACCTGTTCGTACATCTCCACCTGTGATTTCAGGATTTCGTAGGTGGCAATGGTATCCGCCTCCGCGGAGTGGGCGTTCTCCAGCGGTTTGTTGCAGTAGAACTTGTAAGCCGCCGAAAGCGTGCGCTGCTCCATCATGTGGAAGATGCGGCACGCATCCACAATGGAACGGTTCTCAATGTCAAAGTCAATGTCTACGCGCAGAAACTCCTCGGCCAGCAACGGAATATCAAACTTGATGAGGTTGAATCCGCCTAGGTCACAGCCTTTCAGAAACTCATCCAATGACCTCGCCAGTTTGGCAAACGTAGGGCAATCGGCCACGTCATCGTCGTAGATCTTGTGGATCATGCTGGACTCGATGGGAATGGGAATGGTGGGGTTGACGCGGGTAGTCTTGAGGATTTCCTCGCCGTTGGGCATCACCTTCAACATACTGATCTCCACGATGCGGTCGCGGCAAATGTCCACTCCCGTGGTTTCCAGGTCAAAGAAGACGATGGGTTTGCGCAGATGTAATTTCATTGACGAGGTTTTAGGAAGCGGTGATGGTATCGGCTAGCTGCTGCAGGTCCAGGTTCCCGAAGGTGCCAGACGTCATCATGAGCAGGTTTTTGTCTTTCCAGTTGTTGTTGAGTAAAAACTCTTTCAACGCCTGATTATCAGTATACACTTCAATGGAATCATCGCCGAAGGCCGCTTTCAGATCCTGGGGATCTAACGGGGGCATGCGCTTGTGCTCCAGGGTATGTGGATTGAAGTACACAATCTTGACATCGGGGGCCAGGAACGTGCCGTTGTATTGCGGCAGAAAATCTTTGTTCAGGCTACTGAAGGTGTGCAGCTCCAGACAGGCAATCAATTTACGATCAGGGAATTGCTTCTTCAGGGCCTCTGACGTGGCTTTCAGTTTAGACGGGGCGTGCGCGAAATCTTTGTAGACCAGCGTGTGCTCGTTCTCGCCGATTTTCTCCAGACGGCGGGCCGCGCCTTTGAAGGTCGCCAGCGCCTCATAGAACGCCTGGCCTTTTATGCCAATCTGCTTGCAGACTTCCTTGGCCGCACTGATATTTCTTAAGTTGTGCTCCCCGAATAGCTGAATTTCTACATCGTCCTTCTTCGTTTTGAGCATGGTTTTCCCATTCTTCTTGATTTTGTGCTCGTGGATGGTGTAGCCAATGTAGTTTACGTCAGAGTTGTTGGGCACGCACACTTCCTGCACTTGCTCATCGTCCTGGTTGTAAATGAGGGTACCAGCCTTTGGCGTCATGTCCACGAAGATGCGGAACTGCTCGCGGTAATTTTCTTCGGTGGGGAACACGTTGATGTGGTCCCAGCTGATGCCGCTGATGACGCCAATGTGGTGGTGGTACTTATGGATTTTGGGTACGCGCTGGATAGGCGAGGAGAGATACTCATCGCCTTCAATCACAATGATAGGCGCATCCTCGGTGAGTTTCACCATCAGGTCAAAGCCTTCCAACTGGGCACCCACCGCGTAGTCAAACTTACGGTTGTGGTATTGGAGCACGTGCAGGATGATGGACGTAATGGACGTCTTGCCGTGGCTGCCCGCAATGACAATGCGCTGCTTGTTCTTGGACTGCTCGTAGATGAACTCCGGGAAGGAGAAAATTGGGATGTTGTGTTCCTGCGCGTAGAGCAGCTCAGGGTTATCCGGGCGGGCGTGCATGCCCACAATCACGGCATCGGGGGTGGAATGAAGCTTTTCGGGGAACCAGCCTTCGGCTTCGGGGAGCAACCCTTCGGCGGCCAGGCGGCCTTTGGCTGGTTCAAAAATCTCATCGTCTGAGCCTGTTACTTTCAGGCCTTTCCGGTGCAATGCCAGGGCGAGGTTATGCATAATGCTACCTCCAATGGCAATCATGTGAATGTGTTGATACGCCTCTGTACTCATGTAGTCTCAATCAAAGAGAGCAAATGTAGTGATTTTAGGATACGACCTTCTACGCAAGTGTCAACGGATTTGTGGATATCTCCCAGGAAAATTGTGGATTACTCTCAAAAGCTTCCCTAAAAAATGGCCGGAATGGCCCTTGATCAGGAAAGAATTTCATCTGATTTTAGCCTGTTTTCTGGAAAAAGGGCTCAGAACGGAATGCCGTTGCAAGGTGATTTTTAACCAGCAGATTCTTCCTCCAAAAATCTGTTACCTCCTAAGCAGCAAGTAGTATCTTGCGTAAGCGCACAGTCAGGAAAAAATTCTTCGAAATTATTTAAGTCCGGGAGGGGGCTGGATTCAAGGTGAGAATCAGGGGAATAGACGGGACGCTGAAATGGAACAGCCCGAGTGTGGATATGTAGGCTTTTTTTGTGGATTACCTGAGGCGCGAACTTGCTTACATTTGCTTTTATGGAGGAGATGAAATTAAAAGCGACGCGAGGTAAGGCTGCCTGGAACCCCAAGCAGACCGTATCTCCAGGAATGGGAAAGCTTCCGCCGCAGGCGTTGGAGCTGGAAGAAGCGGTATTGGGTGCGCTCATGTTGGAGAAAGACGCCCTTACGGCAGTTATTGACTTATTAAAACCCCAAAGTTTTTACAAAGACGCGCACCAGCGCATTTTCAAAGCGATTCTGGCCCTGTTTGACAAATCTGAGCCGATCGATATTTTAACGGTTACCCAGGAACTGCGCGAGCAGGGCGAACTGGAGTTTGTGGGCGGTCCCTTTTACGTGACCCAACTCACCACCCGCATCAACTCGGCGGCTAACATTGAGTTTCACGCCCGTATCATCACCGAGGCCGCCATCAAGCGCGACCTCATCAGTATTTCCTCTGAGGTACTGGGCCGCGCCTACGAAGACACCACCGACGTTTTCGACCTGTTGGACTCCACCGAGGCCAAGCTGTTTGAGGTGTCTGAAAGCAACATCCGAAAGAACTTTGATGACATGCAGTCTTTGATGCACAAAGCCATCAAGGAACTGGAAGCCAAGAAAAGCCAGAAAGAAGGCTTAACCGGGGTGCCCAGTGGTTTCAATGCCCTGGACCGCGTGACCTCCGGCTGGCAACCTTCTGACTTAGTGATTCTGGCCGCGCGTCCCGCCATGGGAAAGACGGCGTTCGTGGTTTCGGCCATGCGGAACGCCGCTGTGGACTTCAACAAAGGCGTGGCGATCTTCTCGCTGGAGATGTCCTCCATTCAGTTGGTCAACCGTCTTATTTCAGCGGAGGCTGAGCTGGAAGGGGAGAAGATCAAGAAAGGAAACCTGGCCGATTACGAGTGGGCACAGCTGAACCACAAGATCTCCCGCCTGAGCCAGGCGCCTATTTTCATTGACGATACCCCCGGTCTGTCCATCCGGGAGCTCCGCACCAAGTGCCGTCGTCTCAAAGCGCAGCATGATATTCAGATGATTATCATTGACTACCTGCAGCTCATGAGCGGGAACACCGACGGCAAAGGCGGCGGTAACCGGGAGCAGGAAATCGCGTCCATCTCGCGGGCTTTGAAGCAGTTGGCCAAGGAACTGAACGTGCCGGTAATCGCGCTCTCGCAGTTGAGCCGGGCCGTGGAAACCCGAGGTGGCGACAAGAAACCAATGCTCTCTGACTTACGTGAATCTGGTTCCATTGAGCAGGATGCCGACATGGTGGTCTTCCTGTACCGTCCGGAATACTACGGGATCACCGAGGATGAGATGGGGAACCCGACGTTGGGCGTGGGGGAAGTGATCATCGCCAAACACCGGAACGGTGAGGTAGGCAGCGTTTTCCTTAAGTTCATCGGTAAGTTCACCAAATTCGGTAACCTGGAAGACGGCTTCGGGGGAGGTGGCAGCATAGACAGCGGCGGCGGATTCCCAACCTCAGACTTTGACGGACCACCGTCGGGCGGAGGTCCCAGCACCATCCGGTTAGGCAGCAAAATGAACGACGGCGGCGGATTCCCGGCTTCGTCCTTTGATGATGCGCCTCCGTTCTAATTCAGTTGACATAACTATTAACAAAGGCCACTTCCTGAACAGAAGTGGCCTTTGTTTTTAAGCCTGTTTTAGAAAAACGAGCTAAAAACCGGGAGGCGTTTACCGTTCTGGCAAGATCTTCCTTACCTTAAGGCCACTTCTCCTACATAAATAGGCAATGGCAAAAAATTACCGCAATTGGGCGCTAAGTGTTGTCGTGACGCTGGTCACCTTTACCGGCTGTTACTTTCTGGGCCGGCATTTTGGCTTTTCATCATTTGTCTTCAGCTGGGTATTGAATTTTGCGCTGATGAGTTGGATCACCATGGTCATCGCGCTGCTGAATCCTGCATTTGAATCTGATTATTTCACCCCGAAGCCGTTTGAGCGAGATGGGAAGGTATACACCTACGCCGGAGTTCACCTCTACCGGAAACTGCTGGTGTGGGTAGGCTGGGAGAAACTGAACAAGGCCACTAACCCCGTGAAGAAAGATGTCACAGCCCTGCATACCTGTGAACGAAGTTCAAGGAAATCAGAAGCCGGCCATGTGATGATTGCCTTGGTGGTGTTTGCCGTGGCGGCTGTGTTTACTCCTTCCTTAGGAGAAGCTAAATGGCTGATTTTGTTGAATGTCCTCTTCAATATTTTCCCCGTGATGGTGCAGCGATACAACCGTCCTAGGTACCTGAGGGTACTTTCTGTGATGCAAAGGAAGAGGGCAGCCCAACCTTTCATCCATTAGAAAGATAGAGTTACAACATACTAATTGCTTAAGGTTTTAAGCGTAGTTTTAGGAAAACAGCCTTAAAACGACCGATGGTGCCAAGTGTATTCCTCCCTTTTCATAGCTAACATAAAAACAGTTGGGTTTCTACGAGAGCCGTTTGCCCAGTCCTTTCCCTAAAATGAACAAGATCACAAAAGTTGCCCAAGTCCTGAGAAAGAGAGGTTTGCTGGGGACGCTGAAATTGGTGAAAAACCGGCTGCGGGGCCGAAGGATAAAGAACTACCGGGTTTATCAGGAGCTACTCCAGCAGAAAGCCGGGATAGAGATTGGCGGGCCCAGCGGTTTCTTTTCCCGCGAAGTACCGGTGTATGACGTGGTGAAATCTTTGGACGGGGTAAATTTCAGTTCGTCTACCGTGTGGGAGGGGGAACTGACGGAAGGGCCTACCTACACCTACGGCCAGGGCAGAACGGGGCACCAGTTTATCTGTGACGCGGTGAACCTGGAACGAATCCAGACGGGTACGTATGACTTCGTGTTGTCCTGCAACAACCTGGAGCATATCGCTAACCCTCTGAAAGCATTGACCGAATGGTTGCGCATCCTGAAGCCAGAGGGAATGCTGCTGTTGGTGCTCCCTTTCAAGGAAAGCAACTTCGACCACCAGCGGAGCTATACCACCATGGCGCATCTGCTGGACGATTTCCGGAACAACACCTCCGAGGAAGATTTGGCCCACCTGCCGGAGATACTGGAACTGCACGATCTTTCTATGGACGCGCCAGCCGGTGATTTCGAGAACTTCCGGAAACGCTCGCTGGCCAACTTCCAGAACCGATGCCTGCACCACCACGTGTTCAGCTTAGATCTGCTGGAGGAGATTTTCCACTTCCTGCAAGTAGAAGTGATTGCCAAAGACAGCACCGACACTGACTTAATCATCCTAGGCCGTAAAACCAGCTAAGAACTTGAGGAAGCACATTTCAGGCAGCGTTCTTATGACCTACCGGCGCGGTTTGGCGGTACTTTCAGAAAAACAGCCCTGAAACGCTTTCCTCCCAGAACTGATGCCAATAACCGTTCTTCCTTTCCAGAGAGCTGAAATATCGGCCATCCAAGTAAGATTCCCGTAAGGGAGGCGCGTTTCCGGGAGCGTGGGGTTCTGATCTCCGTTTTAAGGCTCTTTTTAAGAAATCAGCGGGAAAACAACTTCTGGGGTAGAGCGTTTCTGAAGAATGAACGTATAGAACCGGGCCGTAAACCAAGTTATTTCCGTTTGTGCGTCAGTTGTGGTAAGTTCGTGGAAGTGTTGGCTTAGTTTTATCCAATGAATACGTTTCAATTAAAAAGAGGCATCCTCCGGATGGAAGGGGACCGGATTTTCATCAGTGGGAACCAGGCCAGGTATGTGAAAGTGCTGTATCTTATCGCCTCCATCGGGTGGAGTGTCTTTTTCTCGGTTCAGGCCCAGAAGCATTATAAAACCTATCTGATTACCCTACAGCTCTACCAACTGCTTTTCACGCTCCTGTCCTCGGCCATGGTGCTGTTCTGGCTGTACGTGGGGTATGCGCGGGGCATCAAGGATGCCGGCCGAGATGAAATTGACGTGAAGGAAATCGTGAAAGCCCAGAAAAAGCTGCGCGCTTCTGATGAGGTGCCCATGATTACCCTTTTCCTGGAGAACAACCGCCGCCGAACCCTGGAGTTTAACCACCTGGATGATCTTCACTTCGCCGACTCTCTGGCCGGGCGGGGCGTGCTCATTGTAGAATAGCAAAATAAGGAACCACCCGGCACCGTTTCAAAGAAGAAAGCCGTTTATAGGCCGTTTACGGGAAAAGCGCTTCAAAACAGCCCCAGCATCGAGAGCGGCAATTAACTTTCTGCGGATGATTCTAATTGCCCCGATGGATCATAACAGGTAGGCTTCAGCGGGGAAAACGCTTCCGGAGGAGCTTATCTGTTGGAAATATCTGGGCCGGAGAAAATGACACTATGAGGAACCACTACACCATACCATCCTTTGCTTTGAAGATATTCACCCTGAAGGCGCACGTACGGGCGCTGCTGCTCGGGACCGTAGTCTGTTTTCTTTTCGTGGGAAATGCGTGGGCTCAGGACAACTTTGACACCGAGAAGCAGTTGTACTTCTTCCGGATCTGGGGCCACGTGAAATACTACCATCCGGCCTCCGCCATGGGCCAACTCTCCGCCGATTCCCTTTTCCTGGCGCACCTGCCCCAGCTTGATTCCGCTAAAAACCAGAAGCAGGCCAATGCGGTGTTCAAGCAATTATTGAAGGACGTGGGCGTACCGGCCGGTGAAAAGTTATCGCCGCAGAAAGATCAGCCCAAAGGCGCTTTCCTGCTCAAGAACCTGGACGACACCTGGCGGACCAAGTCCAAGTTTCTGACTTCGGAGAACCGGAAAACGCTGAATCAGATCTTTGAGCACCGCTATACCAGTGACAAGCATTACTACACGTACGTGCGCAATAACCCTTACGGCGGTACCATGCCTCATGAGCCCGAGTACGCCGTAGAACCCAAAGAGAACCTGCCGTACCCGCTCCGGATGCTAGCCCTGGCCAAGTTCAAAGCCTTTGTAGACTACCTGTACCCGTACAAGCACCTCATGGATGAAAACTGGGACGATGTCATCAGTTTGTACATTCCGCAGTTTGCCCAGTGCGCCACCCGTCAGGAATATGAACGGCTGCTGCTGGGAGTGAACGCCCGTTTAGACGATACCCAGGCCTATTCCTTTTTCCGGCAGCTCCACTACCGTGAGAAGCTGTTCAAGAACCATTTCTACCCGCCTTTTGACTACGAGGTGGCCGAGAAGAAGATTGTGGTCACCGCCCTGATTGACGAAGCCCTCTGCAAGCGCTCCAACATCCGCCGCGGCGATATCATAGAAGGACTGGATAGTGTGCAGGTGAGCGAGTGGGTAGCTGCCCTGGATGCGCTGCTCTCGGTCTCCAACCAGTCGTCTCTGTGGTCACGCGTGGGCGAGTGGGGCGATAACCTGCTGTTCCGGTCCGAGGACCCGCTCATGCAGGTGCAACTCACCCGCGGCGAGGAGCAGCTCACCACCACGCTCCGGCTCATGGACCCCGCCCAAACTGCTAAAGCCAAACTCATTGACGCCTACTTCAAGAAGAAACATGCGGTGCCGGCCAAGAAAAGCAAAGGCCTGGCGTACGCCGCCCGGGGCATCGTCCACTTTAAAATTGATGACACGTTCCGGCTGATCAAAGACGAAACCTCAGAGGAAGATTACCGCCTCATGGACTCGCTCTTCAGCCGGGCCATGAAGGCGAAGGGCATTATCTTTGACATGCGCGGCGAGCCCGATAACAGCGATTTCGTTTTCCATTATGCCTTCAAGAAGTTCGGGAAGCCCGACCACTACTTTGCGCGCTATTACCAGTTGAATCCCTACCAGGTGGGTTCTTACCGGCTGCTCACCCAACCCGAGGTGTACTACCCCACAGAGCTGAAACCAGAAGAGGCCAGCTATCCGGGCAAAGTGGTGATTCTGGTGAACGGGACCACCCAAAGCATTGGCGAGTGGCATACCATGAGCTTGCAGCGGCTTTTCCCCGGCAGCATCACCCTGGGCGAATCCTCGGCTGGGGCCGATGGAGACGTGAAACGGATCGTTTTACCGGGCAATTACGTGGTGGCGCTCTCGGGCAATGGAATTTACTACCCCAACAATGCCGTGACCCAACGCCTGGGCGTCCGCCTGGACGAAGAAGTTAGGCCAACCTTAAAAGGCGTTCTCGCCAAGAAAGACGAGCTGCTGCAGAAAGCCATCGAGCGAATCGGGGTAGAAGAGGAGAAAGGCGAGACGAAGAAAACGGAGACCAAGAAATCGGCTGAAAAGAAAACCGCTGACAAGAAAGCGCAGGCCAAGAAATAGAATAGGGCTGCCGTAGAAGCTGCTGTGTTTGCTTTACAGTAAATACAATCCACTAAGTGAGTAACCGTCACTTAAGAAACCCACCCCAATCTCAGGACTTTGCTTTACAGTGAATCCGGTTTTGGGGTGGGTTTTTTGTGCCGTTTTCAGAAAAGAGCTTTATTTCGGTTATCCCTTCTATCAAACATTTACGCGAGAGCATCGGGTTTTATGAACTTAATCACTATATTGAGTTATAAAATATATTTGTAAAATATAAAGCTGCACTTTGTTCACTAAATCTATCCTTGCTTCTTCATGATCAATAAACTCAAGCACACCGTACGCGACAGGATTGTAAATGCCGTGCGCCCCATGGTAGAAGGAATGGTCAAGCAACGGCTCCTACCCATGGACAGCAGGGTGTTGGATAATTCGTTTATCACCGGCAAACTACTCCCGTATAACACCACCTCCACGGAGTATATCGTGAAAGTTGAAAAGGATGGAAGGGCCTCGGCGTCTACGCCACCTATTCCGCCCCTGGAGTATTGGGAAGGGTACGCCGATTCAGACGAGGATTATCTGGCCGGGGGCCGAAAGGACATGGCGGCCATGCTCTCCATCTTAAACCAGGCCAATGAAACTCCTTTGACCCTGACCAAGGTGCTGGATTTAGGCTGCGCGGCCGGCAGAATGTTACGGCACTACCCCTGCCTCACAGATACCACAGAACTGTGGGGTTCTGACATCAATGCCAAGTACATCAACTGGTGCCAGCAGAACTTTGAGGACCCGTTTTACTTCCTTACCAATACCACCGCGCCGCATTTGCCTTTTGAAGACAATTCCTTTGATCTGGTGTACTGCGGCTCGGTGTTCACCCATATCACCGATACCGCCGATGCGTGGCTGATGGAAATCAGGCGCATTCTCAGGAAAGGAGGCTATGCCTACCTCACCATCCATGATGAACATACGCTTGACCTCATGTTCACCAAGTACAAAGATGATCCGTTGTTCTTTTACTTTGTAGAGGCCGTGCGTAAGTTCTACGAGGAGCAGTCTGCCGAAGCGCTGAAGGATTACGTTTACTTTACCATCTTCTCAGATCCGGCCTCCCAGATTTTCTACAACCGGGAGTACCTCGTCAAGAAATGGTCGCGGTTCGCGACGGTGGTGTCGGTGACGCCCGAGGCGCATGACCATCAGACCGCTATTCTATTGCGGAAGCCATAGGTACATCTCAGCGTCAGAAATCAGTATGTTTTTAGAAAAGGAGCGGTAAAACGGCAAGCTGTGATAATGCTCAGGCCGGCTTTTCTGTATAAGCTGATCTCTGAAAGTCATTCAGGCGCGTTCCTCTGCAGAACCTGATTTTCAATTCACGTAAGTAGTAAACCAAACATTCTAGGTAGACATGGGATTATTTTCAGCCATAATGGGGAACGCAGGAGCGGTGAACCAGGAAACATTACGCAGAGACTTCGGCAAACTGCTGGCCGAGGGGGAGGAGATAGAGTTGGGTTTCAAACTGATCAGAGATACGTTTATTTTTACCTCCAAAAGGTTGATTCTAATAGAAGTGCAGGGGCTGACGGGCAGCAAGGTAGAATACCTTTCCATCTCCTATAAAAGCATTTCCCGTTTCAGCGTGGAAACCGCCGGCACCTTTGAGCTGGACGCTGAACTGAAGATCTGGGTTTCCAGTGAGCAGGAACCAAGCATCAGAAAGAAGTTCAACAAGGCGGTGAATGTGTATGAAGTACAGAAAGTGCTGGCCCTGCATATTCTCAAGTAACACCTTGCACGCGCGTTTCCCGGGCCGTGCGGGGAACGTCTGTTTCGGGGCCGATTTCCTAAAAGTAACCTCTAAACGACGGTGAAATACTTCTCCGTACCTTTAAGCCGTTGCATAGAAAGCAACGAGACAAGGCAAAAGACAGTACAAACACCAGTAGTAAACGTTTAGCGGAAATGGAAAACCAAGAGAAGAAATATAACGCCCTCACCCCCGAGGAAGAATACGTGATCCTGCACAAAGGCACCGAGCGCCCCTTCACCGGCAAACTGTACACCGTCAAAGAACCCGGCACCTACATCTGCCGCCGCTGCAACGCGCCCCTTTACCGCTCCGAGGATAAGTTTGAATCGCACTGCGGCTGGCCCAGCTTTGACGATGAGATTCCCGGCGCGGTGACCCGCGTGCCTGACGCGGACGGACGCAGGACGGAGATTGTCTGCTCCAACTGCGGCGGTCACCTGGGGCACGTGTTCCTGGGAGAGCGGTTCACGGCCAAGAACACCCGCCACTGCGTGAATTCCATTTCCATGGAGTTTGTGCCGGCGCAGGACAAATAACCAGCACGCACACGGTTGGAGGGGATCATCTTCATCGGGATGCAGGCATCGGGGAAATCTACGTTTTACAAGCAGCATTTCTTCAACTCCCACGTGCGCATCAGCCTGGACCTGCTCAAGACCCGCCACCGCGAGCGCCAGTTTCTGCACCTTTGCCTGAAAACAAGCGCAAAACTGGTCGTGGACAATACCAATCCCAGAAAAGAAGATCGGGAGCGCTATATCGCGCAGCTGAAGGAGCGGCGTTACCGCGTGGTGGGGTATTTCTTCCAGACCTCCCTGCCAGAGGCACTCGCCCGCAACCAGGCCCGCGAAGGGAAAGACAAAGTTAAAGACATCGCCTTGTATGATGTCCGGAAGAAGTTGCAGCCGCCCTCGTTTGACGAAGGCTTTGACCAGCTCTTTTCGGTCCGCATCCAGGGCGATGCTTTTTTAGTGGAAGAATGGACAAAACCAGCTGAAAATGTTTGAGAACCGAAAGATCGATTGGCAGCAGAACGAGCAGAACCAACCCAAAGGCGTGTATGCCTGCAGCCGTTGCGGCAGCCCCTTGTTTTCCTCAGACCAGAAGTTCGATTCCAAAACCGGTTTCCCCAGTTTCTGGGCGCACTTAGCCGAGAACGTGCAGCAGCACTTGCTGGAGACCTATGACCGCGAGCGGATTCAGCTGCTGTGCTACCACTGCGGCCTGCACCTGGGGCACCTGTTCAAAGATCTGAGAACGCCCAGCCAGGTCCGGTACTGCATCAACGCAGATTCCATTCGGCTTCAGCCTTCCTCCTCATAAGTAAACACGTAATGAGATGAAGGGAGGAGTGAAGCGCACGTTACATTTTGCGGCCATATTCAGGAAAACAGCCCCTAAACAAGTAGTTGCTGCGTTATGCTTTGAACGGGAAATCGCCCAACTCCTGCGCCAGGAAATGCGCCAACAGGGTTTGCTGGATAGGGTAAGAGAGTCCCAAGCTTCCCATTTCCTCCATGAACCTTTCCTTCTCCCCGTGGCCGCCCACGTACCCATTCACCCGCGCCACCGCCGTAGAATTGTTGAACGCCTCTTCCTGCGGATAGATTTTCTGCAGCTCGTTCAGCACCGCTGGCACCCTTCTGAGTTTCCATTTCTGGTGCCGTTCCTCGGCTAAGTAAAACTGCTCGTACGCCAGCACTTCCGTCATAATTTTCTGCTGCAAACGTTCTTCCGCTGTTTTAATGGCCTTTCTCGCCAGTTGCTCCTGTTCCGGTGAATGATAGAAGATAGCTGAAGTGTACTGCCGTTTTCTGGGTTCCTTGGTAGGGGTGTGGTGGGCGAAGAACTGTTCCAGCAGCTGGGCATACGTCACCTGATCCGGGTCGAAGTCCAGTTGCACGGTTTCCAGATGATCGGCGATGGTGCGGTACGTGGGGTTCTCCGTTGATCCTCCGGCAAAACCTACTCTGGTCCTGATGACGCCGGGCATGGCCCCAAAAAGCGCCTCCGGTCCCCAGAAGCAGCCCATCGCCAACGTAGCGGTTTGGGTGGCCGGGTAAGTAATCTGGTCTAAGGCGGGAAGTCTATTTTCTTCTAAAGGATGCATGGCCTCTTGTACGGAAAAGCCTGCCGCGGGTGAAGGACCAACCTTGTTCTCATTTACAGAATTGAAGAACAGCCCGTAATAGCTTATGGTTAAGCCTTCGTCTCATGCGGGAAGGAAGCGGCGTGCCAGAGTAACACCACGTAACTGCCGCTCCGGCTTGTTTTTAGCCCGATTTCTGAAAAACAGGCCAGAAACAGGTTCTCAGCTTCAACTTCATCTTCACTTTTGCCTGGAGGTTTCTATTTGATGCGAAGTCCTCCTGAAAGAAATTCGTTTGACTTTGGTTGCTGCTAAGGGGTGGTCTCTGGAGGCGGTGAACCGTTCATCCCATTTTTCCAGTCCTTCATCACATTTAGTTTTCAGAACGCGTTGGGCGGGCTAACCTTGTTTCATCACAACGCCATTACGGTCCTGTTTTCATCTTGCCTGTCGCTTCATTTCAGAGCCGAGGCCAGCACGGAAAACAAGTGCTTCTGACAACTGAGATCACCCCAACCCTAAAGACACCGAAATGAGAAACGTATTACTCCTGGCAACGGCCGGCGTGCTGGCTGCGCACATTACTTTGGCCCAGACGCCGCAAAACAGGCCTGCTCCGGCACCCGCACCCACTGTCGCTCCGCAGACGGCACCGAAAGGGAATGGCAAAATATCCGGCGTTGTCTTAGATGAAACCGGGAGAAAGCCCGTGGAATTTGCCACCATCTCGTTGGTAGAGAAATCCTCCGGCAAAACCGTAGATGGCACCGTCACCGATTACAAAGGCAAGTTCTCCCTGGTACGGGTGGCGGCGGGGCAGTACCGGTTATCCATCAGCTTTCTGGGGTATGAGACCTCGGTGGTGGACAACATCTCCCTGGGGAACAAAGACGAGGTGAACATTGGCGTGGTGTCTCTGAAAGGAGGGGCGAAGAAACTGGAGGAAGTAGCCGTGGTGGGCGATAAACTGTTGATTGAGGACAAGGTGGACCGCCTGGTATACAACGCCGAGAAAGACCTCACCAACGTGGGCGGCACCGCCAGCGATGTCCTGAAGAAAGTGCCGGGGTTAACCGTAGACCTGGAGGGCAATGTCGCGTTGCGGGGCAGTTCCAACCTGCGGGTTCTGATCAACAACAAGCCCTCGGCGGTGATGGCCACCAGCCTGGCCGATGCGCTTCAGCAGATTCCCTCAGACCAGATCAAAAGCGTGGAAGTGATCACCAGCCCATCGGCGAAGTACGATGCGGAGGGCACGGCCGGTATCATCAACATCATCACGAAGAAAAACAGCCTGCAAGGTTTGAATGGCAACGTGTCGGGTTCATACGGCACCCGCCTCAGCAACCTGACCGGCAACGTGAACTACCGCAAAGGTAAGATAGGGGTGAACACCGCTTTCGGGCAAAACTGGCGGAACAACCCCATGGAGAGCACCCGCGAAACCGTGTACAGCGGCATCCCGGGCATTGATCGGTTAAGCCAAACCATGGAAGGCAAGCGGGAGGGCGAGTTCCAGATGCTGCAAGTGGGGGTAGACTATGAGCTTTCCAAGAAGAGCAGCTTGGCCGCCGGTTTACGCATGCAGAGCGGGGAGTTTGCCTACATCACCACGCAAACGTCATCCTCCTATCTGGGCGGGGAGATGACCAGGAGAAACACCCGGTTCAACCGCAATGAATTTGACGCCCTGAACTATGACCTCAACCTTGATTTTTCCCGGCAGTTCGCCAAGCCCGGGCAGGAACTCAGTGTCCTTGGCTTGTTGAGCCGCAGCAACCGCGAGAACTTCAGCTTCGCGGAAGTGTACAACCGTGACCAGCAACTGGCCTTGCGGGAGCAGAACCTGAACGATGCCTTCAATATGGAGAAAACCCTGCAGGTAGATTACAGCCATCCTTTCAAAAACAAGCATGTGCTGGAGGTAGGGACCAAAGCCATTCTGCGGTCGGCGGAAAGCGATTACCAGTTTATGGTGGCGGAGCCGGCTTCCGCGCCCTTTCTGAAAATCCCCAGCCGGTCCGATGTCTTTGCCTATGACCAGAATGTGGGGGCAGCCTACGCTTCCTATGAGTTTAGCCTGCTCAAGAAGTATAACTTTAAACTGGGCACGCGCTATGAACACACCAAGGTAGACGGCGATTTCCGGTCCACTGAAACCTCGGTTAAGCAGCATTATAACAACTTTATTCCCAACGTGGCCATTTCCCGGGCCCTGAAGAACAACCAGACGGTCAAGTTCAACTACACCAAACGCATCCAGCGGCCGCAGTTAGGACTCCTGAATCCGTTCGAGAACCGGACCGATACCTTTAACATTCAGGTAGGAAACCCCAATCTGCGGGCCGAGATCACCCACGCGTACGAGCTGGGGTACAGCGCCTTCTCCAAGAGTGGGACCTCCGTGAATGCCACGCTTTTCTGGCGCCAGACCAACAACTCCATTGAGGCCTATACCTTGCCTAACCAGGAAGGGGTGAACTATACCCGGTTCGGGAACATTGGCCGAAATGCCAGTTATGGGGCCAACGTTTTCGCGAGCACCAAATTCTTGGAGAAAGGCAACGTAAGCGGCAACCTGAATGTGTACCAACTGGACCTGGAAAGCCGTACCTCCGAACTGAACGCGACGAACAGCAGCCTGATGTTCCATGCTAACCTCAATGCCTCGTATGCTTTCAACAAAGGAATCAGCGCGCAGCTTTTCAGTCTGTACAACTCGCGCCGGGTCACCTTGCAGGGCAAAGCATCGGCGTTTGCCATGTACTCCTTTGCGGTGAAAAAAGACATTCTGCAGAAAAACGGCAGCATCTCGGTTGGTGTGGAAAATCCTTTCTCCGCCAGTCTGAAGCAGCGCACTACCTTCCAAACCGCTTCCGCCGAGCAAGTCAGCACCCAGTACATGTATAACCGTCAGGTACGCATCAGCGCCAACTACAAGTTCGGGAAAATGGCCTCAGCCAAAAATCAGCCTAAGCGCAAGAAAAAGATCAACAACGATGACGCGAAATCAGACGGAGACAGCAACGGCTGATCTGTTGCCCCAACAAACAGGAAGCAACTTCCTGAAAAATGGAGCCGAAAGGTAATCTCCGTTCCTCTACTTCTGCTTTAACTGCAGGACGAGGAACGGAGATTCCCTTTTAAGTTTTTGGAATAAAAATCTGTTTTTAGCTTGAATTCTGAAAAACAGGCTTGAAACAAACCTCAGGAAGTTCTTCTACCTGATGAAAGGCCTTAGACGGATATGCGGGAGCATCCCCATGCAAGGCAGATTTCCGTAAGAAAGGAAGCTAACCCTTGAAGGAACCTGCATGAGCTTGTCGTATTATCCAATCACCATCACTCAGATCAAAGAAGAAGTACCAGGTGTAAAGACATTTGTGTTTGGGGGAGAAGAGGCCTCCTCTATCGCTTACCAGCCGGGCCAGTATTTGACTTTGGTGGTGCCAGATGCCAGAGAAGAGGTGAGAAGATCATACTCCATCACTTCCTCCCCGGCTTTGGGTGAGCCCTTGACCATCGGGGTCAAACGCATCGAAAATGGCGTCCTTTCCCGAAAGTTGATTGACACCGCTCAGGTAGGAGACCAGGTGCTGACCATCGGCGCGGCGGGCTTCTTTACCTTACCCGATGATCTGGAGGAGTACCCGCAGGTGTTTTTCTGGGCGGCGGGCAGCGGCATCACACCCATTTATTCTCTGCTCAAAACCATCTTGTACCAGCATCCCGCCCATCAGGTGGTGTTGGTGTACAGCAACCATAGCCCGCAGAGGACTATTTTCTATGAAGAATTACTGCAGCTGCAAGCGCAGTTCACTGACCGCCTTCACATCAGATTCCTGTTCAGCGTTTCGGCCCGCTTAGACGAGGCCAGGTTGCACAAAGATCTTTTGAAGAAGCTGGTTCGTGAGTATATGAAAGTGTCAGTCGCGCAAACATTATGTTATGTTTGTGGCCCCGAGAATTACCGCCGTCTGTGTTTGTATGGGCTGCGCGAGCTAGGAATTCCCGCGCAGAATATCCGGCAGGAGACCTTCAGCACCACCAAGATCCCCACCAAAGAAACCCCACCCGATACAGATCCGCATGCGGTGTTGCTTCGGTACCGAGGCCAGGAGCACCAACTACAGAACCAATATCCCGAAACCATTCTGCAAACGACCCAGAAAGCCGGGATTTCGCTGCCTTACAGTTGTGAGGCCGGGCGCTGCGGCAACTGCGCCGCCACCTGCCTGGAGGGCAGCGTCTGGATGTCGTACAACGAAGTGCTGACGGAGAAAGAAGTAGCCCGCGGTTTAGTGTTGACCTGCGTAGGGCATGCCGTGGGAGGCGATGTGGTCATTGAGGTTCGCTAACGTTGTTTTGCGGCTGGTTTCAGGAAAAGAGCCGCAAAACGTAACCGTAAAGGGCAGCCACTTTGACGAAGCGGCTGCCCTTTACGGTTACAGGATCTCTCTGCGAGAGGAAGATAAACGATGGAATCAGTTTTCCAAGCCAACATGTAGCAGCCAGTCCAGTGCGGGGGTTACCTCCTCAAACATTTTGATCTGGAACTTGTCCCCGATGTGCTGGTGCAGTTGATGGAAAGACATCTTCCCGTAGATACCGGGGGCCAGCACCTGGCTCATGTACTGCAGGCCCAGCTCCATGACTCTAGGCGTCCAGAACTGCACAATCCAGTCATTGGCGATGTCCCAGGGCCCAATCAGTTCTTTGTGGTCATTTAACAAGCGGGGGCAGGGCTGCTCCTCCAGCATTTTGATATAATAGGTTCCGCCTTGCTTTACGGTGTCCGGCGTCTGAATACCAATCCAATGCGCATGGATGTAGGCATTGTCGTGGGTGCGTTCGGCAATGAGGAAAACATCTCCATTAGGTTTCTTCAGTTCAACTTTTGACATGGTATATTCATCAAGTAAACGGAGGTGCGGTCTCCGTATGATCTGTTTCGCCTGGATTTTAAGGGTGAAACAGAAAGAGGGTACAATATAAAACAGAAAAAAGTGGCCTATGTTTTATTTACAGGCCACTTTTTAAAAAAGTTAGTAAAACGTTACCGCTTGGTCTGCGGCTGCGGCTTGTTCTTGACGTATTTCTCCAGCCACTGGTCCATTTCCCAGAGCATGTGCATGATAGATTCCTTGGCGCCGTATCCGTGGCTCTCGGCGGGCAGGAACACTAGGCGGGTGGTAGCGCCGTGGCCTTTCAGGGCATTGTAGAACCGCTCGCTCTGGATAGGGAAAGTGCCCGAGTTGTTATCGGCCTCGCCGTGGATCATGAGCAAAGGCGTCTTGATTTTATCGGCGTAATTGAACGGCGACATCTTGGCGTACACCTCGGGCGCTTGCCAGAACGTGCGCTCTTCGGCCTGGAACCCGAACGGCGTGAGGGTGCGGTTGTAAGCGCCGCTGCGGGCAATACCGGCGGCAAACAGGTCTGAATGAGCCAACAGGTTGGCCGTCATGAAGGCCCCGTAGGAGTGACCGCCCACCGCCACCCGGCTGGGGTCCGCAATGCCCATTTTGGCGACCTCGTCAATGGCTGCTTTGGCGCTGGCCAGTAACTGCTCCACGTAGGTATCATTGGGCTCGGCGTTTCCTTCGCCCACAATCGGGAAATCGGTGCGGTCCAGCACGGCGTAGCCTCTGGTTACCCAGAACAGGGGTGAACCGTAGTTGATGCGCGTAAACTCATAGGGCGAGTTTTTCACCTGACCCGCCGAGGCCGCGTCTTTGAACTCACGGGGGTACGCCCACATGAGCATCGGTAGACGGCCTTGTTCTTTTTTGTAACCTTTGGGCGTGTACAGCGTGGCCGTCAGCGTGACCCCATCATTACGCTTGTAGGTCAGGAGCTGCTTGTCCACGCCAATCAGTTCCGGCGACGGATGCGGGAACTTGGTGACCGCGGTCAGTTTCTTGGACCCGATTTGGCGCAGGAAATAGTTAGGCGGATCATTTTCTGACTCGCGGCGCGTGATGAACAGCCCTTTCTCCGGATTGATCACATCCACCGGCAGTTCATAGTACGGGGCCTCTGAGCGCCAGAGGATATCGGCTTTTTTGGAGGTCAGGTTGAACTTACTCAGGTACGGCCGGTTACCCTGCGGCGATCCGCCTTCGCTGATCATGTACAGGTTCTGGCCGGTTTTATCCGTCATCAGCACGCTGCGGCCGTACTGGTTTTTGGTCAGTACCGGCGAGCCGGGATCGGAGTACAAGTCTTCATAGGAGCGTTCTACCAGCACCACCGGCTCAGCGCCCGGTTGGCTCGGCTTCACCCGAAGCCGGCGTTCCTGGCGGGTTTTCCACCAGCGTTCGGTCACCAGCGCCAGGTCATTGTTGCCCCAGGTGATGCCACTGTACCGAAGCTTGGTGCCCACCAGCGCTACGGGTTTCTCGGTGAAAGGAGCGGTTTGGGTGTACACGATGTCTCTTACCGGCACGTCTTTCTTGTCATCGCCGCCGTCCTGGGCTTCCACCCAGTACAGAGTGGCCGGCTGATCGGCGCGCCAAGCTACGTTTCTGGGACCAGCGGCCACGGCGTTGAAACCCACCGGAATGTTCTCGCCCAGCGGAATATCAGCGATCTGCTTCACCGTTTTGCCTTGGCGGTCCCAGACCTGCACGGCGTACGGGAACAAGCTGGAAGGCACCAGATACGAGTACGGTTTATGGGTATTGGCCACCAGCACGTACTGCCCATCCGGCGAAACACTGAAGGACCGGATGATGCCTTGCTCCCCCACGTTGGTTTGCTTTCCATCCAGGGAGACTTGCACCAGTTGGCTGGTGAGGTAATAATCAAACAGGGCTTCGTCCTGACGATTTTTGAGCAGATCCTGGTAGGTGCGGGAGGGAGCGGTGCGGCCCAGGTTCTCCTGGATCACGGGTCCTACAGGCGTGGTGTTGCTCTTGGGCGCTTCGCCGCGGGATGGGTTCACCAGTTTCACCAGCAGGTTTTTGCTGTCTGGCGTCCAGCTGAAGGCGTTGCCCCAGGCATCGTTCACGGTGGCGTTGGTGAGTTTACGGGCGGTTCTGTCAGCGGCGTTGATGACCCAGAGCTCAATTCCGTTGGAAACGGTGTTCAGGAAAGCCACCTGTTTTTCATCTGGTGACCAGGTGACATCGGTGATCTTGGCTTTGGCGGGTAATCCCTGGATGGTGAATTCCTGCCCGCCAGATACTTTCTTGAACTTGAGCGAGTGGAATGAGGAACCGCGGCTGGCCCCGTTCACCGCCGGATTAATGCGCAGTCCGCCAATGCGGGCTTCGGGCGCGGCCACTTCTTCAATGGACGGATACCCGGCGCGCTCCATCAGCAGCATCCACTCACCTTTGGAGTCAAATAGAACCGAGGGCGTGGCCGGGGCTTCAATCAGTTTGGCGATGGATTCTGCGGGGCGTTGATAAGGGAGGTTGAGGTCTTTGCCGCCTTGGGCCATGGCTGCCGGGCCCGCCAAAGTTAGGGCCAGCAACCACACCGATAACCGGGAGCGGCCGGAAATGACGTTGTGTAGCATGTCTATGAGGTTGGTGGAAGGATGTAGAAGCTAATATACAACTTCTGCTCTGGGTTTTAGGGCTACTTTGGCGAAAACAGCCCCTAAACGTCATCCAGCCAGCAAACCCACCCGCGCTTACTCCTTCTCTGCTAATGCTTGTTTGTAAAACAGAGCAGGGCGTTGTTTCAGCGGCGTTTTCAGGTATCTGGTTACAAACATCTCCTGACTCTTCGCCTGCATCAAAGCATTTTCCACCTGAGAATTCAGGTTTTCCAGCGGAAGTAACAGCTGCGTGTTGTTCCTGGATTTCACCAGCTGCAGCAGCCGTTTGGCTTCCTGGAACTGCGCCGTGCAGCTGGTGGTCATCTTCCGCAGCTCGGTTTCTGGTTTTACGGGGTAGAACCGTTGGTTTTTGTACCGGGTAAACTGGTTCAGCTGGTCTATGCCGTGGTTGAACGAGGTAACTGCCTGGTTGAAAAGGTCGACGGTTTCGTTGTGTTGGATCACCGCCTGATTTTTCCTCAGATCGTTCAACTGCTCCAGGGCCACGGCCGGAATCATTTTATGGGCCTCCATTCTTCTGATGGTTCCCGCCAGTTGGGCTTTGGGCGAAGCAGCTGCATAGGCGGCCAGGCTGTCCAGGAAAACAAAAGTGCGTTTTGGCCTTGGTGAAGTCGCCTTAGACGATAAAAACTCCTCATAGGTGAGGGGCTGCGGCAGAAACTGCCACAACGGATCAAAGGGAAGATGCGTCTGCACCATGCGGGCGGGAGGCACCATGTAGTACCGCTGGTTGATGCGCGAGACAAAGGTTCCGTTTTCCAGCTGACCGGCTCCCCAGGTAGGATCAAACAGATACCACTGGCCATCTAACTGCGCGGCGCACCAGGCATGCGACCGGGGCGTGGAAGTGCTCCGGGGTACCACAAACCCGGTAATCAGGTAAGACGGAATACCCGTTTGGGCACACAGGGCATGAAACACCTCGGCATAGCCCTGGCACAATGCTTTTCTGGTGGCGAGCGTCTGCGTGATGAGTGCTTGTCTCTCGTAGTACTGTGGCCCCAGGGAGAGAGCCTGCACGTCATAGACCACGTTAGCGGCGAGCCACTGGTAAATGGCCTGTACTTTCTCCTGCGGCGTTTTGTAATGGCGGTTGATGAAGTGGGCTATTCCGTCTACGGATTTCGTTTGCGCGGCCGGAATCACCGGAGCCACAGAGGGCACGGCATAAGAATCCCGGGAGGTTTTCTGCGCGAAAACCTGAAAACACAGCAAAAAGAAGAAAAAAACGGATGCCAGCCGAGCCATGGGGTAAGTGCCTGAAAGGTAGGAATATCTCTGGGATTGTAGCCTCAGAACAGAGACAAAACGGAGAACGTTTCATATTTTGATTTTTCTGAGATACGCCGTGAAGCGCTTTTGAAAATTTTTGGCTTTATACTTGCAGCTTCTTCTGGAGGAGACAAGCTATTAAGAAAATATTATGAAAAGACAGATTGTACAATTACTCTTTTTGGTGATTATGGTGGTGGGCGTGGCTTCCTGCTCCAGCTCTAAAAACACCAGCACGTCCAGGTACCCCAACGGTACCCGTACTTCCAAAAGCCAGCGGACCTCAGACGGGTACCCGGGCATCCTCTTCCCCGACGGCAGAAGAACAACCACCTCCACCAGAGGCCTTCCTCCGGGGCAAGCCAAGAAAGTGTACGGCGACCAATCGGCGCGGGCCTACGCACCCGGGCAGCAGAAGAAAGTCTCCAAAGGTCACGGCAATGGCAACGGAAAAGGACATCACGGCGGCAAAAAGAAAAAAGGGAAAAAATAGTAGATGTGGCCTTATCGGCATTTCTAAATTATAAGAGAGAGGACTTGCGAATAGCAGGTCCTCTCTTGTTTTAACGCAACTTTCCGGGCCTGAAGCGTCACGCCAGAAAACTACCTGTACTGGTCTTCGTAAACAAGTAAAGAACTTAACATTGAAGACTATGGGTATTCTAGATATTTTCAAAGACGATAAAGAAGAAGCAGGCAAAGCGAACAATGTGAACGATGAATATCATCAGCGCAACGCTCCCGGCAATCATCCCGATCCCTCGGCGAAACGTAACATCGGGCTGGGCGGTGCCACTGAGCGGAACGACCAGAAAGACAAGCTGGAGAACCTGCACATTGGCGGGAACGAGCTCACTGGCTACGGTGCCAATGACCCGGACAGCAAAGAGTCTGACACCCAGGGCCCCGGCTTTGAGATGGAAGGCAGCTATGACGCCATGGACGGATCGGCCAATGGCCTGCGCATGAATGACCAACCCCTGGACAGCAAGGACACCAATTCAGACGAAGCAGACTACAACCGGCTGTAACGTACCGCTTCTAAACAGAACGGCCCCGCTCTTAACGCAAGAGCGGGGCCGTTCTGTTTTAGGGCTCTTTTCAGGAAAATCGCCTTTAAACCGGGGATTAGTTTTTAGGATACCACTCGCGCATTCTGACCTCCACGTTCTTTTTACCCGCTTCCACTTGGGTTTTGAAGGCGTTCACGTCGCTGAGGCCGTTCTGGCCCCGGAAATGGTAAGGGTAGATAATCTTCGGTTTAAAGTCCAGCACCGCAGAGGCGGCCTGGTTTACGTCCATGGTGTAGGGGAGGTTCATGCACACGAACGCCACGTCAATGTTCTTCAGGGCCCGCATCTCGGGGATGTCCTCGGTGTCACCGGAAAGGTACACGTTCTTGTTCCCGATGCGCAGCACGTATCCGTTCCCACGGCCTTTGGTGTGCGGCGCGGTGGCAGATTCTGGCAGGTTGTACATCGGGATGGCCTGGATGTTGATGTCCAGTTGTTTGGTAGAGGCGCCGTTGCTGAGTACCACGGCTTTGGCTTTCATGGCATCGGGTAGCTGGTCTACCACGGCTTGCGGGGCTACTACTATGGCCTCGGTGACAGGAAGCGCCTGCAGGGTTTTCAGGTCCAGGTGATCTGGGTGGATGTCGGTGATCAGGATCAGGTCTGGTTTCGCCAGGCCGGTGTACAGCGCGGCACCTCCGTAAGGGTCTACCCAAATGGTCTTGCCGTTCCACTGCAATGCCAACGATCCGTGGGTGACGGGCTGGATGACCAGATCGCCTTTTTCGGTTTTGATCCGGTCGGGTTGGGCCAGGGTTTGGGCCCCGGCCTGTAAGGTGCCAATGCAAAGAAGCAGGAGCAGGAGTTTTTTCATAATTTCTGTTTTTAAGTAGATGTACTGGTGTAGGACAAACTCGCCGAAGGAATGTTTTGAGCTTTTGTACGGCAGCCCCGCGGTAAAGATAAGAGAACCTGTTTTGGGGGCGTTTTTTTAAAAACACCCCCAAAACAGGTTCTCCAGAAAAGCATCAGGAAATTATTCTTTGTTCTTTTTCTTGCGGCCTACCCGCTTGCTGGGTAGCGCCTCAATGTCTGTGTCCTGGGTGCTGAGCAAACCGGCCGGCACCGATAGTTCTCCCGTGTGGAAGTCAAGCAGACCGTTTTTCTCTTCCTCAATGTTGGTAGCTTGGGTGTAGACATCGCCCGCGATCCGGCGCTTGCGGAGCTCCCGCTTAAACGCCCTGATGGTCTCGGTGCGTTCATCGGAACTTTGGGGCCCGCCGTAATCCGAGAATCCAAAGCCGCCCCACTCGCTCACAATTAACGGCGTTTGGCCGCGGTAGAAGTACTGGTCACCAATCACCAGCGGCAGCACCGCCACGCCTTCCATCTCACCCGCGGTCAGTTTGTCCAGCAGCTTTTTCCATTTACCGAGCTTGGGCGTGTACAAGTGGGCCGTTAGAAGATCGGACTTCAGTTTGCCCTCGTAGGAAATATGCTGCCAGCCGTCATTGTCCACCACCAGGAACTGCGGGTACCTGATTTTCATGAAGTGGAAGATGTCCATGATGTACTGCCGGGTCTCGGGGTTGGTGGCGATGTCCTGCGCGCCCCAGTCCTCGTTGTACAGACTCCAGATCACCACCGATGGGTTGGTCTCAATCAGGGCCAGCATGCGCATGAGTTCAATGCGGTGGTTCTCGCGGCTGCGCTTGGTGGAGGAGTGCGGACTGGGCACTTCTACCCAGAGGAGCAGCCCAATCTCATCGGCTAGGTTATAAATACGCGGGTCGATCCCGGCAATGTGCACCCGCACCAGGTTACAACCCAGTTCCTTCATGGCGTACATGTGGCGGCGCATTTCTTCATAAGTGGCGGTACCCGGTTGGTACAGGATGCCGTCAATGTAGATCTCCTTGTTGTTGAGATAGATGTGCCGCCCGCGCGATTCTATCTTGCGTAGCCCGAAGTGGCCCTCAATCTCGGCGGAGTATCCGGTGGAGTCAATCAATTGCGCCTCAAACTGGTACAGATTCGGTTCCTCGGGGCTCCAGAGTTTGGCATTGGGCACTTCAATGGCCACGTACTGCGCTTTCTGCCCACTTTCCAAGCGCAGGTTGAAATCTGAGGTAGCAACGGGCAGTGCCTTGTTGTTTCCATCCCGTTCATAGATGTTCAGGCGGAGGGTGTACTGGCCGGGGTCCTGAATACGGGTGGTGAAGTTGAACCGCACCATGGAATCTTCAATGATGCCCTGCACGCCCACGCGTGAGCGGAGGCGGTTCCGTTCTACAGTTTCAATCCAGACGCTCCGCACGGCGCCGGCATAGGTTTGGTACCAGATACCACCGCGCTTGTACACGTGTGATTCCTGTTTCCCGCGGGGCACTTCGGCGTCCATGCTGTGCGAGATGCGCACGGTGAGCCAGTTCACCGGCAGCAGGTGGTCTTCGTTTATCTCAAAGGAAAAGGAGTTGTACTCGCCGTAATGCACTTCCCCGCCTTCAATGTCGGTGAGCAGGCGGCCGTTGAGCCACACCCTGGTCTCGTACCCGCACGCCCCGAAGGTGATCTGGTAGATGCTTCTTCCGCCGCTTTCCAGTTTCTCGGGCCGGGTGAATTCGCGCTCGTACCAGGCAATGACTTTGTCTTGCCAGGAGGGGGTGTTCAGCGACTCTTTGTTCTGGGCCATGTGTTCTTCCACAGAGCCGGGCCAGTTGGCGGTGTGCTTGTATTTATAGCCCAGGTACCAGGCTTCCTGTAAGCCCCGGTCATCCTGATCCAGGGAGAATTTCCATTCGCCGTCCAGCAGGGAGTAGGTGTTAGGTCTGAGCACTACCCTGGGCAAGGGATTGTCTTCGCTGACGAAAGCCTGTGAGGTATCCTCAAATTCGGCTTCTATAGACTCCTCAATATTTTTTGAAGCAAGCAGCTCTTCTGAACTCTCGGTTACGCTGAGGTTTGGGTGTTTAGAAGTCATAGGTTGTAGATGATTAATAGAGGTACTATTTCTCTTTCCATTCTTAAACGAAGTTTATTTCGGCTAAGGTTGTCTCAGAGGGAAATGAGTTGGGTTAAATACTATTTTCTTTTCCGGGCGCTTTTGGCCTCTTTTTCTATAAACAAGCCTAAAACGCTGATGTTCTTACTTTTACTGGGATGATTGGAGAATATTCATCTTCCGGATGAAAGAATAAAGACTAAACCGCGGGAATTGCCTCTGTTTAGAGAATTAAGTAGAAATAAGAAAAGGGGAAAAGATTACCAACCCAGTTGCGCCTCATTGCTGTTGTGCACCAGCTGCTTAAAAAACAGCGAGTTTATGCCAACGATGGCAATTTAATAGCGATGGGTTGCGACGGTGCGGGAGATTTGCTTATATTCACCTGATTAATTCAAACCCACAAACGAAAAGATGATAAAGTTTAGAACTGCCAAGTACCTTCCTTTCGTGCTGATTGCCGCTTCTGCGTTGAACAGCGCCTGCCAAAAGCAAAGCTCTACTGAAACAGAATCCTCTGAGGCCAAGAGCGAGACTACTGCTGCCGCCAAGGATACTTCCAAGTACCTGTCTCAGCCCCTGATCCCGGGAATGTATACCGCAGATCCGTCAGCGCACGTCTTCAACGGTAAAATCTACATCTATCCGTCGCATGACATTGATGCCGGTACCCCGGAGAATGACAACGGCGACCACTTTGACATGCGCGATTACCATGTCTTCTCCATGGATGATATCAACGGCAAGGTAACCGATCATGGCGTGGCCTTAGACGTGAAGGATGTGGCCTGGGCCAAGCGCCAGATGTGGGCTCCGGATGCGGCGTTCAAGAACGGCAAATACTACCTCTACTTCCCGGCCAAAGACAAGCAGGACATCTTCAGAATTGGCGTGGCTACCTCCACTTCCCCAACCGGTCCTTTCAAAGCAGAGGCGAAACCCATTGACGGTGCCTACAGCATTGACCCAGCCGTTTACACCGATACTGACGGTACCTCTTACATGTACTTCGGCGGAATCTGGGGCGGGCAGTTACAGCGCTGGGCTACCGGCAAGTATGATTCTACCGCCGCTCCTGAGCCAGCCAACGGAGTTGCTTTAGCGCCTAAAATGGCGAAGATGCGCGCCGACATGCTGGGCTTTGATGGTCCGGTGAAAGATGTGCAGATTCTGGACGAGAACGGCAAACCTTTCCCGGCCACGAACCACGACAAGCGTTTCTTTGAAGCGGCCTGGGTGCACAAATATAACGGCAAGTACTACTTCTCTTACTCCACTGGTGACACGCACAACATCGCCTACGCCATCGGAGATTCACCTGCCGGTCCGTTTACCTACAAAGGCGTGCTCCTGAACCCGGTAGAAGGCTGGACCAACCACCATTCCGTAGTGGAGTTCAAAGGCAAGTGGTACCTGTTCTACCACGATGTGCAGAACTCAGGAAAAACCTTCCTGCGCAACGTGAAAGTAACTGAGCTGACCCACAATCCCGATGGTACCATCCAAACCATCACTGCGGTAAAAAGCTAAGTGTAATCAATACCCATGAGTACCAAGGCCCCATCTTTCCTGGAAAGGTGGGGCTTTTCTCTTTTCGCCTTCTTCCGTTTTGGAGCCCTTTTCCGGAAAACACGTCTAAAATCCAAGTACCATTCCCAAGTGATTTACCTCCTGAACGGGCAGGGCAGAAAGCGAAAGACATACAATTGCATCTGATCATCCAACCTGAGAGGGGATGAACGATATCTCTTGCGGTGTTTGTGCAGTAGTAAGTAAACGTGCGTTTTAGAAGTGTTTTCTGAAAACAGCCTTACAACAGAAGAGGCCCGTTTCTCAGGAAACGGGCCTCTTCTGTTGTACGCAACGTGGGGTATATCAATGCATCCATCTGGGGCAAATCACTTTGCCTTTGTTGAAGAGTTTCAGGCCCAGCACTATTTCATGGGTGCCCGAGTTGGCGATGTTTAGCTCCGAGGTGTTGTAATCATAGGAGTAACTGGCATCCATGATGTGGCTGATGTTCACGCCGGCCATGAACGCGAAAGCATCTTTGTTCCGGTAAGAGACACCTGCCCACACCCGGTCGGCGTAGATGGCCCTGAGGTTGGCGTCAAGAGTGCTGGGGCTGGGTTGGTTGAATTTCACCAGCACAGACGGAATGAGGGTGACTTCACGGCCCACGTTGAATTTATAGCCCGCCGTGCCTATGAAATGCTTCTGCAACACGTTGTTGGAGGATTCATCTTCTTCCCCCGGGTTCAGGTCCCGGTCACTCTTGATGAGCTGCGCCCCAGATAAGCCCACAAAGAAGGAGTTGGAGTAGATCCAGGTTCCCAGGCCCATGTCAAAGTAGTTCCGGTTCACATAATCACTGGAGATAGCGGGATCTGACGGATTGGTGAACGTGGCTTTGCTGGGGTTGAAACTGTTCCGCAGGATTCCGGCACTGGCACCCACCGACACCGTAATGCTTCTGGTGATGGGCAGGTGATACGCGTAGGTCAGGTTCACGTTGGTACGGCTCAGCGGCCCCGTCTCATCTTTGATGGCCTGTATTCCCACGCCGTGGTGCGGATACGCCCGTACAAAGCGGTTCTGGTTCACGGTACGCGTGCTGGTGATGCCCTTGCCCACGTTACGCACACTGGAAACTTGCTTGTTCAGAGGCGTATGCACGCTGACATGATACGTTTTGGGAGCGCCTTCCAGCCCCACCCATTGCTGGCGGGTGCCTATCTTCACTTCGGTATAATCTTCTATTCCGGTAATGGCGGGGTTCAGCAGATAACTATTAATCATGTACTGGCTGTATTGCGGCCGCTGTTGTGCCCAGGCGGGAGCAGAAAAGAGCAGCAGAACCAGAAAAGTGCCTAAATATTTCTTCATCTGACTATTTGATAATGGTTATACTGCCCGTGAAAGGTTTCTCATTTTTCTTTAGGCGGATGATGTAGTAGTAAGTGGCCAGCGGCAACGGACTGCCGTTGTGGGTTCCGTTCCAGGGTTGGCTGTACCCGTTCGATTGGAATACCCGAGCCCCGTAGCGGTTGAAGATTTCCACCGTGGCTTCGGGATAGTTTTGGATGTTCTCAATCTCCCATACCTCGTTCGTGCCGTCGCCATTCGGGCTGAAGGTGTTCACAACTCTGATGCGCGGAATAATGGTGATGGCGACTTCATCGGTGGCTTCACATCCAGCCCCGCTGGAAACCGTCACGGTATAGGTGACCGTGGTGACATCGGCACTGCTACCTGCGGGCGTAGCCACCGGGTTAGCGATGTTCGGGTTGCTGAGGCCAGTGGTTGGGGTCCATTTGTAGGTGAGTCCGCCGGTCGCTTTCAACTGAATGGATTGTCCCTGGATGATGGTGGTGTCCCGGCCGGCATTCGCGGAGATTGGCGCAACCGCCACGCGTACTGCCGTTCTGCGTGGGCTCACGCATTCATTGGCACTCACTGCCTCCACATAAAACGTGACATCGTTGGTTAACGGTGGGGTCGAGAATGGAGAGCCGGAACCAATCGGGCTTCCGCCGGTTGCTTCGGTGTACCAAACGTAGGTGAAGGTGGAGCCCGTGGCAGGCAGCACTTCCAGTACCGCTGAACTTCCCTGGCAGGTGCTCACATCGGCCGCTTTCACAATAGGGGCTTGCGGCAGTTCCTCAATGTTGATGAGAATGGCTTCCGCAGACGCTACAAAATCACAATTGGTGTTCCGGTACTTGGCTACTCTTCTGAACCAGGTAGGCTGTGACACGAAAGCCGGCGTGAAGGAGGCACCATTTTTATTGTCGGTGCCTTGGGCAGCGGCCGCCGCTACGAAGCCGGTGGTGGCACTGGTGGTGCTGCTTTGCCACAAGTATTCAATGTCGCCGGAGAGCAGGTTACCGGTGAAAGTTGGGGCATCGCCGCGGCAAACCAGTTCTCGGTCTGCTTCAATCGTGTTCTCACTTGGTTGAATGGTGGGGAGCACCTCAATGATAATCTCGTTGCTCAGGTTAGGGGTATCGCAGCCTTCAAAGGTCACGGTGCGGCGGTACGCGGTAGTTTGCGTCAGAACCGGCGGAGAGTAGCTTTGCTGGGTATTATTGCCTTCAGCGGGGGAGAAATCAGTTTCGCCTACGGCCCGTCTTTCCCAGAGGTAAACCGGCCGGTTGGTGCCCACCGTGGCATCGTTGCCAGTTAAGGCAGTGGGTTTGGTGTCAGCGCAAATGGTTTGGGCGGTACCAATGGTGTTCTGGATGTCCTGCTGGATGATGTTGATGGTAAAGGCACTACGTTCCAGACTCTCGCAGCCATTTTCCACCGCAGTGATATAATATACTGTTCTGCTGTTCACCGGTCCCGCAAAAAAGCTGGGCGCAGGTCCGCTGGTATTCAATGGCGTAGTGCTTGTCTCGGAGGCGTAGAAATTGTAAGCTTTGGAGAAATCATTCCGGCTGGGGGCAATCTCGTAAGTACCACCCACGCAGATAGAGGTCTGCTCTACCTGTAAGAACGGCTTGGCTGGACGGGGTGTAAAGTCAATGTTGATGAGGGTTGGTCCCTGCAAGACATCAGAGAATTCGCATTCGTTGGCGTATACCAAGGAAACTACATAAGATCCCGTTTTCGGAAACGTAAACCTCGGGTTCTCAGCGGTGGGGTCACTGATGGTGGCGCCAGTACCAGACACGATCTTCCATTCAATGGAACCCGGTCTGAGCGTGCCTAAGTTGTAGTCCAGTTTGCCATCCTGGCTTCCTATCAATTGGGAGCCATTAATGGTCAGCAGAGCTCCAGGGGTTAAATCCTCGCATTCACTGATGGTCTGGGGCGAAGCCTGTGGATAGACAATCACCACATTCTCCTCGTGTACATAGCGGCCATCAGACTCAGCGTCTGGATTTTCAGGATCAATGGCATCATCTGGCCCATCAGGATTATTGGGGTCAAAGCAAGCTCCTTTGATGCGCAGTCTGATGGTGTATTGTCCCTTCAGGTTGAACTGGATGATGGGGTTTTCCGAGGTAGAATCGGTTCCTTCAATGAACTTAGCCACGGTGGTGGGCACTGCTTCATCGCTGGAATCTGTGATTTCCCAGGCATAGGTGACTCCGGTGGCGGGGGTAGATTCGTTCTTTAAGGTCACTTTCACCGGAATACCGCAGGTGTCAGCACTCTGGGGTTGCATGCGTTCGCGTTTATCCACGGTGAACTTCGCTTCCTCTTTGTTCACCGTCATGGCCACGGCATCTGAGGTGTCAGCGGCGCAGGAAGGACCCCGTACAATCACGGTGTAACTTCCGGATTCCTCCAGCGGGAAGGTGGGTTGGTTGGCGTTCGGAATGTTGACCCCATCTTTCTGCCACTGGTAAAAGAAGCCGGTTCCGGAAGGAGTAGCGGTCAACGGAGTACCCGAGCAGACGGTGGTTTGAGGTGGGGGAGTGATGGCCGCTCCGCAGGCAGGCGGCGGGGTGGTTTGCCCAAGAAGAATAGAGGAGCTATAGAGATAAATAGCAAATATCAGCAAATAGCCTTTGAAAGAGTGCATTCGGTTTTCTGGAAAAAGTTAGCAACATCAACACAGGAATTCATCAGGAAGAAGGAAACTTTACAGAACTATTGCGTCTGCCTATCCAGAAACAGGTTGCACCCGACTAAGTTGATCTAGATGTAGGAGTGTAGTAATAGTTATATCAAATCGTCTTTCCTCTTAAGTGGATGAACCTCTTGTTATTAATCGTAAAAAAGCAGAATTTATTATACAGCAATATTGAAATAGTAATCAAAGTAAAAGAAACGTAAAAGACTCCTGTTCTGGATTTATAAATTACCAAGCACCAGAAGAATCTTACCCATAAGATAGAAAATCTAACTGGAAAAACAGTGATGAAGCCGGTAGTAGTTGGCTCCAGTTCTTGTTCTCACGACAGCTTCCTACTGCTGGAAAAGAAAAGGCTTTTCTCCCTCTTTCATGCGTACTCTTTCTCTGATCTTTTGTTGTACCTGCTTGTGCTAAAACTATGATAAAAATCTGAGGTATTTATCCTTTAAGCTTAAAAAAGCCATTAAAAATCGTGATTTAATTCAATTAATAGGTTGTGATTGACGGAATGGCATCTCCTCAGATATGTTTGTTGGTAGGTAAGATACGTGAAAGAAGAGAATTCTAAAAGAGAGAAGAGGAGTATAGAAAGCAGAAAGAGCTTGTCATGAACTAGTTCGCTTAAGTTGCCTGTGTAACGTAAGCCGCATATAGTGGAAGATTTTTGCTTGTTGAAAGCGGGTAGAGCATGCAAAGCTAACTTTGATTTGAGGCCGTTTTCTGAAAAAAGGCCCTAAAACAGAACGCCCTTCCGGCTACCTAGCCGGAAGGGCGTTCTATTAAACACCTGATGATGTTATTTCAGGTTAAGGTCGGTGATGATGTGTTGGATCTTTTCATTCAGCTTCTGGCCTACCTGGTCAAATTCATCGGCGGAAGCCAATGGTTCGCGTACACTGAAATAGAACTTGATCTTGGGCTCGGTGCCGGATGGTCTGGCCGATACCTTGGTGCCATCTTCGGTGAGGAACTGGAGCACGTTGGAGCTTTCCAGGCCGGTGGCGCTTTCCTCGCCGGAGCGCAGGTTTCTGCGGAAGCCGGTTTTGTAGTCAATCAGCTCTACCACCTCAGAACCCGCTATGGTTTTAGGCGGATTCTCGCGCAGTTCCTGCATCATCTCCTGGATTTCCTGCGCCCCGCGGTGACCTTTCTTCGTTAGGGAAATCAAGTCTTCCTTGTAGAACCCAAATTCCTGGTACATCTGGATCATGAGCTCATACAGGCTCTTGCCCTGATCTTTGGCGGCCGCGGCCATCTCCGCGATCATGGCGCAGGAAGATACCGCGTCCTTGTCGCGCACGAAATCACCCACCAGGAAGCCGTAGCTTTCCTCGCCGCCGCAGATGTACTGAGCCTGGCCTTCTTTCTCGCGCATGATGGTGGCGATGTACTTGAAACCGGTCAAGGTCTCGTAGCAGTCCACCCCGAAGCCTTCGGCCACGCGGTTGATTAGGTCGGTAGTTACAATGGTGTTCACCACGTACTCTTTGCCGGTAAGTTTGCCTGCTTTTTTCCAGGCTTGCAGAATGTAATAGGTAAGCAGGGCGGCCGTCTGGTTTCCGTTGAGGAGCACAAACTGGCCTTTCAGGTCACGTACGGCAATGCCCACGCGGTCAGCATCGGGGTCGGTGGCTAGCACCAACTCAGCGTTCAGCTCCTCGGCTTTCTGCATGGCCAGGTTCATGGCGTCTTTTTCCTCAGGGTTCGGGTACACCACGGTGGGGAAGTTGCCGTCCGGCGTGGCCTGCGCCTCCAGCACGTGCACATTCGTGAACCCGAAACGCTCCAGCGCGCGCGGCACCAGCGTAATACCCGTTCCGTGGATAGGCGTGAAGACGATGCTCAAATCCTTCTGCCGCTTGATCATCTCCGGATCTACAGAAAGCGTGGCCACTTTGTCCAGATAGGCTTGATCTAACTCGTCCAGAATGAATTCTACGTTGGCCTCGTTGCGTTCAAACTTCACCTGATCCAGCGAAGTGATTTTGTTTACCTCGGCAATGATGTTTTTATCGTGCGGAGCGGTTACCTGACCACCATCGTTCCAATACGCTTTGTAGCCGTTGTATTCCTTGGGGTTGTGCGAAGCTGTTAACACCACGCCGCTCTGGCAACCCAGGTGCCGGATGGCGAAGGACAACTCAGGCGTAGGCCGAAGCTCGCTAAAGAAATACACCTTGATGCCGTTGGCGCTGAACACATCGGCCACCACGTTGGCGAAATATGGGCTGTTATTGCGGCTGTCGTGCGCGATGGCCACGCTGATGGACTGGCCCGGGAATGATTTTAATAGGTAGTTGCTCAGGCCCTGCGTAGCCATGCCCACGGTGTAGCGGTTCATGCGATTGCTGCCCACGCCCATGATGCCGCGCAAGCCGCCGGTCCCAAACTCCAGGTCTTTGTAGAAGGAATCGGTGAGGGTGTCGGCATCCTGGCTGTCAATGAGGCGTTGCAGTTCGGTCTTGGTGTCCTGGTCATAGGCACCTTCTAACCAGGTGTTTACCTTGGTCAATACGGCTGGCTCCAGCGATAGATTGTTATTCATAGTTCTGTAGTAAAAGGCGAAAGCGTTTTAGGGCAGATTTATGGAAATCAGTCCCAAAACGGCTTTCCAGGTTTATAGGTTACCCCGTAGGGCTTGTTCACGTTCAATTGATTCAAACAGCGCCTTAAAATTTCCTTTACCGAAGGATTTGGCTCCTTTCCGCTGGATGATCTCATAGAAAACTGTAGGCCGGTCTTCTACGGGTTTGGTGAAAATCTGCAGCAGATACCCTTCGTTGTCGCGGTCCACCAGAATGTTGAGGTCCTGCAGCGGTTTCAGGTCTTCGTCTATGTGGCCTACGCGCTCCAGCAGGTCGGCGTAATAGGAGCTGGGCACGCTCAGGAATTCCACTCCGCGCCGGCGCAGTTCGCCCACGGTCGTCACTATATCATCCGTGGCGATGGCGATGTGCTGCACGCCGGGGCTGTGGTAATAGTCCAGGTACTCTTCAATCTGCGATTTCTTCTTGCCCTCGGCGGGTTCGTTGATCGGGAATTTCACGTACCCGTTGCCGTTGCTCATTACCTTGCTCATAAGCGCCGAGTACTCCGTGGAGATGTCTTCGTCGTCAAAGGTCAGCAGCAACTGGAAGCCCATCACCTTGGCGTAGAAATCTACCCAGGTGTTCATCTCGCCCCAACCCACGTTGCCCACGCAATGGTCTACGTGCTTCAGGCCCACGGGGGCTACCGGCACCGGGCTTTTACGCGGCTGGAAACCGGGCATGAACGCCCCGGTGTAGTTCTTGCGCTCCACAAAGGTGTGGATGGTCTCGCCGTAGGTATAAATGGAAGCGATTTTCACCTCACCATATTCATCGGTCAGGGTTTGGGGTTCGCTCGCCGGTTTGGCTCCGCGGCTAACGGTTTCTTCAAAGGATTTATAGGCGTCGTCTACCCACAGGGCCATCACTTTCACGCCATCGCCGTGCAGCCGCACGTGTTCTGAAATAGCCGAATCTGGCAGGAGGGAGGTGGTGAGCACAAACCGGATCTTACCCTGTTGCAGTACATAGGAGGCGCGGTCACGCACCCCGGTCTCGGGTCCGGCGTAGGCCACCAACTCAAACCCGAACGCACTTTGGTAGTAGTAGGCGCTCTGTTTGGCATTGCCCACGTAGAACTCGATGTAATCTGTACCGTTGAGGGGTAGAAAATCTATTGACTCAGCCATAGAAGAGGTTTTGAAGTAAAACTCTGGTGGAAATGACAGTTTTTTGTAAAAATAGAATAATTGCCGAGGAAAGAAAATAGGTTTTTAGCACAGGGATTTGGCCCGTCTACTTGGAAATAGCCGCAGATGTTATAAAATTTGTAAAAAATAAGAACGCATGAATATCCAGGAACTGAATAAAGCGCTGGTCACTATAATCCAGAAGAAGCAGGAGCTAAGCAAACTCTCGTACAACGACAACCGCTACGACGATGTGGAGGAGGAGCTGCACGATTTGGAAGATGAGTTCAACGATAATTTCGGGGAGTACCTGGAAGACGTACTAGGCGATGTGCACATGAAGATCTGCCCGGACACCGATGTCCTGCTCCCCACCGCCTACCTACCCGAAACCCTGAACGCTGATGAGCTGAACGGCAAGCAAGGCGTATGGGTAGAAGCCGATGCGTACCCCAACAAGGAAGCGCGCCTGGTATTGGTGCCCAGCCCTACCCGCCTGATTCTAAGCGTAGGCAAAAACGTGCGCGAAGAAGTGTGGAACGCTGATATTTAGTCTGCCTTTAGTCTTTAAGGGAAAATCTGCGAATAGAAATACGGCTCCTGCTTAGCAGGAGCCTTTTCTGTTTTGGGGCTGTTTTTCTGAAAATATGCTGGAAATGAAGTTTTCTCCCCTATAAAGCAAGAGCGCCGGACCTCAGAAGATCCGGCGCTCTTGCTTTATAAGAACTGACTATTTCTAATAGTTAACAGCTTAAAATCCCAACTTCTCCCGAACCCGCTTGAGTACCGGACCGCCAATGGCGCGGGCTTTGGCGGCACCTTCGGCTAGTTTGGAGTCTACTTCGGCCAGGTTGCTCATGTAGTAGTTGAAGCGTTCGCGGGGCTCGGCGTATTTGGTGATGATGAGGTCATAGAGTGCCTGTTTGGCGTGGCCGTAGCCGTAGCCACCCGCCAGGTAGTTCTGGCGCATGGTTTCCGTCTGCTCCTCAGAAGCCACCAGCGAGTAAAGCCGGAAGGTGTTGTCCGTAGCCGGGTCTTTGGGATCTTCCAGGGCCTTGCTGTCAGACACGATGCTCATGATGCGTTTGCGCAGTTCTTTGTCGGGCAGGAAGATGTCAATGGTGTTGCCGTAAGATTTGCTCATCTTCTCGCCGTCAATGCCGGGCACCGTCATCACGTTTTCGTCTACCTTCGCCTCGGGCAGCACAAAGGTCTCGCCGTAAATATGATTAAAGGAGCTGGCCACATCGCGGGTGATCTCCAGGTGCTGGACCTGGTCTTTCCCTACCGGCACAAACTCAGCATCGTAGAGCAGAATGTCTGCGGCCATGAGAATAGGGTAGGTGAACAGACCGGCGTTCACATCAGACAAGCCACGGCGCGCCGATTTGTCTTTGAAGGAATGCGCGTTGGCCAGCATGGGATACGGCGCGAAGCAGCTCAGATACCAGGTCAGTTCCGTTACCTCGGGCACGTCTGACTGGCGGTAGAAAATGTTGGCCTCGGTGTCAAACCCAAAGGCAAGCCAGGCGGCGGCCACGGCGTAGGTATTCATCCGGCGCTCCTGCGCATCCCGGATGGAAGTGAGGGAATGTAAGTCGGCGATGAAATAGAGCGAGTCGTTTCCAGATTTCCTGGAAAGCTCTATTGCGGGGAGAATGGCTCCCAGCAGGTTACCCAGGTGTGGGCGGCCCGTGCTTTGGATGCCGGTAAGAATTCGTGCCATGTTGTACAGAATATTTGTACAAAGAAAGCGATTGGCGGGCAAACGGGAAAGATTTTCTGTTTCAGCCCTGTTTTTCGGAAAACGGCCCCAAAGCAGATTCACTCAGATAATGGTTGATGAGGGCGCTCACCTCGGCCGCCCGACTCATGACCATCAGGTGTTCCCCGCCTTTCAGGAGGTGGATATGAGAGTAGTTAGGTACCGGCAGAATCTTGTCCCGGTCGCCGTGAATCACCACTGCCTTTACGGGAGGTGCCTGGTGACGCCATTGCAGGATCTGGTTCAATGACCAGCGCAGGAAAGGAACATCGGTCTCCTCTAGAATGGATTTCAGGATATGTTTCTCCTGCCTGGAATGTGCCCCGAATGCCCAATACGCCGGAACGACCCACTTCTTAAACATGCCTAGCGGAAGCCATTTCTGCAGTTGCAATGCGCCGGCTAACCTATAATGAAGAGGCAGTTCGCGGGTATTGGTCAGGCTGGACAAAAGAATCAATCGGTTGACGGGCATTTGTTTGGCCATCTCCTGCACCATCATTCCCCCAAAACTCAGACCCAGCAACACGGGCGGCTCCTGGCCGGGTTCTATCTGGCGGATGAGTTTAGCCGCATACGAAGCCATCGTATCCTCCGGGTCGGGTGTAATCCAGTGAATCACCCGGGGCTGGGGATGTTCTAACGTAAGGAACTGAAACAAGCGCTCATCCGCACAGAGGCCGCTCAGCAGGTACAGGGGAGGTGGGGACACAGGAGGCACAATTGTCTGGGCTAACGAATTCAATCTTTGGCGATAAAGGTATCAAAGGGCACCTCCCGGTCACTTGCCAGATAGCGGTCAATGATGGAGTGTGACACGTATAGGAGGGGAGTGAGCACCACCGCCACCGTGAATTTGTACAGGTAGTTGATGACCGAAACGGAGAGCACCGTTTTAAGATCCCAATCCCCGAAGAGGTAAAAGGCGATGTAGAGCACCACCACCGTATCCACCAACTGTGAGACCAGGGTAGAGCCGGTGGCCCGGAGCCAGATTTTGCGGCTCCCGGTCAGGTGCTTCAGCCAATGGAACACGTGGGCATCCAGCAGCTGCCCCACCAGAAACGCCACCAAAGAACCCACAATAATGCCCAATCCCTGCCGGAACACCTTGTTAAAGGCATAATTCATGTCAAAGCTGGTGCCGTTGGGGCCTTGGCTGTTGATGTCTTGCCAGAACTGCGCCGGAGGCAGGGCCGTGGCCACCACGATGACCAGAAAAGCATACGCAATCAGGGCGGCCGTTAAAAAGCTAATCCGTTTCACGCTCTCCTTCCCGAAGTACTCGTTGATAATATCGGTGGTGATGAAAACCACCGGCCAGATGATCACGCCCGCCGTCAGGTTGAAGTCCAGTTTCGTGCCCATTACCGGAATCTGAGCCCCGGAAAGACCAAACACTCCCTCACCCGAGAAAATCTTCACCCCGATCAACTCCGCCAGCAGCGCGTTTGTGAGGAAAATACCGCAGAGCACCATGAAAAGCTGCCGTTTCTTGTAGCCCATGCCTGATGTAAAAGAAGAAGGATGCTGCATTGCTTGGGAAGACAAAAGAGGATGTAGATAGAAGCAACTGTAAAGATGGAAGAAAGCGCTCAATAAGCAAGATTTGTCTGAGCCGGGGTTTTAAGGCTGATTTCTTGAAAAGGCCTTTAAAATGGACAAGTCAGTTAGGATGTAAACGTAAGGGGATACGACAAGACAAAACTATGGGAACGCTATGAATGGCAGGTGTAAACACCCCTCTAACTCCCCTGAAGGGGAGAATCTTATCTGGAATGCGTGGAAGACGCAAGGTATTGCGTCTCTACAAAGAAGATATTCCAAGCATAAAATAAATTTCAAGGGTTTTAAAACCTGCGAGGTCTAAGGCGTTCATTCCTACGCATTGCTGCATACCAATCTACGCATTGCCTTTTCCAGCCTTTCGGGTGAGCGCCTTTGTTTTAGACCTGGTGCCGCGCATGCGGCAGGCCTACTGGCCAAGGCTAAAACAAAGGCGCTCACCCGGAAGGCGGGGCCTCGCGGCCGTGAGCGCACGGAGGGAACCATACAACAACCAAGCTCACAAACACACGCCAACGGCGGTCCTTCGCTAGCGCAAACGGATTATGTGCACCGCAAAGAAACAGTTATCCGCCTAACAAGGCAGAACAGGCATCATCACTACATTTCCGTTTCAGGGCCAAAAAACTCAAAACGCATCAAAAACAGAAAATGAAAGAATGGGATGAAAGGTCTACTATTCTAACACACTAATGGTCTTCCCCTCAGTGGCCAACGCCGTGTTGGGGAAAATGGATTGGGCTTCTTCCAGCAGAGGCGTGAGGTCTTTGTAGCGCGCCGAGAAGTGCCCGATGAGCAATCGCCGGACCTGGGCTTTCTGCGCTAGGGTGGCGGCTTGAGCGGCGGTACTATGAAAGGTGTGGGTGGCGCGCTGCTCCAGATCACTCAGAAAAGTGGACTCATGGTAGAGCAGGTCTACTCCCTTCACGTAAGGCAGAATGTCTTCTTTGTACTTGGTGTCTGAACAGTAGGCGTAGCTGCGGCTGCGTTTGGGCTCGGTGGTCACGTCCTGGTTGCGCACCAGAATCTCGCCCTGCTCGTTGCGGATGTCCTCGCCCCATTTAAGCCGTACCAGCTGCGGAGGCGTCAGGAACTCCGGGAGTTTTCCTTTGAGTAAGTGACGGGGTTTGGGTCTTTCCCTGAAAAGAAAGCCGCAGCAAGGTACCCGGTGCTGCATGGGCAGCGAGTGCACCGTCATGTGCTTGTCCTCAAAGATTTTTTTGTGAACGGTGGTGTCCACTTCCACAAAGTTGATGGGGTAGGGAAGTTGGGTTCCGCCGTACTTGAATTGGAGGGTGATGATCTCGGCCAGACCTTTGGGGCCGAAGAGGTTGAGGTGACCGGTGCGCTGCTGCAGGTGCATGGTAGAAAGCAGGCCTGCCAAGCCAAAGTAATGGTCACCGTGGAGGTGACTGATAAAGATGTTACAAATGCGCTGATGCTTTACTTTGTAACGCATCAGCTGCATTTGTGTACCTTCGCCGCAATCAATCAGGTTGATCTGATTGCCCACTGTAAGCAGTTGGGCTGTATGATTTCGTTCAAAAGACGGGGTGGCAGAGGAGCTCCCAAGTATTTTCAGCTCAAAGTCCAAACTGCAGCCCGCTAATGATCTATTCTTCTTTTTTGGTTAGATCGCTCTCAATCTCGTGCAGAAAAACGCGGTCAATGCCTTCTTCTACGGTTGGCAGAATGTTCAGCACAGACTCCAGTTTAGAGATGGTGATCAGTTTGGTTACGTGTTCTTGCAAGCCGGTAAGAATAAGAACTCCCCCAGAAGAATTGCAAAGACGGTTCGCAATCAGGATAGAGGAAAGTCCGGAAGAATCGGTATATTTTACGTTGGTAAGATCCAGGATCAGGTTAGTAATACCTTCTGCATTCAACTTCACAAACTCAGACTTCAAATCAGGCGCGATTGTCGTGTCCAGTTTTTTTTCATCTATGGTGATGATCGTGTAATTCTCTTTTTTATCAATTGTGTACTTCATAAGTAACAGCAAAAAGGTTTAGAGTGCGAATCTACCAATTTTTGGCGGAATATCTTTAACAATGTAATCTAAAAAATGTTTGCTGCAATGCTTTCCTGCAGCGTATGTGGTTGACTGGCATAATCTTGCGGAACAAACTTTTTGCCTAGCAACTGTTCGTATAATTCTATGTAACGCTGAGAGATCTCGGTTATTTTGGAATCCGTCATCTCCGGTACCTGCTGTCCTTCTTTTCCCTGGAAACCATTCTCAATGAGCCATTGACGTACAAACTCCTTTGAAAGTTGCCGTTGGGTTTCCCCGCTTTCCTGCCGCTCTTGATAACCCTCTGAGTAAAAGAATCTTGACGAATCAGGCGTATGGATTTCATCTATCACATAAATGATGCCATCTGCTTTCCCGAACTCATATTTTGTATCCACCAGAATCAAGCCACGCTCGGCGGCCAGCTCAGTGCCGCGTTTGAACAGTGCTCTGGTGTAGGCCTCCAACTGGACATAATCCTCTTCGGCCACAATGCCTTGGCGCAGGATTTCCTCGCGGGAGATGTCTTCATCGTGACCTTCGGCGGCTTTGGTGGTAGGAGTGATGATGGGTTCCGGAAAAGGATCGTTCTCGCGCAGTCCCTCGGGCAAGGTTACCCCGCAGAGGGTACGTTTTCCGGCACTGTATTCGCGCCAGGCATGACCCGCCAGATAGCCTCTGATTACCATCTCCACTTTGAACGTCTCGCACTGCCGGCCAATGGTCACGTTGGGAGCCGGTTGGCTCAGCACCCAGTTGGGCACCACGTTGGCGGTGGCTTCTAAGAAGGACGCGGCAATCTGGTTCAGGACTTGTCCTTTATAGGGAATGGCCCGCGGCAGCACCACGTCAAACGCCGAGATGCGGTCTGTGGCTACCAGGGCTAACTTGTCTTTGAAATAGTAAACGTCCCGAACCTTGCCCCGATAAAAACCGGTTTGTTCTGGAAAATGGAAATTGGTTTCTTTTAAGGCTTGCATAGCAGATGACTAACAGCGGCAAAGTTAGGAAAGGATAGAGAAGAGGCAAGATTATTTCAAATCAGGGTACTACCTTTCGCCGGACACCATTTACTAACAATTGTTTGTATTTGAAAATATTTCTCAAACTTTTTTGAAATTTATTTGCGGATAAAGATTTCGTTGATAGATTTGCAGCATCAAGTCAATTATTCCGGTAGTTGATTTATAAAGAAGAGCGGAGAGACAGGCTCAATGAAGCTCTAGCAACCTACCAACCGTGTAAGGTGCTAATTCCTGATCCCAGGGGACATATTGCCACCTGGGGAATATAAATTGATACGAAGATGGAAAAACAATTCAACGCCACTTCTGACAATGCAGCGCCGCGCCTGACCATGGCGGCAAAAGGTACATCCTCTTTTTACCTCTCTTCCATTACGCGAATGTGCACAATTTCCATTCTGGAGATTTGTTGCTGTTGTCGCTAATCCCTCCCGTTCAGTAATTTTTTACTCAGGGGCCTGACGCACAGCTGCGACAGGAGGAAACCTGTTACCTGTACGTTTTTCTGGCTCTTGAATTTGTTCAATTTTCTAATTGTAACCGGCTATTATCATGTCAACATCATATCGTTTTGAAACCCTTCAGCTACACGCTGGCCAAGAAATAGATCCTACCACCCGCTCACGGGCTGTACCCATTTACCAGACCACTTCCTACGTTTTTGAGAATGCCGAACACGGTGCCAACCTGTTTGCCCTAAAGCAATTCGGGAACATCTACACCCGCATCATGAACCCCACCACCGATGTGTTTGAGAAACGCATTGCGGCCCTGGAAGGCGGCGTGGCCGCGGTAGCCGTTGGTTCTGGCCAGGCGGCCCAGTTCATCGCCCTGAACAACATTCTCCAGGCCGGTGACAATTTCATTGCCTCCAGCAACTTGTATGGCGGTTCTTACAACCAGTTCAAAGTAGCGTTCAAGCGCCTGGGCATTAAAGTTCGGTTCGCCAAAAACGATGAACCCGCCACGTACGCCGCCTTGATTGATGAAAATACTAAAGCGCTGTACCTGGAGACCATCGGGAACCCACGCTTCAACATTCCGGATTTTGAATCCATTGCCGCAGTGGCGGCCGGGCATAACCTTCCGCTGGTCGTGGACAATACCTTCGGAGCGGGTGGTTATCTGTTCCGGCCGTTGGAGCACGGTGCTAACGTAGTGGTGGCGTCGGCTACCAAATGGATTGGCGGCCACGGGACCAGCGTTGGCGGTGTGATTGTGGACGGCGGAAACTTCAACTGGGGCAACGGGAAATTCCCGCAGTTCAGTGAGCCGTCTGAAGGCTACCATGGACTCAACTTCTGGGAAGTATTCGGGGCCAACGGGCCGTTCGGGAACATCGCTTTTGCTATCCGGGCCCGGGTAGAAGGGCTGCGCGATTTCGGTCCGGCCTTAAGTCCCTTCAATTCCTTCCAGTTGATTCAAGGCCTGGAAACACTTTCGCTGCGGGTAGACCGCACCGTGCAGAACGCCCAAGCTTTAGCAGAGTGGCTGGAGCAACATCCGCTGGTGGAAAGTGTGAATTATCCCGGACTGGCTTCCAGCCCATACCATGAGCTGGCGAAGAAGTACCTGAAACGCGGTTTTGGAGGGGTGCTCAGCTTTAACCTGAAAGGCGGAAAAGAAGAAGCCGAGGTGTTTGTGAACAGCCTGGAACTGGTGAGTCACCTGGCCAACGTAGGCGATGCCAAAACCCTGATCATTCACCCCGCTTCTACCACGCACCAGCAATTAAACGAAGAAGAGCAGCTTTCGGCGGGCGTAAATCCTACGCTCTTGCGAGTATCGGCCGGGATTGAGCACCTGGACGATATCAAAGCAGATTTTGAGCAGGCGTTTGCCAAAGTGAAAGTACGGGAACCGAAGTTGGAGGCAGAATTACCGGCGTAAGTTTATGTTGAAAGGACGCGTATTTAGTTATAATGATGAATTTACGTTGGAGTCTGGGCAGTCACTGCCCGGCTTCCAGCTCTTCTATACCACCTGGGGCACCCTGAACGAAGACCGCAGTAATGTGGTCTGGGTATGCCACGCTTTTTCGGGCAACGCTTTTGTGAAAGACTGGTGGGGCGACCTGTTTGGGGAAGGAAAAACCTTTGACCCCGCCAAACATTTCATTGTCTGCGCCAACTCACTGGGAAGCTGCTACGGCTCTACCGGACCTTTGAGCCTGAACCCGGACACGGGCAAGCCTTACTACCATGCTTTCCCTCTTATCACTAACCGCGATGTGGTGCGGTCATTTGATGCGCTGCGGGAACATCTGGAGATAGAGCAGATCAACGTCTTGATTGGCGGTTCTATTGGTGGGCAGCAGGCCCTGGAGTGGGCTGTAGAATTCCCCGATGTCACCAGACGATTAATTCTGGTAGCCTCTAATGCCCGGCAAACACCATGGGCCGTGGCGTTGAACGAGAGCCAGCGCATGGCCATTGAGCAGGACGTGACCTGGCAACTAGCCACCGACGATGCCGGCTTGCAGGGAATGAAAACGGCCCGGTCCATTGCGCTGTTGTCTTACCGGAACTACAATGCCTACAATCGGTCCCAGAAAGAGACTTCTGCGGCGTTGAAGCGGGTGTATAGAGCGGCTAGCTACCAGCAGTACCAGGGTGAGAAGCTGGCCAAGCGGTTCAATGCGTTTTCGTACTGGTATCTCACCAAAATGATGGACAGCCATCATGTGGGCCGGGACCGCGAGAACCTGGAACTAGCCTTGCGTCAGGTCCAGGCCGAGACTTTAGTTATAGGAGTAGATACCGATCAGTTGTTCCCCTTGAACGAGCAGCGGTTTCTGGCCCGGCATCTACCCAATGCCACCTTTCAAGTGATTCAATCGGAGGCCGGACACGACGGCTTCTTACTGGAAACGGACCAATTGAGCCGCTTCCTGGATACTTTTTTACAGAATAAACAACAGAGAAAAACATGGATTCCCACCGTCTTCTAAAAATCGGTTTGTTTGGGTTTGGCTGCGTAGGTCAGGGCTTGTATGACATCCTTTCGCGCGAAGAGGCGCTTCCCTTCAAAGTGGAGCGCATTTGCGTGAAAGACCCTAAAAAACTGCGGCCATTGCCCACCGAGAGTTTCACGTATGATTTCCACCAACTGCTGCAGGACGATAGCCTGGATATTCTGGTGGAAGCCATCAGTGATGCGGAGGAAGCCTATGTGATTGTAGCCGAAGCCCTCAGACGCGGCAAAAAAGTTGTGACGGCCAACAAGAAACTGGTGGCCTTCCACTTGCCTGAACTACTTGCCTTGCAGCAGGAGTTTGGCGGCGTATTGCTCTATGAAGCAGCGGTGGCCGGTGGTATCCCCATCATCAGAACCGTGGAAGAGTATTTCGCCAACGATCCCCTGGAGCGGGTGCACGGTATTTTGAACGGTTCTTCCAATTACATCCTCAGCCAGATCTTCAAGCTGCAGAAAGGCTACGCCGAGGCTCTGAAGGAGGCCCAGGACAAGGGCTTTGCCGAGCTGGACCCCTGGTTAGACGTTGCCGGAGCCGATTCGCGCCACAAGCTATGCATCTTAACCGCCCATGCCTTCGGGAGAACCATTGGCCCGGAGGAAGTGGCTTTCTTCGGCATTGATCACTTAAGTGGTCAGGACTGCGCGTACGCGAAACAAAACGATGCCGTCATCAAAATGGTGGCCTCGGTGCACCTCACCGCCGATGGCGAATTGGTGCCGGTGGTATTGCCTAGCCTGGTAGATGCCTCTGATGATTTGTTTGTGGTGGAGCAGGAATTCAACGGCGTGGTAGTACAGGGGACCTACGCCGGGCCGCAACTGTTCAAAGGAAGAGGAGCTGGCGGTCACCCCACCGGGGCGGCAGTCCTCTCAGACATCGTCTCTATCAGCCAGGGATATTCCTACGGTTACAAGAAATTGCATAAAACCACCAATGCCCCGGCCCTCGCGCTGGACTTCGAATTTGAGGTTTACTTGCGGAGCAGTGAGCCGGAACTGGTAGCCGCCTTAGGACTGACCAACCTCCAGAACGTGCAACGAGAGAACGATACTTTCAGTGTTATCGGCTCGGTTTCGTTAGGGAACCTGATCAAAACGCAGGAGCAAATCAGAAAAGCCGGTGCCTTCATCATGGCCCTGTCCTCTGATTTCGTGGGAGCCCACGCCAGAAAAGTGAAAGTGCAGGAGCAAGTATCTTGATTGATTGAAAATTTCTTTACACCATATTAAAGCGGAAACTCCGCTCTCAAAGAGTTAGCTTGTTTATTTAGTTCGTTCAATTGCGCAGACACCTGGCTTAAAGCCGGGTGTTTTCGTTTTGAGCCTGTTTTGAGAAAATCGGCCCTAAAACGGCTTTTCTATAAGACTATAGAACCAAAGAGAATTACGATTCACGTTGCCTGTACAAAAAAATGATCTGCATCAAAATTCACCTAACACTGGCGCGAGTCTCCAGACTCGTGCCAACGGATGCCGGGTAGTCTCCAGACTACCCTCGCTGCAGCGCAGCGAAACCGGCACTGTTGGTCTTCTAAAACTGGCCGTTTCACCACCCCGCCCTGCGGGCACCCCTCCTAAAATAGGAGGGGAGTTATTCGCTGCCACCGCTATACCGCTTGCTCAAAAGACCTCGTAGTGTCTGAAAGACCTACGAGCGTCAATGCCCACAGCTTTACCGCTTACAGTTATCGGTGCCTTAAGACCCGCATCCGTTGGTCTAACTTGTCTGTTTTAGGCCTGTTTTCCAGAAAACAGGCCTAAAACAGTTTTCTCCTTCTCTCATCGCTACTGATCCTGGAAGAAAGCTCAGGATAATCTCCGTCTTCAACATGCAAAATGAGCGTGATTGCGTCATCAGGCGATACAAAAAAGAGTCTCCGTTTTAGGGCTGCTTTTGTAAAAACAGCTCCAAAACGGAGATTCAAGATATAAGCTTTTCTAACGCTAGAGGAGCTTAGGAAAGATAAATGGCTTTCACCCGATCCCGGAGGTTGTACTCAGAAACCATCACCTCGCCGTAAGCGCCGGCGGTTCTGATGGCCACTAGGTCCCCGCGTTTGGTCTCGGGAAGTTCCACGTCTTTGGAGAAGCAGTCCGTTGATTCACAGATCGGGCCTACCACGTCATATGTCATGGCTGGTAAATCGCTGGTGAGGTTCTCAATTTTATGGTACGCCTGGTACAGGGCGGGGCGCATCAGTTCGGTCATGCCGGCATCCAGAATCACGAAGTTCGTTTTCTGGCCGTGTTTCAGGTACAGGACCTTGGAGATGAGGTTTCCGCTGGGAGCCACCAACGCTCTTCCTAATTCAAAATGGACCACCTGGCCGGGACGTTTCTCCAGCAATTGATGGAAGATACCGAAGTAAGCGGTGAAATCGGCGATGGGATTTGCCTCCGGGGTGTGGTAATCCACGCCGAGACCGCCGCCCACGTTCAGGTGCGAAAAAGTCAGGCCGCGTTCCTCAAACCAGCGTTGGATTTCGTTCACCCGCACGCACAGGTTTTCGAACGCCCGTAAATCAGTGATCTGGGAGCCGATGTGGAAGTGCAAACCGATCAGTTTAAGGTTGGGCCATTCCGCAAACCGGGGCACTAGTTCTTCGAGTTCCCAGAGGTTGATTCCGAACTTGTTCTCTTCCAGCCCGGTGGTGATGTGCTTGTGAGTGTACGCATCCACGTTGGGGTTGATCCGGAGGGCGATTTGCGCTACTTTCCCCTTCGCGGACGCCAGTTCCTGGATGACCTCCAGTTCCTGCACCGACTCTGAGTTGAAGCAGAAGATGTTCGCATTCAGGGCGAAATTGATCTCAGCATCCGCTTTTCCCACGCCGGCAAACACAATCTGATCCGCTGCAAAACCGGCCTCCAGCGCGCGGCGTACCTCGTTTCCGCTCACGCAGTCGGCCCCGAAACCCCGTTCCAGCACTTCGGCCAGAATAGGGGCGTTGGCGTTCGCCTTGAGCGCGTAGTGCACGTGGTAGTCGTACTTGGCCGCCTCGGCCTGGGCTAAATCCAGCGTTTGGCGCAGAAGCGGCAGATCGTAGACGTAGAATGGAGTGGGCTGCTGAGAGAACGTCTGAAGGTGTTCTTTAAGCATTTGCTTCCTCTCTTTCCTGGAAAACGCCTTCGTTGATGGATACCAGCGCATCTTCTTTATGGACGGTATTCACCAGGAAGCTGATGTTGTTTTTGCTTCCGCCGTAGGAGATCATCCGCAGCGGAATATGCCCCAACGACTGCACCACTTTCAGGGCCGCGCCCGGTTTGTCTTCCATGAAGTCACCTACCACGCAGACAATGGTCAAATCTGAGTCGATCTCCACCGATCCGAAACGCTGCAGCGCCTCCGTGATCTCGGGTAGATGGGTGGCGTTGTCAATGGTGAGCGAAACGGCTACCTCAGACGTGGTGATCATGTCAATGGGCGTCTTGAACCGTTCAAATACCTCAAAAACGCTGCGCAGGAACCCGTAGGCCAGCAACATGCGGCTGGATTTGATTTTGATGGCGATGATGCCGTCTTTGGCCGCCACCGCCTTGATCTTATTCCCAGTTTTCTTAGAGGAAATAGTTGTGCCCTGCGCCTCAGGTTGCATGGTGTTCAAGAGACGCACGGGAATGTTGTGCTGCTGGGCCGGCAGAATACTGGACGGGTGCAGGATCTTCGCCCCGAAGTACGCCAACTCAGCCGCCTCGTCAAACGAAAGCTCCGCAATAGGGTAGGTGTTCTTCACGATGCGCGGATCGTTGTTGTGCATGCCGTCAATATCGGTCCAGATCTGGATCTCAGAAGCCTTCACCGCCGCCCCTACAATGGAAGCCGTATAGTCGCTGCCCCCGCGTTTCAGGTTATCTACTTCATTTTTGGCGTTGCGGCAAATGTAGCCCTGCGTGATGAACAGCTGGTTGTCTGGGTATTTCTCCAGTTGCTTTCTCAGATTTTCGCGGATGAAGGCCTGGTCGGGCTCTTCGTCTGGCGTGATTTTCATGAACTCCAAGGCCGGCAACAGCACCGAAGGAATGCCGTTCTCTTCCTGGAAAATCTGGAAAAGCTGCGTAGACAGCAGTTCGCCCTGGGCTAAGATCATCTTTTCTAATGCCGGGGAGAAAGCCCGCTCAAAGCAGGCTCTGATATCTGCGAATACCGTCTGTACTACCTGTTTTCCTTTGTCCTTTGATGCTTCCTGTTTATATAAGTCGGCAATCACCTGTTTATAGTGTTGCTCTAGTTGTGCTGTGAGAGATTCTGCCTGGGCTCCATTGCCCTGGGCCAGTTGCTGCCCAATCTGCACCAGGTGGTTTGTAGTGCCGGACATCGCCGATAACACCACAATCACGGGCTCCTGGGTGGGAAGCAGTTGTGAGACGGCACCCATCCGCTCCGCAGAGCCTACGGAGGTGCCCCCAAATTTCATGATTTTCATAGATCTTAAATAAAGCCTGCGAATTTACAAACGGAATAGGGATTATTAAAGACAAATCCCCACCTTCTGCCTTTTTACAAAGCAGAAAGCGGGGATTTGATGTAGATGGCAACTAATCAGTCTTTCTTCACCACCCTGATTACCTCAGAAAGTGACGCACCGGTAACCCTCAGGAAGTAAATACCATTGGCAACGGTAGATAAGTCTTTGGTAATGGTGGCTTTTCCGGCTGAAACCTGGGCAGTCTCTTTTATGATCAGCTTTTGGTTTACATCATACAGCTCCAGTATAACCGTTCTATCCTCTGCGCTGTTTACCGTAACGGTAAGGTCTTTGATGAACGGGTTCGGAGCCACAGTTACCTGCGCCCCTGCCTTGGAGCCTGAGGTCTGTACCGAGATCACTTTGCTGTATTCTGAGTTGCCGTCCACATCCACCTGTTTCAGGCGGTAGTACACGGTACCGGCCGGGGCAGCAGCATCGGTAAACGTATAGGTTTGGGTCACAGTACTGGTGCCGTTTCCTTTCACTTGGTTCAATTGCACGAACTCCTTTCCATTGTGGCTGCGCTCTACAAAAAAGTAGTCATTGTCTTTCTCAGAGGCAGTGGTCCAATCTAGTTGTACCCCATTGCCGGTGGCAATAGCGGTGAAACTGGTGAGGGTAACTGGAAGCGGAGCGGCATCAATGGTCACTGCAGAGAATCCTCTCATGGTGATATTGCTGCAGCCTCCGGTGCCAAGTGCCTGTACCGTCAGCGTAGCTGGTGACGATAATGGTCCCGAAGTCAGAACAATACCGGTACCATTTCCGCGGACGCGGTTACCCGTGGGGGTGCTTCCATTGTATATCTGATAGTCTACACCGTTCTGAGTGGTCAGTAACTCAATTGTGACTGTTCCCCCAGAACTAATGATCTTCTGCGTGTTCTCAAAAGAGTACTGGGTAGGAAGGGTAGTAACGGTGATGGGGTAGGCAGCACCCATGGGAGTATTGGAGCAGCCGGAGCTGATGGCAAACACCTGCAGGTTCGCATTAGACGAAAGCGCATCTGAGGTGAGCGTGATGGCTCCGCCAGTACCGGTTACCCCAAAACCCGTTGGAACAGTTCCGTTGTACATCTGGTACGTTATCCCTTGCTGTGAAGTAGCTAAGGTGATGCTACCCGTAGAACCACTGCAGACAGCGGTAGCAGAGGCAAGAGTGGTGGGTTGATTAATGGGCGCAGAAACATTCACGGTCACCGGACTCCCCACCTGGAAAGCAGTACACCCGGCGGGGTTAGAAGGCGTGGCTCTTACCGTGAAGCTGGTGGTGGAGGTGATGGCCGAAGAGGTCAGGATGATGTCGCCTCCAGTCCCTTCTACGGATGTTCCCACGGCGGTAGAACCCACATAGAGCTGGTAGAACACCTCTGTTTCAGAAGCCACTACCCGCACCTGGCCCGGGCTTCCGGCGCAAACCGTTGGCGTGATGGCCGCCACCGTTAAGCTGCTGGTAGGAACCGCCACAAAGACCCGGTTGCTCATGTCTGCGGAGCATCCGTTGCTATTAGTCGCTACAACTTTTAGGTTGGCACTGGTGGTTAACAAACCAGAGGTTAAGGTGATGGCGCTACCAGTTCCGGTAATGCCTGTGCCTGAATCATTATATGTGCCCGTTGCTGGGTCATACACCTGAATTCGGTACGTCACATTGGTCTGAGACCCGGACACAACAATTGAGGCAGCCGTGTTGTTGCAGAGGGACTGGGTAGTGGGAGTAAGGGCAAAAGCCGTTGGGATTGGGTTTACGGTGACCGCCGTGTTCCCCATGGTTACCTGAGTTCCACAGCTGTTGGTGGCTCTTACCGTGTAAGTTCCGCCCGTAGTGATCGCGCCGGAGGAAAGGGTTAAGGCATTACCCGTTCCTTGCACTATGCTGCCCACAGGAGTTGAACCGGAGTAGAGCTGGTAAGATACGCCCACCTGTGATCCCGAAAGACTTAAGGTTGCGACTTGTCCACTGCAGACCGAGAGGGTGGCAGGTGTTACAGTAAAGGCCGTGGGCGGGCCCGAGGTTACATTCACGGTTACTTGTTGCGTAAGCGCAAAGGGAGCACATTGCCCGGAGGTGGCCCAAACCCTGAACGTATTCGCGCCGGCAACGGAAAGAGCAGCGGTTGTGAGCGAGATGCTAGTACCCGAACCAGTTACTGGTGACCCTGAATTGACGTAATTAGATCCATCAAATCTCTGCAATTGATACGAAATTCCGTTACCGGAATTCTGGATTGTCACAGTTGCTGTACTTCCAGCACAAACCGATTGTACCGATGGAACAATGGTTAATGCACTAGAGGGAACGGTTACCGCAAACGTGTTGCCCATCTCTGTGGTGCATCCGTTTCGTATACCTACCACTCTGAAAGTGCCGCTTGCGGTAAGGGTGCTGGTAGTCATGGTAAGAGCGCCTCCTGTTCCAGGCACGGCATTTCCGGTATTGGTGTAAGTTCCGGTTGCTGCATTCAACAGCTGTATCTGGTAAGTGACATCTTCTTCCGAGCCCGCTAAGGTGACCGATGCGCTTGCCCCGTTACAAACCGAAGCTGACAATGGAGATATGGCAAAGGCAGTGGGCGGCGGGGCAATCGTGATGGCGGTGCTGCCGTTCAGGGTAGCCTGGCAATCAGGAGCACCTACTTGGAAAGCTCTCACCGTTAAAACAGTGGCAGCGGTAAGATTGGCCGAAAGAAGCGTTATAGACCCTCCATTGCCCACCATAGCAGGACCACTGGCCTCCGTTCCATTATAGATTTGGTAAATAACTCCGTTTTCTGAATTATTTACTGTGAGTACCGCCGCACTGTTATTGCAGACAGTTTGAGCCGCCGGAGCCAGGGTAGGAGTAGTGGAGGGGGGCACACAGCTTACCAAGACAGCGGAAGTCTGCAGACTTTCACAGGTGTTTCCGCCCGCAGGAGCAGTGGCTGGGGAGATGGAAGCAGTCACCGTTGTACCCGTTCCAAGATTGGCTTGGTTGACTGAGCTGATGGCAATTGACCACGTTACCGGAGTTGACGTGGAGGCTCCGGTAACTGTAGCGGTGCCGGCTATTCTTTGGCCATCAATGTACAGATTCACGGTTCCATTGGTGGTGCTAGTGCCTGTGATCACCGTCGCCCTTTCTTTGATAGGAGAGGTGAGTACAAGACCATAGGAGGAAGCAGGGGAATTACTGGTTACTTGAGTGGCTGTAGAAGGCGAACTGGTGGTTCTGCCTGCAGGACCGGTAGCAACGGCGTATAGCGTATTTCCAGGAGCTAAATTGGCGTTGCCTAGCAAAGGAGCTGTCCAGGTAGTACCGGTGACAGTTGCCACTTCAGTGATCCGGGTGTCCTTCGTTAAATCAGGCGTGCTGCCTGTCTGACGGTATACTGTGACAGTAGTGCCGCTTAAAACTGTGGCCCCAGAGGCGAAGGTACCAGTAATGTTGGTGACCGTTGGGCAAGGAGTAGTAGAAGTAATCGTAGGGGCCGGGGTCGTACAGTTCGCTCCCATGGCAACCCCGGCTGAATTGGCCGATAATCCTTTGTAAGGATTGGTAGTGGAGGGACCTCCCGGGGCCTTTGCTTTCACCGTCAGAGTTTCCCCTGTTTTGATCGCAAAATTTCGTAAATCAATAGACCAGGTTCCGGTTCCACCGGTGGTGGTTGCCGCGGAAGCGGTGGCAGAGGCTACAATACTGCCATCAGCTGATTGTAAGGCAGGTTCGTTGTCTATAAAAAGGTAGATCAACGAATTAGGCTCAGCCGTTCCGGTTAGAGTTGAATTATTTGTGCAAATAGGAGTACTGGTGATAGTGGGAGTGGCAGTTGTGTTCGTGTTTGGAGTTGTGCTAAGTGAATTTCCATTCAGGTAATAACTGGCAGACCTTGGGGATTCACAGCCATTCTGTAGTACGGAGGCCGTTAACGTTCCATAGCTGGTCGCTTGCGTGTTGTCGTAAGCGAAGGCAAATTGGTTGGTGGTAGTAGAAGGCGTGAAAGTATAGGTGGTGCCGCCTGTTGTTTTGGCCACTACTGTCCCAGACATCAAATTACCATCTCTATACACTTTAAGGGTTTGTGTGGTCAGGCCTGAATAGTTCGTGATGATATCAAGTGATTTGGAACCGTTACTTAATGACAATTCAGAAGGGGCTATGGCTGTACATTCCCCTCTCACCACATTGGTCACGGTTACTGAGTTTGAGGATACTGAAGTGCTTGCGGCACAGTTCCCGGAAGCGGCGCGGGTGACTCGCACCGTTAAGATATCGCCGGCCGCCAACGTGGTCCCACTTGGCAATGGAAAGGAGAATGCTCCATTTGCCACTATCACCGGAGACGCTGCTACTACTTGAGATCCATTCCGGAACAAGGTGATGGTACCGCCGTTTTCGGTTGATGTTCCTGTGATGGTGGTGGTTCCTACTCTGATAGCGGGACTGGTAGTAATTACAGGAGCAGCCGGCGCCGCTGTCTGGCAGAATTCACCGGCCTGGATTTGGTTTAACGAAGTAGACGGGAAAACCGGTATCAAATTCCGCCAGATGGCAAACTTATCATTGGCGTAAGTTCTGTCATCAATGCCGCCCACATCTGAGATGGTACCCTCCAGGCCGGTTTGGGCGCTGGTTACCGTAGAGCCGGTGACGCGCAACGGAGTGTCGGGACTGATGCCAATCCCTCCGTCACCTCTGAATGCGGAAAGTGGTACATAAAAATCGAAGAAATAGTCGGTGTTGCCACCGGCTGTAGAAGCGGCAATGGCCTTCTGAAAATACTGGCTGTAACCGCCATTGGCACTGCCCCGCCAGATGACGTTACTGGTAAAAGGGTCAGAATCATTCCCGCTTCCCCGGTGGCGGTAAACCACTACATCAAAGTTAAGGGCTAGCACTACCTCATACTCAAAGCCAAGGTTCTTCACCTTTGATGGGGTAGAGTAATCTATCAGGGTGCCGTTAGAAAGTTGCTGCTTGTTGAAAACTCCGTCTGAATCTATCAAGAAGCTGTATCCCTTTGAAGCCGATGAGTTGCCTCCCAACCGAACCCTGAACAACACCTGGGTTCCGTTGAAGGCCATGTACAATGGATTGGGAGCCAAATCGGTGTGTCCCCCTCCAGAACCTGTCACTAGGTCATTCAGAGGTTCAGACCCTAACTGCGGCAGCAGCCGGTAAGCGATTTCGTTTGCTGCCGCCCCAATGTCAGTTGTTCCTGCGTAGCCCGTGTTAGCCTTGGAAACATAATTGTCCAGGTTGGGGTCCAGTACATTTCTTCCGTTTCCGGTGGCAGGTTGAAAAATCAGGCCTGGGGTTTGAGCCTGTGCCCATTCAGGAATAACAAAAGAAAGCAAAATTAGTAAACATAAAATTTTTCTGTTTTTCCTTTGTTTTAGGAGGGTAGAGGTTGATTGCATTCTAACAAATTTGGGGTGGAGGATATATTTGAGAAAGAGGTTAGAAGCGGGTCATTAGATAAAGATCTATTGTCTTTATCTAATATTAATTATATTTAGTAAGTTAGTGGAAGACGTTATAGATGAGCTATCAATAGAATATTCAATTCTAATCTTGAATTCCTGTATCATTTTAGGCATAATTTTAAGAATTTACCCTTAAAATGGACTTTTAACAGGAAACGATGATTTTTCTAAATAGTTTTATTTTTAGAAGAATGGATTGTGAAGGTTGCGGAAGGAGATTGGAAGTGAAAAGCATAAAGTCCTATAAAACCGAATTATACTCTCTTAAAAGCAGATTCTGGCCATCAAAAGGCAAGCGGCATTTCCTCCGAAACCAGCGGCATTGATTAGAACTCGGCTGGGGAAAGAAAACATGTCAGAAGGGAGAGAGAAAGAAGAAGGATAAGGCAAAGAAGTAGCGCCCGAGTTCTCCAAGAGGTAATAAGCCAGCTCAGCCGACAATGCTCCGGAAGCTCCCAGGGTATGCCCAATCAGATTTTTGTTCGTGTAGAGAGAAGGCACCGGAGAAAGGTCAAATACATGCTGGATCGCTTGTAGTTCCGCGGCATCCCCGGCTTTGGTGCCCGGGGCATGTACCACAATGGCATCAATGTCAGAAGCGGGAAGTTTGGCCTGAGACAACGCATCGCGCATAGCTAGTTGAAAGTGACCGCCTTCTTTGGAGATACCGGTTTTGGAGGGACTTCGCTCATAGCCCATGCCCACTGCTTCTACTACTATAGTCTCTTTTAAACCAAGTTGTTCTATTTCTGCCCGAGTCATTCTTTCCAGCGCGAAAACGGCGGCCCCTTCCCCCAGAACGAAGGTGTTGCTCTCTTGATTCAGTGGTCGGCAAGGAGTATCATTAACGGCATGTTTAGAATAAATGCCGATGGATTTCATCTGGGCGATGGTGAAGAGTGTGAGCGGGGCCTCGGTGCCGCCCACCAGAAAACGCTTCGCCATGCCCGCCTTCAGCCAGGCCACGCCGTTGGCGAAGGCTTGCAGGGCGGTGCTGCACGTCACTGAGTGGCTGATGAGCGGCCCGGTGGCTTGCAGATCGTTGGCCACCCAGCTGGCCACGTTCCCCAGCGTGGTGCTGGGCGAGACGCTAGGCGAAAGTCGTTTTTCGGGGTTTTTCAGAAAATCGGCATAAAACTGCTCAAATAATCCGGTCGCTCCCCGGGAGGACCCGATGTTGATTCCCAGCGGAGTTTCGTTTTCTCCAGTCCAGCCGGCTTGTTGGACTGCTTGCCGAGCCGCCAGAATAGCCAGTTGAACAGATCGGTCTAGGGTAGTGTAGGTGGGGTTTTCCTGCAACAGCATTTGCAGAAGTGCCTCGGCGGAAGGGGAGAGCGGCGCCACCGGCGTATCCGTCCCCAAGGCAGGCAATGTAGAGAAGGCGGTTTTGCCCGAAAAATAGGAAGCACGGACTTCCTGGGGGGTTCCCCCCAAGCCCGATACCGATCCTATTCCCCGGATGACAATCCACTCCTGCTCTTTTCCGCTGTTCATCTGTTTTCTGGGTGTTTTCCCAAAATTAAGCTTGAAACTCCTGTCCTACCAAAAGGCGCATCTGTTCAATCACCCCATACACCCGCTCCAGTTGCGCTGCACTGATGCAGTACGGCGGCAACACGTACACAATATTGCCCAAAGGACGCAGCAAAACTCCGTTCTCCAGGGCTAAGTTGTACAGTTGGTCTCTGAGCGAATGGAAATAGGTGGTATGGCCCACCTCAAACTCAATGGCCAGAATGGTTCCGGTTTGCCGGATCTGCTTAATCCCGCTTTTTCCCGAAAGGCTTTGGGCAAAGGCTGCATGAGACGTGCTGATTCGCTCCAGGTCCTCCAAAAACGCATTTTTCTCCACCAGGTCCAGACTGGCCAATGCAGCGGCGCAGGCCACCGGATTGGCCGTGTAGGAGTGGCCGTGGAAAAGCGCCTTGGTTTTATCGTCGCTCAGAAAGGAGACATAGATGGCCTGGGAAGCGGTGGTTACGCCCAGGGCCATGGTGCCGCCGGTAATGCCTTTAGAGAAACACATCAGGTCGGGCTGTTGGGAGACATGGTCACAGGCGAACCGTTTGCCCGTTCTCCCGAAGCCGGTCATTACTTCATCCGCAATCACCAGAACTCCCTTGGAACGGCAAAGCGCCATCAGTTTATCCAGTACCTCCGGCGAGTACATGACCATGCCGGCGGTACCCAGTACCAGCGGCTCAAAGATGAAGGCGGCCATGTCGTCCTGCTGAAGCAGTTTTTCCAGTTGTGCGATGGTCTGTTCTTCGTGGCCGGGCACCGGAACGGGCAGAAACTCCACGTCAAACAAATACTGCTGAAAGGGACGCGTGAAAATGGACCGCTCGCTCACCGACATCGCCCCGAAGGTATCGCCGTGGTAGCTGCCTTCAAACGCGATGATCTTGGTTCTGGGAACGCCTTGGTTGTACCAGTACTGGAGGGCCATTTTCAGGGCCACCTCCACCGCCGTAGAACCGTTGTCGGTGTAGAACACCTTGGCTTGGTTCTGCGGCAACAAGGCAAGTAAGCGCTCCGAGAGCTCCACCGCCGGGGCATGGGTGAACCCCGCGAAAATAACGTGTTCCAGCGTCTTCAACTGCTGGCTTACCCGCTCCGCGATGTGCGGATGCGCGTGCCCGTGAATGTTCACCCACCAGGAAGACACCGCGTCAATGTATTCCCGACCGTCCTCGGCATAAAGGACCGCACCTTCGCCCCGCATAATCCCGATGGGCGGGGGAGCGGTTTGCATCTGGGTGTAAGGGTGCCAGTTGACCTGTTGGTCGCGGGCGGAAAGGCTATTGTTCATGGGTTGCAAAGTAATTTCGGTAGCGTTGGGCGTAGCCCGAGATGGTAGATTGGTCAAACCGTTCTTCCTGACCGATGGCCGGGAAAGGCGTCAGTTGCGTGTACCGCAGGATGAATTCCTCTGAGGAAGCATTCGGTTCTCCGTTGAAGATAATGCCCGCGATGCGGATGTTCCGGCTCCTGAGCACCTCCACGGCCATTAAGGTATGGTTGATGCTGCCCAGGTAGTTCCGGGAGACCAGCACCACTTCCAGGTTCAGTTTCTGGATCAGGTCCAGCACCAGTTCCTGGTTGTTCAGCGGCACCATCACGCCACCGGCTCCCTCTACAATGAGGTGGTTTTGAGTGGAGGGCAGCTGCACTTCGCTCAAGGATAATTCAATCCCTTCCGCAGCGGCGGCGGTATGCGGTGAAGCGGGCATCTGGAGGCGATACGCCTCCGGGTGGAAAACCGTGGAGGAGTTGGAAACAAGGCTCCGGACGGTGTGGGTGTCTGAGTCTTCCAGGTTACCGGCTTGGACAGGTTTCCAGTAGTCGGCCTGCAAAGCCTCGGTGAGCACCGCCGAGGCGATGGTTTTGCCTACATCCGTGCCTATGCCGGTAACGAAATATCTTTTGGGGTGTGCTGGAAAAGCAGGTTGCATAATTCTTGTACTTGCGTGGGTGTGTTGTAGGCGTGAAGCACCAGGCGGAGGCGCTCTTTGCCCGCGGGCACGGTAGGGCTGAACACCGGCCGCACGTCAAAGCCGGCGGCTTGCAGCTCTTGCGCCAATCGCCGCAAAGCCACCGGATGCGCCAGTTGCCAGGCCTGGATGGGACTTCCGTTTTGGGCCTCTTTTGGGGAAACGGAGCCCGAAACAGGAAAGCCTGCGGTGAGTTCTCCGTAATAGCGCGCGAGCTCCTGAACCCGGTTCCGTTCTCCCGATAGGGTGGGAAGTAAAGTGTAAGCCTGTCTGATGGCGGTCAGCGAAGCCAGCGGCAATGCGGTGGTGTAAATGAACGGCCGACTGAAATTGAGCAGGAACTGCTGCAACTCCTGCGGGCCAACCACAGCCGCCCCATGGCAGCCGATCGCTTTCCCGAAGGTCATGACGCGGGCAAAAACCTGCTGCTCCAGCTTCAACGCCGAAACCAAGCCCTCGCCGCGTTCTCCATACAATCCGTTGGAATGGGCCTCGTCCACCACCAGATACAACCCTTGCTCCCGGCAGAGGTCCACCAATTCCGGCAACGGAGCGAAATCCCCGTCCATGGAATACAAGGACTCCACGGCCACGTACACATCGCCTTGGGCGCGTTTCAGCTTGTTCCGGAGGTCTTCCACATCGTTGTGCCGAAAAGGGAAGCTTTGCGCGAAACTAAGCCGAATTCCTTCCTTCATGGACGCGTGGCTGGCCTCGTCATAGAAAATGGTGTCGCCGCGCTGGGGCACCGCCGAGAAGAAGCCGCAGTTGGCCGCGTACCCAGAATTGAACAGCAAGGCAGCCTCAGCTCCATGAAACTGGGCCAGTTCTTCTTCCAGTTCCTGGGCATACCGTGAATTACCGCTTAACAGCCGGGAGCCGGTGGCGCCGTGGGCGGGTTGATTCCCCAGTTCTGCGGCAATCCGGTGGGCCAGCACTTCTGAGGCGGCCAGACCCAGGTAATCGTTGGAGCTGAAGTCCACCAAACCGGGGGCCGGCGACGTCAACTGGCGCAGGGTGCCTTTCTGGGTTCTGCTCTCCAGTTGACGTAATAGGCGGTCCGGAACGTTCATGCTTGGGGTTATTCAGCGGAAACAGCTGCTTCGGCGGGAACAGAAACGGTGCCTCCGCAGGAAGTCTCGGCCTTGAACGATTTGCGCGGGTTCAGGCCCAGCAACTCAAACATGGCTTTGTCATCGGCGAAGCCGGGGTTAGGCGTGGTAAGCAGTTTGTCACCGGAGAAGATGGAGTTAGCACCCGCTAAGAAGCAAAGCGCCTGCTCACTTACCGGCATTTCTTGTCTACCAGCCGATAAACGCACCATGGTTTTAGGCATGAGAATACGGGCGGTGGCAATCATGCGCACCATTTCCCACACGCTCACGCGCGGCTGGTCGGCCAAAGGCGTTCCTTCAACTGGTACCAGTGCGTTCACCGGCACGCTTTCAGGGTGCTCTTTTAGGTTGCTGAGCACGTGCAGCATGGCAATGCGGTCGTCATCTGTCTCGCCCAGGCCAATGATGCCGCCGCTGCATACCGAGATACCGGCTTTGCGCACGTTCTCGATGGTGCCCAGGCGGTCGCCGTAGGTGCGGGTGGTGATGATGTTGCTGTAGTTTTCCTCGGAGGTGTCCAGGTTGTGGTTGTAGGCGTATAAGCCGGCTTGCTTGAGGCGCTCGGCCTGGTACTCGTTCACCATGCCCAGGGTGCAGCACACTTCCAGGCCCATCTCGTTCACGCCTTCCACCATTTCCAGCACGCGGTCAAAGTCGCGGTTGTCGCGCACCTCGCGCCAGGCGGCACCCATGCAGAAACGGGTGGAGCCGCCTTCTTTGGCCTGGCGGGCCGCATCCAGCACCACGTCATTGCTGAGGAGTTTGTGAACGGGAACGTCGGTGTGGTACCGGGCCGCCTGCGGACAGTAGGCGCAGTCCTCGGGGCAGCCACCGGTTTTTACACTCAGCAGCGTGCAGACCTGCACTTCGCCGGTGGCCTGGAATTGTTGGTGTACCTGGCTGGCCTCCACGATGAGTTCCAACACGGGTTTATAATAGATGGCGCGAATTTCATCCATGGTCCAATCCGTGCGGAGTGGGGCGGTGTTCAGGGCGTCCGTCATAGTCTAAAAAGTCTGGTTTAGACGGCTAAAGTACGCTGGAAAAAGCAATGAGAGAAATTTTTTAGGTGAGAAGCTAACCCTTGTTAGGCTGTTTTTTGTCTCTTTCTGAAAATCAGGTGCATAAAGAGGAGGGATGCGAGTAGATTGCTTTTCTTTCAGGAAGGAATCCTTGCGATTTTGATCTAGAAGCGGGGTTAGGTGGTATTGGCGTAGACGCTCGCAGGACCTTCGGACGCTGCGACGTCCTGCGAGTCAGCTGTATTGGGTTTCTAGCGAAGGATGAGGTCTACTTTTCGCGCTAACAGCAATTTCCCTTTCACTCGCCGCAATGGCTTTCAATGGCGTGGATTTACTTCCGTGGCTCTCGCTCTATTACAAGTCTCAGCTGCTTGATCTGTTTTGAGCCTCTTTTTAAGAAACTAGGCTGGAAACACGATTAGATTGTAAATAGATTTTAAAGCGATTTGATGAGACTTCTAAAGAGATTGGCCTTCTATGGCGCGGAAGTTACTTCCGTGACTTACAGCAATGGAGAGGCGCGGAAGTAACTTCCGCGCCATAGAAAGCAATAGTAGCCATTGTAAGGAAAGAAAGCGGGCTTGCTAAGCTGAAGTTAACGTAAATCAAAGCTCTTTGCCTGAATCGCTTCTTCGTTTTGGGCCTGTTATTTAGAAATGAGGCTGTAAACAGAAATGTTGACAGCCTTTGTCATTGAAAACGACAATAAGCTATTTACCACAGACTTCTGATAACTTGTAACTGATAACTAAAAACTGACAACTGAAAACTGACTACTGATAACTAGCTACTATTTCTTGTCAGCGATGACCTGGCCGTTGCGGTATTCTACTTTCTTAGTGGCTTTGCCGTTCTCGTCGAAGTAGGTCCAGGTGCCGGTTTCGCGGTTGTTGCGGAAGGTGCCGGCCATTTCGGTTTTGCCGTTCTCGTAGAGTTGCTTGAAGGTGCCGTACCGAAGGCCGTCTTTGTAGAGGGTCTCAGATTTTACGTTTCCGGAGGGGAAGTAGGTGATTAAGGTGCTCACGATTTTGCCGTTCAGGTACGTGGCTTTGGATTCTATTTGGCCGTTGTCATGGTAGGTGAGGCGTTCGCCGTTGATCTTGCCGTTCTTGTAGGGCTCGGTGGTTTTGGGCTTTTTGTTTTCGTGGAATTCCTGCCAGGTGCCTACGCGTTTGTTGTCCTTGAATTCTTCCTGGGCCGCGGTGGCGCCGGAAGGGTAGAAGCGGGTGATCTTGCGGTCGCGCTCGTTGTTGCTGTAGCGGATTTCCTGTTGTAGTTTTCCGTTCTCATCAAACGACTGGGCCAGCCCTACGCGGATTCCCTTGCTGTAGGTGAGCGTGCTGCGGCGCTGGCCGTTTTCATAATAGGAGACGGACGGGCCATCGGGCTTGCCCGCCAAAACGCTGCCCTCGGTCATGAGTTTGCCTGAGCGGTAGTAGGTTTTCAGTTTGGCCGGTTTGGTGGGGCCTTCGCTGATGGTTTCGGTTTCCAGTTGGCCGTTGTCATAGAAAGTTTTGTAGCCGCCCTGAATCATGCCGTTGCGGTAATTGGCCTCTGACTCTTTTTCGCCGTTTGGGTGAAACGTGCGCGAAACGCCACTCTGCGCCTTGCGGGCGTAGGTAATCTCCGACTTCAACTTGCCGGAGGGAAAATATTCTTTAACCGAACCTTCGGGGAAACCATCCACAAACGTGGCTTCCTGTTTCAATTGGCCGTTTTCATGGTTGCTTCTGAAGGGGCCGTTCTGCAGATCGTTCACGTACTGACCTTCCTGCAGCTTATGGCCGTTGGCGTAGACCGCCGAAAAAGGGCCGTTCTTTTTGCCTTCTTTGTACGGGACCGTCAGTTTGGGTTTGCCGTCCAGAAAAAACTCGGTGTAGAGACTGTCGCGTTTGCCGTCCACCACTTTCACCAGCGCCTCCAGCTGTCCGGTGGGGTAGTACTTGCGGTAATAACCGTGCATGACGGAATCTGCCGCGGCTTTGATGTAATACACCTCTTTGACCGCCGATTGCAGGGAGTCATGGTAGGTAACCACCCGCACCTGGGCTTGGGATTTTAACTGGAAACCCAGGGAAAGGAACAAAAAAGCAAAGAGAAACAGAATCCTTTTCATGGATGCAAAACAATAAAAAAAGCCTTACTTCTAACGTAAGGCTTTTTGAAATTAGTATAGTTCAATACGGATTACATGCGCTCCAGCACAATGGCCGAGGCCCCACCGCCGCCGTTGCAGATGCCGGTCACGCCAATTTTGCCGTTGTTCTTGTGCAGCACGTTGATAAGGGTGGTGACAATACGTGCCCCGGAGGCTCCCAGCGGGTGACCCAAGGAAACCGCGCCGCCGTACACGTTCACGTTGCCGCCTTCCAGGCCCAGCTTCTGGTTGTTGGCCAGGGAAACCACCGAGAACGCCTCGTTGATCTCGTAGAAGTCTACTTCTTCCGGAGACACGCCCGACACTTTCAGGGCCTTGGGAATGGCCAGGGCAGGGGTGGTGGTGAACCATTTCGGCTCCTGCTCGGCATCGGCGAAACCCAGGATTTTGGCTATGGGTTTGAGGCCCAGTTCCTCAGCCTTCTCTCTGCTCATGAGCAACAGGGCGGCGGCTCCGTCATTCAGAGTAGAGGCGTTGGCGGCCGTCACGGTGCCTTCTTTCTCGAAAACAGGCCGTAAACCCGGAATCTTCTCGAAGTTCACTTTGCTGTATTCCTCGTCTTCGGTGATGAAGAGGGAGTCTTTGCCGCGCTGCGGAATCTCCACGGGCACGATCTCGTCTTTCAGGAAACCGGCTTTGGCCGCCTCGGCGGATTTGCGGTACGAGTTGATGGCGTATTCGTCCTGCATCTCGCGGGTGATGCCCAGTTCGCGGGCGGTGTTTTCGGCGGCGCTGCCCATGTGGTAGTCGTTGTAGACATCCCATAGGCCGTCTTTCACCAGACCGTCAATCATCTGTCCGTGGCCCATCTTCGCCCCGAAACGGGCTTTGTCCAGGTAATAGGGCACGTTGGACATGCTTTCCATACCGCCCGCCACGATGATGTCTTTGTGCCCCAGCATGATGGCCTGCGAGGCGAACATGATGGCTTTGGAGCCCGAGGCGCACACTTTGTTGATGGTGGTACATTCCACTTCATAGCCTAATCCGGCCCCGATCGCCGCCTGCCGCGCGGGCGCCTGCCCTACGTTCGCGGACAGCACGTTGCCCATGATTACTTCCTGCACCAGGCTCTTGTCCACCCCGGCTTTCTCCAACGCGCCTTTGATGGCGATAGCCCCCAGTTGCGGCGCGGTCAGGCTGGCCAAAGCGCCGCCAAAGCTACCGATGGGCGTACGAACCGCCGAGATGACGTAAACTTCTTTTATGCTATTGCTGCTTGTGCTTTCCATTGAATATCAATACGTATGGTCTAAATGAAAATCCAAAAATGAGGCAAAATAGAATCCTGATCCAGCTCTCCACATCCTGCCTATCAACAGTATCTTCTATGTTATCGGTTTGAAATTAGCGCATGTTTATTTAAAAACCAAACGCTTGTTAGGCGGCTTTGGTTCTTAAATTCTTTTGAACCTTACCTGAGTGCTTTATGATCTTACTACCAATCTGGCGGGCCCATCCGCAGTAAGTCAGTCAAAGCTGTTTTAAGCGTGTTTTGGCTAAAATGCCCCATAAACAGGTTTTCGCTACTGATGTCTCCAAAGGGCAGTACGTCATTTTCCTAATTTCTTCCTGGTTCCAGCTGATGGCGAGGCTGTATCCCGGAACGTCTGCTCGTACACTCCAATCGTAGATGCTTCTGAATGTCCTTGTGACTCCTGAATACCTATCAACTTTTGCATTGGACACTATAGCTGGCATTGAACTGTTTTGGCGCCATTTTCCTGAAAACGGCACCAAAACGGGAGGCAACTTACCAGTCGGGGGCGTTTTTGTCTGCTTTGGAAGTTTTTCTGCGCGGTACCTGTTGCAGGTACTGAGCTTCTTCCTGCCGCATGGCGTCCAGCAACTGGCGGGCTTTTTCTGGACTGAGCTGTAACTTCTGGAGGCGTTCGTAGCGGGTTTGGAGCAGCGCATCTTCCTCCTGACCAGGTACGTTGCTGCCTTTGTTTCCGCCGCCTCCGCCGCTGTTTTGGCTTCCCTGGTTGCTGAGTCCCTGAGTGGAACCCGGCGAGTTCCCAAAGTTCTGCCGCTGGTTTTGGGTGCCTGGTGCTCCCTGAGGGCTATTTTCCCCGCCGGAATTGGCATTACTGCCGCCGCCAGCGGGAGCGTTCCCGTTGGTGCTCGCCGATGCGGAACCGCCCCCTGCCTCAGGCTGTTTGGAGCCGCCGGGACCATTCTGCGCGGTTTTATTGGGCGGTATGCGCTGATTTTGCCGCTTCTCTGGGTGCAGCAGCAGGTACTTCTGTAGCAACTCAAAATTGTAACGTGCCGCTCGGTTCGATTCATCGGCTTTGATGGCCTGTTTGCAGAAATCAATGGCTTTGGTAAAATTCCCTTCCTCGGCCTCAATCACCGCTAACTGCGTGGACACCGAGGAGAGGAGTTCCCGATCAGTGGTTTTCAGCAAGGAGCGGTACAGAGGCGAGGCCTGGGAATACTCGTGCAGGTGGAAGTAGGAGTGGGCCAGATTCAGCACCACTGAGGCATGCGGTTTGCCGCCTTCAGTTTGGCGGACTTTTTCATACAGCGCCGCCGATTGCTGGTATTCTTTCCGTTTATAGGCTTCCTCGGCCTGCTGGGTATATTGGTTCCGGAGCGCAATGCGCTGGAGACTCTCCAGCGGGGAGGAGGCGAGTAAAAGCAAAAACCACCAGTATCTCATATTTTAAGCACTTGTATGGTCCATAACACATCTAAGGCAATGAGCAGGAGGGCGGCCAGCAGCGGGTACAGGTATTTGTTAGCGGCCACTTCCACCACTTTGGTTTGGCGCAATTCACTCTTTACTGAGTTCACCGCGCTCAGCAGGCGGGGCGTCTCACTGATCTGCTGGTTTATCTCAAAGTAGTTGCCTTTGGTGCGCTGCGCGATCTCTTTCAAGGCATCGGCCTCCAGTTTGGTCACCACAACTTCGCCTTTGCTGTCTTTCTTATAACTGCGGCCTTCGGGAATCCTACCTCCGGTGTACGTCCCGATGCCCACGCTGTACACCCGCACGCCCTGGTTCAGCAGCGCGTTCACTGCTCCCTGCACGTTTTCGCCGAAGGTTTCGCCGTCAGAGAAGATCACCAGTATTTTGGAGCGTTCCAGTTCGCGGCTGGTCTCGGTTTCCTTGAATTTCTGCTGCGCCAGTTCCAGCACCGGCCCCAGTTGGGCCGCTTCCGGTGGCGCCAACGTGGTTTTCAAAGACTGTACAAAGAGTTCTAACGCACTTTGGTCATAGGTGAGCGGACTTACCACAAACGCTTCTGATGAGAACCCGATCAATCCTACCCGGTCGGCGTTGGAGTTCCGGATGAATTCCTGGAGCTCCAGCTTCACTTTCTCTAAGCGGGAGGGGGGCACGTCCTGGGCTTTCATGGACTGGGACAGATCAACCGCCACGTATACATCTTTGCCGTTGGTGCGAATCTCTTTCGTCATCGCCCCGAAGGAAGGGCCCAATAAGGCGACCACCAGCAGGCCCATGTATGTACTCCGCACGATGGCTTTGATCCAGATGGCGTTCGCTCGCTGGGAAAACTGCTGCGCCAGACGTTTTATCCTGAACAGATAGCCGCCATAGAGCACCCCAAACAGGAGGAAGAAAAAAAACTCAATGGACGTAAAGGGCAGGTACCAGGTCATGCGGGAACGTAAAAAGCATTGAATGCCGCGGCAAGTTATAAAGAAAGTACTTAATGTAGTGGTGGCCCTTTCACGCGAGGAGGGAGTGAAAAAGTGGTTGCCTGGCTTTAAAACGCGAGGAGGTAAATTAAATTTCAAAAATAATTGCGTGCCTAAGCTGTTGTCATAGAAGCAAATGGTGCGATTGGAGGCTTAGGCGGGGAAATTTTTTTACCCGCAGCTTTGGTAATCTCATTTTAGTTCGGCTATATTTGCACACTCTTCAACAGAAAGGGATGCCCGGAGAGATGGGTGAGTGGCTGAAACCAGCAGTTTGCTAAACTGCCGTACCTCTAAAGGGTACCGGGGGTTCGAATCCCCCTCTCTCCGCGAAGTTTTTTTGAAAATAAATTTTGAAAAGAAAACTTCATTTAATATCTTTGCACCGCGATTACGGAGAACGAAAGTTTGAGAAGTTGGTAACTTTGTAATTGCAGGACTCGGGGTGTAGCGTAGCCCGGTATCGCGCCACATTTGGGATGTGGAGGTCGTAGGTTCGAATCCTGCCACCCCGACGAAAAAAGATGAGTAATGTTGGATGACTACAAAGACATTCTCCATTACTCATTTTTGTTTCGATGGTCTCGTAGCTCAGCTGGATAGAGCAACTGCCTTCTAAGCAGTAGGTCTTTGGTTCGAATCCAAACGGGATCACAGTACACCGGGATAGCCCCTAGATGACTTCGGTTTCTAGGGGCTTTTTCATGCCTATACAACTCATAATCGCAGTTTCTACCCACTATCGGCCCAATTTACAGCAGGTTCAAATAGGGTGAAATTCCGTCCCCAATACCGTCCCCTTAATTTCTTTACCTGTTTGTTTAGCTACCTAACTGATACTCAGTAGGTGCTTGGTTCGATTCCAAGTGGGCCCACGTAAATACTCTTCCATTAACGGTTCCTTTACTCCCGCCTAGAATACATTAATGCCGTGTAGTCATTAGTGAACAAAGTACCTCGTGTCTGGAGCACGATTTACCAATCCACTGCTTTCTGACAACAGATGATAATATTCAGGTAACAATCAATTGCCTTCTTTGTGAATATGTTAGGTTAAAGGCAGATCCATGCAACCGCTATTCATAAGCTTCCTCCGTATTCTTTTTTCACCTTCAGCTAAGAGAATTGTTGTAAAAGCAGCTGTTTTCTTCAGCAACCTCATGTTACTGAGTTCATCTGTAGGGGCGCAGGCATCTGCCTCTAGGTTAGAGCAGGCAAAGTGGTTGGCCCAACATCATCCAGACTCCGCTTTCAGGCTTCTCAGAAACGTACTGCAGGAGGCAGTTCAGCAGAAAGACAGAGAAAAGGAAGGTTTGTGCTTGCAGCAGATGGGGCAGATCTTTTACCACCAGGGCCGTTACTCCCAGGCTCTGGACCATCATCTGCAAGCCGACAAGATCTTCAGAGAGGAGCAATTACCGGATCTACTAGCCCATAATCTCAATGAGATGGGCACTTTGCACTACTACAACAAGCAAGATGAGGTAGCGCTGAAAGAACATCGAGAAGCCCTAGGCATTTTCCGGAAGACCCGAGACCAAAAAGGGACCGCCTTCACCTATGGCAACCTTGGGCACTTCTATGAAAAGCGCCAGGTACATGATAGCGCTTTTCATTACCAACGGCTAGCATTGGGGCTGTACAAGCAGATTCAGGACAGCGGAGGCATCGCCAAGATTTACGAGAACCTGGGCAGCATCTTCGAGGATTTGATCCAGTACGACTCAGCCCAGTACTACTTCCGGCAATCGCTTTCCATCAATCAGCGACAGAACGACCAACTCGCCCAATTGGAAGTGCTCAATAACATAGGCGATGTGTTACGGAAAACCGGAGAATACCGAAGGGGCTTGGCTTACTCTTGGCAGGCGGTACGGCTGGCGAAAAAGCTGGGTGAACTGTACCAACTGAGTAGCGGCTACCGTGATCTGGCCAAAGCCTACCACTCCCTGCAACAGAATGACAGTGCTTTCATTTACATGGAGGAAAACCGGGATGCCTTGCTGAAGATCTACTCAGAAGAGAACAACAAACAAGCCGCGCTGCTCAGTACCCTTTATGAGATAGAGAAGAAGAACAACGCCATCGCGCAGCTGCAGAATGCCCGCCAGAGGAACGTGTTGCTGAGCATAGGAGCAGGCATCATCCTGGTGCTGCTGTTCTCCCTGGGAGCGGTGGCCCTCAGCAGGCAGAAGCTCAAGCTGAGAAACGAGCAGGCTCTGCGGGAGCAGAACGAGCAAATGTACCAGACGCAGAAAGAGCTGATGGGAACGGAGCTGAAGAACAAGCTGCTTCAGGAGCAATTTCTGAAAACTGAGCTGGAAACGAAAGGCAAGGAACTCTCCAGCCACACCTTACACGTGATACAGAAAAGCCAACTGCTGGAACAGCTACGGAACCGGTTGCAGGAACTGGTGAAGGAAGACAAGCGTGACCAGAAAAAGCAGCTCAAGCAATTGCTGTCGCTCATTCAGCAGAACTTCAGCCAGGACAAATACTGGGAAGACTTCCGAGGAATCTTTGAGCAGGTGCATGAGTCTTTCTTCCAGAACCTGAAACAGCGTTGCCCAGATTTGACCGCCGCTGACCTCCGGCTCGTGGCCCTGCTGAAAATGAACCTCACTTCTACTGAAATCTCCACCCTTTTGAACATTTCCCTGGACAGCCTGCGGGTATCCCGATACCGACTCCGCAAGAAACTGAACCTGCCCCAGGGCGAAAACCTGGTGGCGTTTATTCAGGGCTTACAGGAAATCCCCGCCCGATATGTTAAGGAGGAGTTGGTCTTATAAGTTTAAAAGGCAAAGTCCGTTTTAAGCCTCTTTTTCAGAAATCTGCCCTAAAACGGGAATAGCAAAACCTCCTAATGCTCCGGTAACAGGGGCATAACAATAACATAATGGCTGTTTGAAATGGGTGTTATAAGTTGATCTTCAGTGAGTTGATATTAACCTGTTACCGTTGTTGCCTTCTTGTTTACGCTGCTCAAGTGCCTGTTCACATTTTGTATACGCTCCTAAATTGATTCTACGCGGTTGAGCGCATCACCTTTACAGCGTCAATCAACCAACGCTATGAGGTATAAACTTTTACTCAGCTTTTGCTTTCTGGTCATAGGGCTTTCAGGAGCAGCCCAAGCGCAGCAAGCTATTTTAAGAGGCAAGATTACGGATGCCGTAAACCAGGAGCCGCTGGCGGGTGCCGCCGTAGAACTGGCGGGTACCAGCAACGGGGTGTCTACCGGGCTAAACGGGGAGTTCCGGCTATATGCGACTCCGGGCAGCTACACATTAAAAGTACACTACCTGGGCTACCAGGACACTACCTTTGCCGTGAGCGTGGCCGCCGGTGAAACGACTGTGCTACAATTCAGGTTAAGAAGCAGCTCTAACCACTTGAGCGATGTAGTGGTAACGGGGGCATTGCAGGGCCAGGCCCGGGCCTTGAACCAGCAGAAGAACGCCGATAACATCAAGAACATCGTAGCCGCTGACCAGATCGGTCGTTTCCCGGACCCAAACGCCGCCGAAGCTTTGCAGCGCGTGCCGGGTGTCAACATTGAGCGCGACCAGGGCGAAGGCCGTTACGTGCTGGTAAGAGGGCTGGCGCCGCAGTTCACCAACATCAACGTGAACGGCGAGCAGATTCCCTCGCCAGAAGCCGATGTGCGCTTCGTGGCGCTGGATGCCATCCCCTCAGACCAGCTGGCTTCTATGGAAATCTCCAAGTCCCTCACGCCCGACATGGACGGAGACGCGATTGGGGGTTCTGTGAACCTGATTACGCGCACCGCCCAAAGCGGACGTCCGCAAATCTCGGGCTTACTGGCGGGTGGTTACAACAACCTCATGGAAAAGCCCAACGTGAACGGGCAGTTGCAGTTCGGGCAGCGTTTTGGAGCCAATGAGAAACTGGGCTTCCTGATAAACGGCAATTACTACCAGAACAAGCTGGGCTCCGATAACTGGGAATATGCCCCGCAAGACAACGAACTGGAACTACGCAATTATGCGCTTACCCGTACCCGAACTGGCTTGAGCAGCACCCTGGATTACAAGTTTAATCCCAACCATGAAGTGTACGTGCGCGGCTTGTACTCCCGTTTTACGGACCGGGAATGGCGCCGCCGCTACGTGTTTGCGCCCGAAGATGAGGAAATAGAGAAACTCACCAAAGACCGTTTTGAAGAGCAGTCCATTCTCTCCGTGAACGCGGGCGCGAAGCACACCTTCAGCCGCTTCTTCCTGAACTATGAGGCGCAGTATTCTTACGGGGAGCAGGACACGCCGTATGACAACGAGGTAGGCTTTATCGCCGGGATGCCCGCCACCTTCAGCTTTCCAACACCTAAATACCCGCAAGTAGACGCCGAAGATTTCTCAGACAACACCCAGTACGAACTGGACGAAGCGGAGTTCGGGCACACCCTGGCCAAAGACCGTAACATCACCGCCAAGGTAGACCTGGGCATTCCGTACAAACTGGGCGACAACAGCGGTCTAATCAAATTTGGCGGCAAGATGCGCCGCAAGCGGAAGAGCTATGCCATCACCGCCAACAAATATGAGGGCAGAGGTGGCGTGCCTACGCTAGATGCCTTTGCCGGTTCTTCGGTGAAAGACTCTTTCCTGGGCGGCCGTTACAGCATGGGCAACCCACTTGATGTGACCAGCTTTATCAACTACTTCAACGCGAACCCGGCGCAGTTTGAGCTGAACGTAGAAGACAAGAACATCGATGAGGCCTTGGAAGCTTTTGAAGCCGAAGAAAATGTATACGCCGGTTACGGAATGGTGCGCCAACAGATAGGACCTTTGATGGTTCTGGCGGGTCTGCGGTATGAGAAGACCAACGTAAACTACGCTTCAAAAGATGTCCTCATCAACGCCGCCGGTGATCTGGAGGCCATCCGGCCGATAGAAGGTGAGTCTAGCTATGACTTCTTCTTGCCGCAACTGCACCTGAAATACGAGCTGAACAAATTCACCAACCTGCGGGCCGCCGCCACTTACAGCTACGCTCGCCCTAACTTTAGTGAACTGATTCCCTCGCAGGAAATCAACCGCGAAGATAACCAAGCGACGGTGGGAAACGCCAACCTGAAGCCCGTGAGCGCCTTTAACCTAGACGTACTGGCCGAGCGCTACTTCGGGACCGTAGGGGTGCTGTCTGGTGGGTTCTTCTACAAAAAGTTGGATGACTTCATCTACCGCAAAATGATCTTCGCCAGTCCGTACCCGTTGGTTGGTGAGCCCATCATAGACAGAATAAATATTGCGCAGTCGCAGAACGGGAACCAGGCCAACTTGACCGGTTTTGAGATAGCCTACCAGGGCAACCTTACTTTCCTGCCCGGCTTCCTGCGTAACTTCAGCTTGTACACCAACTACACCTACACCCACTCAGACGCGAAGATTCAGAGCCGCTCGGCCAGTAGCAGCAACCCCAATGCCACAGAAAGCCTGCGTTTGCCGGGTCAGGCTAAGAACGTAGGGAACATCTCCCTGAGCTACGAGGGCCAGAAATTCACCGCCCGTACGTCTATGAACTTCAACGGGGAATACCTGAGCGAGATTGGCGGCGTGGCCGAAGAAGACATTTATGTGAAGAACCGCGCGCAGTTAGACTTCAGCGCCAGCTATGCCGTGAATTCCCGCTTCCGGGTATTCACCGAGTTCATGAACCTCACCAACCAGCCGTTCGAGCGCTACATGGGCCACAAGAACCAGCTCATCCAGCGCGAGTTTTACTCCTGGTGGAGCCGCATAGGCGTGAAGTTCGATCTGTAAACCTAGCGCTGTTTTTTACTTAAAATCCGAAAAACACATGAAAAACATACAATTCTGGGCGCTCGCCGGGGCGTTCCTCTGCACCCTGTCGGGGTGTGATGACAAAGACGATAACGTGGTGACGCCGCTGATGGGCCTGGCGTATCCGCAGGTGATCCTGCTCTCTGATGAGGGCGACGGAGACCTGGAAGACGAAGACAAGTTCAGCTTCAAGATCACCCTGGGCGACCGGGTAGATCCCGCGGGCGAAGAACTGGGCGGCAAGGTAGTACCGCTGGAAAAAGATGTAACCGTCCAATTTCAGGTCACCGATACCAAAGGCTTCAGCAAGCTGTCTGATTACCTCAAAGACTGGACGGCCTTCTACGAGATAGATGACTGTACCACCTCAGAAGACCAGAACATTGACCTCAATCTCACCTTTGACCCCGCCACAGGCGTTGGTTCGGTACGCTTCCCGGCCGGAGTAGAAGAGATTGAATTAGAGTTTGAAACCGATGAGGATCTCTTTGACGATGACGTTTTCAATTCTGAAAGCAGAGGGTTGGTACTAAAGCTCATCGGACTCAATGCCAACGGCGAGAACGTGGCGGTGAATACGACCAATGTGTTTGAATACAAGGTACTGGATGATGAAGGCATTTATGGCGAATGGGAACTTGATGTAGAGGATGCTACCGAGTTCCAGAACTTCAAAAAACTGTTCGGGCTCATCAATGAAGGCATCCAAAATCTGCAAGCCGATGACGTGGATGAAATCACGATCTCCTTTGAGTACGGCGAGTGGAAAGCGGAAGTAAAGCTGAAAGAAACCGAAAGGGTAGAAGAGTGCGGCGAAGTAGAGGAAGAAAACAAGGTGATTGAACTAGAGGCCGAGTTTGAAGAAATGGATGATGATAAGCTGGAAGGTGACCTGGAGTTTGCCGAAAGCATAGAGCAGGCAGACGGTTCTGAGGTTGATTTCACCTATGCCGGTTCCTTCCAGGTGCAAGGCAAGCGCCTCACGCTTACCCTCAAAGGCGCGTATGATGACGCCCAAACCAGTACCATCACCCTGCACCTCAAAAAATGACACTCGGTCCGTTCAGGCTTACCGCCTGCAGACCTCAATTTCAATCTACTAAAATGTTCACATCATCCTATTTGAAAGAGGCTAGCTTAGTTTTCCTCTTAGCTGCCTGCTCCGCGCCCAAAGCAGAAACCATCAGTACGCCACCAGTAGAACAAAACACCACAGCCGGCAAAGTGGTGCAGGCGGCGGTGATCACGGATACAGTCCGGTTTGACTCTGATGATCCTGCCATCTGGGTAAACCCGAAGAATCCAGCAAAGAGCCTCATCATTGGCACTGATAAAGATGCCCAGGGCGGCTTGTATGTCTTTGACCTGGAGGGCAGGATTATCCCGGAAAAAACCGTCAAGAATCTGCAACGCCCCAACAACGTGGATGTGGAATACGGCCTCCTGCTAAACGGAAAACCCACGGATATTGCCGTCGCCACTGAGCGGATGACCCACAAACTGCGCATCTTCTCCGTGCCCGACATGAAGCCCATTGACAAAGGCGGTCTGGAGATGTTTGCGGGAGAAACCGCAGAAGGCTACCGTGACCTGATGGGGGTATCTCTGTACAAGAACAAAGCCGGGAGAGTCTATGCCATTGTAGGCCGCAAAGTTGGTCCGCAGGATGGTACGTATCTTTGGCAGTACCTGCTGGAAGATGACGGGACCGGCCACGTGAAAGCTACTCTGGTACGGAAATTTGGAGAGTACAGTGGCATAAAAGAGATTGAAGCCATTGCGGTAGATGATGCTCTGGGGTACGTCTATTATTCAGACGAAGGAATGGGCGTACGCCAATACTTTGCAGATCCGGAGAAGGGCAACAAACAGCTGTCCTTGTTCGCCACGAAAGACTTTACCCGCGACCACGAAGGAATCTCCATCTACGCGTTAACTGACAGCACTGGCTACATTCTGGTGTCTGACCAGGAGGCCAATCGGTTCATGGTGTTCACCCGCGAAGGCACCTCCTCTAACCCGTATGAACACCGCTTTATTAAAAGCGTGAACGTGTCTGCCATCAACAGTGACGGCTCTGAGACAGTAGCCGTACCGCTAGGAAAGAAGTTCAAGCACGGCTTGTTTGTAGCTATGAGCACAGACAAGACCTTCCATCTCTACCGCTGGGAAGATATTGCTGGTGAGAACTTAAAGATGATTCAATAGTAGCAATCTGAGGATCTTTCTTCGCCAAAAATCTTAATTGATAGACCTATAATCACACCTTAAAAGTGGCTCTTCTCTAATTAAAACTTTGAATAGAGTGATAGGCAGTAAAGGAGATACGCCGGAAGAGGAACTTGTTAAGGCAGGGAATAACGGGGAGGCGCACTGCACCTCCCCGTTATTCCCTGCCTTACGTAGTTTTTTTGAAATCACTCTGTTATTCTTGGGAAGGATAATCAGACCTTAACTTATATCTGTATTTCTCCATCCTGGCAGCTTAAGGCTTTCCAACGTTTTTACCTGCTTTTTCTGTAGACACAAGCTGGTAGTGCACTTCACTTGACTTACCTGTTCTTTGTGTATACGCCACAACTACTTGGGAATTATCAACCGGTAAAATCACCGGGTGCGTGGCACTGATGGTATTAGAAGTTAGGTGGGCATGTGACTGAACAGCGCCATCGGCGTTCCGTACCTGGAAACCGATCCAGGACCTCGGCTCACTGGTATTGTCTGCTCGCTCATCCCATACAATGGCGATCTTTCCGTTGCTGAGAGAGGTCATCTGTGGGTGCTTTGCCATAGGCTGCTGGCTGACGGTCTGGCGTAGCCCGAAAGGTTTGCCCTCCAGTTTCTGGGTATAGTAAACGCCGCTGCCTCCGCCCATGGTAAACCAGGCGAAATGCACGCTACCCTGCCCTGAAGCCATGGTGGGGCCGGTATGAGGGCAACCATTAATCACCCAGTTGTCGGCGCTGATCCGCTCGCGGGGGGAGAAGGACAGGCCGTTGTCAGCGGATACCAGGTGCACCATGTCCCTGATGGTGTCTTGGAGGATGGCTCGGTAGGCGGCGTGCAGACGTCCCTGTGAATCCACGAACAGATCGGTGCGGCAGCATTGGCACAGCTGTCGGTCGATGGCTTTTTCCGTGGTAAAGCCCTGCCGGCCCTGGGTAGTGGAGAAGTAGAGGGAAGATCCCTCTTGGGGCGTGTTTTTCCGGGAGTCCAGCCAAATGGCCGCTACCTCACCATTGGGCAGCAAAGCAATGTCAAAGTACCGTTCGTCAATGCTGTTGATGGTGTCCTGGGCGATTTGCCTGGGTTTGGTCCACTTTTTTCCCTGATCAAAAGACTGCGTGTAGAACACCAACCCGGAATAGCTGTTCTCTGGGTTTGGATTGGGCACCGCAAACATGGCCAGCATGTCTCCGTTCTTCTTGAACAGAAGTTTGGAGAGGTTCTCGTCATGCGGCTGAACTCCCCTTGATGTAGGAACGGCCTGGGCCGCGCCAAAGGTCTGACCACCGTCCTTGGAACGGGCGAACATCAACAGGTGGTTTTCACCGGCGGTGTCCTGCGCCTGAACCCAGCAAAGAACCGGGTTCCCTTTCTCGTCTTTTGTTAAAAACGGGCCGGAAGCGCGCAGACCCGGCGAGGAGACCTGGGATGCGGCTCCTTTTTCAGCTGCCTTCGGCTGGCAACCGTCCAGACAGGCGATTAGTATTAGATAATAGAAAGAAGTATAGATTCGAAGTTTCATCAGATATAGATTAAAGCCGATTGCCTCGGCTGTGATAACTTGTTTTGGGCCTGTTTTCCAGAAAACAGGCCCAAAACATCTATGACCGGGCAGCAAAACGATAGCCTACCCCGAAGTGGAAGGTGCAGGGTGCTCCCTTGCGGAAACTCTTCCCGAAAGCAGACTTCTCCACGGTGGTGGCGTACAGACGATCCGTGGCGTTGAGGGCGTTCACCCAGGCCTCAAACCCTTTTAGCGTATAGCCGACTCTTAGATTTAAGACGTCATAGCCCCGGTAGGTGTCAGTATTAGCTTGATCGGTGTAATAGGTGCCCAGGTGCTGCCATTCCAAGCCAAGCCGTAGGCCGGGCACGAAGGCAGGTTTGAAGGTGACCTCCGCATTTCCGATGAACCCGGGAGCCGTGGCCATCTCTTTGCCCGCAAAATCAACGCCTTTTTCCTGGTAGTCTATGAACCAGTGCTTGGCGTTGGTACCGCCCCAGCGTAGGGTCAAACTGCTCAAGGGAGAATAGGAAATGCTGTACTCTATGCCTCGGTGACGCGTTTGTCCGGCATTCTGGTTTTGGTAGGAGCCATCTGCCAGCCTCACCGAAATAATCTCATCCGTTCCATCCATGTGGTAGGCGCTTACATCCAGATACCCTCTCTGATGAGCGAAACTGAGCCAGCCGCCTACTTCATAGTTCCGGTACACCGATGGCCTGAGGGTAGGGACCTGCACTCCGCGGTAGAGCTCCGTAATCTGGGGCGGAGCAAACCCCACGCTGTAGTTGGCATACGTGCCGGCATTGTTGCTCAAGCCATAGGTCAGGCCCAGCTTAGGCGAGAGGTTGCGAAAGCCATTGTTTTCGTCTGGAGCACCGGTGAAGGCATTAGACGGAAGGTGGTTGTCGAAGCGATAGTCCAGGCGGTCATACCGAAGGGCTGCTACCAACTTGAGTCGTTTTAGCGGTGAAATTTCAAATTGAGTATAAAAGGCGGAATTCAGCAATTGTACATCGTAGTCTATGAGCAACGAATCTGAGGGCGTATACCCGGTGTAGACTCCCGTTTCGTCACGGTCCACGGAGATGAACTTGGCATTGTAGGTGGCAGGGCTGTAATCGGCGCTGAGGCCTATAGTGAGGTGAGCATCCAGGAAGGAGAGCGCAAGCCGCTGTTGGGCGTTAAGGCCGTAGCTGTGGAAAGCATCTTCGTTGATTTCGCCTTTCGCCTTGAGCGGATTACCGGCCACGTTGCTGATGGAATAGAAGGGATTCTGCCCGATGGAGCTGTGCCGGAAGAATCCGGTGAGTGCCGTACTGTTGGTGGAGTCCCACGTGTGTTCCAGGGTGCTGCGCAGGCGAAGGGCATTGACTTTCCGGTAACTGAACGTGTGCAGGCTGGCGTATTGCCTTCCATAGAAGCGCGTGCTGTCCAGGCCGCCGGTCTGGTCTGTCTGGTAATCCACGAGGGTGGCGGAGTTCGTCAGCTTGGTGCGGTCATTCATCCTATAGTCGGCTCTCAGCGTGAGTCCCAACTTATCGAAATCGCTGTGGTCCATGATTCCATCCCGCTGCCGGGCATAATAACCACCCACGTAAACCCCCAACTTCCCGATGGTGTTGGAGGCGCTAAACTCCGTGCGCCGGTAACCCCGGTTACTGGCTTCCACCTGCAGGGCGGCCGTGGGTATCTGAGAAGGGGATTGGGTGAGGAAGTTCACGGCGCCACCAATGGCTTCACTGCCGTACAGCGAGGAAGAGGGGCCCCTGATCACCTCTATGGTTTTTAGGGCGGCCATGTTGATTTCGATCAGCGCGTTGTGGTTAAAATCGCCGGAGGTGCGAATGGGGATGCCGTCTTCCAGATACAGGAACAGACTCCTGTACCCGATGGGCTGCCGGATGGCCATGGTGTGTTGCTCGTTGCCCAGGTTCACCATGTACACGCCGCTTACCTTGTTGAGCAGCTGGTCCAGGGAAACAGCTTTCGTGTCTACCATGACCTGCTTGGATATCGTACTGATAGCCACGGGAGCATCGGCGCGCATCTGCGCCTGTCTGCTGGCGGTTACCACTACTTGGTTGATGGCATTAGCCGCGGGCTGCATCAGAATCGTCATCGGCTGACGAGCCGTTGTCACCGCCAGGGGAACGTACCTCAGGTAAGTGACCGTTACGGAGTCTGCCGTTAAGGGAGGTAGGAAGGAGAAGCTGCCGTCCTGCTGGGTGCTGGTAGTCTGACTATGGCCCAAACGGACCGTAGCGCCAACCAGCGCCTCTTTTGTGATTGCGTCCAGTACTTTTCCCTGCACTTTTATTTGGGCATAGGAAAGCGGACCCGTCAGCATCCCCAAGAGGAGAAGGATACTGGAGTATCTTTTTTTCATCTGAATAAAGTATCGTTTAGAAAATACGCACGCGCCAAATGACCGGCCTACGATGCGGGATCAGCATTGCGGGCCGTACTTGGGGAGCCGGAAGTCTGAATCTAAACGATACGCTGGGGAGGGTGGAAAACAGAGCCTGGAGCTCCTCCGATGTACCTGGTGGGGACAAAGACGCAAAAGTCCTGCACCCCGTTCAGCAGATAAGCTTGGGCCGAGAACAGAGGTTGATAAAACAGGGGACTTTCTAACTTGTGTTTCTGGGTTTGGTTTCCAGAAGAGGGAACTTGGCCCTCAGCTGATTCCGCCAGCTTCATCTTTTTCACCAGGTAGCACCGGCCATTACATTTCAGCTCAGGCTTTGCCTTGTTCACGCACAGGAACTCCGCAATATAATTTCGGTTAGCCTGGAAATTAACGACAATGAAGAAACGGCTGAGCGACTGCGCTAGCATCACAATAAGAAGCGCTATGGTAAAGGCTCGTTTCAAAGGCGGTGATTTGACGCAAAGATAGACGAGGATGTTTTCTTTTAACAGTGAATGTTGCTTTGCTTCTACAGATTAGCATGTGTTTTCAAAAAAGAGCCTCAAAAAGCAGGGGAGATGGTTCATCTCTTCATTAGGCGAAGCTGACTAAATGAGGAAATTGTCTTCTCTTATTAAAATCGACTGGCTACGTTCTACTGTTACATTACTATAGATAGGTGTTGAAAAACCTTTACAAGGCTATGACTTAATTAGATTTTCGTTTATAGCCTGTTTTCCGGAAACTGCCCGATTTTGAGTATGAGCTTCAATCTGTGCCGTTGATCTTTACAGAAATTCTTGGAATGACTAACAAAGACAACTCCCGCCTAAGCAATAACAGGTCTTATTGCTTAGGCGGGAGTTGTCTTTGTTGGCCGCAGAATGAAACTGACTTGCCTGGTGCCAGTATTTCCGTTCTGCGGCGTGTTTACTTTCTTCTTAGTGGTTTCTTTACTTTTTCTGACGGTCGATAATCACTTCTGTTTCTTTGTTGGAAAGGTTGACTTCGTAACCACCTCGCTGCTTCGTTGCTTTTGTTTTTAAACTATAGGTAGCTCCTCCTTTTGCTTGGCTCGGTTGCTCAGTGGTGAGAAAAGCTGTCGGGGTAAAGGTGTCGGCTGCATCCAGGGTTATTTTCACCTGACCAGAAGCTGGATGGTAGGCTATCTTTTTCATCTTTCCGGCTTGTAAGGAAACCAACAATCCGGCAGGGGCAATAAACGCTGCTGATCTGCCAGCCGTCGTAGGCTGCACTTCCACCCATTTGTTTTTCTCGCTTACATTGCCGCCAAAAGTCACCCAACCGAAGTCAGGGTGTTGGGTTAAGTAAGTAGCTGAGTTAACCGCATAACCGAAGAAGCCTGGGCCGTAATCTCCGGAATAACTGTCATTGTGTAGGCTGGCTGGGTAGCTGTGGAAGGCGGCGGGGGCAAAACCCTCTTCGGTGATGTTAGACAGTGTTCCTAAAACGCCACCGTAGCCAACGCGTAGTAAATAGAAATTGTCCGGCTGCCGGCGGTACTCGGTCAGCACCGGGATGGCATTCAGGCCGGAGCCATAGTGGTGAATCATCCGCTCCACCCGCGGCAAACCTCCCGCATACAAGAAATCCCAGTAGCGTCTGGCGTTGCCGTTATACGCCCAGTGAGGCACGGTAGGCATGTAGGCCAGAATGGCGTTCAGGGTCACATCGGCTTTCTCCTCGTACCCGAAAAAGAGCGACCAGATATATACTTCCTCCTGACCGGTGGAGTCCCAGGGCATTTCGCTCCCGAAAGGGTAGGGAAGGGAAGCCCAGTGAATGGCCCGCTTTTTCATTTCGGCCTCCAGCAGACCGGCCATTTCACTCTTGCCCTCGGCTTTCAAATCCTTCAGGATCATGTAAAAAATGGTGCCTTCCATTTGCCCGAACTCCGCGTAATGCGGGGCCAGGCGAACCATGGCCATGGCTGTTTCATACGCGTTGCTGAGGTACCAGTTCCAGGATTGCGAAGTGACCAGTCCTTTGTGATGGCGGGCCAACCGGTACAGCACCCAATGCGCCGCTGCTACGTGAGGGTAGTTGTAGGATCGACCTAAGGAATAGGCTTCTTTCTTGGGCCACAAAGACCAGACCTTCAGATTGGCAGGAATCGTATAGGTCCCCGCGGGCAAAGAGTCAGGCGCGTAATAAAACAGGCTTTTGCGAACCCCGAATTTATTTGGACCTTCTGCCACCTGTATGCGGCCCCAAAGCGTTTCCTCCACAAACCGCTGGAGCTTGTCTATTTCTGACTTCTTAGGCAGTACAGATTGCTTCATGATGGCCCCCAACCAACTGCCGGCTCCGGCTTCATCGCTTAGACCAGCTATCCAGACCCTGTTATCCTCCAGCACCTGCTGCTTTTTCTCATTGTCGTAGCTTATGACAGAAGGGCTGCGGCCAAACCGATCGCCTTCTTTTTCAAACCATTGCTTCGTGGTCAGGAAGTTGCCAAAATCCGAAACAGTTTCTTGTTCGGGCTTGATCATCTTGTAATGTACTGTTTGTACTAAGCCATCTTCGTACTGAATGGTGACCCTAGCTCTTCCCCATTTCTGACCTTTAACGGCATAGGCTTTCCAGCCGCTTTTAGTAGAGGGAGCAGCGTTGATGACCAAGGCACCTTCCGGTTCCGTTTTGATGCTCCTGACCTTGCTTTTATAGTTGATAAACAGCTTGCCGTTCACGTCCTGGGGCAAAACATAGCCTGGGATGCCAACGGCAACAGGGCGATTGTTCTGCAGTAATTTCTTTTCAAGGTTCTGCGGAGTGCCTCCCAGCACAAAGCGAACGCCATAGCTTTTTGCTTCTCCCGGTTTCAGGGTAACAGACGTAGGCTGATTCCAGGGTTCTGCTTTCTGCCATTCATTTTCTGCATAGGCTTTGCTGTGCACCATCCATTCATGAAAACCTTCAAAGGCAATTCCTCTTGGCGTAGGATCATCATTCAAGGGATTATATGCCTCAAAAGGAGAATTCCCGTAGGGGAGAACCAGTAAGGAAGAATCTTTTCCGTGCAGACGGGTAACCTGTAAGTAGCCGGCATCCTGACCAATGTAGGGATCATACAAAACGCTCTGCGCATGGGCTTTTACCAGATCTTTCCCTTCCAGAATATTGTTGAAAATCATAGGGATGCCCAGGGCTCCTATTTCCACGGGTGTTGTGGTCCGGTTGGTCAGTTCAAACCGAAGCACCAGTTGCCCTTGCTCTACCTGCCAAAACCGTTTAATCGTGAGGGGTAGGTCAGCAGGCAAGGTATTGGCCAAATCAGCGGCGGCCAGAATAGTACCTTGTGCAGCTAAGGGTTGGACCGGCTTTCGCTGCGAAGCCGTTGAAAAGGACTTCCACGGACCTGATTGCCCCTGCCGGATTCGCAGGTTCAAATCTCCCAGGTGATACATGCCATTGCTGCCGCGCACTTTCAACCGATCGCCTGGGGTATAATCAAACGCTGGTTCAGATTTGGGATGCAACCCCGCTACGGTTTGGGAAGCTTTTACCAATTCCACCTGAAAAGAAGGCGTTTGAAAGGAAATGGTTCCCTGTTCAACATTCAACGTGGAGGGACGTTGGGCAAGGTCTTTCCACGATTGAGCCAAAAGTGGGAGTGGCAAGGAGAGAAGCAGACACCCAAGCATTGTAAGAATGCACAGTCTTTGGGGAGCAGTAATCTTTTTAGAAGCAGACGTCATGATGGAGGATAACTTTGAATTTAGTGAGGAGGTGTCAGGAATGAGTTACACGCGGTACAAACTCGAATGGGTACTTCTCTTTGTGTAAAGAAAAGGTTTAAGCTGATTTGCACACAAAAGTGTCGCAAGTACAATCCGGCAAGAGTTATAGACTGCTGGCGAGACCGCCGCTTCATGTGAAGCGACCGTCTCGCCAGCAGTTGGGTTTTCGGCCTATTTTAGCGAAACATCCAAGTAAACAGAATGACGGCCGTAGGTTTCGTAGAAGGGCTTGAACACGACCCCATCAATCGTGAACTGTAACTGCTGGGGATCTCCTTTGATGGACTTGCTCAGGTCTTCAGCATCCAGGGTTACTTTACGCCATTCTTTTCTGGCTTCGGGTTCCTGAGCGGCAAGTAAAATTGGTCCGTAGAACATACTGGCGATGTTTGGCTGATCCATCACAGGGTCTAAATGGAACTGGAAAGGCATTCTCATTTCAATGACATCGCCATTTTTCCATTTCCGGTTTAGTTTCAGGTAACTACCCGGTTTGGCATCTACCTTTTGTTCTTTGCCGTTGATCTTCACAAAGAACCCTTTGGTGGCCCAGCCGGGCACCCGCACGTTGACATCAAATTTACCCTTTCCCTTGATGGTGAGACGGGTGTTGTCTTCGTTGGGGAAATTGGTGGTCTGCTCCACCTTTACATTGCGCTCCGTCCAATCAAGGGTGGAGGGGACGAACAGATTGACATAGAGCGCCTGGTTGTCTTTGCTCTTGAAGTAAATGGAATTCTGCAGCTTGGTGCTGCTCTCTATGGCGGTACCGTTGCAACACGTGAAGCCGGTCATATTGGGGTTGCCGAATTGTTTTGTAGACCCTGGTCTGAGCGGTACGTGATAGGTATTGGCCGGGCTGTTTTCAGCCACAGAAGCCAGAATATGGTTGTACAGCGCACGCTCGTAGTAGTCCATTAACTCACCACGTTGATCGAAGAGGAACAGGTCACTGGTTAGCTTGAGCATGTTGTAGGTGGCGCAGGTTTCGTTCTGGCCACCGGCAGCGAAGCCGTTTTCATACAGGGTACCCGGCTGAGCAACGAAACATTCGGCGTTGTTTGGGTTACGGGCCCCGGCCACTCCTCCAATGCTGTACATATAGTCATTGACCATCTTGTACCAGAAGTTATCTGCGATCTTGTAATATTCCGGATTGTTGGAGACCCGGTACATTTCCATACTTCCCACAATTTGAGGGATATGCTGGTTGGCATGCAGACCCCGGAAAAGATCTACGTTCTTGGCCAGCCCATGCGAATGGGCTGTATCGCCGTAGAATACTCTGATGTTATCGAATAACTGGGCGGTTTGCAGGTGATTCGGTTTACTGGTAAGCCGGTACAGATGCGCCATGGACTCGTTCATGCCGCCAAACTCCCCGGCGATGTACGTGTTCCACATCTTTATCAGCGTATCAGTGGGCAATTTTGTTAAGCGGGCGTGTACCCAGTCGCCCATGCCAGAAGCTACGGTCAATGCTTTTTTATTGCCGCTCACTTCATACACATCCATTAAGCCGGCCAGTATTTTGTGCAGGGTGTAATACGGGGCCCACACCTGGTTTTTCTGCCCGCCGTACTTGGCGCCGTTTTCCAGCATGATGAACTGATCTGGAGGATAAGCGCTGATGTATCCCACGCCCCAGTTCCAGTAATCGGTCCGGATGCCTTCATCGCTTAGGTCAGAATCGAACGTTGATTCGCCGGGACCGGGCGGCACCGCTGCCGGGTCCGCCACGTGTTTGCCTCCTGTCTGGTTCGGCTTTCCGGAGAGTTGCGATAACTCATACAGGGTATTGACCATGTCTTCCATTTTGCTGGAGAAATTGGCCTGCAGGGCCTTATCATAACCTGTACCCGCATAGGCTTGGGCAATGGCCGTGAGGTAATGCCCAGTGGCATGGCCTCTCAATTTCGTATCCTGACTGTCCCAGACTCCCAGCGGTTTGGCTCCTTCGGGTTGTTTCTGGCCAAAAGCATGGCGGAACATATAGAGAAAGGAGTTGGGGTCGGTTTTCGCTAGGGTGTTTATAAACTTGTCACGGTTTTCGGTAAACTGCGTTTCCTGGCCACGCGCATTGGATTTAAGAGAAACCTGAGCCAAATTGAAGGGCTGCAGCTTGGAGCTTGGTGTTGCCGCTTTCGAGGATTCTTTGACGGTAACAACTGCCTTGGGTTGGAAATTTGTGCCGGCCACCCGCCCGGTAATGGTATAGCGGCCGGGCTTAAGAACAGCACTATTGTCCGTGGCAGCCGGCCACACCACCCGCACTTGCGGAGCCTTGCCTTTCATCTCATTCTTGTACGTGCCGGGTACGTAACTTGGGAGCCGGGGCAGATTGCCCACTTCGGTTTCTACTTCCACATCAGACACCTGAACTAGATACGTATTATAGAGTTTTGCCTCAGTAGGAGAAAAACGGGGAAGATCATCCTCCACCCGCTTACCGGTGGTATTAACCGATCCTTCATTAAGGCCTCGGCCTGTCTGGGCATTGGTATAGATGACGGCCACCTGTCTGGCGCTCAAGGGAACCCGGTAAATACGGAAATCATGGAGCAAGGCATTCAGGTTGGGATCTCCCGTGGTTAGCGATTTCCCGATATACAGCTTGGATTGCTGACCGAAAACCTCACTTAACTCTTGCGGAATATCTTTCGATTGTCCTACAAGTTTACCATTAGCATAGGTACTCATTGATTTAGCAGGAACATCAATCACAATGGCCAGGTGAGTCCATTTATTCGCTTCAATGGCCGGAGAAACCGCTCCTTTTTTGCCAGCTTTATCAGTGGTGATCAACGCCTGAAAGCCTTCCTGCGCGTTTGTGCCTACCGGAGCCGCAAAGAAATGTTTGGTGGCCTCCTTCCCGAAATCAAAAAAGCGCTGGCCGGGCTGCTTTGAACGCAAGTTTACCCAGCCTGAGATACTGATGGATTCTAAATCGGTTAGCGCTTCTCCGGGGATGGTGACAAACGCATTGTTTTCTCCTGAAAGCGACAAGACTTTGCCAAACTGATTGTCACTGACAAAGGTGGCTCCGGTACCTTGTGTTTTGGCGTGCAACGTATTGCGTGACCAATCTTTGAGATCTCCATTCAGCACATAGCGGGCAATCATTCCCGTTTCACCAATTCCATCTAATATCTGGTCTCCATTCTGTGCCTGAGCGGTGTTAACCCCCTGGGCCAGAACTGCAATGAACAGGAGGGCACGCAAGAATACGTTGTACATTTTCATATTGATAAGCTATATTTTAACTGAATACTGTGCTAAGCGGAGATGAATTTGATAGGCATTGGTTTATACCTTTTGCTTCAAAGACTCATCTTAAGAGGTAGTCATTTTGTGGTTGACAGAATTGGCGATAGTTCGCCGAAAATGGCCTGAAAACCCAAAGATTGTGCTTCTGAAAACCGACTTATCCAAAACCAGTTTTCCTGGTTTGATAAGCCAGTATAAAACTATCAAGCCTCTGGATGTATCTATAATCTTATTTTAGCTAATGATCATATAATATTAACATGTGCCCAATCCCGTCAGCGTCGTTAGGCGTGTTGCCTTTCTCCTATGGATTTAAGGTGTTCAAACGCATCATGCAAGCAGTCAGTGTTTTATCTTTATAAAAGTCGTAATTCTAAGGAGCAAGCTGAATGAATTTCAAGTTTTCAGTTAGGTCAAAGGTGTCGTCAGCTTTATAGTTGATTTGCTGGAAAGTGTAGGAATGACCGTACCTCCGTTGTCCTTGAAGAGGCAAATGGAGAGCTTAAGGCCTACAACGGAGTGTACCTTTCGAGGATGTGGATCTAAGGAGGGAGCGGATAAAACGCCATTTATAGCGTCCGCAATGTGCTAATGTAAGGTGGTGGATGTCTCTTTACGTCCTGCCTGCGCCATACACCTACTTGAATGAGTATGACCCTCCGCTACATTCAAGCGCTGTTAGATTACCAATGTAAAAAGATTGCCGACAAACTGAGGAGGAGCATAAGGCTTCTTGAATATTTTTGAAAAACACCTATATTGGAAGTAGACTGTATAAGGGGGGATAATGGGTGAAAGGGTTTGAAATTTTTTAGTAACCTCTATTCAAAGTGCCAATAACCGGATGTACTCTTTATATATAGTAGTTAGCACTCATTTTATAAATTTTTAAATCATAATGATGAAATTACATATAAATTTTAAGCTTGTTTTACTATACATACTAATAGCTTTAGCGCTTTTCCCAATGTTGAGATACTTAATAGTATTTCAACTTTTTGACCTACATTATTTAAAGGATAGATTTATCGTGCCTAGAATTATCTTTAGCGGGCCAGTACTAATAATATCCGGAATCATATTGTTTTCAAATTATAAATCAAGGATAAACAAAAGCCTAGGACTGTTTTCTATATCAACTGGAACTGTTTGGCTAACTTTAATTTTTGAAGCTATCTCTGAAGAAGTTGGATAATCAAAAAAAATAACAAACATATAAAAAACTGTGTGCTAACATTGTGCATAAGCCATGCTACAGCCGACGGCCTTGCACGCCTCATGCACGAGACCGTTGTGCTTAATTAAAAATATTGAAATTTATAAAAATCGTTTAAAGATCGAATCGGAAACTATATTATATAAAATCAGATGATAAAGATTGAAGGTTCATATATACAATATGCAACGGGATATGACAAAGTCGACATTACTAATGCTGACATCGATAAAGCAATAAAGGATTTATCGACAATGGATGATGAACATGGTGGATTCTGGGTCAGTGTTTACGGAGCCGAGACCGATGAATTTGTAATTTAACTTCATAAAAGTTTGACGCTTTTCGGAAATTTTGATGATGAAGAAGATTATAAACTAAAGCTGCCTAGTCTAGAATCATCAAAAGAATATTTTGACTTGCTTCTCGGAGGGATGACTGAAGAATTAAAAGAAAAATTAAAAAAATAACTAAGTACGTTGTGCCAAATTAGAATTATGAATCTAGAATTAATTAGAAGTGATAGAACTGATGAACTAGAGCAGTTCTTGGCAAACATAGTTATAAAGCTAAAAAGCTTCTCTCAAGATTTACACAAACTCAACCCAACTGACTTTCTTCCCAGATACAACAAAGCAAGAATAGAAATTAAGAACAATACTGAAACAACTATTGAGTACCTATTGCTGAGGGTTTTCAGGACAGGCTCTTCAATCGGGAATGACAACTTTGACACTCTGCCGATACGGACTTATAATTTAAAGCCTAAAGAGAAAGCAGAATATGAGCTGATGATATTTGATCCGTTCAACGTAGCATTCACGGAAATGGAAATATCAGTAGCAACTGAAAAGGATTGGAAAGAAAGGCAAAAGGTTGAGAATTGGCTGTCCAAAGCAGGAGAGTTTAGCTATAGAGTGAAAAAAAGCTGGATAAGAAGCCTAATAAAATAACCTACGCCTAATATTGTGTAAAAATCATGCTCGGCCGACCGCCTTGCGCGTCGTTTATACTAGACGTTAGTGGAAATTACTAAAATAGCAGTGCAACACTGACAGGAATTTACGGGTCTCACAGAAGATAGAGTCTTGTAAAAGACTCAACAGGTCTGACAATTAAAACCAATCCATATGAAGATCCTATACCTTGCATTGATATTGACTATATCCACATTGGTTGGCTGTGACGAAAGAGATGACTGCAACCCCGAGACATTGACTACCACCTTCACCCACGGCAAGAATATTGAAAAGAAGTTTAATACAGCCAGTCGCTCCAACTACTATACGGTTGAAGACGGAAGCAACACTGTGTTTAAATATGCGCACTCTAGGGCTGAGTGTGACAATGCTATTGATGATGAACTGGTTACAATATTCACTTTTGAGGTAAATACCGAAGCCTCCCAGTTCCGTTTCTCAGGAAAAGAGGTCAATACAACCAACTGTTATTTCAATGAGGTCGGCGGCTGGGGCAGGGGAATGTATGACATAGAGAGCGGGGTAATAGAGGGCACCAAAACATCGGACGGTAAATGGAGGGTCAAGGTATCTGTTCTGACGATACCTAATCCTAATAGGATAGGGGAGCAGCCTGAAAAAATTGAATTTGACGAAGTATTCACTGAATAACATTACTGCCACAAACCACACCTATACGGCAGAGTAGCTACCGCATTGCCTAGTACATTGTGTCACTTAAAAAAGTATTTTCAATTTGAACGATGAAGAAGCTATACATAATCTTTCTATTTATCTCATTTAACGCACTTGCGCAAGTAGACGAAGCTCGGATTAGTAAAATACGTGGCAACACCAAAATAGACAATCAAGACAAGGCTGTGTTGAATTTAATGGAGGAGTTTTACACCCAAATGCTGCAATCAGATGCAGGAAAGTTAAGCCCAAACACTCCAGAAAAGCTCGATAACTTACTTAGAAACGGAAGAACCAGAAACAGACATTTATTGGTAATGTTCATGGTCTACCAACAACACATAAGTCAAACTGCGGCTTCTGGTAAAAGACCAGATACGAAATTTCAAGTGGAGTTGATGACTGACCTAGCCTTTGAGTTTAAAAATATATACAATGAAGTACCCGCTATAATTTATGTCTATCAATCTGAGGCTCTAAACTCAAGCGGTCAAAATCAAGAGGCCTTAAAAATTATCGAAGAAGGGCTAACAGTATATCCAAATTCTGTTCCTTTGAAGGTCTACAAATATTTAGGCACAAAAGACGATGCGTTAAAGATTGATTTGATTGGCAATCACTCTAATCACTGGATGGTCAAGCAGTTTGCAATAAAATAAAGGCACACGACAATCTATAAACGTCACCCTTCGGCTGCCGACCCCGGCTGTCGTTTATACTAGATGCGGTAGGATAATTCACTAATACTAGAATGACTAAATACCTGTTTTCAATGCTGGCATTCCTATTTGCTTCCACAACAGATGGGTATTGCCAAGATGGTTTTATTGAATGGGATAAACATTACAAGGAGGTTAATCTCAGCGGAGTGCTTCAAAATGAAAAGAAGTACGCGGACAGTATTGAAACGACATTGGGTGTAAACTCATATTACACCCGGACGGATAAATATCGATTCAATGCTACATTCCTGGGGGAGAAAAGAAAAATGAATCCCCAAGTTTTGGGCTCGATGAAAAACGTCTTTAAACTTTTCTCCGGCAGTTCCACACAACTCGATGGACTCGTAGAGAACGAATTCTTATTTCAAACCGGAGATGTCCAGTTTTGGGCACCTGTTCAGAAACAGTTGGAAAAGCCTTTGAACAAAGAGATTAAGAAGGGCCAAGAAGTCTACTTATACTGTTTATTCTTAAATGAACATTCAAGTAAAGGATTGTTCAACACTCTTCTCGTTTCAGAATTCAAGAAAGAATAACTTACCTTAAACTTGTGTAAACAGCAAGATTCGTCTGACGGCCTAGCACGCTGTTAACATGGAGACGGTGGCACAAATGAATAATATGAAAAACGCTGTACTGGTAATCTATGTCTTCACAATCTTGGCCTCATGTAACAGGACAGATGCAGCAAAGGAAGCAGATAACGGCCAGCAAAGTTTCCATCTCTCCGATCTAAGAAGTAAGTTCAAATATGCTAACCTGAAGACATTTGATATAGATACTCTTGATTGGGAAACCAGACCAGCACACTACAACATGCTCGACAGTGCGTTTTTCAATAAAGTTTGGCAGGATAAGAAACGTAAATTCTCTGAACAGGATTTCATGGCAGAATACTTTCACTCATGGCAAGAGAGAGCCCCCGGGCTTATAGAGTTTACCATGTTGACAGAGGATGAAGGCAGCAACTGCGCGCTACTTAATTACTGTATTTATGATAAGCAGGGGAAAATGGTAGATAAGTTCATCGTTGCCGCAGATTGTGGTGACGGAGGCTGGGGCTTACATTCTATTGGAAGATTGATTTCCAAGAATACTTTTGAAGTAGCTACTGTAGAGACAGAAAGTGAGATTATCTCTGACGGTAAAATCAATGAAATTATTACAGGAGACTCTTCTGTGACTCATTTTATTATCGGTAATAACGGGAAAGTGGCCAAGAAAGAAATCTTCAAACTCCAGATAAGGAAAGAACTATAAAAACACTTGTACAAACATTGTACTTAATCCCTGTCTAGGCAAGCGGCCCTCCCCGTTGAGACCATAGTCTGTTTCTGGACTATTTTCTTGAAAACAGGCCGAAAACAAAATCAAATGGAAGGCGCGTAGCCACAGCTAATTAACAACGCCCTACAGCATCCAAACTTCAGCTGATGTTCTTGCCCGCAGCTTAGAAAGGCCTTCGGGCACCAACTTCTTGAAAAGCTTTCTCTCAATTCTCTTCCTGCAAATGGAGTACATGTGCTCGTCAGTACAGGAAACCACACGCCAAATCACAACTTTTCTAATGCCAGTTGAAGGATTTAACCTATTTCGTCTGCCGCTTAGCGGTAATGAACGGACCCATCTGTAATTTTGTGGCTGGCAACCAAGAGTAGATTGCGTTGCGTTTTTAAGCCGTTATATGAAAATCAGATCCAAAACCCCAGGCCTTCTTCTGCTTTTACTTCTTTGGTGGGCTCCGTCTAGCAGGGTTTCCGCCCAGACTTCTCAGGCAAAAGAAGCGGATTTGGTCTATGTAGATCAGAAGGGAATCCTGCGCTGGGAGAAGAACAAGCAAGAGGCGACTTTTTTCGGGGTGAATTATACCGTCCCATTTGCGTATGGGTACCGCTCGGTCAAGGCCAGAAAAATAGACCCCGAGAAAGCCATTGACCAGGATGTGTACCATCTGGCCCGTTTGGGGTTAGACGCGTTCCGGGTGCACATTTGGGACACCGAGATCTCCGATTCGCTGGGCAACCTGCTGGAGAACGAGCACCTTCGGCTGTTTGATTATCTGGTGTATAAACTGAAGCAGCGCAACATTAGAGTTATGCTGACGCCTATTGCCTTCTGGGGAAACGGCTACCCGGAGAAAGACGAGGCAACCCCCGGATTTTCCCGGCGCTACGGCAAACAGAAAGCCTTGGTGGACGAGACAGCTTTCAAGGCGCAGGAAAACTATATCAAACAGTTGCTTCGGCACGTGAACCCCTATACCAAACTTACCTACGGCGATGATGCCAACATCATAGGGGCCGAGGTGAACAACGAGCCGCAGCATTCGGGCCCTAAAGCCAGAACCACCGAGTATGTGAACCGCATGGCCGCCGCGATCCGGGCCACGGGCTGGACCAAACCCATCTTCTACAACATCAGCGAGTCGCCCACGTACGCAGACGCCGTGGCCAAAGCCCAGGTAGATGGATTCAGCTTTCAGTGGTACCCCACCGGGTTGGTCGCCAACCACACGCTGCAAGGCAATTACCTACCCCATGTAGACCGCTACCACATTCCGTTCGATACCATTCCTGAGTTCAGGAACAAAGCCCTGATGGTGTATGAGTTCGATGCCGGCGACGTGCTGGGTTCTTACATGTACCCGGCCATGGCCCGGAGTTTCCGGGGAGCCGGGTTTCAGTGGGCCACGCAGTTCGCCTATGATCCGCTGGCCACCGCCTACGGCAACACCGAGTACCAGACGCACTACCTCAATCTGGCGTACACGCCATCCAAAGCCATCAGCCTCATGATCGCGGCCCAGGTTTTCCACCAGGTTCCGCTCCGCAAAAGCTACGGCACCTATCCGGCAGACAGTGTTTTTGAAAACTTCAGGGTCAGCTACAAAGCCTCCTTGAGTGAGATGAACGCTCCGCAGAGATTCCTGTACTCCAATACCACCACCACTAAACCGGTGAATGCCGCCAAACTGACTCAGGTGGCAGGCGTGGGAAGCTCGCCGGTGGCCAGGTACACCGGTTCCGGGGCTTATTTCCTGGACAAGCTGGAAAAAGGTGTCTGGCGACTGGAGGTCATGCCCGATGCCTTCCACATCCGGGACCCGTTCGCGAAAGCCTCGCCGGACAAAGAAGTGACCCGCCTCCAGTGGCAGACCCAGGCGATGCAACTCCTGCTCGCGGATCTGGGCGAGACCTTTACCATCACCGCCGTCAATGAAGGAAACACGTACCGCGCCACCGCCCAAGCCGGTAGTTTCCAGATTCAGCCCGGCACCTATTTATTGGCCAAAAATGGAAAAAGAGGCTTTAAACCGGATGCTTCGTTCGGCTTCCTGCAGGTGAACGAATTTGCCGCTCCCCAGCCCTTTGACACCAAGCCTTACGTGAACCATCAGCCCCTGCGGGAAGTCTCGGCCGGTAAATCTTTCCCGCTGACGGCGCAGGTGGTGGGCGTTTCCGCCTCGGCGAAGGTTTCAGTGCAGGCCAACAACCAGGCAGGCGTGTATAAAACCATCGGCATGCAGCCGATGGGGAACAACCAGTACCGGGCCGAGGTACCCGCTGAACTCACCTCGCCCGGGCAGATTTCCTACCGGATCATGGTGCAGGACGGAGACCGGCACGTGACCTATCCGGGTGGCTACGAGGGCGATCCCTGGGCCTGGGACTATTACCATTCCGATACCTGGCAAACTTTTGTGGCCGCTGAAAAAGGCAATCTGTCGCTGTTCAACCCCACCACTGATCGGAGCCTGTATGTCTTCCCCAACCTCTGGAAAAGCGATGAACGGCAGCTGGTTTCCTCAGAGAACACCGGGCAGTTGATTCTGAAGCTGACCGCCAAAGAGCTGGCGACGGGCCAGACCATGGGCTTTCAGCAGTACATCGGGGATAAGCTACAGGGCAGAGCGCCCGAACTGGCGAGCTTTGACAAACTGGTGGTCAGAATGAAGGCCACTACAGCCTCGGCTTTGCCGGTGAACGTGCGCCTGATCAGTGGCAACGCGGCGGCCTTCGCGGCTACCGTGAACGTGGGCGCTACCTTCCAGGTACTGGAGATTCCACTGAGTGCCTTGAAACCTGCGCCTTTCCTGTTGTTGCCGCGCCCGTACCCGGGCTTTCATCCGCTTTGGTTTTCATCAAATAAACCGGGTGCTTTCCAGTTGCCGCAGATAGAGAAACTGGAGATATCTGTCACCCAGGACCAGAACGCAAGCAAGCCGGGGCAGCCAATCGGGGTCGAGATAGAGGGAGTCTGGCTCAAAAAGAACTAGCAGCGTACCCGTTCCTGGAAAACCGTTTCGGGAGTGTTTTCACCAAAACACCCCGAAACGGTTTTTTTGTGTCCCATTGTTTCCCTTGTGATGGGACGTTGATATTACCTGAGCCAAGTGGTGACTTTTGGACTGAGCGTGTTAAATGAGAAAGAATCCCGTATCGCTGCAATGAAGGAACTTGCCACTACTTCAGAACTCCATTTCTGGGAATTAGGGCCGTTTAGTTCTATTTCAATGGTTTGATTCAGTTGAGAAGGCATTGTACTTACTGCGTAATTTGAGCCTTACGGCTCACTGAAGTTACAAACTTCGGCTCATTTTAGGTCCAAGTTATAAACTTGAACCAGTTATAGTTTAATAAAGCTTCCGGCCTTGCCTACTCCTCCAAGTAGGCAAGGCCGGAAGCTTTGATAGACTAGTCATAAGTTAAACGCCTGAAATCAGCTTTTGTAAACTCAGGTACAAATTTTGAAATTGCTGCACCTAAGTTTAGAACAGTTCGGCTTTTGTACTACTTTTCAGAAAACAGCTACTAAATGCGACATCGGCTAAAATTATTCATCGGTCTCCTCAGCTTTTTAGGCGTAGGAACGTCTCTTTCTTCGCAGGCCCAGACCACGCCCACGTTCACCCGGCAAGACACCCTGCGAGGTTCCATCACCCCGGAGCGGGCCTGGTGGGATCTGGTGCATTATGACCTAAGTATAAAAGTGAATCCGGCGGACAGCACCATGCGCGGCGTGAACCTGATCCGCTACAAAGTTCTCAAGCCGCAGCAGACCTTACAGATAGATTTGCAGCCGCCCATGCGCATTGAGCAGGTGGTGCAGAACGGCCAGAAGCTTTCAGTGAAACAAGACGGCAACGCGTGGTTTGTTCAACTGGCCGCCAAACAGGTGCCCGGCACCCTGCAGACCGTGGAAGTGACCTACGGAGGCAAGCCGCAGGTGAGTACCAACCCGCCATGGAGTGGGGGAGTGACCTGGAAGAAAGACTCCAACGGCAATCCGTTCATCGCTACCTCGGTGCAGGGAGACGGGGCCAGTCTGTTCTGGCCCTGCAAAGACCACATGTATGATGAACCCGACAGCATGATGATCCGGGTGACGGTGCCCCAGAACCTCACGGATGTCTCCAACGGACGCCTTCGGAAAGTGGAGCAGCACCAGGACGGCACCAAGACATTCCACTGGGCGGTGGTGAACCCCATCAACAACTACGGCGTGAATGTGAACATCGGCGACTACGTGAACTTCTCTGAGACCTATGCCGGCGAGAAAGGCAAACTGGACTGCAACTACTATGTGCTGCGCGAGAACCTGGCCAAAGCCAAAGAGCAGTTCAAGCAAGTCCCTCAGATGCTGAAAGCCTTTGAGCACTGGTTCGGGCCGTACCCGTTCTATGAAGACAGCTACAAACTGGTGGAGGTGCCGTACCTGGGAATGGAGCACCAAAGCTCGGTGACCTACGGAAACAAATACCAGAACGGCTACCTGGGCCGCGACCTGAGCGGTACCGGCTGGGGCCTGAAGTTCGATTTCATCATCATCCATGAATCCGGGCACGAGTGGTTCGCCAACAACATCACCTACAAAGACGTGGCCGATATGTGGATCCACGAAAGCTTCACCAATTACTCTGAAAACCTGTTTGTGGAATACTACCACGGCAAGAAAGCCGGCAGTGAGTACGTGATCGGGACTCGCCGAGGCATCCGGAACGACAAGCCCATCATCGGGAAATATGACGTGAACAACAGCGGCTCCGGCGACATGTACCCCAAAGGCGGCAACATGCTGCACACCCTGCGGCAGGTAGTGAACGATGACGAGAAATGGCGGAAGATTCTGCGCGGCCTCAACAAGGATTTTTACCACCAGACCGTAACCACGCAGCAGATTGAAAATTACCTGAGCAAGCAAACCGGCCATGACCTGAAAGCCTTCTTCAACCAGTACCTGCGCGACGTGCGCATCCCCGAATTGGAGTACAAGCTGGAAGGAAACACCCTGTCGTATCGGTGGGCGAACAGCGTAACCGGCTTCAACCTGCCGGTGAAGGTGCTGGTGAACGGAAAAGAAACCTGGCTGCAGCCGGTCGCTTCCACCTGGAAAAAAACGAAGCTTGCCGCCGGAACCCAGGACATTCAGGTGGATCCCAATTTCTACGTAACCCAGAAGAAGGTGCAGTAAGCCCTTCGCCTCAACTGCGAGTTGAAGAAATTCCAAGAGCGAACAATCACTCCCGGACCCTCCGTTTTGAAGCCGATTTCTCAAAAAAGGCCCCAAAACGGAGGCTCTTCCCTTGGGTAGAGAAAAGAAACGGTTAAGGCCATGAGAAGTCTGAACCAGTACACTTGTAACCCGTACCTCTAAGCAGCCCCATGCCGGTATGGAGCTCTAACCTGATTTCTGATGGACATGCATTTCATCCGCCGCGGCGAAGGAAAACCTTTGCTCCTCATCCATGGCATCGGCGGAAGTTCCCGCTCCTGGGAGTTGATGATAGACGGTCTGGCCGAAGCGGGTCGGCAGGTGGTGGCGGTAGATTTGCCGGGCCACGGGAACACGCCTCCGCTGCCGGGCGAGGTCTCCATCAGCACCTTAGCCGATGCTGTTACCTCATTTCTGGAAAACCACAATTTATTAGGAATAGATGCCGTGGGTAGTTCCATGGGTGCTCGCCTGGTGCTGGAACTGGCGAGGCGCGGCGGAGTGCTTGGCGCGGTAGTAGCCCTGAACCCCGGTGGTTTTTGGAAAGGCTGGGAAAAACCGTTTTTCTATTACTCGGTGGCATCGTCTAAGCGGCTGCTGCAACTGCTGGAACCGGTGTTGCCCGCCCTGACAGAAAGCCCCGTAGGCCGGAGCCTGCTGTTGTCCCAGTTTTCGGCGCATCCCTGGAATTTGTCCTCAAAACTCGTTCTGGAAGAACTGCGCAGCATGGCAACCTCGCCTTCCTTTGATGAACTGCTGTTCAATTTAGCCTACGGCGAGGAACAGAAAGGAACGCCGCGCGGAACGCTCTCGGCGCCGCTGGTGATCGGGTGGGGAAAGCAAGACCGGGTGTGTTTCCCGCCGCAAGCCTCCCGGGCGCAGGCCCTCTTCCCGGATGCCAGCCTGCATTGGTTTGCCCGCTGTGGTCACTTCCCGCAGTGGGACTCGCCGGAGGAAGCCGTTCAGTTGGTGCTCACCGTCACCAGTGGCATCAACTATGAACCGCTGCTTTCCGCGGAAATGAACAAACCCGTCACCACCAGAAACTGGGCCGCTCTCCTGGGCATTGGCTTGGCGGCGGCAGTAGGCGGCTATTTGCTGGTCCGCCCGAAGGTTGGATAGGCTTTTCTGCGTCGGCATTCTGTAAAAAGGAACCAAAAAAGTCCGCTGAAAATGACAGGCAATTACCTGCACCTTCAGCGGACTTTTGTATGCTGCATTACCTACACTTTTTACAAGGATAGGAGATGCCTTAGTTGTATCTCAAATAGAAGATTACTCCACGCCACCTTTACGGGTAGGTTTGTTTTGCGGAGGCCATACGCCCGGTTGGCCGGTTCTCTGGTTCACGGGCAGCACGCTGCGGTCGCGGGAGGTGGTGGTAGGGTCTTCGCTGGCCATGTAGGCTAAGATAGCGGTGAGAATGGCGTTGCTGCGCAGATCGTCAAACACGATTTTGTCATAAGTGTCGCGGTTGGTGTGCCAGGTGTACGTGCCGTACGACCAGCTCAACGAACTCAATGAGAACGCGGGCGCGCCTGCGGCTACAAACGACGAGTGGTCAGAGCCGCCGCCGGCCGGGGAGCCCGGGAACGAGGTCTGGATGTGGGTTCTGATCTCCTCCGGAACCGGAGCCAGCCAGCGGTTCAAGTACGCATACGAATGCAGAAATCCGGAGCCCGACAGGTTGGCCACGCGGCCGGTGCCGTTGTCCTGGTTGAAGACCGCCTGTACTTTGCTTACAATCTCGGGATGGTCCTCCACGAAAGCGCGCGAACCGTTCAGGCCTTGCTCTTCACTGCCCCAGTGGCCTACCAGAATGGTTCTTTTCGGGTTCGGGTAGATTTTCTTCAGGATGCGCATGGCTTCCATCATTACCAGTGTGCCGGTTCCGTTGTCGGTGGCGCCGGTACCGCCATCCCAAGAGTCAAAGTGCGCCGAGAGGATCACGTATTCATCCGGTTTCTCGGAGCCTTTCATCTCCGCGATGGTGTTGAACGTGGGCACCATGCCTTTTTCCTTTGATTCGGCCTGTACATGGAGCTTCGGTTTCTGGCCCGAGGCCGTGAGGCGGTACAGCATGCCGTAATCTTCCAGCGCGATGTCTACGGTAGGGATTTTCTTGGTGTACGCGCTGAAAATCTTGTTCACGCCAAAGCCGCTGGACCAGTTAGACATCACAATACCTGCGGCACCGGCTTTCTCCAGGGCCACCGGCAAGGTGCGGGCGGTATAGCCCATCTTGGTCATTTTGGCGCGCCAGGCGTCGGTCTGAGCGGTGCGCGCGGCCTTCATTTTCTCGAAGGATTCTTTGGTGGCAAATTCCTGCCAGTTGTAATCTGGCCGACCGGTGGGCTGCGGCATGGAGATCAAGACAAACTTGCCTTTCACGCTGGGCAGCCATTTCTGGAACGCCAGGGAATCTGAGACAGTCTCGGGCAGGGTGATGGTTTCGGCGGTTACGCCCTTGCCTTTGGTGGCGGGGCTCCAGGCCAGTTGCATGCCTTCCAGGGATTTTACCCACGGCGCTACCATGTCAATGTGCGAGATGCCTCTTTGCCAGCCGCGCCACTCGCCCCACTTTTCGTTTCGCGCCGAGATGCCCCAGCCTTTGTACTTGGCAACGGCCCAGTCATTGGCCTGCTGCATCTGGGGCGAACCCACCAGGCGGGGGCCAATCACGTCCATCAGTTCATGGGCGAGGGTTTCCAGTTGGGAGTTCTGGGTGGCTTCCTGCACAATGCTTTGCACCACGGGGTTCTTGGTCTGAGCCAGGCCCACCTGTCCGGTAAACAGCAGGGAGAGCAGGAGCAGCTTGGGAGTACTTCGTTTGAAGCCCAAGCGGGGAGGGGTAAAGAGTTGTATCATGCCCCAAATTTAACCAGGCAGACAAGAACTGAAAGCGGTTTCCTGAAATTTGCGCCAGGTTCTCTACTTTGGGGCCGTTTTCCGGAAAACAGCCCCAAAGTAGAGCGGCCCTATTCCAGCACGAAATCCGGGGCCTGGGGCAGGCTCATGAACTTCTGCGAGAGATCATCTGGGAGGGGGGCCAGCTTGCGTTTGGCCAGGTCCATCCAGGCACCTTCCACCAGAATGATGGCCGCTTTCACGCCATCGCCCCGGTACAGTTCATGCCGGATCGACCACCGGGAGCCGTCGGCGCGGGCCCTTGTCAGCACCGATTCTATCTTGATGGTGTCGTTGATGCCCACTTCGCGCAGGTACTGCAGTTCTTCCCGGAACAGGATGGGACCTAACTTGAGGTGCTGGAAAACTTTGAAGTTCAAACCCAGGCTGTCCAGCATGGAGATACGGGCCTGCGCGGCAAAATCGGCGTACGCCGAGTGGCGAAGGTGCATGTTGGCGTCTACCTGCGCCCAGATCACGTGCCCTTCATATACAATGCTCATAGTGTCTTATTTAAGGTGTCAGCAAAGAAACTAGGTACGGCGCACAAAGCAAGCGGTTGGCACAACACCTGAAAGGGGAGGGCCATCTCATTCTCTGGGTGCACCCTTCAGCGAAATGCCGTTTAGATTTTTTCATTTTTCGTTTTCAAACAACCCGCTTCTGTAAAATCCTGCGGCGTTGGGGTGGCCGAAAGTATGAATTCCTTAAAATTGTTTTAGCTTTGGATTACCCGGATTTTACTTCTGTGTTGAGCCAGAAGGACTTACCGGGAATGGCTTTGCGGCACGGCCGGCCGCTTTCCCATAAATGTAAATTTATTGCGTATTCTATATCCCTTTTGGCCTAATTTGAGTAAAATAGCTCTAAAATGACCCTTCCATGCAACATATGTCTTCTGCGTCTCCGCATCTTCTGGAAATAGCCTGGGAAGCGTGTAACCAAGTAGGTGGAATCTACACGGTGATCCGTTCCAAAGTACCCGCCATGATTGAATACTGGGGTGACCAGTATTGCCTGATCGGGCCTTATTTCCCGCAACAGGCCGCCCACGAGTTTGAGCCCACCGATGACTATTCCGATGTGTTTGGGCAGGCCGTGCTGGAGCTGCGGGCGCAGGGCGTGGAGTGTTACTATGGAACCTGGCTGGTGACCGGCCGGCCGCGCATTGTTCTCATCAACCCGTACAGTGCATTCGGGCAACTAAGTGAGATCAAGTATTTCCTGTGGGAAAACCACCGGATACCTACCTCCAACGAAGACCTGCTGCACCAGGTGCTGGCCTTCGGGCAACTGGCCAAGCAGTTCATTACCTTATTGTCTTCCAAGACGCAGGTGGTGGCGCATTTCCACGAGTGGATGGTGGGTTCTGCCATTCCGGACCTGCGGCGTGATCAGGTGCCGGTGAAGATCGTGTTCACCACGCACGCCACGTTGCTGGGCCGCTACCTGGCCATGAACGACCCTAACTTCTATGACCAGCTCACCTCCGTTGACTGGCAGAAAGAGGCGCAGCATTTCAACATTGAACCCGCCGTTTCCATTGAGCGGGCGGCCGCGCACGGCTCGCACGTGTTCACGACGGTGAGCGAGGTGACGGTGCGCGAGTGTATTTACCTCCTGGACCGTATTCCGGACACGGTGTTGCCCAACGGCCTCAACATCCGGCGGTTCACCGCCATGCACGAGTTCCAGAACCTGCACCTGACCTATAAGAAACGAATCCACCGGTTTGTGATGGGGCACTTTTTCCAGAGTTTCCCCTTTGACCTAGACAAGACCATTTACCTGTTCACCTCGGGCCGGTTTGAGTACCGCAACAAAGGCTTCGACCTCACGCTGGAGGCATTGGCCCGCCTGAACCACCGCATGAAGCAAGCCAAAAGCGACATGACCGTGGTGATGTTCTTCGTGACCAAGCAGCCGTTCTACTCTATCAACCCGGGGGTGCTGCACTCCAAGGCGCTGATGGAGGAAATCCAGGAAACCTGCGAGGCCATCAAAGACCAGATTGGCGAACGTCTTTTCTACGATGCCGCCGCCAGCTCAGAGCACAAGCTGCCCGAGTTGAACAACTACGTAGATGATTACTGGAAACTGCGCTACCGCCGCACCATCCAGTCCTGGAAAACGCACCAGTTGCCGCCGGTGGTCACCCACAACCTGGTGAACGACCAGTCAGACGAGATCCTGCATTTCCTCAGGACCTCCAACCTGGTGAACAACGCCGATGACCGCGTGAAGATCGTCTACCACCCAGATTTCATCTCGCCCACCAACCCGCTGTTCGGGATGGAGTACGGCCAGTTTGTGCGCGGTTGCCACCTGGGGGTTTTCCCGAGTTACTACGAGCCGTGGGGCTACACGCCGCTCGAGTGCGTGGCCAGCGGCATTCCGGCTGTGACCAGTGACCTGTCGGGTTTCGGGGATTACGTGAAGAAGAACGTGAAGAAGCACACCGACAAAGGCATCTACGTGATTGACCGCCACGAGCGCAGCTTTGACGAGTCAGCGGAGCAGCTCACCGAGCACCTCTTTGAATACGTGGAGATGAACCGCCGCGAGCGCATTACCCAGCGGAACAAGGTGGAAGGCCTGTCTGAAATGTTTGACTGGAAAAAGCTGCTCGTGCATTATGAGCGCGCCTACCAGCTTGCCTTGAGTACCAATCCAGAATAGAGGCTGATCTTATAAAAGGAGAAGGTCTGTTTTGGGGGTGTTTTCATAAAAACGCCCCCAAAACAGACCTTCTCCTTTTACAGGAATTGAGTTCTCCGTTTCGATCATTACCTTCCGCCGGAGGTTTGCGTCTAGTCTTTTCTGGGGAGGAAGAAAAGTCTCGGGAATAATCCTGGCCTGTCGTATATTTGGATTTTAAGATATGATAGGAGAGTACCTCTATTTCAGGAGAACCGGTTATCTCTTAGAAAAAACACACGTAAGGGTCTTTTGACTCACCTTTCGGGCAGGGTTTCGCGGTGAATTCTTCGGGATTTCCCCGGGGCGGGCGAGCCGAAAATAGGAGTCTTTACTTGTACTATCCGTGAGAAATGGAAAGAGAAATTTTAAAAATTTATCCGTATTTATTCCTGAATTGTAAGGCATAATTACGGATTATTTTGAAGTTTTCATTTATATTGAATAATCCCACTCAAAAAAGTGTTCCGGAGTTCTTGTGCATGAGGGTTCAGTACCTATCTTTACAGGAGACCTCCGCATACTTATCAAGAAGTAAGAAGTTATAATGAAAAAATTGCGTGTACTAATGCTGGGCTGGGAAGATCAGCCTATTTTGAATGGGGGGGTAGGCAAAGCCTGTTTTCATTTAGCCGAGGCTTTGGCCAATCAAGCAGAACTCACCATGATTGTGCCGCAGGCAGATCATCTGGCCCTGGATCAACATGCCGAGATTGTTGGTTTGGATGCCTTGGATTTAGCCGAGGTGAAACAAGCGCCCGTGACCAAGACGTTTGAACGTTTTGCGACCACCCACCGGGTGCCCGCCGCGCTGTTCCCTTATGAAGTGCCCGGTTCCCCCAATGAAGATGTTTTGGAAACCGAAGCGCAGGAAAGTGACCCTTCCTCAGTTTCGGCGGCTACCGTAACAGAAGTGCCTGCGGCGGCGGAAGCCCCCCAGCGCAGTGTCACCGTGGGACAACCCCAGATCAACGTAACCCAGGGCCCAAAAGGAACCCTGAACTTTGAAGTGATTCAGTTTGCCCGCTATGCGGCCCGCCTGGCTTCCCATAAAGAATTTGACGTAGTGTATGCCCACGACTGGATGACGTTTCTGGCGGGCATGGAAATCAAGACCCAACGTAAGGTGCCTCTGATCGTGCACGTGCACAGTCTTTCTTTTGACCGCCAGGTGGGAGAGCCCCTCGGCTGGATCTACGAGTTGGAGACCAAAGCCATGAATGAGGCCGACCTGATCCTGACCGTGAGCCAGAGAACAGCCCGCATGATCACCAAACGCTATGGCATTTCGGCTAAAAAGGTGCAGGTGGTGTACAACGGTGCTGATAAAGCAACGCCATCGCCGGTGACGCCGGTGCAGCGCAAGCAGGTGACGTTCCTGGGAAGATTAGTGGCCCAGAAAGGTCCTCTGCAGTTCCTGAAGGTAGCGAGCCAGGTCTTGAAGAAAGATCCTGAGGTGAACTTTGTGGTGGCTGGCCACGGCCCCCAACTGGAGGAAGCGAAACAGATGGTGCGCCGGCTGGGCATTGAACAATCCGTGACGTTCACCGGATTCTTACCCCCAGCCCAAGCCGAGGCATTGCTGAAGAACTCCAGCGTTTTCTGTCTGCCCGCTCTTTCTGAGCCGTTCGGTCTGGCTGCCATTGAGGCCACGCTCGCCGGACTGCCGGTAGTGATCACCCACCAGACTGGCGCCGCCGAAGTCTTGCCGCAAGCCAGCGTCGCAGACTGCAATGACACCGCCGGACTGGCAAAACTGGTGTTGCAATTGCTGCAGGATACCGAGTTGCGCAAAGAGCAAGTGGAAGCGAACCAGAAGGCGGTGAAGCGTCTTACCTGGACCGGCACCGCCGATCAAGTGCTGGAAAGCCTGCAAACCGTATTGCAGTTGCAGGACTAAGTCAACTGGCTCATTCTGTTTTTAAGCTGTTTTCAGAATTATGCCCCCAAAGCTGATCAAGTAATAAAATTTCTTCCCCATGAAAAAGCCGCTGTGGATTCCCGTAGCGGCTTTTTCATGGGGAAGAAACAAAGGCCGTTTGCTTCTTCCCGAACTTTCCGTTTTACCGCTCTTTTCAGGAAAGAAGCCGCAAAACGAGATCAGCCTGTACTCAAGAGGCTGTAAAAACCAGGAGTGGTTTAGGGGGTGTTTTTTGAAAACGCCCCCTAAACCACTCCTGGTTTTTTATAAGGTATTCCTAAAGATCAGTCTTCCCGGCGGAGAACTAACGCAGTGCGGTTGGGAAGGTAGATGCTCAGCCTTGGGCCGTAGGTAGTAGGGATGGTGAAATACCGGATAGAGGTATCCACGCGGTCATGTCCGCCGGTTTGCGGCGCGTCAGAAGACAGGATGAGGCTGTAGCTGCCCGCCTCCAACACCGGAAACCGGTAATCTGGGATGGAATTCTGGGTATGGAAATTGAACAGGAACACCAATCCCGCCCGCTGAAAGACGAGCACGTTGTTGTGGTTATCCTGGTGCAGTTTCTGCGCCGGACCGTGTTGCAGGAGCCCGTGTTCTTGCGCCATGGCCAGCATCTCCTTCTCAAATTGCCACAGGTGCCGGTACCGAAGGTCTGGGTTGTCTACCAAGGACCATTGCCTACGGGCGTACTGATAGCTCCAGTTATTACCTAGCCGGGGGAAATCGACCCACTCCGGGTGCCCGAACTCATTTCCGATAAAGGTCAGAAAAGCCTCGCCGCCTAAAGACATAGTGAGCAACCGGATCATTTTATGCAGCGCGATGCCTCTGTCTACCACCGGGCTCTGGTCGGTGGTGCGCATGTGGAAATACATGTCTTTGTCCATGAGCCAGAAAGCCAGCGTTTTGTCACCTACCAAAGACTGGTCATGGGACTCGGCGTACGCCACGGTTTTTTCGCCCACGCGCCGGTTGGTGAGCTCGTGCCAGATCTCATCCAGGTTCCATTCTTCGTCGCGTTTGTGTTTGAGGGTCTTGATCCAGTAATCGGGGATGCCCATGCCCAGGCGGTAATCAAAGCCTACGCCGCCTTCATAAACCGGGCGGCACAGACCGGGCATCCCGCTCATGTCCTCGGCAATGAGTAAAGCGCCGGGGGTGAACGCATGGGTCAGTTCTGAGGCGAGTTGCAGGTACAGAATGGCGTCTTCGTCAACGCTTTTGTCAAAGTAGCGGTCATAATGGCCAAAGGTCACGCCTTCGCCGTGGTGGTGGTACAGCATGGAGGTCACCCCATCGTACCGGAACCCGTCAATGTGGAACTCCTCCAGCCAGTACCGGACATTGGACAGCAAGAATCTCCTTACTTCCGGCACGCCGTAGTTGAAGAGTTTAGAGTCCCAGCCAGGGTGATGTCCGCGAGGCCCCTGGTGGAAATACTGGCCGCCAGAACCGTCAAAATCAGCTAACCCTTCGGCCACGTTTTTCACGGCGTGGGCATGAATCAGATCCATGACCACCGCAATGCCCAGCCGGTGGGCTTCATTGATCAGGTACTTCAAATCCTCCGGAGTTCCGAAACGGGAGGTAGGAGCGAAGAAATTGGAGACGTGGTACCCAAATGAGCCATAGTACGGATGTTCCATCAAGGCCATCAGCTGCAGGCAATTGTACCCGGTCTCGGCCACGCGCGGCAGAATCAGATCCGCGAACTCGCGGTACGTGCCCACCCCGTGCTTTTCTTGGGCCATACCTACGTGGCACTCATAAATGAGCGGTTGGGTGAGTTGGGTGGTCTCAAAATCTTCATCCGTCCAGGTGAAGGTTTCAGCCGGAGCCCAGTACTGCCCCGAGAAATCATAGGTCTCTGGGTCCTGCACCGCCCGGAAGGTAAAAGGGGAGATGCGGTCCCGCCCTTCGCCGGTAGCGCCTACCACGTGCACTTTGTAGCGGTGGCCGTGTTGAATCTGCACCTGATCCTCGGGCAGGAAAACCTCCCAGAGGCCGTTCTCTATTTTTTGCAGTGGGTGGGCGCCTCGGTCCCAGAAGTTGAAATCTCCCACCAGGTAAAGTGCCTGCGCAGCAGGAGCCCACTCGCGGTAGCGCCAGCCTTTGTTCTGGGGTTCATAGTGCAAGCCCATCTGGTGGTGCCAGGCGGCGTACTCGGCCAAAGAACCGGCTTCCTGCACCACCGACTGGAGGTTCTCTTCAAAACGGGCCAGTCGCTGCAGGAGCTGCGGGGCGTAAGGTGTCAGCCAGCTGTCAGACTGGAGCAATGGGAGGGTAGGTGTTACCTTAGGCATAGGAGCTGTTTTGGGAATGGGTTAAGTTACACTTCCATACGGAAAGGTGCAACCGGGAGACTAGGTTTGCTAGGTGCTGTGGAAACTTGATAAAACGTTTCGGGTTTTCTAAGTTATTTTTGATAAATTGGCAAGGAAATCGATTTCGTAAACGAGAAAGGTTCACCTTCACTTAAACTAAATCTGCCTATTGCATGAAAACTACGTTCCGTTTGCTTGGCTTGTTACTGCTGGTGCTGCTGGTACAGGTAGCCCAGGCGCAGGTGGTGACCTGGTCACCCGCCTTTCCGGTCCATAATGAGCCGGTCACTATCATCTTTGACGCCTCTAAAGGTACGGGAGGCCTGGCCAACGTGTCTGAGCCGGTGTACGCCCATACGGGCGTATTGACCAACCTGAGCGGCAGCGACTCTGACTGGAAGTACGTGAAAGCGGACTGGACTTCCAATACACCGGCGGCTCTCATGACTTCACTGGGAAACAACCGCTACCAGATCACCCTCACCCCCCGCACGTACTACAATGTACCGGCCACGGAGCAGATTACAGCCCTGATGTTTGTTTTCAGAAACGGGAACGGAACGAAAGAAGGCAAAGACACCGGCGGCAAAGACATCAAAGTACCCATTTACGCCGCCGGCTCCATCAATGTATCGTTTACGCAGCCAACCGTGGGCCTGAACGGATTGTTTGTGAACCAGGGAGCCTCCATCCCGGTGACGGCCACTTCTTCGGCTAACGCCACCCTGCAGCTGTTTGTGAACGGCGAGAAAGTCAAAGAAGTGACCTCGGCTACTACGCTGGAGCACCAGCTGACTGCCTCCACGCCAGGGGCCAACAAAGTGAAACTGATGGCGCAGAGTGGAACGGTGACGGCAGTAGACTCCTTCACCTACGTGGTGCGGGAAACCGTACAAGCGCAGGCGCTGCCCGCCAATGCCAAAGACGGCGTGACCTACCTGAGCGCCACCAGCGTGTTGCTGAACCTGTATGCGCCTAATAAGCAAAACGTGTACGTGGTTGGCGATTTCAACAACTGGCAAGTGGGCGCTACGCCTATGAAGCGCACGCCGGATGGAACGCGGTACTGGGTTCAGATCGATAACCTGACGGCGGGCCGGGAGTACGCCTATCAGTACCTGGTGGATGAGAACCTGCGGGTAGGGGACCCTTACACTCAGAAAACCCTGGACCCAAACGAAGACCAGTACATTTCGGCAGAAACGTACCCCAACCTGAAAGCCTATCCACAGGGAAAAGCCACGGGCATGGTGTCAGTGTTCCAGACAAACCAGACGGCATATACCTGGACCACCACCAACTTCGTGAAACCCAAGAAAACCGATCTGGTGATCTATGAACTCCTGGTGCGGGACTTCATCGCCAAGCATGATTACAAAACCTTAACGGATACCCTCAATTACCTCCAGCGCCTGGGCGTGAACGCCATTCAGCTGATGCCCATCCATGAGTTTGAAGGGAATATGAGCTGGGGCTATAACTCAGTCTATTACTTTGCGCCAGACAAGTACTATGGTTCCAAAGACCAGCTCAAGCGGTTCATTGACGCGGCGCACTCCCGTGGAATGGCCGTGATCCTGGACATCGCGCTGAACCACTCGTTTGGGCAGTCGCCCATGGTGCAGCTGTACTACAACAGTGCCACCGGAAAAACCACCTCCGAAAGTCCCTGGTTTAACCCCGATCCGACGCATGATTTCAATGTGGGCCATGACTTCAACCACGAGAGTCCCGCCACCAAATACTTTGTGGACCGCGTAACCGAGTTCTGGTTGCAGGAATACAAAATAGACGGGTACCGGTTCGATTTATCCAAGGGCTTCACCCAGAAGCAGACGGCGGGCAGCGTGAGTGCCTGGGGCCGATTTGACCAAACGCGCATCGATCTGCTCAAGCGGATGGCCGATCATCTCTGGACCGTGGACAACAGCGCCTATGTGATTTTGGAGCACTTTGCCGATAATGATGAGGAAACGGTTCTGGCGAACCACGGCATGATGCTGTGGGGCAACCTGCACGGCAACTACAAACAGGCCATTCTGGGCTATGCTGATAATTCGAATTTCAACTGGATTTCCTACAAACAACGCGGCTGGACCAGCCCTCATGTGGTAGGCTACATGGAAAGCCACGATGAGGAGCGGCAGATGTACGAGGCTCTGCAGTATGGCAACAGCTCCGGGACTTACAGCGTGAAGAACCCCACCACGGCCTTGCAGCGCATGCAGTTAGCGGCCGCCTTCTTCTTTACCGTGCCGGGTCCTAAAATGGTGTGGCAATTCGGGGAACTGGGTTATGACATCTCCATCAACCAGGAAGGCCGGACTGGCAACAAACCCATCCTCTGGAATTACTACCAAGAAGCCGAGCGGAAGAAACTTTACAACGTCTATGCGGCGCTCATTAAACTGAAGATCAAGGAACCCGCTTTTGAGTCTGGGAATTACACCCTGAATCTGGAAAACGCCCTTAAAACCATCCATATTCAGGACCCAGATATGAACGTGGCGGTGCTGGGTAACTTCGGCGTAACGGCCGCGGCCATTGATCCTAAGTTTCAGAATGCCGGTACCTGGTATGACTATGTCACGGGAGCAGCCTTGACTGTTACCAATGTGAACCAGACCATTTTACTGCAACCCGGAGAGTACCGCGTGTACACCACCAAACGTCTTTCGTCTTCCAGCATTTTGTTAGCCTCTAAGGAAGAAGAGAAATCGTTGGTGAAGAATGTGGTGCTGTACCCTAACCCTACAGGAACCGGAGAGGTGCAGGTGCGGTACCAATTGGTAGCTCCTTCTGAGGTAACTTTGCAGCTCTATGACCAACTGGGGCGTCTGGTTTCCAGCCGTTCGCTGGGCAGACAAACGGCAGGCAGCCATACCATTACCCAAAGTCTTACCACCCAAGGCAATAAACGTTTGTCTGCGGGGATCTACTACTGCAAACTGCTAACAGGCAACACCGCTAAAACCTTGCAGATAATGGTTCAGTAGGAAGAGGCTTTCGCCTGCGGATTGTTGACGATCTTACATGGTTTAAAGCAACTAGTCAGGCTAAGTAAAAGGACCCCACTGAGTAAATATTTTGCTGATCTGCTGCTCGCCCCTTGTTGCAAAGTATAGCAACAGGCGGCGAGCAGTTGCTTTTACCGCGTATGATTTTGTAAAGCGGCATAACTTTAGAACTTTGAAAAGGCACGGTTGTACAGAGGTAAGTAATTGCTAGAAGTGTAAAGTCTTTCTTGTATGGTAGTAAATATTTCAAATATATTTAGCTGTTGATTGTGAATTTTATAAATAGAACCTGTTAGGGGCTTTTCACAGATTGCACCTCTTGAGTGCCCCCTTGCTGATTAGCGGCCGTTTTCACAAAAACGGCCGCTAATCAGCAAGGGGGCACAATTTGCGCCAGACAAACCTAAACGAAAGCATCAGAAAACGTCTGGAAAGGTTCATGCAAAGGCCCACACTGCGGTATTACCTGATCATGACTTATAGCTCTTTAGAAGATATTCCAGCCAAAACCGAAGACGTTGCCCATATCTTAAAGCTGCTTGAGGTGCAACATCCAATTGCCCCGGCTCTAAAAGCAGAATTCTACAAGCTTAGCATCATGGTACAGCTCCAGGCGGGGGAGCATCTACTTTACCAGGGGGAGAGATGTTTCCACATGTACTTTATCCGCAAAGGAGCTTTGATGGCTTACTCCCAGCATAAGCAAAAGCAAATCACTACCTATATCTCGGTAGAGAACGAGTTTGTTAGTTCCCTTTCAGGACTTTATGGTCAGCAACCTTCCCGGGAAGCCATTGTGGCGGTGGAGCCGACCCTGTTGGTGGGGGTGCACACAGACATACTGCAAGGTTGGTATGCCCGCTTTTTTGACTTGAACTTCATTATTCGGCAGGTATATGAGAACTATTACCGTGACGCGCAGGAGCGGTCACATGTGGTGCGCATAGGTAATGCCAAAGAGCGGTACCTGTATTTCATTCATTCCAAGCCGGGCTATATAGATCGCCTACCCCTTAAATGTGTGGCTTCTTTCCTGGATATGAAGCCCGAGACACTTTCCCGCATCAAAAAGCAAAGCCAGAGCCAACCCGCCATGGATGCCCAGGAGGCAGATAGTCTTCTGCGGCAGGCGGCTCAGGTGATGCAAGAGACAGAGTGCTTTAAAGAGAAAACGTTAAAAGTGCATACGCTGGCCGAGCGATTAGGGATTCCGGCTTATAAACTCTCATGGGTGCTAAACTCCTATTCCAAGACAAGTTTCACTGATTTTGTGAACCAGTACCGCATCTCTTACCTGAAAGAACAGCTGGAAAAAGAGGAATCGCTCCAGAACCTTACACTGGAGGCGCTTGCCCTGAAAGCTGGCTTCGCATCCAGGAGCGGATTTTACAAAGCCTTCAACAAAGCCGAGGGCACCAGCCCCAAAGCATACCTTTCGGCTAAAAAATTGTCGGATAATAGTCTCCCCAAAGCCCTCCCAAGGAAGCAGCCGGGCATTGGGGAGACTGTTACCATTTCAGAAGTTTTCCAGTGATAGCACCTTCCTCACTGTAAAGCCTCAGAATATAGGTGCCGGTGGCATAATGGCCTATCTCCAATTCTAAACTTGCTGTATTCATATTGATAGGAATGCTCTGTAGCACACTCCCGTGCAGGTTCAATAGCTCAGCGCGACTGTATTTTCCTGCCTTGAAGCGTGCCTTTACCTTGTCCTTCTCACTGGTTGGGTTAGGGAAGAGGGTAAGACGGTCTTCGTCCTTAGAAAGATAAACCGCTCTGACGTTGAACTGCTCCTGGTTTCCGTCTATATCTTCCTGCCCCAGTCTGTAGTAATTAGTCCCAAGGGCAGGTGCCTCATCCCAGAAAGTATACTCTTGCCGGATGTAAGAAAACCCTGCTGCTGGTATTCTGGCTATCTCTGTGAAATGATGGGTATTGGTGGCGCGATATACTATAAACTCCTTGCTGTTCTGCTCAGAAGCGGTCTGCCAGGTGAGTTTTGTCTGGTTACCCTTAAGCTTGGCCGTAAAATGAATTAAGGTTACCGGAAGCGGGATTTCATTCTGCCACTCATAGGCGCCCATGTCCACGGTGCCGTTAAGGAGGCGCTCATTGCCTGCCAGGTCAGTGGTTAGGCCCGTGGGCAGGTGTTCATTAGAGCCTGCGTTTAGTACGGGGCTGCCAACGATAGGTACAAAATTGTTGTTAGCAGGATCGGTGAACAGCGGGTCCCGGGCCAGTAAATTTCCTCCCAGATCTTGGCTTCCAGACGGTAATGTTGCATCTTGCACTAAGCTGTGAGCAATGTTGAATTGCCCGCTTCCGTCAAGGTTGATGCCCTTGCCCTCGTTGCCATAGACAATGCTATTGAGCAGGGTGAGGCTGTTATTGAGGAAGTTGAGCGTGCCCTTGGCGGTGTTAGCAGTTGTGTTACCGTAGAAAGTGCTGTTGATGATGACCGGGTGGCCTGTATCTGCTGTGAGCGCCCCACCGTTGGAGGAAGCAGAGTTACCATAAAAGAGGCAATTGACCAACTGCGGGTTAGCCCCAGAGTCATAGTTGAACCAGCCAGCCCCAATGCCGTTGCTTCCATTGCCAATGGCTTTGTTGGCGGTGAAAATACAGTTACGCACAATTGGGCTGGCTGTGTTATAAACGCCAGCCCCGGTACGTTCAATCACCGTACTTGGGCCGCTGGCGTAGCCGTCTCGGATGGTGAAGCCGTCTACTTCGGCGTTAGCCGTAATATGAAGGACTGTGAAGCTGTTGTCAGTCTCAGAGTTGGGGTTGCCAATGTTGCCGCTTAGTACGGTAGGGTTGGCGGCGGGGTCACGCAGACCGGTGGCTGCATCATAGCCACCCTTGATCTTGATGGCTTTATTTAAAAGGAAGGCCTGGGTTCGGGTAGTGCCACTCTGGGTTTGTGTAGGGTAATATGTGCCCTTAGCCACCAATACTTCGCCTCCTGTGTTAGAGATGTTGATCATGGCCTGTAGGTCGCCAGAGGCGCTTTCCCAGGAGATGCCCTCGCCCGTGCCGCCCGCCTTCACATAGCGGGGACCGTTGTAAGGGAGGGTAGTGAAGGGAGCTGACACCAGCCACGCTCCTGGGTTGGTGTTGGAACAGAGGCCACGTACCCACAGATAGTAAGTGGTGCTGGGGGAAAGACCAGTGAGAGTAGCTGTTGTGTTCTCTGTATAGGTGAGGGTGCTTACCGCCGGCGGAAGTGCAGATGAGGTACTGAGGCCATATTGGTAACCGTTTGCCACTCCTTCCGCAGGGGCCAGCCAGAGAGCCTCTGCACCCGAAATAGTAATGCTCTGGGGCAATATGGTTAAAGATTGAGGAAGAACCTGGCAGCTCGTTTCCTGGTTTTCATATGCTCCCATGTCCACTGCGGCGTAGGCGGTGCGAGGGTTACCGGCTAAGTCAGTGAGTAGGCCCTGGGGCAAATACGTGTCGTTGCCTGCGTCCACGGCTGGGCTGTTTGAGAGCAGTGAATAATCTCCGGCTGTGCTCAAGCCTGGCGAAATAGCATTCCTGAAGAGCGGATTTGAGGAGCCACTGATATTGCCATTCTCGGTATCCGTTCTGCCCTGTATTAAGCTGTGCGATATTACTAAGTTGGGGTCATAGCTAATATACAAGCCGCTGCTGTTGCCATGGATAACGGTATTGTGGATGGTAAGCGTACCTCCAGACTGATAGATACCTCCTCCATCATAAGTGGCTTTGTTCCCCGCAATGGTGGTGTTGATCAAGGTAGGGCTGGACTCATTGGAATAAATGCCCCCTCCGCTGCCGGTAGAAAGGTTACCGCTTATGAGCACATTGGTCAACTTAGGCGAAGATTGAGTCAATTCAAGTCCCGCTCCTGTGCCTGCCTCATTGCCAGAGATGGTGACATTGGTTAGGGTAGAGTTAGATCCAAGAAGTGAGATGCCCCCGCCGTACCCACTTGACTTGTTGCCTTTAATGGTGAGGTTGGCAAGGGTAGGCGAAGCGAAGTAATTATAAACCCCAGCCCCTCTTGCTGATTCCCCCCCCGTAATGGAAAAGCCGTCCAGCACAGCCTGGGAGGTAAGACCGTTTCTGTCATTTTGTATTACCCTGTAGCCAATTCCTTTTAAAATAGTAAGGTTTTCTCTATGATTTCTTTCTGTCAGATGTTGCTCATTGCCGTTGAACCCACCGTAGATCTTCACACCTTCTTTCATATAGAAGAAACCACTCCCCGGTTGGTATTCCCCGGCGGCCACCCAGACCTGGTCACCGGCCGCGGAGGCGTTAATCATGTTCTGCAGCGCACCTGAGGCATTCTGCCAAGAACTGCCGTTGCCCGTACCTCCAGCCTTCACATACCTAATGGTCTGTGCCGAACTTTGTTCTGCCAGTAGAAGTAAAAAGGCAAAGATGAATAAGCATTGCAGAAACTTGGCTGTGCGGAAATGGGTGAGAGGTAGTATTTGTCGCATGATTCAAAGTAAAGACCGTAATAAGTCAGGTGTATTGTAAATAGAGTAATGGTATTCTGTATGTAGAAAATGATAGGAGGTAAGCCTCAGTTTGATTGCCGGCCAAAGCTATTTCTTGCATCTATTGATGCTGGATTTGTATTAAGAAGATTGTTTTGGTACAAAACTAGCCCTCTATGGTTTTCGGCAAGAACAATGCCTGCGCTTATTTGTCTCCGTTTTTAAAACGAGACAAAGTTTATATGTCAATCTCTATAACTAAAGCTGAGATTATATGCATCTGTTAAGGGTGTAGACGAAAAGAAATAGGACAATCTTCAAGAGGAACCCTGTGGGGTTACGGCATGTATAGAGCATGGGCAATAAACGCCATTGCCGTTCGGTAATGAAATTTTTTCACGAGGACAAAAAATAGCACCACCTTTCTGATGGTCCCCGGCGAGTCTGGAGACTCGCTTCATCCCAAGCCATGAGACGGGAGTCTCGCACCAGTATTTTTAAACCTGTGAGGTCTTGAAGACCTCACAGGTTTTCGCGTTTTATGCCTGTTTTCTGCAATACCGCCTGCTCCAAAGACCTCGTAGTGCGCGCAGCTCCTACGAGTGTCTGCGCCTATGCGTTTAGAGCTAGTTTTCTGCAAAACAGCCCATAAACGCATCAGCGGGTCTACCTTCTCCAATGAGGAAGATAGACCCGCTGCTGCGTTTGGCTTGTGACCTAAAGAAAACTTAATGGATTTACATTAATCTTGCAGTACATATTGAATGCCGCCCAGCAGATGCCGCAGGAAAAGTGGCTCCTGGAAGCTTTCATCTGTGTGGCCGCCGGCGGTGTAGAAGGCTTTTCCGCCGTCAAAGGTGTGGTACCAGGCAATGGGGTGAGTGGCTCCGTTTTTTCCGCCTTTGTAGGTAGACTCGTCCAGAGTAGCCAGTACCTTGATATTCGGGTTGATGTTTTTGAAGTTGTACCATTCGTCTTTTCTCTCCCACCGGTCGGGTAGGAAAGAAGTGGAGATATGTTTTTTATCCACTACCTGAACGGTGGCGTTCTGAACCTCGGGGTGACTGACAAAATACGCGCCCACCAGTTGATTGTACCAAGGCCAGTTGTACTCCGTGTCTGTGGCGGCGTGCACGCCAACGAATCCTCCGCCGGCCTTGATGAATTGCTCAAACGCACCTTGTTGCGCGTCTGTGAGCACATCCTGGGTGGTGCTCAGGAAGAGGACCGCTTTGTAGTGGCGCAGGGAATCCGGCACGAAGAAAGCGGCATTGTTAGTGGTGTCAACCTGAAATCCGTTCTCCTTTCCCAGTTTTTGGATGGCTGTTAGGCCCGCCGGAATGGACTTGTGGTAAAACCCGGCGGTTTTATAGAAAACCAGAACCGCAGGAGACGACGCACTGGCTCTCTTTCCATTTTCCGGGGAGCAGTTAGCGAAAAGACAGACACAGGCAATCAGTAAAAAGTAAAGTGGTTTCATAGATGGGAGCCAAATACGGTGATTCCTTACGTGGGCCATGTGCGCCAGGCAAGGAGAGTTGGTAAGTCTACGCTTTTTCGGCTTGATTTTCAAAAAATGGCCCTAAAACAACTAGCCCCCGATGAGCTGAGGAAGAAGCAGGTACCCGTCTGAATATCGTAAACTTGGCCTTATATTTCTGGCTTTCCGGAGAAGCACGGCAATGCCTTGATGGAGTAAACTTCTGGTGACACAGTGCTGCGTTCCAGGTCAAGGCTTAGTACTTAATTGAAACTTCCAGCAAGTACTAACGGTGCTAATCCAGGGGCTGCATGATGAGGTGCAGGGCCTGGTCCAGCTCTCTGGTGGTAGGAAGCGAAATCTGGAATACTTCCTCCATCACGGTTTTTACCTGGGCAGGCGTGGTGAGCACTTCTTTCTCGGTGATGCCGTTGGCATAGTGAATGTTGAGTTCGAAGTTGCGCATCCCGTAGCGAGCCTCGGGGGTGGTTTTCGCGAACATCAGCCCGTTCACAAACGGCGAGCGCGGGTGCGTGGAGGTAAACCAGTTGGCCATGTCATAATCCGGAGCAAACTGTTCCTGAAGGCTGAATCGGTACAAAGGTTTCCAGTTGCCTTGCAGGTGGGCCTTCAGCACAAACTCGTCCTCCAGGGCCTCTACCTTGAAGGTCTCATGCGGTGTTTTTTGCTCACCCGAATCACGGAGGCGCACCGGCGAGGTTAGCGTCAGGCCCCCAAACCCGACATCAGCCAGATAATCTTCCCCGTCCAGATGCACCAGGAGCAACATGTGGCCACGGGCGGTGGTCACTCCCGCCGGAACATTCCACAGAACCCGGGCCGCCAATCCCTTTACCTGAAAGCCCAGGCTCCGGAGCACTTCCCCAAACAAGGTGTTTTGCTCAAAGCAATAGCCTCCGCGGTTTTCTTCCACCAGTTTCCGCTGTAAAGACTCCAAATCCAGCAGCACGGGTTGCTTCAGAAAAGGAGTCAGGTTTTCGAAAGGAATGGCGAGGGCATGGTGGTAGTGCAGCTGCCGAAGCGTTTCCAAAGTAGGCGATAAGGCTCCGGTATAGTTGATTCTCGCCAGGTATCTTTCCAGGTCAATACCGTCTTTCTTGATTTTGAAATAGGTTTTCTCCGGTATGGTTTCAGCGTTTGTTTTCATATTTAGGTCATAAAGGGTAGATAGGGGTGTAGGGCTTCTCGCTTGTCAAGCAGATGGACCGGGTTCATCCTACTGGTGAAACCGGTGATCAAAGCAGGATGCTTGGCAGAAACAGTATCCCTTGGAAATAAGGAATCAGATAGGTGGTTTTCTGTAGGATTGGTTTATATATACAATCAGTTTGAAACAGCTCTAATAAGGAAAGCACAGGAACAGACAACGTCATAAGATCCTGTACTTTCCTTTAGATCTATCAATTTGCTTCATAATATAGTCATTTTATTTGAAATAATATCATTATAGATGAAAATTTGCAGAAGCAGCGACTGTCTGTTCTAGGTGTACTTCTGTGAAAGAAGCCTTAAACGGCTCTAAAGTACTCTTAAGAGGATGTTACACGCCGAAGATAAAACCAGTGAAGCCGCTTTGATAAATACAGTTTAGAGTAGAAATTTTAATCGAAGCTAGTTGCCATGTTCCTCTGGTAATTTCTCCACAATTTAAACCTGGGGAGATAAATACTTTAGGCCTGGAGCTGTTCTGGAGGGCAGAATGCCTTCTACGGGCGGTTTTGGAAAACACCTTGTAATTAAGTAACGTACCCGTATATCTATACATAGTCTGCTCACGTTTTTATGCTTTAAACCAATTGTTCCAATTCTACTACTATGAAAAAAATCATTTTACTGATGACGGTTTTACTGACCTCGGGGCTGATGGCTCACGCGCAGATTTTTACCCTGGGGGTGAAAGCGGGAGTCAGTTCTTCCAAGGTTGATTTCAAGAACGCCAGTGCCAATTTCTCGCAGTTCAAGGAAGATGAGAGCATCACCGGATTCCATGCCGGGGTATTTACCAGGTTTAACCTGGCGGGTTTCTTGCTGCAGCCGGAGTTGTTGCTGTCTTCCTCGGGTGGTAAGTTTCAGCGGCCCGATGTAAACGGAGGAACCAAAATTGAGGAAATGGGCTTCACGAACCTGGATGTGCCTATTCTGGTGGGCTACAAACTGTCCTTTCTGCGGGCGTACGCCGGCCCCGTGGCCTCAGTACTGATAGACAGTGATTCAGAGATCGAGGATGTGAAGGAGTCCCTGAATTCAGCCGATTGGGGCTACCAGGTAGGAGCCGGGTTAGACATTTCCCGACTAACCGCCGATGTGCGCTATGAACGCCTGAAGCGCTCTTACACCAACAGCAACACCGGTAGAGTAGACTTCAGAAACGAACAGGTGATCCTTAGTTTAGGGTATAAGTTGTTCGGGAATTAAGCGTCAGCAGTATTTACAAGTCGGTCCTCTGTTTTGAGGCTGTTTTCAGATAAACAGCCTCAAAACAGAGGACCGACTTTTTTTTCAGGTAAAGCAGTAGCAGCAATTTAAGACCAGCGTTTTCGGCTTGTTTTTAGAATTTTGGTGCTAAAACGATGGGTGGGGATTGGCATCCTTTTTAACGTTTCTTCCTCCGGATGAAGAAGGTGCACTGTTTTAATTTTGAGCGAATTCCGTAGCTGCTTCTCTGGCCGGGGTTGAAGGGTTCGGAACGTCATAATTCACCATCCACTGAACCCCGAACCTATCGGTCAGCATCCCGAAGTAGGCTCCCCAGAACGTTTTCACCGGAGGCATATAGGAGTGACCTCCGGCGGAAAGCGCCCCGTAAAGTTGGTCGGTTTCCGCTTCGCTCTCCGTGCAGATGGTGAGGTGGAAATTGTTGCCCGGCGTCAAGGTCTGGCCCATGGACTCCAGCGCATCGGTGGCCATGAGCACGGTGCCCTTCCCAATTCGCAGCCCGATGTGCATGATCTTGTCCAGCTCGTGCGCCGGAAGTTTACTTGCCTCCGGAGTGTCTCTGAAACGGGTGACAGTTTCAAATTCTCCCCCGAAAATGGATTGATAGAAAAGGAAGGCTTCCTCGGTTTTGCCGTTGAAATTGAGGTAAGGATTTACAGTAAGCATGGTTTTATTTTTTAGCAGTGAAAGATTAAGGGTATAAGAGTATCTGTAAGATTGTCAATAACTTAAGCTAGTTGATCAGCAGTTGATCCACGAGGAAGTTCAGGACGTTGAAAGGGTAGGGGTTGGTTTCCGCCGTTCCCCATTGAATCTTGGTAAGAGGTGCTGCGCGCCCGGTTGTCACCACCGGCGGATGGGCCGATCTGTCTTGCAAAGGAATGACCCTAACCTCCACTTCCAGTTTCTCCCCAGGCTTGAGGCTTTTCATTTCCTGACCGTTCGTTCTACGATTCTCTTTTTCGCCCTGAGTAGAAGCAGGCCTGCCCGAGCCATCTGTGCTCCGGAAGGCAATTTTCAAAGCTGATTCTGCGCTCACCGGTTGGCTGTTCTGGGCCTGGGTGTTGCCGTTACTGGCCGCATCAGCCCCCTGGGGCGGGGGGTGGTAGATGACCAGTTCGGCCCCTACGCGGTGCTGCCTGGAGACAAACAGGCCTCCCGCCAGGAATGAGACCACGCAGAGCGCCAGGCCCACCAGCAGTTTCCTCAAATAACTCATGTCTGGAAACGCTTAGTTAAGTGACACCTCAGACAGCTCCTTTATCTTCAGCAATGCCACGTCCCACGCCGCCGACATCATGTCGAAATACTCGGGACTCATGTCGCTTTCAATGAGGAGTTGGGTGCCGCTGGCCATGGGAAGTAATTGGTAGGTCTCCAGGCCGCCCTGCACGGCTTTGGCGTCGTCGCTCTGGGTGTCCTCTTCCCCGTTCACCAGCAGGCCCTCGTATTCCACAGACAAAACTTCAGGGGGCGTGTGCTGCACAATCATGCCCACCATGCCGCACGCAGACGCGTCCTGGTAGATGACTTTGCTGCCCAGCTTCCAATCCGTAACGGCGTGCGATCCCTCGCTGAAGGCGGCTAACCAGACACGATTAAACTCGTCGTTCAGCAGTACTTCCCAAACTCTTGCGCGGGGAGCTTTAATGGCAATTTCCTTTTTGATGGTGGTGTTTTCCATGGTTTCTAGTTTATTTAGTGAAAGCGGATACTTCAACTGGCATTTCCGTTTAGGGCCTGTTTTCAGGAAAACAGGCGTAAATCAAACCCGCGCCAGATCCCCTCTAAAGAAACCTGCGGCGGATGCTGGTGATGATCTATGGGCCAAACGTACAGAGATTTAGTTACTTGCCGGGTGGGCGATTGCGACATTCTAAGGGGTTGATTACGACAACAATCCGTGGTAGATTTGGTAGCATGAAGCACATCTCAATCCTTATCCCAGAAGGTGACATCAGCTTTAGCAACATAGAGGCTACCTACAAGATGTTCACGAAGGTCAACGAAGCCTTGGAGCGGACGGGCAAGGCGCCTTTGTTCAAGGTGCAGCTGGTTGGCCTCTCCCCAGACGCCCGCATCACCAACGGCTTGTTCAGCATCACCCCCGAGCTGGTGGTGCAGGATACCGTCAAGACCGATCTGATCATCATTCCGGCGGTACACGGTGACATGCGCCGGGTGGTAGAGGCGAACCAAGGCTTTGTGCCCTGGATTGTGCGGCAGTATGAGAAAGGGGCCGAGGTGGTGTCTTTGTGCATCGGGGCGTTTCTGCTGGCCTCCACCGGCTTGCTGAACGGGCGCAGCTGTACCACGCACTGGCTCGCCGCCGATGAGTTCCGGCAGATGTTCCCCCAGGTTCAGCTGCTGCCCTACAAGATCATCACCGATGAAGGTGGGATTTACACCAGCGGCGGCGCGTATTCTTCCCTGAACCTGATTTTGTACCTCGTGGAGAAATTCGCGGGAAGAACGATGGCGGTGCGCTCATCCAAGATCTTTGAGATAGACATTGATCGGAACAGCCAGTCGCCGTTCATCATCTTCCAGGGGCAGAAAGAGCACCAGGACGAGCCCATCAAAAAAGCCCAGGAGTTCATTGAGCTGAATTTCCAGAACAAGATTACGGTGGAAGAACTCGCCGATCGGTCTTTCCTGGGAAGGCGAAACTTTGAGCGCCGCTTTAAGAAAGCCACCTCCAACACAGTGGTAGAATACATCCAGCGCGTGAAGATTGAGGCGGCCAAGATAGGGCTGGAAACCTCGCGGGAAAATGTGAACGAAGTCATGTACTCCGTGGGCTACTCAGACACCAAAGCCTTCCGGACGACCTTCAAGAAAATCACCGGCATTTCGCCGCTGGAGTACCGCAACAAATACCACAAGGCCGCGGCGGAATTGGCGTGAAAAGAGATTCCCGTAAAAACAGAAAGGCTCACTTCTCCTGGAAGTGAGCCTTTCTGTTTTTGAGCCCGTTTCTCAAATCTACCTATAAAGGAGAAATGCCACGTTGTATCGTTTTCGGGTTCGTTTCGCCAAAATGGTGCTAAAACAGCCGCCAGTGGAAACTGGATTAGTAAGTATCGGTTCTGAAAGGGGCGGCGGGCAAGCCTTCTTTGTTGTAGAGGTTAGCGCCCTCGGGGTTGTCTGCCCAGGCGTAGCGCACGGCCTCCGGCGAGGAAATCTCCTCGTTCCAGACTACCACGGTATTTCCTTTGATCTGCGCCTTGGCCCACTTGAATTTCTTGTCTTTGCCGGCCACCGCGAAATACTTCAGCTCTCCGCCGCCTTTGCTCACCAGGCCGCTGCCGGTATTGGTGAACGTCAGAATAATCTTGTTGCCTTCCTTCCGCATGGACTTGAACGTAGGGCCAGAAGACACCAGGTTCTTAGCGCCGTACGCCAACGGTTGAACCGCCAAGGCCACGCGGTGAGCCACATCTTTTTTATTCAGCGGGTGAATGTCGTTCCATTCGCCTAAGTCAATGGCCACCGCCATGGCCGTTTGCGGCAGGGCCAGGGCACCGGCCTGGGCTTCGCGGGTCATGGCCCAGCCACTCTCGCTGGGTTGCGGTTGGGCTTTCATGAAGTTAGGCAGCTGCACAAACACGAAGGGGAAAGTGCCCTGGTTCCAGAAGTTTCTCCAGTCCTTGATGAGGGTAGGGAACAAGGTGCGGTATTCCTCGGGCCGGCCGGCGTTTGACTCGCCCTGGTACCAGATCACGCCTTTGATTTGGTAGTTATGCAGAGGGGCGATCATGGCGTTGAACAAGCCGGTGGGCTTCATGCGGACGTTTACCTGGCTGCCCATCGGCTCCATGCGGGCGCCCAGTTTGTATTTCCAGTCGCCCTTCAGGTCAATGGTGGTGCCGCCGGCGGCCAGGGAATACGGCTTGTCTTCCACAAATCCTCCGCGGCCTCCGTTGCTGATGACGCGCACCACCAGCGTGTTCTTGCCTTCTTTCAGGACATTGGCCGGCACGTCATACCTTCTGGGCGGATATTGGTACCCCGTGGTGCCCACAAGCACGCCGTTGATAAACGTGGAATCGGCGTCCACAATGGTTCCCAGCAGCAGATACGCGGGTTTGCCCGCCATGGCGGCCGGTACCTCAATGTCTTTTCTGAACCAAACCACGCCATTTACCGGCCCCAGAGGCTGGTCGGCCCAATAACCGGGTATTTTCATGGTGCTCCAGTCAGCGGTAGACACGTCTGGGCTGGTCCAGGGACGGTCTTTCTGCTTGAAGCCTTCGTCGGATTGCCGGAGCTGGGTGTACCAGGCCCGGTTCATCTCGCTGTTCGTTTTCTCAATTTGCGCGATGAGGTTTTTGTCTTTGAAACGTTGCGCTTCCTGGTAGTGGGTAGGGAAAGCTTTGATGGATTCTTCGCTGATCCAGGCCTCCGCCGGCGAGCCGCCCAGGCTGGCGTTGATCAATCCAATCGGAACCTTGTACTTCTCCTGCAGTTCTTTGGCGAAGAAATAAGCCAGAGCCGAGAAACTGGGGATGGTCTTGGGCGTCACGGTTTGCCAGGTGCCTTTTTCCAGGTCCTGCTGAGGACCGGTATAGACCGGCGTTTTAGGAACCTCGAAATACCGGATCTGCGGGTTGGAGGCCGTCGCGATCTCCTCTTTGTACAAAGGGGCCACCCGGCTCATGGGCGTTTCCATGTTGGACTGGCCCGAGCACACCCACACATCGCCCACCAGAATATCGGTTAAGGTGATGGTGTTGCTGCCCTGAACCGTCATGGTGTACGGACCGCCCGCTTTCTGGGCAGGAACGGTTACTTTCCAGTTTCCGGCGGTATCGGCGGTGGTTTTATAATCCTTTTGGTTGAAAGAAACTTTGACGCTCTCCTGTTTACCGGCCCAGCCCCAGATCTGCAGGTCTTTCCCGCGCTGCAGCACCATGCCGTTACTGACCAGTTTAGGAAGCCTTACCTGGCTGAAGGCCGGGAGGGAGGCGAACAAGATAAGCCCGATGATAAGTAATCTTAGGGTGGGGAGTAACCGCATAGGGAGTTAGTCTAATTTGAAGTATGTTTTTGTATGGCAAAAGGAGTGCCAACGATGGCATTAAATTTACGAGTTTCCGCTTACATACTCTAGGGTAGAAAGAACATTCTTTTGCTTCTCCCCAAAGAAATCGATGGCGGAGCCCGTTTTACAGGTGTTTTTAGAAAATCAGCCTTAAAACAGAATCTGGTATTTAGAAGGCCTGAAGCAGATGCCTCTACTGAAGAATTACTTCATGGAGACTCACAACAACTAAGAAATAGGCCGCTTTTCTGATGTCTGAATGAACCAGCGCCAATCTGATTCCTGTATTGCCACAACTGTGCTGCTGCAGGTTTTCAATGAGCATAGGCGAGGTGTTGAAGGAAGCTCTCAAGTGCAGAAAGGCTTTTATTTAGGCCGATATTCCTGTACCTTTAAATCACCGCGCAGTTCAAGAAGTACGCCCGGATTATGAATTTTTAGATGAAAGTACTGGTCATTGAAGATGAGCCCAATGTGGCGGCGTTCATCAAAAGAGGTCTTCAGGAACAGACGTTTGAGGTGGAAGTTGCCTATGACGGCCTTACCGGCAAACGGCTGGCCCTGCAGAACGAATACAAGGTTATTGTGCTGGACATCATTATGCCGCACCTGAGCGGCCTGGATCTCTGCCGTCAATTACGCCAGGAGCAAATCAAAACGCCGCTGCTGTTGCTGACTGCCTTGGGCGCCACCGATGACATTGTGGACGGGCTGGAAGCCGGTGCCGATGATTACTTAACGAAGCCCTTCAAATTCAAGGAACTGGTGGCGCGGGTCAGGGCGCTAGCCCGCCGGGCCGAAACGTCGCATACCAGCAACCTGCTGCAGGTAAGCGATCTGCAGCTGAACCTAGATACCAAAGAAGTCACCCGAGACGGCAAACTCATCAACCTGACTGCCCGCGAATTCGCCTTGCTGGAGTACTTCCTGAAACGGCAGGGAAAAGTTTTGTCCCGGATCGATTTACTTGAAAACGTATGGGACCTGAACTTTGATTTGGGCTCCAACGTGGTGGACGTGTACGTGAACTATCTCCGCAACAAGATCGACAAGGAATTCCCCACCAAGTTGATTCATACGGTGGTGGGGATGGGGTACATCCTTAAGAAGCCGGAGGACGCGTGAATTTCCGGAATCAACTCACCCTTCTCTTTACCGGGCTTACCACGGTGGTGCTCATCTTCATGGGCATCATCATTTACTTTTTTGCGGAGCAGTACACCCGGCGGCAGTTCTTCCAGCGGCTGATGGACCGAGGCGTCATTTCGGCGCAGATGTACCTGGAACGCGACGAACTCAGCGCCGCCAGCATGCAGAACGTGCAGCGGAAGTACTTTCAAAGTCTGGCCCACGAAACGCTTACCATCTATGACCGCAACCGCGTGCCCAAAGTGGCCCCGGGCAGCAGCGTGTTAACTGTTCCGGCGCGGGTTTTTGACGAAATAGACCGGAAAAAACAGGCCGAGTTCTGGCAGGAGGAAAGGCAGGTGGTAGGGCTCTGGTATGAAGACAACCAGGGAAATTTCTACATTCTGGTGTCGGCGGTAGATGTGACCGGCACCAGCAAACTCCGCAATTTGCAGGAAATCCTGCTCACCACGGTCTTGGTTGGGATGGCGGTGATGGCGGCGGCGGGCCATTTCTTCGCCCGTAAAGTGTTGCAGCCCATCGTTTCCATTGTGCAGGAGGTGAATAAAATACGCGCCTCCAACCTTCACCTGCGGGTACAGGAACGGGAAAGCCGTGATGAGATCGGCAACCTGATCTCTACGTTCAATCAGATGCTGGAGCGCCTGGAGACTTCCTTTTACATGCAGAAAAGCTTTATCTCCAACGCCTCGCACGAGTTGCGCAACCCCTTGACGGCCATCAGAGGAGAACTGGAAGTGACCTTGATGAAAGACCGCTCGCCGGAGGAGTACAAACAATCGCTGGAGACCTTGCAGAAGGAGACGGGCCGCTTGGAAAAGCTTACCTCAGACCTGATTCTGCTGGCCCAAACCGGGTTTGATGAGCAGGCCGTGCGTCAGGACCAGGTCCGGATTGATGAAGTGTTGCTGGAAGTGAAGACCGACCTGAACCACCAGCTTCCGCAGAATCAACTTCACCTGGATTTCTCAGATTTGCCGGCGCAAGCAGAACTGGTCATCGTTTCGGGGAACCGCAACCTCTTGCAGATTGCCGTGAGAAACGTGCTGGAGAACGCCTCTAAATTCTCTGAGCATCAGCGGGTAGACGTGAAGCTCACCTGCCAGGACAGGCAAGTGGCAGTGCAGGTGCAGGACAGCGGAATTGGCATCCCGGCGCAGGAAATTACCCGGGTGTTGGAGCCGTTTTACCGGGCCCAGAACGCCCGTTCCCGCTCAGGCACCGGCATTGGTTTGGCCATGACCGAGAAGATCATGCGCCTCCATGGCAGCACGATCAAAATCGATTCCTCTCTCCAAAAAGGAACCACCGTCACACTCCTTTTGCCCATAGCCAAATAGTAGCCTGTTTTGAAGGCAATTTTGCAAAATGAGGCTTAAAACAGTGGGGTATACAATTGATTAGGTATTTATTAATTTTTAGTTGATCTCGCATCACCTTCTTTCTGGAGCGTTACATACAGCTCATATAACTCGCCTTGATTTTTGTAAGCTTTCTTGAGTAATTCCGCCAGCATATAAGACAAGGTGAGTTCCGCTTTTTTGTCAAAGTAGATCAAGTCATCCAGTAAATCGAAACTCTCAAACTCGTATTTCTTAATTAATTGCCGGGTATTCTTAGCCTCTAAGGCGGCCCGGGAGAGATCGTACTTCTTGTACGGATGCTCAGATACGGAGGGATTGCTTCTGAAATGGGTGGCGTGCGCGCCTAATTGGTTGCACAGGTTGATGATCTCAGAACTATTTAAACCAGACGAGATTTTCTCCTTTTCTTCGATCTCATAAATCTCCAGCAGGTTTTCAATGGCCAGCTTCTGCTGATACACGGCACTCAGAAGCCCGAACAGCCGCAGGTAACGCCTACCCATCTCCGGAAGCCCCGAGGTACCCTCGGGCCCAAATTTCAGGAAGTTCTTTTTCGCCAGTTCCCCCACCTCAATCACGTAAATAGAGTGGTGGAGCATGTTCCAATGGATTTCTTTTACAAAGGTTTTTAAGGCGGAAGTAGAGCTGCCTTCTTCTACTTTTTGCTCCTCCGTTAATTCGCTTACAATTTGCTTCTGAAGGGTATTGTACTTCTCTATAAGCGTTTCCATAGAAGATCCTTTAAGTATAGAAAAAAGAGTTTTTATAAGTGAGAATAGGAGGGAATTGAACTTGTGTATTGTGCCAGGATACCGCACAAATTCAGGGGATTAAACCTCGAAACTATGGGTGCGTTTTAGGCTTTTTTTCCGTAAAACACCTCCAAAACCCGTCCACTTAAATAACCGGGGTGGCAACTGGCCACCCCGGTCCACTCAAGCCCGAACCGTTACACAAACAATTTAACCTGTCAAAACTAAACTATGCGGGCACGGCCTCTCGGTTCTGAGCAACGCGACCTTTGGTTCGTTTCTTGAGTGTTCTCTTGTAAACACTGTCAAACAGCAGCGGGAAAATGAGCAGGGTGAGGATGGTGGCGCTGATGAGGCCGCCAATGACCACAATCGCCAGCGGTTTCTGAGTCTCGGAGCCGATGCCGGTAGAGAGCGCCGCGGGAAGCAAGCCGATGGCGGCCATCATGGCGGTCATCACTACCGGCCGGGTGCGCTCCTTCACGCCTTCCTGGATGGCTTGTGCCAGCGGCATTTCCTCCAGCAGGTTGTTCTTGAACACCGAGATCAGGATTACTCCGTTTTGGACGCATATTCCGAAAAGAGCGATAAAACCAACTCCGGCGGAGATACTGAAATTGGTATGCGTGATGAGGAGGGCCAGAATACCGCCAATCAAGGCAAACGGCACGTTCAAAATCACCAGCGCCGCATCGCGTCCGTTCCCGAACAAAGCAAACAGAATCAGGAAGATCAGGACGATACTTACCGGCACCACTTCCGTGAGGCGGTCGGTGGCCCGGATCTGGTTTTCAAACTCGCCTTTCCACTCCAGGTGCATGCCTTTGTCCAGTTTCACCGCTTGGTTCACCTTCTCCTGCGCCTCTTTGATGGTGCTGCCTAGGTCACGGCCGCGCACCGAGAACTTCACGGCAATGAAGCGGGCGTTGTCTTCGCGGTAGACAAAGGCCGGGCCGGTCACGCTGCTGATTTGGGCAATTTCCTTCAGCGAGATGTTGCCGCCGTGGCTCGTGGGCACCCGCAGATTGGCCAGCTGCTCCTCGTTGTTCCGGAACTCCTGCTGATACCGGATTCTGATGGCAAACTTACGCTCGCCTTCGTAGAGGCTGCTGGCCCCTTTCCCCCCAATGGCCATCTCAATCACCGCCTGTGCATCGGCGGTGGAGACGCCGTAGGAGGCCATGCGCTGCTGGTTCAGTTCAATCTGCATCTCGGGCTGCCCGATGAGGTTGATCACGCCCAGGTCATCGATCCCTTCAATCTGTCGGAGTACGTTGTAGACACTGTCCCCCACAACTTCCAGTTGTTGCAGATTATCCCCGAACACCTTCACCGCCATGGAGCCTTTCACCCCGGAGACCGCTTCCTCCACGTTGTCCATGATGGGCTGCGAGAAGTTAAAGCTGATGCCCTGGTACGCCGCCAGTTGGGTCTGCATCTCCTGGATGAGGGCTTCTTTGCTGATTTTGCGCTGCCAGTCGTCTTTGGGTTTGAGGTCCACGTGCAGCTCAATGTTGAAGAAACCGGTAGGATCGGTGCCGTCGTTGGGGCGGCCCGTCTGCGACATCACTTGCTTCACCTCGTCAAAGGACCGGATGGTTTTCCTGATCTTTTCTGACATCTCCACCGATTGTTTCAGGGAAGTGCTCATGGGCATGCTGGCCCGCACGTACACTGCACCCTCATTCAACTGCGGCAGGAACTCCGAGCCCAGGAACCTGAAGGTGAAAAGCCCCGCGGCCATAATGACCAACGCCACTACTAAACTCGCCCGCTTGTGTTTATAAGTAAAGCTGAAGCCCTTGTAGACGTACTTGTTCAGGAAGTTCACAAACGGATTGTTTTTCTCCCGCACGTTCTTGTTTAAAAGTATGCTGGAAAGCACCGGCACCAGCGTGAGGGTGAAGAACAAAGCGCCCAGCAGGGCAAAGCCCAGCGTGTAGGCCAGCGGCGAGAACATTTTGCCTTCCACCTTCTGAAAGGCGAAGATGGGCAGTAGCGCCGTGATGATGATGAGTTTGGAGAAGAAAATGGATTTACCCAGATCGATGGCCGTTTTCTTGATGATGCCGCGCTTGGAAAGCAGGTTGTAGCGGGTCATACCCACTTCGTGCGCTTTCTTGTCCAGCACCACAAACAAGCCTTCCACCATCACCACGGCACCGTCAATGATAATCCCGAAGTCAATCGCGCCCATAGACAGCAGGTTCGCCGACATGCCTTTGAGGCGCATACACACAAAAGCGAAGAGCAAGGCCAGCGGAATGATGATGGCAACCGTCACAGTGGTGCGCCAATCGGCCATGAAGAGGAACACAATGACCGTAACCAGAATAATACCTTCCAGCAGGTTATGCGAGACTGTTTTGGTGGTAAACCCGATCAGGTCAGAACGGTCATAGAACGGTTTAATCTGCACGTCATCGGGCAGCACTTGCTCGTTCAGTTCGGTGATCTTGTTTTTGAGCGAGGCCAGCACCTCGCTGGGGTTCTCGTTTTTGCGCATCACTACAATGCCTTCTACCAGATTGGTTTTCTCGTCGCGGCCCACGTAGCCCAGATTAGGCAAATGCGATTCTGTGACCGTAGCCACGTTGCGGATGAGCACGGGTACGCCGTTACGGTCGGTGACCATCACGTTCTCAATCTCTTCTATGTTGTTGAGCTGCCCGATGCCGCGCACCACATACGCCTGCCCGTTCTTCTCAATCACATCGCCGCCCACGTTGAGGTTGCTCTTTGCAATGGCCTCGTACACGTCGGGCGCGGTGATGTTATATTTCCCAATCAGGCTGGGGTCTACGCTTACCTCGTAGGTCTTCACTTCTCCCCCAAAGCTCACTACGTCGGCGATCCCGGGCACGCCTTTCAGCTTGCGATCGATCACCCAGTCCTGAATGGTTTTCAGTTCGCGTACATCCCTGGTATTGCTTTCCAGGGTGTAGCGGAAAATTTCGCCGGTGGGCCCCGCGGAGGGCTGCATCTCGGCATCAATGCCCTCGGGCAGGCTCACAGTGGCGAGTTGGTTGGCCACCAATTGCCGGGCGTGGAAATCGTCTACCTCGTCTTCAAAGATCATGGTCACCACCGATAGTCCGAAGAGCGAGATGGACCGCAGACTGGTCTTTTTAGGCACCACGTTCATCTCCACCTCAATGGGTATGGTTACGAACTTCTCCACCTCCTCGGCGCTGCGGCCGGGCCATTGCGTGATGATCTGCACCCGCGTGTTGGTCACGTCCGGGAACGCCTCAATGGGTGTGTGCAGGAAACTGAAGATACCCGCCAGCACAATGCCAGCGGTAATGAAAAAGACCAGAAACCGGTTCTTGAGCGAAAACCCGATTATATTTTTAATGAATGAATTCATGAGAAAAGGAATAACTGAGACGTTGGCTACCGTAGGCCAGGCACAGAGGGCCTGATGCTGTCCGTTTTGAGGCTTCTTTTAGGAAAAGGGGGCCCAAACGCGAAGTAGTTTATTTCGCTTTGGAGGCGTTGTAGACCAACAGCGGGTACTTACTGATGACACTTTCGCCATCTTTCAAGCCGCCTTTGAGATAAGCCGTCTGGCCTACGGTTTGGGAAATCTGCACCTCCCGACGCTCCACATCGCAGCGTTTGCGGTACACCATGACAAAATTTTTGCCCTGGTCAAAGATCACTGACTGAGCGGGAATGGCCAGCTGCTCGTTTCCATCTTGGTACTGCAGCCGAATGTTGGCGAACATCTCGGGTTTCAGGGAGAAATCTGGGTTGTCCAGGCGTACCCGTACTTTCATGGTGCGGGTCTCGGGGTCCAGCACGTTGAAGATGCGGTCTATCTTGCCCTGGAACACCTTGTCTGGGTAGCTGAGCGTAGTGACCTCGGCGGCGTAGCCTTCCTTGATCTTGGCGATATCCGACTCAAACACATTGGCCATAACCCAGATCTCGTTCATGCTGGAAATGGTGAAGATGTTGGTATCATGGTCTGAGCGGATCTGCATGTCGGCGTTGATGTTTTTCTCCACCACAAACCCCGCCGAGGGGGCTTTCACCACGTATTCTGAACCTTTCCCGATGCTATAGATGCCGTAAATCTGCTTCAGGCGCTGAACCTCCGCATCCGCGTTCTTTTTCTCCTGTTGTGCGGCCAGCAGTTCCTTTTCAGAAATAAGCCCGGCGGCGAGCATGTCCTTGGCCACGTCCAGGTTTTTCTGCGCCACCTGTTGCCCCGATTGCGCGGCAATACGCTGCTGCTCAAACTCCGCGATTTCACCACTCCGGATCACCGCCAGGGTCTGGCCTTTCTGCACGTAATCGCCCAGTTCCACCTTTACGGCTTGCACGTGCCCGCCCACCAGGGGAAACACCTGAAACACTTTCTTCTCATCCAGGGCAATTCTGCCAGCCAGTTGTAATTGGTTTGTCACTTTCTGCAGCCGAGCAGTGTCCATTTTGACCAGATTGGAGAGCGTATCGGTCAGGCATAGTTCATGGGGGGCGAGGGGAGAGGCGGCAAAGGGTTTCTTTTCTTCAGAGCAGGAAGTGAAGAGGGCTGCTCCACTAAAAACGGCCAGAAGCGGAAGTACTGCTATTCTTTTCATATGAGTTCAAGTAATGGCGAGAGGATAGGTTAATAAGAGATGACCGGTTTGCCCACCGTGAAATTAATTTCCTCCAGGGTGCGCAGGCGGTTGGTGCTGAGTTCCAGCAGTTGGGTGATGCTGTCGGTGTAGGTTTCGTAGTAATCCAGGAACTCGATGAGGCTGATGTTGCGGCGCACAAAGCTGGAGGTGACGCCTTCCAGGAGACGGTCGAAGTCTTGCCGAAAGTTGGGATCAAAGGAGGCGTAGAACTTCTGGGCTTCCTGCGCCTTTAGGTAGGCCTGCATCACTTCGTTTTCCACCACCCGTTGCTGCTGGGTTAAGAGTTGCTGGCTGCGTTCCACCTCGTGCTGGGCCATTTTGATGTTGCCTTGGTTGCGGTTCCAGAGTGGGAGCGGCACGGAGAGGTTCAACCCCACATAATCCCGGATGAAATTGCTTTGCCGGTCATAATTCGCCCCAACGGTAAGATCAGGTACTGCCAGCGCTTTCTGTAACTTCAGGTTGGCTTGCTGCAACTGCACGTCCGTCTCCGCCGATTTCAGGTCGAAGCGGTTTTCCTGGGCGGTTTCCAGTAACTGGGTAAAATTGAGTTGGTTTCCGGTGATGGGCTGCAGGGCAGTTTCCTCCACCAGCGGGACAAGGGTGGTGGTGGCAGGCGTACCGGTAAGCAGCCGAAGTTCCGCTTGTTCTTCCTGGATCTCGTTCAGCAAACTCAGCTGCTGGTTGCCTAACTGGAAGAGGAGCGCTTTTAGCCGGGTGATTTCCTTTAAAGGGATGTTTCCTTTCTTGTACTGCTGGTCTAAGGCGGTGACCAGCCGTTGCACCGCCTGGGTTCTTTCCTGCAGCACCTGGTAGCCTTGCATTTTGTAGTGCAGTTCTATAAAGCTGGTGCGCAGGGCAAACCGCAGGGTGCGCAGCAAATCAAAGTAGGCCTGCTCAGTGAGTTGGGTGTTCAGTTGCTCTACTTGTACCCGTTTGTTGCGTTTCCCGGCCAGGTAAAAAAGCTGGTCTACCTGCACGTACGTCTGCCCTTGTTTGGAAAGGTCAAAGTAGCGGCTGTTGGTGGGGTTATAGACGCCCTGGTCTACACTGAGTACAGGGTTCTCGAATAATCTGGCTTGGATGACAGCTGCCCGCGAGGCTTCAATGGCGGTTTTCTGGGCCAGCAACGGAAGATTCCGCTCCTGAAAGAGCTGTTCGGCCTCTAAAAGGGTGACCCGAAGCGAGTCTGAAGGCGCTGGAACGAAAGGAGAAGAAGTGGCGGTAAACTGTGCTAAAACCGGCTGAAGGGTAAAGACCAGCAGGAAATGCAGAAAGATCAATCTGGGTTTCAACATGGGCATTCTGTTTGAGAATGTCCAAAAGTAGAGTACCCGTATTATAGGCTGATTAGAGCCAGATTAGAAAGTGATGAGAGCCGGTGCAAAGGGCGGGAAGACGCGCTAAAGTACTGTTTTCCCGAAATAAAAAGGCGCACCTGCGGAAATTTTAGCCTTGCAGCGCTTGATACCGGAAAGCCATTGCATCGTTTTCCCGAAATCGAAATCACTTGGGCAGTCTGAAAGTGAAACCCGCGCTCAGGAAATAATCGGGGGCATCTTTGGTGAGCCCGATGCCGGAAGACACGTCCAGCTGAAGGTTGTTGCGGGGCGAGAAGGTGAAGCCTCCGTCGGCGGAATGGTGCCAATGTCCTTTCTCCGGCTTGTCACCAAACACCTCCAAATAGGTTCCCCAGTGATGCGGGAGAGCTGCCCCCACAGATAAGGTGTAAATACCCGTTCCTTCCGGTGAGTCGCCGTCCCATTCATAGCCCACGTTATAGCCCAGGTCAAACGTATTGGAAAGGGTATGGGAAAGCGCTAACCGAACCTCAGGAGCAACATGGGCGGGCCGAAATGCGGAAGAACCGGAGGGGATCACCAGATTTCCGAGGAAGGCAATCTCGGGGAGTAGCCCTTTCTCCTCGGTCACGTTGATTTTTGTTCCGATGGTGAAGGCATCCAAGCCTTTCGTCTGGTGCGGACCGCTTTCGTCTTTTAGCTCGTTTTTGTGAAATTCGTCCTGAAAACGCAGTTCCATTCGCTCCAGAATCCCCAGCCGGATGAGGGTGATGGGGTAGAAGACATCCATCGTTCTAACGCCGTCTATCCGATCTACCTGCCTGAACCAGCCGCTCTCCACCTGTAACGTGCCAAAGGGAACCACACTGGAGGCCTCCGTCTGGTTGGGGCGGTCGGTGTTGATGGGCGTTTGGGATAAGGAATCCCGTTGGGCCTGGGCATGACATACCAAAGGCAGGGAAGCCAGCAAGTAGAGTAACCACTGTTTCATAGGAACCTGAACGAACACGAATGCTCCTCTTACAGGCAAAGCAAACGGGAAGTTTAGGTGGAGCTGCAATTTTGTGCATCGCTGCTCCATTCTCCTTTTGTTTGCTTCTTACTTATCCGCTTGTTCTCCCTACCAACACCTTCTTTAGGCTAGGGTTAGCAGCGCAGGGAATACCCCCCGGCGCTGACGATTTTGGAACCGTTTTGCGGAAATCGGCAGAAAAACGCAAAAATAGTATGCATGCAAACTATTTTTTAATCATCTTCGTAATCTAAACCCATCATCTTGTTGTAGGCCTGCTGCAACTCAGAGAAGGCGTGGAGTTGGCCCGACTGCCGGGCGACCTGCATGCCTTTCTGGTACGCCTGTTTGGCGAGTTCCGGCTCCTCTAGCTGCAGATAGAGGCTGGCGGCGTGATAGTAAGTGCCTACGTACTCGGGATGTTCGGCTAATAATTTTTCATAGAAAAAGCGGGCCTTCTGGGCATCATTGGGGCGGTATTCCATCGCGATTGCATAGAGTGTGAACGGATCGTTCGGATCTTCCTCGTAGAAGCCCAGGAGTTGCGTCAATCTGCTGTTAGTCGTTTCCATTTGATGAATTATTCTTTAAATTGCCCACAAAATTAACTTAATTAAGCTAACCCTAAGTTAAATGAAGATCTTAGTTTGCATTAGCAACGTGCCTGATACCACCACCAAAATAACCTTTTCCGCTGACGGTAAAGCGTTTAACACGGCTGGTGTACAGTTTGTCATTAACCCTTACGATGAATATGCCTTGACCCGTGCCATTGAGCTGAAAGAAGCCCAGGGCGGATCGGTGACGGTATTGAACGTGGGCGAGGCTGATACGGAACCTAACATCCGGAAAGCGCTGGCCATTGGGGCGGATGACGCCATCAGAGTTAATTTGAAACCCACCGATGCTTTCCTGGTGTCCCAGCAGATTGCCCACTACGCCCAAGAAGGCGGCTATGACCTCATCCTGATGGGCCGTGAGTCTATTGACTACAACGGTTTCCAGGTGCACGGCATGGTAGGCGAGCTGTTAGGCATCCCTACCATCGCGCCCGCCATTAAACTGGACGTGAACGGCTCTACCGCTACCCTGGAGCGCGAGATTGAAGGCGGAAAAGAGATCATTGAGGCGTCGCTTCCGTTGGTGGTAAGTGCCCAGCAGCCCATGGCCGAGCCCCGTATCCCCAACATGCGCGGCATCATGACGGCCCGCACCAAGCCCCTGAAAGTAGTGGAGCCCGTAGGTCAGGAAGCAAAGACCAGCGTCCAGAACTATGAGTTGCCGCCTGCCAAGTCTGGCGTGAAGATGATTCCCGCCGAGAGCGCCGGTGACTTGATTAAATTATTACGCAACGAAGCTAAAGTTCTATAAGCATGTCAGTATTAGTAGTGATTGAATGCGCGAACGGCGAAGTGAAGAAGTCTTCCCTGGAAGCAGCTTCGTACGGGAGCAAAGTAGCCGCCTCGCTGGGTACCTCGGCCACCGCCGTAGCCATCGGTGATGTGCAGGCCGATGCCTTGACCCGTTTAGGCGAGCAGGGTATTTCCAAAGTATTGTTAGACAATGACAGCCGCCTGCATGATTTCGTGGCCGCCGCGTACGTGAAAGTGATTGCCAAAGCCGCCGAGTCTGAGAACTCCACGGTGATTGTGCTTTCCAACTCCAACATAGGCGCTGCCATCGGGTCGCGCCTGGCGGTGAAACTGGGTGCTTCTCTGGCGACCAACGTAGTGTCTCTGCCCCAGATCAACGGTTCTTCGTTCACGGTGCGCCGCGGAGTTTTCTCCGGAAAGGCGTTTTCAGACGTGGAATTGTCTTCTGATAAAAAAATAATTGCCGTTAAGAAAAATGCGGTTGACATTGAAACTACCGATGGCGGAACTGCCACGGTAGAGAATTTCTCCGCAGATTTGTCTGACGCAGACTTCGCCACGGCTCCCAAAGAAACCATCCGCCAGTCCGGCGATATCCTGTTGACCGAGGCGGATCTGGTGGTTTCGGGCGGTAGAGGCTTGAAAGGGCCGGAAAACTGGCATTTGATTGAGGACCTGGCTAAAACGCTGGGTGCGGCTACTGCCTGTTCCAAGCCCGTGGCCGACGTGGGTTGGAGACCGCATCATGAGCACGTGGGCCAGACCGGGATCACCGTCAGCCCTAATTTGTACATAGCTGTGGGTATCTCCGGAGCCATCCAACACCTGGCAGGGGTTAACTCTTCTAAAGTAATTGTCGTTATCAATAAAGATCCGGAGGCACCCTTCTTCAAAGCCGCAGATTACGGCATTGTGGGAGACGCGACGGAGATTGTTCCAAAATTGATAGAAGCCGCCAAAGCTTTAGACAAATAGAAGAGATACTGTGAAGAAAATTGAGCTAGAGATTCTTGGTTTGTCCTCAAGCCAGTCGCAATCTGGATCATTCGCCCTGGTTTTGGGCGAAAAGGAAGGAAGCCGCCGTTTGCCTATCATCATAGGCATGTTTGAGGCGCAGTCCATTGCCATCCAGATTGAAAAGATTAACCCTACGCGCCCGCTGACCCATGACTTGTTTAAGTCGTTTGCCCAGCAAATGGAGGTGAGCGTACAGGAGATTATGATTTCGGATTTAAAGGAAGGGGTTTTCTTCTCCAAAATCGTCTGCACAGACGGGGAGAAGGAGTTTGAATTGGATGCCCGTCCGTCAGACGCCATCGCCATTGGCCTGCGGTTTGGGGTTCCTATTTACACGGTAGAGTCTGTCTTGTCAGAAGCCGGTATCATCTTAAGTGATATGGAAGAAGACGAGGACGAAGAGGAAACCGACGAAATCCCGACCACCACCTCGGCCAGTTCCACCGGCTCGGGCAGCGGTAGCAAAGGCAACCTCAAGGAAGTGTCTGTAGAGGAGCTGAACACCATGCTGAACGATGCCCTGGAGAAAGAAGACTACGAACGGGCCGCCAAAATCCGCGACGAATTGAACAAACGGAATTAAGCTTTTTCACACCCAGAAGCAGAAAGTCTTAGGCCACGCCTAAGACTTTTTCTTTTTCATCAGAATTTGGTTTAATTTTGATGATATTTCTCTTCTATGTTATCTGTGTTCCAGGGCCTCATCGGCTATTTCATCCTTATAGGAATTGCGATTCTCTTCTCTACTAACCGAAAAGCCATTAGCTGGAAATTGGTAGGAGTAGGGGTACTTCTTCAGATTATCTTCGGGGTGCTGGTGACGGAGATTGAGGTGGTGAAAAGAGGCTTTGAGGTGGTGAGTGAGGGATTTGTGAAGTTGCTGAGCTTCGCCGATGCCGGAGCCGAGTTTCTTTTTGGCGAGTTGGCCAAGCCTAATTCGCCCGCCGGAACAGGTTACATCTTTGCTTTCAAAGTGTTACCTACCATCATCTTCTTCTCTACTGTAACGGCTGGTTTGTATTACCTGGGGGTTCTGCAAAAAATAGTGTACGGCATTGCCTGGATTATGTCTAAAGGAATGCGTTTATCTGGTGCTGAAAGTCTTTCAGCGGCGGGTAATATCTTCCTGGGGCAGACCGAGGCCCCGCTGTTGGTGCGGCCTTTCATCCAGAACATGACCCGCTCTGAGTTGATGTGTTTGATGACGGGCGGGATGGCTACTTTGGCGGGCGGAGTACTGGCTGCCTACGTGGCCTTCTTAGGAGGCGACGATCCAGCGCAACAGGCCGTATTTGCGGCCCACCTGCTCACGGCCTCTATCATGAACGCGCCAGCGGGTATTGTAATGGCCAAGATTCTGGTTCCCGAAACGGAGGGCGACAAAATCAATACCACTCTGGAGGTAAGTAAAGAATCTCTGGGGGTGAACGTGATTGACGCCATGTCTACCGGGGCCGCCGATGGTTTAAAATTAGCGTTGAACGTAGGCGGGATGCTTTTGGCCTTCATTGCGGTGATCGCCTTGTTGAACTCCATCCTGTTATGGCTGGGTTCTTTCTCCGGTTTGAACGACATCATCGTGAGCAATACAGGTGGCCGCTTTGAAGGGCTCAATTTCCAGTACATCCTGGGGCAGATTTTCAGGGTGTTTGCCTTCTTGATGGGAAGCCCTTGGCAAGATACGCTGCAGGTAGGTAGCCTTTTAGGCCAGAAAACCGCCGTAAACGAGTTTGTGGCCTACATGGACTTGGCAAAAATGAAGGAAGCTGGTACGTTGTCGCAGAAATCAATTATTCTGGCGACGTATGCGCTGTGCGGGTTCTCCAACTTCAGTTCCATCGCCATCCAGATTGGCGGCATTGGCGGGATGGCTCCTGGCCAGCAAGGAAATCTGTCTAAGCTTGGTTTACGCGCGTTATTAGGGGCTTCTATTGCCTGCATGATGACTGCCACTATTGCCGGTATTCTGTTTGAGCTGTAGTAAATAACGAATCAGAAAGCCCGTGTTTTAGGCCTGTTTTAAAGAAAACAGGCCTAAAACACGGGCTTTTTCTTTGGTCCTACTCAAGTATAGAATTCATTAGCCTAAAGGGTAGTCAAACTGAAGGTCAACGCATACAAATCCTTTGGGTAAGCGCCTGAAACCTCAAACCCGTTTTGGGCCTTCTTTTGAAGAAGTACTCCCAAAACGGGTTTTATGATAGGGAGATGATAGAACCAGGAGACGTTGGACTACCGGTCGCTGCGGTTTTGTTCTTCTTCGTGGCGTTCTTCCTCTTGTCTTTCCTCTTCCTCAATCTGCTCCACTTTCTTGGCATCGCGCATCAAGCGGTTCGAGAAGATGAAGTCATTCAGTTCTTTCACGTTGGTATCCATGATGGTGCTGCTGTGCCCTTCCCAAAGCTTTTTGCCTTTGTAGAGGAACATCACATTGTCGCCGTATTCCAGCACCGAGTTCATGTCGTGGGTGACTACAATGGTGGTGATATCATACTCCAAGGTGATTTCCTTGATGAGTTCATCAATGGTGATGGCGGTTAACGGGTCAAGGCCCGAGTTGGGTTCGTCGCAGAACAGGTAGGTGCAGTGCGGGGCAATGGCGCGGGCAATACCCACGCGTTTCTTCATCCCGCCGCTCAACTCAGAGGGCATCTTGTTGCCCGCGTTCTCCAGCCCAACCCGTTTGAGACAGAACTGCACCCGGTCCAGGCGGTCGGTCCGGTTCATGTCAGAAAGCATCCGCAAGGGGAATTCCACGTTCTCACTCACGGTCATGGAGTCAAAAAGCGCGCTGCCCTGGAAAAGCATCCCAATCTTGCGTCTGATTTCCTGTTTAATGTCCAGCTTGTTGTTGGCGAAGATGCGGCCGTCATAGGTGATGCTGCCCAGATCCGGCTTCACCAGTCCCACAATGCACTTCAGCAGAACGCTTTTCCCGGTACCGCTGGCGCCCAGCAGCATGTTCATCTTGCCAGACTCAAAGTTTCCGCTGATGCCGTCCAGTACCTTGGTGCCGTTGAACGTTTTATGGATGTTATGGATTTCTATCATGCAAATTCAACCATTTCTGGCTGCCGATAATCAATAAGAATTTAGAGCAACAACTGCGCGCAAACAAAGTCTGCAATCAGAATGGCAATTACGCTGTTGGTAACGGCTTTGGTACTGGCTCGTCCTACTTCTAAAGCACCGCCTTCGGTGAAATAACCCTGGTAAGAAGAAATGGCCGCTACCAGAAAGGCGAACACCAGCGATTTGATCAAAGCGAAGGTGATGTTCCAGGAAATGAAATCTGAGCGGAGGCCCGTGATGTACTCTTGCCCCGACAAGGCGCCGGACAAACTGCCGGCCAGGTAACCGCCCATGATGGAAAGAAACATGGCCGTGATCACCAGCATGGGGAATACCAAGAAAGCGGCCAAGATCTTAGGCAACACCAGGTAAGAAGCCGAATTGATTCCCATTACTTCCAGGGCATCCACCTGTTCGGTGATGCGCATGGTGCCCAGACCGCCCGCAATGCTGGAGCCTACCTTTCCGGCCAGCACAATGGACGTGATGGTGGGCGCTAATTCCAGAATGGTCATTTCCCGTACCATGAACCCGATGGTGGACCGCGGGATCAAGGCGTTGGTGAGGTTGTAGGAAATCTGCACGCAGGTTACCGCCCCAATGAACGTGGAGACCACCGCCACAATGAAAACAGAGTCAATGCCAATCAGGATGGCTTCATCTATGGTTCGGTTGAATAAGATTCTGGGAGACTCGCCTCGCTTGAGAAGGCTGGACAGAAAAAGTAAAAATGCACCAAAGGTTTTCATGCAATAGGTTGAAAGAGTCTTTTGCGGAGCCGCCGCAATGCGCGGTGTTTACGTCAATCTTGGTTTCAAATGCCTATATTACGTTGAAAAAAGAAAAAACATCATTCCTATGCAAAAATATATAGTGGTGACAGGCGGGACCAAAGGCATTGGGCGGGCTATTATTGACCAATTCGCCGCCGAAGGTTTTCACATCATCACCTGTTCCCGTCACCAGCAGGACCTGCAAGCCCTCAAGCTGGATATTGAGCAGAAATACACCTTCTCCAAGGTCTTCTTCCTGGCCGCCGATGTCAGTCAGGAGGGCGAGGTGCAGCGGTTCGTGGACTACATTCGGTCGTTGAAGGTGAAGGTAGATGTGCTGGTGAACAACGCCGGGTTCTTCATTCCGGGCACCATTCACCAGGAAAGCGAGACCGTGCTGCGCGAGATGATCAACACCAATCTGTACAGTGCCTATGACCTCACCAAAGGGCTGGTGGGCGACATGATCAAGCGCCGTGACGGGCATATCTTCACCATCTGCTCCACGGCCAGTATCACCGCGTACACCAACGGCGGCTCTTACTGCATCGCCAAGCATGCGCTCTACGGCATGACCCGCGTACTGCGCGAGGAGCTGAAAGAATACAACATCCGGGTGACGGCCGTGCTGCCGGGGGCCACCTATACCGCCAGTTGGGAAGGCGTGGACCTGCCCAAGGAACGCTTCATGAAACCCGAGGATGTGGCCAAGGCCCTATGGGGTGCCTACTGCCTCTCTAAACAGACCGTGATTGAAGAACTGCTGCTGCGGCCTCAGTTAGGCGATATTTAAGGACCAAATCAACGCAAGACCATATGGAAACAAACAACAATCAACCGGACTGGGAGGTGTATTTCTGTCACATAGAAGATAAACCAGCCTTCATCGGGCTGGATCTGAACCTCCGGGTGCTTGCTCCCATAGAAAGCCAGTCGAACGTGATAGAAGTCACCATTCCGCTGGCCTCGGCCGGAGAGGACGGTTTTCCCTCCGAGGCAGAATGGGAGCCGCTGGGTGACCTGGAAGAAGCCCTGGGAGATTCGTTGGAAGCGGCGCTGGGCGCGGTCTTCGTGGGCAAAACCCTGAACGCCGGCCTCCGGAAATTCTATTTCTATGCCGAGGAGGTGTTACTTGCAGAGCATTACGTAAGCCAGGCCATGGAGCCCTTCCCCGATTATCGGTTTGAGGTAGACACCTGGGAAGACGCGGCCTGGGAAGTGTATTTCGAATTCCTTTTCCCCGAACCGGTAGATTTGCAGAAAATCCAGAACGTGAAAGTGCTTCGGCACCTGGAGGAAAACGGCGATAAACCAGCCATCTCGCGGCAGATAGACCACTGGATCTATTTCAAGGATGAAGCTTCCCGGAGCAAGTACTGGCAGGAAATAGCGTCCAAAGGATACCAGAAAGTAGAGGAGAGTTTTGAGCCCGAAATTGAGGAAACCCCCTATAAACTGCAGGTGTCCATTACCTCCACCACCCAGGAAGACGCCATTCATGACGTGGTGGTGTACCTCTGGAACCTGGCGCAGGACCACGGCGCCGATTATGACGGCTGGGAAACTTCCATTGAAACTGGGCAAGACGCTACGTTATAAGGCTGTTTTCAGAAAATCGGCCCCAAAACGGTGGATCGGGAAAACCCGACCTGATAGTAGTAATAAGTAAGGCGAAAGGATAGAAGAAAGCGTTTTTACAATTTCTGTCTCCCTGCTGAAATCGGCGGGCGAAAAAAGAACTATTCAGCTACCGTAACTCTCTTTTGATTAAATTTGAGCAAATTCTAAGATATGGAACTAGAAGGAAAAGTAGTTGTGATCACCGGTGCCAGCAGCGGGATTGGTCTGGCTGCCGCCAAACTGTTGCTGGAGCAAGGAGCCACGGTAGTAAGCTGGAGCCGCACGCGGCCCAAAATCTCGCACCCAGATTTCTATTTCTTTGAGTGCGACGTGCGCTTTGAACACTCGGTGCTCACCGCGTATGAGCAGACGGTGGAGCGCCTTCGGCAGAACATTTCCGTGTTGATCAACAACGCCGGGCTGGGCATTCAGGGCGCTATTGACGCTATGAGCCCGCGTGACTGGCAAACCATGATGGACACCAACGTGAACGGTACTTTCTACTGCACGCGTCTGGTGTTGCCGCAGATGAAAAAACAAAAGGAAGGCCATATCATCAACATCGCCTCTATTGCCGGCTTAATGGGCAGCGAGAACCTGACGGGTTACTGCGCCTCTAAGTTTGCCGTGCGAGGTTTGTCAGAGGCCCTGTACAAAGAAGTGCGGAATTTCGGGGTGAAAGTGACGTGCATTTATCCCGGCTCTACAGACACCAGCTTCTTTGACAACTTTGAAGGCATCACCAACAAAGAGAACATGATGCAGCCCGAGGACATTGCCTCTACCATTGTGCACGCCTTGCAGTCGCCGCCCAATTACCACCAGGTGAACATTGAGGTGCGACCCCTCATGCCCAAAGGGCCAATGCCTTCCAAAAAAGCCTAACCCGCACGCATGGGAATTGAAATAAAAGACCTCACCAAACTGTACGGACCTCAGGCCGCCGTGGACCATGTCTCTTTCACGGTGGGCAGCGGCGAGATTGTCGGTTTTCTGGGTCCCAACGGGGCAGGCAAATCCACCACCATGAAAATCGCCACCTGTTACCTGCCGCCCAGCAGCGGTACGGTACTGGTGAACGGCCACGATGTGCTGGAAGAACCCAAGGAGGTGCGTCGCCAGGTAGGATATCTGCCTGAGCACAACCCGTTGTACCTGGACATGTACGTGCGTGAGTACCTGCACTTCGTGGGGAAACTCCACGGCCTGGGTAGCACCCAGGTGAAGGCCCGCACCGAGGAGATGATCAACCTGTGTGGCCTCACCCGCGAACGCCACAAGAAAATAGGCGCTTTGTCTAAGGGCTACCGGCAGCGCGTGGGTTTGGCGCAGGCGCTTATCCATGATCCGCAGGTCTTGATCCTGGACGAGCCCACCACCGGCCTTGACCCTAACCAGATCGTGGAAATCAGGCAGCTGATTAAAGAAGTAGGACAGGCGAAGACAGTTTTGTTCTCCACCCACATTATGCAGGAGGTAAGCGCCCTCTGCGACCGCGTGCTCATCATCAACCAGGGTCAACTGGTGGCAGACAGCCCCGTGGCCGATCTCCGGAACATGGGACGCAAGGAAACCAGGATCCTGGCCGAGTTTGAATCTGAGGTAGACACTGCGCCGCTTTTGTCTTTACCAGGAGTAGAGCGTGTTGAGCCCGCCGGACCATTAAGATACCGCGTCATTGCCGCCTCCAACATTGATCTCCGCTCTTCCATTTTCCGTTTGGCAGGGGAGAGAGGCTGGCCGTTGGTTGGACTTCAGCAGGAAGAAAACTCCCTGGAGAAACTGTTCCAAGACTTGACCAAAAACGGCAAATAGAATTGGCTGTTTTTAGCTTGTTTTTATGAAATGAGGCTGAAAACGGAAAGAGCACTAAGTTGTTGGTGATAACACCAACAACGGAGCCAAATAGGTCAAGCCGTTTAAGGAGTGTTTTTCTAAAAATGTGTTTAAACCAATTTCTCATACTATTGCCTGATAAATTTGAGATTTAAAGACATACAAGCATTTCTTGAAAACCATTCCAGCCTTTTTGGTTTGGTAAGCCTGGCCGAAGAAAGTTGTAGAAAGCTATTAAGTGAAAAAACTAAGAACGGTCATAGCGAATGGTATGAATATGAGTTCAATGATTTAGTTGTAAGATTGATTGAGCAAGAATTAGTCTTTAACCATACTCTAAGGCAGACACCACACATCAGAACAAGAATCGGGATTTACATTGAAGACCCGGATAACATTTATTTCATGGGCTTAGAGCCTTTAGGTTTTTACCAACTCGATACCACTGACAACGGAGAAATCATAGATGATTGGCTTGTCTTTGATAAGCAAACAAAATTGGATTGAATTCTATACTTCAGGTTAATTTATCGTTTATACCAGAACGTTAAACAACAATAACTTCAAATCACATTATATAACTAGATACCGGTGTTTAGGTCCCGATATCTCGCAAAATATGTTCGCAATACTTTCTAAAGAGTTTAACTCCTACCTCAACTCACTCATCGGCTACATAGTCATTGGGGTGTTTTTGGTAGCCACAGGCTTGTTCATGTGGGTCTTTCCAGACAGCAGCGTGCTGGATTACGGCTACGCCGATCTGCAAAGTGTGTTCCTGCTGGCACCCTGGCTGTTCCTGTTCCTGATTCCGGCCATCACCATGCGCGCCTTCGCTGAGGAACGGAAAGGCGGCACCATGGAACTGCTGCTCACCAAACCACTTTCTGACACGCAATTGCTGCTGGGCAAGTACTTTGCCTGCCTGCTGCTGGCGTTGTTCGCGCTGCTGCCTTCGCTGCTCTATTACGTGAGCGTGTACCAGTTGGGCGACCCGGTGGGCAACATTGATTCGGCGGCCGTGGCCGGTTCTTACCTGGGGCTGGTGTTTCTGGCCGCGGTGTTCGTGGCGATGGGGATCTTTGCCTCATCTCTTACTGAGAACCAGATTGTGGCCTTTATTCTGGCGGTGTTCCTGTGTTACCTGGTGTACACCGGCTTTGATCTGCTGGCTTCCATTGATGCCTGGGGCACGGCCTCGTACTACATCGCGCAGCTGGGAATTTCCTATCACTATAACTCCATCAGCAAAGGCTTGATTGACTCGCGCGATGTGCTGTATTTTCTGAGTGTGATCACCATCATGCTTTTGGGGACTAAACTGGTATTGGAGAGCAGGAAATGGTAGAGCAAACAACCCCTGAAACGCAAAAAATAAAGGTGGAAAGCCGCCGGGGCCAGGATTGGACCTTCTTTCTGGTGGCCGTGGGGCTGCTGCTCGTGCTCAACTTCGTGGCCAGCCGCTACTTCTTCCGGATAGACCTCACGGAGGATAAGCGGTACTCCATCTCTGACCAGACCAAAAATCTGCTGGGTGCTCTGAAGGAGCCGGTTCAGGTCACAGTGTACCTGGAGGGCGAGTTTCCGGCGGGCTTCCGGAGACTGCAGAACAGCACCCGCGAGATTCTGGAGGAGTTCCGGTTGTACTCAGACGGCAACGTGCAGTACCAGTTCATCGACCCCAACACCAATACGAATGAGCAGGCGCGTAACCAGTTTTATAGTCAACTGGCGCAGAAAGGCCTGCAGCCCACCAACCTGTTTGCGCAGGAAGGCGACAAGAAAGTAGAGAAGATCGTATTTCCGGGTGCCTTGGTTTCGGCGGGGAACAAAGAAACTGCCGCTATTCTGTTGCGCGGGAGCCAGGCCGCTCCGCCCGAGGAACGCCTGAACCAATCCATTGAAGGGCTGGAGTACGAACTGGCCTCGGCCATCAAGAAAGTGGCTTCCACCAGCGCCGGTCGGGTGGGGGTGTTGCAGGGACACGGCGAATTGTGGCTTCCGCAGGCCGCCGACTTTTTAGGCACACTTTCAGAATATTATACCGTAAACCGCGTGGACCTCACGCAAGTCCCGGACCTGAACAACTTCAATCTGGTGGTGCTCATGAAACCCACCAAGCCGTTCTCTGAGCTGGACAAATACAAACTGGACCAGTTCCTGATCAGGGGCGGAAAGATGCTCTTCATGCTGGATGGCGTGCGGGCTTCGCTGGATAACGTTAGGGAGGAGGGCTTTCTGGCGTTTCCTTATGACCTGAACCTGCAGGATTTACTTTTCCGCTACGGCGTGCGGGTGAACCCAGATCTGGTGCAGGACTTGAACGCCAGCTTCATCCCGATGGTGACGGGCTACATGGGCAATCAACCGCAGACGCAGCTGGTGCCGTGGCGCTACTATCCTTTGATCAGCAACTTCTCCCAACTGCCGCTCACCCGCCACCTGGATGCGGTGCAAACCAAGTTTGTCAGTTCCCTGGACACGGTGAAAGCCCCGGGCATCAAAAAATCGCCACTGCTCTGGACCTCACAGTACTCCCGAAAGCGGGATTCGCCGGTTTCTATTTCCCTGAATGACCCGCGCGTTGACCGTGACCCGAGGCTGTTCAGCCAAAGCGCCATCCCGATCGGGTATTTGCTGGAGGGCAAGTTTCAGTCGGTGTTCAAGAACCGTCCGGTACCGGAAGGCACCAATATTCCGTTTCAGGCCGAAGGGAAAGCGTCTCAGCTGGTGGTGTTCTCAGACGGCGACTTAGCCGCCAACGAAGTAGATCCGCGCTCCGGCCGGCCGCTGGAGTTGGGCTTTGACCGGTTCACCCGTTCCCGCTTTGCCAACAAAGAACTCCTGAAAAATGTAGCCGATTACCTGCTGGATGAAAAAGGCCTGATTGAGCTGCGCGGGAAAGAAATCAAGCTGCGCCCCTTAGACAAAGCGAAGCTACGGGAAGAGCGCACCAAATGGCAAGCCATCAACCTGGGGCTTCCGCTGGCCCTGTTGTTGCTGTTTGGCGTGACGAAGTTCTGGCTCCGGAAACGGAAATATGCCCGGTAACCAGCCGATCAGACAAATCACGGCGGAGCAAACCTGGCCCATTCGGCAGCTGGTGATGTGGCCGGATAAGCCGCTGAAATTTGTTCAGCTTCCCAACGATGGCGAAGGCGTTCACTTCGGGTATTTTGTAGACGAGGAACTGGTTTCGGTACTCTCCTTATTTATAGAGCAGGACCAGGCCCAGTTCCGGAAGTTCGCCACGTTGCCTTCTTTTCAAGGCCAGGGCATTGGACGGAGCCTGTTGGCACATGTATTTACTTATGCGCAAGCGCACCACATCCACCGGATTTGGTGCCATGCCCGCACCTCAGCCACTGGTTTTTACCGGAAGTCCGGAATGCAGGAGCAAGGGGAAATCTTCGAGAAAGATGGATTGGCCTACGTGAAAATGGAAAAGCGCGTCAGTCCCTAAATCGATCTTCCTTCTTGAGGGAACAATCCTTTTGGTTGATGGAAAGATCTAGACGGTGAACCGGTTTAGTAAAGCCAACCTGAACTAGCATCGCTCTTGCTGCGTGTTTTCACCAGGAAGCGTAAAGACGCATACGACATGATGGCTAGCCCTTGGGAACACCAAGGGCAGCTGTATTATCAATTTTGCTACTTTACTAAACAGCATCAATTATATTATATGAGAACTCCTGGTTTTGGGCCTGTTTTCAGAAAACAGGCCCAAAACCAGGAGTTCTTTGTTCGTGAGCTTTCGTAAAGACAGTTATGACTGCGGTTTTCTAACGGAAGATTCTCTTACAATCAGCACGGGTTCCAGTACAATCTTCTTGGGGGCTTCCAAAATATCGACATCCGTAGAGCCGGCGGATTTCTGGGCCATCGCTTCCAAAAACAGGGTGAAAGCTTCTTCTCCCATCCGTGCGGGCTGCTGGTCAATGGTGGAGAGGCTAGGCGTCACATAAGGGCTGAACGACTCATTCCCGAATCCGATCATCCCAATCTGCTCCGGCATTTTTATCCCCGCTTCTTTCAGGTACTGCAAGGCACCCAGCGCCGTGAAATCTACCGCCGCGAAGATAGCATCCATGTCTTTGTTGCGGGCCAGCAGGCGCTCGGCACTCTGACGGCCAGATTCAATGGAGTTGCGGCCGTACTGAATCAAGTCATCGTCAACGGGCAGGTTGTTGGCTTTCAGGGCATCCACGTAGCCGCACAAACGGTCATTGAAGATCTTGACGTGCTGCGGTCCCGAGATGTGGGCAATACGCGAGTAACCTTGTTGGATCAGGTGCTCAGTGGCCATGTACGCACCTTTGTAGTCATCAATCACCACCGAAGGGGAGTTCAGTTCCTCTTTCACCCGGTCAAACAGAATCAAAGGCACCTTCCGCTTCTTAACGTCATAGAAGTGGTCCAGATTGGGGCTGTCTTTGGCAATGGAGACAATGATCCCGTCTACGCTGGTTTGCAGGAGCGTCTCAATTCCTTCCACTTCATACTCGCCGGTCTCGTGCGACTGGAACAGAAGCATGTTATAGCCATTGCTGCGGGCGAGCTTCTCAATGCCGTGCACCACCCCTCCAAAGAAACCGATATCGGAGCTCGGGATTACGATTCCAATAATATTCGTTCTCCCCGACCTAAGCGAAGAAGCCAGACGATTCTGCCGATAATTCAGATTCTGCGCTGCAGTCCTGATCAATTCTTTGGTGGCGGCACTGATGGAAGGGTGATCGTTGAGGGCTTTGGAGACAGTGGAAGGGCTGGTATTCAGTTCCTTGGCAATGTCATGTATGGTCGTTCTGCTCATAGAGTGCTATCGATTTCGTAATAAGGTGGAGGAAGCTTATGCTGATATACCCTGGTGATAAACCTGCGTCTACTGCAAAGCTAATTAAACATCTGTTAAAATGTCGCTGATAAAAATCTATATTTTAAATAAAGCTTCCTGAATTGTTCGTAATTTTGGCAAAACGTTAAAAAAATAAATTTTTTTGAAGCCCAAAAAGTTTGAAATGCCGTAAATAGTTGCTAAATCGGTAAGGAAATCGATTTCCAAACTCTTAAAATTTTCTTAATTTATTGAAAAGCAGGAAAGTACGATTTATTCATCTTTTTCTAATTGTTCCACAAACTACTTCATTTACCCTTAATCCTTCACATATGACAAACTTATCACCCAAAAAACAGTTGGCCTTTCAAAGCTGGCAAAGCCCATGGCAGAAAGGGAAGGTTTCTTCCTGGATTCTGCTGTTGGTGGCGTTCCTGTCTTTGAACATAGGACAAGCCGCCGCTCAGCAAAGAACCATTTCCGGTACGGTCACCGGAGACGGCACCGCTCCGCTTATCGGGGTGTCAGTTGTTCTGAAAGGCACCACTACGGCCACCGCCACTGATGTGAATGGCAAGTTCTCGCTTCCGGTGACCGGCAACACCGGCACGTTGGTGTTCTCTTACATCGGATATGTTTCCCAGGAAATTCCGGTAGGAGCCTCCTCTACGTATAATGTAAACCTTTTGACTGATGCTAGAGCGTTGGACGAGGTGGTCATAGTAGGATATGGTACCCAGAGAAAAACGGACTTAACCGGTTCTGTGGCGGCTGTTTCTGAAAGAGATTTTAACCCAGGCCAAAACACTACTCCAGATCAGCTGATTCAGGGAAAAGTGGCCGGGGTGCAAATTACCTCCAACGGTGGTGCTCCAGGTTCCGGATCTACTATCCGGATTAGAGGGGGCGCTTCTTTGAATGCGAACAATGATCCCTTGATCGTGATTGATGGCGTACCGGTAGATAACCAAGCGGTGTCTGGTGCTCCCAACCCATTGAGCTTGATCAACCCCAATGACATTGAGTCTTTCAACATTCTGAAAGATGCTTCGGCGACTGCCATTTACGGTTCCCGGGCTTCCAACGGGGTAATTATCATTACCACTAAAAAAGGAGCAAGCGGAGAGGCGTTCAGACTCAGCTTCAACACGGTAAACTCTTTGTCAAAGGTGAAGAACACCGTTGACGTGTTATCCGCTGATGAGTTCAGAGCTGCGGTAACAGAAGGTAGAGGTACCAATGGAGCAGCGGGTAACGCTAATTTGCTGGGAAGTAGCAATACCAACTGGCAGGATCAAATTTTCCAGGATGCTTTCACCACGGATAACAACCTGAGTGCTTCAGGATCTTATAAGAAACTTCCTTACCGCGTTTCTGTGGGTTACTTAGATCAGGAAGGGATTTTGAAGACCTCCAGCTTGAAAAGAACCTCCGTTGCCTTGAACTTGAATCCTTCATTCTTGGATGACCACTTAAAGGTAAACTTCAATGTCAAAGGTTCCATGACTAAAAGCAGATATGCTGATGAAGGAGCCATTGGTGCGGCAATTGCCTTTGATCCTACTCAGCCCGTGTACATGGACAATCAGCAATTTGGAGGATATTACGAATGGTTAGATGCGAGCGGAAAACCAAACACCTTAGCGCCAAGAAACCCGCTCAGCTTACTTGAGCAGCGCAAGGACAATGGGGAGGCGAAGAGAAGTATTGGAAATTTACAGTTAGACTACAAGTTCCACTTCCTGCCTGAGTTAAGAGCGAACTTGAATGTGGGGTATGATATCTCTAAAGGACAGGGCACGGTGTTCCGTCCAATTACCATGGCCTCTGTTTTCAACCAGGGTGGTAGCCGTTCAGAGTATGAGCAAACTAAAACTAATAAGTTAGCTGACTTCTACCTGAACTATGCGAAAGAGCTGACTGCTATTGACAGCCGGTTTGATGTGACAGCGGGTTATTCTTACCAGAACTTCCTGATCAAAACACCGGCTTTCCCTGTGCTTACTGAGGCAGGAACTGTGTTCGCTCAAGCAGGTATCCCGGGGCAGAATGAGAATACATTGATTGGTTTCTTTGGTAGAATCAACTATGCCTTGAAAGACAAGTATTTATTGACTGCCAATATCCGGAGAGACGGATCTTCAAGATTTGCAGAAGGAAACAAGTGGGGTACTTTCCCATCGTTGGCCTTGGCCTGGAGAATTAGTGAAGAATCTTTCCTGAAGAACTCTTCCCTGGTGAATGACTTGAAATTGCGTTTTGGATACGGGATTACCGGTCAGCAGGACATATCAAACGATTACTATCCTTTTCTGGCCCGCTATAGTTTCAGCGAAGGCACTGCCCTTTACCCATTCGGCGATCAGTATTATTCTACCCTACGTCCTGCCGGATATGACGTGAACATCAAGTGGGAAGAAACAACCCAGTACAATGCAGGTTTAGATTTTGGTTTCTTTGAAGGAAGAATATCAGGTACCATTGATGTTTACAAAAAGAAAACAAAAGATCTACTAGCCTATATCTTTCCAGCGGCGGGTACGAACTTAACTAATGGGTTAACTACTAACGTAGGTAGCCTTGAGTCAAAAGGTTTTGAAGCTGCTTTGAACTTCAGCGCGATCTCAAAAGAAAACCTTACTTGGGACTTTGGATTTAATGGTACAATCCAGGACGTTAAAATCTTAAGCCTCAGCAAAGTAAATGATCCTAATTCTCCTGGTACATTAGTAGGAGGAGTTTCAGGCGGAACAGGTACAACCGTTCAGATCAACTCTATTGGTTATACTCCTTATTCCTTCTACTTGTATAAACAAGTATATGATGAGAATGGATCTCCTTTAGAAGGTGTGTACGAAGATCTGAACCATGATGGTCAGATTAACGAGAAAGACCTGTACCGCTACAAGGCTCCCCAGCCAAAAGTATATTTAGGCTTTAACTCAAATCTAACCTACAAGCAGTGGAATTTGGCTTTAGTGATGAGAGCTAATCTAGGGAACTATGTTTACAATAATATCTATTCAAACATGGGAACCTACTCTAACATCTCAAACGCTACTTACCTGGTGAATATGTCATCCAATGTGCTTCAGACAAACTTCGTAAATCCGCGGTATGTATCTGACTACTATGTAGAAAATGCTTCCTTCCTGCGGATGGACAACATCACATTAGGTTACAACTTCGGCAAAGTGTACAGAGATAAAGTAAATCTGCGTCTTACTGCTAATGCCCAAAACGTGTTTGTCATTACAAACTACTCTGGCTTAGACCCAGAGGTGTCAAGTGGTATTGACAATAACTTCTATCCAAGACCGCGTGTGTTCGCTTTAGGCGCAAATCTTGAATTTTAATCATTCATCCAAGACAAAATGAATCGTAAAATAATAAGAAATATAATGGCGGCAGGCATCGTGGGGATATCCTTCACTACGGCCTGTACCGATGATTTGGATCTGACGCCAAAAAATGAATTAACGTCTGCCGATGCTTATAAAGACTTTGCCAACTATAAATCTGTATTGGCGAAGTTATATGCTGGCTTTGCTTTAACAGGCCAAACTGGTCCGTCTGGAAACGCCGATGTGGGAGGTTTCGATGAAGGAAAATCAAACTATATCCGGGCGTACTGGCAGTTGCAGGAACTCACTACTGATGAAGCGGTGATCTCCTGGAATGACGGAACCATCTTTGATTTACACGAGATGGACTGGTCCTCCAGCAATGAATACATCCGGATGATGTACGACCGCATTTTCTATGAAATTGCTCTTTGTAACGAGTTTATCCGGGAGACTACAGATGCTAAGTTAAGCGAGCGGGGGGTTACTGGTGCCAACTTAGAGGAAGCCAAGAAATTCAGAGCAGAGGCGCGCTTCCTGCGGGCTATGAGCTATTGGCATGCCCTGGATCTTTTTGGCAGTGTACCTTTCGTGACCGAAGAAGATGCCGTAGGGTTCTTCTTGCCAGAGCAGATCAGCAAAGCTGACTTGTTTAAGTATATAGAAGCCGAGTTGCTTGCTATTGAGCCAGAGTTAGTAGGAGCCAGACAAAATGAATATGCCCGTGCTGACAAAGCCGCGGCTTGGATGGTTTTATCTAAGTTGTATCTGAATGCTGAAGTGTACATTGGTCAGCAGAAGTATACAGAGGCGGTTACCTACAGCAAAAAAATCATTGATGCTGGTTTCTCTTTGGCACCAGAGTACCAGAGCTTGTTCCTGGCTGACAACCACAAAGTGCGAAGTGAAATAATTTTCCCGGTAGCCTATGATGGACAAAGAACCAAAACTTGGGGTGGAACTACCTTCCTGGTTCATGCACCAATAGGCGGTACAATGAGCGCGGCGGCTTTCGGGGTAAACGGAGGCTGGGCTGGACTCAGAACCACCAAGGAAATCATTGGTCTATTCAATAGCGCCGATGACCGTGCCCTGTACAACTCCGCTGGTCAAAAACTGGAGATTGATCAGATAGGCGTGTTCACAGACGGATATCCGTTGACAAAGTATAAGAACGTAACAACAGACGGAAAACCAGGTTCTGACCCAGCCGGTGACCATCCGGATACTGACTACCCCATGTTCCGGTTAGCTGATGCTTATTTGATCTATGCTGAAGCAGTTCTGAGAGGTGGATCCGGAGGGGACAGAGCGACGGCACTGAGCTATGTCAACCAATTAAGAACGAGAGCCTTTGGAGATAACTCAGGAAATATCACCGCTTCTGACTTGACCTTAGATTTTATTCTGGCCGAGAGAGCTCGTGAATTACACTGGGAAGGACATCGCCGGACAGATTTGATTCGCTTTGGAAGGTTTGCTTCTGACAGTTATGTATGGGCTTGGAAAGGTGGAGTGAAAACCGGTAGAGGAGTGGCTGATTTCCGCAGACTGTTCCCGATACCAACCTCTGATCTGTCCGCTAACCCTAATCTGGTGCAGAATCCGGGATATTAAGCATTCTTTTGAGACAAAGGCAGACTTGGTTTTGCCTTTGTCTCAATAAATAAAGTCAGGCTTTAAAAAACTCCATTTATGAAATTCTTATACTTAAAACAGTTGCTTGTGTTTGTCTTTTGCCTGGGCTTATTGTCCTGTGAAAAAGATGAAGACATGGTGGTGATCCAGCCGGGCACCAAATCTCTGCTCTCCGCCACTCAGTCGGCGCTGGTGTTGACGGATCAGGATGCAAACAAAGACGCCATTACTTTCAGCTGGACGGCTCCTGATTTTGGATATAGCGCGGCCGTGAATTACTCCCTGGAGTTTGGTGTCAAAGGGACAGATTTTGCCAATGCCGTTGTGAAAGACTATGGCACCAGCCTGGTGAAAACCCTCAAAGTTTCTGAACTCAACGCCATCGCCAATGAATTAAAAATGACTGGCTTCCAAAAAGGAGATATGGAAGTAAGAGTGAAAGCAGGAGTAGGTGGTAATTATGCTCCTACCTATTCTGATGTCACTGCGCTTCAGATAACTCCCTACCTATCTGAACCACCTTATGCTACTCTTTACCTGGTAGGAGCCGCTACAGAAGGTGCCTGGAATGAGAATGCCGCCACTCCTATGTTCAGAAGTGCCACAGATCCTTTTGTGTTTACTTACACGGGCTATTTAAAGGCCGATGATTTCAAACTCTTAGGGCAATTAGGCCAGTGGGCACCTTCCTGGGGAAGTGGCGAAACAGCCAATGGCGTGACCAAACTTGTTTTCCGTAGCTCTACGTCAGAAGCAGATGTCAATAACTTCAAATCTTTGATAAAAGAGGCAGGATACCATACGGTTACCGTTAATCTGCGGGACATGACCATTACAGTGGAACCCTATGACGCAACCGGAAAACCTACCTTCAATTCAATTGGTTTGGTTGGTGAATTTAACGGCTGGGCTGCTCCTGATGTGAAGTTAACCAAGACCACTGTGAACCCTCATATCTGGAGTGGATCAATCACATTGGCCAAAGCCTCAGAGTTGAAGTTCCGTGTGAATGAAGCCTGGGATACCAACTGGGGTTCCTCAACCGATGTTACTAAGCTTTATGGTAAAGGAGGAGCAGGTGCTTCCAATATTAAAATGGCCGCTGGCACTTATAAAGTGTTCTTCAATGACCTAACAGAGAACTATCTGTTTATTAAACAATAGGCAGCACTCTGGTTTTGTAGAAAGAGGTTATCTCACTTGTCACAAAGGAGATAACCTCTTCTCTTTTAAAGCGAGTATTACAACCTTCAATCCAAAAACAGCCGGTAAGGCACCATCCTGTTTTAAGCGTCTTTTTACAGAATAGCATCAAAAGCGCTAACAGAATTCACCCGTAAGCTTGACTCGCTTTTTATAGATGCTTCAGGAGTGTTTTCCAAAATTCACCCTTAAAACGGAATACCTAGTAGTGCTCCTTTGGTGCACTACTGGGTATAAAACAGATCACATTTTGATTACTAATTCCTGCTTACTTATGAAAAAACGGACCCTTTCCCAACTGACCGCCGCCGCTTTGAGCCTTTTTACTGCTTTTGGACCGGTGCAGGAAGTGCACGCGCAGCAAAGCAAAGCCAGCCAGTGGCCTCGGGGCATTACCTATGAGATCTTCGTGCAGTCTTTCGCTGATTCAAACGGCGACGGCATCGGTGACATCAAAGGAATGACTTCCAAGTTGGACTACCTGAAAGACCTGGGCGTGGAGGCCGTGTGGCTCATGCCCATGAACCCTTCGCCGTCTTACCACAAATACGATGTCACCGATTACTACGGCATCCACCCGGATTACGGCACCATGGCCGATTTCAAGGAGTTCATCAGCCAGGCGCACAAGCGCAACATCAAAGTAGTGATGGACATGGTCTTGAACCATTCTTCCAACCAACACCCCTGGTTTGTAGACGCGGTCAAAAACGAGAACAGCCCTTACCGCGATTACTACGTCTGGACCCACAAAAACGACCCGCAGACGCAAAAAGAAGGAAGACCCACCGGCGCCGACTCCGACAACACGCAGCACTGGCATAAGGTAGAAGGCAGTGATTACCTGTACTACGGCTACTTCTATGACGGCATGCCCGACCTGAACTTCGACAGCCCGAAACTGCGCGAGGAGGTCTTCAAGATTGGGCGTTTCTGGTTTACCGAGATCGGGGTGGATGGTTTCCGCCTGGATGCGGCCCGCCACATTTTCCCGGATGAGCGGCCTATAGATAATCATAACTGGTGGGTGTATTTCCGGAACGAGATGCTTAAAGCGAACAAAGACGTGTACCTGGTAGGCGAGGTGTGGGCACCGTCCGACATCGTGGCGCCTTATCTGAAGGGATTGCCCGCCTTGTTTAACTTCGAGATGAGCTGGAACATCCCCAAAGCAGTAAACGAAGGAAGAGGCGATTCACTGGCCATCAAACACGCCAAGATCACCAACTTCTACCAATCCGTAAACCCTGATTTCGTGGACGCCACCATCCTGAGCAACCATGATCAGAACCGGATCATGAGCACCTTGAACAACGATGTGAACAAAGCCAAGATGGCGGCTTCGTTGCTCTTAACCTTGCCGGGTTCTCCGTACCTGTATTACGGCGAGGAGATTGGCATGACCGGGAAGAAACCCGACGAGCAGATCAGGGAGCCTTTCCTTTGGGACACCAAAGCCAAGGACAAGAGCCGCACCAGCTGGATGAAACCCGTGAACACCACCGATGAAACCGTGAAATCTGTGGCGGCGCAGAAGAAAGACAAGAACTCCATCTACCACCACTACAAAACCCTGATCAGCCTCAGGAATGGCAGCAAAGCCCTCACGTACGGCTCCATTGAACCCGTTCAACTGGAAGAGAAAAGCATCAGCGCGTTTGTCAGAACCCAGGGAGACGAGTCGGTGCTGGCCTTGCATAACCTCTCCGCGAAGGAAGTCACCGTTGCGCTTCCGAATAACCTGAGCTCTTATACCAAAGCGCTCTACAAAGGGAAAGGAAGCCAGCAGAAAGGAGCCTCGGTTACCTTGCCGGCCTACACCAGTTTGGTGCTGAAGAAGTAAATCCAGCCAGCACGTTTCTAGCCTGTTTTTCTTAAAACAGCCTTAAAAAGGAAGAGCCCGGGACATTGTCCCGGGCTCTTCCTTTTTAAGTTTAAAGCTGATTACTGTTCATCCACGTCGCGCACCATCAAGGTCATGAAACCGGCCAGGATCATGGAGCAGCCGCCCACCACCAACACGTAAATAGACTCGCCGTGAAAGATGTTCTTGTTGATGAAATCCAGCAAAGAACCCGCCACAATCTGCGGGATCACAATGAAGAAGTTGAACACCCCCATGTAGTAGCCCATCCGTTTAGCCGGCAATGAACCCGCCAGAATGGCGTAAGGCATGGTGAGAATACTGGCCCAGGCAATGCCCACGCCAATCATGGACACCAACAGCATATTGGGGTTGCTGATGAAGAAGATAGAAATCAACCCCAGCCCGCCAATAAGCAGGCAGATGAGGTGCGTCACGCGGCGGTTGGTCTTTTTGGCGATAACGGGCAACACAAACGCGAAAATAGCCGAGATACCGTTGTACACCGCAAAGCAAATGCCCACCCAGTCGGCGCCTTCGTTGTAGAGTTTTGAGGTGGTGTCAGACGTGCCGTACACGTGGCTGGTAACGGCAGGAGTGGTGAAAATCCACATCGCGAAGAGGGCAAACCAGGTGAAGAACTGCACAAACGCCAGCTGCAGCATGGTCTTCGGCATTTTGAAGATGCCCAGGAAGGTCTCAGAAACGCCTTGCCAGAAGGTAGTTTCGCTGTTCTCGCGTTTGAACTCGTCTAAATCCTCCGGCGGATATTCTTTCGTTTTGATCACCGTCCAGAGCACCGCCAAGAAGAACACCACGCCGCCGCTGTAAAAAGCCCACTTCACCGACGGGGGAATCTCACCGGCCGGAGCTGTGTTCGGCAACCCGATCCAGTTGTTGAAGATCCAGGGCAGGGAAGAGGCGACCACCGCTCCCACGCCAATGAAGAAGGTCTGGGCCGCAAACCCCGAGGTCCGCTGATCAGAGGGGAGCAAATCGCCCACCAGCGCCCGGAACGGTTCCATGGAAATGTTGATGGAGGTATCCAGAATCCAGAGCATGCCTACCGCCATCCAGAGCACCGAGGCGTTGGGCATGATGAGCAACGACAACGAGGCCAAAATGGCTCCCACCAGGAAGAAAGGCTTGCGCCGTCCGAAGATCGGATTCCAGGTGCGGTCACTCAGGTACCCGATCACCGGCTGCACCAGTAACCCGGTCACCGGAGCGGCAAGCCAGTATAGGGCGATCTCCGTTCCGCCCAATGTCTCAAAAATCCGGCTCACGTTGGCGTTCTGCAACGCGAACCCAAATTGAATTCCCATAAACCCGAAACTCATGTTCCAGATCTGCCAGAAACTTAGGCGGGGCTTGGCTTGCGCCGGTAGTACTTGTGCCATGTTGGTGTAGTTGGGGTTCGTTCTTCTGTTGTAAAGTGCCGTTTTATATCTCTGTTTCTGCTATCTATTTCTTTCAAATCTTTGCTGACTAATTCAGCTGGCGCGAGACTACCGTCTCGTGACCTCAGATGCCGGGAGTCTCCAGACTCCCAACTATTGCAATTCAGCTCATGGTTTCCGGCGAGTCTGGAGACTCGCCTCATCCATCGGCACGAGACTGGAGTCTCGCGCCAGGTGGTTTTCTGCTTTGGGCCTGTTTATAGGAAAACAGGCCCAAAACAGAGAGTAGTAAGTCGTGTTTCCTCAGCCGAGGGTGATATGCTTTTAAACAGTCGCAATATCGGCCAGTCTCAATTCATTTAGACGCCTTGGGTGAACATCCACAGGTCAAACGCGATTTCCTCCTTCTTTACCTTTACAGATGTCTTGCAAAGGTTCTGAATTTTCACCGGCATTCTATTTACCATTCTCCGTTTTAAGGCCGATTTTCTGAAACGTTGCAAAAAGCCCGCCTCATGAAATTCCCTGTTCCCGATTACTTTTTCTGCAGCAGGAAAACATGTGCGCTCATGGGAGCCAGGGTGATGCTGGTTTTCACGGTCGGTTGGAAGAACAACGGCGGGGTGTCTGTCAATAAATCCTGAAGCAGAAATGTGCCTTTGTTGTCCAGGCCTAAGGCAGTCAAGGCGTTGGCAGGTAAGGTCAGGGCGTAATCAGCGTTCTGGCGGCTGAAGTTCACCAGCACCAGAATACGTTCCTCCGCCGTGTGGCGCAGATAGGCGTAGACGCCAGCGGGGGCGGTGCCTTCCTGAGCTGTCAGGGCGTAGAATTTTCCCTTCCGGATGGCTTCGCGGCCGGTGCTCAGGTTGAGCAGCTTGGTGTAGAATTCGCGGAGGCGTTGCTGATCTTGAGTGAGTTTTCCGCCGTCAAATTTGCCACCGTTCATCCAGGCTTGGTGCGCCGGAACGCCCCAGTAGTCAAAGATGGTGGTGCGGCCGTCCTCACCCTGGAAGCCTTCGTGGCCTTTGCCGGGCTCGCCTACTTCCTGCCCGAAATACACCAGCACTGGTCCGCTGCCCAGGGTGGCGCTCACGGTCATGGCCGGAATACCTGCCAAGGGAGTCCCCGCAAAATCAGGGGAGGCGATCCGCTGCTCATCGTGGTTTTCCAGGAAACGAAGCATGTGGCTGGAGATGCCGCGGCTTTCTTCCTGCCACACCTTTGTGATATCAGCGGTATTGCCCTGGCCTTTGTTCTCCATCAGGCGGCGCAAACCATCGTACAAACCTACTTTGTCATAGAGGTAGTCAAACTTGCCGGTACTGATGTAGTTGCGGTATTCTTTGGGATTGTAAATCTCCGCGATGAACGTAATACCGGGGTGTTGGGCTTTCACCTGCGGGATCACCCAGGCCCAGAATTCAACGGGCACCATCTCGGCCATGTCACAGCGGAAACCATCTACGCCTTTGCCGGCCCAGAAAAGCAGGATGTCGCGCATCTTGGTCCAGGTGTCCGGAATGGGGGCGAAGTGCTTCGTGCGGTTGTTCTGGTAATCAACACCATAGTTCAGTTTCACGGTTTCAAACCAGTCGTCTACCTTGGGCGATGCGCTGAACACGTCGTTGCCCGAGGCTTTGGCGGGGTTTTCCGCAAACTTGCCATTTTCCAGCGGTCCTTTCAGCGCCGGGCCCAACGGATTGTTGGACTCGGGAACTTGCAGAGCCTGCCCCGGAATGTAGTAGAAGTTGTTGTTGGGTTTGAAGGCCACGGTGTTGTCGTCCTTCGCCCCGAAATCTTCCACGCCAGCAGGTTTGGCATCTGACCGATACGTACGGGCTACGTGGTTGGGCACAAAGTCAATCAAGACCTTCAGGTTGTTGGCGTGCGTACGTTGCACCAGGGCTTCAAACTCCGTCATCCGTTTCCGGACATCCACGGCCAGATCGGGGTTCACGTCATAGTAATCCTTGATGGCGTACGGCGAGCCCGCGCGGCCTTTCACCACATCGGCATCGTCCAGCGGAATCCCGAACTTGGTGTAATCGGTCATGAAGGCATGCTCCAGCACGCCGGTGTACCACACGTGGGTAGCACCCAGTTGCTTGATCTCCTGCAGCGCTTTGTCTGAGATGTCATTGAACTTGCCCACGCCATTCTCCTGAGCCGTGCCGTAGGTTTTATTCACGGTTTTCTTGTTCCCGAACAGGCGCGTCATCATCTGGTAAATGACCAACTTATTGTCCGTCACCTCTTCCTCGGTGGTGTTCGGGTCTGTAGCTGGGGGAGGGGCTGGCATGGTACTGGCCTGTTCTTTGGTTTCAGAAGTGCTGGTTTGGGTAGGGGCCGTGGAAGTACAGGCTCCCGCCAGCGCCGCCATCAGCACATAGGAAATAAAAGGACGTTTGGTGTGTTTTTGTAGCATGTGGCACGTTTGATCGTGAAACAAGAATTTTGATAACTTGCGCGAGTCTCCAGACTCGTGACCTGGGGTGATGGTAGTCTCCAGACTCCCGGGTTCCGGCTGGTGGTTCCCGGTTCGTGGTTCCCGGCGAGTCTAGAGACTCGCTTCATCCTTTGTCACGAGACTTCAGTCTCGCGCCAGTTTTTTATATTTGGTTTTGAGCCTACTTTCAAGAAAATAGGCTCAAAACGCATTAGCGCAGCAGTTAGCTCCGGGCTGAATCCAGCAAGCCGGAATCTGATTACGCCAGTTGGTGCGCAATTTCTGCTTTGGCATTCGCCTTGATTTCAACGGCTTGCTCAAACACCTGCAGCGTGATGGCCTTCTCGCTTTGGTTTTCCAGCAAAACGCTTTCTTTGGTCACTTTGATGTTGAGCAAGTGGCCGCGGAACCGGATCTTGAAGGAATATGAAGTCCAGCCGGAGGGGATGAATGGGTTGAAATGCAGTTGATTATCGCGCACGCGCATGCCCCCGAAACCCTGTACCACGCTCATCCAGGTGCCGGCCATGGAGGTGATGTGGCAACCGTCTTCGGTGTCGTTGTTGTAGTCGTCCAGGTCCAGGCGGGCGGTACGGAGGTAGAACTCATAGGCGCGTTCCTCGTCGCCTAACTTGGCGGCCAGAATGGAGTGCACGCACGGCGAGAGTGACGATTCATGCACGGTACGCGGCTCGTAGAAGTCAAAGTTCCTCCGGATGGTATCCAGGTCATAACGGTCCTCGAAGAGGTAAATGCCTTGTAGTACATCGGCCTGTTTGATGAACACCGAGCGCAGAATGCGGTCCCAGGACCATTTCTGGTTCAACGGACGGTCAGCTGGATCAAGGTCTTTCACCAGCGTCTGCTCTTTGTCCAGGAAGCCGTCCTGCTGCAGGAACACGCCCAGGTCTTTGTCCTCGGCGTAGTACATGTGGTCAATCACGTGTTGCCACTTCTCGGTTTCCTGAGCCACGTCCAGGTTCATCTTCTGCACCAGTTCCGCGTAGCGGGTTGCGTCTGCGTTCTGCACCTGCTGCAGGGCCTTGAGGGTGTACTCCAGGGTCCAGGTGGCGATGGTGCTGGTGTACCAGTTGTTGTTGACGTTGTTCTCGTACTCGTTCGGGCCGGTCACGCCCAGCATCACGTACTGGTTTTTGGCGGTAGACCAGTTCACGCGCTGCGCCCAGAAGCGGGAAATGCCTACCAAAACTTCCAGACCATATTCAGCTAGGTAGCTCTCATCGCCGGTGTAGCGGATGTAGTCATGGATGGCGTGCGCGATGGCGCCGTTCCGGTGGATTTCCTCAAAGGTGATTTCCCACTCGTTGTGGCACTCCTCGCCGTTCATGGTCACCATGGGGTACAGGGCCGCACCGCCGGTGAAACCCAGTTTTTGGGCGTTCTCAATGGCTTTCTCCAGGTGCTTGTAGCGGTACACCAACAGGTTGCGGGCGATGTGCGGATCAGCGGTGGCCAGGTAGAAGGGCAGGCAGTACGCCTCGGTGTCCCAGTAGGTGGTTCCGCCGTATTTCTCGCCGGTAAAGCCTTTCGGGCCGATGTTCAGGCGCTCGTCTTCGCCGGTGTAGGTTTGGTTCAGCTGGAAGATGTTGAACCGGATGCCTTGTTGCGCGGTGGCATCGCCCTCAATCATGATGTCGCTTTCTTCCCACTTGGCCGCCCAGGCCGCGGCTTGTTCCTGCAGCATCTGCTCAAAGCCTTTGCCCACAGCAGCGGCTAATACCTTTTTGGTGTTTTCCAGCAGGGCTTCTTTGGGGTGATTCTCAGAGGAGAGGTTGGCCGCGTATTTAAAGAAAACGGTTTCCTGACCTTCCTGCACCGCCACGTCAAAGGTAGAGGCAATGTATTTAGAACGCTCTACCGGCGTAGCCTTCACTTCAAGTTCCTGGCCGTTCTGGGTCACGAGGAACCGTTGGCCGGTGCACACGTGGAAGAACGTTTTCTTGGTTTCGGCAATTACGTAGCCTTCGGTGGGCTGGGCATCCTGCAGTACCTCGTTCCAGAATTTCTCGTCATAGTTAGAGTCCGCGTTCTTGATGTCGGCGTCTACGTACGGGGTAAGGGTGAGCGTACCGCTGAAGTTCACCGGCGTGATGCTGTACCGGATAGCCCCTACCTCATCGTCCACAATGCTGGTGAAGCGTTTGGCATCCACGCGCACCTGCTTACCGCTGGGCAGCTGGGCGGTGAACGTACGCTGCAGCCAACCTTCGCGCATGTTCAGTTCGCGGCGGAATTCCAGTACCTCGCATTGGTGCAGGTCCAGGGTTTCGCCGTCTAGTTTTACGTCAAGGCCAATCCAGTTGGCGGCATTCAGCACCTTGGCGAAGTATTCTGGGTAGCCGTTCTTCCACCAGCCCACGCGCGTTTTGTCTGGGTAATATACGCCGGCTACGTAATTGCCCTGCAAGGTTTCGCCGGTGAAGGCCTCCTCAAAGTTGGCGCGCTGGCCCATGCGGCCGTTGCCCAGGCTGAAGACGCTCTCGGATATCTGGTTATAGTGCGGGTGAAAACCTTCTTCGATTATCGACCACTCGTCAACGGTAAGATATTGTTTCATATATAGTTCGTATCAAGTATCAAGACACACGTATCAGGACTTTTTTCTGGTTGTTAGTTTTTCTGTTTTCGGGCTGTTTTCTGAAAAACAGCCCGAAAGCTTCAGTATTTATTTTTCTCTTTATCAGCTCTCTGGGAGAGCCAGGATGATTGCTCACGCCGGTCAGGCATTCTGAGAATCATTTCTCTTTCTTGTTTTCTACTGCGCAGATTAGAGTCAGGGCAATCCCTTGTGGTTGCCCTTATGCGGCTGCATCTGTGTTAGGGCAACCACAAGGGATTGCCCCTACTATCCAACGTTTATTCTGCAGTCAACCTCCTCAACAAATGGGATTGTTAACTGCCAATTGTCCAATCTGTTTTAAGCCTAGTTTGCGATAAACTGCCCCACATCTCCGGGCTTCTGCCCCAGTTCGCGCAGGCGGACAATGGACATTTCGGTGAGATCTTTCACCACGATGTCCGCCTGGGTGAGGACCTCGGGTTGGCCCACGCCTACGCAGAGCATGTGTCCGTTTTTGGCGGCTTCTACACCGGCCACGGCATCTTCAAAGACCACACATTCCTGGGGCAGCACGCCTAAGGCTTCGGCTCCTTTCAGGAATACCTCGGGGTCTGGTTTGCCGTGGATTACGTGACGGCCGTCAATGATGGCGTCAAAGTAGGGGAGCAGCTCCGTGCGTTCCAGAATGAGTTGGGCGTTTTTACTCGCCGACCCCAGGGCGATTTTGATGCCTTCGGCTTTGAGCGCTTTCAAGAAATCCACCACGCCGGGGAGAATCTCGTCTGGGGTCATTTTGGCGACATCCTGCAGGTACTCGGTGTTTTTCTGCTCGCAGAGAGCCAGCATCCTTTCCTGTTCCATGGTTTGGCCGCCAATTTCCAGGATGATCTCCAGCGACCGTACCCGGCTCACGCCCTTGAGGCGCTCGTTGTCGTGCTCGGTGAAATCAATCCCGAGGGTTTGGGCCAGTTGGCGCCAGGCTTTGAAATGGTACACGGCGGTATCTACCAGTACTCCGTCTAAATCAAAAAGGCAAGCGTTTATCGTGCGCATACGTGTAGGTTGTTTTGGGCCTGTTTTGGGAAAATCAGGTGATAAATAGGTTATTTCTGAAGCTCCAGCACCAAGGCGGTTTTAGCCGGAATCTTCATATCGATCAGGTTGGGCAAGTTCTCGTCACTCAGGACATTCTTCGCTTTGGTGAAACCGTTCAGGCGCTCCGCGAACCGATCAGTTTTCATAGTGGCTTCTTTGTCAGTGGAATTAGTGGCGACCATGATGGTTTTGCTTTCATCATACCGGAAGTACACATACAGGCCATCCTGCGGCACAAACTGCATGAGTTTGCCCGAGTGCAGGGCGGGGATGTTCTTGCGGTACGTGGCCAGTTTCTTCACGAAGTTGAAGGCTTCGTTCTCGCGCTCATTGCGGCCAGCGGAGGTGAATTTATTTTCCTTGTCTCCCGCGAAACCGCCCGGAAAATCACGACGGACTTCGGCGTCTGACGGGTCTTTGAAGTTCTTCATCAGGATCTCGGTGCCGTAGTAGAGAGAGGGGATGCCGCGGGTGGTGAGCAGCCAGGTCAGGCCCATCTTATACTTGTTCAGGTCTTCGCCAATTACCGAGAAGTAGCGGTTCATGTCATGGTTGTCCAGGAAGGTGACCAGTTTCATAGGGTCCTGGTACACGGCATCCAGGGCCAGCACCTGGTGTACTTTGCTCACGCCTTCATCCCAACCGAAACTCTGGTTCAGGGCGTCGTTCATGGCGTTAAACAGAACAAAGTCTAGGGTGCCGGGTTGGTTGCTTTGGTTGGGAAAGTTGATGTTGCTGCGCGTGAAGCGGGACTGCGCCACCACGTTGTTCACCCAGGCTTCGCCGAAGATATGGAGGTTGGGATACTCATCCAGCAGGGCTTGGTTGCAGCGGTTCATGAACGGATCATCGTTGTACATGTAGGTGTCAATGCGCCAGGCATCCACCCCGAAGTGCTCCACCGTCCAGAGGGCGTGTTGAATCAGGTAATTGGCCACGAAGGGGTTGTTCTGGTTCAAATCGGGCATGAAGGGGGTGAACCATCCGTTCATCATCACGGTCCAGTCGGCCTGCGCCGCGTGCGGGTCAATGATGGGCTGAAACTTGTGCGAAGTGTTGGTGTACGTGGCGAACTGGTGCACCCAGTCTTTAGACGGCATGTCTTTGATAAACCAGTGGTTGATGCCCACGTGGTTGTACACGGCATCCTGCACAATTTTCATTCCTTTTGCGTGGGCCGCCTGGATGAGTTTTTTGTACGCTTCATTGCCACCCAGCCGCTTGTCTACCTGGTAATGATCGGTGAAGGCGTAGCCGTGGTAGGCGCTGCGCATCTGGCCGCCTTCGTCGGTGAGGGGTTGGTTGTTCTCAATGATGGGGTTCAGCCACAGCGCAGTCACGCCCAGTTCCTCAAAGTAATTCAGGTGGTTCTGGATGCCCTTTATATCCCCCCCGTGCCGCAGAAATGGGTTTTTTCGGTCAGCTTGGGTATCGGCCATGTCCTTGAATTTGTCATTCTTGGGATCGCCGTTGGCGAAGCGATCGGGCAGGACCAGGTATATGAAATCAGCGGAGGTCACGCCCTGGGCTTTGGGCTCCTGGGTGCGGGCCTTCAGTTCGTATTGGCGGGTCAGTTTGTCTTTGCCTTTTCGGCCAGTAATGGTGAAGGAGCCGGGTTTGGTAGAAGCGGCAATGCTGAGGTCCAGGAAGGCGTAATTGGGGTTCTCTACCTGATGGGTTTTGAGTAGCTGCACGCCGGGGTACTCTATTGTATACGTGTACGTGCCGGCGTTGGGGCCGTACACCAGCAACTGCAGGTTCTGGTTTTTCATGCCCACCCACCAGAAAGTGGGGTCAATGCGGGTGATCCCGGCTTTCTTCTGGGCTTGGCTCGTAAAGGAAAGCAGTAGAATGCCCAGGAACGCGAGTCCTTTGGCAAACACCGGAGAAACAACTGGGTACTTCATGTTTTGTCAGTTCAGGTTAAGTGAGCCGCCCGCAGGCCGACCACACGCACTTAAGATGTTCATCCACTCGGGCGAGGCCTTAGTAAAAGCCTCAGTTTTTATGTTTTCGCCCTGTTTTATAAAAATCGGCCCGAAAACGATTTTTTATCTCTTGAAACTGCTTTAAAGCACTTGGCTCGCCGCTTTCAGGTTCTTATAACTTGCTTTACAGACCACCCAAGCTACCAAAAAGCTCCTAAGCCGGGGAAATTCAGTTAAATAAGTCTCGAATTTCAGCGGGGCAGAGGAGTTTCTAGCGTGTTTAAAGAGATAGTATTGTTAATATTGTAAAATCATGAAGGTAAATCTACACTTTTTTAATTAAGAAATCGATTTCCTGGATTAAAAAATGCCATATTATGAAAGTAGGTGTTAAGGTATTCGGCTTATTGGGGTTGCTGCTGCTGGAAGCGCTATCTGCTGAGGCTCAGGTGACTATAGAAATCAGGAAGCTGCCCGAGTGCACGCCAGCCCAGGACACGCTTTTTCTGGCAGGAAACCTGAACAACTGGAACCCACGCGCCACCAACTTCGCGTTCACGAAAGCGGCGAACCACCGGTACTACCTCGCCCTTCCGGCCGGTTCGGGGAAACTGGAATTTAAAATCACGCGTGGCAGTTGGGAGACCGGTGAAACACTGGCCAGCGGAGCCGGACGGGAAAACCGGGTGTATACACCTGGACCTGGAAAAGACACCCTCCGGCTGGAAGTGGAGAACTGGCAGGACAATTTCGCTCCGGTGGCCAAGGTGCATACGGCAGCGGCCAATGTGCAGGTGTTGGACAATGCCTTCTGGATGCCCCAGCTGAACAAATCGCGCCGCATCTGGTTGTACCTGCCCCCTGATTACGAAACCTCGGGGAAGAAATATCCGGTGCTCTACATGCACGACGGGCAGAACCTGTTTGATGCCTTCTATAGCTACAGCGGTGAATGGAGCATAGATGAATCTCTGAACCAGCTGTTCAATACCGAAGGCCGTGAGGTCATTGTGGTGGGCATTGACAACGGCGGCGAAGAGCGGATGAACGAATACACGCCCTGGCGCAACACTAAATACGGCGGCGGAAAAGGCGATGCGTACGTTGATTTCCTGGCCCAAACCCTGAAGCCCTACGTGGATGCGCATTACCGCACGCTGCCGGGGCAAACGCACACTGGCATTGCGGGCAGCTCCATGGGCGGTTTAATCTCTCTGTACGCGGCCTTGAAATACCCCAAGGTGTTTGGCAAGGTTGGCGTGTTCTCTCCGGCCTTCTGGGTGTCGCCGGAATTGTATGACTACGTAGCCAAAACCAAGCCCTCTAAAAAGCTGAAATTGTATCTGGTGGCCGGGGCGAAGGAAAGCGAAGAAATGGTTCCCGACATGGCCCGCATGCGGGATCTGCTCATCAAGCGGGGACTGAAGCCCTCTGCCCTCAAATACCAGGTTGATGCGGACGGCGAGCACAAAGAAAGCTACTGGCAGCGAGAGTTTCCGGGTGTTTTCAAGTGGCTGTTTTCCAAGTGAGAAGCTCCTTATGGGCAAAGTTGCGCTTTAGGCCAGTTTTTTAGAAATCAAGCCTAAAGCGCACCTTTGCAGGTAGTTATTTGGAAAAGAGAAACTTCCGAGAGAGCCTCGGCAGTCCGGTGTCCTTATTGATCTGTGCTGCCGGTGGTGGTAGTGGTGGTGTCCTCCAGGTCTAGGGAATCCAGTCCTCCGTCTGCGCCTTCCACCATGTCTTCGGTGTTGGTGTTTCCGGTTTTCTCCGCCGCGGGGCGGTCACCGCCGCACGAAGCGCAGAGGCTGGCTACCAGCGCCAGGGCAAATAGGTTGGTCGTGATCAGCTTTTTCATAGTCGTAGGTTTTCTCTCAGATTAAAGGTAGACGTTGGTCGTCCGGTTCTTTTCTCTTTACGCGAAACAAAAAAATTAGTAAAAAGACAGGCCAATGGATGGCGTCAATTGCGGTAAATGACCTGGAAAACTCGGCCTCCCGGGTGTCTGCAGCACTGGCTCTCAGATGAAAGATAACGAGTCGCTGGTCAAGGAGCTTTGGGGGTGAAAACCGAAATGTACCGCAAAAACGGAGTGGGCGAACCTTTGCAGAGTTTAGGAGTTAGTTTAGGTATGGCAAAACGTCCCGGCATCTTCCCCACCTTCTTTATCTCTGGATTTGAGTGTTCTACGTTTCTCTGGAAAGACAAGAAACGCCGCAACCTCATCCAGGAAACCCAGCACGACCGCTTTGCGGAAAAGGATTACGAGCTCCTGCGCAAGTTGGGGATAGCCGTCTCCCGGGAGGGAATTCCGTGGCCCATGATAGACACCGCGGGCGAGTATGATTTCTCGTCCATCGATCCCATGATAGAGTCCATGCAGAAGCAGAAGATCCTGTCCATCTGGGACCTTTGCCACTACGGGTACCCCGATGATCTGGATCCTTTCACCGATGCATTCACGCAGCGTTTTGCTGATTACTGCCGCGCCGCCGCCGCGTACGTCACCACCCGGCTGCCCGGACCTTATTTCTTCACGCCCATCAACGAGATCACGTTCTTTTCCTTCTGCGCCGGGGAATGGGGCTGGGTTGCTCCTTATAAGAAAACGAAGGAAGAACGTTTCAAACTGCGGTTGGCTCTCTGCAAAGCTGCCATCGCGGGCGTGAAAGCCATTCGGGAAGTGGTGCCCGAGGCCCGCATGGTACACATTGATCCGCTGGTACAGGTGGTGGCGCCCAAAGATCGCCCTGATTTAGCCGAAGCCGCCCACCATGAAACCTACGTGGATACATTTTTGGCCTGGGACATCATTGCGGGGAAAGAGCACCCGGAGTTTGGCGGCTCGCCCGAGATCCTGGACATTGTGGGCGCCAACAACTATTCTTTCGGGCAGATGGAGTACCGGGAGCAAGGACCGCATGCCGCCCTTCCTCCGGACGATGGCCGCATCAAACCGCTCTGCGACCTGATGCACCTGGTCTGGGACCGGTACCAGCGCCCGATGATCATTGGCGAAACCAGCGGCATGAAAGACGGGCGCGAAGACTGGCTGCGCGATGTCATGGATGAATCTCTGGCGGCGGTAGAAGCAGGAATAGACTTGCACGGCGTCTGCCTTTTCCCCGCCGTTGACATGCCTGACTGGCACACCGGCGAATGGCTGCACAACGGCCTCTGTGATCTGGAACCGGAAAACGGCTTGCTGAAACGGGTGGAATGTGAACCGTACATCGCGGAGCTGCGCCGCTGGCAGAAAGAACTGAACCGCGTGACCTCCCTGGATGAAGATCCCTTCAACGATCCCGTGGAATTACAGGACGTAGTAGATGCCGCCCACCGGTTAAAGAAGCAACCAGACAAGAACTGGCACTGACCCGCTTAAGCGCCGTTTTCTGAAAAGAGGCCATAAACCGATGATCGTTATGCAAGCGAATAGCTCCGCTTGGATAACGATCATCAGGTGACCCGTAAAAGCAAAAGCCCGAAGGGGAGACCTCCGGGCTTTTACAAAAAGGATATCGCGTAAAATTATGCCACAGGCGTACGCTCTAATTCTTTCCAGGCAAGAGCAGCAGCTCCCATCACGGCAGTATTGTTCAAGCCAAGGCCAGAAGGTAAAATCTTCACTTTGCCTTTGAAAACGCTCAACAGATTTTTCTCCATGTGGTAACGAACCGGATCAAACAGGAACTCCTCGGCGCGGGTCAAACCCCCGAACAGGAAGATCGCCTCGGGGCTCAGGTGAGCTACAGTGTCGGCTAGTTTCATACCCAGCACTTTGCCGGTGTACTCAAAGCAGTCAATCGCGATTTTGTCGCCGCGTTTGGCGGCCTGGGTGATCATCTCGGCGTTCAGGTCGTTGAAGCTCACGCCGCGCAGTTCGCTGTAGTCGGTATAATCGGCCAGGAACTTGTACACGGTGCGCTTGATGCCGGTAGCCGAAACGTACGTCTCCAGACAGCCTCTTCTGCCGCAACCGCACACACGGCCGCTGCCTTTCACGTTCACCAACGTGTGGCCCAGCTCACCGGCGTTGCCATCATGGCCGTACACCAACTCACCGTTCGCCACAATCCCGCTTCCCAGACCAGTACCCAACGTCACCACCACAAAGTTCTTCATGTTTTTGGCACCGCCGTAGATCATCTCCCCAATAGCGGCCGCGTTGGCGTCGTTGGTCAGATACACCGGAAGTTTGAAGTAGGAGTGCAGCAATTCCACCAACGGAACAGAACCGTGCCATTTCAGGTTAGGGGCGTTCTCAATAGTGCCGGTATAGAAGTTCCCGTTGGGCGCGCCTACCCCTACACCAATGACTTTCGCTTCGTCTTCAATTTTCTTGAATTTCGCCTGCACCTCGCTGTAGAGAATGCGCAGGAAATCATGAACGGTTTCCCCTTCGGTAGTGAGGAGCTCGCCCTGGGTTAAGATGATGCCATCGCGGTCAATGAATCCAAACTTGGTGTTCGTGCCACCGATGTCAATGCCTAAAATTACGTCCTTCATGAGAGTTAGTAGAGATTGGTGCGGGTAAAGGGCACGAGGTCCACCTGGAAGTCGTGCGGTTCATTCTTTAATAGGACCGAAACTTAAGAAGAAACCTCCATTTTGCCAAATATTAGGAATATCAGCCCCATTTTGGTCCTTTTCAGAACGACAAGGTCTAAAATATCGGCGGTATCACCGTATAAATACGCTGCTAGCCTACTACATCCTGATTTTCGATAAACGAGACCTTCATCAAAATCCCAGTCGATTCCCGCTCAGAACTGTCTCTGCCGCGCTCCTGTTTTCTGCCTGTTTTGGTGAAAACAGGCAGAAAACAGGTCTGGTAAATTCTTGCCCAGATAGGAGGTGAAGAGCGCATGGCCACAGAAAAACGGGAGCTGGTTTGTGTTACGAGAACGTGTCTTTCCTTTGTTAGCTGAGAACTAGGTCCCTTCACTTCGTCTCCGAGGCGATTCTGGGGTGTTTTCCGGAAAGTGGCTCATTTTTAGAAACGATGTATAGAACGATGTTGCCGCTTTTTTTGCCGGTTATCTGTTGGTAGAGGTGGGGCGAAGGCAACGCAATGTAGGCAAGGCAGCGGCGTTATAGGGGTGTTTTCTTCAAAATGCCGCTAAAACACCTAAGAAGTCCCTTTTCATCACCCGCCAAGCTGGGGGGCAGGATAGTGGATTCTGGGGTTTTCAGAGGCGGCAGAAATAATTAAAGTAGCGCTATATTTAAGGGAGAAGAAGCTGGCAAAACCGGATAAAATTTGGTATTTTTGCATGTTAATAATCCACCGAAAACTCAATGAGTGACATCGAACAAAACAACATGACCGCCTATTCCGCAGACAGTATCCAGGTGCTTGAAGGCTTGGAGGCGGTGCGTAAACGGCCCGCCATGTACATCGGCGATATCGGCATCAAAGGTCTTCACCACCTGGTTTGGGAGGTAGTAGACAACTCCATAGACGAAGCCCTGGCCGGGCACTGTGACGAGATCAGCGTCACCATCCACACAGACAATTCCGTTTCAGTTTCCGACAATGGCCGCGGTATTCCGGTTGATTTTCACCAGAAGGAAGGCCGCTCGGCCCTGGAAGTGGTGATGACCGTGCTGCACGCCGGCGGTAAGTTTGACAAAGACTCCTACAAAGTGTCGGGCGGTCTGCACGGGGTAGGGGTTTCCTGCGTGAACGCCCTCTCCACCGACCTGCACGTGACGGTGCACCGCAACGGAAAACTCTACGAGCAGCATTATAACATTGGCGTGCCCGCTTACCCGGTGCGCGAGATCGGTACTACTGATAAGACGGGCACCACGGTTCATTTCCAGCCAGATGCCAGCATCTTTACGGTAACCGAATACAAATACGAGACAGTAGCCAGCCGTTTGCGCGAACTGGCGTTCCTGAACAAGGGCATCAGAATCAACCTCACCGACCTACGCGAGGAAACCTCGCCGGGCGAGTTCCTGAGCGAGTCGTTCTACTCTGAAGGCGGTCTGCGCGAGTTTGTGGCGTACATTGAGGAAACCCGGGTGAACCTGATTCCCGAGCCCATTTACGTGGAGAGCGAGAAAGGCGGGATTCCCGTTGAGATTGCCCTGAACTACAACACGTCCTACACCGAGAATATTTTCTCCTACGTTAACAACATCAATACCCACGAGGGCGGTACGCACGTGGCCGGTTTCCGGCGGGCGCTTACCCGTACCCTCAAGGCGTACGCCGAGCGCTCTGGCATGCTGGAGAAAGCCAAGGTGGAAATCCAGGGCGATGACTTCCGCGAGGGCCTCACGGCGGTGATATCCGTGAAAGTGCAGGAGCCGCAGTTTGAGGGCCAGACCAAAACCAAGCTGGGTAACTCAGACGTGATGGGCGCCGTGGACACGGTAGTGGGCGAGATTCTGAACCGTTTCCTGGAAGAGAACCCCAAAGAAGCGAAGATCATCATCCAGAAAGTGATTCTGGCGGCGCAGGCGCGTCTGGCGGCCCGTAAGGCCCGCGAGATGGTGCAGCGGAAAAACGTGATGGGCGGCTCCGGCCTGCCCGGTAAACTCGCCGACTGTTCTGACAACGATCCCGTGAACTGCGAGCTGTACCTGGTGGAGGGTGACTCCGCGGGCGGGTCGGCGAAGCAGGGCCGTGACCGGAAGTTCCAGGCCATTCTGCCGCTTAGAGGTAAAATCCTGAACGTGGAGAAAGCCCAGGAGCACCGCATCTACGAAAACGAAGAGATCAAGAACATGATCACCGCCCTGGGCGTGAGCTTCGGGACCCCGGAAGACGACAAGGCGCTGAACATGGTGAAACTCCGCTACCACAAAGTCATCATCATGACGGATGCGGACGTGGACGGTTCCCACATCAGAACCCTGATCCTGACGTTCTTCTTCCGCTACATGCGCGACCTGATTGACAACGGTTACGTGTACATCGCGCTGCCGCCGTTGTACCTGGTGAAGAAAGGCAAGGAAGAGCGCTACTGCTGGACCGAGCAAGACCGTCTGGAAGCCATTGCCGAACTGGGCAAGGGGAGAGAAGACAGCGTGGGCGTGCAGCGCTACAAAGGTCTTGGGGAGATGAACCCCGAGCAACTCTGGGAAACCACCATGCGCCCCGATACCCGCAGCTTAAAGCAAGTATCCGTTGAGTCTGCCGCCGAGGCCGACCACCTCTTCTCCATGCTCATGGGCGATGAAGTGGCTCCCCGCCGTGATTTCATAGAACGAAACGCCAAATACGCGAAAGTAGACGTGTAAACGGTATGGAATTTGCAACAGAAAAGCCTGCTACATGCAGGCTTTTCTGTTGCGCTTGGCGGTTGAAAGCCGTTACTTTAGAAAGTGAAAACTCTGTACGTACAGAAAGCAACCTGCGTATAAACAAGAACCGATCAGTAGAAGTTGACCACCTGCTATGAACTCAATCAAGGCATCGGAGCAAATCCGGAGAAGTAACTACATCAGCCGTGACCTTAGTTGGTTGCGTTTCAACTACCGGGTGCTGGATCTGGCAAGGAACCCCAACACGCCGCTTTTTGATAGAATGAAGTTTCTGGCCATTACCTCCTCCAACCTGGATGAGTTCTTCATGATTAGGGTGGGCAGCTTGTACAACTACATTGATTTCGGGAAAGAGCGGGTAGACTACTCCGGCCTGCGGGAACAGACCTTCAGGAAGAAACTGCTGGATCTGGCGCATCGGTTTGTCAACGACCAATGCCAGTCCTATGAAGAGCTGAAACAGGACTTTGACAAGCACGGCTTCAACATCTGCAAAGTAGAGGACCTGACGGAGTCTGAGCAGACCAAGGCGGCTTCTTACTTCAAGAACACCATCTTCCCGCTGCTCACGCCTATGGTGTATGACAACTACCATGGCTTCCCGCTCATGATGAACCAGCTGCTCATTTTTGCGGTGGTGACGCATACCTCTGAGGAAGAGAAGCAGCACAGCCGCACCACGTTTGTGCAGGTGCCGGGCAATTTGACCCGTTTTTTCGAAATATCCCGCAAAAACAAGGTCATCTTCGTGCCCATTGAGGAGATCATCCGCTGGAACATGGACAAACTGTTCCGCAACGTGGAGATTGAATCGGTGAACCTGTTCCGGATCACGCGTAACGGCGATTTCACGCTGGAGGAAAGCGATGACATGGACCAGGACTTCATCCAGGAGGTGAAGCAGAAGCTGAAGAACCGCAAGAAAGGCCGCGTGGTACGTCTGGAGGTGGAGAGAACCCCTGCGCCGGGCGTGATGAAAATGCTGAAGGAGCGCTGGAACATTGACAACGGCAACATCTTTTCCATTGACCGCCTCATTGACCTGAAGTCTTTGTGGCAGATCATCAAACACCCGCACTTCGCCAATAAAATCCAGCGGCCTCCCGCACCGGTTCCCGCGCCCAGCTTACCGCCCGGGGCCATGGACAATATCTTTGAGTACCTCAAGGAGCATGATGTGCTGCTGCACCACCCGTACAACAGCATTGAACCTGTGGTGACCCTGCTGGAGAAAGCTGCCGAAGACCCGTATGTGCTGGGAATCAAGCAGACCATTTACCGCCTGGCGGATAACTCCCGCGTGACCGCCGCTTTGCTGAAAGCCGCCGAAAACGGAAAACACGTCTCGGCGCTGCTGGAGGTGAAAGCCCGTTTTGACGAGGAACGCAACCTCAAGGAAGGCGAGAAGCTGGAGAAAGCCGGTTGCTTTGTAATCTACGGCATCAGCAAGTACAAGACGCACACCAAGATGCTCATGATCATCCGGAAGGAGGGGGAGAAGGTGACGCGTTACGTGCACATTGGCAGCGGAAACTACAATGAAGCCACCAGCCGCGCCTACACAGACATCAGCCTGCTCACCACCGATGACGTGTACGGCCATGACGTGTCTGAATTCTTCAACGTGATCACCGGCCACTCCTACCCAGAGAACTACGAGTACCTGATCACCGCGCCCAAAGACATGCGCCAGCAGCTCATTGAACTCATCCGGCAGGAGACGCGAAACGCGGAGTTGGGTTTACCGGCGGGCATCGTGATTAAGATCAACTCGCTGGAAGACAAAGAGGTGATAGACGAGTTCTACGCCGCCTCGCAGGCCGGGGTGCAGATCAGGCTCATTGTGCGCGGAATCTGCTGCCTGCGGCCCGGACGGGAAGGATTGAGCGAGAACATCCAGGTGAGTTCCATTGTGGGCGAGTACCTGGAGCACGCGCGCATTTTCTATTTCCACAACAACGGCAACCCGCAGGTGCTGGGCGGCTCCGCCGATATCATGGTGCGCAGTTTTGAGCGTCGGATTGAAGCGCTTTTCTACATTGTGCACGAAGACCTCAAGCGCCAGGCCACTAACATTCTGCGCTGCAACCTCATGGACAACCAGAACTCGTACATCATGCGCGAAGACGGTTCCTACATCAAGCGGCAACCCGCCGAGGGCGAACCGGAGTTCAACATGCACCGCGAGTTCTACCGCATCTCCACGGATGTAGAGGTGGCAACGTGTCTGTTCTAGATTCCTAATGTATATCAAAACGAAGGGCTGCCATTCTCAAAATGGCAGCCCTTCGTTTTAAGGCCGTTTTTTAGAAATCAAGCTTAAAGTGGTGCTGGGTAGCGCCCAGATGACGCTCGTAGAGCGACTGCAGGATTCCGTCTTTCAGGCCCACCTGCGGCACCAGCATGTTGTCAATGTTGGCCCAGGTCATGGCAGAAAGGTAAATCTCGGCGGCGGGGACAATCACATCGGCGCGGTCGGCGTTGAGCAGCAACACTTTCACGCGTTCTTCCATAGAGTAGCTGGAGATGCGTTGCACCACTTCCTCAATCTGATCGCGGTAGATGGGTTTGCCCGCCATCTTACCGGCCATCTCGTAAATCTTGTTGATGTTGCCGCCCGTGCCAATGGCGTGCGAGACGTTGTGCATGCGGGCCTTCTCTATGACCCAGTCTTTCATGAACTGCCACATTTCCATGGATTCCTCTCCCTGCATGTGCCGGATGGAGCCCTGCTCAAACGACTGCGAGGCTACTTTCATGCGGTTCACGTAAATGTTGAACTCCGTGCTGCCGCCGCCTACGTCTATGTGCAGGTAATTCTGGTTGTCCAGCTGCTGCCGGATGACCAGGTTGATGAGGTCGGCCTCGGTGGTGCCGTCAATGACCTGGATGTGCAGCCCCAGCTTCTCCTGGATTTCTTCAATGAGCTCGGGGGCGTTTGTCGCGGAGCGCATGGCCGAGGTGGCACAGATCATGTAGTCGTGCACCTCGTGCACCTGCATGATGAGGGAAAGGCCGTGCAGGAGTTTGATGAACTTCTCCGCCTTGGGCCGGGAGATCACCCCGGAGGCAAACACGTCCTCGCCCAGCCGCATGGGGTACCGGATGTACTCCACCCGCTTGAAGAGGGTATGGTCCTCAAATCTGAACACGTTGGATATCTGGCATCTAACCGCGTTAGACCCTATGTCTATGGCGGCAAGCTTTAGGAATGGTTCGGTGGCTTCTGACATACGATTGTAAAAATATAACCAAAAACCAATATTTGTTACCAAGACATCAGTTTTTAGCTTGTTTTCTGAAAATAAAGGTAAAAAGCAGATCGCTCTTTTCTCCTTAATTAATTGGGTTAACAGGTGTCTCTGCCCTTGTACTGTTGCGCAAAATAATAGTTATGATGCGTGTAGTTTAGAAAAAATGTAATACCTTAGCATAAGAACGGTCTCCAGACAGGAAGGCCGTTCTTCTTTTTTAATCATTGTACTAACCCATTACTAATATGGCAACAGTATCTTACTACACCCCAGAAGGATTGCATAAGCTCAAGGAAGAGTTACATGAACTGAAGACAAAAGGCCGTGCCGAAGTGGCCCGTCAGTTGGCGGAAGCCCGTGATAAAGGGGACTTGAGTGAGAACGCTGAGTATGACGCAGCCAAAGACGCCCAAGGCCACCTGGAGCTGAAGATATCCAAACTGGAGGAAGTGTTAGGAAACGCCCGTCTCATTGACGAGTCTAACCTGGACCTGACCAAGGCGCTGATTCTTTCCAAAGTGAAACTCAAGAACCTGAACAACAACATGGAGATGCTCTACACGCTGGTAGCCGAAGAAGAGGCCAACCTGGCCGCCGGCAAAATCTCCGTGAAGTCACCCATTGGCAAAGGCTTGCTGGGTAAATCAGTGGGGGAGATCGCGGAGATCACCGTACCCGCCGGAAAGCTTCGGTTCGAGATTCTGGAAATTTCAAGATAAGCACGCCCATGGCCACCATCTTCTCTAAAATCATCAGCGGCGAAGTGCCCGCCTACAAAGTACTGGAAGACGAGCGTTTCCTGGCTTTTCTGGACGTTTTCCCCTTGGTGAAAGGCCATGTGCTGGTCATCCCCAAAGAACCAGTAGACTATATCTTTGATTTGGATCCTCAGACCTTGGCTGATCTGCATACCTTTGCCCAGAAAGTGGCGGTGGGGTTGAAGAAAGCCGTGCCGTGTACCAAGGTAGGGGTGGCTGTCATCGGGTTGGAGGTGCCGCATGCCCACGTGCATTTGGTGCCCATGAACCAGATCTCTGACATGAACTTCAGCAATCCCAAACTTAAATTGGAGGCCGATGAGATGGAGGAAGTGGCCGGTAAAATTAGGCAGGCCCTTAAAACCGAGGCCGGAAGTTAAGGCGTACTGGTCTCAAATGTTTCAGCCGTTTCGGGGCTCTTTTCTCAGAAAGAGCCCCGAAACGGCTGAAACACGTTTATAGGGTGGAGGTTTTCTGCGGAGGTTAAACCAAGGTGGGCAGCTACTTAGACAAGCGGTCTGGGTTCTCGGTGAGGAAGGCTTTCCAGGACTTTCCGCCAGCTTTCTGGTTACTGCCCTGCGTGTAGTGGTGGCAGAGCGCCACGGCCAGGGCATCGGTGGCATCCAGGAACTTGGGCGCTTCCTTGATTTTGAGGATCTGCAGCAGCATGGCCGCCACCTGTTCTTTGGAGGCGTTCCCGTTGCCGGTCACCGATTGTTTTATTTTCTTTGGTGCGTATTCCACGTACGGAATGTCCCTTGAGAGCGCCGCCGCGATGGCAACGCCCTGGGCGCGGCCCAACTTTAACATGGACTGTACGTTTGTCCCGAAAAACGGGGCTTCAATGGCCATCTCATCGGGGAGGTACTCGGTGATCAGGCGCAGGGTACTGTCGTAGATTTTTTTCAGCTTTACGGCGTGGTTCGCGTAGCTTTTGAGTTGGAGCACCCCGTACTGGAGCACCGTTATTTTGGAGCCGTTCACCTCAATGAGGCCGTAGCCCATTACGTTGGTGCCCGGGTCTACACCTAAGATTAATTTATTATTGGGAAGAACTGCGGTAGGATGAATCATGAAGCGCAAAATTACAAACAATCCGGCAAAGTGCTGGTATCGCGGCGGCTTTTGGTGGGGCTGGGAAAGCTCCTGGTTTTCGGCCTGACGTTATATTACCTGAGACAAGCAATTCTGGAAGCCAGTTCGCACAGCACGTTTTCTTTTGCCACCTTTCTGAAAATATGGGCCCAAAACGGCTGGGCCTTGTGTCTGGCGGCGGCGCTGTTGCCAGTGAACTGGGGTGTGGAAGCCTCAAAATGGCAGTTCCTGTCCAGGAAGTTCGAGAAAATCACGTTTCTGGAGGCTTACCGCGCGGTGCTGGTGGGGCTTACCCTGGGCTTCGTGACGCCTAACCGGATGGGAGATTACGCCGGCCGCATCCTGACCTTGCACCGTAAAGATCGCGCCGACGCCATCGGGGCCATCCTCTTGGGCCGCCTGTGTCAGTTGTTTGCCACGGTGCTGATGGGTTCTGCCGCTCTCGCCTATTTCGTGTACAAGTATTACGTGCCGCTGGCCTCACCGGTGGGCATCTCGCTGGGTTTGGCTTTCCTGCTGGTGAATGGCTGGGCGTTGGCTTTTCTGTTCAGTTTCCAGTGGGCCATTGGTTTGCTGGAGCGGGTGCCGTTCCTGCACCGTTGGCTACATTATTTCGCCGTCATCGGGACGTATTCCTCCGGGGAGCTGAGACAAACTCTGTTTATTTCCGGGGCGAGGTACCTGGTGTTTGTGGGGCAGTTCATCGCCTTGCTGTGGGCCTTCGGGGTGCATCTGTCGCCAGAGGAATATGTCTGGGGAGTGGCCGGTACGTTCCTGATTAAATCCGTGGTGCCTTCCATCAATGCCCTGGCCGATATTGGCATGCGCGAATTGTCTGCCATGCACTTTTTCGGGCTGATGGGCCAGGACCCCCTGCTGGTGCTGGGCGCCAGCCTTACTCTATGGACCCTGAACATCGCCCTTCCCAGCGCCTTGGGGCTGATCTTTGTATTACCCCTCAAACTTTCTACTCCGCGTTGATGCTGTTTTTGTTGCTGCTGGTAGGGGTATACGCCATGGTGTTGGTGCGCAGCTGGATCGCCTGGCGTAAACTCAAGAGTCCGTCCCTCACAGCAGAGACGCCGCCGGTGTTTTTCTCCGTTATTCTTCCGGTCCGGAACGAAGCCCGAAATATCCTATCGCTTTTGCAGGACCTGGAATGGCAGCAGTACCCCTCGTCTCAGTACGAAGTGATTGTGGTGGATGATCATTCTGAGGATGGCACGCCTGAGCTGGTAAGGCAGTTTCAGCAGCAAAGCAACATGAACTTGAGCCTGCTGTTTTTAAGCCATTTTCCGGGAAAGAGGCAGAAAAAGGCCGCCGTTGAGACAGGCATCCGGCACGCGAAAGGGGAGTGGATCGCCTGCACCGACGGCGATTGTCACGTCTCCCCGCAGTGGTTGGCAGCCTTGAACCAGGTCCGGCACGAGCAGCAGCCCCAACTCATCAGCGGACCCGTTTCCTTTGCACCGGTAGCTACCGTTTGGCAGCAACTACAGGCCCTGGAGTTCTCGGCGCTGATTGCCATGGGAGCCGCCTCCATTGCCGTACGGAAACCCACCATGTGCAACGGCGCCAACATCGCCTACAGCAAATCGGCTTTTCTGGACGTGAACGGTTTTCAGGGAAACGAGCAGGTTCCGTCCGGCGATGATGAATTCCTGCTCCATAAGATACACCGGCGTTACCCCGGCCAGATCGCCTTCGCGAAAGGCAAAGAAGCCCTGGTGGAAACCCCGGCGTCGGATTCTATCAGGCATTTTCTGCACCAGCGCATCCGGTGGGCGAGCAAATGGCGGCACTATGACAGCTATTTTTCGCAGGTTCTGGCGTTGATAGTAATGGGAGGGAACCTGGCGGTACTTTCTGCGTTGATCGCGGCGCTGGCGGGCTGGTGGCCGTGGTGGTTTCTGGGCATCGTATTAACCACAAAAATGGGCGCAGATACGCTACTTTTATGGGAGATTTTAGGCTTATTCGGTAAAAAGCGGTTACTTTCGCTGCTGTGGTTACTACAACTAGTGTATGTACCGTATATGCTCTTCACTGCCATTTTAGGGCTGCGCGGGCAATACCACTGGAAGGGCCGACAACTCAAGACAGCATGACAGATCAGGAATTTGATATTTTAGATGAGCTTTATTTTGTGACCTCTTTTGAGGAGCTGCAGAAGGAGCTGGGCTTGCCAGAAGAGGAGCTACGGGAAGCGCTGCGAGGCTTGATCAGTATGAACTACATCAAATGCCTGTTCCCCGATCAGGACACCGAGGTGCCGTTTGATCCTGATCACTTTGCGCGCGAAGGACACCAGTACTTTTTCCTGGCTACCAAAGAAGGGCTTCTCACCCATAACTCAAAATAGAAAACAAACTCCGTTTAGGGCTGTTTTCCTGAAATCATGCCTGAAACGGGAATTAGATTCTTGCCATTGAACCGTGCGGGCCAGAACTGATGTAGTAGAAGTAAGCGGTTAGGTAGAGGTTGCTCTGCTTCACACGGCCGGTTTCCGAAACGCTCCACTTAGGTGAGGGAAGGGGAGACCAGCAAATGAATCGTAACTTGTCAAAACGAATGTCTGATTTAAAGTTTCCTACAGTAGAGCAGGAATTGAACCTGAAGAAGTTGGAATTGGCTGCGCTGTTGGAAATTACCAAAGCCATCAACAACAACCTTCCGGAAGAAGCGCTCTACAAGATATACCACTTCACGCTGCTGGCCCAGTTGAACATCCGGCGGCTCTCGCTTTTTCTCATTGACGAGGAGTGGGAGTGTAAAGTAAGTTTCGGGACGCAGCACAATTTCCGGGAAATGGAGCTTCCGGCGGAGATCACCGAGCTGCGCGAAATCACCTCGCTTTCTGATCTGGACATTGACCGTCGGTGGCATGATTTCGAGATTGTCATTCCCATCACGCACAACAACCGCATTCTGGCCTTCGTGATGATCGGGAACGTGAACGCCTATTACACCACTCTTGGCGCCCTCAGTTTTGTGCAGACGCTCAGCAACATCATTCTGGTGGCCATGGAGAACCGCCGGCTGGAGCGCCACCGGTTAACCCAGGAGGCCATGCGCAAGGAGATTGAGATTGCCCGCGAGGTGCAAAACATGCTCTTCCCCAAGTCGCTGCCCAACAACCAGGATGTCGCCATTCACGCCACCTACATCCCGCACTCTTCCATTGGCGGCGATTACTATGATTACGTGCCCATTGACAAAGATCAGTTCCTGTTCTGCGTAGCCGATGTGTCTGGCAAAGGGGTGCCGGCGTCACTGCTGATGTCCAATTTCCAGGCGGGCCTGAGAACCATTCTGCGGCAGACGACGAACCTCAGCACCATCGTGAGCGAACTGAATGACCTAATCTACCGTAACGCGATCGCGGAGAAGTTCATTACCTGTTTTCTGGCTATTTACAACCGAAAGACCCGCGAGCTGAGTTACGTAAATGCCGGTCATAATGCCTCCATTCTGCTGTATGAAGACAACACCTGCCGTTTGCTGGAAGAAGGCTGCACCATGTTAGGGATTTTCGATGAGCTTCCTTTCCTGCCGGTGACCACCGTACATGTACCGCACAACTCCCTGGTGCTCTGCTACACCGATGGCCTGACCGAGGTGTTCAACCAGGACGAGGACGAGTTCGGGATAGAAAACACCATAAGGGTGCTGCAGAAATGCCGGTACGTGAGTTCCAAAAATCTGCACCGGCAGCTGTTGCAGGAAGTGAATTCCTACAATGTGGGTACTTCCTTCAGTGATGACATTACCCTGCTTTCCTGCCGGTTCAAGTAAAAGCGACCCGTCCGTTTCAGGGCTGTTTTTCGTAAAACTGCCCTGAAACGGATGTTTCTAATAAGCTCTTGGCTGTCCTAAGCAGAAGGCGGCTCTCCGCGGTTATTCAGTCATTAGTTGCTCCTTTAAACCTGAATTGTTGGCGATGCGCTTCCACAAAACCCCACCCGTGTTACCCTGGCTGTTCCGGAAGGCCTGGTGGAAGCGGCCGGTCTCTGATAAAATCCTTTTCCTGACGTTTGATGACGGGCCCATTCCGGAGGTCACGCCTTTTGTGCTGGAGCAACTGGCCCAGTATAACGCCAAAGCGACGTTTTTCTGCGTGGGGGAAAACCTGGAACGATACCCAGATCTGGCCCGCGAGGCCAAAGCCCAGGGACACCAACTGGCGAACCACACCCACCAACACGTGAAAGCCTGGAAAGTATCCCCTGCTGAGTACCGGCAACAGGTGGAGCGATGCCAGGCAGCCCTGGAGAAAGTGGGTTCAGGGGCAGACGGTCCTAAATTTTTCCGGCCTCCGCATGGTCAACTGACGTGGCGGCATCTGCGTATGTTGGAGCCAGAGTACCAGGTGGTCATGTGGAGCACGCTCACGTATGATTTCGATGCGAGTTTATACCCGGAGGAATGTCTGGCCAAAGCCATTGCCGTGACCAAACCCGGATCTGTGGTGGTGCTGCACGATAGCCTGAAAGCCGAGCGGAACCTACGCTATGTCCTGCCCAGGCTGCTGCGCCACTTCTCTGATTTGGGATACGTTTTCAAAACCCTCTAGCGGATGCTTTTCTCCCTCGGTTTCCTGATCCTCTATTTTTCGCTTTTCCTGGGGCTGTTATGGCTTTGGTGGAACAGAAAACCCCCGGTCCTGCCGCCGCTCACCAGCTACCCCAAGGTCAGTATCCTTATTGCCGCCCGAAACGAAGAACAGCACATCATCACCTGCCTGGAGGCCATCGACCGCCTGCACTACCCCAAAGACCGGCTGGAAGTGCTGGTGGGAGATGACCGCTCCTCAGATAAAACCCGGCAACTGGTGGAAGCCTATAAGCAAACGCATCCATACGTTTCCTGCCACGGCATCCTCTTTGATGTGCAGGGAACCAAAGGCAAAGCCAATGTGCTGGCGCAGTTAGCCCAACTAGCCACCTCTGATTTTTTCTTCATCACTGACGCTGATATTGAAGTACCCCGGCGGTGGGTAGAGACTATGCTGCAACACCTCACTCCCGGTACCGGACTGGTCACCGGCATTACCACCACCAAAGGCTCCCGGATCTTTGACCGGCTGCAAGCCCTGGATTGGCTTTATAACCTGGGTCTTATGCAGGTGGTCGCTGACAGAAACCTGCCCGTCTCCACCATGGGCAACAACCTGCTGGTCACCCGCGAGGCGTATAGAAAGGTAGGAGGGTTTGAGAATATCCCGTTCTCGGTGACAGAAGACGTGCAGCTGTTCAAGCAGGTGCTTGCCAAAGGCTACAAAACCAAGAACATCTATGCTCCCGAGGTCCTGGCCCTGTCTTTACCGGCCCCCAATGTGCTGACGCTGCTAGACCAACGCAGGCGCTGGATGCGTGGATCCATGCATCTGCCCTGGTACATGATTCTTTTGTTCGTGATCCATTCGGCTTACTACCCGGTGTGGCTTCCTTTTTTCCTGCATACTTCCTGGGGAGTATGGCTGGCGGTTCTGGTTGGGAAACTTTTGTTACAGAGCCTATTCCTGCGGAAATGCCTCACCTACAGCAAACAAACCAGCAACTGGCGCGACATCCTCTTGCTGGAAGTGTACCTGGTGCTCACATCGGTGGTATTGCTCGTCTATTTCTTTCTGCCATTTAAGATCCGGTGGAAAGGCCGGCTGTATTAAATCAAGCGCAGGATTTACGTACCTTTGCCGTTTTCTGCCTGTTTTCTTTAAACCAGGCTTAAAACGAAACCGCCCTTTCTTCCTCATGACCTACATAGATTCCCACGCCCACGTTTTCTCCCCTGAGTTTGCCCAGGACCGCGAAGAGATGCTGCTACGTGCCCAGGAGGCCCACGTGGCCGAGGTGTACATGCCCAATATAGATTTAGCTTCCATTGACACCATGCTCCAGATTGAGCAGCAGCACCCGTGGTGTCACGCCCTGATGGGCTTACACCCGTGCCATGTGTTCCAGGATTACCGGCAGGTGCTGGAAGAGATGGAGCAATGGTTAGAGAAACGACCGTTCAAGGGAGTAGGAGAGGCGGGCCTTGACTACTACTGGGATAAAACCTTTGTGCAGGAGCAGAAAGAAGCCTTGCGCATTCAGTGCGGTTGGGCGAAGAAGTACCAGATTCCCATTATCCTGCACACCCGTGACGCGTTTCTGGACACGCTGGAGATTATCCGGGAGCAGCAGGAGGGAAGCCTCAGAGGTATTTTCCATTGTTTCTCCGGCACGGTAGAAGAAGCCCAGGCCGCCGTGGATCAGAACTTCCTGCTGGGCATTGGCGGAGTAAGTACGTTTAAAAACGGAGGCCTTGAACCGGTTTTAGGGGCAATTGATCTAAAACACATAGTATTGGAAACCGATAGTCCGTATCTTGCGCCCGTGCCCAAACGTGGCAAAAGGAATGAACCCTCCTATCTTCCTTACGTGGCCCAACGAATAGCAGAAATCAAGTCAGTTACTCTAGATGAGGTGGCCGCCGTCACAACCGACAACGCCAAACGCCTCTTTTCCTAATACTATGAAATTTCTAAAGGTAAATATCAATACGGCTGCCCCCAGTGACCCGGAGGCAGCCATTTTGCTTATTTACACCGGTGGTACCATTGGCATGGTCTCTGACAAGGAAGACAACCATTTGGTCCCTTTTGATTTTAGCGAAGTGATTCACCGCGTGCCCGAGATGCGGCAGTTCAGAGTGATGCTGACGGTGCTGAGCTTAGACCCACCCATTGATTCCTCCAACATTGGAGTAGAGCACTGGATCAAACTGGCTCAGCTGATACAGGTGAATTATCAGGAGTACGATGGATTTGTGATCCTGCACGGCACCGACACCATGGCCTACAGCGCCTCGGCTTTGAGCTTCTTATTGGAAAACCTGGGCAAACCCGTCATTTTCACCGGTGCCCAGGTGCCCATCGGCCGTATGCGCACCGATGCGCGCCGTAACCTGATCACGGCCATGGAGATTGCCTCGGCTTACCGAACCGGCAAACCCTTGGTACCCGAGGTTTCCATTTTCTTCAACACGGTGCTGCTGCGCGGAAATAGGTCTACCAAGGTGGAAAGCCGGCACTTCAACGCCTTCCACTCGGGCAAGTATCCGCAGTTGGCCAAAGCAGGGATTGACATTGAATATAATCCCTCGGTTATTCTGCCAGCTCCAGCCCAGCCCCTGAGGGTATATCAGGAGCTGGAAAGCCAGGTTGCGGTCTTGAAGTTGTTCCCGGGCATCAGCCCTTCCCTGATTGAGGCGATCTTGAGCGCCAAGGGACTGAAAGGTCTGGTGCTGGAAACCTTTGGCGCCGGAAACGCCCCTACGTATCCCTGGTTTTTGAAGCTCCTGCGGGAAGCTGTAGACCGGGGCATCACGATCCTGAACGTGTCCCAGTGTGAGGAAGGAGAGGTGCACCAGGGGCAATACGAGACCAGTTTCTACCTGAAAGAAATGGGGGTGTTAGGCGGTTCAGATATCAGCACCGAGGCCGCCGTCACCAAGCTGATGTTTGTATTGGCGCAGAAACTAACCTCGCAGGAAAAAGCCTCAATTTTAGAGCAAGATCTTCGCGGCGAGATGACCCGCAGGATTTAAATGAAAAAATGAAGGGTCTGGTGTTGCAAATTCCGGAGCTTCTAGCTTTCTTTGCATTCCGAAAAACGGAGACCACGGAGAGGTGTCAGAGTGGTCGAACGAGCACGCCTGGAAAGTGTGTATACTGGTAACGGTATCGAGGGTTCGAATCCCTCCCTCTCCGCAGAAAACAAGAAAGCCCTGTAAGTCCAAAGCTTACAGGGCTTCTTGTTTTCTTTAAACCTATAACAGATGTTGATTAACTTCTGGACACGTCTTTAGCTTCATGAGTTATTCTTTGACATAGTTATTCAAGTAGCACAACTATATTGTGGAATATCTATATTGCTTAAATATATCTCCCCGTCTTTCTAAAATTTATTCATCCGTACATTTCACCAATCACCACCGTTATCGGGATGAATGGATAACTCATACTGACGCAATTCCATATACATACTAGACAGCGGCGAATCAAAGAACAAATCGAATCAAAGTACAAATGAAGATCAGTATCGCACAGATCAAGCCCATTAAGGGGGATATCTCAGCAAACATCAACAAGCACAAGCAGATGATCAGCCTTGCCTCATCTTTGAAGGCATCGGCCATCTTTTTCCCGGAACTCTCCGTGACAGGGTATGAACCCCGGCTAGCAGAAGAATTGGCGACAGACGAATACGACCAAAGGTTTGATGACTTTCAGCAAATAAGCGATACCAGTAACATCACGATTGGCCTGGGTGTTCCTACCAACTCGGATACAGGAATACGGATAACCATGGTGATCTTTCAGCCTGGCAGAGCAAGGCAGATGTACTCCAAACAGCAACTGCACGCCGATGAGCTCCCATTCTTTGCCCCTGGTGAAAAGCAGGCTATCATCACCGTTGACCAAACCAAAATTGCCCCTGCCATTTGTTATGAAAGTCTGCAGCCTGCTCATGCAGACGCAGCAGCAAAAATGGGAGCAGAGATATACCTGGCAAGCGTAGCAAAATCCCAGAATGGGGTCAACAAGGCCATGGTACATTACCCCGAAGTAGCTAAGGAACATGCAATGCCGGTATTGATGGCAAACTGCGTGGGGGCCTGTGATGATTTCGTTAGTGTTGGCCAAAGCTCTGTCTGGACAAACCAAGGAGTTCTTCTAGCCCAACTGGACAATGAAAACGAAGGGCTTCTGGTATTTGATACGGAAACGGAAGAGGTCACCTTACAAGCAGTATAGGTAAACAGCCCCTGACAAAACAAGCTGGCAGCCGGTTTAAACGCTTCAGCTAAAGCCATTACAACCTGAGGCGGCTAGCCATCGGCTCTGCCAAGCCAACCAGGATCGCTGGGTGCTGGTTCAGGGCTCCGGCGTTACCCCTCGGCAAACATAAATAATGACACCAATCAAGACGAAAATACAATTGCTTGGGCATGCTACTTTCAAAGTAACAACCCCGGAAAACAAAGTAATTATTGTAGACCCCTGGCTGATAGAGAATCCATACATTCCCCAAGGCCTGGAAGAACAGGACATTATTGATTTGATGCTGGTGACGCATGGGCACGAGGACCATCTTGACATCCACATTAAGGACATCATCAGAAAAACAAATCCTAAGATCATCGCAAATAATATCTGCAGGCGCTTTCTGATTGAGCAGGATATCCCCGAGTCTTCGTTCGAGGCTATGAACTATGGCGGAACGCTTGATCTCCTTGGGGTAAGGGTCTCCATGGTGATGGCCTTCCATAATGCCCATATCTATTTGACGGACGAGACAATTACCTTTCCCCATGCGGCCAATGGATTTATTCTTCGCATGTCTGACAACACCACGATCTATTTTGCGGGGGACACCTGTGTGTTCGGGGACATGAAGCTTATAAGTGAGATATACCAACCGAATATCGCGGTAATCCCGATCGGGGACCGTTCAATGATGGGAGCGTTAGAAGCATCCTTTGCGGTTAAACTTTTGAACGTAAGGCACGTCATCCCTTTTCATTACGGCACATTTCCCGAGCACACCCAAACCCCTGACGAATTTTTAGAACTGACGAAAGACTATACTGACAGTAAAATTCACATCATTCAAGCAGGAGAAATACTAAACTGTAGTGATCTGTTTTAAACTAGCCTAAGCGCCACTACGGCTTGCCGTGGGGCTAAATTACAAAATGTAAGTCCTAGCTATTCTACTTAGACTTCGAATATACTTGTTTGCTTGCCTGATAATTGGAACCTACCTCCTTCCCTATTCGCAAAAAATGCTGTAAGATTTAATCTTACAGCATTTTTTGCGAATAGGGAAGGAGGTAGGCAGCTTTAAAGACACCTTTTGGCGAATACCCCATCCTTTCATTTTATAAAGAGATCCGTTTCGACCTTTGTTGAGTTTTGATTAAGAGATAGAAATGCGTTTTCCCCCTGATCGGGCTGAATCGTAAATGGCCATCAGAATTTTCACGTCCCTTAGGCCCATTTCACCGGGCACGATGGATGGGGTGTTATTTCTGAAACTAGCGGCTTGTCCATCCATTTGCCTTGCCTGTTCGAAAATGTTGGGGTAGTTCATTTTACCCTGGCTGGTTTCGCCTTCTTTACCTTCGTAGCCGAAAGAAGGCCCTAAGCGCCACCAGCCTTTATCTGCTTTGCCCTCCAGAAAGTCCTCCTGATCGGCGTAGCTGCTGTTGCATTCCGCCACTACACCATTCTCAAATTCCATCCGCCAGCTAATGGATTGCTCCACTTCCTTGAAGATGTCGGGCTTGGTGACTTCCCCAAATTTGGCTGTCACGGCAACCGGTGTTTTGCCCAAGGTGTAACAAGCCGCCTGCACGCAGTAGATGCCCATGTCCATCAAAGGCCCTCCGCCGGATCTTTCCCTATCTACCCGCCAACTGCCCGGTCCTCCCATGACAAAGCTGTTATGCGCCCTGATGCTCTGCACTTTCCCGAATAGCTGTTTCTGCCCAAGTTCCATCACCCGTTGATGAAAAGGGTCGAAGTGCAGGCGATAGCCGATGGCCAGTTGCACGTTGTTCTGGCGGCAGGCCTCCAGCATGCGTTGCGCATCTTCTACCGAGGTGGCCATGGGTTTCTCACAGATCACGTGCTTTTTTGCTTTCGCTGCCCTGATGGTGTACTCGGCGTGCATGGCGTTGGGGAGAACTACGTAGATGATGTCTATGTCTTTGTTATCCGCAATCTGATCGAAGTTCTGGTAGTTATAGATATTCTTGTCAGGGATGTTGTACTTGGCTTTCCAGGTTTCAGCTTTGGACGGCGTACCCGTGACAATGCCGGCCAGGTAACAGTTCTTGGTCTCCTGCAGCGCGGGAGCAAGTTGATGCGTGCTGTACCCGCCAAGCCCCACCAAAGCGATGCCCAGTTTCCGATTCTGGTTGTTCGCGGCACCAGTTTGACTTTCCTGGGTTGTATTTCCCTCCGTTTCACTTGAGCAGAAGGACAGGAGCGGTACCCCAAACACTGTGGAGCCAATGGTAAAGGTTAACCCTTTCAGGAATGTGCGACGTTGGTTGTCTGGTTGCATACCTTTTTGTTTCATGGAAAGAAATAGAGCAGCTGATTACCAATAAGACTTCTAAGGATTGTTTTAGGTAACGGTCAAATCTTATAAGATGAACGGAGGATCCTAAAACGTACTATCCTAAATGCCTCAATGCTTCGGTGTCATTTTACAGTATTTAGAGTACGAATGCACCTATCTAAAGTTGATGAGATAATTCCATCGTCCTGGTTCTTTCATCAAAGTGATGATTGGTGCGAAATAAATGGATGATTGTCCCTTCTGAAAAATAGGCTTTCAGCAGAAATAGGAAAGGAAGTATCGTTCTGCGCACAGCGGATTTTCACCCTTCTTTCCATCGTCTAAATAAGAACTAACCCTGATGTTTGTCTTGCTAGAAAGCTCACCATTTATCAATTATATCTCCCAAGTCACTCACTCCTAAGGTGAACATGACCATGATAATTCCTAAGATAATCTTTATAAGCGGCGGAACTGAGATACCGGTTTTTCTCTTAAGCAGCTCATTTGCAGGAGGAAAATAAAGGAAGGAAAGTAGAAGATACCCGATCCCCGGAACAGGATGCACCCACAGCAAATTCAGCACTCCGGTGAGTATTACCATGATACAGAATACCCAACTGAATAGGTTGAATGAAATAGTTTTAGCTTCCATTTTAGTTGTCATTACGTTTTAAGCCGATTTTTTCAAAAACACTCAATAAACAGACTTAGCTGATCAGTAGCAGTCATTCTTGACTTACCTTTAAGCCACAAATTCAAGCATTAAAAGGACATCAGCATCAGGTCGATTTTTTGAAACAATTCACCTACACCCAGGGCAGCAATGAGGATGAACAGGCCCAGGAGCCATTTCGCTACTCTCGGGATGGAGAATCCGGATATTTTCTGGAAGTAAGTGTTTGCGGGAGGAAGGAAAACGAAGGCAAGCAGGAAAATAAAGATCCCGAATTGCGGGTCATTTCCCCAAAACATATTAATTATTCCAATGGCCATCACCAGAAGGCCGAAGAACCAACCAATTACTTTTGAGAGGCTGGTGGTAAGATGAGAAGTGGTAATCATAGCGTTTTACGTTTTATAGTTTAAGTGACTTTTTACAAAAATGTGCTTAAAACAAGTTGCTCTTTTTTGCGACCCATGTAGCAATTTAGAAAAGGTAAAAGGGCGAATTTGGACAGAGAAATGAATGCTACGGAGTTCGGTTCTGGTGCTTTTTTGCTTGCTCGTATTCATTGAGGCACTTGTCCAGAGGCTGGCAATTAGCGTGAATACAATCGCAGAAGTCATAGCAGGCCTCGGGGTTGTCGCTGTCAGGGCATTGCTGGCGGCAGTCTTTTGTGGAATTGCGGGGCATCAATTCGCAGGACGTTAAGATCACCAGCGCAGCCATGTAAACTATAGAATAAGGTTTCATGATCCTTTAGGGTTAGGCCTTTGTTTTAAAGAATTGGGAAGTATTTGCTGGAATTACTTGCCTAAATAGTTCCGTTCAGGCGGTTTGAGCCTCCTGTTTCTCCCAAGGGAAAATGAATTTCAGCTTGTGGTAGTCCCAGCAAAGGAGGTACAAATTGGCCGTTACCATTAAGGGAGCAGTTAGCCAGGATCCCTCAAAGCGCACCGCCCAGGTTAGGACGCATATGTTCAAAATAATGGGAAAATATATCACCGCTCCCAGGGTTGCCGTACGCGGAATCAACAGCAGAATGGCCGCCATCACCTGCATGACACCTATTGATGTATAGTAGAATCCGGTTTGAAACAAGGCATCTAAATAATGCCCCATCGGGTGGCAGGTGGCTAAATCGGTGAACCGCTCACCCATTATTTTCACGAAGCCCGACGGTAAAAATCCCATGGCCAGCGCTACCCGGTTAAAGATCGCAAAGTCGCGGAGCCATCTGTTCTGCCTTGCCCGCAGATGCACGCTATTCAACGCCGACGAAATAGACATATTCGTTTATTTAAACCCAAATAGAACCGGAAACAGAAAAACCACGATGAGTGTCCAAAGGAAATAAATGGGCAAATAGGAGGCAATGGCTTTTCCGGCTTCGGCTGAATCAGACTTCTTGGTCACTGCTTTGAAAAGCTGGACGGTTACAAGAATCAGGTTGATCAAAATCAGGAGATTACTTCCTAGTACGGCTGCCCTGTTGGGCGTAATTCCCCATTCCGAGATCCTAAATAAGATGGCTGAGAGCGCAATGCTATTCACGATGATGGTGACTGCAGATAATAGAAAGAGAATCCAGATTTCAGCGGGGCTCTTGGTTTCTTTGGACGTTTCTGCCACCGAAAAGAAGATGATGGCCATGACACCAATCAGCAGCGCATTGAACATGAGCAGAAACTCCCGATCATTGTAGGGGTCTTTGCCGGAATACAGAATGGCGATCAGATAAATCACCAGCATGATAAACACCAGCGGACTGAATATTCTGGCAATAACAGGAGAAACTTTCCCAACCAGCTGCGGATTGGTCTGGGTGAGATACGTGCCTACGATGGGAACTGCGGCAAGACCGAAAACGATGACATACTGCGCGTAAAACTTTTCGATGTTCAACCCGATCAAAGAGAAGAGTCCGATTGTGATCCCTGACATGGGGCCCCCGGCCAGCAGAATCAGCGCGACCATTACTACCAGGTCGCCGTTGTACCTCAAAAATCCCAGCCGTTGGTGCGTGTCGCCTAAGTTATTGCCCACGAAAGCAGTTCCCAGCAACACCCACAGCAGTAAAGGCAAATGAATGCAGGCTAAGATCAAGGTGTCACTGGCATCAGAGCCCGGCAAGAGATTGATGTAGAGGAGGGACACGAGCATTATGCCATAGAGCACGGCTGTTTTTTTGGCCGGCAATTTGTTCTTCCAGGCGAAATAGGCCGTCAGGAAAGGTAGAAAGATGAAGCCTAGGTTGCGAGGGTAGAAGAACTCTTCATCAATAGCGAAGATAGCCGGGATCTTAGCGATGAGTCCTGCTAAAAGTCCCGCCAGGAGGACAAACAGGAGATCGCGGCCCGTGCCCCAGTGAAGGTCATCGGTTTCGTAGGTCAGCCTTTCGTGCCAGAAATCCGCCAGCGGATTGCCTTGCAGGGTAGGATATAAGGTGCTGAATTCTCTTTTGAAAGGTCCCTTGTTGTTGTGGTACAACCTTTCCAGCTGCCCTGGATCACCTAAATGGGTTTGAATTTCGTCTTTCATGTGCCTGTATTTTAACGTTTACTTCTGAACAGAATAGCGACTCAATCCCACATGGTACCGGCCAAACCCAAAACAACCCCCAGCCATAAGCTGATGAGGTAGACCACTAAGCTCAGCAGAATAGCTACTGTTCTATTGAAGCCTCGGGAAGTCTGGTAACTGAGGAATGCGTAAAAGGCACCGCCCAGCGCCCCAGCTAAGGGAGTAAGGATCAAAGGTCTTATCATCCAGTACTTTCCCCATTCGGGATTAGGCGAATCCGCTCCAAAAACAAAGGTTGAGATCACCAGAAAAGCAATTCCTGCCCCAAGCAATATGGGGATAGGAGAAAGGCTCGGATAGTTTTTTCGGCGGTTGAATTTGTTTTCCGAAGTCATCATAAGAAAGCTTTAACAGTGAAAGTTGTATTTAATTAAAGTACTTTGTGTTTCAAAGTATAAGGGCAAAAAAATAGGAATTAGCTAGTAAAGAAGGTTTGAGTAACAACTGTTGCGAAGTGTATACAGGAACAAAATTTCCCGTCCAGAGACGAAACTTATTATTCCGTGCATCTTTTAAGATGCCTTGCTGGATGAACTTATGAGACATTTTTCATAACCATTAGATATAATATGTTCGCGTAGGTCTGTTAATGTCGGTTTTCTAAATCTTAGCCTGCATAGATGTTAGACATCAGGTTCTTTTCAAAAGGTAACCGTTCTTATTCCGATACTCCCTTAATCAGTTTCTCCAAGGCATTTAAGTGATCACTAAACGCTTTTCTTCCCAGTTGGGTGATGGCGTAAGTGGTATTAGGTTTCCGGCCGATGAACGACTTTTCAACTTTAACGAACTCCTCTTTTTCCAAGGCTTTCAGGTGACTCGCCAGGTTTCCATCGGTTACGTCAAGGTATTCCTTCAGGGCATTGAAATCCAGCAACTCATTCACCACCAGCGCTGACATGATACCCAGCCTGATTCTACTTTCAAATGCTTTATGTAACCCATTGATCGATATTTTCACCGCTCGTACCTGTAATGCATGTAAATTCCATAAATAATATGGACTACCCCGAAGCCCATGGCCCAAAGCAATAATCCATATCCCACGAAGTAAGAGCCAAGCAAGCCTAAGCCTATCTCAATAAGCCCCAGGCTTCTCATCTCGCCGTAGGTAAACTTGCTGGCGTTATACAAAGCTAAGCCGTAAAAAATTAAGGTGAACGGGGCGATAAAGCCTATGAACCCTTTGGAGATCAACACCAGGATCAGAAGTCCGCCTACCATCAGGGGAACGGCCATGTTGATGATAACACGCTTTGCGGTGGCATTCCATAGTTTTTCGCCCCTTTTAACCGCTTTCTTGTGGGAAAGAATGATGGCGGTTCCTATCGCCAGCACCAGTATCACCAGAGCCAGCGCAATGACTTTCAACAAATCAGAGGAAAAGTTATCAGTATTGTAGGTGCTGAAAGCGCTTTCATCAGGAGTGAAGTCAAACACCTGGTAAGCGACGTACGCTCCTGCCAAGGCGTAGATTCCGGCCATGATGCCAGCCCATCCGGAGAGCGACAGAAACTTGGATGACCGCTCCATCATTAAGCGGATCTCCGCCAGATCCCGAGTATAATCCTGATTCTCTTTCATCTAAAAGTGCTTTGTGTTTCAAAGTAACAGTAAAAAAATACGTTTTGCAACTACTTTCAGGATTTTGTGCCAGAAACGCCATTCAACATCTGGCTTAGGTTTAGGAGGTAGTTCAAACCAACCATTTACTTCTATACGCTAGAATAGGAGAGAACCTGGTTTCTGGTTTTATAATGACGCACAAGCTATGGGAGAATGTCAAAATAAGGAAGATTAATTTTGACTTACCTATAGTACTCTCTCTTTGAAGACGTTCTTGTGGGTTCTCGTGCTTCTATCCTGTTTTTAGGTCAGTTTTCCCAAAGCAGGCTAAAAACAGAGAAGGCAATTTGATGGTTTATCCAATGTATTTCAAGTGCGGTTTTTAGTGACTCTGCTACAGCTTGTTTCACGTGAAGGCAAAAAAAAGCCTGCCGGTGACAAGCCGGCAGGCAAACAGACAAACAACAAAAAAACTCAAACAAATACTAACTTCCGCATGGGGGGCTACGGAAGACAACTCAAAATCTTAATATCTGATACCGGGATGTCCCGTTAAAGAATCAAATTCAAAGGTTCCTAAAAAATAACCGTCCAATACAATGCCTTCGGAAAGCGTGGCAGATGAAAATTCCATCAGGCTGTTCATGGTGGAAAAGGATTTTATTCCTATCTTACTCACCGATGTTTTAACCGTCTGTCCTCCAGGTCTCTTAGAAGCTTGCTGATTCACCACTAAGCGAAACTGTGTTTGCGAAGCACCGATAAAACTTAACCCAGATACATTCATCTCCATTTGCTCTTTATTATGATACAATAATACGGCGAGGTATGCAGCGGAAATAGGAAACAATCAGGTGTTCTATAACTAGAACTAACCAAGGATATAATTAGATTTAGTCATTAAAAAAGGGCCTAAGTAGCTGTATTAGCTACTTAGGCCCTTTTTTAATGACTAAAATAATGAGGTTTTTTGCTTACTCGGTAACGGATTTCGCTCTGTTCCTGGTAGTGAAGTGGTGACCTATTACTTGAAGACTGAAAATACTGGCTAATAAAAAGAACGCCGGGAAGACCAAAAGCCACCATGCTTCCACTGAATAACGCGCTACCGCCAGCATTTTACCCCAGGAAGGAACATCAGCGGGTATTCCTATGCCTAGGTACGCCAAGGTGGAACCTATGCCCAAGAGCCCCGAGGCGGCAAAGCAGAAGGTGGTCAGAATGGGGCCTTTCAGGGAAGGCAGCAAAAAATACGTGAATACTCTTCTGAACGGAATGCCCAAGGCTTCAGCGGTCTCATAGTAAGACTCCTTCTTTAGCTGCAGCACATTGGCTCTGGCAATTCTAGCCGGAAGAACCCAATACGTGGCGCAGATCCAGCCCAAGAGGGTGAGCATAGAAAAAGGGGTAAAGGCCGTCAATATTAAAAGTAACAGCAGCTTTGGTAATGAAGACCAGATGGTGATGACTTTCTGGAGCCCTTCATCTACGCCTACTGCTACCTTCTTCTGCAGGAAAGAGAAGCGTGCTGAAATATCTAGTGAGAGCACCACATATACCAGGAAGGCGGCGCTTCCATAATACACCCAATAAAGCAAAGTGTAGCCCTGAAAAGGAGGGTAATGATGTAAGACCGGAAACACAAACAGGTAGGCGAGCACCAGAAAGGCCAAGAGTAAAAGGTTGATCACCGATACTTTCAGGCCGTGGTTGCCCAGGATTGCGGCTCCCGTGCCCAGCAGGACCCCAATACCAGTAGCTAGAAGTAAAGGAGGAATGGCAATGAGCCAGGCCGTACGGCAGCTTAAGAACAGATAGAAGAGAACATCTCGTCCTAACTGATCTGTCCCCAGGGGGTGCTCCAGTGAGGAGAATGGAGTGAGGTACGCCTGCTCTGGACTTGCCATCGCCTGCTTTCCCTGCCATACGAACACCTGGGAAATCAGGGCCGCAGCCGTGAAAAGAATAAGCCAGGTGATGGATAGCTTTTCGGTAAGTGAGAAGGTGTGCCTCGGTGTGCCTTTGTCCATGCTCCAGTTCCCCTAATTGCTTCTCATGCGTGGATCAAGAAGGCCGTAGCCCATCTCGGTGAGCCAGACTATGAACAACCGAAACACCAGGAACATAAGAGTGAGTCCCACCAGTACCGGGTAGTCGGCGGCTAATATCGCTTTCGTCAGTAAACTCCCAATGCCCGGCAGGGAAAACGTAATCTCCACGACCAGTACCCCCGACATCAGACCGATGATGACTTCACTCAAAATAGTGAGGGTGGGTAGGAGGGCATTGGGTAATGCGTGTTTTCTGATTGTTTTCTGAAAAGTTAATCCTTTCGCTAAGCCGGTGCGCTGGTAAAGTTGTTCGGTCTGGGTGACTAAACTTCTGTGAAACTGCAGGGTAATTTGAGGAATGATCAGTAAGGCAACACAGAAGCCACCCAGTAAAATGGATGGATTTCTAAAAGCCGCTAAAATGCTTTCTTCTTCAGTATCCATAGTAAAAGGTGCGAGGGTTGAGCCCCCGTTTACCAAAAACAGGCCTAAAATGGAAAGGGCAATAAGAAAAGCCGGTATACTGTCTAACACATACAATCCTTGACGGAGAAGAGGAGTGAAGGGGCTCGTCGATTTCTCCGTTAAATATAATCCGGCCAAAAAAGAGAACACTACGGCCAAGGGAAGGCCGATGATTGCTAATGCCAGTGAGGTCATTGCTGCCGATGTGATTTTGGCAGTTACCGCTTCATAGTCCTGAGTGGAAAAGCCTAGATTACCTTGCATAATCTGCAGCATCCATCGGTGGTACGAATTATCTTTGCCCTGCCACTCTACCGTTGGGAAGAAATAATGGAAAGGAGCGGATTGTTTGGTCAGGTTTTTCCAGGAGGCAAAGAGCTGAGCGGATGCAGGTCCAGGAGAGGCCTGTACTGCCTTTTCCACTTGTTTGGAGCTAATCATAATATCTTCAGGGGCTTCACTCAATGACCAGGAGACAAGCGTCTGGAACAGGTTGGTCTTCTCGGTCTCTGTCGCCTGAGTGGCCCACTGGCGCCATACTGTATAAAACTGTAGCGTCGGCTCCAATCCGTGCCTGATCACCGCCCTTTCAACCCAGGGTCTATCTAAGGCAGTTGTAGGAATTCCAGCGGCTATTTTGGAGCCTTTTGCAAGAATTTTGAAGTAAAAGAGCGGCTTATTCAAGCCGGTTCTCTCAAGATAATCAGCCCTGACGGCGGCTAGAGTAGAGACATCTGAAGCACCGTAAATGGAGAGGTATGCCTCAATCATCCCCTTGGGTGTGCTCGCTGCAGGTAGCAGGAGACTCATAATGAAAACCAAAGAAGCTGTCAGCCAAAGCGAAATTACTAGATTGAACAGCCGCAGGAATGTTTTCAGAAATGTCATTCCTGCTTATTTCTTAATAATGGATCTAGTTATATCATACCCTGGTTTTACACCAGAAACGAGTAAGGAGTCAATTCGCTTTGATGCAATGATTTTATTTTGTTGAAAATACAGGAAGACAAAGTTGCTTTCCTCTTGTGTCTTTTTCTGCAGTGCTTTCAACATCTGAGCTTTTTCTGCTGTGCGCTCCTCTTTTACAATGTTCTCCAAAAGCATGTCTGTTTCTATAGTTCCAAAGTTTGTTACATTTGCGCCGCCTTGTCCTGCGTTTGAAGTATGAAGAATAGGAATCAAGTTGTAGGAAAATGGATTCCCAACCAATGTCCTGAAAAAGAGATCAAATTTTCTGCTCTGTAATCTTTCACTTATTTGCCCACTCTCCAGAGCCTGTAAAGTGACAGGGATGTTTAACTCTCTGGCATTCTGCTGAAAAAGTAAACTCATGTTTTCGAAATCTGTATTACCGGCCCTATGAAGTAGTTCTAATTTTAATTGACGTGGTTTTCCGTCAATCATCTTCTGCCAACCAGCAGGAGTTTGCTTCCAGCCAGAGGAAAGTAATAATGTTTTGGCTTTTTGCAGGTCAAACTTGATCGGGGGTAAGTCATAGTTATAGAAATCTTTCTCCTGAGGATGCACTATACCAATTGTTGGGGTAGCCAAACCACCCTGGATAGTCCGGATTATCTGCGGAATGTCCATGAGGTGGGCCAATGCAAGCCTAGTTCTCTTATCCTCTAGAAGGGGATTTCTTCCATTCATTCCCATGAACACAAGTTCATACGAGGTGGGGGAATAAAAGTGAAAAAGCTCCTGATACTTTTTGTCTTTCCGCATTTCCAGAAAGGAAACCAGTGGAACGTTGTCCATCAAGTCTATCTGTTGCGCTTTCAATGCTAAGACGGCGGCACCATTATCTGGCAGAATCTGATAGATTAATCTGATGGGGTTTGCTTGTAACGATTTAACGTAGCCCTTCACCTCTTGGCCCCACCACTTTTTCTTTTTTCGTAAGACAATTGCTTGACCTGCTTTCCAGCTTGCCAATGAGTAAGGCCCACTTCCCTTAACCAAGGATGTGTCCCTTACTAAAGCTGTCTTGTTTATGGTTGCTGCAAAAGCTTTAAAAGTGGAGGTTTGGGCTAGAGAATCAAATTCCTGCCTGATCTGGGGATAAGAAAAGGATGAAAGGACTCCTTTGGGATCAAATTGATGCGCTGGAAGTACAAAGAAGTCACCCACCATCAGCTTCATTTCTGGAGTGTAACCAGAACAAACTAAAGTAAAGCTTTTTGGGTCTTTTGAAGATATCTGGATATCTTTTATAAAGTTATACTGAGCACGCCAGCGCTCATTGTCTAACAAAGGACTGTGCAGTAGTTTCAACGAGAAAGCTACATCATGCCCAGTGACAGGTGATCCATTGTCCCACGTGGCTTCTGGTCTAATGGAAAAGGTAAAGAAGGACAAGGTGTCTTTCCTGCGTATTGACGGTAGCGAAGTGGCTAACTGGGGTTTGATTGATTTGTCATCTAAATCAACCGCTAATAAGCTTTGATATAGATGATTGAGGATCTGTAAAGCAGGAGCATTTCCGTAGCTGAGCGGATGTAAAGATTCTGGATCCTGTGAAAATCTGACTTTTATCGCTGTTTCTGTAGATGGATTAGAACAGGCCAAAAGCCATAAAAAAAACAAGCTAAGGCTCTTTGCGCAGTATTTTTTCATATAGAGCAAGAAGTTCAGGCGAACACCATGCTCAATATTACAAAACTTGGCTGAGAATGCCTTGGCTTGTTTTCAGTACCTGAGAAGATAGAAGACTATCTTTTAGGCGTGTATAGATATGTTGAATTAGTCTCTTGTGTCCCAAGTACCAGTTCCACCATAATTGGTTTCACCAGAACCATTGTCACCCGTGCCTACAGTTGTAGCAGATCCAGCTGAAGTAGTGGAAAGAGTGGCGGCAGACGATGTATTCGTAGCCTTGTTATCAGATGGCGTTCCTGTTAAGATAGAAAGTTGAAGGAGCAGAGAGAGTAGTAATTCTAACATGGCTTTTTATGAGTTTAAAAGTATGTCACAAAATTGGGCGTTCAACAGCGCTAAGGAAAGGAAACTGTATGCTGATCTGTAACTATAACTACATTAATACTAAATATAAAAATATTTATCTTATATAAAGAATTGAAGTTTTGAATTTTTAATTTTATAATCTTTTACTATGTTCGAAAAATTAGAACAAATATTTAATCGAATAAACTATTTAGTAACCATTAAATTTTGAAGAGTAAACTGTAAATGCTTCATCAGCATTATAAAATAAAATGGAAGAATTGATTAAACTGATACAAATTATTGAGAAAAGAGGTGGTCTGCCTGCTCATACTTTAAATAATAATTCTAAAGAGAAAAAATTATATTCAGAAATAATCAAGGGCAGGATAACAGATGAAGCTACTGCCATACTCGTCCTTTATACAGATGCTAAGGAAAAAAGTGGTTTGAAGATGGTTAAATCCAGACTTCGGAAAAAACTAATGAACCAGCTTTTTTTTATAGATGAGAATAATGAACAAGTGCAGAGTTCACACATAGTAGAGCAAACTTGTCTATCCAAGTTTTTGCAGGCAAGAATCTTATTGGACGCAGGAGCAAATGATCTTGCCCTTCCATTGCTAAAACAGTCGTTATCTAAATCAAAAGAATACGATTTTAATTATATCTCCTCTCTGTGCTTGCGAGCAATTATACAGGCATACGTGAATTTAAAGGAAAGAAATTTATTCTATAAAGCTGCTGAACAGTTAAAAAGTCTTGGTGCTAAATTGACTGCCGATCAAGAATCAGAAATGATTTTTTCTGAAGCTAATATCGAGCTTAGCCGTTCTGTTGTCTCTAGAAAAGATTATATACAATTGATTGATAGTGTTTTGTCTAAAATGAATGCTATATGGCAGCAAGCAAAAACATTTGAGACATTTAACAACTATTACCGATTATCAATGTGGTTGCATGAATTAAATGGCAATTTTGATGAGATTGTAACACTAACAGAAAAGTCACAGCAAATCTTAAAAGAGCATTCTAATATTGCGAAAAGATTTGATCATAGGTATAACCATTTCATACAAGTATATGCACATCTAAGAGCTAAAAAAATAGAGGAAGGGCTGGTTCTGGCAAATACCTATCTGCATTACTTTAATCCTTCCAGTAACAACTGGTTTGCCTACATGGAGAATTATACTTTGTTGGCGGTTCATGCTAAGAAATATGAAGTGGCGCACACCTTGTTCCATCAGGTGCAGTCAAACCCGTTTATTAAGAAGATCAATAAGCTAGCCCAGGAGCGGTGGACTTTATTGGGTGCTTACCTGCAGTTTATTGCCCCTCAGTCAGATAGTCCTGTCAAGTGGCAGAACTTAGTCCATAATTCACCTTCTTACAGCAAAGACAAAGAGGGCTTCAATGTGGCCATCTTAATTCTCCAAGTAATGTACTACCTGGAGATCATGGATTATGAAGCCCTAGAGTATAGAGTGGACTCTCTGAAGAAGTATGCTCAACATCACTTCAAAGATAGTTTCAGTGAACGCAGTCGCATCTTCTTTAAATTACTAGCGGTGCTCGTCCGATCAAATTTTGAATATACCACCACTCAGAAGAAAGCGCAGTACTTGTTCAATAAACTGCAACGCACACCCACTCCCGGAGATGCTTATGCTGAAATTGAGATAATCCCTTATGAACACTTGTGGGAATTTGTGTTAGATAGAATTAAGAAAGCTGCTCTGTATGCCAAATAAGTACAAGAAGATAGGATCAGCTATCTGTTGATGTGAATTTCTAGAAGTTTACTTAGTTGCCCTGCCAATACGTTGCTTCTCGTTTTGAACCTGTTTTTACAAAAAGCATGCGAAAACGGTGAGATGGAAGGTAGATCATTAGAACTGAATACGGTAACCCAGGTAAGGGTAAATGCCCAGTTGGTAGTAGGTTTTAGCCCGGTTTTCTTCCAGATCCCAACCATAATACAACTCGTTCTTGTTGTCTAAGAAGTTGTCTGCGGCGGCAAAGATCCAATGGTTCGTCTTGCGGTTATTGATCTGATAGGAGAACCGGATATCCGTTCTGAAGTAGTTTTTGAGGCGAAACTGATACGCGTTTTTAAGATCATAATAGATTTCATCGGTTTGCTCGTTGATCGTCTTTTCCTCATCAATAGGAATGATCCTTCTTCCCCCAGTATAATTAACCCGTAGGTCAATGGACAAGTGATGCCGGTTGGCATTATCTAAGGGTATTTCTTTGCCCACCAAGACATTGGAGATAAACCCAATGTTGAAAGCGGTGGGGCGTACATGGCCGTCTCCTCCGGTAAAGTGCGACCGCAGGAGGGAGAGATTGCCCAGCGCGTAGAATCCATTTTTTAGGAATCGTTCGGCGGTTAGCTCCAGTCCATAATTTCTGCCGGTTCCTTCACTCACCACACTATCCACGGTGACGAAGCTATAGTCCACGCCTAGGTTGAGCATGGAGAAAGCCGCCTCCTTGGCGGTTTTGCTGACTGGTACTTTGTAATGGTACTGGTAATAGGTTTCGGCTTTGAGCCGCCAGTTGGCAGAAAGTGTCCGGTGGTAGCCTAGCACCACCTGCCTACTTCTGGTAAAGTCTAAGCGGTTGTAAGGTTGGTTGAATTCAGGCTTCACCTGGGAAAAGAACCGATATTCATAGTACACCAGGGGCTGGGTTTGGCTGAGCAATCCGGCGGAAAAATACAGTTTCTGGGCTTCGGTTAGCTGATAATCCAGGGAGAGCCTTGGTTCTACCGCAACTCTGTTGCCAATGGTGAATTGTTGGGTATATACCCCGGCCTGGAGATCCAATTGCGGAGACAGGGACACCTTGGAGAGTAGATAGCCCTGGATCAGGGCGGCAGAGCCGTTGGCATCCAGCGGAATCTCGTAGATATCCCTCCTGTCGCGGTACATGATTTCCTGGTTGTCATAGTACATCTTCTGCCAGGCAAATCCGCCTTTGATCAGCCATCGATGAAAGGGTTTGTGGGTGATGTTGAATCGGGTGATAAGCTGTCTTTCGTAGTTCCGCAGGTAATAAAATAACCGGGAGGTTTTGTTTCGGTAGGTAGCAATACTGGTGGCTTCTACCTGGCTGCCTGAGTTGGATATGATGAGTTCCGTGACGGTCTTGGGTATTCTGGAGAAGGTGTGGTGGATGCCAAACGCATACATCTGGTTCATGAGCGTAGGTTCCAGCCGGTACCTTAACTTTCCCCAGGTGGTGGTGTCTTCATCGATGTCATAAATGGTGGCGCTGCTGCTGCCGGCTATTCCCCAGACGGAGAATTTTCCGGCTTTGGGAGTGGGCAGAACTACTTTGAAGGAGCCATCCTGAAAGCTGGGCAGGGCATTGTAGCCGATTTTAACGCCTATCGCCTCCAGCGGACGGAACGTGAAAAGCCGCATGCTGCCCAAAAAAGAACCTCCCCATTTTTTCGCCAAGGGGCCTTCGGTCATCACTTCCAAACCATTCAATCCCAGTTGCAGGGTGTTTTCAACTTTCTTGTTGTTGCCCTCCCGCAGGCGCACATCCATGACCGCCCCAATCCGGTTACCGTATTCGGCGGGAAAGGCCCCGGTCAGAAAATCCGAGTTGGCCAGCAGGTTATTATTCAGCATGCTGAAAGCGCCTCCTGAATTGGGGGTGAAGGTAAAGTGGTTGGGGTTGGGGATCTCTACGCCCTCCATGCGCCAGAGAACTCCCAACGGGGAGTTGCCCCGCACGATCAAATCGTTGCGCTGGTCGGAGGCGCTGGAGACGCCCGCATAGTTGGCCGCCATCCGGCTGGGGTCCTGCCGGGAGCCGGCGAAACGGTTTATTTCTTCCGCCCTCAGGGTATGCACGCTGGAGGAGATGAGCAGATTTTGGGGCAGCGTTTTATCGCGTTCGGCAATCACCACCACTTCGGCTTGCTGAATAAAACTTTCTTCCATCTGGACGGGCACCACGGTCTCTTTCCCGGTCACCAGCATGATGTTAGAGATCTCCGCGTCTTTATACCCCAAATAGGTGACTTTCAGGTAATGCCTCCCTATGGGAAGTTTCTCCAGGGCGAAAGATCCGTCCAGGCCCGTACTCACGGCCCGTGCCGGATCAACGGAGAGCAATTGGACCGTTGCCCCAATCAACGGCGTTTTAAGCCCGGCATCTAGCACCGTGCCGCGTAAGGTCTGAGTATAGTTTCTTAAGGGAATAAGCTTGGTGCTGCTTTCCGTCTTGGGTTTCAAGACGATCTGTTCGCCGATGATCTGATAGGAGAGGCCGGCGCAGTCGCAAAGAGCTTGTAATGCCTTGACTTGGGGGAGAGACGTCACCGAACAGGTGATGGGAGCATCCAGCGGCAGTTGGTTATTGCTGTACGAGAAATTAAATGAATAGCGTTTCTCTAGATCCTGCAGCACCTGCTCCAAAGGAATGGCCTGGTAGCGATACGTGACTTGTACCTCTGCTGACATATCCTGCGCACATGATCTAGAGGAGAAAAAGATCAAACATAAAGTGCAAACAAGAATGCCGACTGCTCTAATCAAAGCCTTTGAACGGATGGGAATGAAACATTTCGGACGGTTTTATCCTGATCCGCTAATTTCCATATTTCAACAGTCTTTGCAAAATCGTGCAATTAAAATATAGTAAAATACCTAATATTAACGATGGTCGATCAATTGGTTCTTGGGAGTATAACTAGAACCTAGGACTGTTTTGGAGCTGTTTTAAGAAAACTGCCCTCAAAACGGAGATTAACCACTAGGCTAGTAGGTTGAAGTTCTTAACCCTTGCATGTGGCTCAATGTTTTTTTGACGAGGAAAGGAGTGGCGGCATAGTTACGATTAGGAATATTTTCTCAAGAACCTCGGTAAACTTAGGGTAAGCAGAGGAATTTTGATGAATGCGTTTTAAGGCTGATTTTCTGAAAACAGGTCAGAAGCGCAAAACCGGTCGTCTGCCAAACAGAGGGTATCTCGGCCGGGGATACTCACAAGAATAAAAAACTAAAACCAGCCCTTTATGGGAGGACTGGCTTTAGTTGTCATTGATTACTTTTCCGCTGCCAGTGGTTAGCTTGGAGACAAGGCTGGGGTTGCCGCGGTAGTAGATGTTTCCGCTGCCGCTGATGTTTGCGTCCAGAACTTTATTCACCCAGATCTGTTGGTGTCCAGAGCCGGAGGTAATCACTTGGGCGGTGTCTGCGTGCATGAAGTAGCCCATCACTCTCCCTGAACCGCTAAGCGTAGTTTCCAGGTTGGAAGTAAAGCCATTCAACTCAACATCACCGGAGCCGGAGTGCTGCACTTTGAGGACGGTTGCATTCCCCGTGTACTTGATCGTTCCTGAGCCGGTCAAGCTGAGTTGCAGAGGCTTGGTAGACGCAACCGTTTGGATGCTTAGTACACCAGAGGTTTTCAGGGTTGCCTGTTCAATATCCGGCAGCGAAATGTAGACGTTCGTTTCATTGTCATTATAATCCAGGCAAGAGGTGGATTTGATGACCAAGGTCTTGCCTTCTACTTCCGTCACAATCTCGGGGAGCAGATTGGCAAAACTCTCCACCTTTACTTCCGCTTTGGGCCCAGCGGTGACAAACACATTTCCGCCAACCCGCATCTCTACGCCAGTGAAGGAAGCTACATCACGGGTTTCGGTTTTGCTTTTCCCGCTGCCGTGTAAGCAGGGGCCGTTGTTCAAGATGTCACAAGAGGTGATAAAAACTCCTGCTGAGAAAAGGAAAACGGTACAGATGAATTTCAAATGCAGGTTCATACAGGAGAAAGGCAGGTGAAAGGATTTACTGACACCCTGCCCCTTCAATGGTATAAGATCCTGTGGCGGACTGGTTGATCTTCAAATCTGCCGAAGCCTGTAGAACCGTTAAAATCTCTTTCAGCTCTGGATTCTCAAAAGTGCCGGTAAACGTACAGGCCTGCAGTTTCTGGTTTGGCACCTCAACCGCAACGTTGAAATATTTCTCCAGTTGATCGGCCACGGCGGTGAGGGACGTGTTGTTGAACTCCAGGGAACGCCAGGTGACAGGGGTGGCTTTTTCCGTTTCTTTCGTGTCAAGTTGCCCGTTGGCAGACAGGAACCCGGTGTACCCAGGGGTGAGCAATACCTTCTGATTGTTCTTCAGGGAAGTAAAAGCGACTTTGCCGGTCATGACCGCCACCGCTACTTCGGGTTCTCCCTTCAGGGCACGGACATTGAAGGACGTCCCCAGTACTCTGGTCTCGGCGTTTCCGCTTTTCACGATGAACGGTTGCTTCGGGTTCTTCCGTACTTCGAAGAATCCTTCACCCACCAGCTCTACCTGGCGCTCAGCACCAGTAAACGCGGTATGATACCGCAGGGTGGAGTTCTCATTCAAGGTGACCTGGCTGCTGTCTGGCAGGTAAATCAGTTGTCTCTGGCCGGCGGCCGTGGCTACCTGGGTCCAGGCGGAGGAGGTAGAGGTATTGAATTGCAGATACACCAACCAAGCTAAGCCTACGGCTACCACCAGTCCGGCGACGTATTTGTAGAAGGTGTTCCAAGGGAAAATCTGGCGTTTAACGGCAGAAGAGGGCTGCTCAGAGACAAATGGTTCTTGGGTAGGGATGAGGGGGATGACTTTGGTTTCTGGGGTGAAATCTGCCTTGGCGCAGAATTTAGTCCAGGCTAGGTCGGCATCGGGTTGGAAGGTAAGATTCTGTTGGGAGCCAACTTCATCCCATACTTCCAGGGCATCGGTCCATTGTTGCGTGTGGGCGTCATCTTCGTTCAACCAGGCAGAAAATTCCAGTTGTTCTTCTTCAGACAATTCCCCCCGCAACGCTTTCGCCATCAAAACCCATTCTGGGTTCTCATGGGTGTCCAGTTTTGTTTGTGTCATGGTCGTGTTGGTGTCGTGGTGTCTATATGACAGCTAAAGGCTTCAAAACCCCTATGCCACGTTTATATTTTACTTGGTTAAGGCAATAGTTTGGTTTACTATGCCAGAGTATTTTAGAAACAAGAAGTTATGAAAAGGAGTAGCAGGTGCTCCCGTAAGATGCGGAGCGCTTTTCCCATTTGGTTTTCCACCGTTTTGGGGGAAAGCTGCAGGGTTTCGGCTATTTCTTTGTAGGTCAATTCCTCAAAACGACTCATCTCAAAGATAAGGCGGCACTGGGGCGGTAACTCGTTTAGAGCCTGCTGGATACGCCCTTCCATCTCGGTTCCTTCCAACAGCTCCATGGTGGTGTTGGCCGAAAGGGTAGATTCAAACGGAGTAGTGTCTTCTGCGAGCACCAGGCGTTTCTGTTTCTCCAGATAATTTAACGCCTGGTTCGTCACCGATCGGACCAGGTACGCTTTGTAGGAAGTACTGACCTCCAGTACCTCGCGGTTCTGCCAGATCTTGCAGAAGACTTCTTGCACTAAGTCCTCGGCGGCTTCGGTGTCTTTGGTGAAACGCACGGCGGTTCTGCACAGCAGCACGTAGTACTGCTTGAACAGCGTCTCCATGAAGAGCGCTTCGTTGGTTTTAAGCAGAATGTGCAATTCCTGCTCTTGGGTAAGTAGAGGTGTACCCATGATCGTATAATTAAGTGTACTGCAAAGATAAAATAAGCTTCACTTTATCCTATAAAATCGCCCTAAAATCAAAGTCGGTTGCCGTTAATTTAAGTAGTTTTGAGTAACTAGAACTGCAACTTGCCTTTTGTGAAGGCATATCTCCGTGTATGATGCAAACAATTGAAAAGAATGATCCCAAAGTGCTGAGGGCCTGGTGTTTCTATGACTGGGCCAACTCTGTCTATTCACTGGTGATCACGACCGCTATTTTCCCTATTTATTATGTGGCACTTACAAAAGGGGACAACGGTGACCTTGTTCAGTTCTTCGGGCTGGAAATATCCGCTTCGGTTTTGTATAGCTACGCCTTGACAGGGGCTTTCCTGACCATCGCCTTTCTGAGTCCGTTGCTCACCGCCATTGCTGACTACGGCGGAAACAAGAAGAACTTCATGCGCTTTTTCTGCTACATGGGCTCCACGGCCTGCATGGGACTGTTCTTCTTCACCGAGGAGACCTTTTCCATCTCCATTCTGCTGTTCATGGTGGCGGCCATCGGGTTTAGCGGGAGTATCGTGTTTTACAACTCCTACCTGCCGGAGATTGCCACCGAGGAGAACTTTGACAAACTGAGTGCCCGCGGTTTCTCATTGGGGTACATCGGCAGTATGATTCTACTCATCCTTTCCCTGGCTCTGGTGCTTTATCCTGGGGTGCTGGGCATAGAAGACAGCGGCTTGCCCGCCCGCATCTCGTTTCTGATGACCGGTTTGTGGTGGTTTGGCTTTGCCCAATATTCCTTTGCGTATCTGCCCAATAACACCAGCCCCAAGGAGAAGGAGGGCGGCTACCTGCTGAACGGGTTCAAAGAGCTGGGCCGGGTGGTAGGCATGCTGAAGGGTTTGCCGCTGCTCAAGCGTTTCCTGCTGGCTTTCTTTTTCTACAACATGGGCGTGCAGACGGTGATGTATGTCGCGTCTCTGTTCGGGTCCAAAGAACTGAATCTGCCAGATACCGCTTTGATCACGGTGCTGCTGATCATCCAAGCCGTAGCTATTGGCGGCGCTTATTTCTTTGCCTGGCTCTCTGGCCGGATCGGGAATACGATGGCCCTGATGTGGGCGGTGCTGGTGTGGGTGGGCATTACCATAGGAGCCTACTTTGTGACGACCGGAAACCAATACTACGCCCTGGCTTTTGTGGTGGGCGGCGTAATGGGAGGGGTTCAGTCCCTTTCACGGTCCACGTACAGCAAACTGCTCCCCGAGACCACTGATCATGCCTCTTTCTTCAGTTTCTATGACATCTGTGACAAAGTGGGCTTGGCCCTGGGCACGCTTTCCTTCGGGATTACGGAGCAGATTTTTGGGTCTATGCGGAACAGCATTCTTACCTTAATGGTCTTTTTCATCATCGGGTTGGCGCTGCTCTTCAGTATCAGAACCCGTAAGCTGGCACCGGTTCAGCCGACAACGTAGCTTAAGCTTGGGCAAAAAGAAAGGGCATCTGTCACCAGATGCCCTTTCTTTTTGCGGGTGTTTTCAGAAAAACAGGCGTAAAACGCTATTTCTGCCCGTACACCTTTTCTCCGTTCAGATAAGTGCTGATCACTTTCACCTCCCGGATGGCTTCTGGCTTGATGGTCATGATGTCCTGATCCAGAATAACGAAATCGGCTACTTTGCCGGGCTCCAGACTTCCTTTCTGCTTTTCCTCGAAGTTGGCGTACGCGGCCCAGATGGTGGTGCCACGCAGCGCTTGCTCCCGTGTCAAAGCATTTTCGCGCTGAAATCCGGCGGCGGGGTAATTCTTGGCATCCTGCCGCGCCACGGCCGAATGAAAACCGAACAACGGGTTGATGTGCTCCACCGGGAAATCGGACCCCAACGGAATCATGTTGTTTTGCTCTAAAAGGGCTTTAAACGCATAGGCGTGCTTTACCCGATCCAGGCCCAGGCGCTCTCCGGCCCAGTACATGTCTGAGGTGGCGTGCGTGGGCTGCACCGATGGTAATATGCTGTACTTGCCAAACAACGGCACATCAGCGGGGTTGACGACCTGCGCGTGTTCAATGCGCCACCGGCGGTCATTCTTGCCTTTCAGCACATTACCGTAAGTCTGCAGAATCAAACGGTTAGCCGAGTCACCGATGGCGTGGGTGTTCATCTGGAAGTTGTGCTGGTACAGCTCGGCCGCCAGGTCTTTGTACTCCTGAACTGTTTCCAGCAGGAAGCCCGTTTCGTTGGGTCTATCAGCGTAGGGGTGCAGCAGGCAGGCCCCTCTGGAACCCAGGGCACCGTCCCCGTAGACTTTGAAGGAACGTACCGTCAGCCTATCCGTCGTATAGGGGCCGTTTTTGTAAAAGTGGGCCTTATTCTCCGGGGTTGGGCTCAGCATGGCGTAGATCCTGAGTTTCAGGTCTCCCTTTTTCTGCAGGGAATCAAACAGGTCCACAGCCGATTTGGGCAAACCCGCATCTACCACGGTGGTAAGCCCCACCGCAAAGATGTTTTGTTCCGCCTCTTTCAAAGACTGGCTGATTTCCTCTACTGACGGAGTCGGGATCTTGGAATAAACCAAATCAGAGGCTCTGTCTACCAGTAAGCCGGTTAATTTGTTGTTTTTCGCCTCAATCATGCCGCCCTGAACGGGCCGGGCAGAGGTGATTCCCGCCAGATCCAGCGCCTTTTGGTTCGCCAATGAGGCGTGACCGTCTACCCGCTCAATGATCACGGGCACATCCGGAAACAACTGATCCAGCGTGTCTTTGGTAGGGAACTGCTTTACGGCCCAATCGTTCTGGTCCCAGCCCCGGCCCGAAAGCCAGGCTGCCTCCGGGTGCTTCCGGCGATGTTCCTGAAGCCGCTGCACGACTTCGGCAAACGAAGTGGTGCCCACCAGGTCTGCTTCGCGCTGGTTCATGGCGTACCCGTAAAAGTGGGCGTGCGCATCAATCAACCCCGGATAGAGCGGTTTGCCCTGGGCGTCTACCTCCTGAGCGGCCTCGTATTTCTGGCGCAGCGCCTCCGAGGTGCCTACCTCCAGAATCTTGCCGTCTTTGACAGCAATCGCCTGGGCTTTGTCAAAGGCCTGATTGACCGTGTAGACATTGGCGTTGTAGACCAGCAGATCGGCCTGGTTTTTTTGGCTGCAGGAGGAGAGCAGGGACAAGCCCACCAAAGCGGCTACTCCCAGGTAATTCTGTTTCTTAATCATAACGTAAGTGTTTCACAGATTCTCCGGAGTCACGCAACTCCAGCAAGGCATCAATCCCGATTTGCAGGTGTTTGGTTACGAAATCGGCGGTGATGCGCAGGTCGCTCTCGGCGGTTTTCACCCCGTCGGGTGTCATCGGGTTGTCAGAGACCAGCAGCAAAGCCCCGTGCGGGATGTCGTTCATGAAACCCACCACGAAGATGGTGGCGGTTTCCATGTCCACGCCCAGGGCCCGGATGGAGCGCAGGTAGTCTTTGAACTCCTCGTCATGCTCCCACACCCGGCGGTTGGTGGTGTACACGGTGCCGGTCCAGTAGTCCATTTCGTGCTTCTTGATCATGGACGATACCGCGCGCTGCAGACGGAACGAGGGGAGGGCCGGAATCTCCGGTGGAAGGTAATCATCCGAAGTTCCTTCTCCGCGGATGGCGGCAATCGGCAGGATCAGGTCGCCCAACCGTGATTTTTTCAGGCCGCCGCATTTGCCCAGAAACAACGCGGCTTTGGGTTTCACCGCCGACAGCAAGTCCATGACGGTGGCCGCCATGGCGCTCCCCATCCCGAAGTTGATGATGGTGATGTTCTGGGCCGTGGCGGTCTGCATGGGTTTATCAGAGCCTTTGATCTCCACGCCGAACTGGTCAGCGAACATGACCACGTAATTGAGGAAGTTAGTCAAAAGGATGTATTCCCCGAATTCATTCAACGGCCTTCCCGTATAGCGGGGAAGCCAGTTCTCAACGATCTCCTGTTTCGTCTTCATAGTTTATTTTGGTTCTATTTTGAGAAAAACGGCCTTAAAACGCCTGCTCTGCTTCTTAGTGACTACTTTTGAGCATGGAACAGCTTTCTTTACCTGCCTTTTCCTACAAACTTAAGGATTCTGGGGGGAAAACATTTATCCTGGATCAGGTACGCCGCAAATATGTGCTCTTAACCCCAGAAGAGTGGGTACGGCAGCACATCGTCTATTTGTTGCACGCGCATCTGCACTACCCGCTGGCTTTGATGAGCGTGGAGCGCGGCACCACCTACAACACCCTGCAAAAGCGCACCGATCTGCGAATCTACTCCACCGAGGGAACTCCGCTGCTTCTGGTGGAATGCAAGGCCGCCCACGTCCCCATCACCGAAGCAACCGTTCGGCAGGTAGCTGTGTACAACCAAACCATCGCCGCTCCCTACCTCATGGTCAGCAACGGACGCGAGCACTATTGCTGGCACGTCCACCCTGTGTCAAAGCAGATTACGCCCATTCCCGTTTTGCCCTCGTTTCAGGAAATCAGCCTTAAAAAGGAATTATAACTGAGAGCACGTTAGGGTTGTGGGGGAGAATACCTTAACTGTTTTATTTACAGATAGATAAGCATTTTGTCTTTACAAGTTACTCTCAACGTGTTTTGAGCTTGTTTTCAGGAAAAGGCACAAAAAAAGGCCTCTCTTCTATAAAGAAAGAGAGGCCTTTTGTATGAGAAGGAAAGACTACGCGAGTACTTCCGCTACATTGGTTAAAGGCAAGTTGAAGGCTTGGGCAACACCCGGGTACACCACTTTGCCGTCTACCACGTTCAAGCCCAGTCTCAGCTCTTCGCGCTCCTGGCAGGCTTGTTTCCAGCCTTTGTTGGCCAGTAACAAAGCATAAGGAAGGGTGGCGTTGGTCAACGCAAGGGTAGAGGTGTAAGGCACCGCACCTGGCATGTTGGCTACGCAGTAATGCACCACGTCGTCAATGATGAAAGTTGGGTTCTCGTGGGTAGTAGGCTTGCAGGTCTCAATGCAACCTCCCTGGTCAACGGCCACGTCTACCAACACCGTACCCGGACGCATGTCTTTCAACATGTCACGGGTGATCAGGTGAGGCGCTTTCGCGCCCGGGATTAATACCGCCCCGATGATCAAATCCGCGTCTTTGATGGCTTCTTTGATGTTGTAGTGGTTTGACATCACCGTGGTCACGTTGGCTGGCATGATGTCATCCAGTTCACGCAGACGCTTCAGGCTGATGTCCATGATGGTCACGTTCGCCCCGAAACCGGCGGAGATCTTAGCCGCTTGGGTTCCCACGATACCACCACCTAATACCAGTACATTGGCTGGCTTCACGCCGGGTACGCCACCTAATAAAATGCCACGGCCTTTCAATGGTTTCTCCAGGTATTTGGCTCCTTCCTGTGGTGCCATGCGGCCCGCTACTTCACTCATTGGAATAAGCAAAGGCAACGAACGGTCTTTCAGTTCTACGGTCTCATACGCCAGACAGGTAGCTTTACGCTCAATCATGGCATGGGTGAGGGGCTCGTAGGAAGCGAAGTGGAAATAGGTGAACAACAACTGGCCTTCTTTGATCAGGGCATATTCCTGCTCAATGGGCTCTTTTACTTTAACAATCATCTCGGCGATGCCGTACACTTCCTCAATGGTAGGGAGGATAGTGGCGCCAGCGCTGGTATATTCCTCATCTGAGAAACCGCTGCCCAGACCGGCTGTCGCCTGAACGTAAACGGTATGGCCGTTCTTAATAAATTCCGCCACGCCACCGGGGGTGAGGGCCACGCGGTTTTCGTTGTTTTTTATCTCCTTCGGAAGACCAATTATCATGGTATGATTTTTTAAAAGGTGGTGAAAAAGTGCACAAATATACACGAACCTCCTATCAGATTTGCAACTCCCGCCAGTTTTAAATTAACGTTTGTTTGGCGATCCTCGCGTTTTTCTAGGCTTTTCATAAAAATAGACCTAAAACGAGATTGCTGGGGCCATCTTCAATACCCACAATTTCCTTACATCCGTTCTCCGCCTAGCATTAATTCAACTATAGAATATGTGGTTGAAACCAGGTGCACAGTCGAATAAACGTTTAGATGGGCGGTTTGCCTCCTTCCAATGTTTTACCAATGTTTACCTGAAAGCAGAGTTAGTGTTTGGAAATAGTTGATTATCAACTAAAAGGCATAAAAAAAGGCAGTAACTTCGTTACTGCCATTAGTACAAAATAAAACTATGAAAAAACTATTTAAAAGGCACTGACGCCTTGTTAACCTTAACGGAGCTTTGTTTGGCTAAGCTTTCTACCACTTTGGCTTTAAGAGTAAGCGTGGGAGCTGAACCAGTAATGTCATTAGAAAGGAGGGTTACTGCCTCTATTCTGTCCTGTAACACCTGAGGGCTATAGGTAAGTTCCAATTTTGCAGATTGTCCTGCTTTCACTACCGAAGGGCTCATCTTGAACGCCACACAGTTGCAAGCGGTCTGTAAACCAGTAACGTTCAAATCAGATTTGCCAGTATTCTTAAGGGTGAATTTAGCGGTGGATTTCTGGCCTTTCTCTAATTTCCCGAAGTCATACGTGGTGCTGCTTACTTCAATTTTCGGAGACTTGGCTTTTTCCTCAGCGGAGGCTACGGAAGAAGACGACTCCTTTGCCGCATCTTTCGGTACCACGGTGCCTTTGATGAACAAAGACTTAGTATCGGTGGTGCTGTTGGAGGTTACCGTCAGGGTTTTGTTGAAAGCGCCCGGCCGACCAGCACTGTTGTAACCGGCTTTCACTACACCTGTTTTGCCGGGCAGAATTGCCTCTTTTGGCCACTCGGGTGTGGTACATCCGCAGGAAGCCTGCACGTGGGAGATAATAACCGGTTGGTTACCGGTATTCTTGAATTTAAACTCGTAAACGGCTTGTACCCCTTCGGTTACATTACCGAAGTCATGCAGGTCTTTTTCGAAGGTCAGCACGCCTTGGGCGGAGACCATCCCTTGGGTAAGTACAACCAAGGCTAATGTCAGGAAAAGATAGATTTTTTTCATAATTTTTTAACGATTTGCTTCAGTTTCATGACCCGGTTAGGAATCAAACAAAAATAATAAAATTTAGTTCGTATCGCTAGAAAAAAACACTTATAAGAACGGCACCCGGGGAGAGCCATTTGAAATTGGGGTAAAACTTATGTAGTTTTGACTTTAAAAATCCTTATCGGACCTTATAAGATAACGCATGCAAACCGTTGAACGGATTACGAAACTTTCCCTTACCAGAGAAGAGATGTTGCAAGACTATCGCATTGCCTGCGAGAGTCGGCAGGCCAGTTTAACTGGCCGGAAAGAAGTATTTATGGGTAAAGCCAAGTTCGGGATTTTCGGAGACGGGAAAGAGGTGGCGCAACTGGCTATGGCCCGTTTTTTCCGCCCCGGCGATTTCCGCTCCGGCTATTATCGGGATCAGACGTTTATGTTCGCCATCGGTGAACTCACCATACAGCAGTTTTTTGCCCAATTATACGCCCACACCGATGTGGAGCAGGAGCCCTCTACTGCCGGCCGCAGCATGACCGGTCACTTCGGTACCCGCCTGCTAGACGATGAAGGGAAGTGGAAGCCCCAAACCTCAGCCAAGAATTCCTCCGCCGATATTTCGCCCACCGGCGCCCAAATGCCGCGCCTCCTGGGCCTAGCGTACGCCTCTAAACTGTACCGCCAGAACCCTGAACTGCACCAATTCACTGATTTCTCGGTGAACGGAAACGAGATCGCCTTCGGGACCATTGGCAATGCTTCTACCTCAGAAGGAGTTTTCTTTGAGACGATCAACGCCGCCGGGGTGTTGCAGGTGCCTATGCTGGTCTCTGTCTGGGACGATGGCTACGGTATTTCTGTGCCGGCGCACTACCAGACAACTAAAAGCAGCATCTCTGAGATTCTGGCCGGATTCCAGCGCGATGCGCCGGGAGAACAGGGCTATGAGCTGTTCAAGGTAAAAGGATGGGATTACGCGGGTTTATGTGAAGTGTACCAGCAAGCCACCCAGGTATGCCGCGAACAGCACGTGCCCGTTCTTATTCACGTGGAGGAAGTAACCCAACCCCAGGGCCACTCCACCTCCGGCTCGCATGAGCGCTACAAGTCCAAAGAGCGGCTTGCCTGGGAAGAAGAGTATGACTGCATCAAGCAGATGCGGAACTGGCTCATCACCAGTGGCTACGCCGATCACGCGGAACTAAACCAGATTGAGGCTGAGGCCAAGGAAGCGGTGCGGGTGGCGCGGGCCAATGCCTGGGCTGCGTTCAATACTGCCATTCAGGAAGACCATGCCCAGTGTCTGCACCTCTTAGACCAGCTTTCGGGCAGTTTAGAGCAAAACGCCTCTAAAATAGCCACCATCCGGGAAGAACTCAGTAAAACCATCAACCCGCTCCGGTCAGATGCCATTCGGGCGGCCAGAAAAGCCTTGCGCTTTGTGCGTCATGAGAAAAGCGCCGCCAAACGCGAACTGGTGAAATGGCTGGAGACCGTTCAGGGCGAAAATGCTGAGCGCTACAATTCTTACCTCTACAGCCAGTCCGATGAGTCTGCTTTGTTGGTGGAGGAAATCAAACCAGAATACACTGAGGACAGCCCTGTTGTAGATGCCCGCGAGGTGCTGCAAGCCTGTTTTGATGCCGCTCTGGCCCGCGAGCCCCGCCTGTTCGCTATTGGCGAGGACGTAGGCAAGATAGGTGACGTTAACCAGGCCTTCGCTGGTTTGCAGGATAAATACGGCGAGATACGGGTCACCGATACCGGCATCCGGGAGTGTACCATCATAGGGCAGGGCATTGGCGCGGCTTTACGCGGCCTCCGTCCATTAACCGAAATCCAGTACCTGGACTATTTACTTTACGCCATCCAGATTCTAAGCGATGATCTGGCCAGTTTGCAGTACCGCACCAAAGGCGGCCAGAAAGCTCCGCTGATTGTGCGTACGCGCGGACACCGGTTGGAAGGCGTCTGGCACTCCGGTTCTCCCATGGGCATGATCCTGCACAGCTTGCGGGGGATGCACGTGTTGGTGCCGCGTAACATGACCCAGGCCGCCGGCTTCTACAATTTGCTTCTGAAGTCTGATGAACCAGCGCTGGTGGTGGAATGCCTCAACGGCTACCGCCTGAAAGAGCGTATTCCGGCCAACATCGGGGAGTTCACCATCCCCTTGGGAATGCCTGAGGTCCTGAAGAAAGGAACGGATATTACCATCGTCACCTATGGCTCTATGTGCCGCGTGGTGATGGAAGCCGCAGAGCAACTGGAAACAGTCGGCATCTCGGCGGAAGTAATTGACGTGCAGACGCTTCTACCGTTTGACTTAGAGCATCAGATTACCGATTCCATCCGGAAAACGAACCGTGTTCTGTTCACCGATGAGGATGTCTCTGGTGGGGCTACCGGGTTTATGATGCAGAAAGTAGTAGATGAGCAGGAAGCCTGGCGTTGGCTGGATTCCAAACCGGCTACGCTTTCGGCTCAGGATCACCGTCCTTCTTATTCCACAGACGGAGATTACTTCTCTAAGCCCAGCGCCGATGATGTGTTTGAGCGGGTGTATGCCATGATGCACGAGGCTGATCCCAACGCTTTCCCGGCTCTTTACTAAGGAGTGATTCATTTAAAAAGCCACCGGCCAACAAAGACGTATGTTGGCCGGTGGCTTTTTAAATGAAAGGCGATAAAGCGGTTTACTTGTCGAACTTAAGAATTATTTCCGGCGACTCTATTTTATTGCTCTTGTTTCTATCCCGGTCCAGAATGTAGAAGTCATACTTGATGGTGTCTCCCTGAACCAACCGTTTGTTTAAGTAAAAATCATTCATTTTGTAGTAGATAGACTGGTTTTTGGGGATGTCAAACCCGCCCACTTTGATGTCGCCCTCCAACGGTTCCGTTCGGTCAACGGAATAGATTTCCGGTAGACGGTTATAGTATTTGATGAGGCTGTATTCTATTCTGGTAACCGGTGGGTCACCTTCTCTGATTTGGGTCTGAACGTAGACTTGTTGAAAGGTGCCGTTGATCTTGACGTAGAAGTCGCAGTAGAAATCGATCAACGAAGGATCATCTGCATCAGAAAGTCCAATGTTTCCGTCGCCGTCCCTGAACCTGATCACGTGTTGTATGGTGTCCACCACATTCAAGCCCTTCAGGGCTGCATTATGAGTATAGCCTCTATACTCAATGCTGGGTTCCATGGGAAAGTCGGGGGAGTTGTAGCAAGCGGTTAAGCCCAGAGAACCAAACACAAAGGCCAGACTAAAAAAGAGTCTATGTTTTTTCATAGTAAAATTATGAGCACCTAAGGTACAAATCCTAACGCGCACTTGTTTACTTTGTTGTATAATTTAGCACCATCTTCCATGGGTTTTCCCGTAGAGTACAAAAAAGAGATCCTGCAACAGGGGCCACAGGAGTTTGAAGCCGCAGCCCTGGCCTTGTTCCACTACCAGGCGGTGCATAATCCGGTGTACGGCACGTACCTGAAGCACCTGAAGAAGGAGCTGAGCCACGTAAAACAGCTCCATCAGATTCCGTTTCTGCCCATCGAGTTCTTTAAAACCCATTCTGTTCAGTCGCATCCGTTTACGCCAGCTGTTGTTTTCAAGAGCAGCGGGACCACGCAGCAACAAAGAAGCCAGCACCTGGTAGCTGATCCCGAGTTCTATAAAGTACATGCCCAGTACCTGTTTGAAGAAACCTACGGACCTTTGGCCGGATGTGTCTTTCTGGCGCTGTTGCCTTCGTATCTGGAGCAGGGAGATTCCTCTCTGGTGATGATGATTGACCACTTCATCAAGGCCAGCGGCCAAACCCAGCCCGGCTTTTACCTCAGAAACCACGCCGAACTGCGCGAAGCGGTGGCACAGGCGAAGCGGTCCGGCAAAAAAGTGTACCTGTTTGGGGTAACGTACGCCTTGCTGGACTTAGCCGAGGAAGTAAGCCCTGGGGAGTTTAGCGGCACCGTCATCTTTGAAACCGGCGGAATGAAAGGCCGGCGGCGCGAGATGGTGCGCGAGGAACTGCATGGTCTCCTGACCCGGGCATTTGGGGTAGACGCCATCCATTCTGAGTACGGCATGACCGAACTGCTGTCACAAGCCTATTCCACCGGCCAAGGTATTTTCCAGCCCTCGCGTACGCTGCGGGTGCTGGTGCGCGACGTGAACGATCCTTTCTCCGTCTCCAGCGAGGCCGGTTCCGGGGGGGTGAATGTCATTGATCTGGCCAACGTAGACTCCTGCGCTTTCATCGAAACCAAAGACCTGGGCAAACTCTACCCCGATGGGTCCTTTGAGATCATGGGCCGCTTTGACAACTCCGACATTAGGGGGTGTAACCTACTGGTGGGGTAGCGTTTTAGGCCTGGTTTAACTAAAACTGCTTTAAAACGGAAATCGCCGCTTAGAACCAGACTAAGCGGCGATTTCCGTTCTAAAGCTTTATTTTCTACTTGGCGTAGGCTCGGGCATCGTCCTCGGTGATGGTGTCTTCGCTCATGATCACCAGGCGTTCCACCACGTTGCGGAGCTCCCGCACGTTCCCGCGCCAGTCCAGTGACTGCAGGTAGGTGAGGGCTTCGGGCAAGATTTGCTTGGGTTTGTTTCCATAGTCGCGGGCCACATCCTGCAGGAATTTCTCCACCAGGCTGGGGATATCCTCGCGGCGTTCGTTTAACGGCGGCACATGGATCAGGATGACACTCAGGCGGTGGTACAAGTCTTCCCGGAAGTTCTTGGCTTCTATTTCCTCCAACAGATTTTTATTGGTAGCGGCCACCACGCGCACATCTACGGTAATGTCTTTGTCGCCGCCCACGCGGGTGATCTTGTGCTCCTGAAGCGCGCGCAGCACTTTGGCTTGCGCCGAGAGACTCATGTCCCCGATCTCGTCCAGAAACAACGTTCCGCCATTGGCCTGCTCAAACTTCCCGATGCGCTGCTTCACCGCCGAGGTGAACGATCCTTTCTCGTGGCCAAATAATTCGCTTTCAATCAACTCACTGGGAATGGCTGCGCAGTTGACCTCCACCAGCGGGCCCTGCGCCCGGTTGCTTTGCTCGTGCAGTGACCGCGCCACCAGCTCTTTCCCGGCTCCGTTGGGGCCGGTGATCAATACGCGGGCATCGGTGGGAGCCACCTTCGCCACCGCCGACTTTACTTTCCCCAGGGCGGGAGACGAGCCTACCATTTCATAGGTTTTGGAAATCTTCTTCTTCAGGGTCTTGGTTTCCGTGACCAGAGTAGCCTTATCCAGGGCGTTGCGCACCGATACCAGCAGCCGGTTCAGATCCGGGGGTTTCACCAGGAAATCATAGGCGCCTTTCTTGGTGGCCTCTACGGCGGTGTCAATGGTGACGTGCGCCGAGATCATGATAAAAGGAGTGTCTGGCACCAGAATCATGGCCCGTTCCAGTACTTCCATCCCGTCTAGCTTGGGCATTTTGATGTCGCAGAGTACCACGTCATATTTGCTTTTCTGCAGCAGGTCCAGGCCGCGTTCGCCGTCTTCGGCTTCGTCTACGGTATAGCTTTCGTACTCCAGAATTTCTTTCAGGGTGTAGCGGATGCTACGTTCATCATCTATGATCAGGATTTTGGGCATGGGTTTTCGGGTTTACTGTGCCAACGGCAAAAGCTTGCGGTTTATTTCCGAATGGCATACGCGGGAATGAACCTATTGGATATTTTGGGGCTGTTTTTCGTAAATCGGCCGCAAAACAGGGCTTGAGCAAAGGGTAAAAGTATAAAACTTTGGGCAGTTGGCAAGTGGTTCTTCAGCTTCCTTGGGCCAGGGCCAGCAGAGTCTTGATTCTTTCCCTGGATGCGGCCATGTGCCCGTATTCGGTTGCCAAAGGTGTTCCCCCCATGGGAACATCTTCCCGCCGGAAGGTCATGGCACTTTCCCTGAACTCCCGCGCCGAGGCATGGAACTCCATCGCCCCGCTTTGTTCCAGCAGCGCCGGCAGGTTGTGCTCGTTGATGCCGCCCCCGGGCAGAATAACCAGGCGATTACCGGCTCTTTGCCGAAGTTCAGAGAGAAGCGCGGCGCCGTTGGAAGCCGTGTCCTGTTGCCCCGAAGTGAGCAGCCGGTCTACTTTGAGCGAGAGCAGGTCTTCCAAGGCCTGATACGGATCTGGGGTGAGGTCAAAGGCCCGGTGAAAGGTGACGCTCATGGGGCGGGCCGCGGCTATCAGTTCACGGGTGCGGGCCACATCAATGGTGCCATCGGGTTGCAACACGCCCAGTACCACACCATCGGCCCCCAACTGCTTGGCCAACAGAATGTCCTGCTGCATGACACTGAATTCCAGATCTGAGTACCGGAAATCGCCCCGGCGGGGCCTAATAAGCACGTGCAGTTTTATGGAAAGATGCTTGCGGCAAAGCTGGATCATGCCGGCGCTGGGCGTGGTGCCGCCTTCTACCAGGTTATCGCAGAGTTCTACCCGCCGGGCACCCGCTTCCTGCGCCGTGATCGCCGACTCCACGGAATCCACGCACACCTCCATGATGATTTGCTTCATCATGCCGCTTTAGAGCTTGAATTTAGCATCCAGCAGTTTGTTTGTGTGCTGGTCCCGGACGGCGTAGTTAAAGCCCCGCTGGATACAGTACCCACCGTATTCGCCCTGTTTGTTGATGGCGATGAAGCCCACCTGCAGGTCTTTTACATCCTTCTGTTTGCGGATGATGCGCTCCACGGCCAACTGACAGGCTTTCTCCGGGGAATTTCCCTGGCGCATGAGTTCCACTACCAAATGGCTGCCTACCATCCTGATCACGGCTTCGCCCAGGCCGGTGGCGGTGGCGGCGCCCACTTCGTTGTCCACGAACAAACCGGCTCCAATGATTGGGGAATCGCCTACGCGGCCCTTCATCTTAAAGGCGGCCCCGCTGGTGGTGCAGGCACCCGCCAGGTTCCCATGCGCGTCTAAGGCCAGCAACCCGATGGTGTCATGGTTCTCAATGTTGATGACGGGTTTGTACTTGGACTCTTTGAGCCAGTTTTTCCAATCCTTCTCTGATTCTGGGGTGAGCAGGTTCTCTTTCTGAAAGCCTTTGGATAACGCGAACTGCAGGGCACCATCGCCTACCAGCATGACGTGCGGCGTGTCTTCCATGACTTTACGGGCCACCGAGATGGGATGCTTGATGTGCTGCAGATACGCCACCGCGCCGCAGTTGCTGTCTTTGTCCATGATGCAGGCATCCAGGGTGACATTGCCTTCGCGGTCTGGAAAACCGCCGTAGCCTACCGTCCGTACGTTGGGGTCTCCTTCGGGCACGCGCACACCGGCTTCCACGGCATCCAGGGCGTGACCGTTCTGGGAAAGGATCTTCCAGGCGGCATCATTGGCGGGCATGCCGTGGTCCCAGGTAGAAATGACCAGCGGTTTGTTGGTTTTGCCTGCCTGCAGCGTTCCGGAGAAGGCCTTGTGGAGGGGATAAACACCGCTGACAAAGGCGGTACCCAGGGCGGAAAGCCGCAGGAAGTGACGTCTGCTTTTCATCAAGAGAAGTGATTAGATGGGTTCTGTATGTTAAAGATGGATCTGTTTTGAGGCTGTTTTCCAGAAAACAGCGGAAAAGCGGTAGGGTAGGACTGAGGTGCAACAGGCGGCACTGTGTCCTTTCCAGAGGGTTCTAGTTGAGGTGCAGTTCCCCTTCCAGAACAATCTGGGCTTGGCTGCGCACCTCCAAGGTGTGGTCCTCTTTGATGGTCAGGTGCAGATACCCGCCTCTGGCCGAGAGTTGAAACGCCCGCAGTTCGGTTTTCTGTAGTTTATGTGACCAGTAGCTGGCCAGGGCACTGTGCGCTGAACCGGTAACGGGGTCTTCATTGATGCCCACCCACGGCCAAAAGCAACGGGAGTAGAAATCGTACTCGGGGTCTTCTGATCTGGTGGTTACCGCCAAGCCGTTCACCGTGTCCAGTAAGCGGACCAGGCGGTCAAAATCGGGCCGGAGCTGGAGCAGGGTTTGTTTATCAGGCACTTCCAGCAGGAGCATCTGGAGAGGTTCAGACAGATACAGCGGATAACTGGGCGGCAAACTCAAGGCGTCAAAGAGCCCGGGCAGCGATTCATGCGGCTGGTAGTCATACAAAGGGAACCGCATCAGGAGGTGATCGGCTTCTTTTATGGCGTGTAGCACCAAATGTTGCTTCGTGGTGAAGGTTACCTGCTCCAGTTCCAGTTTCTCCAGGACCAGTTTTGCGGAGGCCAGCGTTGCGTGCCCACAGAAGGCGATTTCCACGGTGGGGGTAAAGTACCGGATGCCAAAAGCGAAAGCCTGGTTTGGGTCCTGAACCAGAAAAGCAGTTTCAGAAAGGTTCATCTCGGCCGCAATGGCCTGCATTTGGGCCTCGGTCAACGGCTGCTCCAATAGGCAAACCCCCGCCGGATTCCCTTTGAATGCTTCCCGGGTAAAGGCATCAATGATGTAAGTCTTTATCTTCATCTCCTTCCGTCAAAGAAAAAGGGAAGCTAGCAAAGTTTGGCAGGAATGGGAAAGAAAAGGTGAAAAATAGCTTCCTTCAAATGCTCAAGATTCAAGGTTTCCTAGAAAACGAAGCGTTGAGGTATCAGCCAAAGCCGGGGAGAAGTTCAGCTGTCACTCTATACATAATAGGAGTCACTATTGAGGGCTGGGATTTACTTCTAACTATGTCACCTTACCGCATAAACAGCCGCTCATCAAAGGGGAAGGGCTCTGAACTGAGCAGCTTGATTTGACCAAACTCAGGATGGCGCGGATTGAAGAGGTAATTATGGTCGCCGTGCACCACCGCCGAAGGTACTTTCATGCCCACCGTGCGGCTCTCGCGCACGAAGGCGTCCCCGATGAGTTGGGTGGAGTTGGGGTGCGGGAAACTCCGCCAGTCGGGGGGAGGTCAGAGAGCAGCACTTCGCTTAGCAAAAGCTCGTCCGGGATTTCCAGTGTAATCAACCAGTAGTCCACGGGTACAATGCCCAGCGGCGTATGCACGGCGATCTCGGTGGTGCACAGGGCGCGGGATTCACAGGTGTACAGCAGCGCCGTGCCTTTGCTGTTCCAGCGGCCACCCGCAATCTCGGCACCCCTGCCGGAAAGATCGTTTTTATAAAGTCCTTTGCTCAGCCGATACGCAATCATGCCAGCACACCGTGTTCAATGCGGGTGAGTTCGTCTTTGAGCAAACTGATCCCGAAGGTGGTGTCCAGCAGGCTCTTGGGCGTGATGCCGCCCAAGGCCACGTTCTTCGCCTCTAGCCAAGCGTTGAAACTCTCGGAGCTGCCAAAGACCTCGGTGCCCCGCTTGTAAAGCAGTGTCACTTCCAGAATTTTCTCTGAGTGGATAGGGTCAAAGGTTTTCTTCTCCTTTTTGTACCGCTGAATGGTGCGCTCAGACAAGTGCAAAAACACCGACCACTCGCTGAGGTTAAACGGACTCTGGCTCGCTATTTTCACAAAGAGCGGGTACTTGATCCCCTGGCGCACGGTCTGCACCAGCAACAGGATGTCGCGGTCATCTACTGAGGTGTTGGAAAGGTTCAGGGTGGCGGGCATAAAGATCAGGTTTTAACGCAAAGGTACTACTGGTGATAAAGATAACAACTGTCTTTTAATAAACGACAATTGTCTAAATTAAGTTTGATTCCCTTTGGCATCTGTTGTAGATGAACAGAGAATTCATTGCTCTCTGATTCCGTGATTTTCTCTCGATTTTTACCAGAAGAGAATAATAATTTGATAGATAAATCGAGATGAAAAACAGGCGAATATCCACGATGATAAGCAAAAAGCATGTAAAATATACGCGGCGTTTAGGGGCTGTTTTTAGAAAAACAGCCCCTAAACGAAGGTTTGTAGCGATCAGATTTTGCTCCTTGAAATAAATCTGGTTATTCTTACTCTTTAGTATTTACCTTATCGCCCCCATGATCCGGAAGAAACCTCTCTACGAAAGCCTCTATTTTCAAGTCATCAGTGCCATTGTGATTGGCGTGCTGTTAGGGCATTTCAGGCCGGAGCTGGGCGTGCAACTCAAACCGCTGGGCGATGCCTTCATCAAACTGGTGAAAATGATGATCGGGCCGGTGGTGTTCTGCACCATTGTGACGGGTATTGCCGGCATGCAGGACATGAAGCAGGTAGGCCGGGTAGGGGTAAAGGCGCTGCTGTATTTTGAGGTGCTCACCACGGTGGCGCTGCTGCTGGGACTTCTGGTGGTCAACCTGCTTCAGCCGGGCACGGGCATGCACGTAGACGCGGCCAGCCTGGACACTGAGGCCTTGTCGGCGCTCACCAGCGCCGGCGAGAAAGCAGATACCTCCAGCACCGTTGGCTTTTTGATGCACCTCATCCCCAACAACATCGTGGACGCGCTGGCCCAGGGTGATCTGCTGCAGATTCTGTTTTTCTCGGTGCTGTTTGGCTTCGGACTGTCAAAGATAGGCGAACGCGGCCAGCCAGTGTATGCTTTTATCCAGTCGCTATCGCAGGCGCTGTTTGCCATCATTCACATCATCATGAAGGTAGCGCCTTTGGGCGCTCTGGGGGCGATGGCTTACACCATCGGGAAATACGGATTGGGTTCTTTGGGCGCGTTGGGCCAGTTGATGGGGTCTTTCTACCTCACCTGCGTGCTCTTTATTGTGGTTATTCTAGGTGGGGTGATGAAAGTGATGGGCTTCAGTATTTTCAAGCTGCTCCGTTTCATCAGGGAAGAGCTACTGATTGTGTTGGGGACTTCCTCGTCAGAAGCCGCCTTGCCCTCGCTGATCGAAAAGCTGGAGAAGCTGGGTTGCGCCAAACCGGTGGTAGGGTTGGTGGTGCCTACGGGCTACTCCTTCAACCTGGACGGAACCTCCATTTACCTGACCATGGCGGCCGTGTTCGTGGCCCAGGCCACTGATACGCCGCTGGACTTTGGGCACCAGTTAACATTGCTGCTGGTGTTATTGCTTACTTCTAAAGGAGCGGCCGGCGTGACGGGGAGTGGCTTCATTACGCTGGCGGCCACGCTGCCGGTGGTGGGCAATATTCCCGTGGCGGGCCTGGCGCTCATTTTAGGCATAGACCGGTTCATGAGTGAGGCGCGGGCGCTCACCAACCTGATCGGGAATACCGTGGCCACCATCTTCGTGTCTAAATGGGAGAAAGAGATAGACCTGGAGCGAGCCAAAAAGCTGATCGGGTAATACCCGTTTCGGGACTGTTTTCAGGAAAACAGCCCCGAAACGTTATACCTCCTCGGGGTGGTAGATGATCTTGTCGCGGTGCTTCATGCCCCAGTCGCGCAGTTCGTTGATGACCGGGGTAAGGCTGTGGCCGTAGTCGGTGATGGAATACTCCACGGTGACCGGCGAGGTGTCATGCACGGTGCGTTTCACCAGTTTGTTCATTTCCAATTCCTTTAGTTCCTTGGAAAGCATTTTGGCCGTGATGCCCTGCACATCGCGGTGCAGTTCTTTAAAGCGTCTTTTATGCACGCAAAGGGCCACAATAATCGGAATTTTCCATTTTCCGCTTAGAATGTCCAGCGCATCCCGGATGGGCAGGATGTGGGTGATGCACAGGTTGCGTTCGGTTTTGATAAGTGCTTCCATATCTATATGATTTCATAGTGGATACCAGTATCTAAATGTAAACCAGTATCTATTTGAAACCAAAAGTACGTAAATTTGTTTATACAACTATCGTAGAGACAAATAAATTATTTTTTTAAAAAAACATGAACTTACTTCAGGACCTGAACTGGCGCTATGCCACCAAACGCATGACGGGCGAGAAAATCCCGCAGGACAAAATGGACACTATCCTGGAGGCCATCCGGCTTTCTGCTTCTTCTATGGGGTTTCAGCCCTATAACGTGTTGGTAGTGGAAGATCCTGAAGTACGGAAACAGATTCAGGCCGTGGCCTTCAACCAGCCCCAGATTGTGGAGGCTTCCCATCTGCTCATTTTCGCCGCCTGGGACACCTTAACCGAGGAGCAGGTGACCGCTTACATGAACCAGATTGCCGCTGAAAGAGGCGTGGGCATGGAAACGTTGGCTGGTTTTGCGGGCAGCATCAACAACATGATCAAGAGCAGAACCCCCGAGGAGAATTTCAACTGGGCGGCCAAGCAAGCGTACATTGCGTTGGGTACCGGCTTGGTAGCTGCTTCTACTGAGCGGGTAGATGCCACGCCTATGGAAGGTTTTAACCCAACAGCCTTGGACGAATTGCTCCAATTGCGCGAGAAAGGTTTGCGAAGCGTGGCGCTGCTGGCCCTGGGTTACCGTGATGAAACCAAAGACGTACTGGCCTCGGCCAAGAAAGTGCGCCGCCCGGCCGAGGAATTTTTCCTGACCATTTCGTAACCAATCTCTCTAGAAAGAGAATACCTATAGAAACCCGCTGCGAAACCAGAGCATGGCCGCAGCGGGTTTTTGCCGTAAGAACAAGACTAACCTTTACTTCTATGAAAAAGCGCACCTTAGGAAAATCAGGCCTGGAAGTGGCCCCGCTAGCCTTCGGCGGAAACGTCTTCGGCTGGACCATTGACGAGAAAACCTCTTTCCAACTGCTGGATGCCTTCACCGAGGCCGGTTTCAATCTGATTGACACCGCCGACGGCTACTCGGTTTGGGTTGCCGGCAACACCGGCGGCGAGTCGGAAACCATCATCGGGAACTGGCTCAAAGCCCGCGGCAACCGCGACAAAGTAGTCATCGCGACCAAAGTGGGCTGGGAAATAGGCCCCAACCAGAAAGGCCTCAAAAAAGACTACATCATGGGCCGGGTTGAAGAATCGCTGCGCCGCCTCCAGACAGATTATATAGACCTGTACCAATCACACGTAGATGATGAAAGCACTCCTTTCGAGGAGACGCTGGAAGCTTACCAACAACTGATTCAGCAAGGCAAAGTACGCGCCATCGGGGCCTCCAACATCAAAGCCAGTCGTCTGAAACAAGCCCTGGAAATCAGCAAACAGCACGATCTGCCAATCTACCAAAGCCTGCAACCCGAATACAACCTCTACAGCCGCCAGGAGTTTGAGGCCGAACTGGAGCCCTTGTGCTTACAGGAAGGCATTGGCGTGATCTGCTACTACGCTCTGGCCAGCGGTTTCTTGACAGGGAAATACCGCAGTGAGGCAGACCTGACCAAAAGCCCCCGTGGCGGCGGCGTGAAGCGCTTCCTAAATGAGCGTGGCTACAGCATCTTATCCGCCCTAGACCAAGTGGCCGCCCAGCACAACGCCAAGCCGGCGCAAGTGTCGCTGGCTTGGCTCATGGCCCGCCCCAGCATTACGGCTCCCATCGCCAGTGCCACCAGCCTGGAGCAACTACAGGATCTAACCCAAGCCGCAGAGATCACCCTCAGCCAAGAAGATATCGCTCTGCTGGATCAAGCCAGTGCTTATTAATATAAGTGTCAGGTACAGGTTTACCGCTCTTCATTGCAACTCCCTGTTTCAAGGCTGTTTTTAGGAAAACAGCCTTGAAACAGGGAGTTGCATGTTTGTAGAAATGATCAAGTTTCCTGAAAACGTGTCCTAAACGCAAAACTGTCTACAAAGTACATCGCTAGCTCATTGACAATAGTACCCGTTCATTGCGACAGAACCAGGGAGACAAGGCATGCCTTGTCTCTACATGATCAGATAATTCAAGCTAGCGATTTGGCTGGCATTCACCTGCGGCAGGGCGGGACGAAGGTCCACCATGGGGCCGAGGCACGTGCTGCCGCACGCAAGAACGTTTCCAGCTGTAATGACCTTTGCTTCCTATGAAACAGAGGACGGCTGCGGGGTGGTACCTTTTATTGAAGAAAAGACTGTCTGAGCGTCAGCGAGTTTCTTTTCTTCATGATTCTTTTGGTTACTTTTCTCATCCAGGAGAAAAGTGACAAACGCGGGCAGACCGCGACTGCAATCTTGAGGCTTGGCAAGACAGAAATAGAGAGCATAGGCGGGCAAGTGATCAGCAGGTGTAAACATCCCCCTTCATCCCTTCAAAGGGGGAACCTCTGCTTAAGGGAAGTTGACATGATTTTTGAAGAGAACACCAACAACGGAGGGCGGGCTGTTAGCTCAACAATCAAACTCTGTTTTGAAGCCATTTTACGAAAAACAGCTCCAAAACAACTCTCCTACCTCAATCCAGAAAAATCTGCCGCGGAATAAACAGATCATCCAGGTTCACCAGGGCGTGGAGAATGGGATGCAGTTCATCGCGCTTCAGCTGAAACATGTCCCGGATGCCCAAAAATTTCACTTCCTCCAGAAGCTGGGCGTGCGGCTCGTGCTCGGGGTCGGAGCCCAACTCCAAGGTGCCGTTTACTTGGTTGACTTCAAAGAAAAGCTCGATGGCGTGGAGGGGCGGCCGAAGAAACTCATTGAGGTACAGAAATCGGCTGACTTCCACCTCCAGGCCGGTTTCCTCCTTAAATTCGCGTTTGAGGCACTCTTTTACAGTTTCATTAAAATCGAGTCCGCCGCCGGGGGGCATCCAGAAGTAACCTTCGCCGAACGCGGCTTTATGACGGGCTAGTAGTACTTTGTCATCTTGCACCAGAAGTCCGCAGACTCTCACTCTGGTTTTGGATGAGTATTGTTCCGCAAGCGGATGAATGTTCTCCATAGGTTGTGGGGCAGGTCCTGAGGCAGTACTTTTACCAAATGTTACAGACGTTCAATCCTGACTTTAGAAATACGGTAAAAGAAAAACTTCAGCGGCAATTTTACATGCATTTGCTGGGTTTTGAAATAGAGACCATTGAAATAGGGGCAATTGAAGGTAAATTAACCCTGGAAGAAAAGCATAAACAAAACAAAGGCTTCGCCCACGGGGGCGTCATTGCCACCCTCGCTGACATTGTGATGGGCTTTGCCGCCGTGACCCTGGTACCCGCCGACCAGCACGTGGTCACTACCAACATGAACATTTCCTATCTGAACCCGGGCGTGGGAACCGCGCTGTTTGCCAAAGGATGGGTGCTGAAACAAGGCAGAACGTTGAACTTTTGTGAGGCAGAAATCTTTAGTATAGATGGTGCCGGCGCGAAGAAACTAATCGCGAAGGCCTCGGCGACCATGGCCACTATCCGGCCCGAAGCCTCCATCTCCCAGCAGTAACTATGACACCCGCAGAAGCGCTCCGCAAGAATTTTCCGTTTGAACCCACCCAGGACCAGGCCAACCTGTTCCAGAAACTGGACCATTTCATCATGCGCCGCACCGGCCTGAAAGAGGTGTTCCTGCTCAAGGGCTTCGCCGGTACGGGTAAAACTACGGTGGTGAGCGCTCTGGTGAAGATCCTGAACAGTTTCGGTTACAAATATGTGCTGCTGGCGCCCACCGGCCGGGCGGCCAAGGTCATGTCCACGTATTCGGCCAAACCAGCCTCTACCATCCACAAGAAAATCTACCGCCAAACGGCCAATCCGTACTCAGAAGGCATGTCTTTTTCCCGACAGCCCAACAAGAGCGAGCAGGTGATCTACATTGTGGACGAGGCCTCCATGATCTCGGATGACAAAGCGTTCGGGGACAGTGGCCTGTTACAGGACCTGTTAGGGTATGTTTTTGAAAAACCAAGCAATAAACTGCTGCTCATCGGTGACACCGCCCAGCTGCCGCCCGTGAACCAGACGCTTAGCCCATCCTTGGATGCGGGCTACCTGCAGAGTAATTTCCAGTGCCACGTGCACGAGATGGAGATGCGCCAGGTCATGCGGCAAGCCGAGGAATCTGGAATTCTGATGAACGCCACCCGGTTACGGAACGAATTAATAAAAGAGCAACCAGAGCTGGCGTTCAGAACCAAAGGTTACCGAGACATTTTCTCTATGCGCGGCGATAAGCTGGAAGACGGCCTGCGGTACGCCTATGACAAGTTCGGGATTGACAACACCACCGTCATCTGCCGGTCCAACAAAACCGCGAACCTGTACAATCAGCACATCCGGCGGCAGATTTTCTTTGCCGAGGACGAGATTGGGGTAGGGGATTACCTCATGATCGTGCGCAACAACTACACCTGGCTGCCCAAAGACTCCAGCATCGGGTTCATGGCCAACGGCGACTTCGTGGAGATCACCAAGATTATCCGCTACGAGGAACTGTACGGCCTACGCTTCGCCGACGTGCGGATCCGGTTCGTGGATTACCCCAATGAGGAGGAGCTGGATACCAAAATCATGCTGGACACGCTGTACTCCGAGGCTCCGGCTCTGCCCGCCGACAAGAACAAGGAACTGTACCAACAGGTGCTGGAAGACTATCAGCACATCGCCAACAAGCGGCAACGGGCACAGGAAATGCGGCAGGACAAGTACCTGAATGCGCTGCAAGTGAAGTTTGCCTACGCGCTCACCTGCCACAAAGCGCAGGGCGGACAGTGGCAGGCCGTCTTCGTGGACCACGGTTTCCTGAAGGAAGATCTGGTGACGCAGGAATTTGCGCGCTGGTTGTACACCGCCGCCACGCGGGCCTCTGAGCAGCTGTTCCTGGTGAACTTCAACGAGAAACTGCTGGAGAATGCGCCAGAACGAGTAGAAGATTAAGTATCTTCGCTACCGCTGATTGACTTACCTAATCAAAACAGATATGAAAAAATTAGTTTTGGGTGCGATGTTCCTGTTTTTCGGGGGCACGGCCGCCATGGCGCAAACAACTTCCGCTGCTCAGGCGGCGGCGGTTCCGGTGGCTCCCATTGCTCCGCCGGCCCCGGCTCCGGTGGGCCCTTCCATTCAGTTTGAAGAGCAGAAATTCGACTTCGGCGAAATCAAAGCCGGCGATGTGGTGGAGCACACCTTCAAGTTCACCAACAACGGAACGCTGCCGCTGGTCATTTCCAACGTGCGGACCACCTGCGGCTGTACCGCCACTGATTTCCCCAAAGCGCCCGTGATGCCCGGCGAAACAGCCTCCATCACCGCCAAATTCAACAGCGCCGGTAAACGTGGGCAGCAAAACAAAGTGATTACCGTAGAATCAAACGCCGTGCAAGGCAATGCCCAGGTCATGATCGTGACCACTATTGCCGCCGCCAACTAGCCTTTTGGGGCCGTTTTCTCCAAAACACACGAAAAACGCCTCTCTTGCTTTGGCAGGAGAGGCGTTTTTGCTTGTTGTTGTAGAGGCTGTTTACGGCAGGTTCTTGGCCAGAGCCCACACCATGTTCAGCCAGCCGCCTATCATAAACAAGCCGCCGATGGGAGTGATGGCACCCATCCATCTAATGCCGGTGAGGCACAGAATGTACAGCGAACCGGAAAAAATGAGAATACCGATCAGGAAACAGAGCCCGGAAAGGCGCAGGCCGGTGGCTGCCGGAAACTGCGCCATGAGCACGCCTACCAACAGCAAGCCCAGGGCGTGGTACATCTGGTATTTCACCGCGGTTTCAAAGGTCTCGGTGCGGCCGGTTTCAGTGAGGAGCTTTGACAAGCCGTGCGCCCCGAAGGCGCCAATCATGACGCCCAATCCGCTTAGCAGGGCACCTAGGATCAATATCGTTTTAAGGGTCATTTTCTTAAATCAGGTTAAAAATTACTGAGAGACGGCGTAGTTCCGGTTGCCAAAGATAGCACTGCCCACTCGAATCATGGTGCTGCCCTCGGCAATGGCCAGCTGATAATCGGAGCTCATGCCCATGGAGATTTCCTTGAAAAACGCCAATTCAGGGTAAAACTCACTTTTTAACGCTTCAAAGTAGCCGCGCAGACGGGAGAATTCACGTTGCAGGTGTTCTTCGTCCTGAGTAAAGGTGGCTACGCCCATCACGCCACAGATACGCACATTTTTCAGGTTGGAGAACTCTTCGGAACGAAGAATTTGCCGCGCTTCCTCCAGATCAAGCCCGAATTTGGTTTCCTCCTCGGCGATGTAGAACTGCAGCAGGCAATCAATTACACGGTGATGTTTTTGGGCTTGTTTGTCAATTTCCTGCAGTAAACGCAAACTGTCTACGGACTGGATGAGGTGCACGAACGGGGCGATGTACTTTACTTTGTTCGTTTGCAGGTGCCCAATCATGTGCCACTCCACATCGGCGGGGAGCTGGGGCTGTTTGTCTTTCATCTCCTGCGCCTTGTTCTCCCCGAAGGCTCTTTGGCCGCCCTCGTAGGCTTCCATGATCAGCTCCACCGGGTGGGTTTTGGACACGGCAATGAGTTGGCAGTTGGAGCCCTGCAGCCGCTGCCGGAAGTCCTGTATGTTTTCTTGGATGGTCATCAATCTTCTAACGCGTTGGTGAAAAAGGTGTTTTTGAGCAGCAGCCACAGCAGCAGCAGCAGAATGGCCCAGCGCAAATATATCTGGTAATAGTCGCGGGTGTCACGGTACCGGGTTTCTTTTATCTCGGTTTTCTCCAGGTTGTTGATGCGCTGGAAAATATCGGTGAGCGTGTTGGCGTTCTGCGCCCGGAAAAACTGCCCCTCGGCCAGCGAGGCAAGCTGCCGCAGTGTTTTCTCCTCTAGCCCCGTCTGGATGGACACCATTTTTCCGGTAGAGTCCGCCTCCATCTGCACGGTACCTTCCTTCCCGATGCCCACCGTGTACACTTTCAACTGGAAAGCGTGCGCCAGTTGGGCCGCCAGTTCTGGGTCAAGGCTGCCGGCGGTGTTTTCGCCGTCACTGATCAGAATACAGACTTTTGACTTCGCTTTCGATTCGCGGAGCCGGTTGATGGCCACCGCCAATGCGCTGCCAATGGCCGTGCCGTCTTCCGAGACCATGCCCAACCTGATGCTTCTGATGCTTTCCCGGATGAGCTCGTAATCAGTGGTGAGGGGCGCGAGGGAAAAGGCCCGACCAGCGAATACCACCAACCCAATGCGGTCCTGCACCCGGCCGTTCACAAACTGCAGGGCCACTTCCTTGGCGGCTTCCAAGCGGTTGGGGAGAAAATCGGTTAACTCCATGGAGCCGGACACGTCCATGACCAGTACAATGTCAATGCCCTCGGCGGAGAGTTCAACGGTTTCATCGGTTTTCTGGGGGCGGGCCAGCGCCACCAGCACCAGCATCAGGAACAACCCGAACACCAGATCCGGCAGATACCGTAAGACGCTGCTCCAGTGCCAGGTGACACTGCCTTCAAACAATGCCACGTCCATTTTTCTACGGAACCGCACCGTCAAAAGCCAGCGGAGCAGGAACAGAAAGGGGACGCTCAGAAGCAGGTACAGGTAGCCCGGGTTGGCCCAGTCGAACGACTGCCAGGTGCGCCACGCGAACCAGCTCAGGTTCAGCCAGGAGAAATCAGCGGGTGCTTGCCACATTGCGCAGGGAGTCTCGGATTAAAACATAGCGGTACGCCGAGAACTCGGCTAACTGACTCAGTGAATCGGTTACCTCGGTTTCATCGTCTGAAATGATGTTGCCGTAAATGGCTCGGTCACATACTTTTAGGGCGTTGCTCACCCGCTCGTCTTCCTCGTAGTACGACGCAATTTCTTTGGTGGTAAACGAGTTGATGGCGATGTCTTCCAGCTTGGTTAAGTAGTTCTTCCATAATGTGATGGCACGCTCCAGTTGATCCAGGGTTTTACCTCGCTGGAACCGTTCCCGGGAGGTCTGGAACCGGTACTGAAACTGGGCCTGATCTTTCCGGAGCACGTAGAGTTTGTACCGCAGGTTGATGCCTTTGCCAAACAAGACCCAGACCCCGCCAATTAGAATAGACGCCGCCACGGCACCCAACGCCCAGTAGACGTAGTTGAACTGCTCCGGGACGGGCCTTAACTGAGTGGCTGCCTGCAGGGGCAACGGATCTGGAACCACGGCCACATTCTGTTTCAAATAGACTGAGTCGCGGGGCGTTACCAGGTGCAGGGTGTCGCCGTTATGGAACATCTGAGCCGTGAGCTGGAGCGCCTGCACCGGTTTCAGGCTGAAGGTGCGCAGCGTGTAAATGGTGCTGTCAATGCTGGTGCCGTTAATAGTGCGGGTAGGGTAGAACTCCTTCCGGACCAGCTCAAAGGGGGCGAACCGGAACGTGGTATCCGGGAACAGGACCTCGGCCTGGGGCGCGTGCCTGGACCGCAGGACGTACTTCACCGACTGTCCCAACTCCACGGTGTCACGCAGGAAAAAGCCTTCTACCTTCACGGCAGGAAGCTGGGCCCAGGAGAAGAGTGGCAGCAGGAAGAGGAAGAGCCCGCCGGTCTTTTTTAGTAGTGAAAACAAGTTCTATCGGTAAGATAGCCTCAGAGCAAAGGTTGCTTCAAGGCAATGGGTACTGAGTTTGGGTGCTGATGGCTGGTTTGTTTCAGGGCCGTTTTCCTGAAAACAGGCCTAAAACGGAGCAGAAGTTCGTTAGGAGCTTCGCTTCATGATCTTGTTTCGGGCCCTGAACAGGTGCACCAGCTGGGGCACGTAGTCCTGCTCCACAAAAATAGGA
>NZ_JACOAF010000058.1:282220-330340 GCF_014269285.1 Rufibacter sediminis
TGGCGGCAAACTTTGGCCAGCCGCTCCTGGTTCTGGGCGTAGGGGAGCAGGTACTTTTCCCTGAACTCCTTGGAGGAAGTGTTCACCCAGATGGTTTTGCCGGTCTCCTTGTCCTGCAGCGGTATAATGCCCAGTTTGGGGAAATCCTTCTCGCGCTTGTCCATGAGCTGCAGCACAATGAGATCATGTTTCTTGGCCAGCATGATGAGCTCGCGTTCGTAGTTCAGGTCAATGAAGTCGGAGATGAGGATGATGATGCTTTTGCGCTTCACCACGTTCAGGCAGAGCTTGATGCCCGCGCCAATGTTAGTTTTCAAAGACTGCGGCTGCAACACGGCCAGGGTTTTGATGAGGCTGTACGCGTGCTCATTGCCTTTGCCGGGCTTCAGGTAGCGTTCCTTGCCATCGCTGAAGCAGATCATGCCCAACTGACTTCCCTGTTTTAAGGCCGATAACGCCAAAATGCCCCCAATCTCCTTCCCAATGTCCATCTTCTGCGAGCCTGGCGTGCCTAAGGAATGGGAACCGCTTACGTCCAGCAGCAGGAACACGTTCTGTTCTTTCTCCTCGCGGTACGTCTTCACGAAGGTGCCGTGGCCTTTGGCCGATACGTTCCAGTCAATAGACCGCACGTCATCGCCGTACTGGTAGGCGCGTACGTCATCGAACTCCAGCCCAGAGCTTTTAAACACCGACTTGAAGTCGCCCTGCATCTGGGCGTCAATTGCCTTTCTGATCTGTATCTCGTACTTTCGTAGCTTCCTGACCAAGTCTTTCATACCTGTTGAGGTTGGTACAGCGTTAAAATTACCCAAACTTACGAACAACCGCGTGAAAAAACGTTTGTGCCTGCTTTTCCTGCCTTTCACCTTCCTGGCCTGCACCCCGGAGGGAGAGAAACCAGCCGATCTGATTTCTGAGGAGAAAATGGCCCGGATCATGATAGACGTTCACCTCACCGAGGCCGCCATCAGCCGTACCGTTCACCATTATGACTCTTCGCGGGTAGCCTACCGCGAGGCCCACAAGCGTATCTTACAACGCCAGGGCGTCTCAGACAGTGCCTTCAAGCACAGCTATGACTATTATCTGGCCACGCCGGCCACCATGGACAAGATCTACGAGGTCATCTTAGACAGCCTGAGTGCCCGCGAAGCCAAATTGACCGCCCAGACGGCTACCTCAGATTCTACCGTGGCTCCTTTGACGGTAGCGCGAGATACGGCAAATACCCGCCGGATCACCAGATTGAAGCGCATGCGTTCTGATTCTCTGAAATCGAGGAGAGAGGAACCTAAAATGATCAGATAAGTCGTTTCCCGTTGGGCACCTGAGCCTGCGGCTGCGCCAGCACAATGTTTCCCGCTTCGTCTTCAAAACCAGTGACCAGCACCTCAGAAAGCCAGGGGCCAATCTGCTTCTTGGGGAAGTTGGTCACGCAGATCACCTGTCTCCCCACTACTTCTTCTAACGAATACCGGCGCGTAATCTGTGCGCTGGATTTTTTTATTCCCAGTTCCCCCAGGTCTACCCAGAGCTTATAGGCCGGTTTACGCGCCTCAGGGAATGCCTCGGCACGTACAATCGTGCCTACCCTCAGCTCCACGGCCGTAAACTGCTCCCACGTAATCAGGTTTTCCATTGTATTCAGATTTTCCATAGTTAATGGCGGCAAGATAGCGGCTCCGGCCGTAAGGGGCAAATACGGCTAGATGGTCCGTAGAAACCTCTGGTGAAAGCCCGCGTATCCAAAGAGGCGGTACTTTTATTGAAGCTGCTTCCATCTAGAAACCACCAAACTATGAAAAACAACACGGGTACCACTTTATCTGTTTGGCAGCCGGGCGTAGAGATGCCGGTGACCCAGACCCTGAACAGCAACGTCACCGCCGATGTCTGCGTGGTGGGCGCTGGAATTTCTGGCCTCACCACGGCGTATCTGCTGGCCAAAGAAGGCAAGAAAGTAGTAGTGCTGGAGGCTGGCGAAATCTGCGGCGGCGAGACCAGCCGCACCACGGCGCACCTTTCCTGGGCGCTGGACGACCGCTATTCTACCCTGATCAAGGTCTTCGGGAAGGCGCAGGCGCTGCTGGCGTACGAAAGTCACCGCGATGCCATCCATAAAATTGAGCAGATCATCAAAGACGAAAACATCCAGTGTGATTTTCAGTATCTGCCGGGCTACCTGTTTCTGGGCGCCACAGACACTGAGGACCAGCTGGATCAGGAACTGGCAGCCTGCCGCGAGTTGGGCATCATGGATGTCGTGAAGCTGAAGCAGTGCCCCTTGCCCAGCGTGAGCGAAGGGCCTTGCCTGGAGTTTCCGCGCCAGGCGCAGTTCCATCCGGTAAAATACCTGTCGGTGTTGAGCCGCTACATTCTGGACCACGGCGGTGAAATCTACACCAACAGTCACGTGAAGGAGTTCGATACCGGCCTGGTGAACCGCGCCGTCACCGATGCCGGATTTGCCGTGAGCGCCAATCATCTGGTGGTGTGTACCAACACGCCCGTGAACGACCAGGTGACCATGCACACCAAACAAGCCCCGTACCGCACCTACGTGATCGGGGCCCGGGTACCCAAAGGAACTATCCCCACGGCGCTGTATTGGGACGATTCTGATCCTTACCACTACGTGCGCCTAGGTACCGTAGCGGGCGAGGAAAACCTGGAATCCGATATCCTGATCGTGGGCGGCGAGGACCACAAAACCGGCCAGAGCAACGGAGACGAAAGCGAGCGGTTCGATTGTCTCGAGGAGTGGACCCGCAAGAAGTTCCCGATGGTGCAGGACGTGGTGTTCCGGTGGTCGGGTCAGGTGATGGAGCCTGTGGACTTCATGGCGTTTATCGGCCGAAATCCCGGAGACAGCAAAAATGTGTACATCGCCACCGGCGACTCCGGGCACGGCATGACGCACGGCACCATAGCGGGCATTCTGATCACCGACCTCATCTGCGAACGGGTGAACCCCTGGGAGAAACTGTATGACCCGGGAAGAGTAACCTTCTCTACCGATTCGGCGAAGGAATTCCTGAAGGAAAACCTCAACGTGGCCGGCCAGTACCTGGATTGGGTGAAACCAGGCCAGAAAGAGAAGGACGCTATTGAGCCGGGTACCGGCGTGGTGGTGCAGAAAGGAGCAGGCAAAGTGGCCGTTTACTGCGATGCCCAAGGCACCCGTCACGAATGCTCAGCGGTTTGTACGCACCTGGGCTGTATTGTGCACTGGAACAACCTGGAGAACTCCTGGGATTGCCCTTGCCACGGCTCCCGCTTCGACCCCTACGGGAAAGTGGTGGCCGGACCAGCCTTGAAAGACTTGGAAAAGCTGTAAACTTAATAGTTATCAGTTATTGGTTGTCCGTTGTTAGTTTCTTGTCAACCGTCTGATGATGAATCGCCTTACATGATAAGAGCTTGGCAGAAGGACATCTGCCAAGCTCTTATCATGTAAGGCGATTACGTTTTAAGCATCTTTTACGGAAATCCTCTAAAAACTGGAAACCGATGACTACTTATACGCTTCTAATTGTTTTAAACGGAGCTCTACGGAGGCAATCCATTCCAGTTGTTGCTCTTTGTCTAGTCCGTGGCGGCTCTGGGCATCATAGAGGTCTTGCTCTTTGTGCCAGTTGTTGAAAGCTTCGCTGGCGTATCTGTTCAGGTCGGCGGCTCCGTTGTTGCAGGCGTTGGGGAGCTCGGCCAGCCGCTTGCGCAGGATACGGGCGTGCAGCTCGGTTAAGTCAAAGTGCAGTTGCTCGTGGGCCAGCAGCAGGGTAGAGGTCCTGTTGCGCGTCCAGGATTCTTTGGGTTTGAAAACCGCATCCACCTTAAACTTGAGCTTGTTGTTCTCGCACTTCACCTTCATCTCCATGTTGGTGGAGGTGAGGGCGTGGTGCTGGTTCGTGGGCGACGGATCACCGGCGAAATCATCCCAGGTAAGGCGCTTCTGCACCGCCCAGGGAATGTCTGCGCGAACGGAGGCAATCGGTTTAGAAGTGTTTTCAGGAAAAACGGCCAGAAACAGCGCGCTGATCCAGAGGGGTAAAAACGTAAATGACATAGTTGCTGCGGTAACACACTCCCTGCCAAAAGGAGTTTCCTCCTATCACAACTAAGTTACAAAAAAATTATTGCGGGCTAAGTCTCCTGAACCGGAAAAACAGCAGCAAAGCCGCAATGGTGAGTCCGGTAAACAAGCCCAGCCAGATTCCCACTGCACCCAACTCTAACCAGAAGCCCAGCGCAAACCCCAGCGGTAGCGCAATGAGCCAATACGAGAAAAGGGAGATCATGCTGGGCACTTTCACGTCTTCAAGGCCGCGCAGGGCGCCTAAGCCCACCACCTGCACGCCATCGGAAAGCTGAAAAATGGCCGCAATAATGAGCAGTTTAGAGGCCAACGCGTGCACCGAGACATCGTTCACGTAGAACAGCGGGATGAAGTCTTTGCACAGGATGATGAGCGTGGCACTGCTGGCCATGAACAACGCGCCCAGCACCAGACTGCTGTTACCCGCCACGTGCGCCCCGTACAGATCACCGGAGCCGCGCAACTTGCCCACCCTTATGGTAGCTGCCGCCGAGATGCCGCTGGCCATCATGTACGTCACCGAGGCCACGTTCAAGGCAATCTGATGCGCCGCCAGGTCGCGGGCACCCACCCAGCCAATCATGACCGCCGAGAAACTGAAAGCGCCCATTTCAAAGATCATCTGCAGCGAGATTGGAAGCCCGATTTTGAACATGCGGACCATGTGCGTCCAGGAGAGATTTGCCCAGCGCAGGTAGTGGCGGTACCGTTCAAACCGGCGGGCACGCAGTATAAAAGCAGTCATCATCAGGGCCATGAGCACCCGGGAGATGAGTGTGGCCCAGGCGGCACCGTTCAGGCCCAGCGCCGGAAACCCTAGCTTTCCGTAGATCATCACGTAATTCAGACCCACATTGGCTACGTTGGCGAAGATGGAGATGAACATGGATTGCTTGGTGAGGGAAAGCCCTTCGGCGAACTGTTTGAACGCCTGGAACACCATGAGCGGCACCATGGACAGAAACAGGATGTTGACGTACGGAATGGCCAGTTGCACCACTTCTTCCGGTTGGTTCAGGTAGGCAATGAGCGGCGACAGTCCCCAAAACGCCAGGAACAGCAAAACGCCCACAATCGTGTTCAGGAAAAGTCCGTTCAGCAGCACCAGCGCAATGCGGGTGTGGTTCTTACGGCCATCGGCGCGGGCCACCAGCGGGGTAATGCTGAAGGAGATGCCCAGGCCAAACACCAGCGTGATGGTGAAAATGCTGTTCCCCAGCGAAGCGGCGGCTAATTGGGCAGTGCCAATTCGGCCGGCCATGACGCTGTCTGCCACGCTCACTAGAATGTGGCCCAGTTGACTGAGCACCACTGGGTACGCCAGCCAAAACGTGTTTTTATAATGTTCGCGGTATTGAGCGGAGAAAATCACAGGTCCTTTTTTTAAGAGCCCGCAAAGCTACAGCTATTTTCCCTTGCCACTACAGACAAATGTCCGTGTTGGTATTTTGCAGCATGAAATCAGCTTTTGCTATCCACTGAGGCCAAAGGTGTAGTTTGGCTTTGGAGCTGTTTTCTGAAAAGAGGCCCCAAAACAGCATGGAATATAAACTAGAAGATGAGGCGATATTAACGATAGCTTTAGCGGAGGTCAGAAAACATGAGCATGTTCAGGTACAGCATTGAGTTAAAGCTGTGGTATGATTTTGAATAGCTAAAGCTTTGTCTTATTAATCGATATGAGGAAGCTCGATGCTTAGGAGACGAAGGCTTTGAGCCGGAGCAGCGCGCTCTCCAAAACCTCATCCGGTAAGGCGAAGGACATCCGGAGGGCGCCGGGCATGCCCATGTTGGTGGCGGGAAGCACCTCCAGACCTACCTGATCTTTCAGGGCAGCGGCCCATTCTTCCACCAACTGAAAAGGAGAGGAAGGGTTCTGCGGGGATAATAAACCGTCTACCTGTAAAGTGAAGTAGTAGCCCGCCTGCGGAACGGTGAATTTAATGCCCGGGAGCTGTTCTAAGGCTTGCTGAACGCGTTCCCGTTTTCCTTCCAACTCAGTTCTGAACTGTTGCCAGATGCGGTGCCGCTGCTGGGTGACGGCTACGGCCCCCGTCTGGAGAAACGGAGATACCCCGGAGATCAGTTTCCGCTGTAATTCGGTGGCGGTATGCAGCAGGTGGAACGGGGCAATGAGGTAACCCAGCCGCCAGCCAGACATCGCAAACGACTTAGAGAAGCCGTTTACTACCGCTATTCTATCGCGCAGATGTTCAAAGCGTAATGCGCTTGTTACCGGTCCGTGATAGCTTAGTCCGTCATAGATTTCGTCAGAGAGCAAGTGCAGGTTGGGGAACTCCTCCAGCAGGTGGGCCACCTGTTGCAGTTCCTCCCGGGAGTACACTTTGCCGGTGGGGTTTCCGGGATTCGTAAGAATCAGCAGTTTGGTATTCTGGTTGATTTTCGGCCGGATCGCCTCCACATCCAGCGCGTACGCCTGTTCTGGGTTGGCGGGCACGGTGACCAGTTTTCCCCCACTTTGCTGAATCAACTCCGGAAACGCAAACCAGTAAGGAGCCAGGGCAATTACTTCGTCTTCGGGCTGCAGCAGGCTTTGCAGGTACAGGTGAATGGCGTGTTTGGCCCCGTGGGTGATCAGAATCTGCTCCGCGGGCACGGGAACGCCTTCGTCCTCCAGGTACCGCTGCGCCAGGGCGTACCGCAGATCCGGTAAGCCTTCGTTGGGGCCATAGAACGTTTCATGCCGGGCCAACGCTTCCTGCAGGGCTTCTACGGCAGGGTTGGGTGTGTGGAAATGATTAAGGCCTAAATGCAGCGGAATGATGTCCATCGTCCTTCGTGTTTAGGATATACTACTGTTTTAAATGTAGGGGCAATCCCTTGTGGTTGCCCTTTGCTGTATTCAATGAAAGGGCAACCACAAGGGATTGCCCCTACTTAGACATTAGTGAACCGGCCGCAGCAGCACATCGGCGAAGCCGTGGCTGGGATCGGTAAATACGTCCTGTACCTTGAAGCCGCAGTCCTGCGCCATTTCCTCAACCTGCCGCAACGAAAACTTATAGGAATTCTCGGTGTGGATGGCTTCCCAGGCCTCAAACTGGAAGGTTTGGTTTAAAGCCCCGATGGTGACTTCCTGGGCTTTCCGGCTGATGAGGAAGCTACGCATGGTGCCTTCCAGCGGATCATACTCGGCGAAATGCTGGAACTCGTCCAGATCGAAATCGGCTTGCAGTTCTTTGTTGATGCGGTGCAGCAAGTTCAGGTTGAAGGCCGAGGTAACCCCGGCGGCATCATCATACGCTCTCCTGATTTTCTCCGGATCTTTCCGGAGGTCCAGTCCCAGCAGAAAGGAGTCCTCGGGGTGAAGGCTCTGCCGAAGGGTGCAGAGGAAGTTCTTCGCCTCATCCAAGTCAAAGTTCCCGATGTTGGACCCCAGGAATAGCACCACCTTGCGCTGGCGTTCGTGCTGGTTGAGCCATTCCAGCCCCTGGAAGTACTCGGCGGCCAGGGCTTTCACCGGCAGGGAAGGCCAGCGGTGGTGCATGTCTTCCAGCAGCAGGCTGAGTTGGTCCTGCGAGATGTCCAGTGGCACGTACGAAAAATCGGCCTTCATGCCCATCAGTTCAGAAAGCAGCAGCTTGGTTTTGTAGGCATCGCCGGCGCCCAGATCCACCAACTGGAAAGGCGAGGTCGTGTCCACCGCAAACAGGATCTCCTTCCGCTGCCGGGACAGAATCTGATGCTCCAGTTTGGTCAGGTAGTACTCCGGCAGCTCCATGATCTGCTGGAAGAGCTGACTTCCTTTGGCGTCATAAAAGAATCTTGATGAAAGCTTTTTGGGCGATTGGCTCAAGCCTTGCTTTACGTCCTGCGCCAGACCGTTGTCATCTGAAACGCGGGTGGGCAGCAGGTCAATCAGGTTATTCTGGGTAGTAGTGGAGGTCATAGGTACGGTGTGGTTTTATTTTTTAGCTAACCTGATGCCGGTGAATTGCCAGCGTTTGTCAGCGTGGAAAAAGTTACGGTACGTAGGCCGGATGTGGCTCTGCGGGGTGGCACAGGAGCCGCCGCGCAGAGCCAGCTGGTTCACCATGAATTTGCCATTGTACTCGCCAATGGCTCCGGGGGCCGTCACAAAACCCGGGTACGGAAAATACCCGCTGTACGTCCATTCCCAGACATTTCCGAGCAGCTGTACGACCTGTTGCCCGTCCTGGGGCACCTCTGAGGCGATGGGTTGGTACACGCCGCTCTCCAGGAAATTACCCTGCGGCAGCGGGTTGGCGTGTAACTGCGCCAGGGCTTCCCACTCGAACTCGGTGAGCAGCCGGTGCCCCGACCAATTCGCATAGGCCAGTGCCTCGTAGAAGCTGATGTGGGTGACCGGGGCCTGCAGGTCTACTTTCTCCAGGCCGTGCAACGTGAAATGCCACCAGTCCTGGTCTTGTTTCACCCAGTACAGCGGTGCCTGCCACTGCTCTTGCTGACACAGTTGCCAACCTTCCTCCAGCCAATACCTGAAATCTGAATAGCCACCCGCTTGTATAAAAGCGAGGTACTCTTCATTGGTCACCAACGTTCGGCGGGCCTGGAACTCGGCGAGGTAAACGGGGTGGGCCTGCAGTTCATTGTCAAAGCAGAAGCCGTCGCCGGAATGCCCGATGGTGTACATGCCGGCCGGTACGGTGCTCCACTCGTTTTGGGCCTGTTTTTCAGAAACGGGCCCTGAAATGAAAGTGTTCTTTGCCTGATATGCGGGGAGCAAGGGGTTGCAGCTGAGAATGTATTTGATGTCCGTGACCAGTAGTTCCTGGTGCTGTTGCTCGTGCTGCAGGCCCAGCTCCATCACGGCCTGAATATTTTCCTCAGCCAGCAACTGTTCTGAGGCCAGCGCTTTTTCCATGGCTTCGTCCACGTGTTTCCGGTAGAGGTAAATATCCGCCAAAGGCGGGCGGGACAAGGTGCCCCGGTCCGACCGGGCTACCCGGCTGCCCATGCTGTTGTAGTACGAGTTGAACAGGAAGGCGTACTGCGGGTGAAAAGGTTGGTAGCCGGAAACGTGCGGAATTAAAATAAAGGTCTCGAAAAACCACGTGGTATGCCCCAGGTGCCACTTCGGCGGACTAACATCCACCATTGGCTGCATGACCGTATCTTCGGGGGTAAGCGGAGCGCATATTTTTTCGGTCTGTTGCCGTATCTGTTGGTATCTGGTGAGCAAACTGGCGGGCTCTGGTGAAATTGGGAAAGACATGTGTATACGTATTTACCCTTTCTAAACTACTTTTGCCCCGAAAGGTTATACCTTCGCCAGCCCGACAAACGCCTATGCCCTTCGTTCTGACCCCTTTTTCCCGGGAACTGTCTTTCAAGTTTGATGCCCGTACTTCCCGCGGAGCCATGAAAACGCACCAGGCCCATTTCGTGCGGGTGCACCACACCGACCAGCCCGAACTCCAGGGCTGGGGAGAATGCTCGCCCTTGCCCGGCCTCAGCCCCGACTATTCTCCCCATTTTCCGCAGCTGCTCAGAAATCTCTGTACTCAGTACAATTCGTTGTCTGTGCCTGAATTAGGGATGGAGGAAGGAATGGAGTTCTGGAATTCCCTTTCGCAGTGGCCATCCATCTGCTTTGGGGGAGAAACCGCCTGGCTGGATTACCTGCGCGGCGCCAAACGAATCCTCTACAAAACACCTTTCGTGCGCGCGGAGCAGGGCATCAGAATCAACGGACTGGTTTGGATGGGCGATCCGGCGTTTATGCGCGAGCAGATCGTGAAAAAGCTGGACCAGGGTTTCCGGTGCCTGAAACTGAAGATTGGCGGGCTTGATTTTGCCCAGGAATTGAAGATTCTGAAAGAAATCAGGCGCGTGGCCAGTCCTGAGGAACTGGAGCTTCGGTTAGATGCAAATGGGGCTTTTTCCACCTCAGACGCCGAAGAGAAAATCCGCCGGTTGGCCATGTACCACATCCACTCGCTGGAGCAGCCCATCCAGCCCGGGCAGTTGGAAGACCTGCAACTCCTGTGTCAGGTATCGCCCATTCCCATTGCCCTGGACGAGGAACTGATTGGCATAAGAGGGAAGGAACAGAAATGGAACCTGCTTAACACCGTCCGGCCACAGTACATCATCATCAAACCCACGCTGGTGGGCGGTCTGGTTAGTAGCCGCGAGTGGATAGAAGTGGCGAAATCACTGGGCATTGACTGGTGGCTGACCTCCGCGCTGGAGTCGAACATCGGCCTGAATGCAGTCGCGCAGTTTGCCTCTGATGTGGCCAGTCCGCTGCCGCAGGGCCTTGGCACCGGTCAACTGTACCACAACAATTTCGCCTCGCCGCTGGAGATCAGGGGGGAAGAACTCTGGTACAATCCTGAAAAGCCCTGGGAATTGCCGGGATGAGTGCTTAGCGTTTTAGGGCCTTTTTTACTAAAACAGCTCTAGATCAGATTTTATTCTCCCAGCAGTTTTTTGACCAGCGCCGGAACGCCCACGGTGGCTTTTTCCTGAATGATGGTGAAGTTCCGCCGATGAGAGACGGGCGGCGTGTTGGGGTCGATGAGGTAGATGGGCGTGTCGTGCGGAGCAAAGGAAAGCAGCCCGGCAGCCGGATACACCTGCAGCGACGTCCCGATGATGAGCAGGTAATCGGCGGTCATGGTTTCCTCGGCGGCTTGCTCAATGAGCGGAACGGCCTCGCCAAACCAGACGATGTTGGGACGCAGCTGGGAGCCTTTTTCGCAGAGATCGCCCAGGTTCAGTTCCCAGCCTTCCATGGGATAAATGAGGTGCTCGTCTTGGGTGCTGCGGCTTTCAAAAAGCTTGCCGTGCAGGTGCAGGATGTGGGAGGAGCCCGCCCGTTCGTGCAGGTTGTCTACGTTCTGCGTGATGATCCGCACCTCATATTTCTGCTCCAGGTCCACCAGTGCCTTGTGGGCCGCGTTGGGTTCAACGCCCAAAGCACTTTTGCGGCGTTGGTTGTAGAATTCCAGCACCAATTTGGGGTTCTTCTGCCAGCCTTCCGGCGAGGCCACTTCCATGACGTCATGTCCTTCCCACAGCCCGTTGGCATCTCTGAAGGTGGCCAAACCGCTTTCGGCACTGATGCCGGCTCCCGTTAAAACAACAACTTTCTGCTTCATACCAGATGTTAGACGCTAGATTTAGTGTAAAATGAAGATACGGGAAAGTGCTAAAAAATACCTCCGTTTTAAGGTTTGTTTCTGAAAACAAGCCTCAAAACGGAGGTAAATACAGTCTAATTTTTAGCAACCAGCTAGTATTGCTAAAGCTTAGCTGGCTTTTTTCTTGGTAGTGGTAGATTTCTTGGCTGCTGCGGTTTTGGTGGTGCCGGTGCTCTTTTTAGCCGCGGTTTTCTTAGCCGGCGTTTTCTTTGCCGCCGGGGCATCTGCCGCCGGAGCCGCTTTCTTCTTGAATCCGCCCCGGGCTGGTTTGTCTGGGGTAGCCTCGGCTAAAGCCAGGCATTGCTCCAGGGTCAACTCAGCGGGTTCCTGACCTTTGGGGATCTTCACGTTTTTCTTGCCCACGCAGATGTACGGCCCGAAACGACCGTTCAAGACGGTCACCTCAGGGTTTTCGGGGAAGGTTTTGATCATCTTCTCGGCATCGGCTTTGCGCTTGGCTTCAATGAGGGCTACCGCTTCGGGTTCTGTTACCAGCAGCGGGTCCAGATCTTTGGGTAGCGAATAGAATTTGCTGTTGTGCTGAATATAAGGTCCAAATCGCCCGATGGCCGCTTTCATGTCCTTGCCTTCGTACTCGCCAACAATGCGGGGGAGTTTGAACAATTCCAAGGCCTGCTCCAGCGTGATGGACTCAATGAAAGTACCTTTGCGGAGGCTGGCGTAGACGGGTTTGGCATCAGTGCCTTCCACTTCCTCGCCCAGCTGCACGTAGGGTCCAAAGCGGCCCAGCTTCGCGATTACTTTCATGCCAGACACCGGGTCAACTCCCAATTCCCGCGCCCCGCTCACGGAAGAGCGTTCTACGCTGGCGCTGGTTTCAATGGTTTGATGGAAACTTGAATAGAACGTGTCCAGCATTTTGTCCCACTGCTTTTTACCGGCGGCAATCTCATCAAATTCTTCCTCTACCCTGGCAGTGAAGGAATAGTCAATCACGCTCTCAAAATGCGATACCAAAAAGTCAGTCACCACCATGGCAATATCGGTGGGGAAGAGCTTGGCTTTCTCGGCGCCAGCCATCTCGGTTTTCTTCTGGGTAGAGATCTGATCGTTCTCCAGCGTGAGCACGTTGTAGGGTCTTTCCTTCCCTTCGCGATTGTCTTTTTCCACGTAGCCGCGTTTCTGGATGGTGGAGATGGTAGGCGCGTACGTAGACGGACGGCCGATGCCCATTTCTTCCAATTTCTTCACCAAACTAGCCTCGGTGTAACGCGGGGCGGGGCGGCTGTAGCGCTCAGTGGCTTGCAGGCGCTGCAGATTCAGGGACTTACCTTCCTGCAACGGAGGCAGCATGCCTTTCACGTCATCGTCCGCAATTTCCTCGTCATCGGTAGACTCGGTGTACACTTTCAGGAACCCTTCAAAACGGATGACTTCGCCCGTGGCGATGAGTTTCTCCGGCTGGCCGCTGATGATGATACTGACGGTGGTTTTCTCAATCTCCGCATCGGCCATCTGTGACGCAATAGCCCGTTTCCGGATCAGGTCGTAGAGGCGTTGCTCGTTGCGATCAGAGCTTACCTGGATGGCCGCAAAGTCCGTGGGCCGGATGGATTCGTGCGCTTCCTGCGCTGATTTTGATTTTGTTTTGTACTGGCGCGTTTTCACGTAGTTTTCGCCAAAAGTGCGCGAAATCTCGGCCGCAGCCGCTGTCATCGCATCCTGCGAGAGGTTCACCGAGTCGGTACGCATGTAGGAGATCTTACCGGCTTCGTACAAACGCTGGGCTACCGTCATGGTCTGCGCCACGGAGAAAGACAGCTTTCGGCTGGCTTCCTGCTGCAGGGTAGACGTGGTGAACGGCGGAGCCGGGGTGCGTTTCGTGGGCTTTTTCTCTAAACTCTCAATAGAGTAGGAGGCGCCAATGCAGCGCTGCAGGAAATCCTCCGCCTCGGCCTGCGTCTTGAAGCGGGTGTTCAGTTCCGCCTCCAGACGTTTGCCGCCGGCCTCCAGCTGGGCTACTACTTTATAGGAAGAGACCGCTTTGTGGCGCTCAATTTCCCGTTCCCGCTCTACCACCACGCGTACCGCAACAGACTGTACGCGGCCGGCGGAGAGCCCGGTTTTTATTTTTTTCCAGAGCACCGGCGACAGCTCAAAACCCACCAGGCGGTCCAGCACCCGGCGGGCCTGCTGGGCGTTTACCAGGTTGGTGTCAATGGTGCGCGGGTTTTCTATGGCGTTGAGAATGGCATTCTTGGTAATCTCCCGGAACACGATGCGGCGGGTTTTGGCCTCGTTCAGGTTCAGGGCTTCAGACAAGTGCCAGGAAATGGCTTCTCCCTCGCGGTCCTCATCGGACGCTAACCACACGATTTCCGCTTCCTTGGCCAGTTTCTTTAATTGCGAGATCACCTCCCGCTTGTCGGGGTTGACCACGTAGGTGGGCTTAAAGCCGTTCTGAATGTCAATGGCGTTGTTGTCTTTGGGGAGGTCACGCACGTGCCCGAAGCTGGATTTCACTACGAAATCCTTCCCCAGGTACCCTTCAATAGTCTTGGCCTTGGCCGGTGACTCCACAATTACTAGGTTTTTTATCATATATATAATTAGAGCAGGGCGGTGCCCGAAAATTTTTTCAAAGATGTAGTAATTTATTGAGACAATCCAACCACTATCTTTAGGGCAATTGTTCCAAGTGAGGTAAAAGAATATACCTTAGGGGGGTAAAAAGGTTTTTAAGGACACACTCGCATGAAGAATCTACTGTTAATGCGCCACGCGACAGCCGAAGAAAAAGCTATCTGGCAAAAGGACTATGACCGTGAAATCACACTTTTTGGGGAGCGCCAAGCCGGAGAGGCGGGTCTCTGGCTTAAAAACCAGGCGTTGTTGCCTGATCTGATTTTATGCAGCTCCTCCATCAGAACCCGCCTCACGCTGGACAACCTGCTGGAGCAAATAGGGCAGAAGATTCCCACCCAGTACGAGCGGGATATTTACTACGGCTCTGAGCCGGACCTGCTCTCCCTGTTACACGGCGTGAGTGATGAAGTGGATACGCTCCTGTTGATAGGGCATAACCCCACCATCTCTTTCTTCGCTTCTGCGCTGGCCAATGAAGAAGTGTCATTTAACCCAGCGGCCATCGCGCACCTGCACTTCAACGGGTACTCTTGGGAGAACCTGCGGGCAGGCACCTGTAAGCTGCATTTCCTGTACCAGCAATAATCTTCCTATTTAGGGGCCGTTTTCCCGAAAGGGGTCTTAAAATGTGAAAGACCCTTATAATTATTTGTAGTTTAGCGGCTCGATCTACCTCAAGAAAATTTTTCGTTTTTTTCTGTAACCTATGGCAGCAACAATCGTATCGGTCATCAACCAAAAGGGAGGTACTGGTAAAACTACCACCACCATCAACCTGGGAAGCGCCCTGCAGAAGCTGGGCAAACGCGTGTTGTTAATCGATCTGGATCCTCAAGCCAACCTCTCGTATTCTTTGGGCATCACGGAGCCCGCCTGCACCCTCGCAGATGTTTTTTCCGGCAAAGACAAGCTGGCAGACTGCATCCAGGAACGGAATGGGCTGTTTGTGGCCCCCGGCACCAATGACTTGGTGGACGTGGAGATCTCCCTGGTCAACCATGAGGAGCGGGAACGGTTTTTGCAGCACATGTTTGAGGAGGTGCAGGACTTTGACTACATCCTGATTGACTGCCCACCTTCTTTGTCGCTGCTCACGGTAAATGCGCTGGCCGCTTCCAACGAGGTGTTGATTCCGCTGCAGATGGAGGTGCTCACGCTGCAAGGTCTGGGACAAATCCTGAACACGGTGCAGCAAATCAAAAAGAACCTGAATGAAAAGCTCAAAGTGAAAGGCATAGTGGTGGTCATGTATGACAAGCGCCGCAAGCTGAGCTCAGAGATTGAAGATTACCTGAAAGAAAACGTGGACGAATACATTTTCCAGCAGCGCATCCGGCTGAACGTCAAACTCGCCGAGGCCCCCTCGTTCGGGCAGAGCGTGTTGGACTATGACGCGGCTTCGTATGGGGCGAAAGATTATTTGGGCTTGGCTAAAGAATTTATCACTATTCCATAGCAGCGGAACTTCCAGAAGTCTTGTATTATTAGTAAATTGCGAGGATGTCTGAGCAAGAGGGCATCAGAAAAAATAAGATATCGGCAGAATAAATGCCACACGAGATAAAACGCTCTTCAATTCAAAGATAAGATGGCTTTAGGTAAAAACTTGAAACTCAACAAGGACAAACTGATTGGGAAGACGGAGGCCGAGACACCCGTGGAGACCCCCACGGATGCCGCTGCCGCTACGCCGGTTGAGGTACCGGCGGCAAGTCAACCTGATGAAATGCCCATAATAGAGCCCGTGAGAGAGATTGCGCCCTCAGCGGTTGATCTTCCTTTGGCTGAGTCCAATGGGAAGTCTGCCGTTTCAAGAGGTCGCGCAGGAGGAAAAACATTGGAGAAAACAGACAACAAACCTGAGAAAGCCGTCACTGAACCTGAGAACGACCAGGCCCGCAAGAGCAATTCTCCGCGACAAGCCACTCAGAATCAGGATTCTGATTATATCAACGAGCAGCTGAACCGCGTGCTCTACGCCCTGGATGCCTTTAAAAAAGGAGACGTTTCGGTGCGCCTTACCAAACAGAACAACGACATCTTCTCTGAGATCGCCGAAGCCTACAACTCCATGGTGGAGATGATTGGGGGCGTAGGAGGCGAGGTGTCGCGTATCTCCAAAGTGGCTGGGGTCGAGGGAAACCTGAAAGCCCGTGCTTCCGCTGAGAGCGCCTCTGGTTTCTGGAAGGACATGATCAACAACATCAACGGCCTGGTAGACTCCATCGCCGTTCCGGTATTGGAGGTAGGCAAGGTACTGAAGAACATCTCGCGCGGTAACCTGGACGAGACGTTCCAGATTCCCGTATCCGGTGACTTCAAGGTCATGGCCGAAACCATCAACCGTACCATTGACAACCTGAACCTGTTTGCCGGTGAGGTAACCCGCGTGGCCCTGGAGGTAGGTACCGAAGGGAAACTGGGCGGCCAGGCCTCGGTGCCGAACGTAGCCGGTATCTGGAAAGAACTGACAGATAATGTAAACGCGATGGCTTCCAACCTGACTCTTCAGGTGCGGGACATCGCGAAAGTAACCACTGCCGTGGCCCAGGGAAATCTGGACCAGAAAGTAACCGTGGACCTGAAAGGGGAAATGCTCCAGCTCAAAGAGAACATCAACCAAATGGTGGACTCTCTGAACATCTTCGGGGATGAGGTAACCCGGGTAGCCCGTGAAGTGGGTACCGAGGGTAAATTAGGTGGCCAGGCGAAAGTGCCGAACGTAGGCGGGGTTTGGAAAGACCTCACCGACAACGTGAACACCATGGCCTCCAACTTGACCTCTCAGCTTCGTGACATCGCGAACGTAGCAACCGCAGTAGCGAAAGGTGACCTGACCCAGAAGATCACGGTAAACGTGAAAGGCGAGCTAGCCGAGCTGAAGGACAACCTGAACCAGATGGTGGACTCCCTGAACATCTTCGCGGACGAGGTAACGCGGGTGGCAAGAGAAGTAGGAACCGAAGGTATCTTGGGTGGCCAAGCCAACGTGCCAAAAGTAGCGGGTGTTTGGAAAGAACTGACCGACAACGTAAACTCCATGGCGTCTAACCTGACCCTTCAGGTACGGGACATCGCCAACGTTGCGACTGCGGTAGCAAGAGGTGAGCTGAGCCAAAAGATTACGGTAAATGTAAACGGCGAGCTCCTTCAACTGAAAGATAGCTTAAACCAGATGGTGGACTCCCTCAACATCTTCGCCGGTGAGGTAACCCGCGTGGCGTTGGAGGTAGGTACCGAAGGTAAATTAGGCGGTCAGGCCACCGTGCCGAACGTAGGCGGGGTTTGGAAAGAACTGACCGATAATGTGAATTACATGGCGTCTAACCTGACGCTGCAAGTACGGGACATCGCCAATGTGGCAACCGCGGTAGCGAAAGGCGACTTGACCCAGAAAATCACCGTGGACGTGAAAGGCGAGCTCCTCCAACTGAAGGACAACCTGAACCAGATGGTGGACTCTTTGAACATCTTCGCCGGGGAGGTAACCCGGGTAGCCCGTGAAGTGGGTACCGAAGGTAAACTGGGCGGACAAGCCACTGTTCCGAATGTGGGTGGAGTTTGGAAAGACCTTACTGACAACGTGAACTACATGGCCTCCAACCTTACTTCTCAGGTGCGCGACATCGCTAACGTAGCGACCGCTGTAGCGAGAGGAGACTTGAGCCAGAAGATCACCGTTGGGGTAAAAGGCGAATTAGCCGAGCTGAAGGACAACCTCAACCAGATGGTGGATTCCCTCAATATCTTCGCGGGTGAAGTAACCCGCGTGGCGTTGGAGGTAGGAACCGAAGGGAAATTGGGCGGACAAGCGGCCGTGCCGAACGTAGCCGGTACCTGGAAAGCACTAACCGATAACGTGAACTCCATGGCGTCCAACCTGACGCTGCAAGTACGTGACATCGCTAACGTAGCTACTGCGGTAGCGCGTGGTGACCTGAGCCAGAAAATCACGGTAAATGTAAAAGGCGAGCTCCTCCAGTTGAAGGACAACCTGAACCAGATGGTGGACTCCCTGAACATCTTCGCCGGGGAGGTAACCCGGGTAGCCCGTGAAGTGGGTACCGAAGGTAAGCTAGGTGGTCAGGCAGCGGTACCGAACGTGGCTGGTACCTGGAAAGCCTTAACAGATAATGTAAACTCTATGGCGTCTAATTTGACGCTACAAGTAAGAGATATCGCAAACGTAGCCACAGCGGTAGCGCGTGGTGATCTGAGCCAGAAGATCACCGTTGACGTGAAAGGCGAACTCCTCCAGTTGAAGGACAACCTGAACCAGATGGTGGACTCTCTCAACATCTTCGCCGGGGAGGTAACCCGGGTAGCTCGTGAGGTAGGTACCGAAGGAATCTTAGGAGGTCAGGCCAATGTGCCGAACGTGGGTGGGGTTTGGAAAGACCTCACGGAGAACGTGAACTACATGGCTGGTAACCTGACCTCTCAGGTACGGGACATCGCCAACGTAGCGACTGCGGTTGCAAGAGGTGACCTAAGCCAGAAGATCACCGTTGATGTAAAAGGCGAACTCCTCGAACTGAAAAACAACCTGAACCAGATGGTGGACTCCCTCAACATCTTCGCCGATGAGGTAACTCGGGTGGCAAGAGAAGTGGGAACCGAAGGGAAACTGGGCGGCCAGGCCAACGTGCCGAAAGTGCGCGGTACCTGGAAAGAGTTGACCGACAACGTGAATTCCATGGCGTCTAACCTGACGCTCCAAGTGCGGGACATCGCCAACGTGGCAACCGCGGTAGCGAAAGGAGACTTGACCCAGAAAATCACGGTAGATGTAAAAGGAGAGCTTTTGGAGCTGAAGAACATTCTGAACCAGATGGTGGACTCCCTTAACATCTTCGCCGGCGAGGTAACCCGCGTGGCCCTGGAGGTAGGAACCGAAGGGAAACTGGGCGGCCAGGCAGCCGTGCCGAACGTAGCCGGAACCTGGAAAATGCTCACCGACAATGTGAACTCCATGGCGTCTAACCTGACCTCTCAGGTACGGGACATCGCTAATGTAGCCACTGCGGTAGCGAAAGGAGACCTAAGCCAGAAAATGACCGTGAATGTGAAGGGTGAAATCCTTCAACTGAAAGATATATTAAATCAGATGGTGGACTCCCTCAACATCTTCGCGGGTGAAGTAACCCGCGTGGCGTTGGAGGTAGGTACCGAAGGTCGTCTGGGTGGTCAGGCTTCAGTGCCAAATGTGGCCGGAGTTTGGAAAGACCTCACCGACAATGTGAACACCATGGCGTCTAACCTGACGCTGCAAGTGCGGGATATCGCGAACGTAGCAACAGCGGTAGCGAAAGGAGATTTGACCCAGAAGATTACCGTAAATGTGCGGGGTGAGTTGGCCGAGCTGAAAGATAACCTGAACCAGATGGTGGACTCCCTGAACATCTTCGCCGGGGAGGTAACCCGCGTGGCGTTGGAGGTAGGTACCGAAGGTAGATTGGGTGGTCAGGCTTCCGTGCCGAATGTGGCCGGAGTTTGGAAAGACCTCACAGACAATGTGAACGTAATGGCCTCTAACCTGACCACGCAGGTGCGGGGTATCGTGAAAGTAGTAACGGCGGTATCTAAAGGTGACTTAACCCAGAAACTGACCTTACAAGCCAAAGGTGAATTAGCCGACTTAGCCGATACCATCAACAGCATGGTGGAAGACCTGAATCGCTTAGCCGGTGAGGTAAGCCGGGTGGCTAGAGTAGCCGGGGTAGAAGGGAAACTAACCGAGCGGGCCACGGTGCATGGTGTATCTGGTAGCTGGAAAGAACTGGTTGATACCTTAAATGACCTGTTAGAGTCCATCGTAACGCCGGTGCTGGAAGTGTCCAGAGTAGTACGTTCCATTTCTGAGGGTGATTTAACTCAAAAGGTGGAAATCCATACCGCTGGTGATATTCTGGCCATGTCCAACGCCTTGAACTTAGCGGTAGACAACCTGAATGCCCTATTGGGTGAAATCAACGATTCATCCCTAATCGTGGGTTCGTCTTCTGAAGAGATGGCGGCCAAAGGGTTGGAGATGAACCGGGTAACGGTAGACGTAGCCTTGGCCATGCAACAAATGGCGGAAGGTGCGCAAAACCAAGCCTTGAAAACAGACCAGGCCTTCAAACTGATTGAAGAAATCATGAAGGCCACCAAAGAAACCGCGAACAAAGCTGATGTGGTGAACCGTTCGGCGGTGATGGGGGAGGAAACTTCTCAATTAGGTCTGAAAACTGTGGCCGAGGTGGTGCGCAACATGGAAGAGATTTCTTCTTCTGCGGCTCTAACCGCCAAAACCATTGAAGTACTAAGTACCCGTAGCCAGGAAATCTCCAAGTCACTGGGCGTAATCACCGACATTGCCGCTCAAACTAACTTACTGGCCTTGAACGCGGCCATTGAGGCGGCCCGTGCGGGTGAAGCAGGACGTGGTTTCGCGGTAGTAGCCGAGGAAATCCGGAAACTGGCCGAAGGCTCCCGGAAATCAGCCAGTGAAATCAGCACCTTGGTAGACGATGTGAAGAAAGATACCTCTTCTGCAGCGGCGGCGATCGCGACCATGGAAGGCCGCGTACTCAAAGGAAAGAACGCCACGTTTGAAGCGTCCGGCGCCTTTAAGAACATTGCGACTTCCAGCGGTGAGACGCTGCGCAGTGCCCAGGACATCCTGGTGTCAACGGAGGTACAGAAAACGTCTATCGGGGATGTAGTGAAGTACGTGGAGGAAGTGGTAGCCATTGCGGAACAGACCGCCTCCGGTACGCAGCAAGTGGCCGGTACTGCCAAACAACTGTCCGGCTCCATGCAAGAGATGACCTCTGCCAGCCAACGCCTGAATGACATCGCCGATGACCTCCAGATGAGTATTTCGGCCTTTAAACTTGTCAATGGCAACTTGATCTTCCCTAACCGGAATAGCCGCAAGTTGACGGCGGTGCCACCTACCCGGAAACGCGTTTTTACCGGCGACGAGGCGAATGACGCTGAATTTGACAAGCGGTTAACCAGTAAAAAATCGCTTAAAAACAGAGGTCAGGAATAATGGAGTCTCAGAACATACGAGATAAAAAAGAGAAGGTAGTTGAGGAGAAGGTGCATCTCATTGTCTTTAAACTGGGCAGTGAAGAATACGGCGTCCGCATTGATCAGGTGAAGGAGGTAACCATTACCCCTGAGATCACCCGTATGCCCAAGACCCCTTCTTTTATAAAAGGAGTTTCCAACATCAGGGGAGATATCATCGCTATCATGAACCTGGAAGAGCGCTTCAAAATTGAGCGCCCTTCCGGGCCATCTAGCCCGCATACCTACACCCTGGTGATGGAAGCGAAGGATTATACCATGGGCTTTATCGTGTACGAGGTGCCGCAGTCCCTGACGTTGCCGGTCTCCAGCATAGACAAAGCCCCAGCCTTTATTCAGGACATCAACATCAATGAAAACTTCATTGAAGGCATCGGGAAGTATGATGACCGGCTCATCATCGTGCTGGACATCTTCAAGATCCTTACCTCAGATGAAGTATTGCAATTGAAATCATAGTGCTCATTATCGACCTTATTACTTATGGAAATCACGGATAAAAAAAGAATCTTAATTGTAGATGATTCCTTCTACATGCGCACTATGTTGAAAAACATGCTGCTGGACGCCGGGTACGATGTGGTAGGGGAAGCTCCGGACGGGAAAACCGCCCTGCAGATGGCTAAGGAAAAAATTCCGGATCTGGTTACGCTGGATGTGATCTTGCCAGACAACACCGGTTTAGATGTGTTGAAAGGAATCAAGCAAGATAACCCAGACATGAAAGTAGTGATTGTCAGTGCCGTGGGGCAGGAGGTGATCATGAACGAAGCTGCCGAGTACGGTGCCCTGCATTACATCATCAAGCCTTTCTCTGAAGACAAGGTGTTAGAAGCGTTGAGCAACGCTTTTAAAGAAGAATAGGAAAAACAAGTTTAAAACGCGCCACACCTTCACCCTGTGCACCAAACAAAGATCAGAGTTTTAATTGGGGATACCTCTGTACGCTCAAGACTTGTGCTTTCTGGAATGATTGACGCCGAACCTCAGCTTGAGGTGGTAGATACAGCCCAGTCACAGGAGGAATTGCTGCACAAAGCATTTTCTTCGCAGCCAGACTTGATCGTGACCCACTATGGCCTGACCATGAGTGGCCGGGTTCCTCTGTTCAGGCGGGTGTTTGGGGAGAAATCTTCCCTTTTGCTGATGGTTTCCCAAAATCTGGCCCAAAACGCAGACTCTATCACCAGTACGCTGGAGAAAACGGGCTTTGCGAATTATTCATCGGCCAGCGGAAAAGTTGCCATGCGGGAAGCTGCCAAAGCCGGTCTGATGACCAAGCTGCGGGAATTGGTGAACAGCTACTCGGCTTCCTATTCCATGAAGCCAAAGGTGAAAGAGCAGACCAGAGACCGGTGGCTGAACTATACCAATTCGGTACGGGTCAACACAACCGCGAAAGAGACGCCGCTGTCATTGGTGGTGATTGGAGCTTCTACCGGCGGCTCTGCTGCCCTGGAATACCTCATCAGAGATCTTTCTATTCATCAGCCCACCGTGGTGTTGGTGGCCGTGCACATGCCGGAGAAATTCACCAAGCGGTTGGCCCGCAGGTTGCAGAAACTCACCCACTGGCGCGTGGAAGAAGGATTTGAGGGCATGCGCCTGACCGCCGGAACCATTGTGATTGCGCCCGGTGGGCAGAACATGCGCGTCCAGAAAAAATCATTGCACCTGTCACCCTATACCATCTCGCTGGAGCCGTCGTCGGCCATGGATACGCCTTCGGTGGATGTCCTGATGGAGTCTGCCGCCCATAGTGCCAAAGATCAGGTATTGGGCGTCATCTTAACCGGAATGGGACAGGACGGCACCGCCGGGGCGCAGGAGATCGTGAACCGCGGCGGCCTGGTGATCGCTCAGAATGAAGAAACCTCCACCATCTTCGGAATGGCTAAGTCAGCCATTGAGAGTGGGGTAGTCAGTGGCGTTTTCCCCTTAGGGCAGATAAACGCCATTATGCACCGGTTTGTGATGAACCGTAATTTGAGCCACGTGCTCCAACAGAAACTGGTAGGATGAAGTCGAGAGATCAGGAATATAAAGAGATATTTATAGCCGAGGCTCTCGAGTATTATGATGCGCTGAACCGGCACATCAGTGATCTGGAGAAAACCCCGGAAGACGAGCAAGTACTGGCTGAGGTGTTCAGGTTACTCCATAACCTGAAAGCCAACGCCAAAGCCATCGGCTACGAAACCATCGCCGACGTTTCCCATAAGCTGGAAACCGCCTTTGGCATGATCCGGAGCAAGGAGCTGAATTTTAGTGATGAGGTGGTGACCGTTCTTTTTGACGGCATTGACATGCTGGGGGAGATGATCACCGGCATTGACGGCACCAAGGAAGTGGAACCCAGCCAGGCGCTGCTCCGCAATCTGGACATCGTCATCAATTCACAGGCAGAGAATTCCACTGAACTGTCAAAGGTTCAGAAACACTATACGTCCAAAAACCTCTCGCTTTCTGATCTGATTTACATTCAGATCAAGAAGCTGGACCACTTGTTGAACCTGGTAGGGGAGCTGATCATTGACCGTGACCGGATCTTCTCCATCAGCAAGGAACTGGACAACGATGACCTGAAGAACGTCAGCGCGCACCTGTACCGCATCACCGAAGATTTGCAGTACAGCGTCATGGATGCCCGTCTGGTAAACGTGGGCTCGCTGTTCAACAAGTTTCCGCGCATTGTGCGGGACATTGCCGTGGCCGAGAAAAAGGAAATCAACCTGGAGATCTCCGGGTCTGACATCCAGATTGACCGGAACATCCTCCAGATCATCACCGATTCGCTTTTGCACCTCATGCGGAACGCCATCTCGCACGGGATAGAAAAGGCCGATGTTCGGAAAAAGGCCAAGAAAACGCCCAACGGCAATGTCATGCTTTCGGCGCAGAATGACCGTGACACGGTGATCCTGAAACTGACCGACGATGGCAAAGGCATTGACCAGGAGGAGGTGAGACGCGCCATCGTGCAGAGAGGTTTCCTGTCAGCGGATGCCGCCGGTGACCTGCGCGATACCGAGGTGCTGTCCTATCTGTTTGAGCCCGGCTTTTCGCTGGCCAAGGAAGTAACGGAAGTATCTGGCCGGGGTGTAGGCCTGGATGTGGTGAAAAACGCCATCGACTCCATTGGCGGCCGTATCAGAGTAGATTCCAAGAAAGGCGAAGGAACCACCTTCACGCTCTTCCTGCCTACTTCCATTGCCGTGAAAGGAGCGTTGCTCTGCCAGGTAGAGGAGAATTTCTACGCCATTCCGCTGATGCACACCGATTCGGTGGTCGCTTTGCCCACCGAGGAACTGCACGAAGTGGGAGAACTGCTGGTGGCGGATATCAACGGGGAGACCATCACCATTGTGTCTATGCGCGAGCTGTTCAATAACGATCTCAGCCAGTACGCCGTTAAGAAAAGCGACTTACAGGGCGAGGCGCAGAACATCATCATTGTGACCTACAACAACCGGAAACTGGGGCTGATCGTGGACAAACTGCTACGCCAGCAGGACATCGTGATCAAAGCCCTGAGCAAACCGGTCAATACCATTGAGATATATGCGGGGGTAACTCTTCTGGGTTCGGGCAAAGTGTGCCTGGTGCTGGATGTGGCCGCTATTACCCGCTACTTTATTGCCAGAAGATAAGAGCTGATGGGAAACAACAATTTTATAGCCTGATTCATGGAGCTTCAAGTAAATGAACTAGAGCGGGATATTATCAAAGAAATCCTGAACATAGGACTGGCCCGGGCCGCTGACTCTTTTGCCGTCATCGCCAAGGATCGTGTATTGTTGAAAGTGCCAGACCTGCAGTTGATGGAGGCCGAGGAGCTTCTGAAGATTGTGCGGGCGTATGAAAACTCGCACACCATCATTCAGTCAGATATCAAAGGGGAGCTGAACGGCTCTACCCTGATGTTGTTTTCCGAGCTGCACGTGGAGCAACTCTCCAGAGTGTGTCTGGGCATGACGGTGAATGGAAGTGACCCGCTCACCGAGATGCAGGAATCCCTGCTGCTGGAGGTGAGTAACATCATTACCGGGGCCCTGGTCACGCAATTGGCCAACATCCTCAAATCCAACATCTACGGTTCGCCGCCGGTGGCGCCCAAGCATGACATCGCCGAGTCGCTGAAAGGCATTTTCACGGACCATCCGCTGTTTCAGCCGCTGGTGTTCACGGTGATTACCCAGTTCACCAACAACTCCAAAATGGTGGAGCTGCCGCTGCTCCTGTTTTTTGACACCAACACCTTCATTAAAATATTGGAGATTATCCGGTCTTATAATTTCCTCACCAAGTAACCACTTAGTGGTTTTCACAAGCAAAAGAGCCGCCCTGTGCGGCTCTTTTGCTTGATGAGAAGCCAGGAAATTCCGTTTTGTGGTCGTTTTAAGAAAAATAGACGCGAAACGCAAGGAAGTTCTACCTTTCCAATAAGGTATCTTTTTTGTTGTTTTGCGCGTCTGAACAATAAATAGAACTAGATTAACGCTTATGGACGCTTTAGGAAGACATATTCTGGTAGAGTTTTACAACTGCTCGCCGGAGTTGATGAACGATGTGGTACACATTGAGAACAGCATGGTAGCAGCGGCCGAGACCGCCGGGGCCACGGTCATCAACAGTACCTTTCACCACTTTTCTCCCTATGGCGTATCGGGTGTGGTAGTGATCCAGGAAAGCCACTTGGCCATCCATACCTGGCCCGAGTACGGTTATGCAGCCGTAGATTTGTTTACCTGTGGCGATTCCGTAGATCCCTGGGTTTCCTATAACTACCTGATTGACGCGTTCAAGGCCAGCCACGGCTCTTCCATGGAATGCCTCAGAGGCCAACAAAGCCTGCTCAAGCGCACCGATTTCACCGTGGAAGCCCGCGACTCAGGTCAGCCGGTTGCTTCCATCCCGCGCATCACCCGCGATGTGTGGTTTACGGAGCGCGATGAAAACATTGCCCTTTCGCTAAAACACACCGGAAACCAGCTCTACAAAAAACAATCGCCTTACCAGAAGGTGGAGGTGTTTGAAACGCTGGCCTACGGCAACATGCTCACCTTGGACGGCATGGTGATGTGCACCCAGAAAGACGAGTACGTGTACCACGAGATGATCACCCACGTGCCTTTCTTCAGCCATGGCAACGTAAAACGGGCGCTGGTGATTGGCGGCGGCGATGGTGGTACCGTGCGTGAACTGCTGCGCCACGACAGCATTGACGAAGTGGTGTTGGTAGAGATAGATGAACTGGTGATTGAGGCCTGCAAAGCCCACCTGCCGGAGACCGCCAGCGCCTTCGGTCATCCTAAACTGAAACTGTTGGTGGAAGACGGCATCAAATACATTCAAGAGTGCGCCAACGAAGCTTTTGACCTGATTATCGTGGATTCCGCTGATCCGGTGGGCCCGGGCGAAGGCCTGTTCACCGCCGAGTTCTATTCTGAAGTGCACCGTTGCCTCACCGCCGAAGGCGTGATGATCACCCAAAGTGAGTCCCCGCGCTTCAATACCAAAGTGTTCGTGGAGATCTTCGAGACCTACAAAGGCATTTTCGGGCAAGATAACGTGCATTGCTATCTGGCGGCCATTCCTACGTACCCCACCGGTACCTGGAGCTTCTCGTTTAGCACAAAAGGCAGCAACGTGCACCCTAAGAAATTCAACCAGGAGGCCGCCGCCGCGTTTTCAAGGGAGCAAGGCCTGCGCTACTACAATGAAGACATCCACGTAGCCGCCTTTGCCTTGCCAAACTTCGTAAAAGATTTACTTTCCTCTAAAGCGTAGTACTATGAGCATGAACATGCCCACCATGTGCGACTCCAAGCACAAGAAAATCACTTCTTTTGATCAGAACGGCGTTGGCGATGTAGGCAGTGGCCTGTTCGGACTTCCGTTCACCGAGGAAGAGTCTGAGGTAGTAATTTTCCCTATTCCGTGGGAGGTGACCGTTTCCTACAACGCCGGTACCGCCGAAGGGCCTACCGCCGTAAGGGACGCTTCTCCGCAGCTGGATCTTTTTGACCCTGAGTTACCCAACGCCTGGCACCTGGGTATTCACATGCCGGCGGTGCCCGAGGATTGGGCCCTGGAAAGCCAACGCCTGCGCGAAAAAACGGAAGCTTATATTGACTTCCTGGAGAACGGCAGCAAAGGCGATTCTGCTATCCATGACGCCACTATTGAAGAAGTAAACCGCCGGGGCGAGGATCTCCTGCAGTGGTCAAAAAAAGAGACGTTGGCGTACCTGGAGAAAGGGAAGTTGGTGGGCGTACTGGGCGGTGACCACAGCACCCCGCTGGGTTTTATGCACGCTTTAGCCGAAAAGCACGAAGAATACGGCATTTTGCAGGTAGACGCGCACGCCGATTTACGCGATGCCTACGAAGGTTTCACGTACTCGCACGCGTCCATCATGTTCAACGCCCTCAAACTGCCGCAGGTGAAGAAACTGGTGCAGGTGGGCATCCGGGACCTTTGCCAGGCTGAGGCCGACCTGGTGGATCAGTCCAACGGACGCATCACCACGTTCTATGACAGCAAGATCAAAACCAAGATGTTTGAAGGAACTTCCTGGCGCAAGCAGTGCAAGAAAATCATCGCGCAGCTGCCCCAGAAAGTGTACATCAGCTTTGACATTGACGGGCTGGACCCTAAACTTTGTCCGGCCACTGGTACCCCGGTGCCCGGAGGTTTTGAGTTTGAAGAAGCCGTGTACCTGATCAAAGCGCTGGTGAAATCCGGCCGCGAGATCATTGGCTTTGACCTGTGCGAAGTGGCCCCCGGCGACAGTGAGTGGAACGGGAACGTAGGCGCCAGGCTGCTCTACAAACTCTGTAACTGGATGGCCGTATCTCAGAAAAGATTAGAAGCCTCACTATAACTTATCACTATGGGATTCATCCTCAAGATTATCATCACCGGCATCGTAGCCCTGGTGCTGGCGCAGTTTTTCCCGGGCGTCACCATTGACGGCATCTCCAGCGCCATTTTACTTGCATTAGTGCTGGCGATATTAAACGCCGTGGTTCGGCCCATTCTGGTGCTTTTGACCATTCCCATCACATTCCTGACGCTGGGGTTGTTTTTGCTGGTCATCAACGCTATCATCCTGTACATGGCCGATTACCTGCTGGACGGGTTTAATATCAGCGGCTTGCTGACCGCCATTTTGTTCAGTTTGGTGCTGTCTATTGTGACGGCCATCATAGATGCCATCTTCTAGGTTGAGTTCTTTATTGCTAACCATTTTAGATAGCCCGGAAGTTTTCCGGGCTATTTTTGTTTATAGACACACGTGAGAAAGGAAAAAAGGCGTTTTTGGCGTATTTTTGTCAAAACGATTAGGAAATGGGAGTAAAGGAAGCACGCGAGGCGCTGAAGCTGTATTTTGGTTATGATCAGTTCCGGCCCGGTCAGGAAGACATCATCACCAGCGTTCTGGATAAGCGGGACACGGTGGTGCTCATGCCCACTGGCGGCGGCAAATCGGTGTGCTACCAGGTGCCCGGCTTGGTGATGCCCGGCCTGAGCGTGGTGGTTTCTCCCTTGATTGCTTTGATGAAAGACCAGGTGGAGGCGCTGCTCGGCAACGGCGTGAATGCCGGTTACCTGAACAGTTCCCAGTCGGCTAAAGAGCAGCAGTTGATTGAGCAGCAGTGCTTTGACGGCCGCCTGAAAATGCTGTACGTCTCGCCGGAGAAACTGCTCTCGGCGGGATTTTTCTCGTTCCTGAAACGGCTGCAGATCAATCTGTTCGCCATTGATGAGGCGCACTGTATCTCGGCCTGGGGCCATGATTTCCGGCCCGAGTACCTGCAACTCAAAAACCTGAAACTGCAGTTTCCTGAAGTCCCCATCATTGCACTGACTGCCACCGCAGATCGGCTGACCCAGCGTGATATTCTTACGCAGCTGTACCTGCAGGATCCCAAGGTGTTCATTTCCTCCTTTGACCGGCCCAACATCTATCTGCAGGTGCAGCCCGGCCAAAAACGGATAGAAGCCATTCTGGATTATCTGGAGGAACGTCCTTTTCAGCCGGGCATCATCTACTGCCTCAGCCGGAAAGCCTGTGAATCTTTGGCGGCCAAACTGAAGGAGAAAGGCTACAACGCTGATTATTACCACGCGGGTTTATCGGCTAGGGACCGGGAACAGGTGCAGGAGAAGTTTCTGCAGGACAACATCCAGATCATGTGCGCCACCATTGCGTTCGGGATGGGCATTGACAAGTCCAACGTGCGCTGGGTGATTCATTACAACCTTCCCAAAAACCTGGAAAGCTACTACCAGGAAATTGGTCGCGGCGGCCGCGATGGCGCACCCGCCGAGGCGCTGTTATTTTACAGCTTAGCCGATGTCATGACGCTGCGCGATATCGTGACCCAGGGTGAGAACAGCAAGGAGCAGGCTTTGTCCCTTGCCAAGCTGGACCGCATGCAGCAGTTCGCGGAAAGCACCAGTTGCCGCCGTAAAACGTTGATGCACTACTTTGGGGAGGAATATTCCCGCAACTGCGGCAATTGTGATATCTGCGATAATCCGCCTACCTCGTTCAACGGCACTGAACTGGCCCAGAAAATCTTATCGGCGGTAGCCAGAACCAAGGAAACAGTTGCCTCGGCGCAGGTGGTGGACATTCTACGCGGTTCCCGTAACCAACTGACCTTGACCAGAGGCTATGACCAACTGAAAACCTTCGGCGCGGGGCGCGATGTGCCCTCGCAGGATTGGCAACGGTACATCCATCAGCTCATCAATCAGGGAATTCTGGAAATCGCCTATGATGAACACGGAGCCCTCAAGTTGACCAACGCCAGCCAGGAGGTGCTTTTTAAGGGCAAAAAAGTAGAACTGGTCAAATTCCAAGCACCACTGCCCAAAGAGGAGAAAGAGAAACGGCAGAAGAAATCCAGAAGTGGCGTGGAGACGGCATTGTTCGAGCACTTGCGGCATCTCCGGAAACAATTGGCCAACGAGCGCAATATTCCGCCGTATGTAGTGTTTACGGACAATACCTTACAGGAAATTGTGGAGCAACGGCCTACCAACCGTCCGGCTTTCCTGGCTATTTCTGGGGTGGCGCAGGCCAAGTACGAGCAGTACGGGGAGATCTTCATCAACGCCATTCTGAGCTTTCTGGCCCAGCAGGCAGAGCAGCAACAGGTAAAACTAAAGGGCACCACGCACCTGGTCACCTATGAGTTGCTCCGGCAGGGGAAAACCCCGGAGGAAATCTCGGAGCAGCGGCAGGTGCAGATCAACACCATCTATTCGCATCTGGCAACGCTTTACCAGCAGGGTTATGAAGTGGATCTGAAGCCTTACCTATCAGAGTGGGAGTATAGCCGGGTGCGGGAAGGAATTTTGCAGACCAAGCAAACCGCCGCCCTGAAACCCATCTTTGACTACCTGGAAGGCGAGATCGATTACCTGAAAATCAGGCTCGGAATTGGTCGGTTCAACAAGGAAAATAGCTAAAGCTGATCTAGTAGCTGCAACGTCTGCTAAACAGCGCCAGCCTGTTTTTGTTCTAATTTCTGAAAAGAAGCCCCGAAATAGATCAACTATTCTGAATATTATATTTATCAAAGAAAAAGGCCCGCATATAGCGGGCCTTTTTCTTTGATAAAAGAGCTGAGATTATTTCATAGCGATAGGATCTGGCGTGCCGTCTGGGTCGTTGGTCACGAAGCCTTGTGAGTTCACAATGCCGCCGTTTACGGCCAGAATACCAGCTACGTGAGGAGCCGCGTAAGACGTTCCGTTGCCGGTGGCGTATCCGCTGCCTTTCCAGGTGGTTCTGATGTCAGTACCAGGAGCAGTGAAGTTTACTGAGGCTCCAAAGTTGGAGGTAGGGTTGAAGCTTCCGTAAGAATTCATGTTGGAAACCACGTACACATTTGGCGCGATGATGCGGGCCGGAGAATCTACTTTGCAGTCAATGTAGCTGTTACCGGAGGCCACGGCAATAAAAATACCACGGGCGGCTGTTTTCTTCACCAGGTCATCTAACATGCTAGAGGCAGCTACGCGTAAGCTCATGTTCACCACATCACCTGGCTGCGCGTTCTGGAACACGTAGTTCATGGCAGAGTAGATACGGGTAAGCGTTCCGTAACCGGTGTTGTCAAATACCCGCAGGGCTACGATAGTGGCATTGGCAGCAACACCAACTACGCCTTCGTTATTGTCTTTGGCACCAATCACGCCGGCTACGCCTGTTCCGTGACCGTAACCATCTTCAAAAGAAGCATCGCCGGAGATGAAAGACTTGCTGCGTACCATGTCCACGTTCAGGTCTGGGTGGTTGGTCTGCACGCCTGAGTCAATTACCCAAACAGTTTTGCCAGTACCATCACCGTACCCTACGCGGGCTACTCCCCAAGGAATAACTTGGGTGGATGTAGTAGTAGTGGTAGTAACTGTAGACGATGTTGCGGTTTTGCCAAGCGATACCGCTTGCTCAGGTTCTATAAAGGCAACATTCAGGTCGGCACGCAGGAGATTGATTTCTTCCTTGCTGAATGACCCGGAAAAGCCGTTCAAGGCTCCCTGGAACATTTCACGGGCGCGGCCGATTTCCATTCCATTTCTCCCCAAAATTCTTTCGCGTAATTCACTAACCGATTGTCCTTTTTTGTCTTTCAGGATAACAATGAACTTACCCGGAATAACTTTAGAGGAAGAGGTAGGCTCTACCGCTAAATTGGCGGCTTCTTCCACCATCATGTCTTGCTGGCAACCCGAGATAGAAAAAACGGAAGCCAATGCAAAAAAGGACACTGCTTTCTTAAACGTAGCTGAATTCATAAATTTAATTAGTAAAAAATGCTCATAAGTTGGTTTAAACTGGACAATACCAATAATAGATCTGCTGATATTAACGCTACAAAGGTAGTATATAATCCAACTTATCTCCAAAATTTACTATAAATAAATATGGGTGGGTAAGTGCTTTGGATTGAGCCGAATGGCCCCTCATGCCTTTATATAAAAGATGTGCGCGGCACCTTACCAAAAATAATGATAACAATCATTTTCTGAAGAGAAAAAAATGGGCGCGAAAGAAATTAAGATGCCAATAATTTTAGTTGTTTGCTAAAGAATTAGTACTTTTACTTTGTAAAACAACCTATCCACTTTCCTATGCTGAGCACTAACCTGAAATATCTAAGAAAGCAACTCAATCTGACCCAGGTACAGCTGGCCGAAAAGCTGGAGATAAAGCGATCCTTGATAGGTGCCTATGAAGAAGGGAGAGCGGAGCCTAAGCTGGCCACGTTGATGAAGATGGCGCAGGTGTTCCAATTGTCAGTAGATGAGTTAATCAATCCTGATCTGCCCAACACATTCAAGTCTGGTTCTTCCAAGCGCCAGTCCAACGTAAAAGTGCTGTCTATCACCGTTGATTCACAGGACCGCGAGAACATAGAGCTGGTGCCGTACAAAGCGAGCGCCGGTTACCTGAATGGCTACTCTGACCCAGAGTTCATGGAAGAACTTCCTAAGTTCAGGTTGCCCATGATCCAAAGCCCTGGTACGTACAGAGCTTTTGAAATCAAAGGTGATTCCATGCTTCCTATTCCGTCCGGGACGGTAATTGTGGGTAGGTACGTGGAGCAGTGGCAGGAGATCAAAGACGGAACGCCTTGCATTGTGGTGAGCCTGCAGGAAGGGATCGTCTTCAAGCGGATCTACCATCAGCAGAAACAAACGGCCTTGCGCCTGCACTCTGACAACCCCAGCTACGCGCCCTATGATGTGGCCTTAGATGAGATTGTAGAACTCTGGGAAGCGAAAGCTTACATCAGCACTACCTTCCCGATGGCGGAGATCTCTCTGGATAAACTGACGTCCCTGGTTCTGGACCTGCAACAGGAAGTAAAGAAACTGAAGACTAGCAAGTAATCTATCATTGGTCAGGATAAGGCTGTTTAGGGGCTGTTTTCAGGAAAACAGCCCCTAAACAGCCTTATTATTTATATAGGAAACGCAGAATAAACCTCAGGGGCAAGGGTACGTATTTATCAAGTGAACATCAACTCCCTATCTCATGATCAAAGTGATTTCCGCCTCAGATAGACACCACGCCTCCCACGGTTGGCTCGATTCTTACTTCCTCTTTTCTTTCTCAGACTACTATGATATGGATAACGTGCAATGGGGACCCCTTCGGGTTTTCAACGACGACTATATCAAAGCCAACAGCGGTTTCCCGGAGCACTCGCACTCAGAGATGGAGATTGTCACCATTGTGCTGGAAGGGGAGGTGACCCACAAAGACAGCTTGGGCAATGACACGGTCATAAGAGCCGGCGAGGTGCAACGCATGACCACCGGCACGGGCGTAAGCCATTCTGAGCACAACAGCACCGACCAGGACCTGCACCTTTACCAGCTCTGGTTTTTCCCGAACAAGAAAGGGCTTACCCCCAGCTACGAGCAGAAGGCCATTGACTTCACCGACGAAAAGAACGAACTGATTCCGTTGGTAACCGGGCAGAAGGTGCTGGAAGACGTGGTGTATATCAATTCCAATTCCACCATCTACTACGCCAACCTGAAGGAAGGAAAAGAAATAGACTTCAAGACATTCCCCATCCGGAAGGGGCTGATCTACGTGACCACCGGTGAACTGTTTGTCAACGGAATACAAGTCCAGAAAAATGACCAAGTACGTTCCTCTGATGTGGATGCCTTGCGCATCAAAGCCTCCGCTGACAGTACTTTTATCTTAATCGATTTACCGGGGGTAGAGGCGAATTATTAATTAATCAACTTCATAAACGTAAAGGCGCATCCATACGGTGCGCCTTTACGTTTTAGGCCCTTTTCACGAAAACAGGCCAAAAACCCATGTTGTAGAATTTGGTCTTATCTCATACCAGCTTTTCAAGCAATCACCTTCCAGCTTTTCAAGCAATCACTTTCAAGCTTTCAATAAGCTCCTCAAACTTTAAATAATTACCTCCAGTTTTCAATTAAACTCCTAAAGCAAAGATCAGGCTTTCTAAAACAGATCAGACAATTCAGCTGAATTCTGACAACCCAGCCGCCATTGTTGGTGTTCTCACCAACAATCCAGCCTCAGGCACCTTACAAGTTGCGAATAATGTCTGCAAGAGCAGCGGTTGCACAATTAGCTTTACTGAAAAAGCTTTATAGATTGAAATACTTTCCTGCTAATCCAGTCTCACTAGAATAAGTCTTTAATCTATTGCAAAGAAGGAAACTTGCGCCTCTCTAAAATGGTAAGTCTCTGTTTCAAGGCTCCTTTATCAAAAACACTCCTATAACGCCAGTTTAAGCGGATGCTTGCACCAGGCAATATCCCGTTCAACCACTAAGATTTAGTAACTCTATGCAGGCTCAATATCAGGTGCTAATCGATAGAAATTGCTCCGTACTTGCCGCTTGATCTATAATCCGTATTTGACGTAAGACTGGAAACATGTGCGGGTATTCACCTTGCCGCAAGAAGAAGCTGCCTTATGTCTATTCATCGGTTCATTTTGTGTTTTTGGGCTCTTTTTACAATTATGGCCCTAAAACCTCTGGAGAGTACCGCCTACGGAGTGCTGACGCATCAGGCCATTATAGATGTCGCCTGGAAGCCGTCTCTTGTGCCTTTGTTGAAGAAGAAATTCCCGGAGGCCACTCCTGAGCAACTGCAGCAAGCACATGCTCACGCTTACGGCGGAGCCATTATTCAAGACATGGGCTACTATCCCTTCGGAAACACGTTCTTCACAGATCTGACCCACTATGTGAGGAGCGGCGACTTTATCATCGCCTTACTGGAGGAAGCGCACACCTTAAATGAATATGCCTTTGGACTGGGAGCCCTGGCCCATTATTACGCCGATAATTACGGTCATCCTTTAGGCACCAACCTCTCCGTTCCGTTGGTGTACCCTGAGATGAAAGCAACCCACGGCACCAGTGTCACCTATGAAGAAAACCCACTGGCCCACGTGAAAATGGAGTTTGGGTTTGATGTGCTGCAGGTTGCCCGCGGAAATTACGCCCCGGAAGCGTACCGGGACTTCATAGGCTTTGAAGTAAGCCAAGAGTCGCTGGAGCGGGCTTTCCAAAAAACGTATGGTTTGAAGTTGGGTAGCCTGTTTGTAAACCTAAAGTTGACCATCGGGTCATTCCGCCGCTCGGTAAGCACCCTGATCCCCAGTCTGACCAAAGCCGCCTGGAACCTGAAAGCTTCTGACATCAGAGCCGCAAAACCGAGCACTACCCGTCGGGAGTACCTGTATAGAATCAGGAAAACGGACTACCACCAAAAATGGGGGAGAGAGTACCAGCAGCCCAACCTGTTTCAGAAAGCATTGAGTTGGTTGTTGCGCGTGTTGCCTAAGATAGGGCCAAACCGTGCGCTGTCGTTCAAACCACCCACTCCCGCCGCCGAAAAGCTTTTCATGGAGAGTTTCAATGTCACTTCGCAGCAGTATAGCTCTGGTCTGCTGAAACTATCTTCCACCATCACCACTTTGTCCAACACAGATTTAGACACCGGCGACCGCACCAAACTTGGCAACTACGGCAAAGCCGATGAAACCTATGCCGCCTGGTTAGAGAAATTAGACAAAGAAGAATTCGCCACCCTCACGCCAGAAATGAAAAAGAACTTACTCCAATTCTACTCAAAAGCTCCCACCCCCAAACAGCAGGATAAAAAGACCCAAGAAGAGTGGGAGAAAACGAAAGCTTTATTGACGAAAGTGAAAGCACTGAATTAAATCAATCATTTTGTGCTGTAAACTAACCGGAACGTAAAAGAGGCAGCTATGAAAGTAGCTGCCTCTTTTCTTACTTTCCTTTCAAGGTTCTGTCTTCGATAACTCAACCTTTAACTATTCGCCTCTTCTAGGTTCTCTTCCTCCAGAGGATTTGTCTCCAGTAAGTGCTCCGCTACTGAGGGAGCGTTTTGAAGCCATTGGGTTTCCATGGTTTTGCTGGTGCGGGCGCCCAACTTTTTGAGCAGTTCTACCTTCTTCAGCAGATTTCCGTTTCCTTCGGAGAGCTTGTTCATGGCGGCATGGTATTTCTGCTGGCTCCGGTCCAGGTTTACGCCGATGTCTTTTAAGTCTTCCAGGAAATTGGCGAATTTGTCGTACAGCTTGCCGCTTTCTTCGGCAATGCGCAGGACGTTGCGTTTCTGGCTTTCCTGTTTCCAAACGCTGGCCACGGTTCTGAGGGTGGCCAATAGGGTAGAAGTGGTCACGAACACGATGTTCCTGTCCAGCGCCTCCAGAAAAAGATCCCGGTCGTGCTGGATGGCTAGGTTGAAGGCCGGCTCAATAGGAATGTACATCAGCACGAAATCGGGGGAGTGGATGCCGTGCAGGAACTGGTAGTTCTTGCGGCTCAAATCTGAAAAGTGGGTCCTGATGGCTTGGACATGACTTTTCAGATAGACCTGCTGTTGTCCTTCATCTTCGCAGTTGCAATACGCATCATACGCCACCAAACTTACTTTGGAATCAATGATCAGGTGCTTGTTGTCGGGTAGGTCCACGATCACATCGGGCCGGAACACTTTAGCGTCATCGTGTTGGAGGACCTGCTCGCGCCGGTAGTGGACGTTCCGTTCCAGGCCAGATTTCTCCAGCAGGTTTTCCAGCAGGTACTCGCCCCAGTTGCCCTGCGCTTTTTTCTCGCCCCGCAAAGCCTTGGTCAAGTTCAGGGCATCCTGGCTCATCTGCTGGTTCAGGCTGGCCATGTAGGTGATCTGTTCCTTAAGAGAAGTGCTGTCCTTCAGGGTTTTCTCATACGTTTGCTCCACCTTGTTCTCGAATTCCTTGATGCGCTCTTTCAGCGGAGATAAGACCTGCTCCAGATTCTCAGCGGAGGTTTTCCGGAAGTGCTCGGCGTTGGTGACCAGTACCTGATTAGACACTTGCGTGAATTGCTGCATGAACGTTTCGCGGAGGTGCGACAGCTCGGCGCGTTCATCGGAGAGCTTCTGCTTCAGGTGGTAGATGTCGTTTTCAGCGCGGGTGACCTCGGCGTGCAGTTCCATCACCTTGCTGTTCTCCCGGCGAAGCTGCTCCTGCAGCTTCTGCATTTCGGCCTGGGCCGCTTCCTGCTGCTTGAGGGCGAAGGCTTTGTCTGCTTCCTGGTTTTGGAGCGAAGTCCGGAGGGCGGCTAACTTGCCTTGGACCAGAAAATAGGCGAGAATGGCACCAATCAGAAATGAAAGAAGGGCAAGCGTTATGTCCATGGCAGAGCAGCTATATCAGGTGAAGGAACATCTAAAGATACGGCAAAAGTGCCCAAGCCTAAAATTTTTTGCAATTAGTAATAGGGTTAGCAAGGGAGTTGGCTGTCACTAGTGAGAAGCTGCCTTATTTTTGATCGAACAAATGGAAAAGTACGTGGTTACTTCTGGAGGTTTCGGGTATTAATAGAGTATCGGAACTGATAGCTGCGGAAGGAGATTTTTGCGGTGGCAAGGAGTTGAACGGGAGCGAGGTAGCGGCGGCAACAGGGTATCCTGAAATTAAGGAACTATATTTCCTTTTCAGGGGATGAAAGCGCAACTTTCGGCGTTAGTTCCGTAAGGCAGGGTGAAGTACTGGAAAACGATTTGTATTTGAGAAACGTGTTACTATCAAGAAAAGTAGGAGTGAAGCAATTTATACGCCGCAAGCTGTGGGAGCCGGTGCTGGAATTAGTGAAGCAAGGCATCACTCCGCACCAGTTGGCGTTGACCATAACCCTGGGCGCGGGTTTCGGGATGGTTCCTTTTCTGGGGCTGACCACCTTGTTATGTACTTTCTGGGCCATCCGGTTCCGGCTCAACGTGGCGTTTACCATTCTCATCGGGTACATCATGCAGCCCGTGCAGCTCGCCTTGTATGTTCCTTTTGTGGATCTGGGCCAGAGTATTTTCCCGGTGACACCCATTCCGTTCTCGCTGGACAAACTTACCAGCATGTTCCGGGCCGATTGGCTCAATGCGCTGCAACAACTTTGGTTGGCTAATCTGGTGGGCATCATGGCCTGGCTGCTGTGCTTTATCCCGTTCGGGTTTGCCGTGTATTTCTCCAGCCGCAAGGTGTTGCACCGGGTGCTTCCCGTCCAGCAAGTGGCCTAACGTTTTCGGCCTGTTTTTCAGAATCTGGCTTCAAAACCGTCTTTCAATCTTCCTTTCTTATCCGGGGTGAACAACGGCGCCGCTTCTAAACGGAAGCTGTGGTTTATACCCTTTTTTCTGGCGGATTCAGGGTTAAAGGAACACCCGGTCTTTCTATGCGTACGATTTACCTGAGCTTTCCAGCCTGCGGTGAACGTTGACGTTTTCTGCGGATGGTAGCCATCGTTTCATCAAATACGCAAGTTCATGACCACAATTCCGCAAGAGAAAGTGTTGGACAATTCTATTCGTCTGCTGCTGGAAGGGTTTCCTTTCATTCAGAACCGGGTAGAGCGGTTCAACTCCAATATTTTCAAGACCAGAATCCTGTTTCAGAACGTCATTTGCCTGCACGGTGAAGAGGCCGCCAAGATCTTTTATGATCCCGATAAGTTCATGCGCCTGGGGGCTATCCCCAACCGGATTCAGAATACCCTGATGGGGAAAGACGCCATCCAGACTTTGGATGGAGCCGCGCACCTGCACCGTAAAGCCATGTTCATGTCTTTGATGACCCCAGACAGCCTGCACCAGATCAACCGGCTCATGTCGCAGCAGTGGCAACGGTACATCAAGAAGTGGGAGCAGATGGAGCAAGTGGTGCTCTTTGAGGAGGTGCAGGATCTTCTGTGTCGCGTGGCCTGTGCCTGGACCGGGGTGCCGCTCAAAGAAAAAGAAGTTCGTAAACGGGCCCAGGATTTTACCGCCATGGTAGACGCTTTCGGGGCCGTGGGACCAAGGCACATGCGCGGCCGGAAAGCCCGCAAAAGAGCGGAGAAGTGGATTGAGAAAGTCATCCAGCAGATCAGGAAGGGCGATTTAGAAGTGCCAGACGGTTCCCCTGCCCACGTGATGGCGTTTCACCGCGACCATGATGACAACTTGCTGGATAAGCACATGGCGGCGGTGGAGCTGATCAACCTGCTAAGGCCAATCGTGGCCATTGCCACGTACATCACATTTGGCGCTTTGGCGATGCACGATCATCCGGTGGCGCAGCGCAAAATTGCAGATGATGAAGAGAACTACGTAGAGTGGTTTGTGCAGGAAGTGCGCCGCTTTTATCCTTTCGGTCCGTTTTTGGGAAATCGGGTCAAAAATGACTTCAGCTGGGGCGGGCACGATTTCAAGAAAGGCACCCTGGTTTTCCTGGACATCTACGGCACCCTGCACGACCCTAACATCTGGGAGCACCCTCATGAATTCTACCCGTACCGCTTCAAGCACTGGAAAGGCAGTCCCTTCGATCTGATTCCGCAGGGCGGCGGCGATCATTTCTCCGGCCACCGCTGCGCCGGCGAGTGGGTGACCATTGAAGCCATGAAAGTGTCCATGGTGTACCTGGCCAAGCACATGACCTACGAGGTGCCTCAGCAGGATTTGAGTTACAGTCTAGTGCGGATGCCCACGCGGCCCAAAAGCAACTTCATCATCACCAACGTGAAAGCGAACGAACTGCCCACCCAGGTGGATAGAACCGTTCTCTCCAAGTGCCCTTTCCATCACACTGCCTGATGGTAAAGGTTTGCTGAAAAGCGGAGGGTGTAAATTCCTTTAAGACAACGTGCTTACGTTTCGGGCCTGGTTTTCAGAAATCCGACCCGAAACGTTTCCGGGCACTAACGAGGTCTGAAGGCAGATGCTTCGTTCACGGGAGAAGAATCGGCTTGCCGTTTTAAGGGTGTTTATCAAAAACAGGCGGAAAACGGAAAGTTCCTTTCAGGAGTAGGGTTAACCCCCAAAGTAGATGTCTATCAGGAAAATAAGCCTAAAAGGTGCCGAAGAAAGTTGGAGCTTAAAAAGGAACAAGCTAACTTTTAGGCCATTTCTCACTCACGTAAACCTTCCGTTTCCAAATGAAGTCATTCTTAACGCTGGCAGTGGTCTTCTCCTTCAGCACCCTTTCCTTTGCTCAAAGTGATATCCCATCGGCTAAGCCCGGAGTCCAGTACGGCAAAAAAGTAAAAGCGGCAAAGGCCGTGTCGGCGGATAAACTGGCGCAGAAAGTTACCCCAGAGGCACCGTTCGCGGGTCAGATGGAGGGTACCGTGGTGGAAGTCTGCAAAAAGAAAGGCTGCTTCATGAAACTGGCCCGGGAGAACGGCGAGTCCATCATGGTGAAGTTCACTGATTATGCCTTTTTCATGCCGCAGGACATTGTAGGCAAGAAAGTAGTGCTGGAAGGAACGGCTACCATGAAGGAAACCTCGATGGAGCGCTTGCAGCACTTCGCCGAAGACGCCGGTAAAAGCAAAGAGGAGATTGCCAAAATCACTAAACCTGTGCAGGAAATAGAGATCACCGCTGATGGCGTGCTGGTGGTGAAGTAAAGCACGAAGGAGCTTTTTGGTGCCAGAACAGGACAGCCGGAAAGCCGTCCTGTTCTGGCCTGACTTGCCTTTACCAAAACTGCCCTTTACGCATTAACGTCATTACCGTACCTGCTTTTTGGGGCCGATTTCAGGAAATCGGCCCCAAAAAGCAGGTTTGTGTTAGCCACGGGCGCAGATGCTTTTATAGGCGCAGTATTGGCAGGTCTCCAGATCATTGGTCTTCCGGATGGGTTCCTCAGGGTCCAGCATCCGGAAGACCAATTCTTTTAAAAGCCGTTCAGAGGTTTCCATGAAATCAGCGGGCGCTCCGGCGGCGTCTATGAAGGGAAGATCAGAAGTGAGCACCCCCGCGCCCAGGTTCCGGAACGAGATGATGCCTGCCTCAAAGTCATAACTCGATTTGGGCAGGTTCAGGACCTTGCTTTCCAGTAGACTGCCTTTCTGGATCTCTTTGGCCAGAATGTAGCGGTACAGCCAGAGTTGGCGCACTTTGTCCAGATGGCGGTCGTGGAGCAGGGTGGTTTCCAGATCTTCGGGGTTCACCTTCAAGTTACGGGCCTCTACTTTCCCGGTTTTATAGTCAATTACGCGCAGGGTGTGGCCGCTGAGATCAATGCGGTCGGCTTTTCCGGCGATGCGCACGGGCACCTTTTCGCCGGAAGGCAGCTTCACGTCCAGCTCGGTGAGCAGCGTTTCTTCCAGTTGCAGGATGTACAGCGGCAGTTCCTCTGATGCTTGCAGGTTCTCCAGATAACGGGTCAACAGCTGCACGGCCACTTGGTACAGAATCAGGTTCATGCCCTGTTCGGGCAGGTTGCCCAGCGTACCGCGCTTGAACTCCAGTTGCACCTTCTTGGGCAGATTCGCCAGCATCACGGCCACATCAGCTGGCTGGATGGGCTTGGCTTCCTCAGCGAACGGCCGGAAATAATCTTCCAGCACCTGGTGCACAATCGTCCCGAAGGTATCGGCACCCACCAGTTCATCAATCTCGTCCACTTCCTCCAGCTTGGCAATCCGGCTGAAATAATATTGCAGCGTGCAGTTCACGTACTGGTTCAGGTGCGAAGGATAGAGCCCGCGCCGGAGTTGCTCTTTCAGTTTGCCCAGCACCACCTCGTCTTTCTGAATGATGATGTCCGGCTCGTATTCTTTCGTGTCCAGCTGCTCCACCACCGCCGTCAACTCCCGGAACTTGATGTTGGGATTCCGGAGCGCCAGGTCGTGCTGCAACTGCAGAATGAAGCGGCTTTTCTCGCCGGAGCCGTACGTGTCTGAGGGCAGCACGTAGAGCAGGTTCACGCGTTTGGCGCGCTGCAACAGCCGGTAGAAGTAATACGAAGTAATGCTCTCTTGCTCAGCGTAGGTAGGCAGCCCGAACGTGCGCAACACATCATACGGGAACAGCGAGTTCTGCTTCTTAGGCTGAGGCAGCACGTTCTCATTCACGCTAAGGATGATGAGGTTCTCAAAATCCAGGGCGCGGGTCTCCAGCATCCCCATGACCTGCGTGGGGGAAATCGGTTCACCGCTGAACGGGAGCTTTGTGCTACTGATCTGCTCGTAAAGGAACTTCTTGAAACTGCGCACCGAGATCTTGTGCTCGCGGCAGTCAAACAAAGAATCCAGCCGCTTCACGATGGTGTACAGAATGAAGAGGTACTCCGTTTCGATGGGATTTTCAGATTCCACCCTATAAATGCGTCCCAGTGCGTCCACCAGGTGGTACAGGGTGTCAATGAGGTCGGTGCAGTCGTTCCAGGTCCGGAAGAGGGTGATGAACATCGGGTGCTCGCGGCCCAGCTGGATGATCTCCTGTGCGGTGAGCAGCACGCTGTTGCGCTGCACCATCTCGTCCAGCACGTGTTGGAACAGGTCCAGGTCGGTTTCGCGCTCCGCGATGCTGTTCAGGTACTGCTCGTAGCGGCGCAGAAAAGGGTGCTGCAACAGTTTGGTGACGGCCAGGTGGTGGTAGCGATTTACTTTGTAGCCGGTGTCAGTGGGTTGCACAACGCCCGTGAGGTGCACTTCAAACAGCAGATCCACCAGGTTGAACAGGGGTGTGCCTTTGAACGAGAGACCCATGGTGACGTTGTAATCCGAGACTTCGTCTGAGATGGAGTGCAGCACCGGCAGGAGCAGGGTTTCGTCCGGCAACACGATGGCGATCTCCGCTTTGGGGTCCTTTTCCCGAATCTCGCGCAAAAGCTGCCCGGCAATCTTGCCCTGCATGCTGGCGTTGGCCACACCAATGGCGTTGATTTCCTTCGTGTCTTGCAGGAGCAGGTTCTGTTGCCAGTTCCACTCGGGCAGCGGCCACTTGGCTTTGTAGCGTTTCAGGAAATGACCGGCCCGTTTGTCAGACTCCGGGGCCATGTAGTAGTCATCGGAATCAAAGAAAACATCGGCTTTGCCGGCTTCCAGCAGCGTCTGGATGATCTTCTGCTCGGCGTTGCTCAGGGCGTTCAGTCCCACGAACACGTACCGGAAACAGCCTTTGTCGCTCTGCGCGATGTCTTTGATGCGGCTGGCCACCATCCGGAAGGCCATGCCGGTATACGCCTGCTTGTCTTTGGCGAGCTTCTCGCGCAGGGCGTGGTAAGTCTGCTCCAGATTCACCCACAGCTGGAAATACTGCTTCACGTTGGCCGTGGGCACGCTGCTGCCCGGCTTGGCGGGGTCCCAGCGCTCCAGGGCCTTGGCCTCGCTCAAGTACTCAAATACCGCCTTGGGGTCTACCAGCTCCATGTCCATGCGCGAGAAATCCTCCAGCAGCGTAGCCGACCAGCCCACAAACTGGTCGAAGTCCAGCTTCGGATCGAAGCGCAGCATGATGTCATACAGGTCCAGTTGCAGGTGCAGCGGCTCCAGCACGTCCACGTTGGCCATGTTGCAGACAAACTCCTCCATGGAGTAAATCTGCGGCGACCAGATGCCGGTGGGCGCCGCCTGCGCCAGGGCGTTCTTGAAGTACAGGGTGGCCCGGCGCGTGGGCAGCACAATGCACAGGTCGCTCAGTTGCTCGGTGTAGGTCTGGTAGATGTGTTCAGCGGTTTGCCGAAGGAAGGATTGCATGGCGCGGGGCAGTATCTGGTAGCACGTTTCAAGAAGCAAGTTACAACCATTTTAGCCCTGTTTTCCGGAAAACAGCCCCAAAACACATTTTCTCTCGTTTGCCGCCAATTAGGTGGCCCACGAGACCGATGTAAATTTCCCAGCTTCGTACTACCTTATTTATCCTTAGCTGCCGGAACCATGAGCCGATACGCCATTTCAGACATTCACGGGTGCCTTGCCACTTTCCGGTACCTGGTAGAGGAGGAGCTGAAGCTTCAGCCCACTGACACGCTGTACCTGCTGGGCGACTACATTGACCGCGGTCCCGACTCCAAGGGAGTGATCGATTTTATTCTGGAACTCCGCGAAAAGGGATATCCTGTCATCACCCTCTGCGGGAACCACGAGGAGCTGATGCTGCAAGCCCGTAAAGAACCTGAGTACCCGGAAATCTGGCTGCACAACGGTGGAGTAGAGACCCTGAAAAGCTTTGACACCCTCTCGCTGGAAGCAATCCCAGCCAAGTACTGGACCTTTCTGGAGGAACTAGAACTCTACGTAGAACTGGATGACTACCTGCTGGTGCACGCAGGATTTGACTTCAGCCTGCCCAACCCGTTCACCGACCGGCGTTCCATGCTTTGGATCCGGGACTTTGAGGTTGATAAAACCGTGCTGGGCACCCGAAAGATTGTCCACGGCCACACGCCCACCTACCTCACCGACATCCAGGCCTCGCTCCAGGAACCCTTAGAAGACGACCTCAACATTGACGGCGGATGTGTGTTCACCAGTCGCCTAGGCTACCTCACCGCCCTGAACCTGGATACCCTGAAACTTCACGCCGTAGCTAATAGGGAAGGTAAGTAATGAGAGAGGTGAAGCGGCATAAGTTGTGGTTGATGAGAATAACACCAACGGCGAAAACTGAAGTGTGAACGGCGCGTGAAGAGTTAGAACCAAAGCGAGGAAGTAGAGGTTGATTGGGCCGTTTCTGCTCAAGTTATGTTTTAAGGCCGATTTCCTGAAAACAGGTCCAAAACACCTTATGAGCCTCACGGCTCACTGAAGTTTCAAACTTCAGCTCATTTTAGGTCCAAGTTGGAAACTTGAACCAGTTCTATTTTTATAACTTAACGGCCCTACTCCCAGAATGGAATAATGCCCTGCCAAAAAAAGTTCCCCACCTTGGCTAAGGAGGGGTTGGGGGTGGTTCGCTGTCTCAGGTAGCAAGAACTTCCACTAAACGCACCGCTAGGAAGAGCCCAAAACCAGTCTTTCGGGTGAGCGCCTTTGTTTTAGACCTGGTGCCGCGCATGCGGCAGGCCTGCTGGCCAAGGCTAAAACAACAGCGCGAACCCGGAAGACGGGGCCTCGCGGCCGTGAGCGCACGGAGGGAAACCATGCAACAGCCAAGCGCATGCACCCACGCCAACAGCGGCCCTACGCCAGAGACAAACGAAAGGCATTCCCTAACTATTAAAAACCACTAATAAAGGCCAAGCCATCACCTTCAGCAACTCACCTTTAAAACCAAAAGCAACAAAAAAACGCCTGTAGGCGAACATCCCCACAGGCGTTTTTCAAACTATTATAGGCGTACGCCAACTCTTCTTTATTTCTTCTGCGCTTGCGCCCAGGCATCCATTTTCTTTTCCAGCACGCTGAGCGGCATAGTGCCGTCTTTGAGGAGCTCGTCATGGAAAGCAGCCAGTTTAAACTGATCGCCTAGTTCTTTCTCGTATTTCTCGCGGAGTTCCTTGATTTTGAGCTGGCCTATTTTGTAAGAAAGCGCCTGCGCGGGAGTAGCCATGTAGCGCTCGATCTCCGCGATGGCCCCTTCCTCCGAGATAGCTTCGTTGGCCATCATGTAGGCGATGGCTTCCTCGCGGGTCATGCCTTTGGTGTGCATGCCTACGTCTACCACCAGGCGCACGGCCCGGTGCATCTCATCCCCCAAGGCACCCATGTACTGGTACGGATCGGTGTAGAGGCCCAGTTCTTTGCCCAGTGACTCGGTGTACAGCGCCCAGCCTTCGCCGTAGGCGCCGTACCAGCTGAAGCGGCGGAACTTGGGTAAACTTTCGTTTTCCTGCTGCAGCGAGATCTGGTAATGGTGACCCGGAATGGCCTCGTGCAGAAACAGAGACTCCATGCCCGAGGTCGTGTTAAACTTGGTGGCCTCTAAGATGGGCACGTAGAAAATACCGGGACGGGTACCATCTGGAGAGCCCTGGTTGTATTCCGCGGAGGCAGAAGCTGCCCGGAACGCCTCGGTTTGCCGGATCTCGAACGGAGTTTTGGGCGTGCGGCCGAACATCTTCTGGAGGTTGGGCGCAATCTTGGTCTGGATTCCCCGGAAGGCGTTCAGCACCTCCTCGGGGGTCTTGTAAGGCGTGAATTTAGCGTCATTGCGCAGGTAGGTGAAGAACTGCTCCATGGTTCCTTTGAACCCCACCTGGTCTTTCACTTTCACCATCTCGCCGTTGATGCGTTTCACCTCCTGCTGCCCGGTTTTGTAAATGGCATCGGGCGATAAGTTGGTGGTGGTCCAGTATTTCACTAAGTACGCGTACTGGTCCTTGCCACCCGGAATTTCCTGGATGCCGGTGGTAGTACGCGCCTTGGGCAGATACTCCTGCTGTAGAAACGTGGCCAGTTTCTGATAAGTAGGCACTAACTGGGTGCTGATGGCTTCTTTGTACGCCTGCGTGAGGCGGGTACGGTCGGCGGCCGGAACCTCGGCGGGGAAATTCTGGATGGGGCCGTAGAACAGGCTTTCGGTGGGATCAGTGACCACCATGCTTTGCATCTGCGGAACCATCTTGGTCACCAGCGGTTTGGGCAGCACCACGCCCGCCGCCATGCCGCGGCGCAGGTTGCTGATGGCGCTATCGGCCCAGACGGTGAAGCCCTGCACGCGGCCCAGCCAGTTCTCGTAGTCTTTGGTGTTCTTGAACGGCTGGTTGCCCGTGCCCGAGCCCAGCTGCCCCATGGAGAGCGGCAAGCCCCAGAACTGCTGGAACGGGATCATCCAGGTATTGTGTTTGAGGCCTTCCAGCCGGGTTTTGGTCTCGTATTCAAAGATGTCGTAGCTGATCTGGTCGTTGGCGTTCAGGTCTTCGCGCTCAAACTGGTGCAGCTTGTCCTGGTACTGCTGGTAAAAGGTTTGTAGGCTGTCCCGGAACGACTGGGTATTGTCATTGGGCAGCAGGTGGTTGTAGCGGTTGTCGCCCTGGGCAGTGGCCTCCAGTGGAAAGAAGCGGGCGTTCTGCTCCCAGAAGTCTTCAAATAGGGTGAAGAGCTGGGAATTGTTGGCTACGTTGGCCGCCGCGGTAGAATCTGCCTTCTTTTGGCAGGAGGAGAGCAGCGCTCCGGCCACCAGGGCCGACAGCATCAGTTTTTTCATAGTGTTTTGTTTGTTCGTAGGTGCGGGCTCTAAGATAGATAACAAAAGGCAAGACCCGTTACTCCTCTTCCAACGGCTCTTAAAAAAAATGGGTGTCCGGATTAACCCCCTATTTTAGAGGTGTTTTCACGGAAATGGCCCCAAAACGCCCCAGCGGGTACGGCGGCAACTGGTTGTTCTGACTAGCCGAAGGGCCGCAGGACTTTACGATCTACCCTTTGGGAGTGGGCACTTTTTCCTATCTTCAAGCTTCTATTCTCAAACTTGAATTTACCTCCTTACTTGATATTATGCAGGCTTACTTAGATTTGATGCGCCACATTCTGGACAACGGCGTGAAGAAAGAAGACCGTACCGGCACCGGTACGTTGAGTGTGTTCGGTTACCAGATGCGGTTTAATTTGCAGGAGGGCTTCCCGCTGGTGACCACCAAGAAGGTGCACCTCAAGTCTATCATCTATGAACTGCTGTGGTTTCTGCGCGGCGAGACCAATGTGAAGTGGCTTCAGGAGCGGGGCGTGAGCATCTGGGATGAATGGGCCGATGCCAACGGCGACCTGGGGCCGGTGTACGGCTCCCAGTGGCGCTCCTGGCCCACGCCCGATGGCGGCCACATTGACCAGATTGCGCAGGTGATTGACCAGATCAAGCGCAACCCAGACAGCAGACGCCTCATTGTGAGCGCCTGGAACGTGGCCGAGGTCAACAACATGAAACTGCCGCCCTGCCACGCGTTCTTCCAGTTCTACGTAGCCGAGGGCAAACTAAGCTGCCAGCTTTACCAGCGTTCTGCCGATGTGTTCCTGGGCGTGCCCTTCAACATTGCGTCCTATGCGCTGCTCACCATGATGGTGGCGCAAGTCTGCGGTTTAGAATATGGCGAATTCATCTGGACCGGTGGCGATACGCACCTCTACACGAACCACCTGGAGCAAACCCAACTCCAACTCACCCGCGAGCCACGCCCGCTACCCAAAATGAAATTGAACCCTGAAGTGAAGGACATTTTCGGATTTGAATTTGAGGATTTCACGCTGGAAGAGTATCAGCCGTGGCCGGGGATTAAAGCGCCAGTGGCGGTGTAGGGAGATATTTAAGGTAAATTTTTTATTAATAATTATATATGAGAGCAAGTAATTCTAGGGCGTGTTGACAATTAGTGTAGCAGGATCATGGCTGCTGCTAGGAAAACGAATCCGGCAAAACTGCCGGCTGTCTTCTCGTAT
>NZ_JACOAF010000059.1 GCF_014269285.1 Rufibacter sediminis
AAGGTTACGCTACCCGTACCGCAATCCGACACAGGTAGTCGAGGAGAGAATCCTAAGGTGCTCGAGTGAATCACGGCCAAGGAACTCGGCAAAATGGCCCTGTAACTTCGGGAGAAGGGGCGCTTCCTCCAGCGATGGAGAAGCCGCAGTGAAGAGGCCCAGGCGACTGTTTAACAAAAACACATGGCTATGCGAAATCGAGAGATGAGGTATATGGCCTGACACCTGCCCGGTGCCGGAAGGTTAAGGGGGGGAGTTAGCCGCAAGGCGAAGCTCTGAACCGAAGCCCCGGTAAACGGCGGCCGTAACTATAACGGTCCTAAGGTAGCGAAATTCCTTGTCGGGTAAGTTCCGACCTGCACGAATGGTGTAACGATCTGGGCGCTGTCTCAGCCGTGAGCTCGGTGAAATTGTAGTCTCGGTGAAGATGCCGAGTACCCGCTACGGGACGGAAAGACCCCGTGCACCTTTACTATAGCTTAACATTGACTCTGGGTAACTGATGTGTAGGATAGGTGGGAGACTGTGATCCGGCGTCGCTAGGCGTCGGTTAGTCAACGTTGAAATACCACCCTTCAGTTGCTTGGAGCCTAATCCCTGAGTGGGAGACATTGTTTGGTGGGTAGTTTGACTGGGGTGGTCGCCTCCAAAAGAGTAACGGAGGCTTTCAAAGGTACCCTCAGCACGCTTGGTAACCGTGCGCAGAGCGCAATAGCAGAAGGGTGCTTGACTGTGAGGCCCACAAGCCGAGCAGGGCCGAAAGGCGGATATAGTGATCCGGTGGTTCCGCATGGAAGGGCCATCGCTCAAAGGATAAAAGGTACGCCGGGGATAACAGGCTGATCTCCCCCAAGAGCTCATATCGACGGGGAGGTTTGGCACCTCGATGTCGGCTCGTCACGTCCTGGGGCTGGAGAAGGTCCCAAGGGTTCGGCTGTTCGCCGATTAAAGTGGCACGCGAGCTGGGTTCAGAACGTCGTGAGACAGTTCGGTCCCTATCTGTAGTGGGCGTTGGATTTTTGAGGGGACCTGTCCTTAGTACGAGAGGACCGGGATGGACGAGCCTCTGGTGGACCTGTTGTGGCGCCAGCCGCAGCGCAGGGTAGCTACGCTCGGATGAGATAAGCGCTGAAAGCATCTAAGTGCGAAACTCACCCCAAGATGAGAAATCCCTTTAAGGGCCGTGGGAGACGACCACGTCGATAGGCGGCAGGTGTAAAGGTGGAAACACCATAGCCGAGCCGTACTAATTGCCCGAGAACTTTCCCGCCACCAAGGCGCGTACCCTATTCGTTCTCTCTCCTCCCAAGTATATCAAAGCACCCCCCGACATCATTAGCGCTCTAACGACGCAACGATAATGGTGGCTATGTCGCGGGTGTCCACCTCTTCCCATTCCGAACAGAGAAGTTAAGCCCCGCCGAGCCGATGGTACTGCGGTCACACGCGGGAGAGTAGGTAGCCGCCAACCCCCTTATGA
>NZ_JACOAF010000060.1 GCF_014269285.1 Rufibacter sediminis
AGGGCGTGTTGACAATTAGTGTAGCAGGATCATGGCTGCTGCTAGGAAAACGAATCCGGCAAAACTGCCGGCTGTCTTCTCGTATCTGGTGGCCACACGCCTGAATGCCTTGAGCTTGCTGAAGAAGCGCTCCACCTTGTTTCGGTCTCTGTAGAGGTTCTTGTCGATCTGGCGCTGCTGGAGGCGGTTTTTCTTGGAGGGGATCACCGCCTCGGCGCCCGAGTCCCGGACATAGCCAAGGAAGGCGTCGGAATCGTAGCCTCGGTCGGCCAGCACGGCGCCGGCCCGGTAGCCCTCCACCAGTCCAAGCGCCTGGGTGGCATCACCCCGCTGGCCCACGGTGAGCATGATCCGCAGCGGGTTACCCAGCGCGTCCACTGCCGCGTGGATCTTGGTGGACCAGCCGCCCGCCGACATGCCTAGGCACTCCGCTTCCGGGTCCCCTTTTTTTGCCCTGCCGCGTGCTGGTGCGCCCGCACCACGGTCGAGTCCACCATGAGCCAGTCCAGGTCCGGCTCCTGCAAAGCCTCGAATACCCGCTCCCACACGCCCTTCAGGGACCAGCGCCGGAAGCGCACGTAGGCCGAGTTCCAGGGGCCGAACCGCTCGGGAAGGTCTCGCCAGGGTGCACCTGAGCGGGCAACCCACAGAACCGCGTTCAGGAAAAGACGGTTGTCGCGGCCTGACCGGCCCACATCCCCGCTCTTGCCCGGAAGCAGCCGAGACACCGACTCCCACTGCCGGTCCGTGATCTCATAACGACGCATAGGCTTTTTGATACTCTAACAACTGCCAGGAAAAATAATTCTACAATTGTCAACGCGCCC
>NZ_JACOAF010000061.1 GCF_014269285.1 Rufibacter sediminis
TGATCTACGCCTACGCCGCCATCAAGACGGGCGTTCCCTTCGCCAACGGCGCGCCTAACCTGACGGTGGACATCCCCGCCATCGTGGAATTAGCGAAAGAGCACGGCATCGCGGTCTCGGGCAAGGACTTCAAGACCGGGCAGACGCTGATGAAGACCATCCTGGCCCCAGGTCTGCACGCGCGGGCGCTGGGCGTGAAAGGCTGGTTCTCCTCCAACATCCTGGGCAACCGCGACGGCTACGTGCTGGACCACCCCGAGAACTTCAAGACCAAGGAGGTGAGCAAGCTGAGCGTGCTGGACGAGATCTTCCGCCCCGAGTCCAACCCCGAGCTCTACGGCGACATGTACCACAAGGTGCGCATCAACTACTACCCGCCCCACGGCGACAACAAGGAGAGCTGGGACAACATCGACATCTTCGGCTGGCTGGGCTACCAGATGCAGATCAAGATCAACTTCCTGTGCCGCGACTCCATCCTGGCCGCCCCGCTGGTGCTGGACCTGGCCCTGTTCACCGACCTTGCCCAGCGCGCGGGCATGAGCGGCATCCAGGAGTGGCTGAGCTTCTACTACAAGTCCCCGCAGACCGCGGAGGGACTGGCCCCGGAGCACGACATCTTCAAGCAGCTCATGAAGCTGCAGAACACCCTGCGCCACATGATGGGCGAGGACCTCATCACCCACCTGGGACTCGACTACTACCAGGAACTCGTAGACACCCTGTAGCGCGTACCTAAACTGAAGACACAGACTCATTTCCACTAGCCGCATGAGGTACTCTGCTGATGCCTTTTCTGGCGAAGCGGTGGAAATGGGTCTGTTTTAGGACCTGGACCCAGGAACGCGCCGGTTTTACGCCAACCTTATTTATGAAGCAGTGATTTACGTAAAGAGTTTCTAGATGCTCACCTTTTTAAAGGCACAAGCTGCCTCTGTGGGCGCCACCATCGTTGATTTTTTGGTCACCGTTCTGGCGGTGGAGGTTTTTGGGAGTTGGTACGTGATGGCGGCGGTGCTGGGAACCGCTTCCGGCGGAGTTGCCCATTTCTCTTTAAGCAGGGAATGGGTGTTCCAGGCCGAGGATTCCAGCGTGGTAAGCCAAGCCATCAAATACTTTATCATCTGGAGTGGCAGCCTGTTCCTGAATGCCGCGGGCGTTTTTCTGATCACCCATCACACGGGTATCAGTTACATCATCTCAAAAGTCATCACCTCACTGGTGGTGGGCATGGGCTATAATTACCAGATGCAGAAAAAGTTTGTCTTCAGGAAAAACACGACATCTACATACAGCTAAAACCTTTCACGTAGGGAATATGGAAGCAACTGAGGAAATGAAAGTAGATTCTACTTATAAGAACAAGAAAGCTCCCGGTGAAAAAGCCTGGAAAGTCTTCCTGCAAAAAGGCATCTACACCATTGTGAACCCGTTTGTCAGGTTGCTGATCAGGCTGGGGTTTACGCCCAACGCAGTCACCACCACCGGGTTCATCCTGAACATAGGGGTGGCCATTATCTTTGTGGTAGGCGGGGAAAGCGAGAACCGCAGTGATTTCTCCTATGTGGGCTGGGCCGGTTTCCTGATCATGATGGCCGGCTTGTTTGACATGCTGGACGGGCAGGTGGCGCGCATGGGCAACATGGGCTCCACCTTCGGGGCTTTGTATGACTCGGTGCTGGATCGCTACAGTGAGCTGGTGATGTTTCTGGGGATCTGCTATTACCTCATGTCGCACCACTATTTCCTGAGCTCCCTTTTCGCGTTCGTGGCCATGATCGGGTCCATGATGGTGAGCTACACCCGCGCCCGCGCCGAGGGGTTGGGCGTGGAGTGCAAAGGCGGGTTCTTTCAGCGGCCCGAGCGGGTGGTCTTGATTGCCCTGGCGGGAATGTTCTGCGGCTTGACGGCTTCCATCATCGGGCCAGATTACAGATTGTACATCCCGGGTATTCCGTTCCACGTGTTCGAAACCATGTCGGTGTTCACCATTCCTATCACCATTCTGGCCATCTTCACCAACATCACCGCCTTTACGCGGTTGATGGATGCCCGCAAAGCCCTGGAACTGAAAGAAAGAAACCAGGCGCTGAACCGCTAAAAAGTAGAACGAGTACCTCAGAAACGTTTCGGGCCTGTTTTCTTGAAAACAGGCCCGAAACGTTTTTTGTGCGCGGTATGTCAGTCGGCGTTGACCGGGGTGGTTTTGAAGAGCTCCCGCATCGGCTCGCCGTCACGTTTGGGGAGAGGAACACCCAACAGGTCGGCCATGGTGGCGGCAACATCCACCTGTGAGCGCGGCTTGCTGGCCACGGTCCCGGCCTTCACATCGGGGCCCATTACCAACAGACTGATATGGCGGCATCCCTCGCAGTTGTCTCCGTGGTCCTCAAACCGCTCGCCGGTATGGCGGCCGTGGTCGTTGGTGACCAGCAGCGTGGTGGTGTTTTTATAGCCTGGCTGTTTTTGCAGCCATTTCCATAAATCGGCCACTAAACGGTCGCTCTGCTGGATGGCCTTGATATAGCCGTCCCAGTTGCCTTCATGGGCCTCCGAGTCCGGCTCGCGCAGGTTGATGAGCACCAGTTGGGGTTTGTGCTGGGAGAAGACCTGCTTGGCGATCCGGATGGTGGTGGTATCTGGCCGGTAGCCGGTGCCCAGGCCGTTCTTGCCGCTGCTAGTGGCGGGCGCGAACTGCGCGGCAGAATCGGTGCTGTTGGTGCGGGCCAGAATCTCCAGTTTGTCTTTGCTGGTGATCACCCAGGCCTTGGTTGCGGGCGCGCCTGTGTGTTGGCGATAATAATGAAACACCGAGGGCAGCTCGGGCAGCTCACCTCCGTTGTTCTGGATGCGCTGGTGGTGGCCGGTAGTAAGCGCCACGTGCCCCGGATTGGTCTTGGTCACGCCTTTGTTGTAAAACTGCGGATGGAACACTCCTTTGGGCGCCAGTTCACGGGCCATGCGCGGGATGTTTGCCAAAGAAGAATCGCCCCAGGAATCGGAGTACCGCACGCCGTCAATCACCACCAGCACCACGTTTTTGGTGGCGTACGCGGCGTGGTTGGGTTGTTGGGAAGAGGCCGAAAGAACTGCCGGAGGCGTGGTAGGCGAAGTGGAAAGGCAGGAGCTAAACACCCCCAGGAAAAGCAAAGACAATCGGAAGACCATGTATTCTCTGTTTTGTTTCGTGGGTACTATTACGGATAAAGCAGGTATTTGGCTCTAACTTGTTTGAAATAAGCCAGTTCCTCGGCCCAGGTAGCGAAGATGTCTTTGGGCGAATCGCCGGCCTGCAGGCGCTGACGCGTGACATCGGTTTTCCATAGACCGTCCAGGCGGCTGTTTTTCCACTCCAGTTGGCCAGGGTACAGCGTTTTCAGGGCGTGCAGGATGTAAACCGTGGCCCTCGCCGACTCAAATGTATTCCGGTCCGTAACCACGGCCTGGGCCCCGTAGCAGGTTTGCCCCACGAACTTGGGCGGGTAAATCCGGATGCCGTCCACCAGGCTGTCAGGTTTGAACTGCACGGGTTTAAAGGTGATGCCCGCCAATTTGTAGCTGTTCAGTTGTTTGGCCAGCTTTTCGCCGTTTATCCAGGGCGCGCCAATGAACTCGAAGGGTTGCAGCGTGCCGCGGCCTTCAGAGACGTTGGTGCCTTCCAGAATACAGGTGGCCGGGTAGAGCGTGGCGGTGGTGAGGTTGAGCATGTTGGGCGAGGGCTTGATCCAGGGCAAGCCGGTCTGGTCAAACCACTGGCTCCGGGAATAGTGGCGCATGGGCACCACCAGCAGCTCGGCCTGGGGAAGTTTCTTGGCCAGGCGTTCGCCGTTGAACATGCGGGCCAGCTCGCCTACGGTCATGCCGTGCGTGATGGGCAGAAAATTGGGGTTGAGCACGGGTTGCCCGGCGTTCTTGCCAACGCCGCCGTCTACATAGAGCCCGGTGATGGGGTTAGGCCGGTCCAGGACGATGAGCGTTTTGCCGTTCTCGGCGGCAGCCTCCAGCAGATTCTGCATGGCCATGATGTAGGTGTAGTACCGGGCGCCCACGTCCTGAATATCGAAGAGGATGATGTCCACGTCCTGGAGCATTTCGGGGGTGGGTTTCCGAACTTTGCCGTACAGTGAGATGACCTTGAGGCCGGTTTTCTGGTCCACGGCATCGGCGACGTGCTCATCGGCCTCGCCCCGGATACCGTGCTCCGGACTGAAGAGTTTTACCACTTTCACATCTGAACGCGCGTGCAGCATATCCACCAGATGGCCTTTGTCCGGCATCACGCCGGTGTGGTTGGTGAGAATGGCCACGCGCCGGTTCTGCAGGAAAGGCAGAAACTCCGGGGTCACCAGCCGTTCCACACCAATGACTACCCGTTGCGCCGGGGCGGTGGATTTAGAAGCAGGTTTCTGCCCGAGGGCATGTAATTGACAAGCGATCAGGAAGAGGAAGAAAGACAGGAGACGGTAGGGGAGAGTTGGTTTCATGCGCTCAAGATAGCAAAAGATGAGACGATGCGCCCAGATGATCCGGCTGATTTAGGGCTAGTTTCGGAAAAACAGGCTCAAAACAGAATCGTCAGATTCTAATGGGAAGAAGGACCGGCAGGACTAAAGCGTCAGGTGCTGAACAGGTGCAGCGTTTCTGTACTGCCCGGAAAACAGAACGGATGCTGGTAGGTGAGGCCTATCTTCTCCAGCAGTTTGATTGAGTTCTGGTTCTGGGGCAAGGTGATGGCGGCAATCTTTTCCAAGCCCAGCTGTTTCTGCGCGTAAGCCAAGGTGGCACTGGCTATCTCAAAGCCGTAGCCCAGACCTATATACTCTGGTAAGAAAGCGAACCCAATGTCTGGGGTGTCCAGGTTGTCACGGTTAATGATGCCGCACATGCCTATGGGGCGCTGGTCTTCTTTCCGCTCTACCAAAGACAGCCCGTACCCGAACTGCTCGTAACTTTTAAGCGGCCCGTTACTGAGGTAAAACCTGGCCTGCTCCAGGGTTCTGATGTTCTTGTCGCCTATGTACTGCAGCCAGCCCGGGCTGTTCACCAGTTCCACAATAAAAGGCGCATCCTCCAGGGTGAGTTGTCTTAGGCGTAATCGTTCGGTTTCCAGGATATAGTCCATACTCGGCGAGCCAGATGATTAAGTCTTTACCAACTCAAATCTAAAAGGAAAATGCAAGCAGCGCCTACGTTGTAACTGAACTTGTTTCGTGATGAACAGAACTGACCCAACCTTTAGCCTAGCGCTCTTCGGGATTTGTAATCCCGAAGCAATTAGCAGGGGGATTTATAATCCCCGGCTTCTGCCACTATAAGCGGCAAGGGTGGCGGATTACAAATCCGCCGTTATTCAATTTCGGGATTATAAATCCCGACTAGCCTTGAACTTAACAGCCCTGCGCCTGGATCGGGCTTAGAGGTTCTCCCTGTGGCAAATGGTTCTACAATCCATCGCCGTACTTGAAATTGGCGTTCACCGTGACCGGTAGCTTGCCCTGGGGTTGTATTTCGCCCATGAGCATTCTGGCCGCCGCCGCCTGCACCGCCGGGAGTTGCTGGTAGCCCACCAACAGGGCCGTAGCCTGGTGAATGTCCTCAAACCGGTTCAGGGTGTAGGCATTGTCAAAGAGCACCACCACGCTTCGCTTCTTCCGGATGAGTTCATTGACCAGCGCGCGTTCCTCGGGCGTGAAGCCCAGGTTGTTGCTGGGCCTGATGCTGGGACCATAGATGCTGATGAGTAACAGATCGTACTTGAGCAATTCCTTCCGAAGTTTCTCCTGCTCTTTTTTGGTGCTTTTGCGGGGCAGAAAGAAGTCTTGGGTGGCCAGCTGGGTTTTGATCTGCTTCTGGAAAAATGTGGTTTTATTGCCGCCCACCGCCAGGCTGGCTACTTTCCGGCGCTTTTTCTTTTCCAGCGGAATCATCTTCCGTTTGTTCTGCAGCAGCGTGAGCGAACCCTCAGACAGGCGGCGGAGCATTTCATGGGCGTGCGGCGCGTGCAGGTCACGGTACAGGCTGTCCAGTTCAATGGGTTTGTATTTGTTCAGGCCCACCCAATACTTGGCGGCCAGCACTTTCTTGCAGCGGCGGTCAATCTCTTTCTGGCTTAACCGGCCCTGCCTAATGGCGGCTTTGATAGCATTCAGGGCTTTGGGTACATTGACCAGACGTTCCAGTACATCGTTTCCGGCTTCCAGGGCCATGACCTCGGCCTCGCCGGGCTCAAAATACTTGGTGACGCCTTTCATGACCATGGCATCGGTGAAGATGAGGCCGGCGTAGCGGAGTTCGTTTTTCAGGATGCCCGTCACAATAGGTTTGGAGAGGGTGGCCGGTAAGTTGGCCGTGGAGTCCAGTTTGGGCAGGTGGATGTGGCCCACCATAATGCCACCTACGCCGCTCTGGATCAGGTGCCGGAAAGGGTGCAGTTCCAGAGAATCGAGCCGATTGCGGCCGTACGGGATCACGGGCAGGTCATAATGGGAATCCACCTCGGTGTCGCCGTGGCCAGGAAAGTGCTTGGCCGTGGCGATGATGCCGTTGTCCTGCATGCCCAGCATCTGGGCCAGACTCTTGGAGCTGACATCGTCTTTGTTTTCCCCGAAGGCCCGGTAACTGATGATGGGGTTCTTGGGGTTGTTGTTCACGTCTACCACCGGCGCGAAGTTCAGGTGCATGCCCAGCCGCTTGAACTCAAAGGCCATTTCGGCGCCCATCTGGTAAATGAGGCTGTCGTTGTTGATGGCACCCAGCAGCATGGGCAGCGGGTACTGCATGGCGCTGTCCATGCGCATGCCAATGCCGTTCTCGGCGTCCATGCCAATCCAGAGCGGAATTTTGGAAACAGCCTGCAAGCGGTTGGTCATTCTGGCCTGCCGGATGGGGCCTCCCTGGAAAAAGATGAGGCCGCCTACTTTGTAGCGCCGGATGAGCAGTTTCACGTCTTCCTCGTGCTCGGGTCCCTGGTTGGAGAACACCTCAATCATCATGAGCTGGGTGATGCGTTCGTCGGGCGTCATCCGCCGGAAAACCGAGTCTACCCACTTGTTTTTGCGGTTGAGCGTGGTGATCAGGGCATTGGGGTAGTTGATGGTGTCCTCGGGCGAGATGGGCTCCGGCTTGAACACCACCGTTTCCTCGGCATGCGGATCTTTCTTTTTGCACGCCGAAAAAGCCAGGACGAACAGGAACAGCAAAAGGCTACACGTGAATAAAGAAGGTCTTCGAACAGAAAGTTTGGGCATGTTGAGTAGGCAATTGATACGGTTTCCGGTACCTGTGGGGGAGAGGCAGCTGGATGAGAGCCTTTTCCATACGGTATCTCTCCTCCTGGGTTGACGCAACTGGTGGAACTGGTAGCATGTACGCAAGAGGAGAAGCCCAGGGTTTAGCCCAGCCCTTAAACTATCTGCCCGTTTTAGGCGGCTTTTCCGGAAAAGAGGCTTTAAACGGAACGAGGAAGCTGCTGAAACAAAAAGCCGCCGCCAGAACTTCTTCCGGCGGCGGCTTTTAAGCAAGGTGTTTCCGTTTTAGGCCTTCTTTTTGAAAATCTCGGCGAAAAACTGTTTCATGGCTTCCCAGGAGCGGCGGTCGGCGGCGGCGTTGTAAGCCGCGCCCTTGGTAATGTCGGTACCCGCGTCTGGGTTGGTGAAGGAATGCACCGCGCCGCTGTAGGCGTTGAACTGGTAATCTACCTTGGCATCGTTCATTTCTTTGAAGAAGCCGTCTACCTCAGCTTTGGGCACGAACGGATCAATGGCGCCGTGGGCGACCAGCACTTTGGCCTTGATGTTGGCCGCATCGGCCGGATTGGAAGTACCCAGCCCGCCGTGGAAACTCACCACTCCGGCAAGCTCGGCTCCGCTGCGGGCCAGTTCCAGCACGGTAGTTCCCCCGAAGCAGTAACCGATGGCGGCTACCCGGGCGGGATCTACGTTGGTCTGTTTCTTCAACTGCGTAAGGCCCGCATTGACGCGTTGGCGCAGCAACGGAAGGTTGTTTTTGTATTTACCGGCCTCGGCCCCCATGGCCTCTGGTGTGGTGGGTCTTACTCCCTTGCCGTAAATATCGGCCGCGAAGGCTACGTAGCCCATGCTGGCCAGCTGGTCGCATCTTTTCTTGGTATAGTCGCTGATGCCGTTCCATTCGTGCACCACCAGCACGGCGGGCAATTTGCCTTTCTTGGAGGCGTCATAGGCCAGATAGCCTTCCAGGGTGGTGGTGCCTTCTTTGTATTCCACCAACTGGGATTTGATTTGTTGCGCCTGCGTGGCAACGTGGGCTGCCAGAAAAAGCAGCAAGGCAAAGGTCAGTTTTTTCATACGAGTGCTTAGGTGAAGGTTCAGGGGTTTTCTCTCTTGCTAAGTACGCAAAAAGAAAACCGATGCTGCTGCAAAGGTAGCGACATAGGTTGTGGTAGAACATGCACCTGATTGAAATGTTCCCATCGGCCCGCTTCCCTCGGGGAAACCAGTCCAAACCAGACGGATTTGGCCCGGGTCTTAGAACCGCAGGGAGGCGTTGAGGCCGGTTTGGCCGGGCTGCCAGGCCGGTGAAACAACCCAGCTGGGCTTCTGCCAGTGTTTCTTAACTTTATGGTAACCCCAGTACGTGGCTTTTCCGGTGATGTAGCCCAGGGCGGCACCCGCCAGCACGTCTGAAGCCCAGTGTTTGTTGTCATTGATGCGCGACAAGCCCACCAGCGTAGCCATGCCGTACGCTACTGTGGGAATCCATTTGCTGTCATGGTAGACCGAGGCCAGGGCGGTAGCCGCCGCGAAGGCCGTGGAGGTGTGGGACGAAGGGAAGGAGGTGTTGCGGCCATCGCCATCAGCGCCTTCAAACAAGTGGCTGTCTTCTGTGCTGCTGGGCCGGTGCCGCTGGAAGGTCTTCTTCAGTTTATCGGTGACCAGGGCGTTAAGGTAAAAACTGCCCAGCCCCACTACCGCCGCCTCCCGCATCTTAGGACGTTTGGCCAAGGCGCCCACCGCCAGCATAGAGGCAAAGGTGGCCTGTAACGGCAGGGCAGTGCCCATCGGCTGGATTAGCCGGGCGGTACCGTCAGATACAAACGTGCGGTTCTGTTGGGAGAAATCTTGCACGCGTCTGTCATAATGCTGGTAGGTGGAGATGAAAAGACCCGTCACCGCCAATACCGAGGCCGACTTCAGGAGCAGTTTGTGGTGTTGTTTTACCCACGAGGGCTTAGGGGCCGGTTGCCACCGGAAAGAATCTACAGGAGTTTGCAAGGAATCTGGCTTGACGACCGCCGCAGACACCGTGGCTCTGGTCAGGTAGAGCAATGCCACAAGGAGCAGGATGAAACGCATAGAGGCTTAAAAATCAAAGGGGTAGATACCTGATGAAGTATCTTCTTTTCCTTTTAGTTTCCTGATTTCTGTTTTTAAGCCGAATTCCAGAAACTTTCTTTAAACCAGGGCGCACTCAGGAGTAACCGTTTGTCTCTTAGTCTCTTGATGGGTTGGGCGGGAGCCCAGCTGGAGCTGCGTTTTAGGGCTGATTTTAAGAAAAGGGCCGTAAAACGAAAAAGCCCCTCCGGGTAGGGAAGGGCTTCTGGCTTTACGCGAGAACGGCAGGTTGTCTCTAGTTGTCGCCCTGCATTTTCTGCTGGATGGCTTGCTGCAGTTCCATCATGTGCGGCTCTACTTTGGCTTGGCCAATTTGGGCGCTCTTCATGGTGATGGTAGATTGTTTGGTAGCCAGTTTCTTGCCGGTAGGCGTCTGGTAGAAGGTGTTCATGTCTTTCAGTTCTTTCTCGGTGAACTCGTCCATGTAGAGTTTGATCAGGTCTCCTTTGATGGCGTCCCAGTTCATGTATTTGGAGAAAAAGGACCTTACCTCTAGTTCGGCGGCTTTCATAGCGGGTACCTGCTCCATTTGCATGGTGAGCATCTGCTGGAGGTTGTCGTCAATGGTTTTGGGGCTGCCCATGGTCAGGAGCAACGTTTCGGCCGCTTTGTAGTGGCTGCTTTGGGCCTGTGCCATCGCACTTCCTCCTGAAACCAACAGCAGGATAGCCCAAAGAAAGAATACTTTTTTCATCTGATGAGATTGATTTGTTCCATAGGTACGTAACGGGCCCCAGAATAGCCACTTTCCCGCTAGATTTATTTTGGACAACTCCCGCGGATGAACCGCTGCAGAACGTATGCGTACCAGTGGGGAACAGAGCAAATCAGAAGTTTTCTTAGCTGAACCGTTTTATGAAAATAACCAAGAAGGAAACCGCGTACCAGGGCCATTACCGCCTGCAGGTGTTTACCGTGGAAGACAAAGGAAAAGAGTTTGAACGCGAGGTTTTCCAAACCGGGAAGGCGGCGGCGGCCCTGGTCTATGACACCAAGAAACAGAAGTTCATCTTCGCCAAGCAGTTCAGGCCAGCGGTGGAGCAGGACATGGTGGAAGCCGTGGCCGGCATGCTGGACAGCGAAGACGAAAAGCCCGACACCGCCATCACCCGCGAGATTGAGGAGGAGATTGGCTACGCCGTAGACCACTTGCAGCCGATCTATGAGTTCTATCCCTCGCCAGGCGCTTTCTCCGAGAAGATCTACCTGTTTTACGCCGAGGTAAGCAAGCAGGTAAGCGAAGGCGGCGGCAAGGACGATGAAAACGAAAGCATCAAAACGCTGGAACTAACCGCCCAGGAACTCACCAAGCACACCTTTATAGACGGCAAAACCCTGCTGGCCGTGGAATGGGCCAAAGCCAACCTGCTGCCCAAGCTGCTGGAGAAGAAAAGCGGCGGCAAAAAGTAAGCTGGCACGCCTCGCCTGGTCTAAGGCTACACCCGTCTTTGGGTAACTGGAGCCACGTGCGTTTTGAGCCACTTTTCCAGAAAAAGGCTTAAAAACGATAAAACATCAGAAGGGCCGTGCGTCTACTCACCAAGGGTAGGCGCACGGCCCTTCGTGGTGGAGTGGTGAGAAGGTAAATATTTCGGTGGGACGTTTGCCAATGCCAGTGCTTTTGCTCTATTTTAGAAGCATCGGGCCGGGTTGGTTCCTGGCTTCTGCCACCTGAGTTTCCCATGACCAAAAGCTACTTTTTCCGTTGCGTCCTCCTGTTAGGAGCACTCGTGTCCAGTTGTGTTTTCCGGAAGGCGGCCTCGCCCCAAGAACAAGCTTTGGCGAATAAGGTGAATCCGTTCATCGGGACCGGCGGACACGGGCATACCTATCCGGGAGCGGTCATGCCCTTCGGGATGGTGCAGCTCTCGCCCGACAACGGCACCCAGGGTTGGGACTGGTGCTCGGGCTACCATTACTCAGACAGCCTGATTGCCGGGTTCAGCCACACCCATTTAAGCGGCACCGGCATCGGTGACCTGTGCGATATCTCGGTGATGCCGTATTACGCCGGTGCCGTGGAGAAAAAGGCGCGGCAGAAGTTCAGCCATCAGCAGGAAACCGCCACGCCAGGCCTGTACACTGTCACGCTGGAGAACAAGATCAAGGTAGCCTTGACAGCCACGGAGCGGGTGGGCTTCCACCAGTACACTTTTCCCAAAGACTCCGTGAAAGCGATCAGCCTTGACCTGGGCTTCGCCATCAACTGGGACAAACCCACCGAAACCAAGATCACGCTGGTGAACGATACGCTGGTCACTGGCTACCGCAAATCCACGGGCTGGGCCAACCAGCAGTGGGTCTATTTTGCGGCCGTTTTCTCAGAACCGGTGCAAAAGCAGGTCTTGAAGCGCAACGGACAATCGGTGGCCGGCAAGGAAGTTGCCGCCGAGAAAGCTCTGGCGGCCTTCTATTTCGCCCCCGGCGAAAAGCCATTGCTGCTGAAAGTGTCCATCTCCAGCGCCAGCGTAGACGGCGCGCTGCAGAACCTGAAAGTCGAAATCCCCGCTTGGGACTTCCAGCGGGTGGCGACCAGCGGCAAAGCGAAGTGGGAAGGGGAGTTGCAGAAGATTCAGGCTTCTTTCGTGCATCCGGCCATGGACACGGTCTTTTACTCGGCGCTGTACCACTCCTTCGTGGCGCCGTCTTTATTCTCCGATGTCAAAGGCCAGTACAAAGGCCACCGAGACACGGTGCGTACCGCTAACTTCAACCGCTATACCGTTTTCTCGCTCTGGGACACGTTCCGGGCGGCGCACCCGCTGTACACCATCACTCAGCCCAACCGGATGCCCGATTTCCTGAATTCCCTCATGCGTTCTTACCAGGAGCTGGGGCTGCTGCCGGTCTGGGAGCTGTCGGGCAACGAAACCAACACCATGACGGGCTACCACGCGGTGCCCGTGCTCGCCGATGCCCTCCTGAAAGGCTATCTTCCGGAAAAAGCGGAGGAAATGTACCAGGCCATGGTGGCCAGCGCGTCGCAGAACATCCGGGGCACGGACTTCTACCGCACCTACGGCTACATTCCCGCCGACAAAGACGGGTTCTCGGTGACTAAAACGTTGGAGTATGCGTTTGATGACTGGTGCATTGCCCAGGTAGCCAAAAAGCTGGGAAAACAAACCGATTACCAGAAATACCGCCAACGGGCACTTTCCTATCAGCCGCTCTTCGATGCCAAGACCCTCTTCATGCGCGGCAAGAACGCCGATGGCCACTGGAAAGAACCTTTTGATCCCTTTTACTCGGAGCACGGCGACAAGGGAACGTACATTGAGGGCACCGCTTGGCAGCACAGTTGGTTTGTGCCCCATGACGTGCAGGGCCTCATCAATCTGTTTGGGTCAGAGCAGCGGTTTGTGCAACACCTGGACTCCACGTTCAACGTCACCTCCCAAATGACCGGTGAAAACGTATCGCCGGATATCTCGGGCCTCATCGGGCAGTACGCGCACGGCAATGAACCCAGCCACCACATCGCGTACCTCTACAACTACGCCGGCCAGCCCTGGAAAACGCAGGCGCGGGTGCGCCAGATCATGGACCAGCTATACCGCAACCACCCCGATGGCCTGTCTGGCAACGAGGACTGCGGCCAGATGTCGGCGTGGTATGTGTTCAGCGCGCTGGGTTTCTATCCCGTGAATCCATCGGACGGAAATTATGTGCTGGGAAGTCCTTTGGTCACGCAGGCCCGCATCCAAGTAGAAAAGAACAAGGTTTTTGAAATCTCCGCAGAAAACAACAGTGCGCAGAACATCTATGTGCAGCAGGTGTTTCTGGACGGCAAGCCATTGACGCGCTCCTACATCACGCACGCCGAGCTCATGCAGGGCGGAACCTTGAAATTTGTGATGGGCCCGCAACCCAACAAGACCTGGGGAACCAGCCCGCAGGCTTATCCGCCGTCCATGTCTGAGAAGAAGTAAGCGAGCGCCCAGAGCGTAAACTTCCCCCGGAAATTAACTCTCCCGGCTCCGAGCCGTAAACAGGTACACAAGTTTGTTACACTAACTTAAAACCTGACGAGACTATGGAAGAGCAAAATAAGAACCAGGGAACGCCTCAGCAAGAAGGATCTGGAAGCAACAACAGCCAGGACGGAAATCGCGGAGACGGGGTATTTGCCGATCATAACTATGGTACCAAAGCCGAAGGGGGCAACACCGCCAACTATGACGCTGACGGCAACCTGGACATCAACGACACCGGCGGTCGCATTGACGACGGCCAGGCCCACGATGACCGAAACGGCGGCGGCGATGTCTTAGGCCGGCAAGGTGGCGGTTACGGCGAGCGAACCCAAGAATTGGGCAAACACGCCTCCGGTGACAAAAACCAGACGAAACACGACGCTGAAAGCGACAAAGACACCGGGTACGGAACCCACGCCGGTGGTCTGAGTGACAGCCACAGCGGCTTCAAAGGAAACCACAACGGCAACGACGGTACCGGCGGCGGACGCAGCAGCGGACATGCCGGCCACGGCGGAGACCCAGAGGATGAGAAATACTCGTCCAACAAAGGCGGGAAAGACCAAAACAACGATCCTGACGTAGCGGGCCGCGGTGCCCGGACGAACTAATCAGCGTTGTAACCCAGCAGAAAGCCTGTCTCTTCAATCAAGAGACAGGCTTTCTGTTTTCAGGCCGTTTTCGGGAAAACGGGCGCAAAGCCTGCTGGTCAGGGCATGCACCGCAGAACGGCTTTCCTGCGTAGAAGAGCAAGACATTCCCCCGGCAAGGCAAAGCCGTTTTAAGCCTGCTTTCCTGAAAACACCCGCTAAACAAACGAACCTCCGCCTATGAGCCTCCTAGAATACAACCAGAAGCGCCATTTCAACCAAACCCCTGAACCCGAAGGCAAAGAAACCAAAGGCAAAGGAAGCTTGCGGTTTGTCGTGCATCGGCACCAGGCCTCTAAACTGCACTATGATTTCCGGCTGGAGCTGGACGGTGTTCTCAAGAGCTGGGCCGTGCCCAAAGGTCCGTCGCTGAACCCCAAAGACAAACGCCTGGCCGTGGCCGTAGAAGATCATCCCCTCAGTTATCGCACCTTTGAAGGCGACATCCCCGAAGGAAATTACGGTGCCGGGCACGTGGACATCTGGGACGAAGGAACATTTCACGCGGTAAGCACCACCACCCGCGCCGAAGGGGAGCAGCAGATGCTGCAGGAACTTGAGGCCGGGAGCCTGCACTTTGTGCTGGAAGGCCAAAAACTGCGCGGCGAGTTCACCCTCGTGAAGATGAAAGGTCGGCAGGAAGACGCGTGGCTGCTCCTCAAAAAGCAAGACGATTTCGCCACCGAGGATTCCTATGATGCCGAGGATTTCGTGCAGGATTCGGGTAAGAAAAAAGCAAAACCCGCCGCGCCTAAAGCCTCCAAACAGTTGGCTAAACCTGATGCCCAGAAAACTGCTAAAATCCCGAAAACGGCCCCAAAACGGAAAACCGACGAAGAAACGGTGATGCTGGAACTGGACGGACAGCAGGTTCCTGTCTCGCACCCCGAGAAACTCTACTGGCCCGAGGACGGCATCACCAAGAGAGACCTGGTGCTCTATTACCAGTCCATGGCCGAGGTGCTGCTGCCCTACCTTCAAGACCGTCCTGAATCTTTGCTGCGCCACCCCAACGGCATTACCAAGCCCGGTTTCTTCCAGAAAGATGCCGGTGACCACGCCCCAGATTGGGTGCAGACCACGACTATTCCCGCGGAGTCAACGGGCAAGGACGTGGAGTACATCGTCTGTCAGGACAAGGCCACGCTGGCGTACCTGAACAACCTGGGCTGCATTCAACTCAATCCCTGGAACTCGCGGCTGCCACACCTGGAGAAACCCGATTACCTGGTGCTGGACCTGGACCCCGGCGAGAACACCTATGACGAGGTGGTGGAAACGGCCTTGGTTGCCAAGCAGCTCCTGGACGAGCTGGAGATCCCGGTGTACGCCAAGACTTCCGGGGCCACGGGCATGCACCTCTACGTGCCGCTGGAGGCAAAATGGCCGTTTGAGCAGGTGAAAGAATTGGCTTATGCGCTGGCCCAGCGGGTGCACGAGCAACTGCCGGAACTCACCAGCCTGGAGCGCAGCCCCAAGGAACGCCGGAACCAGATTTACATTGACTTCCTGCAAAACGCCATCGGGCAGACCATTGCCGCGCCCTATTGCGTGCGCCCCAGGGCGGGAGCCACCGTTTCCACGCCACTTCAATGGAAAGAAGTCAAAACCGGATTGCACCCTTCGCAGTTTACCATAAAGAACGTGCCGCAGCGGGTGCAGAAACTGGGCGATATTTTCCGACCGGTGCTGGGCGAAGGCATTGACGTGGCGGCGTATCTCAAAAAACTGAAAAAATAAGATCATGCAACAAAAGACCAAAACTTCACTTTTACTGGCCGGGGCAGGCGTGGGTGCCTTGCTCGCCCTGCGTTCCTACTCGCGCCGCAAAAAGGAATTCTCCTTTAAAGACCGCACCGTCCTGATTACCGGCGGCAGCCGCGGCCTGGGGCTGGTGCTGGCCCGCATGTTCGCCGAGCAGGGCGCCAACATTGCCATCTGTTCGCGCACGCAGCACCAGCTGGATGCCGCCCGCGAAGAACTGGAAGCCGGCGGGGCCAACGTGCTGGCCTTCAATTGTGACGTAAGCGACCAGGGGCAGGTGAAAACTATGATCCAGGAGATCAAAGACCAGTGGGGCCCCGTGGAGGTGCTCATCAACAATGCCGGCATCATTGCCGCCGGCCCTTTGGAGGAGATGCGGCTGGAAGACTTTGAGGAAGCCATGAAAGTGCATTACTGGGCCTCTTTGTACACCATGCTGGAAGTGATCCCTGACATGAAATCCCGCGGCGAAGGCCGGATCGTGAACATCGCGTCTATTGGCGGAAAAGTGAGCGTGCCGCACCTGGTGCCTTACAGCGGCAGCAAATTCGCGCTGGTGGGCATGTCAGAAGGGTTCCGGTCTGAGTTGTTGAAAGACGGCATCTACGTGACCACCATCAACCCGGGGCTCATGCGTACCGGCAGTGCCCGCAACGCGTTTGTGAAAGGACAGACCGAGAAGGAGTACACCGCTTTTGCGTTGCTGGATGCCAACCCCATGATCTCCCTGGCCGCTGACAGCGCAGCCCGCAAGATTGTGGATGCCTGCCGTTACGGCGAGGCCGAAGTCACGCTGGGCTTCAACGCCAAGTTCATCAGTACGCTGCACGGCCTCTTCCCCGGCACCACCGCTGATCTGATGGGGCTGGTGAACCTGTTTTTGCCCGGCCCCGGCGGAATCGGGCAGGAAAGAGTACGCGGCTATGAAAGCGAAACGGAACTCACGCAATCACCTTTGAACGCGCCCAACCAGAAAGCGGCCCGGGAGAACAACGAACTCTAATCGGGAGAAAGAGCGAGCAGGCTGGAGGAATCCTGAGATTTCTGCCTGTGCAAAGTCTTTTTCTATCACGATACCGTACATCTTATTTCATGTAAACCAACTAACTATGAGCGATACCACTGTCACCAAAATAGACGGGGCCTTTTCCCCCAAGGGCGAAGACGGAGAGAAATACCTGGCTTCGGGCAAAACCGTGTCCATGCGACTCTGGGAGAAAGAACAGCCCGGCGAGGCCAAACCCGAAGTGCGCCGTGAGTACGAAACCGTGGGCTACGTGATCTCCGGCCGCGCCGAACTGCTGGTGGAAGGGCAGACCGTGATTCTGGAGCCCGGCAACTCGTACGTGGTGCCCAAAGGCGCCTCCCACACCTACCGCATTCTGGAAGAATTCACCTCCGTGGAAGCCACCGCCCCGCCCGCCCAAGTGAGAGGCCGTGACGAAGGCTGATAATCTCTGGGAGATTGTTTAGCTTTGCGGCTGCTTAAGGCCGGTTTGTTCCAGCTTTAAGCAGCCGGTTCTACTGAACCCAAAGCAGCAGGACCCCATCAGGTGCATTGTCTGGCCGGTAGGTCTGGATCATCCTTGGATAAAACTATGAACATAAACGAGCAGGACAATTATTTTGAGAGCATAGGTAGGCTTGATTTTGAGCAGGCCCGCATCAAGCACGTCCTGTTCAAATCCAAACTGCGGGCCCTGCTCTACGGGGCAGCCATTGACACCGAACCAGTCCTTTCCACCACCGATTGCTCTTTGGGCAAGTGGATCTATGACGTGGCCATTCCGCGCATCGGGCATTTGCTCGAAGTAAAAGAGCTGGAAAAGGTCCATGATCAAATGCATGTAATTGCCCGCCGTCTGTGGCAACTGTACCAGCAAGGACGTCAGGAGGAGGCGTTGACGCAACTGTCCCAGATAGACCAAACTGCCGAGCGGCTCCTGCACCTGCTGGACCAGATCGAACGCAAAGCGGTCAGCTGATTTTTACTTCGTAGTGATGCGGGAAAGCCGGAAGGCTCGGTTCCCGGTCTTAATAGGGAAGAACCTTTTGCCCTGGCTTTAGTACAAGAAGACAGACCCGACGCAGAATCGGGGAGATGTTCCACTAACGCGAAGCAAACATGCCAGATAAAGTAAATAACCCCGGCCCCGAAGAAACCAATAACTCCGCTAACCACATGGAGCAAGGCAAACAGTCAGAGCACCAGCGTCAAGACGTCAGTGACAATGACAGTTACCGTAGGTCCATGACCGGCTATGACTCCACCAAGCAGGATGAGAACTTCTCGGGCACGGAGAAAGCCGGCGGCGGCAACACCATAGACGAGCGTGACCCGAATGACGGCGACGCCAACCAGGAAAACAACTACTAAGTAGCACACAAAAAAGCCTTCAGCAATCCTTCTGAAGGCTTTTTTGTGCCTTCCTCGGAACTAAAAAAATATTTTCACATCCTCCCGCCAAAGGATCGTTTAAGGGCTGTTTTCGCTAAAACTGGCAGAAAACTTGCTATTAGATAGATACGCAATGATTTGACTACTTTCACGTTGAATCAAAGGGCGTGTTCTTCTGTTCTAAGACTACATGGAAAAGCATATGAAAAAGGTTCTTTTATCAGTACTTACCGGTCTGTTTCTGACCGGTGCCTCGGTGGCGACACCGGCTGTGGCTGAAACGAAGGGAGGAGCTGCTACGGCATATGCAGCGCCTGCCGCGGTAGGAGCCAGAGATATCATCACTGAAATTATTGACGTGGTAGGGCTGAAGCCTCGGTTTGAGGTGCGCGCGGCCAACGTTCCTAACGCTGCGGCCGTGATTATGAACGGCAAGCGCTATATTCTGTACAACGAGAACTTCGTGAGCTCGCTGAACAACGCGCTCAGAACCGACTGGGCGGGCGTGAGCATTCTGGCCCACGAGATTGGGCACCACCTGAACGGGCACACTCTTACGCAGGGCGGCAGCAACCAGCAGGATGAACTGGAGGCTGATGAGTTCTCTGGGTTTGTGCTCCGCAAAATGGGCGCGAGTTTAAGCGAGGCTCAGGCCGCCATCAAAGCCCTGGCCGAGGAAGAGGATTCGTACACGCACCCGGGCAAAAGCTCCCGCCTGACCGCCATCAGCAAAGGCTGGCGCAATGCCCAGGAGCAGATTCTGGCCAGTGCCAAAGCCGGTACGCCAAATCGTACCGTAGCCGGAGTTAGCCGCCCCATCACGTCTCCTGAGGCCATGGCGACCACCACTACCGTCCGACGTACTTCATCCACTGCCTCCAAAATGGCCGGTCAGAAGATCCTGCGTCAGGTGAAGTTGCAAAGCGCACCGCAGGAGCGTATTTACGTGACTACGTCCTATAACCTGGTGCGCGAGACTTCAGATGGCCTGGAAGTGATTGGCAAGCTGCAGAAAACCAAAAGCGCCCGTTTCCCTTACGTCCTGGAGAGCCGTTACTTCTCCTACCTGTTCGTGAGCACCGACGGGATGCTGTTGAATGAAGCCGGCCAACGCGTAGGCGTGCTGACCACTACTTAAGTTATAGAAACTACAATATGTATCACCGGCACCTTCTCCCCAGAGGGTGCCGGTTTTGTTTTTACTCCAACTGACCTTGCATTTTAGGCTTGTTTTCAGGAAATCGGGCCTAAAACGCAAGGTCTGCTTTGCCGGCTTTTTCTGGTCTATCCTCCCGCCTTAACGGTCTGCTTTCCTGTAGAAGCCTCTGTTTACCTGGCTTGAGCCGAGGTTTGTTTTGCATCGATTTTCAGAAAACAGCCCAAAAACCAGGGGCAGGGGAGGGCACCGGTACAAGATGTGTTTTTTTGCCGTACCTTTTAGTCATGAACCGTTTCCCTCTACTGCGTGGCCTTTTTCTGGCCTCTCTGGGCGTGAGCGCCCTCAGCTTTTCTTCCTGCGCCCAGGAACTTTCCAAGCCCAACCAGACCCTGAAAGACGTGGAGATTCTGGCCTCCGATTCTCTGGGCGGACGTTTGCCTAACACGCCGGGGCACGCCAAGGCGCAGCAGTACCTGGTGCAGCGGTTCAAAAGCATCGGCCTGAAACCAGTAGGCGACCAGTACCAGCACGCGTTCACGTTTACCCAGCGCAATTCCACCACCCAACAGCCCGGCGTGAATCTGGTGGGCATGATTCCGGGTAAATCAGAGAAGGTGATCGTGATCTCGGCCCATTATGACCACGTGGGTACCCGCAACGGCAAAGTTTTCAACGGTGCCGATGATGATGCCTCGGGCATTGGCGCCATTCTGTCCATCGCCACGCAGTTCCAGAAGCAGAAACCGCAGCATACGTTGGTGTTTGTGGCCTTTGATGCTGAGGAGCAGGGCCTGCAAGGTTCTAAGGCGTTTGTGGCCAACCTGCCGTTCGCCAAGGAGCGCATCCTGCTCAACGTGAACCTGGACATGGTGAGCATCTCTGAGAAAAACGAGCTGTACGCCTCCGGCTTGTACCACTATCCGGCCTTTAAACCATTGCTGGAGCAGGTGAAAGTACCCCAGGGGCTGAACCTGCGCTTTGGCCACGACCGCCCGGAGCAAGGCCACGATGACTGGACCCGGCAGTCAGACCACGGCAGTTTCCATGCCGCCAAGATTCCGTTTATCTATTTCGGGGTGGAGGACCATCCGCACTACCACCAGGAGACCGATGAGTTCAAGAACATTCACCCCACCTTCTACCTGAAAGCCGTTGAAACCATTACGCAGGCGGTGCAGGTGCTGGACAAGCAGTTGTCTCTGTAACGTACTCGTTCTGAGAAACTTCTCAGCTTAACATATAAAACCGTTTTTGACTCATTTGATGAAAATGCGTCAAAAACGGTTTTTTTGTTTACCAGCTATTTACATGCTTTACATCCAATACAATAAGTTTTGGCATATAATGTGCTAAGCTGCCTTCGAAAAGCTATAATTGTACTAATTAAAGAAAGACAACCCTGTAAAATATAAACCGTTTAAGACCTAGTACCTAAAACGATGTTTCACCAACAACGAAAACATGGTCAAGAATCAAACGTATGGACTCTTTCTTCTAATTATTTTACCGTTTCTGAAAGAAATTTCAGGATCAACCACGCCGGCCCCTGCCATGCCGGCCATTGAGCACCACCCGGTGGTCATGCCAACGGCGGCCAAAGCACCAGTAGAGGAGGCGGAAAACACGCTGCACATCAAGGTAGATGCCTCGGTGTACTATCCGGTGCCCGAACAAACCGATGAGGACCCCTTCATCACCGCCGACGGTTCCAAGATAAACGAGAAAAACCCGCGGCAGCACCGGTGGCTGGCCCTCTCCCGGAACCTGTTAACCCGGTGGGGCGGCAAAATAGAATACGGTGACTCCGTGAAGGTGGAAGGAATCTCTCCCAGATTGGATGGCGTTTACGTGGTCCGCGATGCCATGCACCGCCGGATCAAGAACCGGGTAGATATTCTGGTGGGCCCAGATGATAAAATCATGGGCTATTGGGAAGACGTGAAACTCATCAAACTGTAGAAAATACATTAGCTAAAACAGCAAGGCCCCGTCTCACCAGAGACGGGGCCTTGCTGTTTTAAGGGCAAAATTGAAAAATATTGCAGAATGACTTGATTGGTAATCAAGTAGTTGTGATTTGGTGGAAGGGTGTTTGCTTTTTAAACGATCAGGAGAAGCGTGGTTTTGGCACGGTTTTTCCATTTAGACAGATACAAGCCTGATGAGTGGCTTTCCTTGAAAATACAAGCAACATGAAAAAGATAATACTGATAGCAGTGGTTCTGATGGCAGGGCTCCTGAACGAAAGCTTCGCCCAAGATGGCGGCGGGGTGCGGGTTGGTATCAAAGGTGGTTACAGCGTGGCGGGCTGGCAGGGCGAGACCGTGAAAAGTTTCGGTGACCTGCTGGATTACACCAATGGCAATGTGCAGACCAGAATGCGGCAGGGCTTCCACGCCGGGATGTACCTGAGCATTCCGATAGCCCCGGGAATTGAGTTTGAGCCCGGCGTGCAGTACTCCCAGAAAGGGATGGTGTTGGAAGGACGCGTACCCGGCGATGCCTTGGAATTTGCCAACGCCAAAGTGACCCTCACCAACAAAGCCGAATACATTGACGTGCCGTTACTGGCCAAACTGTACGTGGGCAGCGGGTTCAATCTATTTGCCGGTCCGCAGGTATCGTTCCTGGTGTCTAACAAAGTGAACGTGAATGCCGGAGCCTTCGGGTTCTCTGCTTACAACGATGATTTTGAGTGGCAGAACAGCCAACGGAAAGTGGATCTGGGTATGTCGGCGGGAGCCGGGTACCAGTTCCAGAATGGGTTAAACATGAGCGGCAGCTATGACATGGGCTTCACCACCATAGATGACAACGCCAGTTACAAATCTTACAACCACGGGTTCAAAGCCTCGCTTGGTTACAGATTCTAAAGAGTTTTAAGTTGTAGTGAATGTGTTATAGGATGAGGAAAAACGGCGGACATTGTCCGCCGTTTTTTTGTTATCTATTGGCTTGGTTTTTCTTTTTGCCAGTGCTTTTTCCGTTCGTGCCCAGGGTTCCTTTGGTGAGGTTGGACACACCGGCCATCAAACGATCCGTAGGGATTCTCTTGGTGATCAGGCCGTAGATAAGCGCGGCGCCGGCAGCACCAGCGGCCACATACAAGGCGGTTCTCCAGGTACTGTTGGGGGTGGAGGTAACGGCGGTGGCGGCTACCAGGCCGCTTGGGGCCTCTTCTTCATAACCCGCTGCTTCCCAAAGCTGGTGCAGATAGGTTAACACATCGGTAGAGGCTTCTCTCTGACGTAAAAGAATGCCTCTGATTTCGGCGGGAAGCTCGTGGTCCAGGGCATCACGGTAGGCTTTCTGGGCCCATTCCTCGCCGTAGATGCAGGAGCCCAGAATGGCCTCTTCGCTGCCACCGGCAATAGTTGCTTTAAAATCCATCCACTGGCGGTACAGTTTTCCTTTAGCAGTGGTGTCCCGCTGCGGGCTTCCGCCGTGTTGTTGGATCACTTGGTTCAGTTCATTTGCAAAAGCCAGGCGTTGCTGTGAAAAACGGCGGTACGCATCTTGCCGAAGTGAATCAGTGCTTTCCTTGGCGGCACGCTCGTAGCCTTCCAGGCCATCATGGACAAATTCGTTCAGTTCCTGCAGAACCTCTACGACTCTTTGTTTCTCGTTAGTTGACATACGTTCGGTTATGGTTTATGAACTTTTATGAACGTGAACTGCCGCGCCAGGTTTAGGAAATATCATCATACTCCTATATCGGGATAAATGAGCGTATCTCTACCTGCGTTTTTGAGCTGTTTTACCATAAACAAGCCCAAAGAGCATCAGGAGGAATAGAGGTGCCGTTTGCCGATTACAGTCAAGGAACGCAAAGATCTACTGCGTTCCAGTTCGGCCGTTTGTCAGCAGGTTTTTTTAGGCGGAGGACCGAATAAAGAATCCATATCAGTCGTCATTCACTGGAATCGTTCTGATGCCATACGGTAAGGTGTCGTTTTAAGGTCGATTTTCGGAAAACAGCCTTAAAACAGGTGAGCCGGTTAGGCTACGTCAAATTGGGCGGGCAGGTCAAAGGATAGTTGGCGGCGCTTGCTTCGGCCGTTCAGATCAGACAGGAAGCTGTTCAGCTGGTCCTGGTACTCCAGGTGATAGTCTTCGTGCAGGTGCTTTTTGATGAGTGTCATGGTGCGCAGCACCAGGCGGGCCGTGGCCACATAAAAACCCTTGTAGATGCTATCGAACTGGCCGGTGAAGTTGTCGAAGATGAGGGTGAGCAGGTACAGATGCAGCTCAACTTCGCCCTTGTGGTCTTTGGTGATGCGCTGAAAACGGGCGATTTCCTGGGTGGCTTTCTTGAGTCCGCGGTTCAGGGCCTTGCTCAATGACCTTCCGGAGACGGTGAACAGGATGTCATGGATGGTTTCTGAACTGCGCTCAAAAAGTGTTTCCAGCGTGACTTCGTCCAGCAGTTCAAAGGCCAGGGTATCATACGCCTCGGCGTCTTTGCGCACCAACCTGAGAATCAAAGCTTCCTTCTCTTTCTCACTTAATTTTTTCAACGCCTGCTTGAAGTCAGCGGAAGGTACGGGCATAGGGATGGCTAAGATGATGAAAACACGTCTTTGGAAGCACGCCAAGGCTTACGCTTCTAACGCTTTCAAAATTACAGGTTTGTGCTGGCAAATAAAAAGCTAGCTAGATCAACCTTGAATCGTTTTGGAGCCGTTTTTACCAAAGAAGCTTTAAAACGGAAATGACAGAGTTTGAGCTTTCCACAGGAGATAAGCTACAAGTCCATATGAGTTCCCTGAAAAAAGTGTACACAAAAAAAGAGCCTCACCATTAGGTGAGGCTCTTTGAAAGAGGTGAGAGGCAGAAATTACTTCTCTACGGCGACTCTTCTTATTGTAAGGGTGTCGCCTACCTGAATGTACACCAGGTAAAGTCCGTGGTTAAGGTTGGTTACGTCTAAGGTGGCTTTCAAGTCCTGGTTGACAATAGTAGCCTTCTTGGTGATCACTTTCTGACCTGCAATGGAGTAGACTGTGATCTCTGCCGCCTTCTCGCCATTCTTAAAGCCTTTGGCCTCAATAGAAAGATTTTTGGTGGCAGGGTTTGGCCATAACGTCAGCTTATGCTCTGGAGAAAGCTCTTGAATACCATTGGGATCTTTCACTGTCAGCGCAATACTATTCAGATTATTATTCTCTGCTATTTCATCGATAGCACCAATGGCATCTACCCTCACTAGCAAGAAGTAATTAGCAAAGGCTGTGTTGGCTGGAATGGTCAATGACGTTGTTTGATCATTAGATGCGCCCGCAGCTAATGAAGCTAGATTGCTTTCACCTAATACTATATCTGTACTCTCGAAAGTAGTATTAGAGGATAGATAGTAGGTAACCTTGCCTGCAGCTGCGGTGGCATTGCCAACATTGACAATGTTAGAGGTAACGGTCACAGTACCCCCTGGAACTACACTAGATTTATTTGAGGTTGGAGCTTGAACTACTAAATCAGGTTTTTGAACGCTCGTGTTAGTTTCATAGACTGTCAAAGCAAGAGCTTCAAGGTTATTTGTCTCATCATTTTCAGTCACTTCATTACCCGGGTCAACTATGAATAATATGAAATAGTTACCAGCTGCAGTATTAGCTGGAATGGTGAGTGTCGCATTCTTGATAGCCGTTACACCTGATGCAAGTGTCCCTCCGGTGGAAGTTCCCAGCAGTACATCGCTGGTTTCATAGGTGTTATTAGTTGATAGGTAGTACCCAACATTGCTAGACGAGGCCGCTAAGGTTCTGCTATTCATGATGGAGGTACTTACATTGATACTAGTTCCCTTAACCGCTACTGGTGATGAGATCATGGTGCTTTGTATGACCAGATCTACGCTTGCAGGGTATACAGAGAGACCTATATAGTCCACAACGTTATTAGCTTCATTGGTCTCTATCACTGCATTGGCAGGATCTGCTACGCCGAGCAAAAAGTAATTCCCATTTGGGGTGCCCGCCGGAACGGTAAAGGTGCCAGATCTAGTAGCGTTTGTTCCCGAAGCTAATTCTCCACCTGTAATGGTGCCTAAGGCAATATCATTTGTGTCAAATGTATCATTAGTGGACAAATAGAACCCTATGTTACTGCTAGATGCGGTGGAGTTACCACTGTTGTATATTCTTGCAGAAAAAGTGATGGGATGTCCAACGCTTAAGATCCCAGTAGAAGCTGTTACGTTGTGGATGGTGAAGTCAACCGTTGGGTTGATAACCGTTATTACTGAATATTTAGTGTTATTGGTTTCATTACTCTCTGTCACGGCGTCTTTATGATCAGCTTTAACTATCAAGTAGTAAGAGCCGGTTGCGGTGGTGGTAGGAACTGTTACGGCCTTGGTGAGGGTAGTGGTGGCATTCTGGTTAAGACTAGAGCCGGTTGCCTCCGCCATCAGGACATCTGCGGCATCCCAAGTAGCATCAGTAGACAGGTAAAACCCAACCGAAGAAGCTGAACTGGTGGCGTTCCCTTGGTTTTTGATGATCGAGGCAACAGTGTATGCTGTTCCTTTGATGAACGAAGTGGATGGAGTAATGTAAAATGTCTCCACTACCAAGTCTGGGCTAGGCGGGGCAGTTACAGTTAAAGCGACAGACATGACATTATTGGTTTCATTGCTTTCGGTTACTGCTTTGGCAGGGTCAGCCACAAATAGGATGTAGTAGTTGCCAACTGCGGTGGCAGCTGGAATAGTAAGATCAGCGCTTTTTGCTGCAGAAGCATTAGCGGCCAATGCTCCCCCGGTTGAGGTGCCTAACGCCACATCAGAAGATTCAAAAGTGGTATTAGTAGAGAGGTAATAGCCAACTACACTGGCGCTGGATGCTACTGTGCCCGTGTTACGGATGGTAGAGGTTGCCTTGACAGAACCACCAACCGTAACAGAAGCTACTGATAAGGACGGAGTTTGCATCTCTAGGTCTATAGTTTGGGGCAGTACTGTAAGTGCTACGCTAGAAACGTTATTCGTTTCTAGGCCTTCGGTTACTGCGTTGGCTGGATCGGCCACAAAAAGCACATAGTAGTTTCCGGCAGCGGTACCAGTTGGAATGGTGAGCGTGACAGACTTAGCAGCAGATGTGCTTCCGGCCAAGGCACCGCCAGTGGTAGTGGTTAATGCTACATCAGACGCCTCAAATGTGTTATTCGCAGAAAGGTAATAGCCTATGTTGCTGCTGGCCGCAGAAACAGAACCTTGGTTGCGAAGTGTAGACGTGGCGGTTACAGTGGCTCCTGCTAACAAGGAGGTTGGCGAAAGAGCAGGATTTTGTACAACCAAGTCAATGCTGTTGTTCGTCACTGTAAGGGCAAGTGACATCACCCCGTTGGTTTCATCTGACTCTGCAATGTGGTTTTCTGGATCTGGTACATACAGAATGTAATAACTGCCGGCAACAGTATTGTTGGGGATAGTTAAAGTTGCGGTTATTTCCTCAGATGCCTTGGCAGCCAAAGTGCCTGATGTTTGCTTGGAGGTAAGTAAAACATCATTATCGTCAAGAGAAGTATTCGTAGAAAGATAAAAACCAACGGCACTCTTAGGAGCGGTAGCATTGCCACTGTTGGTAAGCGTAGCAGTAGCAGATACCGTTCCGCCCAGTACTACAGAAGTAGCTGCCAGGGTTCTGGTCGAAACGGCAAGTTCCAAAGTGTTGGAGGAAGTAACGGTAACGGCCGCCGCCTTCACGTTATTGGTCTCGTCCGTTTCTGAGATATCGTTCGTTGGGTCTGCGACAAACAGGAGGTTGTAATTCCCCGCCGTAACTGTGGAAGGCAGACTGATGGTACCCGACCGCTGCGCCGAGTTGCCACTGGTTAAAGTACTCCCAATGGTGTTGCCCAGGTAAAGGTCAGTGGATTCAAAAGTACTGTTGGCAGAAAGGTAATACCCCACTGAACTGCTGTAGGAGGAAGTCGCGCCCGTATTCGCGATAAAGCTGGTGGTGGTGAAGGAAGTTCCCGGGGTCAGGCTGCTGGTGGAGGTGAATGCAGACAAAAGCATCAGGTCTACGGAAGGTGTTACGCAAGCAATGTCTGCTTCAAAACCAGTATATCCATAGTAACTGTAACCACTGCTATAGAAACGAAGCGTTAAGGCGCCGGATGTACTGGAGGCAGTGACTATGCCCGGAGAGGTGTACGTGTACTTGCCAATCAGCGGGGCAGAGGTGGTGGTGCCATCGTAGATCTCCAGGTAATCATAATAGGAGTACAACGAGAAGGAGGTAAATGACAATTGGAGTTTAGTGCCCGGTGTGCCAGGATTTAAGGTAATGGTACCGTTGGCGGCAGTGGTGTAAGCACCAGTTCCTCCGGTGTCATACACCTTTCCCGTACAGGTGGTAAAGCTGGAGTTGCCGCTGGAAGGGGTGATAAAAGTAGTTCCTTGCGCAGTCACACTCAGGTACGTGCTACCGGTGTTGTTATTCTCATTGCTCTCTTTCAAAGAATTCAGGTAATCAACCGCCTGGATGAGGTAGTAATTACCGGGAGTTGTGTTTGCCGGGATAGTAATGGACGCACTTCTATAGTCATAATATCCGGCAGAAATCGCGCCGCCATTTGCAAAACCTACCAGAACATCTGTCGCATCCAGGGTGCTGTTGGTGGACAGATAGTAGCCTATGTTGCTGGAGGCAGCCATGGTGTTTCCCAGGTTGTAAATAGTGGCCGTAGCGGTGACAGGATTCCCCGCGGATACAGAGGTAGCCGTTAGATTAGCCGACTGTACCTCCAGGTCTATGGAAGGAGTGACCACAGAAATAGCTACGTTGGCAATGTTGTTGTTCTCGTTGCTTTCGGTGATGGTGCCCAGGTAATCGGCTACAAACAGAACATAATAGGTTCCTGCTGCGGTGTTGGAGGGTATGGTCACGGAAGGATAATGGGTAACGTAATTATCCCCGGTCAGGGCGTTTCCGGTTGAGGAGCCAATAAACACATCACTAGACTCCAGGGTGGTGTTGGTAGATAGGTAGATGCCTACATTGCTGGAAGTGGCGGTGGTGTTCCCCAGGTTGTAGAGGTAAAATGAGCCAGAAACAGAGTTCCCAGCCGTGACAGAAGTGGGGCTGAGGTAAGGAGACTGAACGTTTAAATCTATGTATGGTGCTACCACAGAAATGGCAACGCTGCTCACGTTGTTTGTTTCGTTTGTTTCAGAGACAGTTTTCAGATAATCGGCTACAAACAAAAGGTAGTAAGAACCAGCTGCTGTACCCGCAGGGATAGTGACGGAAGAGTACCGGTAGTTGCTGTTACTTCCAGTCAAGCTTTGACCGGAAGAAGACCCAATGAACGTGTCTGCTGCATCCAAGGTATTGTTGGTAGACAGGTAGAAACCAACATTACTGGACGCGGCAACGGTGTTCCCCTGGTTGTACACGTAAAACTCATAAGAAATGCTTCCGCCCGGTGATACTGTGCTTTTATTTAAGTAAACAGAGTTTATCACCAAATCTACGCTGGGGGCAGTCACGGTGATCTGACGGGAAGCAGTATTGTTGGTCTCATTGCTTTCCGTTACACTGTTGAGGTAATCTGCCGCAAAGATCAGGTAATACGTTCCCGGAGCAGTGTTAGCGGGTAAGGTAAGAGAAGTATAAAATGAAGTGTAATCCCCTGCATATATAGCACTGCCAGAAGAAGACCCAATGAAAGTGTCTGCGGCATCCAATGTGCTGTTGGTAGATAGGTAATAACCTACATTGCTGGAAGAAGCGGCAATGTTACCTTGGTTTGAGATATACCCTTCTACCGTGAGACTCCCTCCGGCCGGTAAGGATGTGTAATAAAGATATGCCGAAGTGATGGTAAAGTCAACACTGGACGGTACTACTGCAATAGAAACGCTGCTTACGTTGTTGTTTTCGTTTGATTCCGTAACTGTTTTCAGGTAATCGGCTACAAACAGCAGGTAGTAGGTACCTGTAGTGGTGCCGCCAGGGACAGTAAGGGTAACGCTTCTGGAGGATGAACCTTTACTGGCCAGGCTGCCTCCCGAAGAAGAACCAATGAAGGTGTCAGCATCATCCAGCGTGTTGTTCGTGGACAGGTAAAAGCCAATGTTACTAGAGGCCCCGGCAGTATTGCCCAGGTTGTAAATGGAGCCGGTGGCATAAACAGAGCCCCCAGCAGCCACCGAGGTGGGTGATGCCGCGGCCCCTTGAATCGCATAATCGGCTTGGGAGTAGGCCACCTGGATTCCACTGAAGAAAAGCAGAAATGCAAAAAGGGGCCTCCATCTGAATCCAGATGAAACAGAGAGTAGATTTTTTAACATAAAGGGTTGAAGGAGGGTAGAGTTTTCTTATATTTTGTATAGAAGTATGATATAATCCTATAAAGATGGTATAAGATTTCTGATATAAAAAGAATATGGATAATTTAAATTTAATTATATACTTCATCTATGATCTGTCTGCCAGAGCAGATGGCACAGGAAGGATAAAAGTATAAGCTAGAGTTGTTTGAAAATATTGGGTAATAATCTGAAAAATAAGTGGTTGATTTCTACTGTAGCCTTTACTAACCTCCAAAGAGCTACCTGAACAAGAGGCAATAGTAATTCAGATATGAAAGAGTAGCAGGAGGGCTCGCAGTTTTACCGGATTAGTTCTCTACCCTCTTTCTTTCAGGGTAGGACATTGGATGATATTCAGTATTTTAAATAGAATTCTAAACTGAGTCTACATTGGTTTATTAAGAAGTGGCAATCGAGTTGAAGAACTTGAAAAACTTCTATCTAAGAAACTGTTTTTGTAGACGGACAGAGCAATCTTTACAAAACAGGTAGAGCAGCTACAGCTCCCAAAAACCAAGAAGTTGCCACTCATCAGTTTCAACCTGTTTAACTAAAAGCTGCCTGAAAACAGAGCAACTGAAAGAAGTAATTCAAGTCAATCACACTAGGGTGCCGGCAAAGATGAGACTGGCACCTAATGTAATTTTGAACGTTAGTTCCTCTTCTTGAGCTAGTATTGATTGAATAAAGTTGATACTGGCTTTGTCAATGGGGCCACTTGCAAGACCTCCTTTTATGTCTACTTTGGCGAAAAGGGCCGTTAAAGCCGCGGAGACGGCAGAGAGGAGGGCGTACATCCACCACATAATTGCCGGAGTTAGGTTCAGACACCCATACGCGAGGCGGGGAAACCGGGAGCAGCAAGGGGCTTAAATAAGCGAGACCGCCCAAGTTCTGGAGCGGCCCCGTGTTTGCCGTTTTTAAGTCGATTTTGCGAAAATAGCCTTAAAACAGGAGTTACTTTTTCAGATAAGAATCACGTACGGCCTTGAACTCAGAACCGGCTTTCCACTGCGGCCATTCTGCTGAGGTCGCCAGCCGGTTGCCTACCTGGTAGAGCAACTGCAGGTCGGCCACGGCCCCGTCCATCTTAAAAGCATCGTTCACTTCATCGTTGGGTTTGTGGTAGATGTTGGCGGTGAAGTTGTCCAGCAGCTTTTTGCCTTCGGCCTTGCCAAGTTTCACGTGGTCAATGCCCATGCCGGTGAACAAAGCGGGCACGCCCATCTTCGCGAAATTGAAGTGGTCAGAGCGATAGTAGAGGCCAGCCTCGGGGTTGGGGTCGCGGGCAATGTAGCGGCCCGCTTTCTGTGCTTCCTCGGCGAGCATCTCTTCTAGTTCTGACTGCCCCATGCCAATGAGCACAATATCCTTGGTTTCGCCGTAGGGGTTGAGCATGTCCATGTTGAGGTTAGCCACGGTTTTCTCCTTCGGGAAGACGGGGTTCTCGGCGTACTGTGCCGAGCCCAACAAGCCCTGTTCCTCAGCCGTCACGGCCAGAAAGACCAGGGTTCTGGCTGGTTTCTGCGCCTGGTTTTGGAAAGCTTTGGCGATGGCCAGCAAACCCGCCGTGCCACTGGCATCATCGGCGGCACCGTTGTAGATGCTGTCGTTCTGCTCGTTTTTCTTCCCGATGCCCAAGTGGTCCCAGTGCGCGGAGTACACGATGGCCTCGTCGGGGCGTTTGTCTCCGGTGATCTTCGCGATGAAGTTGTACGATTTGTCATACCGCACCTTCGCCTTCAGGGAGGTGCTCACCGTCAAGCCCAGCGGCGTGCCTTTAAAGCCGGGTTTGGCGGCGCGCTGCACCTCCGCCTGGAACTGCTTGCCGGCGGCAGTGAATAGTTTTTCGGCCACGGGCGTGGTAATCCAGCCCTCCATGGCGCACCGGTAGGAATCCTTGCCTTGCTGGGTGCCCAGGTAGAATTTAGCGGTGTTCCAGTTGTTCTGCACAATCTTGAAGGTGTAGCCGGCTGATTCGGTCGCGTGGACAATCAGGCAGCCTTTGGCTCCCTGACGGGCGGCTTCCTCCAGTTTGTAGGTCCAGCGGCCGTAGTAGGTCATGGTGCGGCCCTTGAAGAACGTAGTGTCTGCCGAGTAAAAACCGGGGTCGCTGACCAGCACCACCACCACTTTGTCTTTCACGTCCAAACCGGCGTAGTCGTTCCAGTTGTATTCCGGCGCCACAATCCCAAAGCCAGCAAACACCAGTTCACTGTCTTTGATAGTGACGTTTTCCTGGGTGCGGCGGGCCCAGATCACGTAATCTTCCAATCCCGTCAGTTCCATGGACTGCTTGCCTTTCACGGTCATGGTAGGAGCGGGCGAGGAGGTGATTTCCACCATGGGCACTTCCTGCAGAAAGCTGTCGCCGTTGCCGGGCTCCAGCCCCAGCGCTTTGGCTTCCTGCTCCAGGTACGCCAGGGTTTTCTTCTCGCCGTTGGTAAAGGGTTTCCGGCCTTCCAGGTCATCAGAGGCGATGGCGGTCACATATTGGCTGTAGCTTTCCAGCGTTACGTCTCCAGCCGTATCAGAAATAGAAGTGGCGGCTTCTTTCTTGCTGCTAGCGGACTGGCACGCTCCTAAAAGCGTTAAACCGAGTGGGAGCGCCCAGAGGTGCATTCGTTTGAGCATAGGCGATTTGGTTGGGTGGGCTATTTAAGTTGAAACGTAACTTTCACAGTTGCAGAAACGGAGATGTTCTGCGGGATTTCTATCAATGTACCTTCAGCACTTCCTCCTGTTGCGTCGGCCCCTGCTACCGCGTATATGGTGTCACTTGTATAGTTTTCAAACATTGGGTCAGTGTCATCTGTATCTGCTATTTTGACAATGCGCTTGATTTTTCTGTCTCCAGCTTTGGCTAAAACTTCAGCCTTTTCAGTAGCCACTTTTACAGCCTTAGTTAGTACTTCTTTTTTCATTTCTTCTTCTTTTGAGGAAGTAAAAGCACTGCCAAATCTTATAACGCCTTCTCTGATCAATCTGTCTCGTATGGCTGGATAGGTTTTGAGGGAGTCAAGGGTGAAGGAAATTTCCTGAGTTCCCTCAAAGTACCAAACTATGTCTTCATCTTTTTCTGCATAAGAAGGTCGTTTTCCTACAGATAAAAGGGAGTATGAAATCTTGTCTGAAGGAATGTTCAGGTCTTTTAAAATCCTGTAGATTTTGGATTCCATCGCCTTGTGTTTTGCATACATTTTATCAAGGCTTAAGGTGTCGGTAGACAATAAATTAATATTGAAACTCACCTGGTCTGCGGGGGCTTCAACGGTGGCTTGGCCCATTACCACAATTCTGTTTTCAGAAGCAAGTACTTGAGCCGAAGCAATACCGGAGACCAAAATCAATAAGGCGAGTAGAAGTTTTTTCATGTGGAGGAAAGAGTGGAAGTGTTTTCCAAAGATAGAAATTGCCCTGTAAACAGAAAGGCGCTTCTGCCATTGAAACGCCTTTCTGTTTTTAGCTTATTTCCCGGAAAACGGGCGTAAAACGCACCGCTTACTTCAGCTGCTCGTCAAAGTACTGGGTCACTTTTTTATACAAATGCACACGGTCTTTGCCGCCCACGTTGTGCGGATGGCCCGGGTACACGAAGTAATCCAGCAGAATGCCTTCGTCTACGGCTTTTTTCAGGAAGGAAAGGCTGTGCTGCCACACCACCACATCGTCTACGGTGCCATGGATCATGAGCAGCTTGCCTTTGAGGTTCTTCACGTGGTTAAGCAGGTTGGCCTGCTCAAAGCCCTGCGGATTTTCCTGGGGCGTATCCATGTAGCGCTCGGTGTACATGATTTCGTAGAGGCGCCAGTCAATCACGGGGCCACCGGCAATACCTACCTTGAAGACGCCGGGCTGTTTGAGCATGAGGGAGGTGGTCATGAAGCCGCCGTAGCTCCAGCCGTGCACACCTAAGCGGTTCACGTCTACGTACGGCAGGCTTTTGAGGTATTCCACGCCTTTCATCTGGTCACTGACCTCGGGCACGCCCACCTGCCGGAAAATGGCCTGCTCAAAGGCACGGCCTCTATCGGCGGAGCCGCGGTTGTCCAGGGAGAACACAATGTAGCCTTTCTGGGCCATGAGCTGCATCCAGAGGTTAGAGCCGCCCAGCCAACTGTTGTTGATCATCTGCAGGTGCGGGCCGCCGTACACGTACACCACCACTGGGTACTTTTTCTTCTCATCGAAGTTAGGCGGCGTGATCATGCGGCAGTAGAGGTCGGTGCCATCCTCGCCCTTGATGGGGAAGAGGGTGGTCTCGCCCAGTTGATAATCCTGCAACGGATTCTGCGCCACTAACAGGGTTTTGGTCACTCTTCCGGCCTCGGTGTCCAGAATACGGATGGTGCGGGGCGTAACGGGGCTGCTGTAGTTGTCAATGAAATACTGCCCGGTTGGGCTGAAGGACACGTTGTGCACGCCGCTGCCCTGGGTGAGCCTTCCGGTACGGCCGGTGCTGAGTTCCACGGCGTAGAAGTGGCGCTCCAGCGGGCTCTCGGCGGTGGAGGTGTAGTACGCTTCGCGGCCATTTTGGTCAAAACCCACCAAATCTTTGACCACCCACTCGCCTTTGGTCAACTGGCGGATTAGCTTGCCACTGGTGTTGTAGAGGTACAGGTGGTCAAATCCGTCGCGCTCGCTGATCCAGACAAACTGGTCGGGGTGGCCGGGCACGAAGTACATGGGGTGCTCGGGCTCCACCCATTTGTCGTTTTTCTCCTCAAACAAGGTTTTCACAAAGGCGCCGGTGGCGGCATCGTATTGGTTCAGCCACATCTGGTTCTGGGCGCGGTTCACCACGGCCAGGTAAATGGATTTTTCGTCGGGGCTCCAAGTCAGGTTGGTGAGGTACTGCTCGGCGGGCTCGCCGGTTTTCAGGAAGATGGTTTTGCCCGAGGCCACATTATATACGCCTACCGTCACGTGGTGGCTTTTACCGCCCGCCATGGGGTATTTGATGTTGTTGAGTTTGGCGGGCACCGGGGCCACTTCCACCAGCGGATAATCGGTGACCATGGTCTGATCCATGCGATAATACGCCAGGCTGTTGCCGCTGGGGCTCCAGAACGTGCCTTTGGAGATACCAAACTCAGAACGGTGCGCAGCTTGTCCGTTCACAATCTCGGGATTACTTTCCTGAGTGATTTGCACGTTCTCTTTGCCCGCTTGGGAGATGAACAGGTTCTGCGCTTTGGTGTAGGCGGCCCGCTGCTTGTTGGGGGAGAAATCGACGTTCTCGGCGGCGGCATCCAGTTTATACAACGCCTGGGCGTTTTTGCTTTGCAGGTGGTAGCGGTATACAGCGCCGCTCTGCTTCAGGAGCAGTTCCTGGCCGTTAATCCATTGCAACCCGTTCACGTTGGAAACTTTGGCGCCTCCAGCTTTCTCCAGCGCCGCGTTCAGATCGGTTACCGATAGTACGGGACGGGCATTTTCCCGCACGTTTCCACGCAGCAGCTGGTCCATTTTGTCGCTCACGTAGCTGAAGTCGTTGGTGCCGGGCACCCAGGTGAGCTGGCGGAGGTTAGCCGGGGTGAGGGCCGGGTTCAGGAAGGCGTCTTCCATGGTGAGTAACTTCTGCTGGCCGGAGACCGGACCAGTAGAAAGAAGCGACAGCCAGAGCAGGGCTATCCAGGCAAGCGGTTGTTTATGCATGTTGGTTTTGGGGTTGTGATTGGAAAAACAGGCGCAAAACGCGTGGATGGCAATCCCTTCTGCGCCGGATTCTTTTCTCAAAAATAAGGCTAAACTACCTTTTTTTCAGGAACAAGCGGCGCTTTTTAACTGTTTTACTTCAGCTGAGGCTCACGCAGAGAGGACTTCCTAAACTCAGGTTAATTGTTTAATTTTGTGTTATGGACATTCTAACTGAAATTCTGGAGCAGGAAGACGTGCTGTTGTTGGAGGAAACCACTGACATGCGCGAGCTGGTGGTGTACAACGATGACGTGAATACGTTTGAGCATGTGATCAATACGCTGGTGCAGGTCTGCCGCCACACACAGGAACAGGCCGAGCAATGTACCATGCTGATCCACTACAAAGGGAAGTGCACCGTGAAACTGGGCACCTTCACTGAGTTGGAAATCATGTGCACTGCCATCCATGACCGGGGTATCTCAGCGGATATCGTTTAACCCTGACTTATCTGGATGAATTTCCCTTCTAAGCTGATTGAGAATGCGGTAGAAGAGTTGGCCAAATTACCCGGCGTGGGCAAGAAAACCGCCCTTCGCCTGGTGTTGCACCTGCTCAAAGCCGAAACCGAAGATACCAAACAACTTTCTGAGGCCCTGGTGCGCATGCGCACCGGCATCCGGTACTGCAAAACCTGTCACAACATCTCTGACCAGGAAGTCTGCGGCATCTGTGCCAATCCGCTCCGCGACCGCGCCCTGCTGTGCGTGGTGAGTGACATGCGCGACGTGATCGCTATTGAGAACACGGCCCAATTCAAAGGCGTCTACCACGTGCTGGGCGGCGTCATTTCTCCGCTGGAAGGCGTGGGGCCCTCAGACCTGCACATTCAATCACTGGTGGAGCGGCTGCCCAACTCCGGGGTGAAAGAGATCATCTTGGCCCTGAGCCCCACCATGGAAGGCGACACCACGGCCTTTTACCTCACCCGTAAACTGAAGGACTACCCGGCTCGCATTTCCAGCATTGCTAGGGGCGTGCCGGTGGGCGGCGAACTGGAGTACACCGACGAGATTACCCTGGGGCGCAGTATTCTGGACCGCACGGCGTACAGCCAGATCTAAGCTTTTGACTTATTTTTATGAAAACAGGCCAGAAACGGCCAATGGGCAGGAACTTGAGTTCCTGCTTTTTTTATGTTTGTCGTTCTTTTCTGAACTTACCAAGCTATTGCCTTCCTGTGTGTATCTTTAAACGACCCAACGTTCGCGCTTGAAAGACCTCTCCGTCATTATTGTCAATTACAACGTCAGCTATTTCCTGGAGCAATGCCTGCTTTCCGTCCGGAGAGCCGCGCAGAAGCTGCGGGTAGAGGTGTTTGTGGTAGACAACAATTCCGTGGACGGATCAGTGGAGATGGTGCAGCGGCGGTTCCCCGAGGTCATTCTGCTGGCCAACAAAGAGAACCTGGGCTTTTCCAAGGCCAATAACCAGGCCATCCGGCAGGCGCAGGGCAAGTACGTGCTGCTCCTCAACCCCGACACGGTGGTGGAGGAAGACACTTTTCTCAAATGCTTCCGGTTCATGGAAGCGAATCCAGCGGCCGGGGCCTTGGGCGTGAAGATGATGGACGGCGCGGGCAAGTTCCTGCCGGAGTCCAAGCGCGGGCTGCCCACGCCTTGGGTCGCATTCTCCAAGGTGTTTGGGTTGGCGGCCCTGTTCCCGGCATCGGCGGTGTTCAATCGCTACCATTTGGGCCATTTACCCGCGGACGAGGTGCACAAAATAGACATCCTGGCCGGGGCCTTCATGTTCATGCGCGCCGAAGCGCTCCAGAAAGTAGGCCTGCTGGACGAGGACTTCTTCATGTACGGCGAGGACATCGACCTTTCTTACCGTATCAAGGAAGGTGGCTTTGACGTCTACTATTTCCCCGAGACGCGCATCATCCACTACAAAGGCGAAAGCACCCGCAAAACCAGCGTGAACTACGTGTTTATGTTCTACCGGGCCATGATGGTGTTCGCCGAAAAACATTTCAGCGGCCGCCAGGCACGGCTGTATTCCTTGCTGATCCGGTGGGCCATTTACCTGCGAGCGGCCCTCGCGCTGCTGTTCAGGGGGGTGAAACAAGTATTGCCGCTGCTGCTGGACGGCTTATGCCTAGTGCTGGGGGCCTTATTGGGAGAAAAAGTAGTGCCTGATCCGTTGTCCTTGGAGGTGTCGCCTATGTGGGGGGCATATTTGGCGGTGTGGCTGGGAACGGCCTTCTTCAGCGGGGCCTATGATCAACCTACGCGCTTGTACCGGTTGGTGAGGGGCATGCTGTGGGGCAGTATTCTGCTCATGGCCTTTTCCAGCATCGTCTCAGTGGTGGGCGAGACCAATAAAAAGCATTTGCTGGTGGCCGTGTTGGTGGGGCTGGTGGGCATGACGCTCTGGCGGCTGGTGTGGCATTTCAAAACCTACGGACACTGGCGGTTCGGGGAGCCCAAGGCCAAGCGCATTGCGGTGGTGGGCAGCGACAAAGAAGTGAAACGGGCTTCCAATCTGTTGCGGCAGGCCGGAGCCCAGGAACCCCTAGCCCGCCTGGAACCGCAGCACACGCCCGCCGATTTGCGGCAGATCAGGGAGGTGATCGAAATCTACAAAATCAACGAGCTCATCTTCTGCGGGAAAGACCTGGCCGTCTCCCAGATCATTGAGTGGATGGTGCAGATCCACAACAGCGCCGTGGAATTCAAGATTCTGCCCGAGAACAGCGCCTACATTATCGGGTCTTCCTCCAAGAACGCTCCCGGCGATTATTACGCCCTGCACATTGAAGTCAATCTCCTGAACCCGTATTACCGCCGGAACAAAGCCGTGCTGAATTCGCTGGTCAGTGCCCTGTTGCTGGTTTTGTCGCCTTTCCTGATCTGGCGGATCAACAGAAAAAGGCAGTTTTTGAAAAACTGCCTCGGAAACCTGGTGGGCGTTTACCAATGGGTAGGCCTGAAAGCCACGGCCACGCCAGAATCCAAGCCAGCCATCTTGTCGCCGGTAGATAAAGTCTCAGGGCGGCGCATCAGTCCGGCCGCTGCCCGGCAGATGGAGGTCATCTACGCCAAGGACTACACGCCCTACGCCGATCTGCTGATCCTGTCCCGTAATATTTCCAATCTGGGCAGATCAGCTTAGAAAACAAAACTCTTTCAAACAAGGCAAGTAGCAGCAGCGCATTCAGCTAAATCGCAGGTTTATTTGGCGGGAACAATCTAAAAGTAGGCGAATACGCAAAAGCTGATAGCTACCCGCTGTTTTTGGCCCGTGTTTTCAGGAAAAGCTGTAAAAGAGCATGAAAAGTGGCGTGCCAAAGCCTGGCGCATGTCCTCCCCCAACGTAATCCTCATTCGGCCTCGCGGGTTGTCTACCCTAATCCTTACTAGCAAATAACTGCTCGTTAGGTCTGTCTTGTCCTATTACTCCATCTCTATGGGCTAATCCCCACGCGAGCATCGTATCTACTACATTGATCAGATTTTTGCCAGATTCGGTTAAGGTGTATTCTATTAGGACCGGCGTTTTGTTAAACACCTTGCGCTGCACAATACCGTTAATCTCCAGTTCTTTCAGTTCTTTTGAAAGCATCCTGGGAGTGATCTTCTCTATATTGTCCTGTAAATCTTTAAACCGGCTTCTTCCATACAGTAAGGAAGCAATTATCGGGAGCTTCCATTTCCCGCTAATCACCTGAAGCGTATCGGTCAAGGCAAGGATGAATTGCCTAGGGCATTGCTGTAACTTTTCCTCCTCTACTAATTTCTTAAAGTCGCTCACAGTGAAGTTTCTAAGTGGTTTACTATACAAAAGTATAGGAGTTCTTTTTAAGAAACAACTATACATACTATAGTAAATTCGTCAACTTGCCGCTCCACTAATCAAAAAGCAACCATGATTCTAATTACAGGAGCAACCGGAAATTTTGGCTCTAAAGCCATACAGCACTTATTAAACAAAGGGGTAGCCGCTAAAGACATTGCCGCATTGGTAAGAGACGGAGAGGACGCCCAGCCTTTGAAAGACAAAGGTATTCAGGTGAGAATGGGAGATTATGCAGACGTAGAATCCATGCGCAAAGCCTTTGCGGGCGTTGATAAACTGTTATTGATTTCCAGTAGTGACCGGGGCCCGGTTGAAAACCGAACAAAGCACCACATCAACGCGATTACCGCAGCCAAAGACGCAAACGTACAGCACATCGCCTACACTTCTTTCGTGAGAAAGCCCGGCTACGAAGCTTCTGCCATTGCTGACTTTGAGAATTCTCACGTGGCGTCAGAGAAGTTTCTTAAAGAAAGTGGGATCAAGTATACCATTCTCCAGAATGGCATTTACCAGGAAATGATTCTAGCCTTTATTGGGGAAAAGGTAGCCGAAACAGGGACTATTTTATTTCCCGCAGCTGGAGGGAAAGCCAGCTGGGTACTACGGGAAGAACTAGCCGAGGCGGCTGTTAACGTATTAACGACCGAAGGCCATGAAAACAGGACGTACAATCTGACCCACAACGCATCAGTGGGTTTTGAAGAAATTGCGAACTATATTTCTGAGGCAGTAGGCCAGGAGATTAAGTACCTTTCCCCCAAGGTGGAAGAGTTTAAAGCTATTCTGGAGAAAGCAGGTGTGCCAGAGCTGTACATTGGCATGTTTGTCATGTGGGGCACAGCTGTGGCCGAAGGCATGATGGATTTGGAGGATACCACGTTGGAGTCTTTACTGGGCAGAAAACCCACTACCGTGCAACAGTTTATTGAGCAGGTGTACAAGACCGTTAGCGTTGAAAATATTCACTAATTCAATAGCCTGGCATTTGCAGGAATACGGTTAGCCAGCAATGTTCAAAGTAGTTGAAGGTATTTTCCCAGTACAGAGTGAGCGGCTACCTGGGTTGTTCACTTTGTACAGGACCCCATCGGGGCTTCCTCTCTACTGAGAGGAAGCCCCGTTTTGGGAAAGCCAGCACCATCGGGGCCGCTTTCTGGAAGCGCAATAAGGAAATCCCTTGAAATGCGAAAACCACAAAAGATAACCAGTAAAAGAACTAACTGCCTTGGCAGAAGTTTGGTGTATTGCCCAGCCCTGACCAGTATAACCCACAGAAAAGGGTAGAAGCGCTGCCTTTCAGCAACTGTGTGTATCAACCCTGCGCGTGCCGCCCGACTTTATCATTAGGTGTTTTCGGCCTGATTTTGAGAAAACAGGCAAAAAGAGCTGACAGTAGAAATTTGGAAACAAAGTGACCGCAAATGAAAAAGCGCGGGAAGCGTTAAAGGGCAATTCTGACGTTGAGTAGCTGCCTTATTAATCACTATTTTAACAGAATCAACCCTTAAACTCCTTACGTATTAATTAAATATGCGCGCATTTGCTGTAAAAACAGCAAAACCTTCTAATTTTGGCGCCACACCTTATGTCTTCTCAAGAGATGATAACTACCGAACAAAAAGCACTTTCAGATCGCATTACCTCCCTTGCCGAGTCCCAAACCATTGCCATGGCTAAAAAAGCCCGTGAGCTGGCGGCCAAGGGAGTGGATGTGATCAACCTGAGTTTTGGAGAACCCGATTTCCAAACACCTCAATACATCAAAGACGCTGCTAAAAAAGCCATTGATGATGGCTATACCTTTTATACGCCGGTGGCCGGCTACCCAGACCTGCGCAAGGCGATCGTCGAGAAGCTGCGCCGCGACAACGGCCTGGAGTATGGCCCCGAGAACATTGTGGTGTCCACAGGAGCCAAGCAATCCATCGCCAACGCGGTGATGTGCCTGGTGAACCCCGGCGACGAGGTGATCATCATCTCGCCGTACTGGGTGAGCTACGAGGAAGTGGTGAAACTGGCCGAGGGGATTCCGGTGCCGGTGAAAGGCTCCCTGGAAAACGATTTCAAAATCACCGCCCAGCAGCTGGAAGACGCCATTACGCCCAACACCAAGCTGGTGATGTACTCTTCGCCGTGCAACCCGACGGGCTCGGTGTTCACCAAAGACGAACTGGCAGCGTTTGCCGCCATCCTGGAGAAACATCCGCAGGTGCACGTCATCGCCGATGAGATTTACGAGTACATCAACTTCACCGGTGAGCATTACAGCCTGGCCCGTTTTGATTCTATCAAAGACCGCGTGATCACTGTGAACGGTTTCTCTAAAGGCTACGCCATGACCGGCTGGCGCGTGGGCTACATTGCGGCCCACAAAGACATTGCCGATGCCTGTGACAAAATGCAGAGCCAGATCACCAGCGGTACCTGCTCCATCGCCCAGAAAGCCGCGCAGGCGGCCCTGGAAGGCGGACGTGCCTCGGCCGAGGAGATGAGCGCTTCTTACCTGCGCCGCCGCGACCTGGTGCTAGGGCTGATGAACGACATCCCCGGCATTAAAACCTACGTGCCGCAGGGTGCCTTCTACATCTTCCCCGATGTGAGCGCTTACTTCGGGAAATCGGCGGGCGATATCAAGATAGAGAACGCGAACGATCTGGCCATGTACCTGCTCAACGAGGCGCACGTGTCATTGGTGGAAGGAGGAGCCTTCGGGGCGCCGCAGTGCATCCGGTTCTCGTTTGCCGCCTCAGACGCCAAGCTGATTGAAGCCCTGGAGCGTATTAAGGCCAGTTTAGCGAAACTAAGCTAAAACTGAGTCTCGCTTTTTCTTTTTACTTTTGCCCTACATTGGATAAAGTGGCCCTAAAACGGGTGCTTTATCCAATGTTTTGTTTTTAACCTCTACATTTTCCTGAATGTCCATTCAGCACACGGTTTCGTCTCTTTTTAACCGCTTCAGTCAGTTGCGGGTGTTGGTTGTGGGTGATGTGATGATTGACGCCTATCTCTGGGGAAAATCGACGAGATTGTCGCCCGAGGCGCCGGTTCCCATCGTGAACCGCACCAAGATAGAGCAGCGCCTGGGCGGGGCCGCCAACGTGGCCCTGAACGTGCAGAGCCTGGGCGCTACCCCGCTGCTTTGCTCCGTAGTGGGAGACGACCCGGACGGGGAAGCGTTGCTGCGCCTGTTGCAGGAGCAGGGCCAGACCGCCGAGGGCATCGTGCTAAGTTCAGAGCGGCCCACGACGGTGAAACAGCGCATCATCTCCGGCGGCCAGCAACTGCTCCGCATCGATTCTGAAGTAGAGACTGATTTGTCAGCGGCTGAGCGACAGGCGTTGGTGCAGCGGTTTCAGGGCTTACTGGACCAGGCCCACGTGGTTATTTTCGAGGACTATGACAAAGGCGTGCTGAGTGTCGAAGTAATAAAAGAACTGCTGCGTCTGGCCAAACAGGCCGGTATTCCCACAGTGGTCGATCCCAAGAAGAAGAATTTCCTGTCCTACAAAGGCAGCACGCTGTTCAAACCCAACCTGAAAGAACTCAAAGAAGGCCTGAAAGTGGATTTCCAGGATGCCAACCTAAACGCTTTTGAAGCCGCCGTCCAGCAGTTGCAGCAGCAGCTGGAGCTGGAAAATGTGCTGGTGACGCTCTCGGAGCGCGGCGTTTTCTGCCAGGCTGCCGATCAAACCAAAACCTATCTGGATGCCCACATCCGGTCCATTTCTGATGTTTCCGGGGCCGGCGACACAGTGGTGAGCATTGCCGCCCTCAGCCTGGCCGCCGGTCTGCCGCTACCCGCTTTGGCCGAGCTGGCGAACCTGGGCGGAGGCCTAGTGTGTGAGCACGTGGGCGTGGTGCCTATTAACCGCGAGCTACTCAAATCAGAAGCTCAGAAATCACAGGTCTTGCAAAAGGAGCTGGCTTCGTTTGAAGTGACCACCTGATGCGTCTGCGTCTTGGGGCCGTTTTCGAGAAATCAGCTTTAAACTGGAAGGGTTTCAGGATTCATTCCTCGGTAGGGAAGCAGTCTTTGGAAGGCCGCAGCAGGCAAGTTGCAAGCTTGCCGTCATGACCACCACAAGTTGCGCTAGCGCTAAACTTGCGATAGGAAGAAGTATGAGGTGTAGTTTCATACATTGATACCCATTATCTGGTTCAAGTTTTCAACTTGGACCCATCATGACCTGAAGTTTGCAACTTCAGTGAGGCAAAGCCTCAAAACGGCATTCCCAAGTCTTAGGAACTTATACCAAAACGGCCTCCTGCTCAGATGAACAGGAGGCCGTTTTGGTATGGTTTTCCAAAAAGAGGCTTGAAATGCTTATCGGTGGCTATATTCTTTCACCGTCTGGATAAAACATTTCACTTTCTCGGGGTCAGTGTCTGGGTACACGCCGTGGCCCAGGTTGGCGATGTGGCGGTTGGGGCCGAAGGCTTCCAGCATTTTGATGGTCTCACGTTTCACGCCGGCGAAATCGTTGTACAGCGCGCACGGGTCCAGGTTGCCTTGCAATGTTTTACCGTCTCCTATGGCCGCGCGGGCGTCTTTCACGTCCATGTTCCAGTCCAACCCGATGACCTGGCAATCCAGTTGGGCGAAATCCGTGAGGGAGAAAAATGCGCCTTTGGCGAAAACGGTGACCGGCACGCCTTGGATGGCCTGGCAGATCTCCGCGATGTAGCGGTACGAGAACTCTTTGTAGTGCGCCGGCGGCAGAATGCCCGCCCAGGAATCAAAGATCTGGATCAGGTTCGCGCCGGCTTCCACTTGCGCTTTGAGGTACGCGATGGTGGTATCGGTGATCTTGCGCAGCAGCTGGTGCGACAGCTCCGGGGCTTCGTAGAGCATTTTGCGGGCTTTGGAGAACGTCTTGGAGCCGCTGCCTTCCACCATGTACGCGAAAATAGTCCAGGGCGCGCCCGCAAACCCGATGAGCGGCACGCGGCCGTTCAGTTCGCGCTTGGTGACTTTGATGGCCTCCAGCACGTAGTTCAGGTGCTCGTAAGGATCAGCAACGCGCACGTTCTCAACATCGGCGGCGGTTTTGATGGTGTTCGGGAACAAAGGTCCGCGCTTCTCGATCATCTCGTAGGTACAGCCCATGGCCTCGGGTACTACCAGAATATCAGAGAAAATGATGGCGGCATCCACGTCCAGTAAATCCACCGGCTGAATGGTGACCTCGGCGGCCAGTTCAGGGGTTTCCACCAGTTCCTTGAAGCCGGAGAGGCGTTCGCGCACGGCGCGGTATTCCGGTAAAATACGGCCTGCCTGACGCATGAGCCATACGGGAGTTCGTTCAGTAGGCTGCCCCATGGCGGCGCGCAGGAGCAAGTCGTTCTTTAATTGCATGGTGCAAAGATAAGGCAAAACAATGAGTCCTGAGTTCTGAGTTCTGGGTTCTGAGTCAGATAATTGAGACGGGCAGGTTTTTAACAATGGCTGTTTTGGAGCCGATTTTGGAAAAACAGGTCTAAAACGGGAGACTGAACAGGTTAGAACAGTTTACTTAAAAAGAGCCAACAGTGCCGTGACAATGAAACTTACGCCCAGAGACAACACGATGAAGCCCATGATCTTGGTGAGGGCGGCCAGACCGGCTTTGCCCAAAAAGATCATCAGGCGGGGCGAGAAAAGCAGGATGATGTAACTCATCAGACCCAGTAAAACGATGCCCAGAATGGTGAGGCACATGTCCAGAAATGTGAGCGATTTTGTAAAAAGGCTGATGACTACCGCAATGGAGCCCGGGCCCGAGAGCAGGGGCATGGCCAGCGGAGTAAACGAGATGTCTTCCTTCTCCACACCTTCGGCCACCACGTCTTTGGATATTTTCTTGCCGTCCTCGCCTTTGGGGTTGAGCAAATCCAGGCCCGCCCGCATGATCATGATGCCCCCGGCAATGCGCAGATCGTGAATCCGGAGGCCGAAGAAATCCAGCACGGCTTGCCCGGCCAGAAAGAAAACCGTCAAAATCAGGATCATGTAAATGCAGGCCCTGAACGCCTGCTGGTTCCGCCGGGCGGGGCTGTCATCGTGCGTGAGCGTGAGGAACACCGGCATGGCCCCAAAGGGATTGACCACGGAGAACAAAGCCGAGAAAGTTGCGAGTAGAATTTCCATTGCGTCCAATAATACGGAAATTCAGGAAAATACGGACACCTGGTTGAATTTAGCCTAAACCAACGGGGCTGGTTAGGCAAAGAGTTTCTGCCAGATGCCCGTAGGCTTCGGCTTGGCCTGCACGTAGGTGCGTTTTTGCTGGACCAACTGTAAGCGCAGAATGGCCTTCACCAACCCCACATGCGCGTGTTCGTCCCTTTGCAGCACTCCGCCTACGCCCGGCTGCCACAGGTTCAGGATTTCTTTGCCGTCTAAAGAAGAAGTCAGCACGAAGAGGTGGGTTCTTTCCAGTTGCGTGGCCAGTGATTTCAATAGGCGGGTATCAGGGGCATATCCCAGAGAAGCCTTGCCGCCCAGCACAATAAACTCCCGGGTAGAGTTGCGCCCTAGCCCGTACTGATTCTCGAACACCTCGTAGCTGAGCGCCTGGATGTCTACCCGTTGGGCGTATTGATTTTGCTTATTCAAAGCCTGGGCAAGCGAACCAGCTAACAGATGGTCATCTTCCAGCAGTAACAGCTTATAGGAAGTATTCATGGGTAAGTAACTATTTTTCTAATCTGAATTTTGAATAGAAGGCTATTTATGAATATTTAAAATATATAGTGCAAAATTATTAAATTACTAAAGCAAAAAAAGCCTTGCCAGGTACTTTTACGAGTTTCAAGGCCTTGCCTTCACCTAGCTGTAAGGGAGAAAAGAGAATTCCTGAAAGAAAATGGCCTTCTTGCTTCCCAAAACTTGTAGCTTACCCACAGAACTAAGAGATTTGGGTTTCCGGCGGATTGCGAAAAGTCCGCGGCAAACGAGCATTTCTTTCTTATTAGTGACTTTCTGGTTTTAAAATGAATACTGTTAAATTAGGTATATTGGGAGGAGGGCAACTGGGCCGTATGTTGCTGCAGGCGGGCCTGGATTTCAACCTGTACACCCTGGTGCTGGACCCCGATGAGCATGCGCCCTGCCGCCATCTCTGCGAGGAGTTTGTGCACGGTGATTTCAAGGACTATGATACCGTGTACGCCTTCGGGAAGAAGTGCACGCACGTGACCATTGAAATTGAGCACGTCAACGTAGATGCCCTGTTCCAGTTGGAGAAAGAGGGAGTTCTGGTGTATCCCAAACCGGCCTCGCTCCAGACCATTCAGGACAAAGGCCTGCAAAAGGAGTTTTTCCAGAAGAACAGCATCCCTACCTCAGACTTCCGGTTGCTGCAGGAGGCCGCAGAACTAGAGGCCAACTTGGATTTTCTGCCCGCTTTCCAGAAACTACGCCGGGGCGGGTATGACGGGAATGGCGTGACCCGCTTAACTTCCGCGGCTGATTTTTCCAAAGCGTTTCAGGCCCCTACGGTTTTAGAAAAACTGGTGGAGTTTGAGACCGAGATCTCCGTGATTTGTGCCCGAAACACGCAGGGCGAGGTGAAGGCCTTCCCAGTGGTGGAGCAAGTGATGCACCCGGAGCACAACCTGGTGGATTACCTGCTGGCCCCGGCCCAGATCGCCTATAAACTGCAGCGCATGGCCATTGAGATTGCCACCCACGTAACCACCGCCCTGGACATTGTAGGCTTGCTGGCCGTGGAGATGTTTGTGACCCGCGATGGGCAGATTCTGGTGAACGAAGTGGCCCCCCGGCCGCACAACAGCGGGCACCATACCATGAAGGCCAACGCCACCTCTCAGTTTGAGCAGCATTTACGCGCTATCCTGGGCTTGCCTTTGGGTGATACGGAGCCGCATTGCCCCGCCGTTTTGGTGAACCTGCTGGGCGAGGCCAGCTATTCCGGCGAAGCCGTGTACGAAGGGCTGGACACCACGCTGCAGGAACCCGGGGTGTACATTCACCTCTACGGCAAGAAATTTACCCGTCCTTACCGTAAGATGGGCCATTTAACGGTGCTGGCTTCTACCGTAGAAGAAGTCAAACAGAAAGCTGATCTCCTTAAAAATCGTTTAAAAATCATTGCATGAGCCAATCTCCTGATTCCCCTACGCCGCTGGTAGGCATTATCATGGGCAGCCAGTCAGACCTGAAAGTAATGTCTGGCGCTGCCGATATCCTGGAACAACTGCACATTCCGTTTGAAGTCACCATCGTGTCAGCGCACCGCACGCCGCACCGCATGCTGGAGTACGCCGAGGGAGCCCGGAAGAAAGGCCTGAAAGTCATCATCGCCGGAGCCGGCGGGGCTGCGCATTTGCCGGGCATGGTGGCCGCGCTTACCACGCTGCCCGTGATTGGCGTGCCGGTGAAATCCAGCAACTCCATTGACGGTTGGGATTCCATTCTGTCTATCCTGCAAATGCCTTCCGGTGTACCGGTCGCAACGGTTGCTTTAAACGGAGCCACCAACGCCGGTATCCTGGCCGCCCAGATCTTGGGCAGCACCAACGCCGTGGTAGCCGATGCCCTGGAGAAACACCGCGCCGTGCAACGTGATAAAGTGATGCGTTCTGTGGAACAGCTTCGCCGCGGCGACATCGAAATGGACTAACCTTTGCTCTCCCTGCAACCACTTCGTACAAGGCCCACGCCCGAGTTCGCTCAGGCGTGGGCCTTGTATGTAAAGGCTTTTCCGCCGGAGGAAAGGCGCAGCATCATGCAGCAAGAAGCCCTGCTCACGAACAAGGTATATCAGTTCCTCTCTATCAGAAAGGATGAAAGCCTGGCCGGTATTCTGGGCGTCTGGCAATTCCCCGCGTTCACGTTTCTGGAGCATTTTGCCATTTCACCCGATAAACGGGAAAAAGGGCTGGGCCGGGAAGTGATAGCGATGCTGCAGGAAATCTCCAATCCGCCTTTGGTTCTGGAAGTGGAATTCCCCCATACCCCGGAGGCAACCCGCCGCATCGCGTTTTATGAACGGGCCGGCTTCCACCTGAATTCCTTTGCCTACTCACAACCCCCCTATGCCTCGGGCAAACCCTGGGTGCCGCTACACCTCATGTCTTGGCCAGAGAGACTTGAAGCCCGTCAGTTTGAGGAAATTAAAGGGCGCTTGTACGCCAAAGTCTATCAGGTAGAGACAACGTAGCGCTCTTCGTTTTGGCCCTTCTTTCGTAAAGCAGGCCCAAAACTGGACGATGATCGATGTTCCGCTTTAGGCCCGGTATTTCCATTCCAGGAGAAAGCAGTAGGCCATGGCCAGCGCGCAGATGAGGAGCCCCAAAGACTCCCGCGCTTGTTCAATGGCCGGGGTGTGGTCCATGTCCATGGTGATGCCCTGGTAAACGGGAGGCCACAGCAGAAAAGCACCTATCCCAAAAACCACAAAAGCCAGCGCGTATACCCATCTGAACAGTTTCCGTTTGAAGGCCAGAAAACACAGTACGGCCGCCGCCAAGTACACCGGAACCCAGATTTCCGGATCAGGGTCATTCAATTGCACCAAGGCGAATGTCACAAACATTAGCATTAAGACAAGCAGTAAAACAAGACGCAGTTTCATACAAGTACAGGAGGTATCTCCCGCTATTAAATGTTTAGACCAAAGTAAAGTTTTCTTAGCAAGGTGCAAAGGCAACTCTTTTTCCTGCTACCGGTATGTAAGGAGAAGCCTTCCTAACCTTCGCCTATGAAAATACTTCTTCGCTTTTATATTGTTGCGTTGTTGCTGCTGCTGTGTTCTGGGTGTTACAAGATCAAGGGAAGCTATGGCGGCCCCAAGAACTTCAATCCGCAGATGCGGCCGTTGCAGCCTTTAGACGTGGCCTTGCCTGCCGGGTACACCATTGAACCCATCGCCTCGGGCCTCACGTACCCCACCGGCATCACGTTTGACGAGCAAGGCACCGTTTACGTCACCGAGTCTGGCTATGCCTACGGCGAAGTCTGGCTACCGCCCAAGCTGCTGCGCCTGAACCCCGATGGCACCACCACCCAGATTGCCGCCGGCGACAAAAACGGTCCCTGGACCGGAACCGCCTACCACGACGGCTTTTTCTACGTGTCGGAAGGCGGGCAGCTGGAGGGCGGGCGCATCCTGAAAATCTCCCGGACCGGACAGATCACCCGCCTGGTGGAAGGCCTGCCCAGCTACGGCGATCACCACACCGATGCGCCCGTCATCGGGAAGGACGGTTACCTGTACTTTGGGCAGGGAACGGCCACCAACTCCGGCGTGGTCGGCACTGATAATTACCATTACGGCTGGCTCAAGCGCAACCCCACGTTTCATGATATTCCGTGCCAGGACATCGTCTTGACCGGGCAGAACTTCACCACCTATAACCCGCTGACTGAGGATGACAAAGACGAAGTCACCACGGGCGCTTACTTGCCCTTCGGGACACCCAGCACGCCTAACCAAACCATCAAGGGCGCGATTCCGTGCTCCGGGGCTATTTTTCGGGTGCCGTTGCAGGGCGGACCGCTGGAACTGGTGGCCTGGGGACTGCGGAATCCCTACGGCTTGTCTTTCTCGCCCAACGGGCAACTCTACGTCACTGATAACGGCTACGACACGCGCGGCAGTCGGCCCGGCTACGGCACCGGTGATGTGCTGTGGGCCGTGCAATCCGGCAAATGGTACGGCTGGCCAGATTTCGCCTCCGGGCAGCCCATGGCTTCGGATGACTACAAAACGCCGCACGATGACCCTAAATTCCTGTTGGCCCAACATCCGGGCACGCCGCCCAAACCGGCAGCCATTCTGGGGGTGCATTCCTCTTCCAACGGTCTGGATTTCTCCCGAACCGCTACCTTTGGTCACGTGGGCGAGGCGTTTATCGCCCAGTTTGGCGATATGACCCCCGAAGTAGGCCACACCTACGGACCCGTGGGCTTCAAGGTGGTACGGGTGAACCCCGCCACCGGCGTCATCGAAGACTTTGCCGTGAACAAAAGCAAAACCAACGGACCGGCCTCCATCATGAAAAACGGCGGCTTGGAAAGACCCATCGCCGTAAAGTTTAACCCCGAGGGAACCGCGCTTTACGTGGTGGACTTTGGCATCATGCCTATGACGGAACAGGGTCCAGCGCCAAAGCAGCAGACCGGCGTTGTTTGGAAAATCACTAAAACTGCCGCCAGATGAAACAACTCCTCAAACTTCCTAGAAACGCCAGGCAATGGCTGTGGCTTCTTCCGGTACTGGTACTTTCTAGCTGCGGCTCGGCCCGTCGTAGCGAACCCATTCTAGGCCCCATGAAGGTGCAAACCCAGCAACTGGAAAACGGCCGCGTGGTGTTCATGCAGCACTGCCAACGCTGCCATCCGCTGGGGGAGGCGGGCTTGGGTCCGTCGCTCAACAACATTCCGCTGCCCGGGGCGGCGTTGCGGTTCAGGGTGCGCAGCAAGGCCTTCTTTCTGGGCATCGGGCGGATGCCCTCGTTCAAGAAGCACGAGATTTCGCCGGATCAGCTAGATGAACTGGTGGTGTATATGAAAGCGCTTCGGCGGCATAAACGCACCGAGGCCGTGGCTTCCCAGTAAACCGGTTGTTTTACACCTGATTTCTGAAAAAGGACGTGAAAACGCAAGTAACCGTTTTCACGTCCTTTTGAGTATGTAGTAGTAATGAACCCAGCTACCCCGCACATTTACCTCATCCGGCACGCCCGGCCGCTGATTAACCGGAAAGGCTTCTTCACGAAAGCGCAGGCGGAGCAGTATATTCAGGAGTACAATGTGGCCGAGGTGGAGGAAATCATCGAAAGGAGTGAGCACTTGCCTCTGGACCGCATCAGGAAAGTGTTCTGCAGTACGCTGCCTCGGGCCAAAGCCACGGCCCTGATGCTGTTCGGGCCAGAGGTGGAACTGATAGAAGATGCCTCTTTCAAGGAGTTTGAGAACCGCATCTGGGGATTGCCCTTGGGGAAGTTTCCCCTTCTCTGGTGGCAGGTGACGTCGCGCATTCTGTGGCTGCTGGGTTTGAATCAGAAAGACATTGAGAGTTTCAAGCAGGCGAAAGTCCGCGCTGCCCAGGCCGCGGAGCATCTTGCCCGGGAGGCCGAGGCCGATGGCATGGCCGTGCTGGTGGCACACGGTTTCCTGAACGAATTCATCAAACGATCCCTAAAGCAACGCGGCTGGAAAGTAGTGCTGGACGGCGGGCGAGGCTTCGTAGGCGTGACGCAACTGAGTAAAGGGTAACCTCCTTTTCAGGCCTGTTTTGTGGAAATTAGGCGCAAAACGGAAACCTGTAAAAGATAGTGTCTACAGGTAAGATACATCGTCTGAGTTGATCTACTTTTTTTTGGTAACCCCTCGCTTTTGTTTTAAACCAGCTTTCAAGATTCTAGTTGTGGCGCGTGTCACATTGCAAAGTGCGCGACGAAGTATGCAATAGGACAAGTTCTAAGCATTGCCACGGCTGTAAAATCATGGTTTCAGAACTCTCTTCTCACGGCCTGCTAGTCTTCCGCGGATCTATTCTAACCCAAGCCCACCAAAGAAAATAAGGACTTTTATTTCTGGGAAGGAACTGTTTATACGAAAATGTACTTGTGCAATTCTACAAAGAATTGCCTATATTCAAATTGGAAAGTCTTTGAATCCAGTGTTTTCAAAGACTTTCCAACACATCAGCATCACTACTATTCAGGAACACATTTCAAATTTAATCTATAAACAAAACCCCTTTAATGAAAAAATCTACGTTTGCCCTCATGTGCCTTGCGGTAGGCTTCGCTACCGTTTCTTGTGAAAATCAAATGGAAGAGCTGAGCGTGAAAACGGATGCTCAGTCAAAGAGTGTAGCCGCGACTGCCTCTGGCCTTGAAATCCCCCAAAACCTGAGTCTCACTGCCCCCGCCGACTTTAAAGCGCCCGGTGAGAACCTGAGAAACCTCTTCAGCTACGATGCCGTGGCGCCCAGCACCTGCGGACCTACCCAGTTCGTGGCGGTGCAGAACAAGTATTTAGCCCCGCTTGGCAAAGACCTGATTCAACTGTTCGGGAGCGCGCAGAGTGCAAACTCCATTTTGAACCTGTACATGACCCTCAACCAGTACTCGGCCTACTTTGATACCTCTGAGCAGTACTTCGGCAAGAATGGCGAGTACACCAACCTGATGGCCAAGCGGAAGAGAGATCTGGAGACTTTCTGGAACATGCCCAACCTGATCCAGATCAACGGACAGCACACCGCTACGCTGAATGACCGCGAGAAACTGGCCGATGTGTATCAAATTGTGGGTACCAACATCAGAACCCGCGAGCAGGCCTATGCCGCAGCTGACCAAATCCTTTACTTCAACACGTTCTCTCCTTACCTGCCTGAATCACCGTTCTTCGCGCTGGATGGCTTTGCCACTACCTACCGTAACCTGATTGTGATTGGCGACGGAATCGTAGAGATGCTTTCTGAAACCGGAGTGGAGCAGGATATTGTGTGGACCGGCATTCTGGCCCATGAGTGGGCGCACCAGGTGCAGTTTAAAAACATGACCGCCTGGTACCCGAACGGCGCCGCGAAAGATCAAGCCGAGGCAACCCGCTACACTGAGTTAGAGGCCGATTTCATGGCAGCTTACTACATGACGCACAAAAGAGGAGCTACCTACAACAGCAAACGTGTAGAAGACTTCTTGACACTGTTCTTCCAGATTGGAGACTGCGGATTTACAAGCACTGGTCACCATGGCACGCCAGCCCAACGCATGGCCGCCGCCCGTCTGGGCTTCCAGTTAGCTGATGAAGCTCAGAAGCAGGGCCACATCCTCACGCAACAACAAGTGCACGAAGCTTTTGTATCCAGAGTTGGCAGTGTGCTGTTATAAATTCAAGAAGTTATTGATATCAAAAGAGGCTGCCCAGTATGGGCAGCCTCTTTTTGTTTAGTAACATAGGACAATTTTCTCTCTTGATAGAGAAACAGTTTGAGGCAGATTCTTTAAAATCAGCCCAGAAACGTCCGCTTCACCGAATGGGGATTCAGCGGAAGCGAAGAAGGTCAGTTCCTCAGGTGTTCTCCCTAAAATAATATCAAGAATGGGAAAGCTAGACTACAGGAAACCACTAAAACGGAAACGCTCTCTTAGGTTTTGACTCCTTCTTCACGGAGGATGCTTTATAGCCGCCCTCAAACAACTGCCCGAAATTGATTTTCAGCTTCTCGGAGAAGTCTTCCTGTTGGCGGCAATTCGTGTGGGCCAGGGCGCGTAAAGTTAGCTCGGCGCAGGCGTAAGAATCAGCGGCGGCGCGGTGGTGCTTGAACTGGATGCCGTGTCTATTGCAGAGCGATTTCAAATCATACTGCGGCAAACCTTGCCACACCTGTTTGGAGAATTGCACGCTGCAGGCGTAATTCAGCTCCGGAAAAGGAAGGCCATAGGTGTTCAGCGTGGCTCTGAGCACGCTCATGTCGAAGCTGGCGTTGTGCGCAATCACCAGTTGGTTCTGCAGCATGGGTCTCAGTTCCTGCCACACCTGGTCAAACGTGGGGCTGTGCTTCACATCCTGCGGTTTAATGCCGTGGATGGCGATGTTCCAGCTGTTGAAGTACGGGTAAGATTTCGGTTTGATGAGCCAGGCTTCCGTCTTCTCAATTCGTCCGTTTTGCACGAAGGTCAATCCAATCTCACAAGGGCTGTCACGGTCTGCGGTGGCCGTCTCAAAATCTAGGGTAATGAAATTCATGTAAAAAATATTAAGCAGCGCCTTTGTTGAGGTGTAATGTTGGTTCGGCCACTAGTACTTCCAGCGGAAAGCCGAGCGCTTTGTGCAGGTTGCGGATCATCTCCAGGGAGAGGCCACGTTTCCGGTTTAGAACCTTGGAGACATTCCCTTTATTGCCCATATAAGGTACTAAATCTTCTTGTTTCAGGCCCAGTTCCTCCATGCGCGTTTTAATGTAGTCAATGGGGTCTGGCTCCTCAATGGCATAGTGCTCCTCTTCATATTTGTTGACGATGAGCATGAGCAGCTCCAATTCCTTTGCTTCTGCGCTCCCAGGAGTAGCGTTGAAGATCTCATCTATCCGGGCCAACATCTGCTCGTACTCTTCCTCGGTTTCAATCAACTTTAAGCTTATCATATATGTCAGAGTGGTAAGAGTTAAACTGTACCGGCATCAATCTTATCATACTCGGCGTGCGTTCCAATCCATTTGACCATTACGTTCTTGTATTGAAAGCTGATTCTGGCAATGAGCCTGTAATGATTTCCTTTAATATTGAATACTACCCTGTCATCTTTTACTAAATCAGCACTAGGGAAATCTGCCTTCAACCCATTCAGGTCCTTCCACTCAGCTTTCTTAGTTGTTTTAAACCAAGCGGTCAGACCAATTTTAGCACCAGCATGCTGAGTATAGTACTCCTTTAGTTTCTTTAAGCTGATGACGTTCATTTACCTAAGGTTCCAATTGAGAACTGTAAAGGTACGGCTAAAGTTGTCTTAATGGCAACTTTTGGTCGAGAATAAAATTTCTATAAACAAAAAAGCCCCACCGCATAGCGGTGAGGCTTTCCTCAACTAAACCTATATTAATTATTTTACTTCTTCGTAGTCAACGTCGGTCACGTTATCAGCACCGGCAGACTGGGTGGCACCGCCTTGTCCGTCAGCACCTGGCTGTCCACCGCCGAATCCAGCATCAGCACCAGGTTGACCAGCTCCGCCAGTGGCCGCGTACATCTCCTGAGAGGCAGCTTGCCATGCATTGTTGATGTTTTCCATGGCGCTGTCAATCGCGGCTAAGTCCTTAGACTCATGAGCTCTCTTCAGCTCGGCCAGGGCGCTTTCAATCGCAGTTTTGTTTCCGGCCGACAGTTTGTCGCCGTACTCTTTCAGCTGCTTCTCAGTCTGGAAGATCATAGAGTCAGCCTGGTTCACTTTCTCTACTTGCTCTTTCGCTAAACGGTCAGACTCGGCGTTCGCCTCCGCTTCTTTGCGCATGCGCTCGATTTCCTGCTCAGACAGACCAGAAGAAGCTTCAATTCTGATTTTCTGCTCTTTGCCGGTTCCTTTGTCTTTGGCAGACACGTGCAGGATACCGTTGGCGTCAATGTCAAACGTTACTTCGATCTGCGGAACGCCGCGTGGTGCTGGTGGAATGTCTGACAAGTGGAAACGGCCGATGGTGCGGTTATCGCGGGCCATAGGGCGCTCACCCTGCAACACGTGGATCTCCACGCTTGGCTGGTTGTCAGAAGCGGTTGAGAAGGTCTCAGACTTCTTGGTTGGGATGGTAGTGTTGGACTCAATTAACTTTGTCATCACGCCACCCATGGTCTCAATACCCAAGGAAAGCGGGGTCACGTCCAAAAGAAGCACGTCTTTCACCTCACCGGTCAATACACCACCTTGGATAGCGGCACCAATGGCTACTACCTCGTCTGGGTTCACACCCTTAGATGGCTTCTTGCCGAAGAATTTCTCTACTTCTTCCTGGATTCTTGGGATACGGGTAGAACCACCCACCAAGATTACCTCGTCAATGTCTGACGGCTGCAAACCAGCGTCTTGCAAGGCTTTGCGAACCGGCTCCATGGAACGACGAACCAGAGAATCAGCTAACTGCTCAAACTTAGCTCTTGACAGTCTGCGCACCAAGTGCTTAGGACCTGTCTGCGTAGCCGTGATGTAAGGCAGGTTGATTTCCGTTTCAGAAGAAGAGGAAAGCTCAATTTTAGCTTTCTCAGCGGCTTCTTTCAAACGCTGTAACGCCATTGGGTCAGTGCGTAAGTCCATGCCTTCTTCGGCTTTGAACTCATCGGCTAACCAAGCAATGATCACTTGGTCGAAGTCATCACCACCCAGGTGCGTGTCACCGTTGGTAGACAAAACTTCAAATACACCGTCACCTAACTCCAGCACCGAGATATCGAAAGTACCACCACCTAAGTCGTATACCGCGATTTTCTGGTCAGCGTGTTTTTTATCTAAACCGTACGCCAAAGCAGCGGCAGTAGGCTCGTTGATGATCCGTTTCACCTCTAAACCGGCAATCTGACCGGCTTCTTTGGTAGCCTGACGCTGGGCGTCGTTGAAGTACGCAGGAACGGTGATTACCGCCTCGGTCACAGTCGTGCCCAGGTAATCTTCCGCGGTCTGCTTCATTTTCTGCAACACCATGGCCGAAAGCTCCTGTGGGGTATACTCACGGTCGCCAATCTTCACACGCACGGTGTTGTTGCTGCCAGACTGCACGTTGTAAGAAACGTGGCTGGTTTCGTCTTTTACTTCTGAGAAGCCGCGGCCCATGAAACGCTTGATGGACGCGATGGTATTTTGTGGGTTCGTGATAGCTTGACGCTTGGCAGGATCACCTACTTTACGCTCACCGTTCCCGTTGTCCAGGAATGCCACGATGGACGGAGTAGTCCGGCGGCCTTCGCTGTTCGGAATCACCACTGGTTCGTTACCCTCCATTACCGCAACGCAAGAGTTGGTAGTTCCTAAGTCAATGCCTATGATTTTTCCCATTGTCTATAGTTTTATTTAGTAGTTCCTAGTTTAACTTGATGCAGTCTTATTAACAAGACATGTGCCAAGGCTATAATTCATGCCATTTGTGACACTATGTCATTTCAGGCAAAAGACGAAAGCTTTTCTATACGAACAATTGGCGGAGGGTGTCAGGTAAGAATGCGCTTTTGACCTGTTTTCTAAAAAACCGCCCCGAAACGGAAGAGAACTGTGGCAGGTCATCTGCGCATTGAAAACATCAGGTGGTAGAACCGTTGAAAGACGCAAGGTATTGCGTCACTACAAAGTAGGCCTCGCAGGTCTTCAAAACCTGTGAGGTCTGAGGCGTTACTACCAACGCATTGCTGTTTCCAGCCTTTCGGTTGAGCGCCTAAGCAGGTTCCGGTGCCGCAGGCATTGCGACCGCAGGGAGCAAAGGAAACTGGTACAGCGCGAGGCCGGAAGGCGGGGCCTCGCGGCCGTGAGCGCACGGAGCCGAGCGATGAAACAATGAAGTTCATGCACCTACGCCAACGGCAGTTCTTCGCCAGCGAAAGCAAACGGCATGCACCCACGCCAACAGCAGCATTCCGCCAGCGAAAGCAAACGGCATGCACCCACGCCAAAAGCAGCATTCCGCTAGCGCAAGCAAACGGCATGCACCCACGCCAAAAGCAGCATTCCGCTAGCGCAAGCAGACTAAGATTACACCAGGAAAATCAAAACCTGTTTTGGAGCCAATTTTCCAAAAACGAGCTCAAAACACTTAAGACCTCTTTTTGAATGGCCTAACAAACGTATTCACCGGCTTCGCCAATCCTTTCAATTGCTTGATCTCCTCAAAAGTTAAGGCCCGGTACTCGCCCGGCTGCAAAGAATCCAATTGCAAGGTGCCAATGGCCACCCGCACCAACCGCAGGGTTGGGTAGCCCACCGAGGCGGTCATCTTGCGCACCTGCCGGTTCATGCCCTGGCTTATCTTGATCTCGACCCAGGTGGTAGGAATGTTGGCCCGGAACCGGATGGGCTTGGAGCGTTCCCCCAGCTGGACTCCCTCCAGGAGCTTTGCTTTGGCGGGAGAGGTTTTCTTGCCCTGGATCAGGACACCGCGCTCCAGTTGATCCAGCGCCTCGTCTGTGGGCACACCTTCCACCTGCACCCAGTAGGTTTTCTCCACCTTAAACTTGGGGTCGGAGAGGCGATGCTGCAGTTGCTTATCATCGGTGAGCAGCACCAAGCCTTCAGAGTCATAATCCAGGCGACCCACGGGGTAGACGTTGGGAACGGACACGAAATCTTTTAACGTGCGGCGGCCGTTCTCATCGGTGAACTGGGTGAGAACTTCAAAGGGCTTGTAGAGGAGAAAATACTGCAAAACAAAGAAGCGAACGTTGACGTGCGAAAATAAGGAATTGGTTTCGTTTTTGACCCGTTTTCCAGAAATCGGGCTGAAAACGGGACGGTTCTCAGCAACGGAATGCCATTTATGAGGAAAAATGGGCAGAGGACCCACCGCTTACTGGCAAAGCTTCCGGCTGAAAACCGCTGCATCGCCGCCGTTTCCACCTATCCCTCCTGACATACGTATAGAGAATTGAAAATGAGTCACCTTCCGGCCGCCGTCTGGTGCTTCTTGCGCCCCTGACTCCCGGAATTCTATCCTGCACTAAAACCATGACTATGAAAAAGAACCTCCTTCTTTGCGCCGCTTTGCCGTTGTTTTTTCTAGCGAGCTGTAACTCCGCCACCAAGCCCACCGAGGGCGATGTAGAACCCACTGCCACCGAAGACCGGGACCCCAGCGTTAGGGCACAGGACTTTGAAACGGGCGCCGCCGACAACCGGGCCGACACCATTGCGCCGGCCGTAGATTCCTCCGGCACGACAAACGAATAACCCGCCAAAAGGAACGGCTGCTTTACACAAGCAGCCGTTCCTTTTTTAACGAGTTGAATGATCTTTTATAAACTGCCGTAGAAGCGGCGCAAGGCCCATTCGGCGCAAGCCAGACCCAGTAACAAGAAATAGAACCAGGGCTGCTCCAGCAAATCTTTCTCTTCTTCGTGGCTGCGCAGGATGGTTTTGAAGTTGGCTTTCAGTAAATCCTGCTCTAACTGCGCCAGTTGGGACGGGTAGTATAACCTGGTTTCGGAGCGCTCTGCCAGCTGGCTCAGCAGGCTGTGGTCGGCCACGGCCAGGAGGGACTCCAGGTTCTGCTCCTGCACCACAAATTCGCCGGTGTCTGTATGATTCTGGTTTTCAACGCGGGTGGAGGCGGTGTAACGGTACACCCCCGCGGGCAGATTGCCCAGACGCAGGCCTTCGCCCCCCTGCTCGTGGCGGAAACGGTGTTGCGTTTGCTTGCCGCCCTCGTGGGTAAGCGTGAGGGAAATGGTCTGCCCGAAAATTTCTTCCTGCACGGCATTGAAGACATCGGCCTGCAGGTTCACGCCTTCTGAGGTCTCAAACTCGTCTTTGACCGGGTACACGTGCAGGCGTTTCTGGTTCCGGCGGTTGGCCAGCAGTTGCACTACGTGCGTCATGAGCTCATCGTAAATCTGGGAAGAACCCTGGTCCACGGCCTCGGTGAGGCGCCATTGCCAACTACCGTCGGTGAGCAGCACCGCCGAAGGAGCCGGAGCGGCCGGTTTGTAGACCAGCAGCGGTTTGGTGGTACGCACGCTGCCCACCTGCTGCTGCAGAATGACCTCGGCGGCCGGCGCAATGTTCCACTCCCCGAAGGTAACCGCGGTGGGGGGCCAGGCTTTGATGCGGCTCTGGGCGGTGGGCTCAGTGGAGAACCGCTGGAAGGCGTTGTTCAGGAGCGGCTGCACCTCGTCAAACTGCGGCGAGGGTCGGTTCAGCTGTACCCCGGCCTGCAAGGTGTTGAAGGCGTTATAATCGGTCTGCGCACCCAGGATGTAGAACGAGGGAACGTTGGCGGCTTTTAATCGGCGGAGCCAGTCATTGCCTACGCCGCTGGCGTTGGGGATCTGGTGAAGAATGGCCGCATCATACGGCGTTTTGAAGCCCGGATTCTGAAAAGGGCCCAAGACCACCTCCACGTCCAGCAAGGGATTGGTGCGCAGGGCGCTGCGGAGGGCTTTGATGTCGGGGTGCGGAGCAGCGGCGGCTATCAGTACTTTGAGCTTGCCTTTGATGACCTCCAGGTACGCGTGCCGTTGGTTGTTCAGGTTGGTGAACTCGCCGGTGAGGGGCTGCATTTGCACCTGAAAGTGTTTCTTGCCAGCCTGGGCAGCGGTTACCTGAAAAGAAGTTTGCACCGTTCCGCCGCGGGGCAGGGAAATGGATTTGCGTTGCACTGTTTTGCCGTTTTCCTGCAACAGCACCGTGGCCGTGGTGCCGCCAAACCCGTTGTGCCGGACCCGTGCCACTATGGGAAAAGAGGTGCCGGTATAGTTGATTTTATTGTATTGCACTTCCTCGAGCACCACATCGCGCTTGGCCACCGTATCGCCTAGGGCTACAGGGTACACGGGAGCGTTGTAGAGCTGGAAAGTAGGGGTGGGGCCCTGGTTATGAATACCGTCTGAGATAAGCACCGTGGCCGCCAGGTTCTGGTTCCGGTAGGTGTGGCTCCCTTTTTCCACCAAGGCGTGCAGGTTGGTGACTTGGGCATTCAGCGGGGTCTGGGTAATGGAAGCAACGGTGGTGTCGCCCGCCTGAAACGTCTGCTTCACTACTTCCAGGCCTTCTTCCTGCAGGCGATCAGCTAAGGCATCCAGTTCCTGCAAGGTGCGGTTTAGCTGGTCTTTCTGGGTGAACAGCCCCACCGATTGGGAGTTGTCCAGGGCCAGCACCACCTTCGGCTTTACTTCCTCCTGCCGGATGCTGCGGGTGTACGGGTCCAGTAGCAGAAAACACACCAGCGCCACCAGCATTGCCCGCAGAAACGCCAGAAGCCAGCGCAACCCCGAGGGCCAGGGACCGCCCCGGCGGTACATAAGCCAGGAAACGCCTATCCCGGCGGCTAGGCAAAGCAATGCATACCAAGGAGAGTAAGCGGTGTGAAGTTGAAGTGATTGCACAAACGGTGAGTTAAGTCACAGGATCAAGAAGCAAGATAAAAGAAGTACGGCATAGTTGAGCGGAATAGCGGTTAGTTGCCCTCTTTATTTTCTCTAACTGACCGGCTGCCGCAGTTATTGTCTTGATTGGGTTTGGGGCCTGATTTCCGGAAAGTAGGGCAAAAGAGTAGGGGCAATCCCCTGAAGCTGCTTTAACCGTTTGCCGATGAAGCCCTAGCCATTCCAATCCTACGATCTTTCGGATTTGCAATCCGAAAGCTTTGAGAGAGGGATTTGTAATCCCCTGCTTTTGGGAGGGACTGCTGCGGATTACAAATCCGCGTCTCCTAAGTCCGGGATTTCAAATCCTGAACAGCGTATCACCGGCAGAGGTCATAAAGGCTCAATCTCTGCCAGCCTCTCAACAGTTTCAGGGCGTGTTGACAATTAGTGTAGCAGGATCATGGCTGCTGCTAGGAAAACGAATCCGGCAAAACTGCCGGCTGTCTTCTCGTATCTG
>NZ_JACOAF010000062.1 GCF_014269285.1 Rufibacter sediminis
ACCCACTTAACTCTGCAGGCACACGTAGGGCATGTTCCGCTCGATGACGGCGAACATGCGGCTGACGATCTTGTTCTTGATGGCGTTCAGCACGGCCATGGGGTGCTTGCCCTCGGCGGTCTTCCTCTCGTAGTAGCTGCGGTACTCGTTGCCGGCCTTGATGCTGGTCAGCGCGCCCATGGTCAAGAGGGCCTTTATCTTCTTGTTGGCGATCTTGGACACCTTGGTCCTTCCTTTCACGCTGGTGCCTGAGCTGTACCTGAAGGGCGCAAGGCCGGCGTAGCAGGAGAACTTGCGCCAGCAGGGGAAGCGGGTGAAGCCCCTGGTGAGCACGAGCATCTGGTTGGCCGTCTGCTCGCCCACGCCCGGCACCGAGCACAGGAGTTCCTTCTGCTCCCTGAGCTCCCTCTGGGCGGCTATCCGGCGGTTGATCTCCGCCTGCACCTCCCGAAGCTTCCTGTCCAGGAGCGCCACCATCTCTTTCTCCACCTTCAGCAGGAACCTCATGTCCAGGCAGCCCTCCAGCACCCTCATCTCCTTGATGCGGGTCTTGTGGGCCGATTTCTCCTTCAGCAGCCGCTCCCGCTGGGAGGAGAGCTGCTGGAGCTCCAGCAGCAGGTCGGGGGCCGCATGGCCAAATTTCAGCTCGTCCAGGTTCCTTTTGAGGTAGCGGGCGATCATCAATGAGTCGGCCTGGTCGTCCTTGCCCCGGACGATGCCCATGGAGCGCCGGATGCGGTAGGCGTTCTCCGAGACGAACCTGAGCCCCTTCTCGGAGAGGAACCTGCCCAGCCCGACGGAGTAGACGCCCGTGTCCTCGAAGCCGAAGACCAGGCCGTGGCCTTCCTTGGCGTTAAGCTTGCCGACCCACTTCAGTAGCTGGTTGAATCCTGCCTTGCTGTTTTTGAACTGGCGGTGGAAGTGCTCATTGCTTGGGAAAAGGGCGGTGGCGTCCAGCACCAGCTTGCTGACGTCGATGCCGATGAAAAGGTTTTTTTCCATATCTTTCTCCTAGGTTTAAAAGAAGGTCGGGCGACTCTCACCTTTAGCAGGCATGCAGGCCTAGTGTTCTATCTTGTCAGGGACCGACCGGAAGAAATGGGGAGAGGACTAACACAATGTAGGGGCATGAAAACCTATATAAACGTTTAGTTCTCCTCTCCCATTTCAAATATAGGAAATTGCACTCTCGCAGATGGGCAAATATAAAGGT
>NZ_JACOAF010000063.1 GCF_014269285.1 Rufibacter sediminis
TTGACAATTAGTGTAAAAGGATCATGATGGATGCCAGGTAGACGAACCCGGCGAAGCTGTCAGCGGTTTTGTCGTAGCGGGTGGCGATTCGGCGACATGCCTTGAGCCTGTTGAAGAATCTTTCCACCTTGTTTCGGTCTTTATAGAGGTTCTGGTCGATCTCCCGCCGGTGCAGCCGGTTTCTCTTGGAGGGGATCACCGCCTCGGCGCCCGCCTCCCGCACGCAGCCCAGGAAGTCGTCGGCGTCGTAGCCGCGGTCGGCCAGCACGGCCCCGGGGCGGTAGCCCTCCACCAGCGCCCGCGCCTGGGTGGCGTCTCCCCGCTGCCCCACCGTGAGCTTGATGCGCAGCGGGTTGCCCAGCGCGTCCACCGCCGCGTGCACCTTGGTGGACCAGCCGCCCGCCGAGCGGCCTAGGCACTCCCCCTCCGGGTCGCCTTTTTTTGGCCCGCCGCGTGCTGGTGCGCCCTGACCACGGTGGAGTCCACCATGAGCCAGTCCAGGTCCGGGTCCTGCAAAGCATCGAAGACGCCCTGCCACACGCCCTTCACGGCCCAGCGGCGGAACCGCACGTACACGGAGTTCCAGGGGCCGAAGCGCCCGGGCAGGTCCCGCCAGGGCGCTCCCGAGCGGGCCACCCACAGCACCGCGTTCAGGAAGAGCCGGTTGTCAAGGGCCGTCCGGCCCACATCCCCTGACTTGCCGGGGAGAAGCGGTGAAATCAGCTCCCACTGCCGGTCCGTGATCTCGTAGCGTCTCATAAACTTTTATAACAGCAACAAGATCAAACCAAAATCATTCCCTATTTGTCAACGCGCCCTAA
>NZ_JACOAF010000006.1 GCF_014269285.1 Rufibacter sediminis
CCCCCCCCCAAACGGATGGCTGCTTAGGTATTTCTCTATTCTGATCTGGTTGGTAAGCCGCAAGTTGAAAGAGGCATCGTGGGGTCTAAGCGCAGAGCGCATCCGTCTGATTTCAAAGTGGCTCTGCCCAATGGAAGTGAACTTCAGGAAACAGAATCCCATCACCACTACGGTTAACGCAATGACGGTGATTTTGAAGTTCTTGGTGATAAACACCACCACGCCCAACCCGATGAAGATCGTAAACAAAGCCCCTCTGGTTCCGGAGATAGATTCACCGTAGAGGAAGGCCAGGGCGGCTAATCCGCAGAGAACCCTCTTCCAGAGCTTGAACGGCCCGAAAGCCAGTACCAGAGCCACCACAAACAAGTGCGCTTGCGAGGCGCCAAACTGGCTGGCATCGGTATAGAAAGAGAAGGCCCGCAGCTCCCCGAAGATCACGTGAGTCATGTACCCCGAGGTGGACAGCCAGGTTTGCTCTGCCTGTGACAGCCCGAACTTGATCTGCTTCACCCCATTCAGGGTCGCCAACAAAGACATGGCGATGATCAGGATCAGGAAAAGGTTGAGATCCTTTTTGGTGTTGAAGATCATCAGGCAAAGCGGCACCAGAAGCACCCACAACATGGGATATCTGAAATCCAGCATCCATCCGAAAATATTGGAGCGGGCAGGGTTAAACAGTTCCAGAATATACACCAGCGTCCAGACAAAGCCCAGCACACAAATCTCCTTGTTCAGATAGCTCCAGTCATACTGCTTGGTGGTATGGAAAATGGCTCCTAACCAGGTAAGCGCCAGAAAGCCTTCTACCACATAGATGTACGGAAAATGACCGATCTCCCGGGCCAGCAGGTTGAAGATGAACCCGTACACGATCAAGGAGATGATGCCTACCTTCGGTTCTTTGAAGATGGAATACAGGAAAGGGAGAACCAGTAAAAGACTCACCAATACCCCTGGCACCAGAAAACCTAACTGGGCGGTTAACCATCCTATACCTACTGCGGTTAACGCAAGGACAGGAACCAGTAAACTGAATACCTTTTTATCTGAAGAGATTTCAAGTTGCCTCATGGTTGTTCACGTTTGCTCTGATCAGTTATCATTAACCCCGTGGGATCAGTTGAACCCTTCTCTCGCTCTTTTTTGATGCTTCAAGAGCAAGAGAAAGGTTCTTTGATAAGATCATTGGAAATTGTTTTTGATGCGTTTTGATTAAACGGTCTCTAAAGCGGGTAAACCTTTAGGCGAAGGGAGCACTTTCTGATCTTGCAGCACTTGCTTCGGTTTCACCACCACCATTTCTTTGGCATCGTCTGGGCGCACAGAACTCAAGACGGTTTCAATTGGGGCATTGGTCACTTTCTGGATGTTCTCAAACATTGTTTTGTCAGACTGCTGCCATACCCTGTTTGATCTTACCGTTAAGAGTACCAGATCCAGGTGCTTGAACAGGGACACCGGATAGGTTTCTTCCAGCACCGCCGGGAATTCTACCAGTACCACCGCATTGTTCAGGTAGTCAAGTCCGGCCAGGTCGCCGATGGTGGCATCGGTCAACACGCCCTGGATTGGAGAATAGAACGTGTTATGGGCATCTGGGCTCACTGTACCTTTGTGATTCTCTGGGTGCAGCACCTGGGTTTCAATTCCCATGGAGATCAGGTTATTGGCCAGGGCTCGGCAGAGGGCTGTTTTCCCTTCGCCAGACATGCTGCTCAACACCCCTACCACAAAAGGATACGAAGAATCTTTCTGCTTCATTTTCAGGATGAGCTGGCGGGCCAATTGGTCCTCGGCATTCTGGGCCAGCTGCAGCTGCTTTGAACTTGAGCTGATGGTGGCCGGAAGAACCCCGAAGATGGGATACTCCATCTTTTTCACCGCCACAGAAGGCTTGCGCAACGAATCGTCTAACAGTTCGCGGGTCAAGAGAACCCCCAGAGTTACCAGGAACACCCCAATCGCCCCGAACAGGATGAGCAGGATACGAGTCAGCTTGGTAGGGCTGCCGGGCATGTACGGCGCGTCAATCACTTTCAACTGAGACGCCATTTCAATGTTCTGCTGGTTCAGTTTACTTTGGTTCAGACCGTCTAACTGAGCCAGATACTCCTGCTCGGCCATGGTTACTTCCCGGGTCAGTTTTCTGTTCTCATCTCCCAGCGGCATCAGTTTCTCATACTCCTGGCTGTAGGCAGATCGCTGTTGGTTCAGCAGGTTGCGTTTGCTCTTGAGTTCCTCCATAGTGTAGGTGGTTCTCACCCAATCGTTCAGCAGGTTGGTGGTAGGCAGTCCCTCCACAGAATGGGTATTGGCATAGTGCATGTCCACAGAGCCCTTCATCTTCTCGGAAAGCTCATCGGCTTCCTTCTTCAAGGCCGCCAATCTGCCGGATTGAGGACCGTTGGCATTGCCTCTGTTCAACAGCTCCAGCTCAACAATCTCAGTGGTTACCCGGGAGAGTCTGTTTTTCAACTGAAGCACTTCCTGGCTGTACAGGTTGGGAATACCTCTTTTCTTCAGGCTTTGCTCCAGTGAGCGCAAGGTGGAAGAGGCGCCGGCATACTCAATATCCAGGTCATTCGCCTTGGCGGCCAACGTGTTCTTCTCAGTGGTGGTGTTGCCCACCTGGGTGTTGTAATCAATGATGCCGTTCGTCTGCTGGAAACGGAGCAAGCTCTCTTCGGCGTTTTTCAACCGCTCCTGCGCTTTTTCAGTCGTTTTCACGAAGTGGTTCACCACTGACTCAGATTGGGCGGTAAACAAGGTTCTGTGTTTTTCAAACAGCAGCTGCGTGAGCATGTCAAGCGTGTGTTTCGTCTGCGCCGGATCTCTAAAGGTATAGGTGATCTGCAACAGGTCACTGTCACCCATTCTTTTGGACTCCAATGAGGCGAGTGCGTCCCCGGAGTAGCCCAATTCGCTGGAGTAAATCACATCCCGGATCACGTTATCCTGCGAAGCGTTGAAATAGGCAGCAAGGTTCTTAGATGTTTCTTCTAGAGTAGCTCCTACCAGTTTGCTTCTCAAGGACGCCGGGATCATTTCCTTCAAAGTGGTATATGCCTCTTCTCCGATGATGTTAGGGTCATGCGCCTTTAACATGAGATGGGAAGCTAGCAACCGGAAACCCAGTTCGTCTCTGAGGTCTCTTGAATCAAGAATGGAGATTAAGTTCGCAAAACCGTCTTTGGCAGCCTTGTACTGGGTGCTGCTTTCGGTCACATCACTGATGTTGTAACCAGAGGCGATACCCGTATAGATCGTGGTTCCTGATTTGTATTCATCTACCTGGTCTTGTGTGAAGAAAAAGATAGAAGCCGCCGTGACCGTGGTAATGGCTACCAATAAGAACCAGTTCCGATTTATGAGTCTAAAGATGTCTGTAAGTTTCATTTGCTTTGTATTAAGTCGATTAGTCTAGTTCCAATTGTTTCTTCCATCATTAACAGTTGCGTTTCATAGTTCACCTTGGCTGTTTGCAGGGCAGTGGCAGTACTGGTGTAAGCTTGTTGCACATTGCTCATGGCATCAATCAGTATTTCGCCGCTCTTGAATTGCCGCTTGGCCAACTGCAGGCTAACGACTGCTGTCTGGTAGGCTTCCTGTTGCAGCTCTAATTGTGATTTGGCCAGTACCAGGTTCTGGTATAAGGTGATGACCCGCATTCTTACCGCTCTTTCTGCCAGCTTTTTGCTCCCCTCCACCTGTGCGATGGCCAGATCCTGGTTCTTGATGGTGTTATGCCGGCTCAGGAGCTGTCCCAGCGGCAGCGACATGGAGAAACCCGCATTATATCTGGCGCGCAACGGTGCGTCAAAGGCGTTGAAAGAATTTACTGGCTCGCCGTTGGTGCTCCAGTTATTCATACTCCCGTAGGTATAGGAGGAGTTGATGGAGAAACCACTGTAGAAGTTTTTACGAACAATCTTTCTTTGTTCAATGGCGGCCAACTTAGCGGCTTCTGCATTCTCCAATTCTATTGAATTGGTAATAGCTGTTTCAATAAGGATTGGAAGCGCGTATTCTGAGTTAAAGAGCTTCTTTTCCCATTCAGCTTCCTTTGCAGGAGCAGTCTGGGCTGAGGCCACCAGACCATAGAAGGCCATCAAGAGGGCAAGCGAAAGTTTTTTCATATTCATTTTTTGTTAGACATTTTCTTTTTGGAACATAGCCGGCACCGTTTTGAGCAGGATGTAGAGGTCTTTCTTCAGAGAGAACTTCTGGGCATATTCAATATCCAGGGCCTTTCTTTCAGATTCTGACATATTCCCTTTGCCGCGTTTACTTACCTGCCAGAGACCAGTGATGCCGGCCGGAGCGATAAAACGCGCCGCGTATTCATCTGTGGTGATTTTCTCCGCCTCATAGATGGGAAGGGGCCGGTTTCCTACAATGGACATATCGCCCCTTAGAACATTGTATAACTGAGGCAATTCATCAATGCTGGTATTGCGCAGAAACAGCCCCAACCGGGTGATTCTTGGGTCATTCGCAATCTTGATGAAGGCTGCCCCGGTCTTGGTTTTCTTTGATTCTATGTAGTGCCGTTCACAGATGATCTTCCCCGACTCATCGATCAGCTTATTCGCGCATTCTGAACCCATTCCAGAGCAATCGGTGCAGAGGGTATACCCTTCCTCTTTTTTCTCAATGACCCGCGTCTGGTACTGGTTTAAATCCTTGATGGAATCAAGCAGCTGATCGGCGTCTTGCCGCATGGATCTAAACTTCCAGAATTTGAAGATCTTGAACCCGGTGCCTACTCTGTAAGAATAGTAAAAGGCCGGGCCTTTTGATTCCAGTTTGATGAGGATGGTAATGACCAATAAAATGGGTGCGAGACAAAAAAGCGCAGTGGAAGCGACTACTATATCAAATACTCTTTTCCCTAAAGGGTATTTGTATGCATACAAGCTTTCAATTCTGGAATTTGTCTCCATTTTCTTGGCTTTGGCTAAGTAATCAATTCTGGTACTTAGCTTTTCCCGGTCGTCTGGCTGTTTGTGAAAGATGTCAGAAACGCCGGTCTCCATTAACATTCGCTGAATTGAGGAAGGAACCGGGCTACTGGCCAACCAAATCACTGGGGTTGAGAGGGAGAATTTCTGTTTTACCTCTCTTAACAAATTGATCCCCAAGGGCGAACCCAGTGAAGCAGCATTGATGATGATATCATAGAGATCACCGTTTTCTAATGACTTTAAAAAGAACTTAGGGTTGTCAAAATGCTTTACCTCTATGTTTTGGCCAAACTCAGATTTAAATTCATCCGCTTCCTGAATATCCGGTGATAGAAAAGCAACCCTCATACCCGTTGTACTTTAAGAAATTTTCACTCTTCTAAGAACATTCTTGATTCTTATCTCCAGCTCCTCTGGGTTGAAGGGTTTGATCATGTAATCGTCTGCGCCGCTTTTCAGGCAAAGGATTTTGTTTCTGGACTCTTCTTTGCCAGACAACATGATCAAGGGGATGTCCTTGAATAAGGTACTGGCTCTTAACTGCTTGATAAAATCCAGCCCATTCATGTAAGGCATTTCGAAATCAGCCACAATAGCATCGATATGATGTCCCTCTTCCAACCAAGCCATTGCTTCTTTGCCGTTTGACTTGACCACCACCTGATAAGCTTTGGAGAAGTAATGTTCCAGTATCAATCCGATGGTAGGCTCATCGTCTACAATTAATATACACTGTTTCATATTTTATCATTTTTATAAATACTATGAAATTACCGTGCCATTATAGTTTTTGTATTAAAAAATATAATTAGAGTATAATTAACCAGCTTTCTCTTTATTACACTTCCCATTTTGGGAATACAGATTCCATTCTGGGACATCGGCATTCTCCTTAGCAAAAATCACAGAAATAATTGGATGCAAATACTAGAACGAGGCTCAAGTCCTCTGGAGGAAGGCGGAATTGGTGATTTCCTGTTTTGGGGGTGTTTTTACAAAAACAGGCTATTTTCAGAAATGGTCTGGTTTGTTCTAATTAGCTGCTGAATAGCATCTCTGATTCCATCTGGCCACTCACCAGGGAAAGATGGTAAGAGGGCAGCTACTCTTTTACAGCTAAAAGTGAAGGCAGCAACAGGCTACCTTAGACTGTTCTACAATAGAAAGATAGGTACGTTTTAGGGCCATTTTCCAAAATCCAGGCCCGAAACGCCTTAAGGGGTGTTTCCAAGTTCATCAGAAAAGACGTTAATCACTTTCTGGGTTGTTTCTTTCACCACCAACAGCAGTTTATTCATTTCGGAGAGATTTGATTTTGTGCCCGCGATCTCTTCAATCCGCTTCATGGCTTCAGCGGCTCTCACTATTTTGATGTTCCCGTAGGTAGATTTCAGGCTATGGGCCAGAAGCGCCACCGTTTCCCATTCCTGCTGCTGCATGGCGGCGGACAGCTTAGCTAGTTGCCCGGGAACCAGGTCAATAAACAACTGCTGCATTTTCCGGATGAAAACGCTGTCTTCGGCCATGTTCCCGAGACCGGAGAAGTCAAACAACCGCTGTTCCTGCTCATTTACAACGTTCTCATGCGTAAGCGGCTCCCTGGAGAAGTGCCCGGTGTTCTTGGTGATACACAGATAAAGGTCAAAGGCGTGATAAGGTTTCCGGAGAAAATCAGTGAAACCAGCCGACATGAATTTCTCAACGGGGGTGTGTTCCGCATTTGACGTAAAGGCCACGATAGGGGTAAACTGGTTGGGCCCCTTTGAGGCACGAATGGCAGAAGCAGCCTCAAAACCGTTGGTGCCGGTCAGTTCCACGTCCATCAAAATCAAGCTGTAGTTTTCTCTCGTGGCAAGATGAAGAGCGTCTTCTGCATTGGTGGCGATGTCTAGTTGCGTGTTCCAGTTTTGGATCTGGTGCTTTACCAGCGTCTGGATGCTCTCATTCTTATCCACCAGAAGCAGCCTTAAATCCGTGGCCTGTCCGGGAGAAGGGCTCAACTGCTTTTGCCCGGCATCTCCGTCAGGCGTGGTAGCATGTTGTTGCATGACTGGAAATGAGAGGATGAACTCTATACTGGTTCCTTCTTCTTTATTCTCCTCCAGCCAAACTTTTCCGCCCTGCAGTTCAATCAATTTCTTACTGGTATACACCCCTAAGTCAATTCTACTCCGCTTATACTTTTCATTGGTATGCAGACTATTATCCGACTCAAACACCTTCGCCAACACCTCATAGTCTTGGTCAAGGCCGAGATTGCGGATGGAGAACTGGAGAAACAGCATATTGCCCACCTTCTCTTTTTGGGAAAAGGAGAACACTACCTCTTTGCTCTTGGTGTACCTGATGGCACATCTGATTACTTTCACCAAAACCTGGTTCAGGTAAACGGGATTGATTTCCACGCGAGGCAACTGAAACGCGGGCTCAGTGAACTGGATGGTCACGTCTTGTTCAGCAGCTTTGGAAATCAAGGATTCCACAATTCCCCGGATAAAGGAAGTGATGTCCACCACCTCGGTGGCCAGATCCAGAATACCCGCTTCTACCCGAGCGTACTCCAATACATCTTTGGGCACATCCAGAATGTAGTCTGAGATGGACAGGATAGAGTTCAGGTATCTTTTCTGGTCTTTGCTGATGTACGTTTGCTTCAGAAGCCGGACCAGACTGCTGATGGCATTGATAGGAGCCTCCAGTCCACCGCTTACTTCCGTCAGAAACTTCTCTTTGGAGGCAAAGGAATCTTCGGCCACCTGGATCGTTTCTTTTAGGTTGGTGATCTCTGCCGAGGTGGAAAACAGAAAGCGCTCCCCGTCTTGCTGCCGGATCGGCTTCTTGACGGTGAGGTACCAGGTTCCTCGCCCGTCTTCCAGCTTGTAGAACTCCTCCAGCTCGTTCACTTCATCGGCCCGGAAAACCTCCATATCCCTCTCAAATGAAAAATCGAAATCTACAGCCCCTTTTTCAAGTACTTGCGACAACGTAGCCCTATGCAGCACCGCATAGGCAGAATTAGCCCAAACTATCTTCCCTTGCGCATCCTTGATATAGGTGGGATTGGGGCTTTCCTCAAAAATTTGTTGAATAAATTGCATAATCTCTTAACTACAGTTCCGTCCAACTCCACCATTGTAGTTTCTGAATACAATCTTCCGCTATTTGATTTCCTCTGATATGTATAATAAGCCGCCTATCTTGCCACAATTCCCTCCAAAGGGATCTTTCCTTTATATTTTCTCTGGTTGGCTCCGTCTTTCAACAACCTAAAGCTTGGGTAATCCTGCCTCTTACTGCACCTAGCCTCGCCAGCTAAATCACTCCAATTTCTTAGTACTTCTTCTGTTCAGGAATAAGCACATCTCCTTTTTGGATCATTCTATAGATGGTAGACTTGCCAACTTTGAGTTTGTCTGCCACATACACGACATTGTAGTTGTATTTATCCAGATAGCTTTGGACCATTTCATGGATATACTGGTCCAGGGTCTTTTCTTCTGAAGCAGATGAGGAAACGGTCTTCTGAAGCTGTATATCACTGTCCGTTACCAGATTTGAGTCTGAGAGTACGGCGGCTAATTCTACCACGGCCTTCAGTTCGCGCACGTTACCAGGGTAGAGATGACTCAACAGCTTTTTCTGCGCATCTGAGGTAAAGGATTTCTCCTCCAAATCGTTCTGCTTGCAGAAATCTTTCAGGACTTTATGGGCAATCAACAGAATATCATGCCCCCTTTCCCGTAAAGGCGGTAAATGGATTTGGATCCCGAGCAAGCGGTAAAACAAGTCTTCTCTAAAGTTGCCTTTTTTCACCTCATCCAGAAGGTTCCGGTGGGTGGCGGTGATAATGCGCACCTCAACCGGAATACTCTTGTTGGACCCAACCGGGGTGACCTCCCGCTCCTGCAAAACGCGCAACAGCTTGGCCTGCAGGTTGAAGCTCATTTCCCCAATCTCGTCCAGAAAGAGCGTTCCACCGTTTGCTTCCTCAAATTTCCCTACCCTCCGGGAGGTGGCACCCGTGAACGCCCCCTTCTCATGGCCAAAAAGTTCACTTTCCAGCAGTTCTGAAGGCAAAGCCGCAATATTCACCGCCACAAACGGCATCTTAGATCGGCGCGAATTCTGATGGATGGCTTTTGCGATGAGCTCTTTTCCCGTGCCGGTTTCTCCGGTAACGGTCACGTTGATGTTATTGACGGCCGCTTTCTCCACCAGTTGATACACTTTCTTTATGGGCTCTGAAGAACCCACCAGTTCACTGCCTAAGGAATACTTCTGCTTTACCTCTTTCCGAAGCACCTCCAGTTCCTGTTTCAGAGATCTATTGTGTTTGATCTTCTCTACAATGCTCCAGAGACGCTCCTTGGTTTCTTCATTCTTGACGATGTAATCATACGCCCCCATCTTCATCAGGCTGACGGCCTTTCTGATATCTTCCTGTCCAGAAATAATTATAATGTACGAATTAGGGCTCTTTTCCAGAATCTTCTGCAAAACGGCTTCTCCGGTAACAGAAGGCAAATGATAGTCAAGCGTTATAATAGTGGGAGTTTCTGGTAAACGGCCCAAAAATTCATCTACAGAATTGAACACCTCAACCTGATGGTCTGGATTGGTTGAGAGATGATAGCTCAGGAACTGTGAGTACCAGAGGTCATCTTCCAGCACAAAGATTTTTTCAGAAGCGTCATTCTGTAGACTAGACATGGGGATCAAAAAAATAAAATATCTAATAAAAACAATTAACTTTCCTTTATTGCCAATTTAAGAAAGAATTTGGACAAAAGTTAATCGCACCTCTCCAGGGCTGCATCTATTTATCAGCAGGAGAAAGTTTGGTAAACATTTATTTTCAAATGAAAGACGCTGAATGGTTTAAGACTTCACTTTGGGTCTGGATTCAGGGCAACACACCCTAGGTATTCTACAAGGCACGATGAGCTATAGACATATGAAAGACTAGTTTTATAAGATTGGTTTAGCTGTAGGATGAGGGTGCATTATCATTGGCTGCTTTGAAGGCTTAGTTGAAGGTTTTACAGGAGCATGTCCAAAGCTAATTTCGCCGTTTGGCGGATCACAAAGCACAAGCAAACCATTCCCCATCCATTCTGAGGGCTCACTCACTTTAGCAACATGCTGGTCTGGTTTGATGGTAGGCACTGACTTCCTAAACGTTGAACGTAACAAGTGATGTAGAGGGTCGGCAGTTCAGCCAAGAGCCACAGCAACCTACAAAAACGTGCTTGATTTCCATTTTGCCCCCTGTCAGTTTGTACTCTGAACCAACAGGTTCTTAGCAAAGGATCTTATTGGAGTCAATGTGTTGCAGCACTTTATTAAAAAGGTCTTGTGGAACAAAAGGCTTGGTCAAGTAGTCATTCACGCCGGCCTCTACAATCCGTTTGCGTTCTTTCTCGTTTGCATTTGCCGTCAGGGCAATCACTGGTATCTGACATCCGGCTTTTCGCAACGTAGAAACGGTCTGGAAACCGTCTAAATTGGGCATGTAGAGATCCATCAACACAAGGTCATACTCATCAGAGTAAATCTTGGTCAGGGCCGCCATTCCATCTTCTGCGGTAGCAACCTCTGCGTGCCAGTTGGTGAGCAACTTGGTGGCAACGGTCTTGTTCATGAGGTTATCATCTACCACCAATATCTTCACTCCTCTCAGTTTAGTGTAGGGAAGTTTACTCCCGGAAGTTTTAGCGAGGGTCACCAATGAGGCTTGCGGCTTTACAAATCGTAACCGCACACTGAAGACCGATCCTTCGCCCTCCACACTTTTCACCTGAATACTCCCTTTGTGGAGTTCCACCAGGTTTTTGGTGATGGAAAGACCAAGCCCGGTACCACCGTATTCCCGGTGCGTGGACGAGCTTACTTGCGTAAAACTCTCAAAAATGCTCATTTGCTTATCGGCCGGTATCCCGATGCCAGTGTCTGACACAGAGAACTCAAGCACCCACTCCTGGTTTGTCTGGTAGATGACCTCTACTCCCAACTTAACAGAACCGTGCTCCGTGAATTTAATGGCGTTACTCAGCAGGTTGTTTAAAATCTGCATCAATCTAACCGGGTCTCCGGCAACTTCGGCGGGGGTGCGCGGGTCGATGGAAAGATCGAAGTTGATTTTCTTCTCCATGGACCGCAAGCAGAGCGCCTGATGCGTGTTCTTCAGGAGATCCTTCAAATGGAAGTTGACCTTCTCCAATTCAACTTTACCCGCCTCCATTTTGGAATAGTCAAGCGTATTGTTGATCAAGGCAAGCAGGCTCTGGGAAGAGAAATGAATGGAGTTCAGGTTCTCGCGGTATTCTTCTTTCATCCCCTCCTCCTGCAAAAGAAGATAGGTCAAGCCCATGATGGCATTAAGGGGAGTCCTGATCTCGTGGCTCAGATAGGAGACGAACTCAGACTTGATCTGGGCAGTATGCTCAGCTGCGATCTTTTCACTTACTAAGGCCCTTTCTTTCACCACAAATTCGGTCACGTTCTGAATGGTACCTACCATTCTGGAAACTTTGGAGTTTCTGGTCACTGATTTGCCCCGGATCCGAATCCAGGTTGATTCTGCCTCCCCCGGCACCTCCACCAGGCAATTCAGTTCCAGACCATTGTTCAACAACCCTTGCCAGCCATCCACCAGAAAGCCCCTTCCTTCCTCTGCCACGAACGGCACAAGCGATGTAAAATCTTTCAGGGTGAAGGAAGAAGGAATATGGAGCAAATCATAGATATACTCTGAACAAAAGAAATCATTGGTTTCTAGCGAATACTCCCAGAAACCTGCTTCCAATAAGGAATTGACCTCTCCGCTCAGAGCACTGATCTGAGGCAAACTTAGATGCTGGTTTGTGGCGGGAAGCACCTGAACCTGGTCATAGCTAGTCAGGGATGCTCCCAATGGGTAAGATTTAGCTCCTTGGAACCGGTAGGTGCCATACTGCGGCGGAACGTTCAACGCTGCTTGGCCGCCAGCTACTCCTTCCGTGAAATTCCCCCTGACTGAATTATCTCTGAAAACGTAAAACCCTGACTGCGTAGGCGAACCATGCTGAAACGGCGCCCCTAGTTCTAATCGCTCACTCACCCCTAACCACTTTCTTTTCCAGGATTTATCTGTTGAATAGGCCAAAAAGGCAAACCATTGCTCTCCAACGATAGCAACTACAGACTTGATTACTTGGTTAAAACTGCTGAGCGATAAAGAAGGAGAAGGGATTTGGAAAATGGTGTCTAATCCCTCTAAATGCTTAGTATAATAAGAATCTTTAGCAGTTCTTGGGAATTGCAAGGACTGCCACTCATTCAAATCTTGTGATTCATTTACGGAGATCGGAGCAGACTTCATAAATAATGCCTTTATTTATTCCCTTGGTCAAATATACAATAAAATATTAGTTAAGTTAATTAACCGCCATATATTTTAAAATTTATTACAGAATAATTATGATTTTTGTTCTATTTATAGATCATTTCATTAGTAGAATACAATTCTTTACGGCTCTATAAAATAATAAAGTTTATATTAAAAATTAATATATTCCTTAAGATAAAGCCTATCACTTTGCAATTTTGTGCTTATCAATCCTGTTATCTGTCTCCAATTATCAAATCTCTAAAGCTCAGTTAAAGTGTTACATCAACTGATTCATTTGAAGACCGGTAAAAGCTTAATTAAAAACAATTTGATTTTTAAGGACTTAGGCATTCACGGGAACACCAGGAGAGTTTGCACCAGAATGACAGCCCCCCTCACCATCCCATTGCAGAGACTATCTTCTGCCGAAGCTACTTACAAGGCAGATCAATATAAACGAAGCGGGTGTAAAAGGTTTCGTAAACGGCCGATTATATTATTAGCCAAACCAGTACACGAACCCAGACGCACGATGCCTAGAAGGATCGTGATTGGTTAGGGAAGGAAACATAGCCTATGAATATGCCTCAATCCATCAGCTGTACTGCGACCATACTAATAGAGCATCCGGTCTATACCATTACTAGATGAGATCAGGCTTCAGCAGATAGCTCGTTCCTTCGTCTTCTACATCCCCCCTGCTCAAAGCAAGCCGCTGATTTGCTTTTCACCGGAACAATTTCCATCTTAGAATTTAAATGTATAAAATACACTTATATCACTAATCAGTTGTGATGTCAAACCATTGGGACTTACTGTTTCCCGGATCAGCTCCGGAAAGACAGCTTTGATCAGAGAAAATGAAATTGCGCTGAATTCAAGTCCGGCAAACTGTCCGATGTTGCAGCCCGCTGTCTCTACTCCAAAGAAGCGATTTAGCAGAAAAAGTCAGTAGCACCATATCGTTCAAACCTGAGCACCCACTCCGTGCAGCGGTTTAGAGCACATGTAAAAACCGATGGAACTAGTTAACAGGAGGAAGAAAGGAAGGCAGGAGGAAGAAAGGAAGGCAGGAGGAAGAAAGGAAGGCAGTAAGATCCGGCAACGGGGTTCCTCTGTTTTAGAGCTGCTTTTTCAAAAGTCATGCGAAATCAAGGGCCGGGTTCTTTTAGCCTGTTTTTAGAAAAACACCCCTAAAACAGTACTGGACATCGGTTCTATTTGAAAAGGTATAATGGCAGAGGTTTCAGGAGATCGCTTCTGCAGATGTAGCAGAGTGGCAAGGCAAAGAGACGGGGAATACATTCTGGCGTGCTCTGCTTTCTAGTAGATGAGTAAAATATAAACGTATGTTGAGTTTTAACATGGGGAAAAAAATAATTCTGTCAGGTTTCATCTGGGGCATATTGTCGCAGGCTACCGTAGCTGGAGCGGCAACGGTTCTTAATGAGCCAGATTCTGTCAATCTTCTGTCGTATGGCACAGCCAAAAACAACAGCCACAACGGCCTGCATTTCGCCTGGAGCCGTGACAAGAAGAATTGGAGCAGCATTGGGAACGAGTTCAGCTACCTGAAATCAGACTACGGCCGCTGGGGTTCTGAAAAGCGGATGATGACGCCGGTGGTCTTCCGGGGGCCGGACGGCCAATGGCAATGTGTCTGGGGCCTGAATGAGCGGGAAAAACTCTTTGCCCACGCGTCCTCCAAGGATTTGGTGTACTGGGGCCGGCAAAGCTACCCCGAGGTGAAAAAAGGCACCAACGTGCTTCGGCCGGTGGTGCAGTATGACGCCAAATCGGCTCAGTACACGATCACCTACACCGATGCCGCCGGCAAGTACTACCGCGTCACCACCAAAGAATTCAAGACGTACAGCCCGGTTACCGAGGTATCGGCAGCGGAATACAAGAGCGCGAACCAGACGGTTGCTTTGCCAGGCGGCGAGGTGGCCGGCCAAGTGCACCGAGTAGCCTGGCCTGAGGTTGACCAGCTGATTAAAACCTATGAGCTGAAACAATACAAGAGCAGCCAATACGGCGAGACTACCGCGCAAGATGCCCAGCGCTTTGCCGGATTAAAACCCGTGGAAGCCAAAATCTCGTTGCAAGCAGCGAATTCCAAACCCATCAGTGACCTGCTGGTGGGGGTTTTCTTTGAAGACCTCAACTACGCGGCTGACGGCGGGCTGTATGCCGAACTGATCCAGAACCGGGATTTTGAATATGACCCCAGTGACAAAGAAGGCCATGACAAAAACTGGACCAGCACCCATTCCTGGTCTCTGAAAGGAGATAACACCACCCTGGCCATTGAAACGGCCGCTCCGGTGCACCCCAACAACCCGCACTACGCCGTACTGGACACCAAAGTACCGGGGGCAGCCCTAGCAAACACTGGCTTTGACGGAATCGCCGTGAAGAAAGGAGAACGCTACACTTTCTCCCTCTTCACCAAACAACTGCAAGGCAAAGCCGGCAAGTTACAGGTGCGTCTGGTGAGTGACAAGCTGGGCGTACTGGCCCAAACCACGGTGAACACCTCCGCCAAGGGTTGGAAAACCGCCACCGCCGTGCTCACTCCTTCGGCCCAGGCCGCCGATGCGCGTCTGGAGGTGCAGCCCCTCAGCGCCGGGCGCGTGGCTTTAGACATGTTTTCCTTGTTTCCGCAGAAGACCTTCAAAGGCCGGAAGAATGGCCTGCGGGCCGATTTAGCCCAGACCATCGCCGATCTTCACCCCCGCTTCGTCCGTTTCCCGGGAGGCTGCGTGGCGCACGGCGACGGATTGGGCAACATCTACCACTGGAAAAACACCATCGGGCCGCTGGAAGCCCGCAAGCCCCAGCGCAATCTGTGGGGCTACCACCAAACCGCCGGGTTAGGCTATTTTGAGTACTTTCAGTTCTGCGAAGACGTAGGTGCCATTCCGGTGCCGGTAGTGGCTGCGGGAGTTCCCTGCCAGAATTCAGGCGTGGGCGGCGGCGGTCAGCAGGGCGGCATCCCGATGAGTGAGATGGGCGCCTACGTGCAGGACATCCTTGACTTGGTGGAGTATGCCAACGGCAGTGTGCACACCAAATGGGGCAAGAAGCGTGCTGAGGCCGGCCACCCCGAGCCTTTCAATCTGAAATACATAGGCGTGGGCAATGAGGACCTCATCACTGATGTGTTCGAGGAGCGCTTCACCATGATCTACAAGGCCTTGCAGGATAAACACCCCGAAATCACGGTCATAGGTACCGTAGGTCCTTTTTCCGAGGGCACCGATTATGTAGAAGGCTGGCAGATTGCGTCTAAACTGAACATTCCCATCGTAGATGAGCATTACTATCAGCCGCCGGGCTGGTTTATCCATAACCAGGACTACTATGACCGGTATGATCGATCCAAGTCCAAAGTGTACCTGGGAGAATACGCCGCGCACTTGCCCGGCCGCCCCAACAACCTGGAAACGGCCCTGGCCGAAGCCCTTTACCTCACCAGCGTAGAGCGCAACGGCGACATTGTGAGCATGGCCTCCTACGCGCCGCTGCTGGCCAAAGAAGGACACACGCAATGGAACCCAGACCTGATCTACTTCAACAACACCGAAGTGAAACCTACTGTGGGCTACGAAGTGCAGAAACTGTTCGGGCAAAACGCCGGCACAGATTATCTGCCCAGCACCGTCCAGCTGTCCAACAACCAGGAGGCCGTCCGCAAACGCATTGCGGTATCGGTGGTGCGAGACGTCAAAAGCAAAGACCTGATTGTGAAAATGGTGAACCTCTTGCCGGTGCCCGTGGCTACGTCACTGGATTTGGCGGGATTCAATATGGCTGGCGCCAAAGCGGTGAAAACAGTTTTGCAAGGCAACCCAACCGATAAAAATCTGAAGCCTTCGGCAACCACGCTGACCCTCGCTGACTCCACCAACACAGAGTTACCGGCTTATTCCTGCACGGTCCTCCGGATAAAAAATAAATCGAGCAAATAGACAACTTGTAAAAGGCGGAGGCTCCTCCTGTTTTAAGTGCGGATTTAGAAAAGCAGCCCCAAAACGTATTTAACTGGCCCGGGAAGCAAAGCTGTTTCTGGCCTCTTTTCAGAAATTTGGCCCTAAAACAGGCGTGCTGTCTGGCTTGAGATCAGGGATAAACTTGCGGCAAATGAAACGTATCTACCAACATCCGTCGCTTTTTGCCGTGTCTTGGACAAGCGCATCCGCGACTGCTTTCAGGCTACTTTTGTAAAACGAGGCCTAAAACAGCTATTATGCCGTTGGCAAACGAAACCTCTGCACGACAGCTAGAGGAAACCCGAAGTATTTCTAACTGGAATAATTTCTGACTCGGAAGATTTGACCGTAGCGAACTTCCAGCGCTTTTAGAGCTATCCTCCTCCAACTACGGCTTGTAAGGCTTGCCTATCACGAGCTTGTCTCCGGATAAGCTTACCTCAAACAAATGCGGAATACGGACATACCGGCCATTGATGTCTTTGTGGCTATGGACGGACATCAACAGTTTGCCCTCCAGTGTGGAGAACAGCATGCCATGGCCGTAGTTGGGCGGCGTAATGGGGTCTTTCTCCTGAATCCAGGGGCCGTCCAGGGTTCCGCTTTGGGAGTAGGCCACCCCTTGGGTATACACGTCGTAAATCCAGCTGGTCCAGATCATGCCAAGTCGGCCGGTTCCGGTTTTAAACAGATAAGGGCCATCGGTCACTTTGTTAGGCCTATCTTTGCCGTTTGCGTCTTTCTCGCGGCTCCACGGAGAATCACTGGCCCTGAACAATACTTTCCCTTTTCCCTTGGAGCCGCTTAAGTCGGGCTTCAGTTCTATCTTCTCCATGGTGCCGTTCAGGTTCTGCAGCCACTCGTAGCAATACACCATGTAGGGTTTTCCATCTTTGTCCACCCAGAAAGTCCCGTCCAACGTGGGCTGATCGGCGGGCAGATAGGTAGGATCCTGCATTGGCACGTAAGGACCATCGGGTTTGTCGCTGACCAGCACGTGGCTGGCGCGGCGCTCAATGACGTTTCCCTGCACCGTATCAATCTTGACGGCCTGGTTGGTGAAGGTGGCGAAGTAGTAGTACTTGTTTTTATACGGATGGATCTCGGCGGCCCAGATCATCGGCTTGGGGCCCATCCAAGAGTTCGGATCTGTCTGGGCAACCTTATAAGGCCCTTCCCAGGTTTTCATATTCTTGCTTTTCCACAACATGCCGCCGGTTCCGGTCATGTAGTAGGTTCTGGTTTTCTGATCGGCTAGAATGAACGGGTCGCTTAGCACAATGGAATCCATCGGGACATTCTTTTTAACCTGGACGGCTCCTTTCTGCTGCGCCGAAAGCACCAGCGGGAACAACACCGCACACACCATCATCCACCAATTACGTTTCATATTGCACTTGTTTAGAGGTTCGAGCTTGTTTGGATTTGACAAAAGCGTGAGATGCGGGAAGCTATTATGCGATAACTAATTCGTGTTTAACATACATGTATCTTATCAGGAATCAAAATCCGAAAGGCTTGCCTCTACTCTGCACCTTATAACATGACAGCAGTCATTGCTCCGTTCAGAGCAACTAAAATGACTATCACCATTCTGTGATCTCCCGTTTTAAGCTTCTTTTTCCAAAAACAAGCCTGAAACATAAACCCCATGAAAACTGGTTTAGGCCCGTTTTGGCGAAATCATCCCCGAAACGGGATTGGCGAGCAAGGTCAATGATCTTGGCACAGAGCCTTAGCCATGAATCGCACCCGTTTGTCCTCAGTAAGAATAGGAGAAAATAAATATTCTGATTTGCTATAAAGCCAATAAACCCTGGATGGCTTTCCTGGTCTAACCCGAGAAACTGTCATCCCCCTTATGAAAGCACCCTTCCTTCTCCTGTTCTTACTAGCCACCACCTTATACGCGCAGGCCCAGGGCTACGCAGTGAATGGTGCTGTTCAAAGTGCGCAGAACAAGGAAACCTTGCCCGGGGCCACCGTCCAGTTGATCCGGTTACCCGATTCAGTGCGGACAGCCACCGCTACTGACAAGGACGGGAACTTCGGGTTTCAGGCGGTAAAGCCGGGGCAATACGCGTTGCAGATGAACTACCTGGGCTTTAAAACTTTCACCCGAACGGTACAGGTCCAGAACGCGGCCGTGCTTTTGGGACCTTTACTCCTGGAGGAGGCCACCAACACGTTGAATGAGATCAAAATAGTGGGCAAAATACCGCTGGGGAGCCAGAAAGGTGATACCACCGTGTTCAATGCCGGTGCCTTCAAAGTGGCCGCAGATGCCAGCGCGGAGGATCTGGTCACCAAATTGCCCGGGGTCACGACCGTAGACGGAAAGATTCAGGCCCAAGGCGAAGAGATACGGCAGATATTGGTGGACGGAAAGCGGTTCTTCGGGGAAGATGCCGCCACCGCGCTCCGGAACTTACCAGCCGAGGTGATTGAGAACATCGAGATTTTTGACAAGAAGAGTGACCAGGCGGAGTTCAGCGGTTTTGATGACGGCAACCGCGCCAAAACCCTCAACATTGTGACCAAGCCCAACCGCCGCCAAGGCAAGTTCGGGAAAGTGTCGGTGGGCATGGGACCGGACAAGAAGTACATGGCGGGCACCAGCCTGAACATCTTCAAAGGCGACCGGCGCTTTACCATCAACGGGCTTTCCAACAACATCAACATGCAGGACTTCTCGGTGGGCGAAGCGCCCGGCGGCGGCATGAGAGGGCGCCGAGGCGGCGGCGCTGGCATCTCCACCACCAACAACTTCGGGCTGAATTATTCTGATTTCTGGGGCAAGAAGATGGAGGTAAGCGGAAACTATAACTACAGCAACACCAGAAACGAGAACAACCGACTAGTATTCCGTGACTACCAGATCTCCAGGTTCTATGACCAGCAAAACTCAGACGAAAGCTATACCACCAACCGAAACGAAAACCATCAATTCAATTTCAGGCTCGATTACAAAATCAATGACCGAAACCGGCTTTTGATCACCCCCAGGTTCTCTATTCAGAAAAGCAACTCCAGCGCCAACACCATAGGCCGTTCTATCTTTGATGCTGATTCCACGAATCAAACTTATGACGCCACCACCCTAACCTCCACCGACGACCTTTCTAACGCCGACAATTACTCTTATAACCTAGGTAATGACATTAACTTCAGCCATCGGTTCAACAAGCCGGGGCGCACGTTTACGGTGAACCTGAACACGGGGTACAATCTCAACAACGGAGACACCTACCGCATCACCAACGTGGAGGATTTTGATCGGCCAGACCGAAGCATCTACCTCAACCAATTGATCAAAGCCGAAAGAGGTGGGTTTAATTGGCGGGCAAACATTGCGCTGGGCGAGAAGGTGGGCGAAAAAGCCCAAGTGCAGGCCGAGTACAGCATCAGCAACCGGGTTGAAGATTCTGAGCGTCTGGCCTATGACATGGGCGAAGTAGACTACACCGACTTAAATGCGCGTCTCAGCAATTCCTTTGAAAGTGATTACCTCACACAACAGGCAAAAACCAGTTATCAGTACAACTCTGACAAAGTGCGCGTGCAGGTACAGGCGCAGTACCAGATGGCCAACCTGCAGAACGAGCAGGAATTCCCTACCACGTACCGGGTGAACCGCACGTTCCATAACCTGCTGCCCAATGCTCAGTTTGAGTACAAGTTCACCAAAACGAAGAACCTTCAGATTGATTACCGCACCAACACCAACGCGCCTTCTGTTACGCAGCTGCAGGAAGTACTGGACAACACCAATCCGCTGCGGTTCAGGACGGGGAATGCAGGGCTGGTGCAGGCGTACCAGAATTCAGTGAACGTTCGCTACAGATCCTTTGACACGGAGACCAACAAGGTGTTCTCGTTTTTTGTAACCGCCGCCCAGACAAACAGTTTTATCACCAACAGCACTTTAGAACTCAGAGAGGAGGATGCGGCTTGGCTGGGCATTGCACCCAGCCTGGGGGCCCAGTATATAAGACCGGTCAACCTGGACGGTAATTGGAGTGCCCGGTCTTTTGTAAGCTATGGCCAGCCGCTGAACCTCCTCAAGTCCAACATCAACTTCAACGGTTCTGTAGGGTATAACAAAACCCCGGGGCTGTTCAACAACGAGATGTTCTTCTCCACTACCACCAACTACGGGCTAGGCGCTTCCCTCAGCAGCAATATCAGCGAGAACGTAGACTTTAACTTTTCTACGAACGCCAACTACAACGTGCTCTCCACCACCCTGCGGCGCTCGCAGAACAATAACAACAATAACTTCTTCAACCAATCCACGAACCTGCGGGCGAACCTGCGGTTCTGGAAAGGCCTGGTCTACCGTACCGAGCTGAGTCATCAATTGAACGCGGGTTTGTCCAGCAACTTGCGCAGCACCAATTACACGCTCCTGAACATGAGCCTCAGCAAGAAAGTGTTCAAAAGCCAGAAAGGAGAAGTTAGCCTAAGCGTGAATGACCTACTCCGGCAAAACATCAGCGTGCAGCGCACCCAAACGGATGCCTTCGTGCAGGATACGCAGACATCCGTCCTGCAGCGCTTCTTCATGCTGACGTTTTCGTACAACATCCGCACGTTCAACGGACCAGTGCCAGGCGAGAGAGGCCCCGGCCAACGAGGTCCGGGCGGCAGAGGCAACATGCGCCAGGGCGGCGGCAGGAACGGCGGATAGATTTACCGGAGGTCCTGCTCTGCCCTTTACCCAATCCAGTAATCAGACGGCTATCTACTTGTCAAGCCCATGAAGCTATTCTGGCAAGACTTGCTTGTTAAAGCGCGGTGATGAAAGTAGGTTTGTGGGTGGTTAGATTCTCTTTACCTCCTAAGGAGAACATCTATTAGACAAGTTAAGATTGTCTTCAAATGGGAAACTACAAAGCTAAGGATGGCCGTCCACATTGCGTAAACGGCCATCCTTAGCTTTTCTCATTCTATGTAGTGTGATTTTACTACAGCCTCTTTCTAACGTACCTCATTATAGGAGGATCTGCTCGGCACCTCGCCCTAATTACCAGTTCTTATCCATCCCTAGGAGTTTTTCCATGTTTGGAATGAATTTCAGGAAAGCTTCAAAGTTATCATAGTACTTCTCTCGATCCAGCTTGAAATAGAAGGCTCCTTTTCTGGAGTGCTCTTTGTTCTTTTCCTTCTGTTGAATCAGCAATCCTGTGGAAAGTGCTTTCCGGGCGAAATTGCCTTTGTCAAAGGTAGATTCGTATAGCTTCTCGTAGAGGGTTCGCAGTTGCTGAAGGGTAAATTTCGCCGGCAAAAGCTCAAACAAGATGGGATGCAGCGCGGCCTTGTAGCGTAACCGCATCTTGGCCACCTCTACCATTAAGTTATGGTCAAATATAAGGTCGGGCGTTTCGCTGAGGATGAACCACTCGGCGTGGAAATCTGAGCTTAGTTGCGCCTTACACTTTTGGATATCGATCAAGGCAAAATACGGGACTGAGATGGTGCGGTCTACCGAGTCACGTTTGGGATCACTGAACGCGGGTAATTGCTCCAGATACACGTCTTCTAACCCGGTAAGTTCTTTCAGTACACGATGGGCGGCGGCTTCCAGGCTCTCATTGGGTTGGATAAAACCGCCCATGAGGCTCCACTCCTGCCGGTGCGGGGTAAAGCCCCGCTGGATTAAGAGCAGCCTAAAGTTTTCCCCATCGAATCCGAAGACGATACAATCAACCGCCACGTGGACCCTTGTCTGCCCTGAATACCTAATCCTACCGCTACTAGCTGTCATTTGCTGCATTCCATATTGCTGATGTCATAGGGTTGAATCAACCTTTTCCACAGCTGGCTGGTCATTTAAATTACTTGTCAAAGGGGAACTTGCCGTAGAGGTTCCCGCAGAAAAGGCATGATGTCTCAGAACATACTTGGGGAAAGGATGGCCAGGTAGGTACAGCATACATGGGGTTAAGCACCTTTTTACTTACACCTACCTGGCTTTTGAAACTTATTCTTTCAAGGCACCACTGAATGCCCATCCTTTATTCTTTTAAGAATGCATCAGCCTCCTTACTTCCCAGACTTGGCCGTGAGAAATTTGTTTACGTTCAACCAGTGCATGAAAGCGTCGAACCAACGGTTGCTGGTTCTGTCTGGATTACCAAGGCCGAAGCCGTGGCCACCATTTTGGTAAAGGTGGAACTCCACAGGTATACCCGCTTTAAACCAGGAATCAATTACCCCGAACTGCCCTTTAAAGAGAAAGTCATCGGTGGCGATCACATTGAACATGGGCGGAGCATTCTTGGGTACTTCCACTGGCCCCATACCGCCATAGATAGGACCAATGAACGCTAACTTCATGGTTTTAGAATGAAGGGTTGAGTGCATCGTGAGTCCGGCGCCGGCTGAGAAACCGATCATACCTATTCTGCCCGTATCCACGCCCCACTCCTTGGATCTTTTGAGGATCATGGCATACGCGGCCTCGGCGTCTTCCAACTGGTTAGACAGATCCATCTGCGGCGGGCTGGGCGGAGTTGCACCTCCCGCAGTAGTGGAAGACGCAGCTGGGGCCGGCGTACGGGGTCTATCCATCCAGGCCTTGAAGTCATCAAGTGATTCTGGCGTGGGGTGGAGCCGGTATTTCAGGACGAAAGCCGCAATTCCCTTATCGGCAAGGGCCTTGGCGACTTCCCAGCCCTCGTTGTCCAGGGACAGCCACCGGAAACCACCACCGGGAGCCACAATCACAGCCGTTCCATTCGCCTTACCTGGTGCAGGCAGGAATGGGGTGAGCGTGGCAGTAGAGATATTCCGCGCCATAGGATCACCCCACTGCCGGAACCAGGTCTCGGGAGATTTCTGGCCATCCACCCCGCCGGTGCCGAGCGGAATGGCTTTGGGCTCAGCAGGAGCTTTGAGCGGATAGATGGTGCCATCCTGCGCTATGGCTGGGGCGGCAAAAATCAGGAAGGAGGCAAAAAGCCACGCTTTCGCTACGTTTATCGGTTTATAAGTCATAAAGATGATGGATAGATAAAGGTTTAAACTATGTAATAAGGTTATGCAATTTCTGAAGGAAGAACGCTTTGATCTGGCGCAAATGTCCGCTTGTGTCTCCGTTTCGGGGCTACTTTTCCAAAAATGGCCCCGAAACAGAAGCTTAGGATATCCTAAAGGCACAAGCGGACGCTTGCGCCATAACCTGAAAAAAAAACGTTGAACAGCTTCTTATTTAATATGAGTATGCAATTTCTGAAAGGCGAACAAAAGAGTTCCGTCTACCCAAGCAGTAGACAGATCTCCCTTGTCACCGTGTACTTGATTCTATGGCAATTAGGCACTTCTACTGAGGAAGTGCATCGTTGGCAGAAGTGGCGTACAAACCAATCAACGTACCCGTGAAACCTCCCGCCACATTGGTGGATAGGATATCTCCTGAAACAGAGCCGCCCACATTCACAAAGTCCTTTCCGTTAGTTGAGTAGCTAAACTGGTAAGCATCTCCGGCGGCTTTCACCTGCAGTTGTATCGGTTTCTTGACGTCTATCTTCTGGCTGGCGATAATTTTAGAGGCACCTTTCTCTGTTCTTTCCAGCACTAAATAATAGTCTTTGCCTTTTCTGGTCAGCCCGAAAACGTAGTTGAATTTCTCGCTTTGCAGCAACGTAATACCTGCCAAATCCTTTTCTGAGGCCGGCTTGTAATCAAGGGTGGTGGTGTAAGAAAAAGTGTTGTGCTGTTGGCGGTGGAAGAGCGTTGACGTAGGCTTCAGCTCTTTGATGTTGGTAGCGAACGGGGTGATCTGTAAACCTTTCTTGGATGAAGAAATAAACGCCTCACGCGGGCCTCTTAACCCAACCCAGCGGTAATCCAGCTTCTTGGAAGTGAAGTCGTCTTTGAAGGTGAAATTGCCATTAGGGAAAAAGCCCTCTTTTCCGGTTTTGTTTACCACGCCTTTGGGCATTTGCAACTTTGGTTCCATAGGCACCAGTCCATTCACGAAAATGGGGAACTCACCTGACCAGTCTACCGGCAGGATAAACGTCTCACGCCCGATGTTTACGCGGTTCTTCTCGTTCGGGCGGATACCCAGAAACACACCATAATATTTGTTATCCGGTCCTAGCACTAAATCGGCGTGGCCGGCCCAGTCTACTTTGTTTGGTCTGTTGGGATTCAAACTTCTCTGCGACAAGATTGGGTTGTTAGGAGCCGGGATAAAGGGACCCATAGGGGAATCGCTCACGAAAACCACTTCGCTGTGGTTGCCACCCGTACCGCCCTCGGCACACATCAGGTAATAGCGTCCATTTTTCTTATAGATATGCGGGGCTTCGATCCAGATGGGTTTTTTCGCGAGGTCTACCCCACCGTTTACAATGATCTTGTCGGTTCCGGCAATGACCTGGTCTTTGGCAAGATCATATTCCCACACCTTGATCACGCGGTGCCCTTCGTACAGTTCTTGGCCTTTGTCTGGAGCATCGTTATGTACTACATAAGCTTTCCCGTTATCATCAAAGAACATAGAAGGATCTATTCCGCCGAATTTCAGCTTGTAGGGCTCACTCCAGCCTTTGGCGGGGTCTTTTGATTTCACCACAATGTTCCCTGCTCCTCCGGCGAAGGCTGTCACAATCATGTAGAACGTGTCATTGTTGGGGTTGTACTCTATGTCTGGCGCATAAACACCGGCACTGATGGGCGTATCATGCACATCTAGCTGTGAAACGCGGTCCAATGCGTGCCCAATCTGCGTCCAGTTTACCAGATCTTTTGAATGGAAAACGGGAACCCCGGGGAAAATAGCGAAAGTTGAAGCCACCAAGTAGTAATCGTCGCCCTTACGGGTGATGGCCGGGTCCGGATAAGCTCCCTGCAAAATAGGGTTGTAGAATTCACCCTCCTTCAAAGGATAGTTATTGTATACAGGATCGTTTCCTTCATAGACAGAATTGGAAAACACCGGGGCGTTTTGGGCCTGTTTCTTCGAATTCTGGCTGTTAGCGTTAAATCCGATTGAAAAGCACAGGAGGACCACCATAGCACAGAGCAAACCTGCCCGGCGACTTCTAAAAGGAGCAAATTCAAATTTCATTCTCTTCATCTTAAAATATTAGCTGTTTTGTTTTGAGCCTATTTTTCTGAAATCCCCCTTAAAACAGGAGCGTCAGACAAGGTTGATGGGATTACCTGTTAAGGATTATTCTGAAAATCTCCAGTAGTCGAAAAACAGGATATTGCTAGCTGCTTTGCCTTTGAAGACAAAATAGACATCGTGGACGCCAGTGACTTTTTTAACATCCGTTGAAACCAGGGCCCATCTGTCATTTCCGCCGGTGAGCGGCACGTTCACGGTACCTATCAACTCGCCTTCCACACTTCCCAACCGGACTTCCATGGTCACATTGCCGTTATGGGTGGTGCCAAGCCGGGCCGTCAATTTGGAGGCTCCAGTTTTTCTAAAATCAACGTCTTTTACTTTGGTGTAAGCGCCGTTCCGCAGGGCGGTCACAAATACGCCAACGTTGGCATTCTGTTTGGATTTAAGCCCTTCAGACCAGGCCATGGTCTCTGCCTCGTTCTTTACAAATGGATTCAAAGGGGCCAAGCCTCTGGTAATGCCCTCCGTCATTTTCAGTGGTTGTATGGTGCCGTCTTTTTTGAAGGCCACTTCCTCCACCGCCACCGAGCGGGTAAAACCGCCGCCGCCCGGCAAGGCACCGTTGTGATAGAAGAAATAAGTCTTCCCTTTAAAGTCAATGATGCCCGGGTGATTGGTAAAACTGCCGCCTTCGGTAGGCATCAAAACACCCTGGTATTTCCAAGGGCCTGTTGGGCTGGAGCTGGTGGAGTAGCCGATATGCTCTGGAATGGGGCCTGCGGCGAACAGCAGGTAATACAATCCTTTGCGCTTGTAGAGCCACGGGCCTTCCTCGTAGGTGGTGGGCCTTTCGGGGTTGCCCTCGCGCTTGCCGAACGATTCTACCGTGTTAGGCACCTTCACTACTTCTCCCTGGTAAGAAATCATGTCCTCGTTCAGCTTGACGTAGTAACAATTGGGGTTGCCCCAATACAGATAGGCCTGCCCATCGTCATCTATGAACACATTAGGATCAATGTCACCCACGCCGCTTTGAACCAATGGCTTATCCAAAGGATCTGTAAATGGCCCGTACGGACTATTCGCCACCGCTACCCCAATGGCTCCTTTGTTGTCCTTGGTGGTGACGGGAACATATAGGTAGAACTTACCTCCGCGCTCAATGCACTGCGGGGCCCACGCATTTATTTTCGCCCAGCTGAAATCTGAGTAGGACAGAATGGTGCCGTGGTCCGTCCAGTTTACCATGTCGTCTGTGGTATACAACTTCCAGTCGTTCATGGTAAACCAGGTAGATTCGTCTTCATCGTGGCTGGTATACAGGTACAGTCTGTTGTTATACACCATGGGGGCCGGATCGGCGGTATAGGTGGTCTGGACGATGGGATTCTGCGCTTGGGCAAAACCCGACACCAGGCAAAGCGTCCCAAGCCAGCTGATTGTCTTGAAAGGATTCGTCATGTTTAACACTCAAATTTCTGAAAGTCACTCTCTGGTGACCTTATCTGTATTGCTGAAACGGGTAATTATTCTGCTTGTGTTATTTGCCCGTTTATCCGGAAATAATCAAAATCTACCTGCCCACCCGGTGCTTTGGTGGCGTAGTTGAACAGCCCGAAACGGTAGCCCATAAAGTGCGGAAGCGTGTAGGCCATTTTCAGCGGCGAGCCGATTTTTGTCCAGGTCTTTCCGTCCAGGCTATAAAAGAAATTCGCCTCGTCCTTCCGCTCTTTGAAATCACATTCGGCCTTCAAATACACCTTATTTTGTTGCAGCGGAACCCGCCCTACCTCCACCGGCCTCCCCGACTGGACGTTGATTGCCACGATGGATTTGGCCCCGTTTTCGAATTTCACCCCGATTAACCCGTACCGCTGCTGCAAGAGCGCCAATCCGGCAAAATCGCCGTCCTTCATCTTGGACACGTCAAGGAGCGTAGCGCCGGTGCTCTCCGGCCCGATGGTGCGTTGGGTCAGCGTGTTCCGGGCCAGCAGGAAGGACGTATCTACCCGGCCGGTGCTCAGCCGCAGGTAGCCTTTCCGTTTGGTGACGGACCAAAGTTTGTTGTCTGGGTTGTGGTTCCACTGCCACACCAACGGCAAGGCCGCCCCGCCTTTCTTGCGGGTGAACTCATCCGACGCCACAATGCCCGGCATAAGGCCTTTGCTGGCGGGCAAGTTCAGGGCATCGGGCACTTTGCCGTCAATCCCTAAAACGGGCCAGCCGTTTTCCCATTTCACTGGCACCAGATACGGAATGCGCCCTACCGCGCCATAGTCCCGGAACAGGTACGCGTACCAATCGCCATTTGGCGTGTCAATCAATCCGCCCTGGGCCACGCCTTTATCCTGTAAAGCCAGGCGGCCCTCATAGGGTCCGGTGATTTTATCTGCCCGATGCACGATGACCGTCCGCACGCCGTCCTTGGGCCAGGTGATGTTGAAGAGGTAGTACTTGCCATTGACCTTGAAAAGCTGCGACCCCTCGGCTTGGAGGTTGATATTAGAACCAGCAGGTGCACTCGCGTTCTCAATCAGCACCCGGTCCGTGCCTGGTTTCGGGCCGGAAAGGTCGGCCTGGAGCTCTACCATTCTCAGCTTGCCGGCGCCGTAAATCAGGAACACTCGCCCGTCTTCCTCAAAGAAAAGCGTATGGTCATGGTAAGATGGGCTAAAGGAAATCGCTTTCCAGGGGCCTTTCTCAATGTCTTTGGTGGTGTACACGTGCGTTTTGCCGGTGGTTTGCGCAAAGGTGGTCACGTAGTAGGTGCCGTTGTGGTGCCGCAAGCTGCTGGCCCAAGAGCCTCTTCCGTAGGTGCTTTTCCCGTTCGTGAACGTCAGTTCATCCACATTTGCCAAGGTATCATAAGCGTAGCCGACCAGGTTCCAGTTCACCAGGTCTTTTGACTTCATGATGGGCACGCCCGGGCTCATGTGCATGGTGGTGCTGCTCATGTAATAGGTGTCTTTTACCCGAATGATGGCAATATCCGGCACATCGGCGTGGATGATAGGGTTCTTGGCCCCTTGTCCTACTGCAGGCAACGCCAGACAGAGATAGACCAAGGCCAGGAAGCCTAGTTGGAAAAGGTTCTTCATCATAAAATCCATATTCTCTTTTAAGAAGATAGCGCCGCGGCCAGTAGCTTACACCGAGAGGTTCAGACGCTTCTTCGTTTTCACTAAATCCTGCTGCTATTCTGCAAACCCGCGCAGGTTAAATAGGAATTATCACCTTCCTTATAACGCTATTTTGTTACTCAGCCTTGACGTTTTTATAGCCCAGTAAAGACAGCATCTTAGCTCCGTATCTTCTGCCCAGCTTTCGGTATCCTTCAGCGCTGAAATGCAGTTGGTCGGCCACGGCCGGGCAATCTTCCGAAGAAATGATATGGGCGTTGGGTATTACCTGAGGCAGTTTGGCGATGATGGTGTTCATGCTCGCGCATTTGCCTCCCTGCTCCTTGCTCACCATTTCGCCGGCCAGCAAAGGCACTTTTTTTGGATTGAGGTTTAGGTCTTTTATCAGGTTGTCGTACACGCCTTTTACTTTACTTGGCCAGGTTTCATCACCGGTGTTGGACTCTCCCTGGTGCATCAAAATGCCTTTAATAACGCCATCTTTCTGGGCCAGCTTTGCCATTTCCACCAGACGGCCGTAGGGGTTCTTGTCATAGGGTACCAGCGCCGCCGTCATCCAGTCAGGTGCCGTAGCCACATAAGATTGATAGGTGCCTTTTTCAAACAGCTCTATTTTGCAGCCTCCCACCGCCACATTGATGACCCCTACTTTGATGTTTTCCGGAAGGGTAGCGAGCAAGGTGCGGCCGAAGTAATCGGCGGGAGTAAGACCGGTGTTGCATCGGGCCAGCGGTGGGGTAGCCGGGTACCATTCGCCTTTTTTCCTTCCCAGTTCGGGGCAATCCACCGCTTCCAAAACTTTAAACCGGTTGTTGGCGGTGGTGTCCTGCGGTTCAAATTTGGCGTGGCCCTCCATGTTGGATTGCCCGAAGCACAGAAAGATGTAGAAATTTGGGTCTTGGGCAAAGGCCGCCGTGTGCATCAGAAACAGGACGGCCAGCACGGAAAAGCTTCTTTTATATTTCATGTTAGTACTCGTTAGGTTTTAATTAAATACTTTGTCGCTTCGGTTTAGAAGCCTTTATACAATTTCGGGGAAATCCTGCTTTGAATCTGTTTTAAGGCCATTTTCTGTAAAACAGGCCCAAACCAGGCATCCTTTATTTGGCCAGACGCAGCGTGTAACTCTTACCGGCTTTGGTGGCAAGGTCATATTCATAGACAGTTCTGGCGGGCGTACTTTTCAGGTTAGCGCCCGAGGCTATAAGCGGTTCTTTGGTGGCCGGGACCTGGTAAAAAGGATTCGTATTGGTTCCCTTTGCTTTTTGCAGGCCTTTGCCCGTGAGCGGGTAATACGACCTCACTCGACAGGTACCGCCCAAAGCCGACCGGACCATCACTTCACTCGGCTTATTATCGGCCCATTTTAAATCCGCCTCAAACCCGCCCGGAGCCCGGAGTCCTTTGATGCTGCCTTTCTGCCAAGCGTCTGGCAAAGCGGGCAACAGGTGAATGGCCCCGTCCTGGCTTTGCAGGAGCATCTCGGCAATCCCGGCGGTACACCCAAAATTTCCGTCAATCTGAAACGGCGGATGCGCATCAAACAAGTTCGGGTAAGTGCCACCCTTCTGCTCGCCGTCTGGTTGGATGGAGGGCGTGAGTTGGTCCTGAATCAGTTTGAGGGCGTGGTTTCCGTCCAGTAGGCGAGCCCACAGGTTCACTTTCCAGCCCATCGACCAACCGGTAGACTCATCTCCCCGGGCTTGAAGTGACATTCGGGCCGCCGCAAACAACTGCGGCATACGGTACGGAGATATCTGGTTAGACGGGTAAAGTCCATACAAATGGGAAACGTGCCGATGATTGTCCTTCGGGTTGTCCCAGTCAGCCATCCACTCCTGTAGTTGGCCCCACTTGCCTACCTGCATGGGCGGCAGCTTTTGCAGACTTGCCTTCAGTTCCGCCGCGAAAGCCCCATCGGTTTGCAGCACTTCCGCCGCCTTGATGGTTTTGCTGAACAGGTCAAACACCAGTTGGTTGTCCATGGTGGTGCCCGCCGCGATGGAGGCCTGGTGATGCAAGCCGGGCGCATTCTCCGGCGAAATAGAGGGAGCCACCACCAGCCATTGATTCACGGGTTCTGTCACCAGGAAATCCAGGAAAAACCGCGATGCTTCTTTCAAAACCGGGTACACCGATGCCAGATAGGCTTTGTCTCCGGAGAACGAATATTTGTCATACAGGTGCTGTAAGAGCCAGGCGCCGCCCATGGGCCACATGCCCCAGAAAGCCCCGTCCACGGGACCGTTGATGCGCCAGATATCGGTGTTGTGGTGCAGGACCCAACCTCGGGCACCGTACATATCCTGGGCCGTCTGCCGACCCGACTCTGCCACTTCCCGCACCATCTGCACCAGCGGCTCGTTCAACTCCGTGAGGTTCGTGATTTCCGAGGGCCAGTAATTCATCTCCGTGTTGATGTTCACGGTGTATTTGCTGTCCCAGGGCGGGGTGAGCTGATCGTTCCAGATGCCCTGCAGATTGGCGGGTTGTCCGCCGGGCCTGGAGGCCGAAATCAACAAATAGCGGCCAAACTGAAAATACAGCGCAACCAAATCAGGGTCATTCCCATTCCTGAACTTCTCTATTCTCTGATTAGTGGGCAGGTTAGCGGCCTCTGTTTTCCCTAGATTAAGACTTACCCGGTCGAAGTACTTCTTGTAGTCGGCCACATGGTCCTGGTAGAGGGCGCTGACCTTCTTGTTCAAAGCTTTCTGAAGATAGGCTTCGGCCTGTTCCCCGGCGTTGCCACTGATGTCTTGGTAGTTCCTGAAGTTGGAGGCGATGGAGATATAAATGGTCACCTCATTCGCCCGCTCCACTTGTACACTGGTTCCGGTGGTTTGGACCGTTCCGCCGGTGGCCTGCACCTTGGCTTTGGCCTGAAACTGAACCTTGCCCTCTACGCCATCCACCGTACCGGTTTTGCCTGAGAGGAGCAACATATCCTTGCCTTGGGTGGAAACCTGGGCATTTTTGGGCCGGTCCATAGTGGCGGAGAAAGTGATAGAACCGGGTTTATTGGCTGTTAGCCTGACCACCATTACCTGGTCTGGGAACGAGGAAAAGACCTCCGTTTGGTAGTTCACCCCATTGACGCGGTAACGGGAGGTCACCACTGCTTTCTCTAGGTCCAGTTCCCGGTAATAGTGGGTGTAGTTTTCATGCCCCTCAAACGAAAGCTTCAGGTTACCCACCGTTTCATACGGCATGCCGTGGGAGGTTTTGCTGATGAACTTTTGGTTCACCAGTTCCTGGGCCCCGGCATACTTCCCCGCAAAAATCAGTTTCCGGACTTCGGGCAAGGCTTCTTTCGCTTGCGGGTTATCGTTGCGGTTGGGTTGGCCGGCCCAAACCGTGTTCTCATTCAGCTGAATAGTTTCCTGCACCGGATTCCCGAACACCATGGCGCCCAAGCGCCCATTGCCCACCGGCAAGGCTTCCACCCACTGTTTGGCGGGTTGCGTGTACCAAAGCTTGAGGGGAGCCGAAGTTTGAGCAGTGACCACATTGCACAGAAAAGCCAGACGGATGGTCAGACAACCGATAAGAATCCGTAAAGCCTTCTTTTGCAATCTGTGCATGGTGCGAATCTCTCCTTTTGGGGTAAGTTGCTTACAGCAGGTAATGCGCTTGGCTCATGCGCTGTTTCGGGCCTAATTTTCTAAAAACAGGTCCGAAACAGCGATAAAATAGAACACTCTCCTACTCTTTGAGAACTTTTCAATACAGGTAATTACTCCGTGATTTGGGGTCGTTTTCAGAAAAGCAGGCCCCAAACGCAAAGCTGGTTTTCCATTACTGGCCCACCACTACAATACCACCCTGCGGCTGAATGGTGACTTTGAGTTCTCCGTTCTTGGCTACTTTTACTTTTTTGGTGTAGCTGCTGCCGTCTTTGTTATCGCCGTAGAAAACGACCTCTTTTCCGGAAAACATGGGTAAACTGAGTTTCAGGTTCATGGGCTCAGCCTGGGCGTTCACGCCGGCCACGTACCAGTTGGCGCCGTTTTGCCGGGCCAGCACGCTGTACTTACCGGGGTAGCCGTCCAGGAACCGGGTATCGTCCCAGGTGGTGGGCACCTGCTTCATGAAATCAATCGCGAAGGCGGGGGCGTCTTGCAGGTTATTGGGTGCGAGGGCGAAGAACTGCACCGGGTTCTGGAACAGCACCGAGGTCGCCAACTGGAACACATCGGTGGTTTTGCGGTGGTTTCCGCCGTTGTTGGTGCGGTTGTAGCGCTTGTTCAACACCACGCCACCAAACTCCATGCTGCCCACGGCGTTCCGGATGAAGGGGTGCAAGGTGGCACTGAAGGCTTCCCGGTCATTGGCGTGCTGACTGAACATCAGGTTCTCGGAGGCCAGCACCGCTTCGCTGCCTACGTAATTGGGGAACATACGCTCCCATCCTCGGGGCAGGGTAGTCCCATGGAACACCACCATCAGTCCGTAATCGTTGGCATCCGAGAGGATGTCTTCGTAGAGGCGCATAGTTTCCTGCTTGTCGCCGCCAAAGAAATCGACTTTAATGCCTTTTACCCCGTTCTTTTTCATCCACTGCATCTCCTTTTTGCGGGCGATGGCGGTATTCATTTTATTTAAGGGCGTCTGGGGGGCGTCATTGACGGTTCCGTTGGAGTTGTACCACAGAAAGACGCCTACATTTTTGGAGGCCGCATACTTGATGAGTTCTTCAATGCGCGGGTACCCAATATTCTTGTCCCATAGGGCGTCAATGAGAATAAACTGGTAACCCAACTGCGCCGCTAAGTCAATATACGTCACCTGGTCCTCGTACTTCATGCTTTGGTCCTGCCACATAATCCAGCTCCAGGTTCCTTTGCCGTAAGTGTATTTAATGGAAGGCTCGTACAGCGGCTCCACCACGTCATTAGCGACGGTGGTCTCCACTATCGGCTTCAAACCCTTGCCTACCGTGATGGTGCGCCATGGCGTAGTGCCCGGCACTCCGATGGCAGCCCCGGTACTCCCGAACCCATTGTTCTCCGTGATGTCTGGGAAAGCAATGGTGTACGTGCCGTCTGGCGTAGGGTCGCTGAGGTGAGAACCGCAGTACAGACCTCTCACGCCAGTCTCCGAGATAAGCGCCCAGTGGGTTCCTACCCTGAAAAGCCCCGGAAACGTATAGCCTAACCCATGCGCAGATTTGGCCGCGATGTCCTGCTCCACCTGATAGCCCTCCTCATAGCTGGGTTTGGTTCTGGCAAAACCCACCATGGACTTAGATTGCGGCGTCAGGAAGCCTTTGGCCTGTGCTGGGAAATTGAAACCAGTCATTTCCTGCTCCACCACCAGCGCCCGCGGGTCTCCTTGCTCAGGGAGTTGGTACCGAAAAGCGATGTCGTTGTTGCTTACCCTGAACACCACCTGTAACACCTTCTTGTCTTTGTTCACAAACGTGCACTCCAGCTCATTAGCCAGGTAATGCACCTGCGACCGTTTGGATTTTTCCTGCTGGTAGGTCTGGTCAATCTTGTTTTGCTTCGTGCCTTCCAGGGTCAGGTTACTGGAATAATCAATCAGGTTGGTTTTCAGGCCCAGCGGCGAATTCTCCAGAATGGTTTCCCCCGCGTAGGTTACCCGGTACTGCGGCTGGCCGTTCTGCAAAAGCACCTCTACCTGAAGCCGACCGTCAGGGCTCTTTACGGTAGTATTTTGCGCCTGCGCCATGAAGGAAATGCTGACTAATAAATAAAGAAATAGCGAAACTGTTCTTTTCAATTTTGGAAACTGCATACGGAGCTTATTGTTGGGCAGCCTGAATGATGGCGTTCACCACTGCCTTGGGTTTGTTTTCTCGGTCAAAAAGCAACGGATAATCGGTTCGGCCGCGTACTGGCCAGCCGTTGCGCCAGGAGTCTTTGTCGCTCACGCCCCACAGGGTCACGCGGGAGATTTTATCCTGGTGCTTCAGAAAGAGTTTGAAGAAATCAAGGTACCGCTGCTGAAAGCGCTGGTTCACAGAATCTGGCAATCCCTTGGCGTAAGGGTTCATCTTCTGGTCGTACTCAAAATTAGCCGATACCTCGGCGCCTATGTTGCCGCTGGGCATGGGAAGCACCGTCAGGTCCAGTTCCGTAATCATCACTTTGATGCCCAGACCAGAAAAAGCTAGGATGCTGTTCTCAAAATCTTCTAAGGTGGGGTAATCCAACCCGATGTGCCCCTGCATGCCAATTCCGTCAATCTTAACGCCCTGTTGCTGCAGTTCTTTCACCATTTCCACTACGCCCGCTCTTTTCTTAGGCATGGACATGGAATAGTCATTATAGTACAACTCTGCCTTGGGGTCGGCTTCCTGGGCAAACTGGAAGGCGAGCTTGATGAAGTCTTTCCCTATGATTTGGTAGAACTTGCTTTTCCGCCAGGTACCGTCGTCCAGAATGGCTTCGTTCACCACATCCCAGGTATGCACCCGGCCTTTGTAGCGGCCCACTACGGTATGAATATGGGTTTTCATGCGCTGAATCAACACCTCCCGTGACACGTCACGGCCCAGGCTATCGGTGAAAAACCACCGGGGTGCCTGGGAGTGCCAGATGAGCGTGTGCCCGTTGATGAGCATGTTGTTCTCTTCCCCGAACTTGACGAATTGATCGGGTAGGTCAAAGTTGAACTGTCCTTCGCGGGGTTGGACTAACCCACTTTTCATGCAGTTTTCGGCCACAATGGCGTTGAAGTGTGTTTTCACCACCTGCACCGAAGCGGCATCCTGCCCCGTGATCTGCTGCGCATTGAGCGCCGTCCCGATATGGAATTTGCCTTTGAACGCATCCTTCAGCGTCAGTTCACTTGTCTCTTTCTGGGCAGTTCTGCAGGCCGTACTCAAAAGCACAACTCCAAGAATTGCGGCCCTTGCCCAGCTATACATCGGTTTCTTATTCATTTCTTTTGGTGGTTTAACTCAGTTGCCTTCGGGCGATTGATTTACGAATGTTTCATCGGGCATTTACAGCACTTGCCTCGCCCCACATGGACCCACTTACTTAACCTCGGCGGTAGTGTTCAACCACAAGGCGGCACAAGAGTCAAATGTAACTAAGCGACCGGGGAAGGCATCTATAACCACGATTCATATGTTACATCTTGTGTTACATCCAACCCGCCAGCTGTACCAAAAGCTTGTTCTCATGTTACATTTACTCCTCCAGAACGCGCAAAACGCATCTCAGATTTCAGCACAAGTAATTCATACTCTGACCAAAGCAAATGAAACACAGTACGTTTCCTGCCTGTTTCTCGGAAATCGCGTCAGATACAGCTTTCTCGTGGTGAACTTCCCCTGCATACAACCTTAGTAGAGCGTAAACTATCTGATGAATTCGATTTAAAGTCGGCTAGAAGTCATCTTGCAAGTACCTGTTCTTCGCTGGTACTTATGAGAATAGATGCCCTTTGTTTTAGGGACGTTTTCCGAAAATGAGCGCCGAAACAAAGAGTCTCAGTTCTAACTCCTGTGGGCTAAAAAGCACTCTTCTGCCTTGGGAAAATCAGTAAAGCCGAGGGTTTATTTAGCGTTCTTTGTGGTCTTGGCAGGTTTGAACAAGAGCTGCGAGAACATGTACAAGTCGTTTTTCCAGACATTGAAGTCATGGCCGCCCGGCTCCAGGTAGTACACGTGCGGTACGTCATGCTGCTCCAGATACTCATGGGTGCGCTGGGTGATGTTCATTAGGTTGTCCTCCACGCCGCAGGAAAGCCAGAGCAACTGTAGTTTTCCTTTGTCCTGCGCCGGATTGGGGAACAGTTCCGCTGGCATCTTCGTGTTGGGAGCCGACGAGAACCCGCCAACCCAGGCAAAGGTGTCCAGGTTCTTCAATCCGAAATTCAGGGACTGTCCGCCGCCCATGGATAAACCGGCCAGAGCCCGGCGCTTCCGGTCTTTGTCTACGGCGTAGGTCTTCTCCACGAAGGGAATCAGGTTCTCCAGCAAATCTTTTTCAAACGCGGCGAAGGCCTGCACCTTGACACTATCAAAGACATTGCCGACGGGCCGGTCGTCTTTCATAGCCCGTCCGTTGGCCAGCACGACAATCATAGGTTCCAGTTTTCCTTCGGCGTAGAGATTATCCAGGATGATGTGGGGCTGGCCGTTGCGCAGCCATTCAAATTCATCGCCGCCGATGCCGTGTAGCAGGTACAGGACCGGGTATTTCTTTTTCTTGGTATAACCCGGCGGCGTGTACACCAACGCTTTGCGGCTGGTGCCCAGTTGTTTGGCAGTGTAGGCAATCGTATCCAGCTTCCCATGCGGGATTTCTGGACGGAGTTTATCAAACCCTGAAGGGGCGACCTCCACCTTTTCCTGGGCCCAGGAAGTTGTAATAATAAGGGAGATGGTGAGGATCGTTAGTAAAAGCTTTCTCATAGTTTGTTCTTAGAATAGCAACACTTGTTATGATTGAATGAAAATAGAGGTGTTCGTTGGCTGTTGCCATAAAGTTAGTTTCCTTGAAATTATTGCAGCAGCCTTTCGGTCAGTTTATGGGCCGTTTTTTTTAAAATGTATCCAAACCAATGGATGCGCTGACCATTTGTTTACTTGCTCACCCAAGAAAGTGATAATAAACATTTTACCCAAGCGCAGCTAAGGTATTGTAAAGCTGCTTGTCGTGAAGAAGGAGCCAAGAACCAGCACTAAAATGACTTTGTCTTTGACACCTACTCATGACAAGCTGCTCAAACGCCCAGTTGGTTTCCCTGTAGGATCAACCAACAAATAGGATCGTGTTTAGAGACCGATTTTCAGAAAACAGCGTTAATACGGAAATCTCAACGGGAAAGCAGTTGCAGTGACTATTATTGTCATTTTCACAAGTATCCTTTTAACATCCCATTATTTTTCAGTAAATAGCTAATCCTTCTATTCTCAGATCGAGGAAGAGTTCTACGCCCAGGCAAAAACCAAGCTTCCCGCAGGTGGCTTGTGATGATACTATACCATACCTCATTTTCATTCTAAGTGAAGATCCGTCTAAAGCTTCTTTTTCTACTCCTCTGGCTACACTGTACTGCGACTGCCCAGTCAGGAAAGATGTTTTCCGTGGATATGGAACTCTCCAACAGCCTCATCCATCAGGTATTTCAAGACAGCAAGGGCATCATCTGGGTGGCCACCCAGGATGGATTGAACAAGTACGACGGTTCTAAATTCACGATCTACAGACATGACAAGAAGTCTCCCCAGTCTATCTTAAATAACTATGTCCGCCACCTGTTTGAGGACAGTAAAGGCCATCTGCTCATCGGGTACTACAATGGCCTGCAACTCTATGACCATGCCACAGATTCATTCACAAGAATCCCCCTGCTCCCCAAGGGGAGCGAGGAGTACGATGCCCACGTACTCAACATAACCGCACGGCAGAATGGCGAGATCTTAATTGGAACCTCAGGCTTCGGGGTCTTCTCACTAACGTTTGATGAGGGAAAACCTAAGATTCAGCCAATCAAACAGAAAATCCCCGCCGATCTTATTGATTATCTCTTTGAAGACCGGGACCAAAGCCTTTGGGTAGGCAGCCAAGACAAAGGTCTCTTCCGCATCAGCAAAGATGGCCGCAGAAAGTATTTTCCCGGAACCGAAAACTCCCCCCGGAATACCATTACCGGGATTTGCCAGGACGAGGAGGGGAATGTCTATGTGAGCAGTGCAAGCAATGGCCTCTTTGTCCATAGCAAGGCCACCGACAGCTTTGCCAAGATTCCTTACCCTCCCTCTCCTTCTTTACCCATCAGCACGATGCACCTGGGGAAGAAAGGCCTGCTTTACCTAGGCACCGATGGTGCAGGCGTCAAGATTTATGACCTTAAAAGCAAAAGGATCACTGAAGGGAATTTCAATGTGGCCACTTTTGAATTTAAAAAGTCTAAGGTCCATTCCATCCTGGAAGACCAGGCCGGCAACCTGTGGTTGGGAATTTACCAGAAAGGCGTCATGCTGCTCCCCGCCAGTGCCAGCAACTTCAAGTATCTTGGTTATAAGTCCATCAATAACAACACCATCGGCTCCAATGCCATTCTGACTATTTTTGAAGACCACCAAGGCACGCTTTGGGTTGGTACTGACAGTGATGGCTTATACGGGTTAGGTTCAAACGGCAAACAGATAGCCCATTTCAGCCGCACAAGCGACCCTACCTCGGTGCCTTCTTCCATCATGAGCATTTTTGAAGACTCCAACAGAGACCTCTGGCTGGGCTCCTACCAACATGGGTTAGCGAAACTAAACCGCAAGACGGGAAAATGCGAGTATATCTCTTCCATTAGGGATGAGAACTCCAATTTGGTGGAGCGTATCTATAGTATCACAGAAGACCCACAAAAGACCCTGTGGATCGCCAGCATGGGAGCCGGTCTGTTCGCGATGGACTTACGCTCGCAGAAGGTCACGCACTATGACGCCGTTGCCGGATCGGCAAACACGGGTACTGAAAATCAACTCCACAACCGCTGGATCAACTGTCTGCTGCTCACAAGCAAGGATAAACTTTACATCGGGACGTATGACGGCATTGGCTGCCTGGACTTAAAAACCAGAAGCTTTACCTCCACGCACGGGGTAAACCGCTTGCTGCACGGCACAATTGTCTACTCCATGTTTGAAGACCCCAAGGGCAACATCTGGATTGGCACTTCACAGGGGCTGAAGTATCTGGATAGCAAAACAAAGGAGATAAAGTCCTTCACCACGGAAGATGGGCTCCCCAGCAATGTCATCGGGGCGGTCAAAGGAGACGAGAGCGGCAATCTTTGGATCAGCACCAACTATGGCATTTCAAAGTTTAACGCTGCAGAAGGGCGGTTCGTGAATTATTATGCCAACGATGGTTTACAGGGAAATGAGTTCAGCAAAGGAGCCGCCTATGTAGACAGAAAAGGGCAAATCTTCTTTGGTGGGATCAATGGCATCACCTACTTCCAGCCCAGAGAAATTCCTGACGTAATTTCTTCTCCGGAGAAAAAGCTGGAAGTTCGCCTCACAGGCTTTTACCTGCACAACCAGGCAGTGAAGAAAGGAATGAAATCTGGTAGCTACTCTATTGTTGATAGGGCCGTGATGGAAGCAGACCAATTCCACCTCTCGCACAAAGACAACTCCTTCAGCATAGAGTTATCTACGCTGGACTTTGCCAATCCGGAGAGGATCATTTACCAATACTCTTTGCAGGATGGAAGTTGGGTTAGCCTGCGCCCAGGAACCAACACCGTGAACTTTACGGACCTAGCCCCCGGTACTTATCGTTTCAAAGTCCGGGCGAAAGACTATAGTGTTCTTTCAAACGTAAAAGAGATTTCGATTATCATTTCTCCGGCGTGGTATTTCTCTACCGTGGCAAAGGTGCTCTACGCCCTTGTACTGGCAGCGGTTTTCTTCTTAGGAGTGCTGCTGATCCGGCAGCGGCAACGCACCCGCCAAAAGATGCAGGAACACCTGCAAGCAAAACAGATCAACGATGCCAAGCTGCAGTTCTTCATCAATATCTCCCACGAGATCCGCACTCCCATGTCCCTGGTCATTAGCCCATTGAAAAAGCTGATGTCCATAGACAAAGACCGGGAGCGCCAGAAGTCCTACGCCACCATGAAGCGCAACTCTGACCGCATCTTACGTCTGATCAACCAGCTCATGGACGTCCGCAAGATAGACAAAGGACAGCTGCAGTTACGGTTCCAGGAAACAGAGATCATTGGCTTCCTGCAGGAACTCTGCGCCATCTTTGAGGAGCAAGCGCTGGCCAAAAACATCGGCTTCCACTTCCACCACAGAATGGAACAGCTACCGGCATGGGTAGACCCGAATCAATTTGACAAGGTGATCCTCAACGTGCTGGCCAACGCTTTTAAATTTACCCCCGAAAACGGGAAAATCAACCTTTACCTTCGTGCTGGCGAAGATGAAACCGCCACCAATGAACTGCGCTACTACTTTGAGATTGTCATTTCAGATAACGGAATCGGCATTGAGGCAAGCGAGGAGGAGAAAATCTTTGAGTGCTTCTACCAAGTACAGTCGGCCCATAATCATTTCGTGGGCGGCACGGGCATTGGGCTCCATCTGACGAAATCCATTGTAGAGCTCCATCACGGCAGCATCAGAGCGGAACGCAACCAGGAAGGCCCAGGAGCTCGCTTTGTCATGCGGTTCCCGTTAGGGAAAGACCACCTGAAGACCGAAGTACTTCTGCAAACACCACTTCCTGCGCCCAAGCCTGAGCCCGTCATTCAGGTGGTTCCAGACATGGAAGAAGTTAAGCTTAAACCCAAAGCAAAAAGCCAAGTTTTGGTAGTAGATGACGATGAAGAAATCAGGAGGTACATCTGTGAGGAACTTTCCACGGAGTTCCAGGTGACGGAGAGTGTCAATGGCAAAGAAGCGCTCTCTATTTTGTTGAACAAAACACCTGATCTAATCATCAGTGATGTGATGATGCCCGAAATGGATGGGATTACCCTGTGCCGGAAAATCAAACAGAATGTAAACATCAACCACATCCCTGTCATCCTCCTGACCGCCCGGTCAGAAGAAGAAGACAAACTGGAGGGTTTGGGTACCGGCGCCGATGCTTACCTGGTGAAACCGTTTAACATTGAAATCCTGAGAACAACGGTTCACAACATCATCAAGAACCGCAAAATGCTGCGCAACAACTTCAGTGGCAATCAGCACCAGCATGACAAAGTCCAGAAAGTGACCATGAAGTCAGCCGATGAAAAACTGCTGAATAAACTCATAGACATCATCAACCAGAACATTGATAACCCGGCCTTGAACATAGAATTGATTACCCGGGAGATTGGGATCAGCCGCGTGCACTTACACCGTAAGATGAAAGAACTGACCAACCAGTCTACCAGTAATTTCATCAGAAATATTCGCCTTCAGCAGGCGGCAGACCTCCTGGCCAGCAAACACCTCAATATCTCTGAGGTTGCCTTTGCGGTAGGGTTCACCAACCTGACCTCTTTTTCTACGGCCTTCAAAGAACTGTACGGCGTGCCTCCAACGGCTTATATGGAAGCGCATGCCAAATCTTAAAAACCAGATCGCCAGCATATACTCTTATAACAGTAATTACGAGAGATGGGAGGCTCCCAAAACGGGCCGAATGCCAGTTGGGCCCTCATAGGAGAACACTGACTTGTTAAGCTCTATTAGTGCCATGGCTAAACTCTTCTTAACGTGGGTTTAGCCATGCACTTGCCTCATAGAATGGATGCCAATTGACCAAATGCAAGCCCTGTGGTTGTCTTCTGCTTTCCCCCTAGAGCCATAGACTGACATAAGAGTTACTTGAACAAATCAACTTTTTCCAAGTATTCAAGGCATAAAAAAAGCCCCATCTGTTAAGATGGAGCTTTTCATTTGTGATCCCGCTGGGATTCGAACCCAGGACCCATACATTAAAAGTGTATTGCTCTACCAGCTGAGCTACAGAATCAGGTATTAAAGAAGGTGGTAAAAAAAGCCTTCCCGACGGTGAGCCGGAAAGGCTTTTGGAAATCAAGTGATCCCGCTGGGATTCGAACCCAGGACCCATACATTAAAAGTGTATTGCTCTACCAGCTGAGCTACAGAATCTTTTTACTACCTTTGCTTGCCAGGGCGTTCCCCCGTATTGCGATGCAAAAGTATAATCACTTTCTGTAAATGCCAAACATTTTCCGCAAATTATGTCTGCTTTTTTGTGCAATGAGCCTCTCCTGGGCGCAACCCGTTATGGCTCAATCTTCTACCAAATCGCTACAGGAGGCAGATTCTTTGTTCAACCAACACCAGTATACCCAGGCCCTCACCATTTATGAGCGACTGCTCTCGCAGAAGCGCCTCTACTCGCCCCAGATGCTCTTGAAGATGGCCTACATCCAGGAGGGGCTGCAACAATACACCCACTCCATGCACTACCTGCAGCTGTTCTACAGCAAGCATCCCACCAGATCGGTGCTCCGGAAAATGGAGGAGGTAGGACTGCAACAGCACCTCTCAGGTTATGAGTACACAGACTGGAATTTCTTCAAAACCCAGTTTTACAAATACTACACCCAGATTCTGGAACTGCTGCTGGTGGGAGCGGTGATTGCCATAACCCTGCTGCTCCGCAACTGGACCAGAAAGCAGCCGATCAGCATCGAAGCCAAAGGCGGCTTTCTGCTGTACCTGGGCTTCCTGTTCTACTTCACCAATTTCCTCAGCCTGGACCAGCAGGGCATCATCCAGAACAGCAACGTTCCTATCATGACTGCGCCGTCAGCTGGGGCCGGGCTGGTGGCTACGGTGAGTCTGGGGCATAAAGTGGACATCCTGGGCGAGGAAGACATCTGGTACCGCATTGAGTGGAAAAACCAGACGGCGTACATCCGGAAAAACAACCTGCTGCTGCTTCCCCAACCGCTGGGCGCCCAGTAACTCTCTTCACTTTCCTTTGCGGAGCGCCTGGGCTGTTTCGGGGCGTTTTTAGGAAAAACGGCCCCGAAACAGGTTCTATTTAAACGGCGAGTCTGGTTCTTTCTTCATGTGGTTGTACACCAGCTTATCCGTGAGGCCGGGCAGCCATTTGCTTAGGAACACCGTCAGTTTCCCCTGGCTTGTCATCACCAGCTCGCGGCGGCGCTTGCGGGTGCCTTCCAGAATAAGACCGGCCACTTCCTCGGCGCTCATCATTTTGCCTTCATCGCGCGGCGACTCGCCTTGCTGACGGCCATCGGCGGCCAGGGCGGTGTTCCGGATGTTGGAGGCGGTAAAACCCGGGCAGGCAATCATCACATGCAGGCCCTGGTGCAGCGTCTCGGTGCGCAGCGACCCCAGGAAACCCTGCATCGCGAACTTAGAGGCCGAGTAGCCGGTGCGGCCCGGCAGGCCCTGGTACCCGGCAATGGAAGAAACCCCGATCACCGAGCCTTTGCTTTTCAGGAGGTACGGCAGGGCGTATTTGGTGCAGTACACGGTTCCCCAGAAGTTGATGTCCATCAGTTGCCGGATCACGTCCAGGTCTACGTCCTGGAAGAGCGCGCGCATAGAGATGCCTGCGTTGTTCAGCATCACATCTATCTTCCCGTAACGCGCCACCGTCTCGTCAATCAGGCGGCGGCAATCTTCCTCCTGGCTGACATCGCCGGTCACGGCCAGGTAGTCTACGCCGGCAGAGGCCAGCTCCTGCCCTACTTCCTGCAACTTCTGGGTATTGCGGGCCGAGATCACGATTTTTCCGCCCGCCCGGCCAAACGCCAGGGCGCAGGCCCTCCCTATTCCGGACGATCCGCCGGTGATAATCACAACTTTATCTTTCATGTTCTAAAACTTCTTCTGCCGCATGACGGCCTCTGCAAATCTACAATAAGTTTCTGCACCATCTGCGTCTCCCCTGCGCAGGCAGATCCCAAGGCCTGATTCCCGAAAATCGCCTCAAAAACAGAAAACCTAAGGAGCTAAAATCGCTACCCGAGATTCATAGGCGCTTTCCCGAACGCAACGGCTTTTTCCGCTTCTCCATTTTGGGCCTGTTTTCCTGAAAACGCCCGCAAAACGCATTTCCTCAGAAAAAGCCCTGATGCAGCGTTTTATTCTTAATTTTGCGGTATTGTGAGAAAATTCAAGAAAAAGAAACATAAATACGAGGTGATCCCGCAGCTGCGGGTGGAGGAGATGGCCGCCGAAGGCAAGTGCATTTCCCGCCATGACAACCTGGTGGTATTCATCTCAGACGTAGCCCCCGGCGATGTGGTGGACGTGCGCGTGACCAAAAAACGGAAGAATTACCTGGAGGCGGTGCCCGTGCACTTCCATGCGTATTCAGAGATGCGCACCCAGCCGTTCTGCGAGCACTTTGGCGTGTGCGGCGGCTGCAAATGGCAGCACATCCCGTATGACACGCAACTGTTCTTCAAGCAGAAACAGGTCAACGACAACATTGAGCGCATTGGCAAGATCACGGGCCATGAGATGCTGCCTATCCTACCCTCTGACAGGGTGAGTTTCTACCGGAACAAACTGGAGTTCACGTTCTCAGACAACGCCTGGCTGACCAAGGAGCAGATTGACAGCGGCGAGGAACTAGAGCGCCGGGCCCTGGGCTTCCACATCCCGCTCCGGTTCGATAAGATTGTAGACCTGCGGCACTGCTACCTGCAACCCGCGCCGTCCAACGAGATCAGGCTGGCGGTGAAGGAATACGCGCTGGAACACAACCTGCCGTTCTTCGATCTGGTGAAGCAGGAAGGCTTTCTGCGCAACCTCATCATCCGGACCGCCAACACGGGTGATTTGATGGTGATTGTGCAGGTGTTCCAGGACCGGATGGACTGGCTGCAGCCGCTGTTGGATTACTTGCTGCAGCAATTTCCGCAGATTACCTCGCTCCAGTACGTGGTCAACAGCAAAGGCAACGAGACCTTCCATGATCTGGAGGTGGTGTGCTACCACGGCGAGCCGTACATCCATGAGCAGATGGAAGGGCTTCGGTTCAGAGTGGGGCCCAAATCTTTTTACCAGACCAACTCTGAGCAGGCCTACAACCTCTACAAACTGACGCGGGAGTTCGCCCTGCTCAACGGCACCGAGACCGTGTATGACCTCTATACCGGGGCGGGCACCATCGCCAACTTCGTGGCCCGTTCTGCCGCGCAGGTGGTAGGCATTGAGTACGTGGCCAGCGCCATTGAAGACGCCAAGATCAACTCGCAGATCAACGACGTCACCAACACGCACTTCTACGCCGGCGACATGAAAGACGTGCTCACCGACGAACTCTTCGCCCGGCACGGCCGCCCCGACGTGATCATCACTGATCCGCCCCGCGCCGGCATGCACCCAGACGTGATCAAGAAGCTGCTGGAGGTGAAAGCCAATCGCATAGTGTACGTGAGCTGCAACCCTTCTACCCAGGCGCGCGACCTGGAGATGCTCGCTGAGTTATATGATGTGGTGAAGATTCAGCCAGTTGACATGTTCCCGCAGACTTACCACGTAGAAAGCGTGGCCCTGCTCACGTTGCGGAGCTAAACATCAAACCTGAAAACCCTTTGCGTTTAGGGGCCGTTTTTCTGAAAACAGCCCCTAAACGCATCTCTTTATGAAGATAATACGTGCTACCTGATACGCGTTACATGATACTATTATGCAGAACGATCCAGAACTGAACGGTAAATACCTGGGCACCATCACCAAAGATTTTGTGCAGGTGTCTGACACGTTGAAAGAAGCCTCTTACCTCATCCGGAAACGGGAGATCTCCCAATACCCTATTTTCGTGTTCTCGCGGGAAGTGACCAAGATTGGCGGACTCATCATCGCCGCCGAGGAACGCGACCTGGAGTGGAACATCAACGCCTCTTACCTAGAGGATTTCGTGGGCCGCCAACTGGTGCTGGAAGACAAAATTGAGGATTTCCAGCAAGCCTACCGCGATGCCGATGAATACTGCTGCCTCTTTGTGATTGACCGCGATTTCATGAATTTCGTGTTCGTGCCCTACCCTGAGGATTAAGTTGTCGGCATGAACGTCCTCTTCGTTTGCAGCCGAAACCAATGGCGCAGCCCCACCGCTGAGAAGATCTTTCAGGCAAATCCAGACCACCACTTCCGGTCGGCGGGCACGGCCGACAGCGCCCGCACCAAGGTTTCAGGCAAACTGCTGGACTGGGCCGATCTCATCTTCGTGATGGAGAAAAAGCACAAACAGGTACTGATTTCCAGATTCGGGGCCGTGGCCAGAGACAAAGAAATTATAGTGCTGGACATCCCGGATGATTACCTGTTCATGGATGCGGAGCTGGTGGAGATGCTGGAAACGGCGGTGACTCCGTTTTTGGAAACAGCCTCCTAAGAAGGTGTTTTCCATTCTTCGCCTGGCAACGCTTTAAGCTTCCTTTTCTAAAAACCAACTTAAAAACAGCATCGCCCGGTAGATAACCTACCGGGCGATGCTGTTTTTAAGAAATAGTAACGCTTATCCGAAGTGGTTCCAGCCTTGCGCCTTGATGGGGAAAGCGTTTCCGCTGGGGGTGATCAGCCGTACGCCTTCGCCGGCATCGGTCACGTTGCCGATGATGGTGATGTCTGGGTGGTTTCTGATTTTGTCGTAATCGGCCATTTTCACGGTGAAGAGCAGTTCGTAGTCTTCGCCGCCGTTCAGGATGCAGGTCACCGGGTCCAGCTTGAATTCCTCGGCGGTTTCCAGCGTCTGCTGATCGGCGGGGAGTTTGTCCTGGTAAATGGCCGCTCCTACTCTACTTTGCGAGCAGATGTGCAGCAGTTCTGAACCCAATCCGTCAGAGATATCAATCATGGATGTGGGATGTACGCCCAGCTCCTTCAGCTCGTGGATCACGTCCATGCGCGCCTCGGGCCGCAACTGCCGCCCGATCACGTAGTCTTTGCCTTCCAGCTCGGGCTGGGTCTCAGGATCAGCCAGGAACGCTTGTTTTTCGCGCTCCAGCAACTGCAAGCCCAGGTAAGCACCGCCCAGGTCGCCGGTCACGCAGATGAGGTCGTTCAGTTGGGCGGTGCTGCGCAGCACGGCTTTCCCTTTCTCCACTTCGCCCAATGCCGTTACACTGATCACCAATCCGCCTCTTGAGGCCGTGGTATCGCCGCCCACCAGGTCTACTTTGTAGTTCTCGCAGGCCAGGCGCATGCCGGCGTAGAGTTCCTCAATGGCTTCCACGGTGTAGCGCGCGCCAATGGCCAGACTCACCACAATCTGGGTAGGTACGGCGTTCATGGCGGCAATGTCTGAGACGTTCACGGCCACTGCTTTGTAGCCCAGGTGCTTGAGCGGGCAAAAAGTGAGGTCAAAATGCACGTTCTCCACCAGCATATCGGTGGAGACCACAATCTGCTTCTGACCCGGCTCCAGCACGGCGGCATCGTCGCCAATGCCCAGTACGGTGGAAGTCTGGTGGATTTCAATGTTTTCCTGCAATCGGCGGATCAACCCGAACTCGCCCAAGGTATCTAAAGAGGTATATTCTGACATATTGCGGCTTCTTTGCGTAGTTTTTCCCCTAAAGCGATAGGAGATATCTGTTTTCGTCTTATTTTTAGAAAAACTTGCTTAAACTGCAAAGATAAGCTTTTCCCCCGCACCTTTCATTGCATTGTATACCCGGGCGTCGGCGGGCAAACAAAATTTGCTAACGGGCGTTCGCATTAGTAGCTTTGACAGTAAACAGTACCTCTATGTCCAGCACCCAATTGTCGCGTAAAGAACAAATAGACCAAGTTGCCACGTCGCTTTTCAAGTCCAGAGGCTTTGCCGCCACCACCATGCGCGACCTCGCGCTGGAACTGGGCATTGAAGCCGGCAGCCTGTACTCGCACATCAAATCAAAGGAAGACATTCTGCAGCGCGTCTGTTTTAAAATGGCCGATGAATTCAACGCGGCTTTTGACGAGGTAAAGAACAAGGACGTACCTGCGGGCGAGAAACTTCGGCTGGCCGTGGCCGCGCACGTGCGCGTATTAACCAAGAATCCTCCGGCGGCGGGCGTGTTCCTGAACGAGTGGCGCCACCTGAGCGAACCGTCCCTGACCAAGTTCCATGACATGCGCTACAGCTACGAAGAAAGCCTGCGGGCCATTGTGCGCGAAGGCATCGCCAGCGGCGAGTTCAAGGTGAACGACGAGAAATTTGTGGTATTGACGCTCCTCTCCAGCCTGAACTGGCTGCACATGTGGTACAAGCCCGAAGGCAAAATGAGCCCCGACGAGATTGCCGAGTTCCTATCCAATTTACTACTCAACGGTCTCAAGAACTTCTAATCTGACCTGTTTTCGCTGTCCCGGATAATTTCACCCACGCTCCGGCGTTCCCTGGGGAAGGCGGCCGTTTCTGCCGCTTTCCTTGCCCGCATTACGCCAGCCTCGCGCTGATTTGGTCATGATGCAACGGGAAAGGGTACTCCTACGTTTGCAGGGTGTCTGATCTAAGTTGTAGGCTCCTTAAAAGGAACATCACCGGCTTGGGTCTTTTCCCCTTACAGAAGAAAACATGAAAAAAAATATCTTCTTTGGATTAACCCTGGCCGTCCTGGTCAGTTTAGCCGGCTGCTCCAAAGAGTCAGGCAGGTCTGGCCCGCTGGCCCGCCCCATCTCCGATGAGCAGCTAAAGCAGGAACTCACCGTGCTGTCAGATACCCTGAACGGCCGTTGGCGCGTGATGATGTGGAGCGACAGCCTGAAAACACAGCAGATGGAGGAAATGCTGGCCGCTATTCCGCCCGGGGCCATGGAAGCCCAGAAGCGTGCTGATTTACAGCAGGCTCTCCGCCGGCTGCGCAACTTACGCTATGACCGCAACAGCGTGCGCGACTCTGACCGGATAGATGCCTATGACGCCGCCCAAGACTCCGTCTGGAATGCCCTCCGGGCTTTCCTGCCGGAAAGCGGCCCCACCGGCGTTGCCCGGGTAGACTCCCTGAATGAATCCATCAGCGCCCACCAGACCGAGACAGTTTTTTACCGTGGCAGCTATGACCAGACCGCCAAAGAACTGAATACGCTGCTGCGCCGCTACAAGAAACAAGTGCCTAAACTGGGGAAACCGTTTGACACCCTGCAACCCGCCCCTCTGTTCCAGTGGGTAGACAAGAACGCCAAACCCACAGACGAAGACGTAGAGCAATAGAATCCGTTTTGGGCTTACTTTTACAAATCAAGGCCTAAAACAGCATAGTTCTTTTGGGTCCTGAGTAAACCTTCACCCGAGTTACAAAACAGCCCCAAAGCAGGAAAGCCTCAGATGAACTCTGAGGCTTTCCTGCTTTGGGGCTGTTTTCAAGAAACCAGGCCTAGAATACAACTGGGTCCGGTTTGCTCTTTTAACCTAGTTGCTCTAATTCGTCTTTCACAAAATCTACCAGCGATTGGATGTAGTCACTGGAGAAATCAAATCTGATGCCGGCGGCGGCGTAGATCTCCCCGATAGTGGCGGTGTAGCCCAGGCTCAAGGCGTTTTTATAACCTTCCAGCGCAGCTTTCGGCTCAGACTTGTAGCGTTTCCAGACGGCTACGGCACCTAGTTGCGCCATGGCGTACTCCACGTAGTAGAAAGGAACCTCGTACAGGTGCAGCTGCTTTTGCCAGATGAACGGCTTCACGTGCTCCAGCCCGCTCCAGTCTACTTCCTGCAGGTTGAACTCCTCAAAGATCCGCACCCAGTTCTGGTGACGCTCTTCTACGGTGTGGTTAGGATTTTCGTAGACCCAGTGCTGGAACTTGTCAATGGTAGCTACCCACGGGAAGGTCTCCAGAACGCCCTCCAGATGCTGGCGCTTGGCACGTACCAGATCCTCCTGGTTCGGGAAGAAGATATCCCAGTGGTCAATGGTCAGCAGTTCCATAGACATGGAGGCCAGCTCGGCTACCTCAGACGGTGGATGTTTGGCCGCGTTCAACGGCAGGTCACGGGTCAGGAACGAATGGACCGCGTGGCCGCCTTCGTGCAGCAACGTCACCACATCGCGGAGCGAGGAAGTCGCATTCATGAAGATGAACGGCACGCCAATCTCGTCCAGCGGATAATTGTAGCCTCCCGGAGCCTTGCCTTTTCTGGATTCCAGGTCCAGATGGCCCATCTCGCGCATGGTCACCAGGCAATCGCCTAAGAAAGAATCCAGCCGGTAGAAACAGTCAATGGTTTTGGTCAGCAGCTCGTCACCGGTCTGGAACGGCTCCAGCGGCGGCAGCATGCTCGGGTCCACGTCCATGTCCCAGGGGCGCAGCGTGTCCAGTCCCAGTTGCACTTTGTGCTCCTGGTCTATCTGGCGAGTAACGGGCACCACTTTCTCCTTGATGGCCTGGTGAAACGAAAAGGTGTCTTCAGGACCATAGTCAAACCGGCCGAGGGCGGCGAACATGTAGTCCCGGAAGTTCTCAAACCCGGTGTTCAGGGCCACTTGGTGGCGCAGCTGCACCAGCTCGGTGTAGAGTTCATCCAGCTTTTCTTTGTCTTCCAGGCGGCGGTTCTGAATAGCCAAATAGGCTTCCTCGCGCACCGCGCGGTCGGTTTGTTTCAGCCGGTCGGCGGCGCGTTGCAGCGTCATTTCCTCGCCGTCCAGGGTCACCATCATGGCCCCGGCAATGGCGCCGTACTGCTGCTGCTTCGTGCTGATTTCGGTCTGCAACGGAATGTTCTCCTCCCGGAACAGCTCAATGGCCCGCCGAACGCCCCGTAGGTAAATGCGGTATTTCTGCTCATCCAGCCCGTCAATGTACGGCGACTCCACCAACTTGCGGTTGAAGGCATCGTCATACGGCGAGGCTTGGGGCTCAATCTCGGTCACGAAGAACTGAAACGCCTGGGTGAGGGCCTCGTCCTGGGTATCGCAGGTCATCTTGATGTAGCGCCACGCCAGGTTCTCAGAGAGCACGCTCTCCAGTTCACTGCGGTCCGCGATCCATTTCTCCAGGTCGGCCAGCGAGTGGAGCTCGCGGGTTTTCAGTTCCTCGAAATAAGACTCCAACGATGCCCAATCTCCCACCTCAAAATCATGGGGCAGATACTGGCGGGTTTTGCGCTCCGGTAACGCGAGCGTTTTGGGGGTGTTTTCCATAAAACAGGTTAAAAGCGCTTAGCCAATCTCAATCACCACGTCGGCGGTGAGCGGATGGCCTACGCAATTCAAAACGTAGCCTTGGGCGATTTCCGCGTCTGACAAGCCTTCGCGCTCATCTAAATGCACGCGGCCGCTCACGCACTTGCCCATGCAGGCAGTACAAAGCCCGGCCTGGCAGGAATACGGTAAATCGATATCGGCTTTCAGGCCGGCTTCCAGGATGGTCTCGGTGGGTTTCACCTCCACCTGGTACTCCTGGCCTTCATAGATGATAGTAACGTTGCGGGTGATGATTTCGTCTGTCTCCGGAGCGGCGCTCACATCGGCACCGTGCGTTTCTGGTCCGGTGGGGGCGGTGAAGCTTTCCTTGTAGATCTGGCCCGCCGGCACGCTCTTAAAGTTAAGGGCCTCGCGCACCTCGTTCATCATGCCCTCAGGGCCGCACATGTAGTAGCTTTCCTGCTGATAGCCGGGCAACCGGAGGTCATCCAGCAGGCGCAATACCATGCTGCGGTCCAGCAGACCAATGTGGTCTTGCTTCTCGGTGGCATCTACCAGGGCCTCGTTGAACACATGCACCACTTTCAGATGATCTGGGTGCTGCTGCTCCAGTTGCAGGAGCTGTTCTTTGAAGATGACCGAGTCCACGTTGCGGTTTCCGTAGATGAGGGTGATGCGACTCTGCGGCTCGTACTTCAGGGTGCTTCTCAGCATGGACATGAGGGGCGTGATGCCGCTGCCGCCGCCAAACAGGAAGATGTGGCGCTTCTGAGCCGGTTCTGGCTTCAAATTGAAGTTCCCGATGGGGGCCATCACTTCAATGGTCTGCCCCACCTGGGCATTCTCGGCCAGGAAATTGGAGACGAGTCCGCCTTCTACCCGTTTCACCGTCACCGAGAAATACGGGTCCTCGGGGATGCTGCACAACGAGTACGAACGGCGCACTTTCTGTCCGTTTACCGGCAGAATGAGCGTCAGGAACTGGCCCGGAAGGTAAGGGATACTTTGTTTATCTGGATGTTCTAAATGAAGGGTGATGGCATCTGACGTCTCTTGCGTGATGTCCGCCACTTTCATGTTGAAATAAGCGTTGCTCATAGTTTCTATACGAAAAACGTAGGTGTTTCGGGTTGACTAACTTTTAATATGGAGGGAAAGTTACAACATTTCATTTTCCCGCCCTGAACTTCGTCTAAAAAAAGCGGCCGGACGTTTGTTTTTCAACTATCTTTCCCGATCAATTCTCCACCAGATTCCGTTTTAGCGGCTTTTTATGGAAAACTCCTCCAAACTGATCACGCTCCTGGCGGCCCACGCGGCCTCCTTCGCCCCCATTCTGGATTATGACCTGAACGGGGACCAAGTGACCCGCCTCGATTTCACGGCTCAAAACGATGCCCTGCGCCACACCGAGTTACGTGACACCGCCGCTTTTGAAACGTTTGTTTTGGAGATGCTACGCCAGAAAAATGCCCAGGTGGGAGTAGGCGGCTATTTTGAAAACCGGGTTATTTACCGCCGCAGCGAGCACTTTGCCGGCCCCCAGGAGTCCAGATCCATTCACCTGGGCGTGGACATCTGGGCACCGGCCGGTATTCCTATCTATGCCCCGGTTGCCGGCTCCGTGCACAGCTTTCAGGACAATGCCAACTTTGGAGATTACGGCCCTACCATCCTGCTGCAGCATGAACTGGAGGGCATTCCGTTCTACACCTTGTACGGGCACCTGAGCCGCACCTCGTTAGACGGCTTATCTGTTGGGAAACCCTTCGCCGCCGGACAGCAGGTAGCCACCATGGGCCCTTACCCCGAGAACGGCGACTGGCCCCCGCACCTGCACTTCCAGCTCATGACCGATCTTTTAGGAAAATCCGGTGATTTCCCCGGTGTCTGTGCCCCCTCTGAAGAAGCCTTCTACCGCCAGATCTGCCTGGATCCTAACCTGATTCTACAGTCGAGGCATTTGTGGTAGCTTTAAGAGTTTGGCAGTAGAATAGGAACAGTTAGCAGCAGTCAGAATCCAACTAAGACAAACCTCTGTTCAAAGTAAAGACACACCATGGGCACGAAAACAAAGCCTATTCTTTTATTTCTAGCCATTTCATTGGTGATTCTGTTGCGTGTAGCGGTGGAGGAAAATGGATTCACAACACCAGATTCTTTCCATTACATGGAGGCTGCCAAATCTATTATAGAAGACGGCGATCTCCGATACTCGCTGCCAGGTGACCAGGAACGATACTTTTCACTTTGGCCTGCTGGTTACCCCTTCTCAATTGCAATTGTTTCTGGACTTACCTCTTTGCCTTCCCTGTGGAGTTCTAAGTTGGTCAACCTGCTTTGGTTGTCTGTCGCTTTTTGGTTCTTTTACCGAAATCATCCTCAAAACGCGGTATGGTTGGGATTGGCATTCTGCACTAATTCACTCCTGGATATCTTCTCATACACCTGGTCAGAAGCAGGATTTACAGTGGCGCTCCTGTGGTGCAGTATTGCGCTGCATCGTTGTATCATGAATACGGAAGCCAAAACTTTATTCAAAACCATAACCTTAGTAGCGGCAGGCTTGTCTATGTTTTTATACCGTTACGTAGGTGGTTTTATAATAGGAGTTGTAGGAGCTGCCTCCATTTTAATGCTTCTTAAGAAAAAGCATAGAAAGGCGATACAATTGATAGTTGCCGCGGCAAGTATGGCTTTGGGAATGAGCCTATATTTCTGGTTTATCTATTCCCAGACAGGACATTACTCCGGCGCAACCCGATTAAACCCGGATGAATCCTTCTCTTATTTACTCATAAACCTTGGGCAAGCTCAGCTAAATGAATTTCTTCTGATTAGAAAAATACCTTTTCCGGTCATTGATCCTGTTGCTGTAGCTTTTTTTTTGCTTCAAGTACTACTAATGCTGTACGCTTTTTATCAAGCTCGCAAAGTTCAAGACTGGCAAACGCAACTTCAACCTCATACCTCTGATTCACTTCCTCTCACGATTGCTTTAGTTGGAATGGCGTATTGGCTACTTGTTGTGGGACTCAGGATCTTCATAATGAAATTTGATACCTTTGATTTCAGGATCTTGTCTCCAGCAAGTGCTTTGTGTCTGATTGCACTTCATGCGTACTTAGCGGCAGAGCACAGGGCTCCCTTGTTGCAGAGGATTCAAAAACCAATTACGGCGCTCTACTTGTTGGCTTTAGCGCATGGCCTCTACAAAAAGCAATTGCTGCTCCTGCTCAATGGCTAAGACTTCTAAAACTTATTTTTACTCCTCACCCTCCCACCATGTTTAACGCCGAACGCCTCTTCATAAGAATCCAAGATTTCGCCCTGTTATATGGCATCAAATTGCTGGTAGCAATTTTCATCCTTATAGTCGGCCTTTGGTTTATCCGACGCATCACGGAATACACCTTTCAGGTGATGACCCGCAAGAACGTGGACCCGTCTTTGCGACCGTTTTTGAAAAACATCCTCAAAATCGTGTTACTGGTCATGCTCATTCTGGTGGTGATTGCGCAGGTGGGCCTGGAGGTGACGTCGTTTATCGCGCTTTTGGGATCGGCGGGGCTGGCGGTAGGGCTGGCGTTACAGGGTAGTCTTTCCAACTTCGCGGGAGGAGTGCTGATTCTGGCCATCAAACCGTTTAGGGTAGGAGACTTTATTGAGGCGCAGGGGCAGAAAGGCACCGTGGCCCTGATCAATATCTTTAATACGGTGATCACTACGGAGGACAACAAAACCATTTATCTTCCCAACGGACCGCTTGCCTCGGCAGTAGTCGTGAATTACGACGTGGAGAACAACCGGCGGCTGGACATTGGGTACACCGTGGACTCAGCGGTGCCGCTTTCCAAGATTAGGGAGGTGATCCAACGCGTGATTTCCACCGATGACCGGATTCTCAACGAGCCGGAACCTAGCGTAGGCGTGGAGAAACTGGCGGCCCAATCCATGACCATCTCCGTGAAGGTGTGGGTCCAAAGGGGCAATTACCGCTTTCAGCAGGTGTCTGAGGCCTTGAACGAGAAAGTAAAAGAGGCTTTTGAGCAAGAACAGATTACGTTGAAATAAAGACCGCTCCTTTCTGAGCTTCCTATTCAGATAAAAGAAGCTTCCGGTTCCTAATTCCTTAACCAGAAACGAAGGGGTGCTGTTTTGAGGGGCTTTTACCAAAAAAGCCCCTCAAAACAGCA
>NZ_JACOAF010000064.1 GCF_014269285.1 Rufibacter sediminis
AGCCCGGCTTCCACCAGCTCCACCTGCGCTTCAAGGACGCCAACGGCCGCTGGGGCATGACCACCGCCCGCACCTTCTACAAGGAGAACCTCACCACCGTCGTGCCGCCGGGGCAGCTGGCCAACGTCACAAAGGGCGAGTACTTCTTCGACGCCGATCCGGGCTTCGGCAAGGGCACCAACATCCCCCTCACCCCGGGAAAGGACCTGGACAACCTCACCTTCGCCGCCGACGTGACCGCCTTGGAGCCCGGCTTCCACCAGCTCCACCTGCGCTTCAAGGACGCCAACGGCCGCTGGGGCATGA
>NZ_JACOAF010000065.1 GCF_014269285.1 Rufibacter sediminis
CCTACGAGCAGAAGGCGCCGCTGGGCTTCCTGTGGGCCGAGCGGCTGGCCGTGGAGCTGCTGGGCAAGGGGGAGATGGCCCTGCGCCTCTTCCCGCTGCTGTGCGGGCTGGCCGCGCTGGCGGCCTTCGTGCCGGTGACCCACCACTTCCTGCGGCCCTGGGCGGCGGCGCTGGCGGTGGGGCTGCTGGCGCTGGCCTCGCCGGCGGTCTACCACGCCGTGGAGGCCAAGCAGTACAGCACCGAGCTGCTGGCCTCGGTGCTGGCGCTGC
>NZ_JACOAF010000007.1 GCF_014269285.1 Rufibacter sediminis
GTGCCTGCAGAGTTAAGTGGGTGGATTGGAAGGGATTCTTGGAAAAATTATGCGCTTTTTGTTGCTTTTACCATAGAACACAGTGTTAGTGGTAGCTATTTTTATACTAAAGTTTAAGCGTCATTTACGATGTAATCTAGTACTCTTTTTGCTTTATCTATATCACTATATTTTTTTCTTCTAAATTCGTCGTCGAAATAAGAGTAAATTTCAACTCCATATTCTAATGGAAACAACTGGTAATACTTAATCCCATCTTTTTCAAATTCAATTTCATCATCCGTACACTCAATGGAGAAGAACTCAATGTCGGAGTTTAGATTTAAACTATCTTTCATATAGGCAAGAACTGCCTCTGATTCAGTATCCAGATTTATTTCTTGATAAAGCTTCTGTAATTGTGTTTCACTTTCCAGATACTTAATTAACTCGACAAGTGTCATTATTTATATTTATAATTACCACCAACGGTTAATATAAAAGACGCGCAAGGCCGTCGGCCGAAGGGTGACGTTTAAACATTGTTAGCAATAGGAGTTTTATTCTAGTACAAGCGCTATATCAAACTTACCTAGCTGCTTAGAAAAATCAGCTAAAAAAGAAGGCTTGAGCCATACAGTATCTTTCGTATCCTGTCGAATGATTTGCATTTCTATGATATTGCTAAATATTTCGCGTCGATAAGATTTTTCTTGAAAGGTGAAGTTAGGCAAGTTGCTTCCGCTTGAAGCCGCTGAGTAAGGGTTGATTATCATCTTATAATATTCTAGTCCGTCCCAGTTTTCTTTTAAATATGTACCGCCAGAACTGTCCTTTGTCAGTTTACTATCTTCCGATTTCCAATCTTTTTTAAGCTTATAGAATTCAATGGTGTCCTTTATTGCAAAATCATAATCACTTCTTTGAGTTGGCATTAGTGAGAAAGTGATTATGATTTTATCTTGAGTATTATTGATTATGTAGAAACTGGATAGCCATGAACAGCCACTAAGACTGAAAACCAAAATTGAATAAATGAATAGTAAACTTTTCTTCATTCTCTTATTGCTAACGGACTAGTATAAACGACGGCCAAGGCCGTCGGCCGAAGGCTGCCGTTTATACATTGTTGGCAGGCGTATTTCTTTTAAAGTATATCAAGAACTAGGGATTCAAGGAAAGTCCATGGATACGCCTGTTTGGTTCTTGTGCATAAGTTTGTGCTTAGGTTCTCGTCCGTTTTCCTGTCCATTAGGGAAAAGCTGAGCATCATATCTTCTTTATAGGCATAGACAATGTAGCTTTTCCCAAGGTCGAAATAGTTACCACAATCAGAGCCGCCTCCTGTTGTTATGATTGTTACTGGCTCTTTACTTTTTAATCCCTTGTACCTGTTCTTGATTTCAAATTTAAACTCATAACGCTTATAATCCACTGTTTGTCCTGATGTCGTTTTTTCTTTGGTTTTTACTTCTTTAACATCAATCACTTTTCCTTTAAACACAACATCGGAGCCCTTGAAGTTCTCAAATATTGTCGAACCAGCACAAGAACATGCAATAGCCGTATTGATTGAAAGGGTAAATAGTAGAAGTAAAACAATTCTCATCTTTGTATTTTATATGCCTGCCAACTATCGGATAAACGTAAACATACGCTTATCTGCACTTTGGCTGGATGTTAGAAATTCTTCAAGGCTTTGAAAAGTGAAGGAGCCTTGCATTCCTTTTCTACCCTAATATAGAGAGAATCCCTAAATCCTCAAGAAGGCGCAGGCTCAGAACACAAGATGGAAGCTTCAATGCAAGCTGCTTTCCGTTCATTCTGGAAAATACCTAGTAAAATGCCGCTTGCAATTTCACTTATAGGACTAGCTCCTTTGTCTATTCCCTTTAAAATCCGTTCTTCGCAGAGCGTTTTGTCCACTATTCTGCCACTGTTATGACTGCCACCCCCTACGAAGAAAAGATGCTCCAGGAGTTGCGTGAATGGCAGCAGCAGATGGTAAAGGAGCCGTCTTTGATGAGCCACTTCACGCGGGGCGTGCAGCAGAAGATCAACAGCATCATCCCCGAGAAAGTACACCAGGCCATTACCGCGTCCATCAAGCAGATGATACGGGCGGTGTTGTTCGGGGCGAAGTACACCACCAGTAAGCCGTACTCCCATGCCACCATGGAGTTGAAGGAAACCCAGGTGCTGGACCGGATCGATTTCTACAAGAAAACAGCCGCCGCCGAGGGAGGCATCACCGGCGCGGGCGGCATTCTGCTGGGTTTGGCAGATTTTCCGCTGCTGTTGGGCATCAAGCTGAAGATGCTGTTCGACATTGCCGCCCTGTACGGCCACTCGGTGGAAGATTACCGCGAGCGGGTGTATTTGCTGCATATTTTCCAGTTGGCTTTCAGCGGACAGCAGCAACGGCGGCACGTCTACGGGCAGATGGTGGACTGGGAAACCCAGAAACTGCACCTGCCCCAGGACATTCACCAGTTTGACTGGCGCACCTTCCAGCAAGAGTACCGCGACTACATAGACCTGGCCAAGATGGCCCAACTGATTCCGGTCATCGGGGCACCCGTGGGCGCGGTGGCCAATTACCATCTGCTCAAAAAACTGGGCACTACCGCCATGAACGCTTACCGCATGCGCTGGAAAGAACTGTCTGCCCTAAATCGGCTTCCCCCCGCCTCAGACGAGGTGCTGTAACTACTCCGGTTACGGGTGCTTTGGGTTTGCCTTGGGTGCGTTTAGAGCTACTTTCTTGAAAACAGCCTAAAAACGTACCTGCCTTTGCATTTTCACCATCCTAAGATAAATCCAATAAAACAGCACACCGTAACCAATATTTTCTAAACACGTTGCTAAGTACAGTACACCCTGCGGTACTGGTTAGTACTGTCAGTAATACTACTTGAGCCTTAACCCTACCGCTATGAAAAGACTTCTTACCTGTAGTGTGGCCATGGCGGCCATTCTATCTTTCAACTCCTGCGCTACCAACCCCGTTACCGGGAAACGAGACATCAACTTTGTGTCTGAGGAACAGGAAGTAGCCATGGGCCTGCAAGCCGACCCGGAGATTGTGGCGCAATACGGCCTGGTGGAGAACCCCACTCTACAGCGGTTCATCCAGGAGAAAGGCCAGCAGATGGCGGCCATCTCGCACCGCAGCAACCTCAAATATGAATTCAAGATCGTAGACTCTCCGGTGCTCAACGCCTTTGCCGTGCCGGGCGGCTACGTTTATTTCACGCGCGGCATCATGGCGCACTTCAACAGTGAGGCGCAGTTTGCGGGCGTGCTAGGGCACGAGATCGGGCACATCACGGCCCGGCACTCGGCGCAGCAGCAAAGTAAATCTACCCTGACCCAAGTGCTCCTCATGGGCGGAATGATCGCCTCGCCTCGGCTGGCGCAGTTCGGGAATGAGCTTTCGCAGGGAGCGGGGCTTCTGTTCCTGAAATTTGGGCGGGACGATGAGCGGCAATCCGATGAGCTGGGCGTGGAGTACTCCACCAAGATTGGCTATGACGCGAGCCACATGGCCGATTTCTTCCAGACCCTGCAGCGGCAGACGCAACAGAGCGGCCAGGAGGAGATTCCTACGTTCCTTTCCAGCCACCCCAACCCTGGTGACCGCTACAACACCGTGCACCAGTTAGCCGACCAGTGGAAACAGAAAACCAACTCGGCTACCCTGAAGGAAGGCCGCAACAGCTATCTCAGAATGCTGGAAGGACTCATTTACGGCGAAGATCCCAAACAAGGCTTCGTGGAGAACAGCATCTTCTACCACCCCGAGCTGAAGTTCCAGTTCCCGATCCCCACCGGATGGCAGCACCAGAACTCACCGCAGCAGGTGCAGATGGCCCCTCAGGACGGCAAAGCCCTGATGTTCCTGCGTCTGGCCCAGGGCACCTCGCTAGAGGCCGCCGCCCAGAAGATGCTCACCGATAACCAACTGCAGGCCGTGGAATCAAAGCAGGTAACGGTGAATGGCTTGCCCGCCCTGGCCGTTATCTCGCAGCAGGCGCCGCAACAACAACAGCAGCAACAGGCTCAGCAGCAGCAAGCAGCCCCCATCCAGGCCTTGAGCTATTTCATCCAGTACGGCGGTAACATCTACAACCTCACCGGGGTGACTTCTACTACTGATTTCAATACGTATTTCCAGACGTTCAGCACCGTCGCCCAGAACTTTCGGCAGCTCACCGATCAGGAGAAACTGAACCGCAAACCGGAGGTGGTGCGCATCAAGACGGTGAAAACCGGAGCGCCCCTGTCGCAGGTTCTCCGCACCTACAACGTTCCTGACAAGCGCCTGGAAGAAATGGCCATCCTGAACGGCATGCAATTGACCGACCGGGTAGAAGCCAATACCTTGATCAAAGTGATCGAAAAGTAACCAGCACGGTCTTCCACCAGAAAAGGCTGCTCCGGTTTGGGGCAGCCTTTTTTATGAGCTGTCTGGAAGTAATTCGTTTCGATGATGAACGGATTCTTTCCTCCGTTCCATCTCTCAATCTGCCTCAGAATCGTTAATTCAAACAACAGTTCCCGGCAGAAAAGCAGAAGCAGGTAAGTTAGCTAGAAAGGTCTGATGACTTAGTTTGTCGAGCAAGGCGTTTTACGCCTGTTTTCCTGAAAACGGCTCATTTTCACTTGCCGCGAGTAATCTCCTCTCCTTTCAACTTCTTTAATTCCGGAAGTTCTGCGTGATCATAAGTCTACGGTCACTGCCTTGCAGCACGCCAATGCCCACGCGGCCGAACCGGTCGCGGAGGATGTTGGCGCGGTGTCCCGGCGAGTTCATGAGGCCGTTGTGCGCAATTTCCAGCGTGGGGGCCAGCGCCAGGTTTTCGCCGGCCAGCCGGAATGGGACTCTGGCTTTCCGGATGCGGTCAAACGGGCTCCAGCCTTCTGGGGTGTAATGCGAGAAATAACCACGCCGGAACATGTCCTCGGAGTGCAGCCGGGCCACGCGGCGCAGGGAAGTATCGGCGGCCAGCGGGGCCAGGTTTTGCTTGGCGCGTTCCGCGTTCACCAGCTGCAGCATTTCGGCCTCCAGGTCGGGGCGAGGTTTCATCTCGGTGACTTTGTAGGGCAGCTCAATCACCTCTTCGGAGCCGGGTTGCACGGTGAGTTTGCTCATGGTGCGGTTCAGGGCCTTGTCAAATACCGGCGAGAGCGCCAGCTCGGCCTTCTCTGAGAACGCGGAAAACCGCGAGGCCAGTCCGCTGTCCTGCACCTCCTGCTGGATGTTCTGCGGCAGCGGAAACGCCTTTAGCAACACCACCACAATGATGGCAGTCACCAGGCCGCTCAACAAACCGGGCAGCAAGCCCAGCACCTGGTTGGTTTTGGTTTTGTGCACGTTTCCCGGAAATCGGCTTAAAACCCAATCGCCCAGCGCCTGAATGAGAATGCTGGCCAGCACCGCCACTATGAAAAAGGAAATGGGGAGCAGCCAGAGTTCATTCCAATCCACCAACTTTTCCAGCCACTCGGCCACGTACGGGTACAAACTCAACCCGATGATCAGGCTCCCCACCCACCGGACCAAATCCAGCATTCCGTAGGCAAAACCCCGGTACCAACCGGTCCAGAGGCTAGAAAGCACGATGAGCAGAAGCAATACATCTATGTAGTTCATAGGCGGCAATGCAGGTTGGGATAGAAAGGGAAACTAGCACTAATCGGCTACATTTCCTGATTCTTTTACCCCCGAGGCTCCTTTTCGGTTTCCGGTACTTATGCGGCTCCTGCACGGGTAAATACGGTTTTTCACCACTTCGGCGGTCATTTTCGTATAGAACGATTTAAACGGGAGAGAACTATGGACAAGACAGATGTCATTCACGATGAAGAAGATCTCAGGTTTTACATGGAGCTGGAGGGCGAGGAAGCGGAACTCACCTACTCCATCACCGAAAACCAGGAACTTGATTTAGACTACACCTTTGTGCCGGAAAGCCACCGCAACCAAGGGCTCGCCGACAAACTGGTGAAAACGGCGCTGGAGTACGTAAAAGCGAAGAACCTGACCTTTGTGGCTTCCTGCCCGGTGGTGGAAACCTACGTAAAGCGCCACCCCGAGTACCAGTCCTTCTTGGCCCAGGAGTAAGCGGCCCAGCCGCAGAGCCATTCAGCAAGCGGTGCCGTTTAGGGGCTATTTTCGTAAAAACAGCCCTTAAACGGCACCGCTTCCTTCCTCCGGACCACCGTACGCCAGCGGGAATGAACCCCGATCGGAAAACTTATAGTACCTTCGTGTTTCTACCCTGCGTACGCACTCCATCATGAAAACCATCACCATCATTGGGACCGGGCTGATAGGCGGTTCCGCGGCCATAGACATCAGAAAAGCGGGTTTTGCCTCCGAGTTGATTGGGGTAGACCAGAATCCCGAGAATGCCGCCCAGGCGGTGGAGATCGGGTTGGTGGACCGGGTGCTTTCCCTGCCCGAGGCCGCGGCTATTTCGGACCTCATTCTGGTGGCCATTCCGGTCACCGCCATTCAGAAAATGCTGCCTTCGCTGCTGGACCTGGTGCCGCCGCAGACGGTAGTCATTGACCTGGGTTCCACCAAAAGCCTTTTGTGCGAAGCCGTGAAAGCGCACCCCAACCGGGCGCAGTACGTGGCCGCGCACCCCATTTCCGGTACCGAGAACTCGGGCCCTACTGCCGCGCTGGAAGGTCTGTACCAGGGCAAGATGAACATTATCTGCGAGAAGGAATTATCTTCTGAACGCGCGCTTTCTGCCGCCGAGGAGTTGTTCAACATCCTGGGCATGAAGACCATTTACATGCAACCCGAGGAGCATGACAAGCACGTGGCCTACGTCTCGCACCTCTCGCACGTGAGCTCGTTTCTGCTGGGCTTAACCGTGCTGGACGTGGAGAAAGACGAACGCAACATCTTCGCGCTGGCGGGCTCCGGTTTCGCGTCTACCGTGCGTCTGGCCAAAAGCTCCCCTGATATGTGGGCCCCCATCTTTGAGCAGAACGCCCATTTCCTGAGCCACGCCCTAGCCGAGTACATCAAGCACCTGCAGCAATTCCACCAGTGCCTTTTGAACGGCGAGACCAACCAGCTGTACCAGATGATGCAACAGGCCAACCAGATCAGGCCGGTGCTGGATGGCATCGCCCAAATCTCCCCGGTGAAGTAAGCTTGTTTTAGGGCCGATTTCCCAAAATCAGCCCTAAAACAGACCTGATTTCTTTGCTTTCCTCCGGCTGCGTGTCTTCCGGCAGGCCTCCGTTTTTGTGCTCCTTTTCAGGAATTAGCCGCAAAACCCACCGGATCTCCGGGCGCACCTTAACTTCCCCGGCCCGGCCGCGTATCTTTTCCAAGTCATAAAGATTAACGGCATCACTTAACCAGAAGAGAAATGGGCATTTCAGATTTGCTGAACAAGGTAAAAAAAGAGTGGGAAGTACTGAAGGGCGAAAATGCAAAGGACAAACTGTTCTACAACGAAAATTCCTACCCCGACGAAGCCACCGCCCGGCGAGAGTTCGCGCGGTCCAAGCAGAAGCTGTTTGATGTGAACCGATGGTCTTTGCTGCCCGGCATCAACTCCACCTTTCAGTTGTATGATGCCCAGGGAAACAAATCAGACGCCACGCAAGCCCGCGTGGGCGATTTCATGCAGATTATTCTGCCCGCCACGGCCATTGAAAACTGGGTCACCGTGGTGGAGGTAGTGGAGGAAGAAGACATAGCGCAATTCGTGGTTCGCCCTAGTCCCAAACCTGAGGCCCAGAAACAGGGAAACGATGGCGACGAGGTCAAGCATTTCTTCACCGACGAAGCCACCAGCACGTTCCGGGTCCTGCGCGACGGCACCAAACTGATGGGCTTTGAGATTGGCCACGAAGAGAAACCCAACAACCAGGGCGACCAAGCCGGCGGACGCGGTTTGCTCAACACCCTCATCTCGGAAGGCGGCTGGGCCGGGTTCCAGGATTTGCAGTGGAACAAGATCACGCGCTACTACGTGCACCTGGAAGAGGCTGGTGGGTAAGGTAGAGTTGAACCGAATTTAAGGGGCCACCACTTCCGCCAGCAGCTTTTCCAATTCCCTAAACAGAACTTCGTTCCCCTCCTGCTGATAGCCGTTCAGGTGCTCCTGAAACTGCGGCACCTCGTACAGAAACGCCTTGAGTCCGTCTGGGGTAAACTCTGGAAAATACCGCCCGTACCCCAGTTTCTCCACGTAGGCGGCGTTCAGGTACTGCTCAAATTGTTTGGGAATGGGCACCGAGCAGATGGGTTTGTGCAGGAACACGGCCTCGCTCAGCAAAGAGAAACCGCCGTTGGCCACCACGGCCTTGGCCGAGGCCAGATCCTGAATGAAGCCTTCCTCGCTGAACGCCTTCAGGTGTACGTTGCCGTGCTGCTCGTCTTTGTTGAATCCGTACACATAAACGTTTCCTGCGGCAGTTGCTGCAAGGTGTGCAACAGGTTTTTCTGGTTCGTGCTAGACTGATACACCAGCACATGGTTCCCCACGCTGGTCTTCGCCCGGAGAATGGCTTCCCGGATGATGGGCGGCACCACTGTGGTGTTCTCCTTGCAAGTGGTCGCTGAAAAGAACGAGGCCACCAGATAATGCGCCGAGCGCGGCACCTTCGCTTTCACCACATTCTTAGCCACCTGAAAACTGCTTTTCCACTCGGGCAACACCGGAATGTCCAACTGGCAGCGGTTGATGACCTGCATGTTGTCAATGCTGATGATGGGCAGGCGGTGGTGCTTCGCGAAGAAGTAGCTGAAGGACTCAAAATCGGAGATCACCACCTCTGGTCGGAACTGCTCCATCAGTTCGCGGTACCGGTTGAAGTTCAGCTTCAGGTTGGCCGGGGCTGTGCGCAGCGTGAGCAAAGCGGTGTTGACGGTAGAGACAGCGGCGTTCCGGTACGCAATGTGAAAGCCCTTGATCTCGTGCACCCGCCCGGGGAACGCCTGGTGTAGGAACTGGAAGGCCCGCGCGCTGGACACGGCCTGCACGTCATGGCCCTGTGCCAACAGATATGTAATGATCACCTTGCTGCGGGTGGCGTGGCCCATGCCCTCGCCGGGCACTCCGTATAGAATTTTCATGTAAGGTAATTTCTTGCTTTCTACAAGGCTTATTGCAAGTTGCAGACTTATTTAATTTCTAATGGTTCTTCTCGCGTAAGGTGCCCCCAATTAATAAATTCAGATCTATCCCTCCCTGGGTATTTTTTTGATTGAGACTAAGGAACCCACCCAGGCTCATTCCTACCTTTCGCCTCGGATAAAAAGCCAAGTCCCCCCGCAGGCTAACCCCCAACAGATGAAATCTCCTTATCTCATATTCATAAATGGAAGAATTAAAAAAGCCTCCCCAGCTATTATTTGGGGAAGGTACTTTCTTCACATTGTATGGCATTATATAATTCACATAGGATGGACCTACAGAAGTTGTGAGAAATAACTTCTTATTGAGGGCCATTATTTTGCCTACACTCAGATTGATTTCACGGTATTCATGATTTGGCACATACTTTTTATCAACATGATCAGAAGAAGGCACTTGATGCAGATAGAGGTGTTCAAAATATCTTATTCCATAGGCAAAGTTCCTTTTTGTTTCCAACACTACTGCCGCATTAGCTGCGGGTTGCCTATTGTAGGGTAGCGGATAACCCACCCCTAGTTGGAAGTAAAAACGGGGTTTCACAACATACACAGTGTCCTGAGCTTTTAAGCTGGTAGCACAACACCAAAGAGCAAGAAACAGCAGGAATAGTATTCGTCTCATATCCTTAAGATATTAACTATCTTGATTAAAATACTATATATCTGGATATTGAGGCACAAATAAGGCTTTTACTTATGCGGTTACGATATATCCTGGGGGTGCGTGGTTTCCCGAAACGCTTTTTTCAATACCCCAGACAAAGAAAAGAAATACGCCAGCAACATGCCGGTGCCCGACCCCAAGGAAACATCCAGCTCTGAGTGGACGCCCAGCGCCACCCGTGACAAACACACCAGAACAGCCCACAGCAAGGGCAGCACCAACCAAGGCCGGCGTTTGCGCGGCAGCTGCAGGCCCAGCCACATGGTCAGCAGCGAACCCAGCAGAAACGCGTTCTGTGAATGGCCCGAGGGGAAAGAGTAGCCCGCCTCACTCACCCAGTGCTCCAGCACCAGCGGCGAAATCTCGGCGTACTTTTCGGGGTTCTTTTTCAGAAACTGAGTTAAATACGCCCGGCGGGAGGCGGCATCCTGCAGGTAAAAAGTATCCAGCAAGGAGGCTTCCTGCCCTTTCTCCCCCAGCAGAAACTGGTGGCTGGGCCGCGGCACCTGCGCCAGGGGCTTGATGATGTACTCATTCAGCATAGCCATGCTGCCCAGCGTGAGCAGCAGAAACAGAAACGCCACCGTGAACGACTGTGCCCGTAGTTTGAGGCCCGGCTGCCGCCTGGCCACCAGCAGACAGAGCAGCACGCCCAGCACCGGTGTGCCGTAAATACCGCCCGTCTGCGACAAGACGTACCAGAAAAGCGTGTCCCAATCTTCCTGTAGATAACCGCTGAACGAGATGGGCAGCAGCCACACCACCAAGACCATCAAAAGCCAGCTTCCGCCGGTGAGCAGCAAGGCGAACTTGTTTTGGCCGTAATGTTTCCTCATAGGTAAAGCGCAGCGGAAAAGGTGAGCAGGTAGTTTCTACAAAACGGCAAGATACGGCTTTGCAGCAAGATACCTAGACTTTCTCCTGCGCCCGCCCCTGCTCCAGTTGCAGCACCCGGGTCACGCAATCCGGAATCTCCTGGAGATAATGGGTGACGTACAGGAGTGTGGTGGCAGAGTTGGCGCACAGCGCCTCGATGATCTGCTTGAACCGATGTTGCTGCTGCGCATCCATGCCCTGGCAGGGCTCGTCCAGAATGAGGAGCGGCGGATGTTTGATCAGGGCGCGGGCCAGCAGGCACAGACGTTGCGTACTAGCCGAGGCCAGCCGCAGAGATTTCCCGGCCTCCTGCGCTATGCCAAACAAGTCCAGCCACTGCCGGGCCCGTGCCGCGTTCTGGGGGTCGCTTTTCCGGAACAAGCCCAGCGTATCATACAACCCCGACTCCACCACTTGTAAGCAAGTCTGCTGATAGGGGAAATACTGAAACAATTCTGGCGAGACAAACCCGATTTTCTTCTTGATGTCCCAGATGGTTTCGCCGGTGCCGCGCTTGCGGTCAAACAGCGTGATGTCTTTGGAAAACGCCTGCGGATTGTCACCGTTGAGCAAGCTCAGCAGCGTGGTTTTTCCGGCCCCGTTCGGGCCCAGCACGGCCCAGCGTTCGCCTTGCGCCACGTGCCAGCTCACCTTGTCCAGCACCTTCTTCTCGCCATACTGCACCGATACCTCCTTCAAGCCCACCATGGTCTCAAAAACCGGCAATGCCTCCCCAGAAAGTAAATTCTGCAACGCAGCCACATCCACCGAGGCACCTGATGCTGCTCCGGCCAGATCGGGCTGATATGCTTCTTTGGGTTGGGCCGAGATCAGGTTCCCTTGCCGCAGCGTTGCCACGTGCGTCACGAAATCCGGAATCTCCTGCTCCGCGGTGGCCATGATGATGGTGATCCCGGAGGCGGCGATTTGGGCCAGAATCCGGTGAAAATCTTCGCGGGTAGTGACATCCAGGCCCGTGAGGGGCATGTCCAGCAGCAGCAGCTTGGGGTGGCGCAGCAAGGCCGCCGCGAACAGCAACCGCTTGGTTTCCCCGTTGGATAGCTTGATCAGTTCCTTGGGTAACAGCTTCTCCAGCTGAAACACCTCTATCACTTGGCTAAGCGACCAGTCTGAAGTCCGGTCCAGCGGCGTGTCTACCGAGGCTAGATAATCTTCTACCGTGGGCGCGTCTTCTGCGTCAGCGGCGTGGTAGCGCTGCTGGTAGTAAAACGTGCTGGTATTGGAGGAGAAGTTGCGGAAGGAATGTTTCTGGCCTACCTCCGCAATCAGATCTTTGAAGGTGAAGAATGGATCCGTGATCGCCTGCGTTTGCAGAAACTCGTGATAGAAGCCGTAGTCTATCTGGCCGCCGGTCACGTTCAGTTTCCCGGCAATGGCCTGCAACAGGCTGGTTTTCCCCGAGCCGCTCTCCCCCACCAGCGCCCATTGTTCGCCTTTGTTTACCTGAAAACTGAGGTCCTGGAAAATAATATGCTGGAGGTGCCGAACGGTGACGTGCTGAAGTGAAAGAAACATACGCTTACAAAAAACTGCCTCCGCTCAGAACTTCTGAGACGGGCTTTCAAGATAAAAGTTTGTTCCTGCCTAACCTAGCTTATGCGCCCGGCACTTCCGCATTTTAAGCCTGATTTACTTAAAACACTTGTAAAACGCCTTCATAACGCTTCCAGCTGCATGATCCGGTTCGGCTCTGCCGGTTCTGTTTTGAGGGTGTTTTCCGGAAATCAGGGCTAAAACGAGTTTGTTCTACTTACTGGTAGACAGCTTTGTATTGGTCAAAAGAAGTACATCGCCTTGCTGCGTCAATTGGCAAGGCGCGGCGTTGTGCTTGTTGGTGAGAACACCAACAAAGGCGAAAGGCAAAGGAAAAGGAGAGACAAAAGAATAAGTTCTTCAGAAAAGAGCAACTGCCTCATCAACAGAAACCTTTTCACTTGCATGCTGATGTGTTCCGTTTTGAGGGTATTTTTAGGAAATCAGGCCTAAAACGAAGGGGGTATTAATGACTCTACAGGCGCAAAAAACCGTTCCCCGGAGGTGTATCCACCTCTGGGGAACGGTACAGGAAAGGGCAAAGCTGGGTTAGACCGTTTGCGCTGCGGTGTAGACCTGGCCGAACCGGTCGGTGACTTCAATTTTGATTTGCTTGGCTCCCGCCGATGGTTTGGCCCAGAACAGGTGATCGGTGAGGGTGGGGTCTACGAACTTGTGCTTGGCGGGCAGGTTGGGACCGGCGTGCAACTGCACCGAAAGCGGGTCCAGCCCCGTCTCCTGCTTCATCTCGCCTTTGCGCACGCCGTCTTCAAACCAGATCACTTTCCAGGCGGGGTCCCAGTTCCAGACGTTCGCCACAATCTCATCGGGGCGGTCTTTCACGCTGCCTTTGGGGTACAGCCGGACCTGGTGCTCGCGCGGATGGCCTACTGATTTGTAGTACCATTTCAGCTCAGAGCCGTCCACCTCGTACACGCCGTAACCGCTGGGCGAACCATCGGTGCAGATAGGGCCCGTCCACCAGGCACCGCACACCGCGCCGTGGGTATGTTCTATGATGTCGCCTTCCATCACCTTCTCACAGACGTGCGTGTGGCCCGACATGATGTGCGCCTTGAAGGGTTTGAGCAGGCGGTACAACTCCTTTCGGTTAGACACCACGCCGCCCAGAGATTCATCCTTGAGGTTGGCCCGTCTTTTCTCCCCGCTGTTCACCGGAATATGCACCGATACCACCACCGTGCTGCCCGGCTTCACGAAGGCCAGATCCTGCTCCAGCCACTGCAACTGCTTCTCTGTAAGATACCCGATGTAACGTTTGGCCGTCCCGATGAAGAAAACATCATCCAGCACCACGTAATGCACCTCGCCCCGGTTAAACGAGTAATACGTAGGCCCGAACAGCTTTTTAAAGGTATTGGCAGAGCCATCATCGGTGCGGGCCGTCAGGTCCATGTCGTGGTTCCCGATGACCTGGAAAAACGGAATACCCGAGATCTCCACCGCTTTCTGGTAATCTTCGAAGAGCTCAAACTTGTCCCAGACCAGGTCACCGCATCCAATGCCGTGAAACAAGGTGTCTTTGCCGTAGCCGTCTACCAGCTTCTTCAGGTCCGGGGCGGAGGTATTCACCAGCTCCTCGGCGTCTTTCTTGTTGATCATCTGCGGATCGGCCCAGACCACGAAATTGTGCTTGGTATCGTCCTGAGAAAGTTTCTGCAAGGTAAAATCTGCGGTGAAACTGGACTTGCCCACCGGAATGGGTTGGTAAAACCGGGCCACTCCTTTCTCCTGCGGAATTTCATAGCCCCAGGGCACGGTGATGTACACAAACTCGGCGGTGGCGTTGCTCTCCAGGGTGTACTTCCCGGCCTTATCAGTAGTCACCAAGTTCAGGCCATCGGTCACCACTACGCCCGGAATCCCCTTGCCGCCGGCCTGCACTTTGCCCCGGATGGAAATAGCGGAAAGGTCTATCTTTTGGTTTTTGGCTTTCTGATTGGGCAAAGCCTGAACGGGGGAAAGCGGCAGGGTTAACCCCAGGCCCAGTGTTCCCAGGCTCTGGAGGAATTTTCTTCTAAACATGTGCGGGAGAATAGGGTGTTAAACGAAAGAGAAGTAAATGGATTTTGTAGAGGCATAGTCGTTCCAGAGCCCTTTTTGGAAAAAGGGCCTGAAAACAGGAAGCCTAGATGGGCGGTTGCTAAGAAGTTATTTCGCTGAGAGTTTCTTTATTTTCTCCAGTAAAAGCTCGGGTTCATTGGTGGTGATGAAATCTGCCTTGCGCTCCAGCAGCCAGTCCATCATCTCAGGGGTGTTCACGGTCCAGACGTTTACGGTGAGGCCCAGCTGGTGGGCTTCCGGTATCCAGTGCGGGTTCTTCTGCAACACGCTTTGGTGGTAGTCCAGCCCATACATTTTATCATTGGCTAGCAGACTGGGGGCTTTCTCGCCGTTGAGGTAGGAAATGTTAGCGGAGGGCTCCAGTTCCTGCACTTTCTTCAGGATGTCATAGTCAAAGCTGATGTAGTCCACCCAGCCCTGGGCTTTGTACTGCTGCACCATGGCCACCACTTTGCTGGCCAGCGCCTGCCCCCGCTCCTTGCTGATGGCGGAGGGTTTAATTTCCAGAATCAGTCTGGTTTTGTTCTGCTTTTGGCCTTCCTGCAGATACGCCGCCAGCGTGGGCATCAACTCGCCGTTGGCAAGCTTTACCTGCGCTAACTGGGCCGCCGGAGATTTCTCCAGGTGCAGCCCGTTCACCTCGTGGTCATGATGCACGAACAGCATTGAGTCTGCTGACATGTGCACGTCAAACTCACTGCCGGCGCACCCTAACCGGATGGCGTGCTGCAAGGCTCCAATGGAGTTCTCCGTAGCCCCGGTGTTTTTCCAGGCCCCGCGGTGCGCAATCACCCGGTTCACGAGGAACTCGTCTCTTACAATCCGGAACGTGTCTTGCACTATGCTTTGCCCCTGCTCCACGGCCAGCACTACGTCTACCCAAGGCGTGTCCAGGGGCTTCTTTAAGGCAAGCGTATTGTCTTTCCCCAGCGTGAACCTCTTCGCTGACGCACCCACTACTTTTACCTTCGCTTCTCTGCCGAAAGCGGGGCTCACCACCACCCTGCCCACCTGGGTGGCACCTGGCTTACACGTGTACTTGGTCAGAGAAAGGTGCGCTTGCGCCATGGCGTTGGTTTGTAACCCTAAAAACAAACAGAAAAGCAGCTTCCAGGAGGGTACGAGGTTCATAGGGGGTTTGGTCATAGCAAAATACGGTTACGTCATGTGCAGGAGCAGCCTCCCAGGTTCCGGTTCTGGCACCCGGGAGGCTCCAAGCCTATTCAAGCAGGTAAGTTAGCGGACTTATTTTTCCCACCAAACTTTGGTGTTGATGTCATCTCCGCCCATCATCTCCACCGCTTTCCGGTAGTTCTCCGGATTGTTCGTCTGCACCGAGGTGGGGTACCGGAAGCGCACCGGCACTACTCTGTTGTTCATCATCACGTTGGTAGTAGGCAGCACCGGTAAACCCGTGCGCCGGTATTCAAACCACTGCTGGTAATCTACGAAGAAAAGCGCGATGTATTTCTGTAACAGGATGCGTTCTAAAGTCTCATTGTAGGCCGCGGCCGGATTGGCAAAATAATCAGCGGGCATCACGGCTCCCCATTGTTCAATGGCGGCCTTCACTCCTTTTTCATAAGCGGCTTTGGCATCACCGGTCACTATTCCTTTGAACGCGAGCTCCGCTTTGATAAACTCCACCTCGGCGTAAGGCATGATCACCGCTACCATAGGGGCTGTAACCAGGGCCACGTTGAAGGAAGAAGGCGCATAGTCAAACTGCGTGTCACTGCCCTCATACCCGCTGGGGATGCCCTTGTACCCTACCTGCGTTCTACCGTCTTTGGAGGTGGCCTGGGTGAAAAACTTCGGCCGGCGCGGGTCATTCAAGGCGTTCAGGTGGTCAATGAAAAAGGAAGAAGCAGCCCGGCCGGTTCTAAAGTCTACCGCCCGCCCCCAGGGAGAAATCAACGGCGGAATACCCGTAATCTGCAAAATGGCCGCATCTGCATTGGAGGTGAAGACCGGGTGTTGCGCGGGGTTGTTCAGTATCTCCGCCATTTTAGTCACCGCGTTCATCTCCTCTCTTTTTGAAACGCGCAGCAATAACCGTAACCGCAGCGAGTTGCAGAATTTACGCCATTTGGTCACGTCATTGTGGTAGAGCACATCATCGCCGTACACCATTTTTTTAGCAGGGTCAGTGTCAAACTTGGTATTGGCCATTTCCAGATCAGCCAGAATCTTAGTATAGATCGATTTTTGGGTATCGAAGGCAGCATACAAAATTCCTTCATCACCTCGGGATGCCTCTGTCATGGGTACGTCGCCGAAGCTGTCGGTGAGCAGGGAATACACCCAGGCATTTAGAGTAAGAGCAACCGCCTCATAGTTGGGGTCATTGGCTTCCACGGCCGCTGCCTGCATTTCTTTGATGTTGGTCAGCCAGCGATAGTACGTGTTCCAGGTGGAGCTCCCGGAATTCTCACTCACATCATAGCGGTGGATGCCGCCCGAAGCACTTGGGAACGGAAGCGCTACTTGCATGAGGTCAAAGGTGAAGTCATCGGCGCGGTTGGCGTTGAAGCTGCTCATCTCGTAGAGGATGGGGTTGAGCAGCGTACCCGGACTGATCTGTTCAATGCGGTTGGGGTCGGTGTTGATCTCTTCGAAATCATCAGTACACGCGGCGGTAACGCAGTTAAACACGACCAGCACAGCAAAAGCTTTTTTTATCGAAATCATGGTCTTAGTTCTTTGAAAGAACTGCCCACTGTTGGACACGGCCTTGGGCAGTTCTGAGACGTTTTTTTTGGAATGACGAAGCGGAGGTTTGCCTAGAATTTAAGGGTCACGTTCACGCCCATGGTTCTGGTGGAAGGCATCTGCCCCATTTCAATACCGGGCATGATGTTGTTCCCGTTGAGGGCAGCCGTTTCGGGGTCAAAGATTGGGAAGTCGGTGAGCATGGCCAGATCACGGCCGTAGAGGGCAAAGCTGGCGCCGTTGAAGAACTTGGTTCTCTTTAAGAAAGCCGCAGGCACGTTATACTCCAGCCGAACTTCGCGCAGTTTCAGGTAAGAGGCATCAAAAGAGTTTGACTCTACGTTGGCGCGGCGGTAGTACCGGGTGTAATAATCGGCGGGGTTAACTTTTTTGGTATTCTGGGTGTACGTACCGTCGCCGTTCAACACCACGCCATCGCCAATGATAAAGCCTTCCTCGCGCCCCATTAGGGTGTGTTTCAGCTTGCCTTGCTCAGACATTTTGTGGTGGGTCTGGGAGTAAATGATGCCGCCGTAAGAAGCATCCAGCAGGAAACTGAACCGGAAATTCTTATAGGAGAACTCGTTCAGGAAACCACCTTTCCAGTCGGCGTAGGCGTTCCCGATGTACTGTACGTCTTTAGGATAGGCAGGCAAACCGTTCTCATCATACACAATCTGGCCATCGGGGCTCCGCACAAACCCAAAACCGTAGATGTCACCGGTAGTCCCGCCCACTGTGGCAATGATGGAGGCTTGGCCACCTACGCCTAATACTTGCTGGTTTTCAATAACTTTGGCTAGTTCCAGGACTTTGTTCTTGTTTTTAGACCAGGTCACTGTTGATCTCCACTTGAAGAATGCATTGTCAATTGGTTTGGCATTCAAGATTAATTCAACCCCTTGGTTTCTTACTTTCCCGGCATTCAACACGGCCCGGGTATAGCCGGTGGTTGGGTCAATCGGAATGTCCACGATTTGATTTTTGGTGTAGTTCCGGTACACGGTGGCATCCAGCCCAATTCTGCCGTTGAAGAACATATACTCCATCCCGGCCTCGTAGCTGGTGGTGATCTCCGGCTTGAAATCGATGTTATGAAGTATGGTGGGGACGGAGCCTGAGCCGGCGAAATCGCTCTGACCGTAATATTTTCTGGTCTTGTACGGATCTGTATCATTGCCCACCTGCGCGGCAGACAGTCTCAGCTTGGCAAAAGAAAGCTCAGTGGGCAGCCGGAACAGATCGGTTAAGATAAAGCTGGTACTGATGGACGGATAGAAGAAGGAGCTGTTCTGCACCGGTAACGTACTGGACCAGTCATTCCGGGCCGTCAGGTCCACAAAGATCTTGTCTTCAAAGGAAAAGGCCGCCAGCGCGTACAAACTGTTTACCTTTCTGTTACGATGGTTAGTGGCCATCATGGCGTTGCCTATCCCGTTAGACAGTTTGTACACCCCCGGAATCACCAAGCCATCTACCACGCCATCGGTAAAACGGTACCTTTGGTCTCTCAGGTTACCCCCCACCGAGGTTCTGACGTCAATCTTGCTTCCCAGCTTCTCTCTATAGGTCAGCAAGGCGTCTGTGTTGATCTCGTAGTCAAAGATGTTCTGCTCTTTGTAATACCCTAACGGGAAGTTAGCCGTGTTGAACGGACGCCGCATGGCCCGGTCTTCGGCGGTGAAATCAATGCCCGAGCGCACCATGATGTCCCATTTGGGCGAGAACTCATACGTGGCGGCCAGGTTCCCTACTATGGAATAGTTATTCAGGGAGTTGGTCATCTCATACGCAATCACATACGGGTTATCTATGAACGAACTGAACGGGTGAATCTGCTGTATTTGCTCCTGTCCGGCTTTCCACCGGGGTTCATACCAGGCCAGATCTACGTTGGGGTTCTGGAAGATCATGAAGTAGGCGATGGACTGGTTACTGTAGCCCGTGCCCGGCAGGTTATCACTCTTCTTGTTCGTAAAGTTGATTTTAGAGCTGAGCTTTAACTTTTTGGAGATGGTTTGGTTGATGCTCAGCGCAGCAGTCAGGCGCTCAAACCCTGTGTTGGGCATGATCCACTCGTTTTTGGAGTGGGTGAGGGAAGCCCTGACGGAGCCATTCTCGCCGCCGCCTTCCACGGCTACGTTGTTGGTGAGCGTGTACCCGGTTCTGAAGAAACCTTTGATGTTGTCTTTGTACGGTCTCCAAAGCTGTCTTTCCGCCGACTGCCCTTCCACCGTGGGGTCATACTGGTAAAAATACTGACCGTCAAACTTCGGCCCGAAGGCACTGCTGGTTCCTCCGGTATGCGCTCCGTCCTCAGACGGGAGGTACGAGTAATAAGGCTGCCCGTCTTTAAAGGATTTACCGGTTCCCTGGCCGTACTCATACTGGTAATCGGGCCATTTCAGGACATCGTTGAAGCTGAGGTTGGTGTTCACCGTCACCCCAATGCCTTTGTCTTTGCGGGCTCCTGATTTGGTGGTGATGATCAAAGCGCCATTGGAAGCCCGGCTCCCGTACAAGGCGGCGGCGCTGGGGCCTTTCAAGACGGTAATGCTCTCAATGTCATTCGGGTTGATGTCAGCAATTCCGTTCCCGAAATCCACCGGAATGTCAGCCCCGGAACCGGCACCATACGCGTTGTCTACCCCAGAACTGGTTATCTCACTGCTCATGGGCACTCCATCCAATACAATCAGGGCGTGGTTCTTTCCGGGGTTTAGAGAGTTATCGCCCCGCAAACTGATTCTAGTGGAATTCACCGGGCCTGAACCCGGCGAAATCAGGTTCAAACCGGCCACTTTCCCGGATAAGGCCTGCGCGAAGTTATTGGGCATGGCATCGGTGAGTTCCTGGCTGGTCACGGTCTGGGTAGCATAGCCCAGGGCTTTCTGCTCCCGCTCAATACCCAGGGCTGTTACTACCACTTCGGTGAGTTGCTGGCTGTCCTGCACCAGGGTCACGGAAACGTTTGACTCATTCTGCCCGAAGGTTCTTCTCAGCGAGGTATAACCCACGAAGGAGAAAACCACTTCCTCGCCTTTGGGTACCTGAATGGAGAAGGTACCGTCATTGTCGGTGGCCCCCACGGCAGTACCGCCAGTAGTAATCACCACCCCGGGCATAGTGCCCATTTCGGCGGAGGTCACGGTACCGGAGATTCTTACTTTTTCGGTTTGCTGACTAGCAGATGGCCGCTGGCCGGTTCCGCTGGCTTCGGCGGTTATGTTAGCAGACGTTTTGGCCAGCAAGTTTGGGGCTACCGGCATGTTTCTGGGGGTAAGCGGGGAGGCGGCAAGCACCGGGGCTTCGATCATTGGCATAAGGGCCAGAAACGAAAAACCCAGCAATAGCCTTCTCTGAAATTGGTTCTTCCTCTTAGGTTGAGGGAGTAAAGGTTTTCTCATGATCTAGTGGACAGTAAAAGTTTAGTAGGACTGGGAGCGGATGAGGGAATTTGAAAAAACACCAGGGTGAATGGCGTACATGACGTGTCTTGTTTGGTCTGAAAAAGCACCACCTGGCCCTAATCTGTTCGTGCTTTCGTCAGCAGTTTTAAACCAGGTTTTTTGTTGATCAAAAGTAGTTTGTCTGCTTGGGAGACCTGCCAAACAAGGCGTTACCTTATTGTAAACCTTTCGTTATGGCAATGTTTACAGAACAAATCGCCGGAGCTAATCTACTGCTTTAGAGGCCTTTTCAAGAAAACTGGCTTAAAATGGAGGCGGTTTAGAGAGGCGTTTGCTCACCGGCGGGTTTTCTACCGGAGGGAAAATAGGTACACAGATCATCCTCCTTAAAAGGAATTTGAAGATGATTAGGCCGTTAGAAGAACCTTCTGATTTGCTCTAAATGAGGTTCTGAATCAGTTTCGGGAACGCCATCATCAGCATGAGGTATCATCCTCCCTTCAAAGAGGCAGGGCTTTGAAGTTCAAAGAAAAAAGGCGCTCTTCGGGATTTGCAATCCCGAAGCAACTAGGAGGGGGATTTGTAATCCCCGATTTCTGCCACTATAAGCGAAAAGGATGGCGGATTACAAATCCGCAATTATCCGATTTCGGGGTTATAAATCCCGAAGAGCCTTGAGAATGCTTTGATCAGCAGGAGTCATCATCCCCCTACCCCCTTCAAAGGGGGACGAAATGTGAAAGCGCCTTTGGGGAGAACCGACAGTTGATGATTGGCGGTTTAGAAGTGAAGCTGAGAGCATTAGTTCTCCTCACTCCTAAATTGTGTGCCTTTTCCAGAAAACAGGCCTAAAACGGAAAGGGCTGAAACGCAAATGCCCTGCCTCCAGAACAGAGGCAGGGCATTCTACACAACACTAAATTAAACGAACTAAAACAAACTAAAATGGTACTTAGACAAATAGATTCAGGAAATCTTGCCGGCCGTTTAGGTACTCGTAGGCGAAGCCTTCCTCCAGCATGCGCAGTTTGATGTTCTCCACGTCATGCGGCCGCTTCACCTCTACCCCAATAAACACGGGGCCTTTCTCCTTGTTGTTCTTCTTGATGTACTGGAAATGGATGATGTCGTCCTCGGGGTCCAGCACGCGGTTCACGAAGGTGCGCAGCGCGCCGGGCTTCTGGTTGAAGGTCACCATGAAGTAGTGTTTGAGGCCCTGGTGCTGCATGGCGCGCTCCTTGATGTCCTCCATGCGGGTGATGTCATTGTTGCTGCCGCTGATCACGCAGACCACGTTCTTGCCTTTGATCTCCTCCGAAAAGGATTTGAGGGCCGAGATGCTCAAGGTTCCCGCGGGTTCCAGCACCACGCCTTCCTCGTTGTACATCTTCAGGATGTCCTCGCAGATCTGCCCCTCGGGCACCAGCACCACCTCGTCCAGCAACTCGCGGCAAATGTCAAAAGTAAGCTCGCCGGGGCATTTCACCGCCGCGCCGTCCACAAACGAGTCAATAGTTTCCAGCGGCTGGCGCTTGTTGTTCTTGATGGCGTTGTACATTGACGGCGCGCCCATGGGCTGCACGCCAATCAGTTTCGTGTGCGGACTCACTTGCTTGAACACGCTGGACACGCCAGAAGCCAGCCCGCCCCCGCCGATGGGCATCAGCAGGTAATCGATCGAGAAATCGGCATCCTTGAAAATCTCCAGCCCCACGGTGGCCTGCCCCTCAATAATGGCTAGATCGTCGAAGGGCGGAATGAAGGCGCTCCCGCGTGCATCGCAGAACTCCTTGGCGGCTTTGAAGGTATCGTCGTAGGTAGCGCCGGTGAGCACCACCTCCACCATGTCCTTCCCGAAGAGGCGGACCTTGTTCACCTTCTGGGCCGGGGTCTGAGCGGGCATGAAAATGTAGCCTTTGATGCCCAACAGCTGACACGCGTACGCCACACCCTGGGCGTGGTTCCCGGCGCTGGAGCAGACAATTTCCTTCTCCCGCTCGGCGCTGGAGAGCGTCGAGATCTTGTTGTAAGCTCCCCTGATTTTGTAGGAGCGCACGATCTGTAGATCCTCACGTTTGAGGTACACCTCGGCGCCGTAGGTCTGCGAGAGCCACAGGTTCTTCATAAGCGGCGTTTTGTAAATCACGCCCTTCAGGTTTTTCGCCGCCTTCTCTACACTCCCTAACGCGATTCCGGTTTCTACCGAAGCTGTCTCTTTCTGCATGGTGATTTCCTCTTTCTGCTTTTGCCCTGTTTTCAGAAAACAAACCCTAAAACAAGTACCTTTTTTCTCTGGCGCGAGTCTCCAGACTCGTGCCGAAGGATGCGTGGAGTCTCTAGACTCCCTTTAGCCAAAATCCTTACCCTTGGTCTGTCCCCTGACAGGCCAACGCATCTCAAATCAGGGCCATTTCGGTCTGTCAGTGGACAGGCCGAGGAGAGGTAGTTTCCAGACTCCTACTTGCACTGAGTTGGTGGCTCCCGGCGAGTCTGGAGACTCGCATCATCCCTAGTCACGAGTCTGAAGACTCGCGCCAGTAGATGACGGTTACCGTTTGGTTTAAACGCCTGTGAAGCCTTAGAGACTTCACAGGCGTTTCTGTTTTGGGCCCATTTTCAAGATAACATGTCCAAAACGCACTAAAGATTTTATTCTCCTCCTGGAGAAAAGAAGGTTAGAGACTATCTACCGGAACGGAGCTTTCTTACGGTAGCACCGGTCTGCCACAGTTCTGATTCGCGCACTTCTTTCAGCTCGGCTTCCAGTTCTGCCCGGTAACCTGGGGTGGAACCGCGCTGGATGGTGCGCTCGGCTTCCTTGCCGGAGGCCACGCTGTCATATAAATCATTTAGAACTGGTAAAGTCGCCTCGCGGAATTTGCCTTTCCAGTCAAGGGCACCGCGCTGGGCCGTTACGGAGCAGTTGCTGAACATCCAGTCCATGCCGTTCTCGCCTACCAAGGGCACCAGGCTTTGGGTCAGTTCTTCCACGGTTTCGTTGAAGGCTTCAGACGGAGAGTGACCGCGCTGACGCAATACCTGGTACTGGGCTTCGATGATCCCCGCCAGGGCTCCCATCAGCACACCGCGCTCACCGGTTAAGTCAGAATACACTTCTTTTTTGAAATCGGTCTCAAACAGGTAGCCGGAACCCACGCCAATGCCCATGGCCACGGCTTTCTCGTAGGCTTTGCCGGTTGCGTCCTGGAACACCGCGAACGAGGAGTTCAATCCGCCGCCTTCCAGGAACAGGCGACGCAGGCTGGTGCCGCTTCCCTTAGGAGCTACTAACACTACATCCACATCCGCCGGAGGAATGATGTTGGTTTGCTCTTTGAAGGTGATCCCGAACCCATGTGAGAAATACAGGGTGTTGCCGGGCTTCAGTCTTTCTTTGATGGTGGGCCACACGGCAATCTGACCAGCGTCTGACAACAGGTTGCAGATGATGGTACCGCGCTCTACCGCCTCCTCAATGGAGAACAGGGTCTCGCCTTCTACCCAACCGTCTTGTTTCGCTTTCTCCCAGGAGGCAGAATCCTGGCGTTGGCCCACAATCACGTTGAAGCCGTTGTCACGCATGTTCAATGCCTGACCGGGTCCTTGCACGCCGTAGCCAATCACAGCTATCACTTCGTCTTTCAGGGTTTCCTGGGCTTTTGCCAACGGATATTCATCGCGGGTTACAACGGTTTCTTCTACACCGCCGAAATTGATCTTTGCCATTTTGTTTCGTTAATATGGGTTATTGGTTTTGATTACTCATTCTGGTGTGTTTAGCGCCTGTTTTCTGAAAAACAGCCGCTAAACACCACTCCATTCCTGGTTCTTCACTGGCGCGAGTCTTCAGACTCGTGCCTCCTGATGCCGGGTAGTCTCCAGACTACCCTCGCTGCCAAGCAGCGACATGGTGCATTGCTGATCTTGGGCATTTCCGTTTCGTGGCTCCCGGCGAGTCTGGAGACTCGCTTCATCCCTTGGCACGAGTCTGGAGACTCGCGCCAGTTGGTTCTTACACGATCTCTCGGATTTGCTTCCGTGACATTGTTGCGCAGTTCCTCCGCGTGTTTTTGCCGATCACGTTTAGAGCCCGTTTTCTGTAAAAGAGCCCTAAAACGCATCCTCAGACGTTCGCCTCTTCACGAGGGAAGAACTGGGGGCTACATACTGAACACCTTGTCCCTGCTGTTTAGGAATTCGTTCTCCACCGCATCTTGGCCGGGTTCGTCGCGCTCAAATTCGCGGAGTTTTCGGTTGAAGCCGTCGCTGCCTTTGATGATGGCGATGCGGGCGCTCCGGACAAACTCAATCAACCCGAAGGGCTGCAATACTTTGATCAGGTTGTCGGTTTCCTCGCGGTGACCGGTGGTCTCGAAGACCGTGTAGTCTTTTCTAATCACCACGGCGCGGGCTCCGTTTTCGCGGAGCAGACGCTCTACTTTGGCCTTCTCCGCGATGATGTCGGTGGGCACTTTGTAGAGGGCCATTTCCTGCCAGATCACGTCTTCGTTGGTGTTGTAATACACCTTGAGGACTTCCACCTGCTTCTCAATCTGCCGGGCGATTTTGCTCACCACTTCCTCGGTCTCGTTGATCACGATATTGAAGCGGTGGATGCCTTCTATCTCAGAGGGCGAGGTGTTGAGGCTGTCAATGTTGATCTTGCGGCGGGTGAAAATCATGGCGATGCGGTTCAGCAACCCCACGTGGTTCTCGGTGTACACCGTAATGTTGTACTCTTCCTTTTCTATTGGCGCTTGCTCACTCATTATCTGCGGGTTTTAGCAAGGTTATTTCAATCTGATTTCGCTCACGCTGCAGCCCTGCGGCACCATGGGGAACACGTTGTTCTCTTTGGTCACCATGACCTCCAGCAGGAAAGAACCGGGGTGCGCCAGCATGTCCTGCAGGGCGCCGGTCAGGTCTTCGCGCTGGTCTATCTTGCGGCCTGTGATGCCATAGCCTTTGGCCACCTGCACGTAATCGGGGCTCTGGATGTCCACGAACGAGTAGCGGCGCTCATGGAACAGCTCCTGCCACTGCCGCACCATGCCCAGGAACTGGTTGTTCAAGATGAGGATTTTCACGTCAATGCCGCTCTGCATGATGGTGCCCAGTTCCTGGATGGTCATCTGGATACCGCCATCGCCAATCACGGCCACCACGGTGCGGTCCAAGGCTCCAAACTTAGCCCCAATGGCGGCCGGAAGCGCAAAACCCATAGTGCCGAGGCCGCCGCTGGTGATGTTGCTGCGGGTGTGGTTCAGTTTGGCGTAGCGGCAGGCCACCATCTGGTGCTGCCCCACGTCAGTGACAATGATGGCTTCGCCTTTAGTAAGTTCGTTTAGTTGCTGGATTACCTCGCCCATGGTCATTTCACCGCTGGCGGGGAACAACTCTTCCCGGATCACTGCGTCAATTTCCTTTTGCTCAAACTCCCGGAACTTGGCCAGCCACTGGGTATGCTGCTTGGCTTCCACCAGTTGGGTCAGCAAGGGCAAAGTCTCTTTGCAGTCGCCCCACACCGGCACGGTGGTTTTCACGTTTTTGTCGATCTCAGCGGGGTCAATGTCCAGGTGGATGATCTTGGCCTGTTTGGCGTATTTATCCAGACGGCCGGTCACGCGGTCATCGAAGCGCATGCCTATCGCAATGAGCACATCGCACTCGTTCGTCATCACGTTGGGGCCGTAGTTGCCGTGCATGCCCAACATGCCCACGTTTTGCGGATGGTCACTGGGCAAAGCCCCCGCGCCCATAATGGTCCAGGCCGCCGGAATGCCCGACTTTTCCAGAAACGCCTTGAATTCCTGCTCCGCCGAGCCCAGGATCACGCCTTGCCCCCACAGCACAAAAGGCTTTTGGGCGCTGTTGATCAGCTCGGCGGCCTGCGCGATGTACTCCGGCCGCACAATAGGTTTGGGCCGGTAGCTGCGGATGTGGTCACATCGTTTATAGCCCTGAAAAGGAAATTTCTGCAACTGGGCATTCTTGGTGATGTCAATCAACACCGGTCCCGGACGGCCCGTGCGGGCGATATGAAACGCCTTGGCCAATACCTCCGGAATTTCGGTGGCATCGGTTACCTGGTAGTTCCATTTGGTGACGGGCGTGGTGATGCCAATCACATCCGCTTCCTGGAAAGCATCGGTGCCCAGCAGGTGCGCGAACACCTGGCCGGTGATGCAGACGAGCGGCGTGCTGTCAATGAGGGCATCGGCGAGGCCGGTGATCAGGTTCGTGGCGCCGGGTCCGCTGGTGGCGAACACCACGCCTACTTTGCCGGAGGAACGGGCATAGCCCTGCCCGGCGTGGATACCGCCTTGTTCGTGGCGCACCAGCACGTGCTGGATGTTCCCGGGGAAATCAAACAGGGCATCGTAGATGGGCATGATCGCGCCCCCCGGATAACCGAAAATGGTGTCAACCCCTTCCTCTGCCAGGGCGTGCAATAAGGCCTGACCGCCGCTCAGCAGCGTGTCTGTTTCAGGCAAGGCTGGGGCTTGTTTCTCTTGCGTTAACATAGGCTTCTTCCTGTAAATCGGTGATACAACCGTGGCTGGCATCACTCACGGTTCTGATATATTTCAACAGCACTCCACCCTGTACATTGGGCTTAGGTCTTTGCCATTGGCTTCTGCGTAGGGCTAACTCAGCCTCGTCTAGCTGCACATCTATGGTGTTGGTGGTGGCGTCCAGCACAATCCAGTCGCCGTCTTCTACCAGGGCTATGGTGCCGCCGTCATAAGCTTCGGGGCTCACGTGGCCGATCACGAAGCCGTGCGTTCCGCCCGAGAAACGACCATCAGTGATCAAAGCCACTTTATCGCCCAAACCCGCGCCCATGATGGCGGAGGTGGGTTTCAGCATTTCGGGCATGCCCGGACCGCCTTTGGGTCCCACGTACCGAATGACGACCACCTGACCAGGCTGGATTTTACCGGCGGCGATGCCTTCGTTGAGTTCTTCCTCAGAGTTGAAGACAATGGCCGGACCTTCAAACCGCAAACCTTCTTTCCCGGAGATCTTCGCCACGGCTCCTTTAGAAGCCAAGTTGCCGTACAGAATCTGAATGTGTCCGTCTGATTTGATCGGGTTGGAAAGCGGTCTCAATAAGTCCTGCTCCGCGCCTAGTGGCTTCACATTGGCTAAGTTTTCGGCCAGCGTTTTTCCGGTGACGGTTAGTAAATCTCCGTTCAGCAAACCAGCTTCCAAGAGTGTTTTCTGCACCGCCGGAACGCCGCCCAAGGCGGAAAGGTCTTCCATAAGGTACTTTCCGCTGGGCTTCAGGTCAGCGAGTACCGGTATGCGGTTGCTCACGTCCTGGAAGTCTTCCATGGTCAGTTTCACGCCCGCGGCGTGGGCGATGGCGATGAGGTGGAGCACCGCGTTGGTAGAGCCGCCCAGTACCGTAATCATCACCAGGGCATTTTCAAACGCCTCCCTGGTTAAGATGTCTCTGGGCTTGATGTCTTTTTCCAGTAGGTTCAGGATGTAAGCGCCGGTATCCAGGGCTTCCTGGTTTTTCTCCTGGCTCACGGCCGTGGCCGATGAAGAGAACGGCAGGCTCATGCCCAAGGTCTCAATGGCGGCCGCCATGGTGTTGGCCGTGTACATCCCGCCGCAGGCACCCGGCCCTGGACAAGCATTCCGGATGATGCCGCGGTAATCTTCGTCTGAAATAGTGCCGTTCAGCTTTTTGCCGTAAGCCTCAAAGCAGGAGACAATGTTGAGCTTCTGCCCTTTGTACTCCCCGCCTTTGATGGTACCGCCGTACACCATGAGCGACGGACGGTTCAGGCGGGCCATGGCTATCAAGGCACCGGGCATATTTTTGTCACAGCCTACCACCGTGGCCACGGCATCATAGTAATGCGCGCCGGCCATGGCTTCAATAGAATCAGCGATAATCTCACGGCTCACCAGTGAAAAGCGCATGCCGGCGTTGCCGTTGGTGATGCCGTCGCTCACGCCAATGGTGTTGAACCGTAGCCCCACCATGCCATTGGCCTGCACGCCCATCTTCACCGCATCGGCGAGGCCGTCCAGGTGCATGTTGCAGGTATTGCCCTCAAAGCCGGTAGACACGATGCCCACGAACGGTTTCCGAAGATCCTCCTCCGGAATACCCGAGCCGATCAACATGGCCTGGGAGGCCGGAAGGCTGTCGTCTTTGGTGTAGATGCCGCTGTATTTATTTAAAGCCATGGTTTGTAACTAGGTGTTTTACTGGTGTTTTCTAAAAAAAAGAGCCTTTCTACCGGCAGATTGAAAGGCTCCAAAAGATTGTAATGGACCGTTCCTACCCACCTTGCGGCAGAGGACGAATGACTAAAATGGAAATACTAAATCGGTGTCGTCGCATGTAGGCGGTCTTCAAGCTTTTACTGTTTTAAGCCTGTTTTCTAAGAAACAGGCCTAAAACGCGTTCTTCATTTTATCTCTGGCGCGAGTCTTCAGACTCGTGACAGGTGATGAGTGGAGTCTCCAGACTCCTTTTCAGTTCATTCAGTTTGTGGCTCCCGGCGAGTCTGGAGACTCGCATCATCCGGTGTCACGAGTCTGAAGACTCGCGCCAGTATGAACCATCTTTTCTGTTTTGGGGCTGTTTTCAGGAAAACAGCCCCAAAACAGAAAATCAGATGATGGTGCTGATCCCGATCTCAATGTTGTTCAGGTGCCGGAAACTCTCGCCGCCTTCCTGCACGTAGTTGGCAATGAACGCGCCTACCTGCTCGGTGGTGAACGGATGATCGGCCCGCAGTTCCGGGGTCAGTACTTTTTTGTCTAAGGTGTAATCAACGGCCTCTTTCACCAGGTCTGCCTCTTCCTGCAGCCCGAAATGCTCCAGCATCATGGCCACCGACAAAATAGTGGCGATGGGGTTGGCGATGCCTTTGCCTTTTGCTTGCGGGAAAGATCCGTGGATGGGCTCAAATAGTGCCGCGGTCTCCCCTACCGAAGCCGAGGGCAGCAAGCCCAGCGAACCGGCAATTACCGATGCCTCGTCGGAGATGATATCGCCAAACATGTTCTCGGTGAGGATCACGTCAAACTGCTTCGGGTTCAGGATCATCTGCATGGCGGCGTTGTCCACGAACAGGTAATCCACGGCCACGGACGGATATTCCGGGGCAATCTGCTGCACCACTTCGCGCCACAGCCTTGAGGTCTCCAGCACGTTGGCTTTGTCTACTAGCGTCAGTTTGTTGCGGCGGGTTGTTGCGGCCTGGAAGGCCAGGTGCGCAATGCGTACGATCTCTTCGCGGGTATAGGTGCAATGGTCAAACGCGCCTTCCTCGGTGCGGCCTTTCTGGCCGAAGTAAATGCCGCCGGTCAACTCGCGATAAATCACCATGTCCACGCCAGAGATGCGGTCGCTCTTCAGCGGGGAATGGCTCAGCAGCACCTCATAGGCCGTGACCGGCCGGATGTTGGCGAACAGCCCCAGTGACTTTCTAAGGCGCAACAAACCTTGCTCGGGGCGCACTTTGGCGGCTGGGTTGTTGTCGTATTTCGGGTCCCCGATGGCACCCAACAGAATGGCATCGGCTTCAAAACAGGCTTGCAGGGTTGACTCCGGCAACGGATCACCGGTGGCGTCAATGGCGCAAGCACCCATGAGTTGCACATCCAGCTCAAACTGGTGCCCGAAACGCTCAGACACCGCCTCTAACACTTTCAGGGCCTCGGCACATACTTCGGGCCCAATTCCATCGCCGGGTAAAACGGCTATTCTCTTCGTTAATACGCCCATGGTCTGCTGCTTTCGTATTGTTCTATCGCGTCTTTCTGGTTCACTAAAAAATCAATGTCATCATAGCCATTGATCATGCACTCTTTCTTGTAGGCGTCAATGGCAAAGGAGATTCTCTCTTCCCACACGGGCACCTGCAACTCCTGGTTCACCAGGTCAACCACCAGCGTGGTCTGCGGATCCTGCTCAATCTGGCGCAACAATCTTGCCAGCACCTCGTCAGACACCTGCAGCGGCAACAAACCGTTGTTCAGGGCGTTACCTTTGAAGATATCGGCGAAGAAGCTGGAGATCACCACCTTGAAGCCGGCATCATAAATGGCCCAGGCAGCGTGCTCGCGACTGGAGCCACATCCGAAGTTTTTACCGGCTACCAGAATTCTGCCGCTGAAACGGCCGTTGTTCAGCACGAAATCGGCTTTGGGCTGACCGGCAGAATCAAAGCGCCAATCGCGGAACAGGTTCTCCCCGAATCCCTCGCGGGAGGTAGCCTTTAAAAAGCGGGCCGGGATGATCTGATCAGTATCTATGTTCTCAATCGGGAGCGGAACCGCCGTGGATTGGAGTATCTCAAACTTTTCCATTTTCTATCAAATGTCTTTCTCCGTCTGTCCCCCTTTGAAGGGGGTTGGGGGATGATTTCTCGTGCTGATGTGGCTTTCCCGAGAATCGATCTTATTTCTTTGTAGCTGAAGCGGATGGTTCCTCAACTGCCTTTGTCATCCCCCTACCCCCTTCAAAGGGGGACGACCTTGTATGCGTACCTAAAATTTAACTTTGCTAATCCGGATTTTCAATCCGGATGTCTTCTGTAGGGGATTTATTAATCCCCGTTTTTTAACTCTTGCAAAAGGGATTGGTAAATCCCCGACAGAGTGGTTCGGGATTGGTAAATCCCGAACAGCAGTTAGGCCTAATTTAAATACTGGGTGATGTCCACGATCTTGCCTTCCACGGCGGTGATGGCCGCCACTAACGGGCTGGCTAGCAAGGTGCGGGAACCCGGTCCCTGCCGACCTTCAAAATTGCGGTTAGAGGTAGACACGCAGTAGGCCCCGGCCGGAATCTTGTCTTCGTTCATGGCCAGACAGGCGCTGCAACCCGGCTCCCGCAATTCAAAACCAGCTTCGGCCAATACTTTGTCAATGCCTTCTTCCATGGCCTGCTTCTCCACGTGTTTGGATCCCGGCACAATGATGGCCTCTACATGCGGCGCTTTGCGCTTGCCCTGCACGTACTTGGCTACCTGGCGCAAATCTTCAATGCGGGAATTGGTACACGACCCGATGAACACGTAATCAATCTGCTTGCCCAACAGAGACTCGCCCGGCTGGAAGCCCATGTAGTTCAATGATTTGCTATAGCTGGCCTGCTCACTGGCTGGCACATCCGTAGGAATAAGCGCATCAATGGCCATGCCCATGCCTGGGTTGGTCCCGAAGGTGATCATGGGCGCGATGTCCTGCGCGTCAAAGTATAACTCCTGGTCAAAGGCCGCTCCTTCGTCGGTATACAGGGTGGACCAGTAGGCTACCGCTTGTTCCCAACGTTCGCCCTGCGGCGCGAACGGACGGCCTTGCAGGTAATCAAACGTGGTTTGGTCTGGGGCAATCAGTCCGCCGCGGGCGCCCATCTCAATGCTCATGTTGCAGACGGTCATGCGGCCTTCCATGCTCAACGCCCGGAATGCACTACCGGCATACTCCACAAAGTAACCCGTGGCGCCACCCGTGCCCAGTTTGGAGATCACGTACAGGATGATGTCTTTGGCCGTAACGCCTTTTCTCACGTCACCGTCCACCGTGATCCGCATGCTCTTAGGCTTACTCAGGAGCAAACATTGGGACGCCATCACCTGCGCCACCTGGCTGGTACCGATGCCAAAGGCAATGGCTCCGAACGCGCCGTGGGTGGAGGTATGGCTGTCGCCGCACACGATGGTCATGCCGGGTTGGGTCAGGCCCAGTTCCGGCCCGATCACGTGCACAATGCCCTGGTTCTGGTGGCCCAGGCCGTACAGTTCTATGTTGTGCTTGGCGCAGTTCTCGGTGAGTTTGTCTACCTGGAAACGCGAAAGCGGCTCTTCAATGGGCAGGTGTTGGTTTTTGGTTGGTACGTTATGGTCAGCGGTGGCCACCATCTGCTCCTTGCGGAACAACGGCAAGCCACGGGCCTCAATCTCGTCAAACGCCTGGGGGCTGGTCACCTCGTGGATCAGGTGACGGTCAATGTAAAACACGTCTAACCCGCCGCCCGGAATGGATTTCACTACGTGGGCGCCCCAAATCTTATCTAATAATGTCTGTGCCATAGTTTTCATAATTGTCTTCCGGTCCAGTTTTCTGGGGAAGCGCTACGTTGCGCTGGTTTCTCCCGTTTCTGGCCGGAAAACACGAAAAGGTGCTTAATTTGCAGCTACCAAATTATCCTGCTCCACCATAAAATGGAGGTCTTCATCTACCACTTCTTTCTTTTTGTCTGCTACTGCTAAAAACGAAGCATAGGCTTTGTCTAAGGCTTCTTTCTCCAGGGTATAGCCCAGTTTCTGCATGCGGTACGCCAGGGCCGCCCGGCCTGAGCGGGCAGTTAACACGATAGAGGAATCCTCGGCGCCTACTTCTTTGGGGTCAATGATTTCATAGGTCTCGCGGTGCTTGATGACCCCGTCCTGGTGAATGCCGCTGGAGTGGGCAAAGGCGTTGGCGCCGACAATGGCCTTGTTGGGCTGCACCTGCATGCGCATCATGTGCGAAACCAAGTGCGAGGTCTCTGTTAACAGGCGCGTGTTCACGCTGGTGTCCAGGTTCAGGTACGGGTGCTGGCGCAGAATCATGACCACTTCCTCCAGGGCGGTGTTGCCGGCGCGCTCCCCTACCCCGTTGATAGTACACTCAATCTGGCGGGCTCCGTTCACCACACCCGCAATGGAGTTGGCGGTGGCCAACCCTAAATCATTGTGGCAGTGGGTGGAAAGCGTGACGTTCTGCACGCCGCGCACGTTTTCATACAGATATTTAATTTTCGCGCCATATTCCTCTGGCAGGCAATAGCCGGTGGTGTCGGGGATGTTCAGCACCGTGGCACCCGCCTTAATGACGGCTTCGCACACCATGGCCAGAAACTCGTTGTCAGTGCGGCCGGCGTCCTCGGCGTAGAATTCCACGTCTTCCACAAAGCTTTTGGCTAATTTCACGGCGGCCACGGCCCGCTCCACTACATCAGCTTGGGTGGTGCGCAGCTTGAATTTCACGTGCGAGTCTGACGTCCCGATGCCGGTGTGGATTCTGGGGTAACGCGCGGTTTTCAGCGCCTCGGCGGCTACTCTGATGTCGTTCTCCACGGCGCGGGTGAGGCCGCACACGGTGGCTTCTCTGGTTTGCGTGGCAATGGCGCGCACCGCCTCAAAATCGCCGGGGCTGGAAACCGGGAAACCCGCCTCAATGACATTCACGCCCAGAAGCTCCAATTGACGCGCAATTACCAACTTCTCCTCCATGTTCAATTTGCAACCGGGTACTTGTTCCCCATCGCGCAACGTTGTGTCAAATATTTGTATCTTCTGAGCTGACATTGTTATTTTGGCTACTTATTCTTTACAAAGAAGCGCGTAGTAGTACAGAACCAAAAAATTATTTTCGCCTGATCTACTATTTCTAACCCTCCGCTTTCAAATTATATCATCCTGAAAATCAATATTTTAACTCCTCCACCTTTACAATGCCTAACCAAAATATTGACCCCATTTTTCAGTTGATAAAATCGCTTACCCCTTCCGAGAAAAGGCACTTTAGACTGTTTACCAACCGGAGCGGCTCTAGTGAGGACCTGAAGTTTCTGCTGTTGTTTGACGCCATGGACCAGCAGGACACCTTGAATGAGGCCCAGGTGCTGAAGCAGGTGCCCAGCATCAAGAAGGCCCAGCTGGCCAATCTGAAGAACAACCTCTACAAGCATTTGCTCTCCAGCCTGCGGGCCTTCCATACGCCCCAGAACCTGGACATCCAGTTGCACGAGCAGCTGGACTACGCGCGCGTCTTATATAACAAGGGTTTCTACCAGCAGAGCCTGAAGATGCTGGACAAAGTGAAAGTCACGGCCCTGGAATATGAGTTACCGCACATCGCGCTCACGGCCATTGACTTTGAAAAGCTGATTGAGAGCCAGTACATTACCCGCAGTCTGAGCGGCCGCGCGGAGAGCCTGACCCAGGAAGCCACCGCTGTTTCTGCGCACATCTCCCAGATGCACCAGCTATCAAACGTGGCGCTGCGCCTGTATGGCCTATACCTGAAGGTGGGCCTGGCCCGGAATCAGGAAGACTACAACTCGATTTCGGCCTTCTTTCAGGAAAACCTGCCCGAAATAGACATGCGCCGGGCGGGCTTCTACGAGAAGCTGTACTACCACCAGTCGCACGTGTGGTATTACCTCATGATTCAGGATTTCAAGAACTGTTACCGCGCCGCGCAGAAGTGGGTGGATCTATTTGACGAATATCCGCATATGAAAGAGCGGCGGCCCGTGCTCTACATCAAGGGCATGCACAACCTGCTCAACACACTGTATAACATCTTATACCATTCCAAATTTGTACGGGTACTGAAGCAACTGGAAGACTATGCGACCGATCCAGCGCGGCGGTCTAACCCCAACGTAGACACGCTGCTGTTTCTCTACATCTACACCAACAAGATCAACGGCTATTTTCTGGAAGGCAAGTTCACCGAGGGCTTGCAGGTGATTCCGGGCGTACTCAAGAACCTGGAAGGCTTCCAGGCCCAACTGGACCCGCACCGCATGCTGGTGTTCTACTACAAAATTGCCAGTCTGTACTTTGGCTCCGGCGATTTTAAAAAAGCCATTGAGTACCTGAACAAGGTCATCCATCACCAAAACACCAGTCTGCGCGAGGACCTGCAGTGCTTTGCGCGGATCTTAAACCTGATTGCTCACTACGAGGCCGGCTACGATGATGACACCCTGGATTACCAGATCCGGACGGTGTACCATTTCCTGGGCAAAATGGACAACCAGCAGCAAATGCAGGTAGAGATTTTCAAGTTCCTGCGCTCCGTGGGCAACATTGCCCCTTACCAGCTAAAGGACGCCTTCATTACCCTCAAGGAAAAGCTGATCGCTATCTCCCAAAACCCCTACGAGCGTCGCCCTTTCATGTACCTAGATATCATCTCCTGGCTGGAAAGCAAGATAGAGAATATACCCGTTGAGGAAATCATGCGCCGGAAACAGGGAAGATTAAAGTAGCAATTCGTTTTGGGGCTGTTTCGGTAAAATCAGGCTATAAACGGGAAGGATTCTCTTCCTTATAGGATTAAGATAGAACTATATAGTATATTCGATAGTGCAGTTCCGTTTATCTGACTACCGTTGGTTTGATAAACGGAAGTTTGGCTCCAAGTATAGAGTCAATAACCGGAGTTGTTCCGTTTATTTAGTAGTTGGCAGTAAGCGAAAAAATAAATTAACTCTTATGAAAAATGAAAGCTATTAGTCCTAAAGAAGTTGATAAGTACGTTGAAAAACTTTTAAAAAAAATTGGAAGTGAATATGAGCCAGAACAAGTGCCCGTAAAAGTCGAACCATATTCAAAGTCACAAAATTGCTTTATAAATGTTGAAGAAAAGGTAAAAAAGGACGGAGGAAGCGTTTATTACGGCTGGAATATTTTTCAATCGGAAATTATTTGTGAAGCGGAAAGACATGCTGTTTGGGAGTCAGCTGAAGGGGATCTGATTGATATAACGCCAAATGAATTAGATTTCGAGCAGATAATGTTTGTGCCAGATAATGATTTTGTTTACACTGGCCAATTGGTTGACAATATTCGAATAAATATTACGGATAATCCGTTAGTAGATGATTTTATATTTCTATGTGAAAACATAGAAAAACTTTATAGTTACGGACAAAGAATTGATGATGAGCAAATGTCAGTTCCGGAACCAGCAGTACAACTGATACCCCACTTAGAGCAGTTTAAGGCTAATTTATTAAATTTTATCAATTCAGGAGCAAGGCCAAGTAAGCCCTGTTATTGTGGTAGCCCGAAAATATATAAGAATTGTCACGGGAAAGATTTTAGAAAAGATGTGTCGAATCTTGTGGCAAAAGTGGAAAGAATATTAAAGAAGAGTAAAGGAATTGCAGAAGAGTAGAAAAACGCCTACTGCCAACAAGGTGTAAACGCCAGCCTTCGGCCGACGGCCTCGCCCGTCGCTTACACTAGACGTTGCCAGTAATTATAAATATGAAAAGTTGGTGTTTGTTGCTTCTTCTAGTTTTGGTGCTCCTAGATAAAGGACATTCTCAGGTTGAAGTACGGAATCTAAAGACGAGTAATTATAATGCACAGCCTTCTGAGCTGTATAGCATTTCTTCAAATAGCGATTTTGAGAAGCGAATCGGAATAAAGCCCATTGCAGAATCCGACTGTGATGTAGAAATAAGATTCTATACTCATGAGGCGTTGTCCAACACAAAGGATTTGAAGATTTTAACATTAAAGAATGGAATCTGGAAAGGTATTCTATATGATGAATTGAATTACCCGATTCGTAGAATAAGAAAATATAAGCTAGTGGCAAGAAATGGGTTTGGGAAATTGTACGACTCTCTTCTTGCGAGTAACCTGACGACGCTACCTAGTCAAAATGAGCTCAGGCAAAAAATGAGAAAAGTAACAGTAAGGAATGGACAAGAAGTTGAGCATAGAATTGATGTTACAGACGGGCAGAGCTTTGCTGTTGAATATCAGATTACAGGAAATCAAAGGACTTTTACTTTTTACAATCCTGAACCATATTCAAAGTTCTATTCTAACGTGCAGGAGCTTAAAGATTATATTAAAATCAGGAATCTATTTGAAACAGAACTAAAGAAAAAATAACTTCTGGCAACAAGGTGCATAAGCCATGCTACGGCCGACGGCCTAGCACGTCTCATGCACTAGCCGTTGAGCGTCATTTATAAAATGAAAACAAACTTTGAAATTGAGGAAAATTATGCGGTTCAATTCAAGAACAGACACATTGACCTTCATAACAACTTCGACTTCATTGAACTAGCGGACAACGCTGAAAAGAATGAAATCACCCTAAAATTCACAAAAACTAAAGGAGAATGGGTACAAGAAGGAGAATTCTCTCGATTAATCTTTCTACTAAAAAACGTCAACTACAGATACTTTGAAGAAGGCGACGATAGTGAATTCCCCGAAGATGCCAAACGTTTGGGAGAAATCACTTTCTTCCCATCTAATTTGCGAGAAGTTAATGACAGCTTTACTCTGCAAAAGAACCCAGAGGAAAATGACGACCTGATGTTTTTATTTGAGAATGGCAGAGTAGTGAGAGTGAATTGTGAAGAAGCAGAATTGATAGTAGAAGAATAAGAAAAACGTCGCTCAACAAGGTGTAAACGTCAGCCTTCGGCCGACGGCCTCGCCCGCCGCTTACACTAGACGTTGTGGTGCATTTAAAATATAAAAAATGGGGGTTGCAAGGTCAATTAGAATCAGAGTCGTAACTAACTACCAAACTCTTTCCAGTTTCATCCAAGATTTTACTAATGACTTTTGGACTCTGAAAAACCCTGATGGAAAGTTTTACTCAATAGCGGTTGACGACAATGACGACTTTAACCATTTGCCTTTTGACAACTTCGAAGAAGTCAGCAGAATCCTTGACAAAAGAGAAGAACTGAAAAGAGTAAACTCATTAGTTTTATGGGACATTGATTACTTTGAGAGCAATTCGTTTCTGGTTTACCCACTTGATAACAATTACGAAGGTTACAGCAAGCATTATGAATTGAGTTTTGTCCTTGGGATTGGCAAAAGAATCAGCGGCTCGGACAGATACACCGATTATAGTCATTACCTAAACCTCATGCTTCCAAAACTGAAACAAATTGGAAGCTATGTATGTGAGGTAGAGTGCCAAGACTTTGACAGCTAAAAAGAAAAGAAAAGAAAAACGCACCACAACAACACCTAAACGCCATGCATCGGCCGATGGCCTCGCACGCCGTTTAGCCCAGCACGTTACATGGCATAGAAAGAAAATGAAAAGTTACCTATATCTACTTCTATGCTTAATCGCCTCTTGTAAAGTTTCACCTAGCGGAGAGGAAGACTTACCTATGCGGCCAATCGGCCAGATAAAGGAAACTGTCTATATCTACGAGGAGAATGGAAAGGAAGGACTTCATGACTCCGTAGGCAATATCATCTTGCCTGCCCAGTTCGACTATATCCAGGACTGGCAGGAATACGGATTTATCCTAGTGGATTCGGGAGGCAGAAAGGAATACAATGATTACAAATTCAACAAATACGGTCTTATAAATGCTACTGGCAAGGTACTGTTCAGGCCGCAGTTCGACTATGTCTTAGTTAATGACTATTCCTCCCTAGTGCTTAAGGATTCCTTGTATGGATATGTCGACACTACTGGCAACTGGCTGATAAAGCCTAAGTTCAAACATGCCGTTCCATTCTATAGGGGAACTGCTGTCGTGGAGGGCAAAGGGAAATACTTCCTAATTGATAAAAAAGAGAAGTTGGTTTCCACCATCCCATTCGATACCGTTTGGGGATTTAAGAATGGTGTCTCCGTTGTCGTAAAAGACAATCAGTATGCTTTTGTTGATTACAAGGGAAAACTTATATCAACTTTCAGCCAAAACGGCATATCAGAGTTCAACTGGTACCATGGGCAGATAATGAAAGATGGAAAGTGGTACGTAGTTGACACGACAGGACAAATAAAAATCAAGAATGGGTTTGAATCCCTCTCCATAGAGCATAAAGAAGGGAAGATTTATGCAGAGGGTGTCATGGGAGGTAAAAAAGTCAGAATAGAGTTATAAAAACTACGCCATGTAACATTGTATAAAAATCATGTTTCGGCCGACGGCCTCACACGTTTTTTATACTAACCGTTAGCGGTAACTTTAAATAATGAAGAAGCTTTTCTCCAAATATCACAGGCATTACACTTTCGACCTTGATAAGCCGAAAAGCCTGATTGTTGGCTACATTTCTCAGCAGAAAGAGAAAAAGAGAAGCTTTCTCGATAAACTCACAAGTTTTTCCATCGACTTCAGCGAAGTGAGTTTTACTGGTACGGACACAATAGAAATAAATGTGCGACCAACGAACCTACAGCCATTCAGAGCAAACGGAAGAATCAGAATAGAAATAATCAGCGGACTAGACAGAATCGGAACAAGATTACAGGCTGAAATTATCCCTTACTATAAAACAAACATTTACGGAATTTATTTTATAATCTTCTTCCTTGCTTTTCTTACTTTGCTTGGGCTTATCATAAGCACCATTAAATTTACAATTCTTTGGGCCTTACTCTCTTGGCTAACCTTCACCATGATAATTCATCTACTGTTATTGAAAAGTAGAAGCCAGCTTAAAGGAAATTTGGAAGACTTAGTACTTGAACTAAAAAGAAAAGCAACCGCTAACAAGGCATAAAAGTCAGCTACGGCCGACGGCCTTGCCGTCTTTTATACTAGACGTTATAGGGCATTTAAAACATAAAATGAAATGAAAAGAATTTACTTATTAGCTGTAGGGATACTATTACTGAACTCATGCTCTGAAAAGAGAGACGGGGAGGAAAAAACTGGGCTACTCTCGCATTTGGTAAGCATTACCGACAATGAAAACAAAGGAGTAGAAGAAGTCCTGGACTTTTATGGCGGCCAATGCAAATACGCAGTTGGCGCGTCCGCATCAACTGACGAGGGGAAAAAGAAATACTTTGAGCTTGAGGTAAGCCAAAGTGAGGGCATTGATAAGCTGGCCGATTCTCCTCACCTCCCAGGCTCCAATATTCCTTACCTGTTTTTTAGGAACTTAGGCAAGGAAGCAGAAAATTATGATGAAATCCACACCGTTTTAGTCTACAAGGACGGGCAGAAATCAACCTATAAGTATTCAACAGAGACTTTACGTCTTGTAACTGAACGGATGAAGGTTGCCGAAAAGATTGTGTGGCTTATAAAAGAAAAGGACTATGATGCGCTTATGCCAATGCTTAACGATTCAGCATTGTTCAAGTACGACAAAAAAGCATTGATAGCTTCATTGAAGGAAGCGGACGGTAAGTTAGGGAATGTGACCGAACCATTGAGGCCTTTTGGTTTCAAAGTCAACCAGACCAAGGACGGGAAAGAGATTCTACATATCTATGGGGCAATGATTCGGGATAAACAGAATAATGGGTTCGGACTTGACCTTGACCTGAAAGGAAAGAAAGAGGAAGCCTACTTGCTTAACTACGAACTTTGAAAGAAAAACGCCTCACAACATTGTGTTCTATGGTAAAAGCAACAAAAAGCGCATAATTTTTCCAAGAATCCCTTCCAATCAACCCACTTAACTCTGCAGGCACACGTAGGGCATGTTCCGCTCGATGACGGCGAACATGCGGCTGACGATCTTGTTCTTGATGGCGTTC
>NZ_JACOAF010000066.1 GCF_014269285.1 Rufibacter sediminis
CGAGTTCCTTGGCCGTGATTCACTCGAGCACCTTAGGATTCTCTCCTCGACTACCTGTGTCGGATTGCGGTACGGGTAGCGTAACCTTTATAACGCTTAGCGGGTTTTCTTGGAAGTCTGATTAGGGCCGCTATCCCCTCGCCCGGGGGCTTGGGGTACTATCGCATTTCATCAAAGTCGGCGTACTTGACTACCGTCCCTATAACTACGTGCTTTAACCTGGTATTCCGTCACCAGGCGGGCCTTTCACTACTCCGTCACCGCATCGCTGGGTTACGCTAGTACTGGAATAT
>NZ_JACOAF010000008.1 GCF_014269285.1 Rufibacter sediminis
GTGATCTCATAACGACGCATAGGCTTTTTGATACTCTAACAACTGCCAGGAAAAATAATTCTACAATTGTCAACGCGCCCTAAAACAAAGGAATTAGTGTTTCTAAGAGGATTTGCTTTTACTCAGCGGAAGAAGTGGTAGAAGCCGTTTGCGCGGGTTGTCCTCCTTCACCTGTTTTCTGCGCGGCCGGTTTCTTGCGGCGCTTTTTCTTGCGCTTTATTTGCTCGCCCTCCGCTCTGGGAGCTTGGGGCTGGCCTTCCACTCTGGGTGGACGGGGAGTGGCTGGAGCGCCTTCAGTGGGTGCGCCGGCTGCTTTTTCAGGGCGGGGCTTTCCTTCTCTTCTCCGGTTGTTGTCACGGGTACCGCCGCCACTGCCTTCTCTGCGTCTGCCTTCGGGCCGACCGCCCTCGGGTCTTCCGCCTCTGCCGGCCGGAGCGCCACCGCGCCCGCGGCTGTTTCTCTTGCTGTTGCCAATCGGGTCAAACGCCGGACCTTCGCCCAGGCCTTCCGGCAACGGTAACTTGGGGAGCTCGCGCTCAATCAGCTTCTCTATTTTCACCAGACGCTCCTGGTCTTGCTCGTTCACGAAGGTGATAGCCATGCCTTTGGTGCCGGCGCGCGCCGTGCGGCCAATGCGGTGCACGTAATCCTCGGCGTCCTGCGGTACGTCAAAATTCACCACGTGGCTGATGTTGTCCACATCAATCCCTCGGGACATCACATCCGTGGCAACCAGTACCTGCAGTTGCTTGTTCCGGAATCGCTGGAGGGTTGCCTCCCGCTCGTCCTGGGTGCGGTCAGAGCTGATTCCTTCGGCATCAAAGCCCATTTTCTGCAAAGAGCGCACAATGTCATTCACGGCGTTCTTGCGCGAGGTGAACAAAATCATGGTCTGAATCTGGGCATCCTTTAAGATGTGCTGCAGCACGCGCAGTTTCTGGTTATCATACACCAGGTAAATCTGCTGGTCAATATTAGCGGCCGGTTTGGAGATGGAAAGGCTGATCTCTTCCGGGGTTTGTAGAATCTGCTTGGCGAACGTCCGGATTTTAGGCGGCATGGTGGCCGAGAACATCAGGGTCTGGCGCTCCTTGGGCAACTGGGAGATGATTTTCATCAGATCGTCCATGAAACCCATGTCCAGCATCTTGTCTGCCTCATCTAAGATCAGGTATTTCAACTGGTCCAGCTTCACGTAGCCCATCTGCATGTGCGCGATCAAGCGGCCTGGTGTGGCCACAATAATGTCTGCGCCGCTGGTGAGGGCTTTCTTCTGCTGGTCCCAGTTCTGGGCATTGTTGCCGCCGTAAATGGCAATGGAAGTAGCGCCGGTAAAGTAGCTGAGGCCTTCTACCTGGTCATCAATCTGCTTGGCCAGTTCCCGGGTGGGTACCAACACCAGCGTACTGGTGAAATCATATTTCGCTTCGGTGATTTTGCTGAGGGTAGGCACCAGAAAGGCCGCCGTTTTACCTGTACCCGTTTGGGCGCAGGCAATCAAATCCTTTGACTCTAGTATATGCGGGATGGCCTGGGCCTGGATAGGAGTTGCCTGTTTATAACCCATAGACCGAATACCTTCCAGTAAGTCGGGCTGCAGGTTGAAATCGTCAAATGTAATGCTCATTGTTCTGTATCTTCTTGTATGCCAGCAAGGGAATTGAACTGGCGTTGGTATAAGCTCCTGTAAAGATAACCTTTTCTGCTGATTGGTGTCAGATTGTTTCTGAACAGCAGGGCAAAATAATGCATTCTGCCCTATTTCTATATACTGATCTTTGTGTATAGAAATTGCACTATATATTATTTATGAATGAAACTTTGCAAGGAATGTTGTAGTAAGAATACAATAGGTAAAAATAGGTAATTAGTCAAAATCGACCTGTTTTCATCGGTTTTAAAGAAATAAATTGCATATAAGTAAGAAGTTATTTGTAACATTTTTCTAAAATGCAATTGCGTGAAACCGCAGGTTTAACCCTTCGTTAAAGCGTGTATAGAAAGAAATTGAAAATAACTAAGTTGTTAACCCTGATACGAACTATGAAGCTATCTATACTTTCCCTTCTCTTGAAATCTGACTGAGCGCTGCTGTTAACTGAATTAGTTACAAAGATCGCTTAAAAATTTTATATCCCTCCTTGAATTTTTAAGGTCCCTGGGATAGCTACGTCTTCTCTTTATCCAATCATTCTTTTATTTCTCCTATCATGAAAAGAACTATACTTTCATGGGCTAGCACCCTTATGCTTATATTTTTCGGGCTGGTCTCCCAGGCCCAGGCCCAGTGCGCCGGCTCCAACGGCTGCTTTGACTTCAAGCTGGTGAGCGCCACGGCCTCTGGCTCCAACACCAAGCTGACCTTCTCCGTGAAGGTGAACTGCGACAAGGACCTGAGCAACGTGGCCTTCGAGCTTCCTTCCGGACAGCGGGCCTCCGCACCAATGGGCAAGAAGTACAACTACACTGTTGAAAACACCACCAACAACCCTTTCTACTCGGTAAAATTCGAGGGCAAGGGCATCAATGGTTACAAGAAAGGAGTTGAGGATGTGTTCTCCTACGAGGTGAACACCGCCGCCTTCAGCAAGATGAAGTCCATGCGTATCCAGGCCAAAGCCGGCCAGAACGTAGGCACTTTCTCCTTCAACCCGCAGAACTGCGCGCCGGCTAACAACGGCGGCGGAAACAACGGTGGCGACAACTGCAAAGATTCTCAGCCAAGACCAATTATGGGTGATCAGCACCCTTGCGCCGGAGACGTTATCCAATATTGCATTGAGAATGATCGTAACTATACCTCCTTTGAATGGGATGTTCCAAGAGCACAGGCAGGTCAGCCTCCAGTAGGCTGGGAGATTATCTCAGGACAGGGAACAAGCTGCGTGACTGTTAGAGTAGGTCAGAAAAGCGGTACCATGAAAGTGAAAGTGAACGATCCTATCTGCGGAACCAAAGTAGCCACGCTGCCAGTGAAACCAGGTAAAAGCTTCACAGTAACCATTGCTGGTCCAGACTCTATCTGCGTAAAAACCCCACAAACGTACACCGCTTCAGTTAAGAAAACGAACGGCAACGGAAACGGTAATGGAAACGCCAAAGGCGAATTCAACTTCAACTGGACTGTTCCTGCTGACTGGACCATCCAAAGCGGACAAGGTACTGACAAAATTGTAGTGATCCCAGGTGCCACAGACGGCGAAGTGAACGTGTATGTAAGCGATAATGCCAAAGTAAGCGGTAACGGCAATAACGGAAACGGAGTAGGCGGTTACAAAAAAGGCTACTGCGGAACTGCCTCTGACATGATCCTGGTAGAAACAAATGAGAACTGCGGAACATCTTCCATCTGCCCAACTTTCAAAGTAGACATCACGGGTCAGGCTCAATTCTGCAAAGGCGATGTACTTACCTTTGATGCAGTAATTGCCGGTAGCGGAGTAGTGAAAACCAAAGGAGGAGTTGGAGCCAGCACCTGGAGCAAGAACAACAAGAACAATAAAAACAGCCAGGTAGAGTACGCCTACCAGTGGACTGTGCCAGCCGGATGGGAAGTAGTATCTGGTCAGGGAACTAGCCAACTGATCGTGAAAGCCGGAACGGTGGCAGGCAATGTGGCCGTGAATGTTTCAGCCTCTAAAAAGAATGACCCTGCCTACTGCGGAACCGGAACCGATACGCAGCCAGTAACTGTGAACCCAGTATGCGGCCAGTGCCCTAAACCTGATCTGGCGGTAGATGCTCCATCTGAAGTATGCCACAGCACCAACGACCTGTACACGTTCAGAGTTAAAAATGCAAAAACAGGCGTTAAATACCACTTCTACCTGCCTGAAGAATTCACAGTAGTAGAAAGCGGAAATGGCTTTGTGACCGTAGATGTGAACTCTGCTAACTCAGACACTACGCTTTATGTAACTGTAGTAGCCATCAATGCAACGAACTGTGGTGCCGAGGTAGTTTGCCTGCCAGTGAATGTGAAAGACTGTGGAACTACTCCTCCTTGCGTGAAACCAGAAGTGAGCTTGGTTGCCCCAGACACCATCTGTAACTTAGCCGACGAGCCAACCACTATCAGAGTAGCGCAACCACAAGCCGGTGTTACTTACACCTTCAATGTGCCAGACGGATTCATCGTGTTGGAAGAAGGAGCTGACTTTGTAACAGTAGTGGCGGTTTTCGAAGAAGAGCAACTTGGTCAGCCACAAACCATCACGGTAACTGCCTCAAACGAATGTGGAACGGCAACTGCGCAAGAAACCATCATCGTGGCAGACTGCGGCTTGGGTAACCCGCTTCCGGTAACACTCACCGCCTTTGACGGGGTATCTCGCGGCGGATCAGTAGAACTTGCCTGGAGCACTGCCTCTGAGATCAACAACGACCGTTTCGAGATTGAGCGTAGCAGCAACGGCAAAGACTTCAGCAAAGTGGGTGAAGTGAAAGGAAACGGTAACTCCTCAGTGAAAGTAGACTACGCTTACACAGACCGTAGCGCCACCTCTGGAACCGTGTACTACCGCCTGAAGCAAGTTGACTTTGACAACTCTTCTGAGTACTCCAAAGTGATTTCAGTAAGCCACGCGGCCACCGCCAGCAGCGCAGCAGGAATCAGCGTGTACCCTAACCCGGTAACGGACAGACAAGTGAATGTTCGCTTCCAGGAGCCGGTAAACGGAAACGCTACCATCCGTCTGGTGGACATGAGCGGCAGACTGTTGCACAGCCAGGAAGTAAGCAGCGTAGCCTCTGAGGTTGCCATGAACTTGACCGGCCTGAATCTGAAAGCTGGTATCTACCTGATCTCAGTGAACGTGAACGGCAAAAGCACCACCCAACGGATTGTGGTGAGATAATAAAGAGAGAGATTGATAGGATGTAGGCAGGCAGTGACCCTTGGTCGCTGCCTGCTTTTTTTTATGTCTACTATGTAGCGAAGTCTATATGTTCTTTTCTAGCTATGGCTGCCTTGATAAGTTGAGAGTTGCCAATTTGTGCACGGCAGAATTAGAGAAGTCAAGTAAAGCAGTTGGTGAAGGCATCTCCGGATGTATCACGGTGGAAAGTCTGTTATCAAGCATCGAAGTTCTGTTGTTCTTGTTCTAGCGAGAAATTGGAGTGTAACTAGAAAGAAGGTGTAATCAGTTGATGTAGTCAATCCCAGATATATTGCAAAAGGTATATAGGTGTTAATGTGCGGTATAGAGGTATTTAGCCAGTTTAGCCGGATTGGCTGTTGTATTTTGTTGCGATTTTGTTTGTGATATTAACTGAAAGTGCAATTTTGTGCAACCGCAGTTTTTCGCCTTCGTTAAAGAGAATATAAGTAAGAAATTGAAGATAAAGAAGGTGTTGAACGAAATCCTCTAAGAAGCTATGATAATATCTGTACTTTCCCCTCTGAACAAGTCTGCATAAGCACATTGCTATACACAGCTTTATAAGCCCATCTGGCTTTTTACCCTCCCTATTCCCTGTTTAGCAGGGGCATTGAATAACTACGTCTTTTCCAAGTCCTATTTACCGTCCAATTTTCTCCTATCATGAAAAGAACTATACTTTCATGGGCTAGCACCCTTTTGCTTATACTTTTCTGTTTTGCGGGCCAGGCCCAGGCCCAGTGCGCCGGCTCCAACGGCTGCTTTGACTTCAAACTGGTGAGCGCCACCGCCTCTGGCTCCAACACCAAGCTGACCTTCTCCGTGAAGGTGAACTGCGACAAAGACCTGAGCAATGTGGCCTTTGAGCTTCCTTCCGGACAGCGGGCCTCCGCGCCTATGGGCAAGAAGTACAATTACACTGTTGAAAACACCACCAACAATCCTTTCTACTCGGTAAAATTCGAAGGCAAGGGCATCAATGGTTACAAGAAAGGAGTTGAGGATGTGTTCTCCTACGAGGTGAACACCGCTGCCTTCAGCAAGATGAAGTCTATGCGCATCCAGGCCAAAGCCGGCCAGAACGTAGGCACTTTCTCCTTCAACCCGCAGAACTGCGCGCCCGCTAACAACGGCGGCGGAAACAGCGGAGATGGAAATAACGGCGGCAACAACGGGAACAATGGAAACAACGGCAACGGAAACAACGGTGGCGGAAATGGCAATGGTGGTAATAACGGCGGAGACAACTGCAAAGACTCTCAGCCAAGACCTATTGAAGGACCAACCAGCCCTTGCCCTGGTGAAATTGTAGAATATACCATCCGGAATGAATACACCTCTTATGCCTGGGATGTGCCAAGAGCGCAGGAAGGAAAAGCCCCTATCGGCTGGGAAATTGTAAGCGGACAAGGTACAAACAAAGTGAGAGTGCGCGTGGGTATGAAAAACGGCACCATGAAAGTGACCGTGAACCACGCTGAATGCGGCACGAAAGTAGCCACCCTGCCGGTGAAACCAGGCAATGCATTGGCAGTTTCCATTGAAGGAGACTCTAAATACTGCGCCGGAGATGTACTGGTCTTCAAAGCCTCGGCCGGTAAAACCAACGGCAACGGAAATGGCAACGGCAAAAACAAATCGTATGATTTTGCCTGGGACGTGCCAGCTGGCTGGGCCATCGTTTCTGGTCAGGGTACCAGCACGCTAATTGTAAAAGCCGGTACTGCCGCCGGAGACGTGTCAGTGACCGTGGCCAGCAATGCTAAAAAGAACAAAGCGATCTGTGAGGCTGGTGAAGCAGTGATTGCGGTAACTCCTAAACCTAACTGCAGCCCTTGCGCCAAGCCAAATCTGGACGTGGAAGCTCCTACCGTGGTATGTGCCTCAGGAGATAAGATCTACAAATTTGCGGTAGAAAACAGAGACCCATCCGGCAGAATGAAGTATGATTTCTTCCTGCCAGAAGAGTTTCAAGTGGTGTCTCAAGGGTACGGCTACGTGAACATCAAAGTGAACAACGCCAAGCCAGATTCAACGCTCTTTGTGACAGTTATTGCGGTAAATGCCAATAACTGCGGAGCCGAGGCGGTTTGCCTGCCAGTGCAAGTAGAGGATTGCCCAACTGGTCCGTGCACCAAACCAACCGTGTCTCTGGAAGCGCCCGCCTCCATCTGTAACCTCGCCAATGAGCCTACCACCATCACAGTAGGTCAGGTGCAAGCCGGAGTAACCTACACCTTTGACTTGCCAGAAGGATTCTTAGTTCTGGAGGAAAGCAATGGCTCTGTCACCTTTGTGGCTGTTTTGGAAGAAGCGCAATTAGAACAGCCTTACACCGTACGAGTGACGGCCACCAATGACTGCGGCAGCGCCGTAGCTGAGCAACAGATCTTTGTGGAAGACTGCGGAAACGGTAACCCACTGCCGGTGACCCTGACCAGATTTGGGGGCGTGTCCCGCAACGGTGGAGTAGAGCTGACCTGGAGCACCGCTTCTGAGATCAACAATGACCGCTTCGAGATTGAGCGTAGCGCCAACGGCAAAGACTTCAGCAAAGTGGGTGAAGTGAAAGGAAACGGTAACTCCGCCACCCTTAACAACTACGCCTTCACAGACCATGCCGCTGCCGCCGGAACCGTGTACTACCGCCTGAGACAAGTTGACTTTGATGGTGCCTTTGAATACTCTAAAGTGATCTCCGTGAGCCACGCAACTGGTGCGGTTGCTCAGGCTGCCATCAACGTGTACCCTAACCCGGTAACCAACGGAAGAGTAGCCGTTCGCTTCCAGGAGCAGGTTTCAGGAGGCGCTACCATCCGCCTAAGCGATATGAGTGGCCGCGTGCTGCATACCCAGGAACTGAGCAGCGTGAACTCAGAAGTAGACATGAACCTGTCAGGCATGAACATCAGAGCGGGTATTTACCTGCTGTCAGTGACCGCCAACGGCCGCAGCACTACCCAGCGCATCGTGGTAAGATAAAGTTAGAATTGGATTGATAGGAAGCTAAGCAGGCAGTGACTTCTGGTCACTGCCTGCTTTTTTTATTGCCTCGACCTTAAGAAAAGAAGTGTAGCGTTTCCTGTTTTTTGCCCATTTTTGGAAAAACAGCCGCAAAACAAATGGACGTACACAAAGGGCTTTTTCAGGATTTGGTAGTGGTGGAATTCGCCAGCGTGCTGGCCGGGCCCAGCGTAGGGCAGTTCTTCGCCGAGATGGGCGCCGAGGTGCTGAAGATCGAGAACATTAAAAGCCAGGGCGATGTCACCCGGCGCTGGAAGCTATCCTCGGAAAACCCCGATACCTCGGTGTCAGCGTATTTTTCGTCTGCTAACTGGGGAAAGAAGTCTGTTTGCCTGGATCTGGCGGCTGAGCCCGTGCGGGAACTGGTGCACTGCATCGTCCGGAAAGCTGATATTGTGCTGGCTAGTTTCAAGGCCGGCGATGCCGAAAAGCTGCAGATGGACTACAACACCCTCTCGCAACTCAACCCCAAACTGCTGTACGGCCACATCACCGGCTACGGGAGCGAGGTGGCCCGCGCGGGCTATGACGCCGTTCTGCAAGCTGAAACCGGATTCATGTACCTGAATGGCGAGAAAGGCGGTGCTCCCCTCAAAATGCCGGTGGCTCTGATTGACCTGCTGGCCGCCCATCAACTGAAAGAAGGCTTGTTGGCGGGGCTGTATAGAAGGGAAAAGACCGGGCAGGGGCAATACGTGGAAGTCTCTTTGCTGAAGGCCGCCATTTCCTCTCTGGCCAACCAGGCCACCAACTATCTGGTGGCCGGGGAATCGCCTCAGCGGATGGGTTCTGAGCACCCCACCATTGTGCCCTACGGTACCATCTTTCAGACCTCAGATGAGAAGGAACTGGTGCTGGCGGTAGGGGATGATAGGCAGTTTAAGACCCTGTGCCAGGTGTTGGGAGATGCGGCCTTGGGGGAAGAAGCAGATTTTTCCACCAATTACAGGCGCGTGCAGAACCGGGTAGCTTTAATCCAAAAATTGAGAAAACTGGTGGCGCGTTTTACGCAGCAAGAACTTTTGCAGGTTCTGGTAGAACAAAACGTGCCTGCCGGTGCCGTACACTCTGTACCAGAAGCCTTGGCGCAACCCTTAGTGCAGCCCCAGTTGCTGGCAGATCAGAAGAATCAGCCCAGGGGAGTGCGTCAAATCGCGTTTTCAAGCCCAGATTCTGTACCTTTGCCGCTGGCAATGCCGCCAGCGTTAGGCCAGCACACGGTAGAGGTGCTGCAAAACAAAGCCGGGTGTTTAGCGGTTGAAATTGAAAAACTAGCCCAAAAACGGCTGGTATTTCCGGCGGAACAGAAAAAGGATAACTAAAAGGCGCTACGGAAAGTACTATTATAGATACTTTGCCCAGGGCGGCACAAGAACATGTCTTACGAAAAGGTCCAAACTATGGAAGACAAAATTGAAACGATCTTTGAAGGGTTGCGGCAGAAGTCTACTACCAAGCAAGCTATTTTCAGGAACACCCGCGAGGTTTTTGAAAAACTGAGGCACTGCTCTATTGAGCTGGTGGAGAACCTGAGAAAACGGATTCAGGAGGTAGACTCCAACGTGCTGATAGAGTACCGAAGCATCAATGATTTTGAGTTTCACATCAAGTTTTCCGGCGATCTGCTCGTGTTTGTGATGCACTCCAACGTGATCACCCTCCCCGAGGACCACGAGCTGATGAAAAGCCGCTACGTAGACGAAGACTTCCGGCGGCGTTTCTTTGGGCACATCATGGCCTACAACTTCATGGCAGACTCCATCAAGTACAACCGCCTCAATGACCCCGGTTATCTGTTGGGGCGCGTGCTCATCAACATAGACAACCACTTCTACCTGGAAGGGGTGAAGCAGCTGGATCTTACCTACAATGACATGGCCAAAAACGTCATCACCGATGAGACACTTCGGCTATTCATTGAAAGTGCCATGGTGGCCTCAGTGAACAATGACCTGATTGCCCCGGACGTGGAAGAGATCAGAAAAATCACCGTGAAGCAGAAACTGGAAGAGCAACAAGTGAGTACCCCGCAGAAAGTAGGCTTCTCCTTCAGTTACCAGCGCAAACCGAACGTTTATTAGTATCGCGTAGCACGTATCAGGTAGCAAGACTTTCTCATAAAACAGCTCGGCCCGGAGTGATTCAGTTCCCTCCGGGCCGAGCTGTTTTATTGCCTATACCGCTGGCGCGAGTCTCCAGACTCGTGCCGAAAGGTAAGGGATAGTCTCAGACTATCCTCGTTACGCAGTAACGAAATCACGCATTTCTGAAGCCATACTTCTGAGACGGATCACACCCGTGAAGGCATCATCTACAAGGAATAGATGTACCTGAAGTCGTGTGTAGTGTTGATCTGCGCTATTTATCCTCCAATTTCCAAGCTCGCCCGTTTTTCAGCCATTTTGATTAAAACAGGCTTAAAACGGAAATACTTGAAAAGATAAGGCTTCTGTTTTGGGCTCGTTTTTCAGTAAACGTGCCCAAAGCAGAAGCCTTCTTCGTGCTACCTGATACTAAGAAACGAACTCAGCCAGTTCCAGCCAGCGCTCCGTTTTCTGTTCTACCTCGGTGTTGATGTCTTTGATGCGTTGGGCGAGTTCCGCCAGGCGTTTGTGATCGGCGGAGCCGGAGTTCATCTCAGCGGCCAGCGTGTCCTTCTCGGTTTCCAGGTTTTCTATTTCTTTCTCCAGACGCTCGTATTCCTGTTTTTCCTTGAAAGAAGCTTTCCGTTTAGGCGTTTCCACCACCGGAGGGGCAGCAGGCGCGGCAACGGGAGTAGCCGCTGGTTTCGCCGCCGGTTTAGCCTCTTCCTGGGCTTTCAGACTTTCGCGTTCCTTCGCCCACTCGCGGTAATCGGTGTAGTTGCCCGGGAAATCCCGGAGGTGACCGTTCTCCTCGAACACGAACAAGTGCTCCACCAAACGGTCCATGAAATAACGGTCGTGGGAAACGATGAGCAGCGAGCCTCCGAAGTTCAGGAGGAAATCCTCCAGGATGTTCAGCGTCTGGATGTCCAAATCGTTGGTAGGCTCATCCAGGATCAGGAAGTTGGGGTTTTTGATGAGCACGCGCAGCAGCTGCAGACGCCGTTTCTCGCCGCCGCTCAGTTTGCTCACAAACGTGTATTGCTGGGCCGGCGGAAACTGGAAATGCTGCAGGAACTGGCTGGCGGTGATCACTTCGCCGTTGCCGGTTTCTACTACCTCGGCTACTTCCTTCACCACGTCAATCACGCGCTGGTTCTCGTTGAATGTCAGCTCAGACTGGGTGTAATAGCCGAACACGGTAGTCTGGCCGGCAATGATCTCGCCGCTGTCCGGGGCCAGGCGGCCGGTGAGCATGTTCAGGAACGTGGTTTTGCCCGCGCCGTTCGGGCCCACAATGCCTACCCGGTCTTTCTTCCGGAAGATGTAGCTGAAATCGTCCAGTACCACTTTCTCCCCGAAACGCTTGCTCAGGTGATCGATCTCCAGAATCTGATTTCCCTGGCGCGTGCTCTTCACTGATAGTTCCAAGGCAGTGCGGGTGTCTTTTTGCGAGGTCTTGTCTTTGAGGTCATAGAAAGCATCTACCCTGGACTTGGACTTGGTGCCCCGGGCGCGCGGCTGCTTGCGCATCCAGTCCAGTTCTTTCTTCAGGAGTTGCTTGGCCTTGCCCATCTCGGCGGCGTTGGCTTCTTCCTGCTCGGCTTTTTTCTCTACGTAGTAGCTGTAGTTGCCTTTGTAAGTGTACACCTGGCCGCGGTCCAGTTCGGCAATCTCGTTGGCTACCTGGTCCAGGAAGTAACGGTCGTGGGTCACCATCAGGAGAGTAGTCTGTTCGGTGGTGAGTAGGTTCTCAAACCACTCAATGGTTTCCAAGTCCAGGTGGTTGGTAGGCTCATCCAGAATCAGTAGATCGGGCTCTTCAATGAGCACGCGGGCCATGGCTACGCGTTTCTTCTGTCCGCCGGAGAGGTGTTCCACCTGCACGTCCAGGTTCTGGATGCCCAGTTTGCCCAGGATCTGCTTTGTGCGTACTTCGTATTCCCAGGCGTGCAGGGTTTCCATGCGCTCCATGACCTGCTGCATGCGGGCATCGGTGGTGTTGGGGTCTTCTATGCAGGCTTCGTAATCCCGGATGGCGTCCAGGACTTCGGTTTGGCCCGAGAAGATGGCTTCCTGTACCGAGGCACCCGCCGGAAACTCCGGTTGTTGCCACAGATAGCCCACCCTGATGCCTTTGCGCACGCTCACGGTTCCGTTGTCTGGGGGAACCGTACCGGCTAAGATTTGCAGTAAAGTGGTTTTCCCGGCTCCGTTGGCGCCAATGAGTGCAATGCGTTGCCCGCGGTTTATGCCAAATATAAGGTTCTGAAAAAGCCAGCGGTCGCCGTAGCTTTTAGAGATAGAGTCTGCTGAAAGGTAATTCATGGCGCAAAGGTACACAAACAGAAAAGCGTATCCCAGAGCCAGTTCCGCAAAAGTGGTGGAACACAAAAAAGACCGGGATTTCCCGGCCTCCTTTGTGTCTTTAACTCAATTCTTTGGTTACCCTTAGTGGGTATGGCCATGGTGCATTCTGGTGTTGGTCACTGCTCCGTGGGCAGGCACTACACGGGTCATCATGGCTTGCAATAAGATCACAATACCTACAATCAAGTGCGGCAGGTAGACATATTCGTCAAAATTAAAGATCCATGGGGAAGCGGCCAGGAAAATACCAATCAGGTAGTCCATAGTGATGTGCATGTTAGGAGACAATGCTCTAAATGCCCCAACTTCCCAGTTGGTCATCAAGTTCTGTAAGATAATCACGGCACCAACAATAATGGGCACCCAAGTTTCCGCTCCACCACGGTCAAAGTCAAGGATGAAGGGAGCAGCAATCAATAATAAACCCACCAGATAATCCATGATCCCGTGGGTACGGGTTGATAATACTTTCATTTTTATTCCTCCTTTTTTAGTTCCAACTTGTATGCTCTTTTACGCCCTTCTTTTTGGGGTTGTTGCGGAAAAGTGCATTTTGATTTTGTATTTTAATAATATGGGTATTTCTACGGATGGGTTTTAGGTAGCCTGTTTAAGGGAAGAAGAAGGAGATGATGAAAGCTGAAAACGGGGCACGCCCCATTGGGGTGTTTGATAGTGGAATTGGCGGATTAACCGTTGCCAAGGCGATAAAAGCGGCTTTGCCTGAAGAGCAACTGGTCTATTTTGGGGACACCGCGCACCTGCCGTACGGCGATAAATCAACGGCTGCCATCCAGGCGTACTCGGTCAAAATCTGCGATCTGCTGATTAAGCAGAATTGTAAAATAATTTTGATCGCGTGCAATTCTGCCTCGGCGGCGGCCTATGAGTTGGTGCGGGAATATGTGGGCAGCAAAGCCCTTGTCCTGAACGTGATTGACCCGGTGGTGCACTATGTGGGCGAAAGATTTGCCCAAAGAACGGTAGGCCTCATCGGGACAAAGCAAACCGTGAATTCCAATGTCTATAAAAAGAAGATCGATGATCTGAATGCCGGGGTGCAGCTCAAGTCGGTGGCCACGCCCTTGCTGGCGCCCATGATTGAGGAAGGCTTCTTTAACAATACCATCTCAGAGAGCGTGATTCAGACGTACCTGTCAGATCCGGCGCTGGACGGCATTGAGGCCCTGATTCTGGGCTGCACGCATTATCCTTTAATCAAGGAGCAGATCACCGCATATTACGGCGGCCGGGTGAAAGTGCTGGATGCCTCAGAACTGGTGGCGCGGCACGTAGCCAATGTGTTAACCCAGGCGGGCATCGCCTCGCTGAAGTTGCCCGGCGAGCCGCATTTCTATGTTTCAGACTACACGGTGTCCTTTGAGGCCTCCACGCAGCTGTTTTTTCAGCAGAAAGTCAACCTGAAGCACTATCCGCTTTGGGAATAGCATACCCGTTTGGTCTTTTTTTCGTTTACATTTACAAAAGCAAGCTTAAAACGGCTTGCCTGACCTCAACTTATGAAAAAGCGTTATTTCCTGATTGGTGATTTCTCCCGCAATGTGTTGTTGGTGAGCGCCGCCGCCTGCCTTGGGTTAGCCTCCTGTTCAGATAACCGCTCCACCCAGAACGAAGCCTCCACCGAGTGGAATGCTGGGGAAGCAGCCCCTAAATACAGCCAGGGCGTCATTACCGAGATGACCGAAATGAGTCCGGACAACTGGAAAATCACCGATGAGCGCCCTGCCGAGGCCGGTCAGGTCATGGCCATTCTCAAGCACCACGACGGCAAAGTAGACACCCTGCAAGGGCTGGAACTGGAGCGCCGCATGCAGGAGTACACCCAGGCCAATCCGCACAACGGCTCGGGCTTCAGCATGATGAACGTGCTCATGTGGAGCGGCATCGGGTACATGGCTGGCCGTATGCTTTCCCCCAACCGCGCGTACTATGCCAACCCCAACACCATCCAGCGGAACGAGGCCTGGCGACAACAGACTACCGCTGAGCGGGCCCGGGGCGCGCAGGCCTTCCGGGGAACTACCGGCACGTACAGCCGTCCTGCCTCTTCGGGCAATGTCCGTTCCACCCGGCCCACCAACAGCCGTTCCGGCACGTTTGGGAGAAGTTCCGGCGGAAGATCCAGCGGTTTCGGAGGATAACCTTTCGGCCTCCGCCGCTTTTTACCTTTTGTTTAAACTTCCTGTTTCAGGGCCGTTTTCGTGAAAACAGCCCTGAAACGCCTTGTCACCTAACCTTCACTTTCCATCCATAAACGTCTATTCAACGCTATGTCAGCCACGTCTCTCCCGGTCAGATTAATGCCGCACCACGGCGATGTCACTAAAATGGTTCACCAGATGGGCTGGGAGTGGGTAGTGGAGGAAGAGTGCCAGACTTATCTATCCGGCGAAGCGGTGGTGTTAACCCAACCCGCCGCCGATGAGCTGCTGGAAGCCGCCTCCACGCTGTACCAGATGATGGTGGAAGCCGTGCCCGATGAGCTGCCTGATGATTTCCTGCGAAAGCTGGGTTTGCCGGAACGTGTCTGGCGCGCCATCCGGCACTCCTGGAACGATGAACGCCACTGGCACATCTACGGCCGCTTTGACTTCGCCCAGACGCCGGAAGGGGTGAAACTGCTGGAGTTCAACGCCGATACCGCCACCTCCATCCCTGAAACCGCCGTGGTACAATGGGCCAGCTTGGCCGCTGCCGGCAAAAACGACAGCCACCAGGCCAATGGCCTGTATGAAGCCTTGGTAGATCAGTTCAGAACGTGGCAGGGGTTGAATCCTGAGTTGGAGCCCGCGCTGCTGCTAGTGTACTTAGGCGAAAGCCGGGAAGACTACACCAACTGCGAAGTGTTGGCGCAGGCCGCCCGCGAAGCCGGTTTTGAAACGCACATCTGCGCTGTGGAAGAAATGGAAGTCTCCACACTGGGCGCCGAGCGCGGCATCTGGGCGCAGATTGGTGCCGAGCAGTGGCGTAGGTTCCCGTTCCTCTTCAAGCTGGTGCCCTGGGAGCTGTTCGCGGAGCTGGAGCCAGACCTCTGCACCGATCTCATCGACCTACAATACTCCCGCAGCGTGCTCATCGCCAACCCAGCGTACTCGCTTATTTTCCAGACCAAAGGCTTTCTGGCCTGGCTGTGGCAGCAGTTTCCCTACCATCCGTTGCTGCTGCGCACCGAGTTCGCTTCCTTTGCCGGGAAAGCCGTGGAGAAACCCTTCTTCGGGCGGGAGGGCCAGAACATCCAGGTGCGCGAAAACACCGATGTGTCTTCCACCACCGGCGAGTACAGCAACCAACCCCACATCTACCAGGCCTGGGCCGAACTGCCGCAGGACGAGCAGGGCTATCGCTACCAGGCTGGCGTCTTCTGGGCCGGTGAAGGCAGCGCCATCGGGTTCCGGCGGGAACGCGGCATCATCACCAACCTGTCTCAGTTTGTGGCGCACGTAGTGGAGTAGGGGTGTTTTGGGGCTACTTTCTGGAAAAGGGTTGCAAAACGCGTTTTACCACCCCGCCCTTCGGGCACCCCTCCTAAAATAGGAGGGGAGTTTTTGTGAACCACCGCTCTATTGCTTGCTCAAAAGACCTCGGAGTGTCCGGAGGTTCTGCGAGTGTCTGCACCAATAGCTTTTCGTTCCGCCCAGCAGGAGGTCTGAAGAGTAATTAACTGAACTTCTTGCCTTCAGTGATGCGGACTACGGTTTTCTGGAGGCGGGATTCCCTAGTTTCGGGGCGTTTGGCTTCGTTCACCCAGCGCACGTACTCTTTCCGATGGGTGTAGGCCAGCTGCTCAAACTTCTCCAGTTGCTGCGCCTCATTTAAGGCTTGCTTCAGATCCTCCGGAATTTCGATGAGGTTGCGTTCGGGGGCTTTGGCGGCGGTGCCGGCCTCTACCTTTGTAGCTGCCCGGATATATTCTATCAGTGCCGGCTCATTTACCTGCGCGGCATCGGTGAACTTGATGAGGCGCATGGCCTTGGCATCCTGGCTGCTGGTGAACAATCCGTGCGTGTCTTCCAGCAAAGCGCCCTGGAAAAAAGAGAGGTTCACATGCTGTTTATGCACGCTGATGGCACACACCATGCCTGCCCCGGCTTTCTCGTAAACGGGTGCATTCCACTTCCAGGAAGGTTGCAGGGCGGGATCAGCCGCGGCGATGGCGCTTCTCAGTTTCGCACAGATGGGCTGGGCAAACTCCGGAGCCTGCGCGAAGAAGGTCTCTATTTTCTGCTCGTTCTGTTCTGCGGTAAGGTTAGATTTTGCCATGGCTTCCGGTGGAGGTTTGATCAGGGATTCTAAGCTAAGGAAGAATTCTGAATTAGGCCACATTTCCGGGTGTGTTAAGCTAGCTTACGAACAGGAACATGATGGCGGGGCGGCAAAGTGGTTTTAGGCACGTTTTAGCGAAAACACACCTAAAGCAGCGCGTGCTTCGTTCGTTTACCATGGATGATTTAGAAACCCAACTCCAGCGGTTTTTCCCGCGCTTAGAACCGGCCCTGCGGGCGGAACTCCTGCAGGAAGCCACCCTGAAAGACCTGCCCGAAGGCGAATTCATTATCCGGACCGGCCAATACCTGAAATCTTCCATTTTGCTGCTGAACGGCCTTCTGAAGGTGTACCGCCAGGACGAGGAAGGCCACGAATTCCTGCTGTATTTTCTGGAGCCGGGCCACGCCTGCGCGCTGTCCATGCTTTGCGCCGTCCGCGAGGAGCAAAGCGAGATCTCGGCGCAGGCCGTGACTCCTGCCCAGGTGCTGTTGGTGCCCATGCACGTGGCGGAGCGCTGGCTCACCAAATACCCCAGTTGGCACATGTTTGTGATCGGCACCTACCGCGAGCGCTTCGAGGAACTGCTCCAGACCCTGGATGCCGTGGCGTTCACAAGCCTGGACGAGCGGCTCCTGTTCTATCTCCGGAAAAACCAGCAGTTCAAAGGAAACCAGCTCAGAATCTCGCACCAGCAGATTGCCATGGAACTGAACAGCTCCCGCGAGGTGATTTCGCGCCTGCTCAAGAAACTGGAGCAACGCGGCGTGCTGACGCTGCATCGTAACTTTATTGAGCTGCACCAGCCCGCGTAGTCCGGCAACTTTTCCATTTCGTGAAGAAATCAACACCGCATCCGCTCTAAAAAAACGGGGCTAACGTTTAGGGGCTATTTTCTGAAAATCGGCCTTAAAACAGTTCTGTGACTTTTGTCACTGTGATGGCTCAAAGTATCTTCTACCTTTGTCACCGCAAACAAAGAGGAATGGAAATACTAGGGTACATATCGGCGGTGTTCATTGGGCTCTCTCTGGGGCTTACCGGAAGCGGTGGCTCTATCCTGACGGTTCCTATTCTGGTGTACCTCATCGGGCTGAGCCCCGTCATGGCTACGTCTTACTCGTTGTTTGTGGTGGGCGCGACCAGCAGCATCGGCGGCATCCGGTTTTACCGGAAAGGGCAGGTGCACCTGAAATCCCTTTTCTCCTTCGGGGTGCCTTCGCTCCTGACGATCTATCTTACCCGCCTGTTCCTGGTGCCCGCGCTGCCTAATGAGCTGCTGCAGGTAGGCGCGGTGGTGGTGACCAAAAGTGGGGCGGTGATGGTGCTGTTTGCGGTGCTCATGGTCCTGGCCGCCTACCGGATGATCCACCACCAGGAAATAGTGTGTCAGGAGCCGGCGGCGGAGCCTCAGGTGCCTTACGCCAGGGTTATCACGCAGGCTGTGCTGGTGGGGCTGATCTCGGGGCTGGTGGGCGCGGGCGGCGGTTTCCTGATCATCCCGGCCCTGGTGCTGCTGCTCCGGCTGGACATGAAAACCGCCGTCGGAACGTCGCTGGTGCTCATCGCGGGCAACTCGCTGGTGGGTTTCCTGGGCGATATGGTGCACTATTCTATCAACTGGACGTTCCTGCTCACGTTTTCGGCCCTGTCAGTGGGCGGGATTTACCTGGGATCCGCCTTCGCGCATCAAGTGAACAGCCGGGCCCTGAAGAAAGGCTTCGGGTGGTTTGTGCTAGCCATGGGGATTTTTATTTTAGCCAAGGAGATTTTCCTGTAAAAACGCACGGTGACAAAAGTCACAGTACCAGGTCTGTTTTAGGCCTAATTTTGTAGAAAGAAGTAAAAACTAAGTTCAGCTGAAGATGAAAGTAGAACAGATTTATACCGGTTGCCTGGCTCAGGGAGCCTATTATATTGAAAGCAACGGCGAGGCGGCCATCATTGATCCGCTGCGCGAGATTAAACCCTATTTGTTGAAAGCGGAGAAAGACCAGGCCAAGATCAAATACGTGCTGGAAACCCATTTTCACGCCGATTTCGTGTCGGGTCACGTGGATCTGGCCAAAGCCGCCGATGCCCAGATTGTGTACGGATCAGTGGCGCAACCATCGTTTGAGGCTTACCTGGCCCAGGACGGCGAAGTCCTGACGGTAGGAGACGTTACCATTCAGGTCTTGCACACGCCGGGTCACACGCTGGAGTCCGTGACGTATTTATTGAAAGACGAAGGCGGGAAAGACTACGCGCTCTTCACCGGCGATACCCTGTTCATTGGCGATGTGGGCCGCCCCGATTTGGCCGCTAAATCTGACCTCACGCAGGAGCAACTGGCCGGCATCCTCTTTGACTCGTTGCGCACCAAGATTATGCCGCTGGCCGATGACGTGTTGGTGTACCCGGCGCACGGGGCCGGCTCAGCGTGCGGCAAGAACATGAGCAAAGAGACGTTTGACACCCTGGGCAACCAGAAGAAAACCAACTACGCCCTGCGCCCCGACATGACCAAAGCCGAGTTCGTGCAGGAAGTCACCGACGGTCTGCTGCCGCCCCCGGGTTATTTCCCGCTCAACGTGCAGTTAAACAAACAAGGGTACGCCAACATTGAAAACGTGCTCAGCCAGGGATTGCGGGCGCTTTCCCCCCAGGCGTTTGAAGCGCTGGTGAACGAAACCGGCGCTCTGGTGCTGGATACCCGCAAAGCCGCCGATTTCTCGCTGGGGCACATTCCCAACGCCATCAACATCGGGCTGGACGGCAGCTTTGCGCCCTGGGTAGGCGAGTTAATCCCGGATATCCAGCAGCCCATCGTGTTCCTGGCAGACGCGGGCCGCGAGGAAGAAGTAGTCACCCGCCTGGCCCGCGTGGGCTACGACCATACCCTGGGTTATCTGCAAGGTGGCATGGAGGCCTGGCAAAAAGCGGGACTGGAGATTGGCACCTTGCCTTCCATCTCCGCCCAGGAGTTCGCCCAACGCCTGAAAACGGAAAAAAAACCGGTGATCGATGTTCGGAAACCAGGGGAGTTCAGCGCCGAGCACGTAGAAGGAGCCCTCAATCTTCCTTTAAGCTCCCTGAACGAGCACTTAGCGGAAATTCCCAAAGAGGAGCCGGTCTACATCCACTGCGCCGGCGGGTACCGGTCCATGGTGGCGGCATCCATCCTGAAAGCCCGCGGCTTCCACAACCTCATTGATGTAGCCGGCGGCTTCAAAGCCATCGCGGAGACAGACGTGCCCAAAACCGCCTTCGTGTGTCCGTCTACTTTGGGGTAACGAAAGCTAATTACTTAAAGGAGAGCGATTTACCTAAAAGCTCTCAGTAGTAATAGGTCAAAGCCCAAGAGACAAACTGATTTATCCGATTGTCCCCTTTGAAGACACGGCCGTTAAGTTCTAAACGTATAGCTGGTTCAAGTTTCCAACTTGGACCTACAATGAGCTGAAGTTTGCAACTTCAGTGAGCCGTGAGGCTCAAATTATGCAGTACTGCCATTTCTTTTTCAAAGGAATCAAACTGTTAAAATAGAACTTAACGGCCCTACCCCTTTGAAGGGGGGATGACTACGCTTGCAGATCAAGGTATTCCCGAAAATCGGCTTCCTATTCTATGGCGCGGAAGTTATTTCCGTGACTTCCGCGCCATAGAAGGTGGTATTGATGAAGGTAGGGGCAATCCCTTGTGGTTGCCCCTTGCGTTTGCCTCCGTGATAGGGCAACCACAAGGGATTGCCCCTACATCGGACTACATGAGTAGGCATTCCGCCTCTCCGAAAAGGAACACTTTGCAGGCGTTTTTCCAAAACTGAGCTAAAATTAACAATCAGATGATAGAATATATTTCACAGCCGTGGCCCTGGTATGTGTCAGGGGCGGTGATTGCCTTGGTCATGGTGCTGCTGCTGTTCTTCGGGAAGTCGTTTGGGTTCTCGTCCAATTTCAGGGTGATCTGTGCGGCCTGCGGGGCCGGGCGGCAGGTGCCCTTCTTCCGGTTCAATTGGAAAGCGCAGACCTGGAACTTGTTGTTTCTGGTGGGAGCGGTGTTGGGCGGCTGGATTTCCGAGGAGTTCCTGCAAAACGGAGAAGCGGTGCAAATCTCCCAAAACACTATTCAGGACCTCCGGCAGCTGGGCTTTGCGGCCCCACAGGGATTGCAGCCCGAGGAGCTGTTCGGGGCGGAGGCGCTGGGGAGCGTGCCGGGCTTGCTGCTGTTACTGGTTGGGGGCTTGCTCATCGGGTTTGGGACGCGGTATGCGGGCGGCTGTACTTCGGGGCACGCCATCAGCGGGCTCTCTAATCTGCAGCTTCCTTCCCTGATCGCGGTCATCGGGTTTTTCATCGGCGGCCTGATTACCACCCATCTGGTGTTTCCTTTGTTGTTTTCGTAAATCGGCGGCTAAACAGAAAGAGATGAAAGGTTTGAAGTTTGTAATGACCGGTATTCTGTTCGGGATTGTGATGAGTAAATCAGAGGCCATCTCGTGGTACCTCATCCAGGAGATGTTCCGGTTTCAGAGTTTCCACATGTATGGCCTCATGGGCACGGCGGTGACGTTGGGCGCGTTGGCCGTGTTCCTGATCAAGAAATTTCAGCTCCGCGATGTGCAGGGCGAGCCCATCCAGTTCCAGCCCAAGGAGAAAGGAATTACGCGCTATCTGGCGGGCGGCATCATCTTCGGGCTGGGCTGGGCCTTGGTGGGTTCCTGCCCGGGGCCGCTGTTCGTGAACCTGGGGCATGGGTACTGGGCCATTCTGGTGGCCATTGCGGGCGGTCTGCTGGGCACGTATTTTTATGGCGTGGTACGGGATCGTCTGCCGCATTAAGCGCTGCTCCTGATGCAAAACCCCGTTCCGTTTTAAGGCAGATTTTCTAAAAACGGGCATAAAACAACTTGAGGGCTATTTGTCTCCGTTTTTGGCTAACAGATAACCCGCTCCCAAAGTTGCGAGCATGACCAGGGAGAAGGGGCCTTCGTTCAGTCTGAGCCTACCCACGGAGGGGATTTTCTCCGGGAATTCCGCGTCCATGCCTTTGGCGCCCGGAAACGTGAAGCTGCCCGCCTGGGCCAGGTAAAAAATGGCAGGCAGAAAAGCCGCTGTTTTCAGGTTGGTGGCGGGGTCACCGTCTTTTTTCTGGAGCAGATACAGGCTGGTGGCTCCCAGCAGCGTGCCAGATAAAATGGTCATGGCGTCATGGAATTTGGCGTGCGGCGTCCAGTGGGGGTTGAACAGGTGGGTTTTGTTCCAGTCCATCAGGAAACCACCCACGGTGGTAAAGGCCGCCACGGCCTGTAAGATGGTTTTTCCGGGAGTAGTTGGGTCCATGGTTTTCCAGGAGAAGTGTTCTGGAAGATACGCAGGGAACGACGGGGTGTTTTACGCCTCAATTCCGGAAAAGCCACCGAATCTGGCGGGCTGGTTTCATCCGGGGAATCTTCGAGGAAAGCAGTTTTAGGTCGATTTCTGAAAAACAGGCCCGAAACAATGGGGGAAAGAAAGTAAATTGCCTTTTGTTTGCGCCTCGCAGCACGCGAGGGGTTATCCTGAAAATCCGCTTCCCATGTTCCAAACCACCAAAGCCCCGCTGCCGGAGCGCATGCGCCCGCACAACCTGGATCAGTACGCCGGTCAGCAGCATCTAGTAGGCCCCAAAGGCGTGCTGCGCCGCTACATTGAAGCCGGCATGGTGCCCTCCATGATCTTCTGGGGACCTCCGGGCGTGGGCAAAACCACGCTGGCGGGCATCATCGCCGGGCAACTGAAGGTGCCGTTCGTGGCCATGAGCGCGATCAACGCCGGGGTGAAAGACATCCGCGATGTGATTGACCAGGCCCGCAAGCGGCAGGGCACGGTGCTGTTCATTGACGAGATCCATCGGTTCAACAAATCACAGCAGGATGCGCTGCTGGGCGCGGTGGAGAAAGGGACTGTGACCTTGATTGGCGCTACCACGGAGAACCCTTCGTTTGAAGTCATCCCGGCCTTGCTTTCCCGTTGCCAGGTGTACATCCTGAAATCGCTGGAGAAGAAAGAACTGGTGGAGTTGATCCAGAAGGCGCTGACCGAGGACGAGATTCTGAAAACCCAGAACATAGACGTGCAGGAGTACGAGGCGCTGCTCACCATCTCGGGCGGCGATGCCCGCAAGCTGCTCAACCTGCTGGAGATTGTGATTGATGGAAGCGGAAAGCAGGAGAAACTGGTGATCACCAATGACGTGGTGCAGCAGATTGCGCAGCAGAACCTGGCCCTGTATGACAAAGGCGGCGAGGCGCACTATGACATTATCTCGGCGTTCATCAAGTCCATGCGGGGCTCAGACCCCAACGCCACCATTTACTGGCTCGCGCGTATGATTGAAGGCGGCGAAGACCCCAAGTTCATTGCCCGGCGCATGCTCATCATGGCCTCGGAGGACATCGGGAACGCGAACCCCACGGCCATGATCATGGCCAACGAGTGCTTTCAGGCAGTGAACGTGATTGGCTACCCCGAGTGCGACATCATTCTATCGCAGTGCGCTATTTACCTGGCCACCTCGCCCAAGAGCAACGCGGCCTACAAAGCCATAAGAAACGCCCGGGCCATGGTGCGGGAGCAGGGGAGTCCGCCGGTGCCGCTGCATCTGCGCAACGCGCCCACCAAACTCATGAAGGAAATCGGCTACGGAAACGAGTACAAATACGCCCATGACTACGAAGGCAGCTTTGTGCCGCAGGATTTCCTGCCCAATGAGCTGAAAGGCACCATTTTCTTCAACCCCGGCAACAACGCCCGCGAGAACGAGATGCGCAAGAACCTGCGCAACCAGTGGGGCGAGTGGTACAATTACTGAAAGGGATAAGGCAGTAACCAGAGCTAAAGGAAAGGGCCAGAAGAATAGTTGTCTTCTGGCCCTTTTTATAAAAACAGCCCTAAAACGCTGCACCCGGATGGGGTGACTGGCTATTGACTCAGAATCTGGAGCAGAGCCTCTTTGGTGAGCGGTTTGGTGATGAATCCGGCCACGGGGAAGAGGTCGGCTCTCTGCTTGTCAACGGGGTTGAGGGAACTGCTGCACATGTAAATTCTGGTTTGGGAAAAATCCAGACCTTCTACATTGGTGACTTCCTCCAGAAACTCGAAGCCGTCCATCACGGGCATTCTGATGTCCAGAAACAGCAGTTCGGGCATTTGTTTCTCTGGGTCAGCGGCAATGGCCTGCAGGATAGAGAAGGCTTCGCGGCCGTTTCTGGCGGTGATCACCTCCTGGCCCACACCCGTTCTTTTCAGGATTAATTTTGAAACGAAGATCCAGTTGTCGTCATCGTCCACTACCATTACCGTGTTGATCTGCTGCAATTTTTCCGGGTTTGCCTCCGTTTTTCTTCGCTCCTCCATGTGATGAGTTCCTGCTATGCTTGTTCCAATACACAAAGATACTTGGTTTTGGGCAGGTGTCACATGGCAGACTTGAGGTAAACTTTCAATTCGGTGCCTTCTCCTTCTTTGCTTTTCACCTCAATCTTGCCGCCGGCGTTCTCCACAATACGCTTGACCATGTACAGGCCGATACCGGTGCCCTCTACGTGGTCATGAAAGCGCCGGAACATGGCGAAAAGCTGCCCCTGCTGCCGATCGTTCATGCCCAGGCCGTTGTCCTCCACAGACAGCACCACGTACGGTTCCTCCAGCCGGGTATGCACCGCAATAATGCAGTCGCGCTCTGGTGACTGGTATTTGATGGAGTTGCTGATCAGGTTGTACAGAATGCTGCGGAAGTTCTTTTTGGAGAAGTTGAGCTGGTGCACCTGAAAATCGGTCTGAATGAAGCAGATTTTCTGTTTGGTGGGATAGTCCAGGTCGGCCATGATGTCATCGTAGACTTCTTGGATGTTGGTGACTACTTCGGTTACTTCCCCCTCCAGGCTTGTTTTCTGCAACCGGCTTATATCAGAGAGGTCTTCAATGGTGTGCTTAAAGCGGTTCACCGAGTCCATGATCCGTTTCAGGACTTCCTCGCTCTCGGGGCTGAGGCTGTTCTCTTCCTTTAACCGTTCTTCCAGGTAGTCTACCAGGGCCTCAATGTTGGTGATGGGCGAGCGCAGGTCATGCGATGCCGTGTAGATGAAGTTGTCCAGGTCATGGTTGGTGCGCTCCAGCTCCTGGTTTTTATGCTCCAGGGCATCCTGTTGGCGATCAGCCAGTTTTTCCTGCAGCTCGCGCTGTTTGGTGAGGTCTCCCGTGATTTTGGTGTAGCCAATGTGTTTTCCATCTTCGGAGAAGATAGGGGTAAGCGTAACCGAGGCCCAGAAAAGGGAACCGTCTTTACGTTTGCGCCAGTCCTCGCTCTCGTAGGAACCCTGTTTCAGGGCCAGTTCCAGTTCCCGCTGGGGCAGACCCGCCTGCTGATACGGATCTGGGTGCAGAATCCCGTAATACTGCCCAATGATCTCCTCCTCGGTGTACCCTTTCAACCGTTCTGCCCCCAGGTTCCAGGCGTTGATGATTCCCTCCGTGTCGGTGGCAAAAATGGCGTAATCCTTCACCTGGTTTACAAAGAAGGAGTTAATGCTTTCTGCAGAATGGATGGGGTTCATGGGTTCTTCTTCTGGCTTGGGTTTATTATATTTCCTTTTACTGAAAGAGAAAGCGAAGGTTTGGACCTCTTTTAGATAGTTTTTGGCTAAGAAAGTGAGTAAACGCAGGTACGGGTAGGTGGTTCAACTCAGGAGCACTGGAGAGGATGGGCCTTACGGTATGCGATAATCTGGTGGAGAGAACCGTCTGTCTCTCGTTTTAAGCCTATTTTCTGAAAAACGGCCCTGAAAGCGCTACTCCTTGATTTTTTCTTTGAGCCAGTACCGGATGCCGAAGGAAAGACTCATGATGTCTGGGTAGCCGGGCACAAACGAGGTGGAGAAATCGGTGCGGTCAGAGAGGCGGTAATTGTACTCAAACTCGCCGGCGTACCAAACCATTTTGTATTGCCATTTATCATTGGGCGAGCCCCCGAAGAAGGAGGTAGACACGTTGTAGCCGTCCAGTTCAGACCAGTTGCGGCGGTACACCAGCGTAGGCCCAATGCCGCCGTTCAACGAGTGGCGGCCAATCTGGAAAACCACCGCCCGCACGCCCAGGTGGGTAAAACCGGCGAAGCGCAGGGCGCAGTCGGCGTAGAACGCCTGGATGGCTTTGACGGAGAATTTATCCGGGACGATGAAGTGCTCGTAGCCCACGCTGGCGCCAATGTTCAAGACCAGGTATCCTTTGCCATCGGGGTTCAGGGGCATCAGCTCGGCGTTGTCATCGCCTTTGGGGTGCAGCGTCAAACCGAAATACTTGAAGTTCAGGTTGCGTTTGTATTGCGCCTGGCCAGAGAACGATCCCAGAAAAAGGAGCGCAAGTAGTATCCATCTAGTCATGTACACCTATATACGGCAGATAACGGGTTTTGCTGAAAGTACGCGCGAAACGCCAAAAGGGAAACCAAAAATTTTCTGCGGGGTAGAAAGCGCCCGGCCAGCTGACCGCGTTTCATTCCAGCCCAAGGCGTTTGTGCGTGGCTTTCTCCGTTTGAACGACCTGAACATGAGTCTATTAAGCGGCTATTCTGCGAAAGCTGCGTCTGCAGGAAAAGATTTGTAAGTTTTCTGCCTATTTTACGACTTATGTAGCAACACCTCAGGCCGGGCCTGGGCGCGCTTATCGGAAGGAAAAATTCAATATGAGACAATTCTTTAAGTTTGTACTGGCCACCATTGTGGGCCTGTTTTTATTTATGACGGTGGGCTTCCTCATCTTGTTGGGCATTGCCGCGGCGGCGTCTTCCAGTGACACCGTCAGCATCTCCGAGGGTTCTGTGCTGGAGCTGAAGCTGAGCCAGCCGGTGGTGGAGCGGACGCCTCGCAATCCATTCTCAGAACTGGGCTTTGGCGATATGTTCGGGCAAGAGGGAATCGGGTTGGACGAGATCAAAGCGTCCATCAAAAAGGCCAAAACCGATGACAATATCAAAGGCATTTTCCTGAACCTGGATCTGCTGCAAGCCGGCATGGCCTCCGTAGAGGAAATCCGCAACGCGCTGCTGGACTTTAAGAAATCCAAGAAGTTTGTGGTGGCCTACAGCGAGTTCTCCACCGAGAAAGCCTATTACCTGGCCTCCGTGGCCGATCGGTTTTACCTGAATCCGCAGGGCACCATGGAGCTGAACGGCCTCAGTTCTGAGGTGATGTTCTTCAAAGGCACCCTGGAGAAACTGGACCTGCAGCCGTATATCTTCAAGGTAGGGGAGTACAAAAGCGCCGTGGAGCCGTTCATTCTGGATAAGATGAGCGAGCCCAGCCGCGAGCAGACCGCTTCTTTCCTGAACTCGCTCAATGATTTCATGCTCAAGAACATTGCCGCCGCCCGCCAGAAGGATTTCAATTACCTCAAAAACGTGTCAGACTCTATGCTGGTGCACAACGCCGACGATGCGAAGCGCCTGGGCTTGGTGACGCACCTGGGCTACTATGACGAGGCCACCGATTTCATGAAAAGCAAAACCGGCGTTAAGAAAGACAAGGAGCTGAAGCTGGTGAACCTGGGCACCTACAAGAAAGTAGCCGACACCGAGAAGAAATCGGGTTCGTCTTCGAATAAAATTGCCGTGATCTACGCCTCCGGCGATATTGTGGGCGGCAAAGGCGATGACGAAACCATTGGCGGGCAAGGCATGTCAGAAGCCATCCGGAAGGCGCGGCTGGACAAGAACGTGAAGGCCGTGGTGCTGCGCATCAACTCACCGGGCGGCAGTTCGCTGGCCTCAGACGTGATCTGGCGCGAGGTCATGCTCACCAAGAAAGTGAAACCCATCATCGCGTCCATGTCTGACGTGGCGGCCTCGGGCGGGTATTACATTGCCATGGCCTGCGATACCATTGTGGCGCACCCCACCACCATTACCGGCAGCATTGGCGTGTTTGGCATGATGGTCAACACCGAGAACTTCCTCAAAAACAAGCTGGGCATCACCACTGACCGCGTGAAAACCGGCAAGTTCTCAGACGTGCCCTCGGTGACCCGAGCCATGACGCCGTACGAGAAAATGCACATCCAGCGCGAGGTGGAACGCATCTACGATGATTTCACCACCAAAGCCGCCAAATCCCGGAAAATGCCGGTGGAAGAACTGCGGAAGATTGCCTCAGGCCGAGTTTGGTCCGGCATTGAGGCCAAGCAGCGCGGTTTGGTGGATGTGTTGGGCGGCATGGAGCAAGCCATCGCCATTGCGGCCCGCAAAGCCAAACTGAAAGAGGGCGAGTACCGCCTGCGCACCTTGCCGGCCCAGAAAAGCTTCATGGACAACCTGCTCTCAGACACGGAGTCACAGGTGAAGATGTACTCGCTGCGCAGTGAACTGGGCGAGATGCTGCCGTATTACCAGCAGTACCAGCGCGTGCTGCAGATGCAGGGCATCCAGGCCCGCATGCCGTTTGAGATCGAAATCAACTAAGCAGAGAACCTTCTCTTCAATGAAAAAGGCTGCCCGAGGGCAGCCTTTTTTGTGTAAAGCCGCCGCCCTACGTCCGGTTTTTCTCTATTTTTTCCGACCTTGCGCCTTTCCAGAACGAACCCGTTTCAGGGCTGTTTTCCTGAAAACGGCCTTAAAACAGCTCACTTAAACTCCAAGATTATGATGACCGCCCTGCAGGAAGCCAGTACCTATATCCGTGAGAAAACCGATCAGTTCCAACCCGATTTCGGAATTGTGCTGGGCACCGGATTGGGCGCCTTGGTACGCGATATCCAGATTGCCTACAGCCTTAACTACGCCGATATTCCGCACTTCCCGGTCTCTACCGTGGAGAGCCACTCCGGTAAACTGATCTTCGGGGAGCTGGGCGGACGGCGCGTGGTGGTGATGCAGGGCCGTTTCCACTACTACGAAGGCTACTCCATGGACCAGGTGGTGTTCCCCATCCGGGTGATGAAGCTGCTGGGCATTCAGCAGCTGCTGGTGAGCAATGCCGCCGGCGGACTTGACCCGGCCTTCAACACCTCTGATTTGATGGTGATCACCGACCACATCAACCTGTTGCCCTCCAACCCGCTCATCGGGAAAAACCTGGACGAACTGGGGCCGCGCTTCCCCGACATGAGCGAGCCGTACAGTGAAAGCTTAGTGCAGCAGGCCCTGGAGATTGCCCAGGCGCACGGCCTGGACGTGAAAACCGGGGTCTATGCCAGTGCCCCCGGCCCCATGCTGGAAACGAAAGCCGAGTACCATTACATCAGAACCATCGGGGCCGATGCCGTGGGTATGAGCACCGTACCGGAGGTGATTGCCGCCGTGCACATGGGCTTACCGGTCTTCGCGGTCTCCGTGATCACGGACCTGTGCGTGCCGGGCAAAATCAAGAAAGTGATCCTGCAGGACATCCTGGATGCCGCCGCCAAAGCCGAGCCCAACATGACCCTGCTCATCAAAGAACTCATCAAGCGGCAATAAAAATGAGTTCTGAGTCTTGAGTCCAGAGTCCTGAGTCGTGGATTTAGGGGGCAGGTCTTTCTAAGAATTGGCGAACTGGCCCTGCGCGGGTTGACCTATTTGCATCATTTTCCTGGATGATCTGCCTGGATGATCATCCTAGATCAGCTTGCTAATAGTATCATCCTCCATTGTCGCCCTCCTCTCTTGTCATCCTGAAAGGATCTTGTGGGCGAATTGGAAAAGCGTTGGTGTTTCACGTAGGACCATCGTTTCCGTTTTGGGGCTGTTTTTCATAAACTGCCCTTAAAACAGTATTCAGTCAGTAGTTCAATTTGGCTGAAAACAGCATCGGCTCCAGAGTTTTTCTGGAGCCGATGCCGTTTTATTGATTGTCTTAGACGCTTCACTTGAACCGGTTTCATAAAGCAGCCGAAACTACCATTCAGCGGCCCTTGTTGCTGTTCTCACCAATAAGCCCGAAGCAGTCGCCTTTCCGCTTGCGGTTGAAAACACACTGCCAAGGCGAAGGAATTACCCAGTGGCTTCACGAAAAAGGCTCCTTGATCGCCTCGCGTTTTGAAGCCGTTTTCCAAAAGCAGCTTTAAAACGGGAGAAGAACCATTGGCTATGCCGCTTACTTGATGATCACCGTTTGGGAATCGGAGTTCAGGTGGGTGAAGATGCCGAAGCCGCCAGCCACGGTTGATTTAATAGTCACCGGCTGAGCGAAGGGGTTGCCGTTGGCGCGGCGGGCGTCTTCCACGCTGCTGATGAAATCATAATAGGCTTCATCCAGGTGAAAGAGCTTCACGGTCAGGGTGTCGTTCCGGTCGAAGCGGTAGGTGGTGGTGTAGGTAATTTTCTGGCCGTTCCGCAGACGGTCGTTCACTTCGGCGTCTAATTGACTGTCTATGCCCGACGTGTCGTTTTTATGGACCAGCAGCCGGTAGAAGTTCTTTTGATCGGGATTGTCCTGCCAGCGCACCAAGAGATAGGCCTCTTGGCTTTGCTCGGGTTTGCTGTTGAATTTGTAGCCTACGCTGTCAATGGGCACGCGGGGCAACACCGTGGTGGTGCCGGTAAGTCGTCGGCCTTTGGGGTCAGAGATCACCAGGGTGAACACATCGCCGGGCGTGGCGCGCACCCGGGCGGGGCTGTAGTGGGTGTACACTTTTCGGTTCACTTCATCCACCAGCACGGTGTCTTTCAAGGTTACAGGGGTGCCGTTGTTCCTGGTGATGGTAACAGTGGCGCCTTCCACCAGCAGCGCCTCGGGCCCGGCGAAATAACTGGACGATTCCTGCAGCGCCAGCTTCATGGGCTCACCATTGATCAGGTAACACTCCACCACCATCTGGGTAGGCATGTCGGGCAGTTTCACTTCAATCTCCTGCTCCATATCACAGGAAGAAAGCAAGCTCACCAGAAGCAGCAGCGGCAACAGTTGCCGTAAAAAACTGGAAATACCCATCAGAATTTAAAGTTATACGTCACGGAAGGAATCACCGGAAACAACGACACCTGCTTGGCTACAAAGCCGGTGATCTGTTTCGTTTCCTCGTCTTCAATGGTTTCAAAATACACGAAATACGGGTTGCGCCGGTTGTAGACGTTGTACACGCTGAACGTGAGGTCAGAGGTGCCGCGCTTGGGCCGAAGTTTGTAGACCAGCCCCAGATCCAGGCGGTGGTAGGCGGCTAGCCGAAACGAGTTGCGGTCTGGGTACACCGGAATCACGGTGAAATCTTCGCCGTTCACATCCTGGAAGATGAAGCGCTGCACCGGTAGCGAGTAGGCGTTGCCGGTTCCGTACACAAAGGTAGCCGTGGCATTGACGCGCTTGCTCACCTCCCGGATGGCCACCACCGAGACATCATGGCGGCGGTCAAAGCGGGTAGGGAAGGTGCGGCCATTGTTGATGTCCGGAAAGGTGCGGTTTGACCAAGAAAGAGTGTAGCCGATCCAGCCGGTGGTTTTGCCTTCCTTTTTCTCCACGTAGAACTCCTGGCCGTAGCTGTCGCCGGTGCCAAACACAAACTCCTGCTCCAGCTCGTTGTTCCCGAAAATCTCGGCCCCATCACGCAAGTCCAGCTGGCGGTTCATCTTTTTGTAGTAAGCCTCGGTGCTCAAGAGGTATTTGCCTTTGTAGAGTTTGGTGAGACCCAGGGTGTACTGGTCGGAGCGCTGCGGTTTCACGCCGGGGCTGGACGGATACCAGATATCAGTGGGCAGCGAGGCGCCCGAGTTGGAGATCAGGTGCACGTACTGGAACATGCGGGTGTAATTGGCTTTTAGCGTCAGGGTCTCCGAGAAGCGGTAGCTGGCGGCGGCGCGGGGCTCCAGGCCCAGAAAGTTCTTGCCGTCGTTGTAGAAACCAGACAGGCGCAAGCCGTAGCTCAGGGTGAACGCCGGGCTGAAGGTCCAGTCATCAGAGGCGTAAACGCCGTATTCCTGACCCCGGTACTTGTTCCCAGCCCCAATGTTCACGGTACCGTCCTGGCTGTTGGCTTCCAGCCGACCCACGGTAAACCGATGATCAGTGACCGCTGCCCCAAACCGCAGGTGGTGGTGCTCCGAGGAAATGTACTCAAAATCTGATTTCAGGGTGAGATCGGTGATGTTGGAAGTCAGGCTGAAGGAGTAGATGTCCAGTTCGTTTTTGATGGCATATTCATAATTGGAGGCCGAAAACGTGGTGTTGACGAAGAAACGGGACGAAAACTGGTGCGCCCATCTGGCTGAGCCTACTTTGTTGCCCCAGTTGAAATTGAAGTTGAAATCCTCGTCGTTGAATTTAAAGAAGTCGCGGCCGTAGTAGCCGCTGAGGAAGAGCCGGTCATTGGGCCCTAGTTCAAAGCTGGCCTTGGCGTTGAAGTCATAGAAGTAATAATCGGGGATGGGACTCCACTCCGGGTCACTTTCCTGCGATTTGTTGATCAGGCGCGTGAACACATCCACGTAGGTGCGCCGCCCCGAGATCAGGAACGAGGATTTGTCTTTCTGAATAGGCCCCTCCACCGAAAGACGCGACGCAATCAAGCCAATCCCGCCGCTTACGTCATGTTCCTTGCGGTTGCCGTCGCGCAGTTTCACGTCCAGCACGCTGGAAAGCCGACCGCCGAACTGGGCCGGGAAACCGCCCTTGTACAGCTCCACGCCGCGCACCGCATCTGGGTTGAACACGCTGAAGAACCCGAACAAGTGGCTGGGGTTGTACACCAGCGCATCGTCCAGCAAAACCAGGTTCTGATCTGAGCTGCCACCCCGCACAAACAAACCGCTGCTGCCCTCGCCGCCGCTCTGGATGCCCGGTTTCAATTGCAGCGTTTTGATGATGTCCACCTCGCCAAACAGAGCCGGCAGCAGCTTCGCCTCGCGCGACGAGAGAGTTTCCATGCTCATCTGCGGCGTGGAAAGGCGCTCCTGAAACGTGTTCCGCTCAGATTCCACCACCACTTCGCCCAACTGGCTAGCTTCCTCCAGTAGCTCCACGTTGAGGCGCGTGTTGCGGGTAAGCACCACTTCACGGGTCAGGGTCTGAAAACCGATGTACGAGAACTGAATCTGGTAGGTGCCGGGGTCCAGCGGCAGGGTGTACACGCCGTTGGTGTTGGTTTCCACGCCCGTGGTGGTGCCCGCCACCGAGACACTGGCCCCAATCAGGACCTCGCCGGTAGCCGCCGACCGAAGCGTACCGCCCAACGTGACGCGGTTTTGCGCCCAGGCCGCAGAGAAAGGCAGGAGAAACAGAAACAGCAGAAACAAAAGAAATCGCCTGGATTCAGGCCCCCGCACAGGAGAATATAAGTAGAGGTGATGCACGCCGGAAGAAGTCAGATTTAGAACATAACGCCCAAACCCCTGATATGTTTTTAAAGGGTTCTGGCTATGCTTCCTTAAAGATAAGAGTTTAAATCGTTTGCAGGTACTTACCTTGGTTTGGCTTAGGTGCCAGAAGCGTTTTCCTACTCAGAATAGTCCCAAAAAGCGGTGCCCGTTTAGGGGCTGTTTTCTAAAAACAGCCCCTAAACGGGCACCGCTGCAAATCTGGTTCGCTTACAAGCTGGAATACAGCCAGGCTTGCCGCAGCGCTATTTGCGCAGGAGTAGCATTCGGGTCAGGGGTGAGCAGGTGCGAGACCGTCTCTTCCGCGGATACCAGATTGGCCTTCAACACTACCGGTTTCACAGTTCCATTGGCGTCTTTCCGGCCCACGGTGATGGCGATGGGAGTGCCTTCCTTGGCGTTCATCACGTGTTTGTTGATGAGATCGGTGGCGTTGCGCAGGTTCAGGTCTTCGCCGTTGATTTGCCATAACTGGTCGCCGGCCTTGTAGCCTAGCTGCTTCCCGAAGGCGTTCAGGTTCTCCACGCTGGCCACCATCAGGTGCCCCGAGGCCTGGTCATAGCCAATGGTAGGCCGACCCAAAGAGATGCGTTTCTGCGTGCCGGTGGGCTGGTACGTGATGCCCACTTTCCGGAAAATCTCTGAGTACGGCAGCGGTTCATTGCCTTCCACGTGGCGCTTGAAGAAATCGCGCACCTCTGGGAACGTAAGCGCCGTGATCTTGTCAAACAGCTCTTCGTCTTTGAACGACTGGTTTTTGCCGTAGGTCTGGCTCAGGTCCTTCATCAGGTTCCGGATGCCGTATTTTCCGCCGGAAAGCTCACGTAATCTGATGTCCAGGGCCATGCCGATGAGCGCGCCTTTCTGGTACACGTTGCCGTATTGTTTCTCGTGCTTATCCAGGGCCCCCAGGCTGAGCTCGGTGAAGGAAAGGGCATCATTGTACTCCTGTTGCGAGGCGATGATCTTGTTGCGCATCTCCGTCAGGAAATCGGGCAGTTCCGTCAGCTTTTGGTTTACTTGCACGTGGTGGGCGAAGTATTCGGTCACGCCCTCGTACATCCAGAGGTGCTTGGACATCTTAGGGTTGCTGAAGTCAAAGTTCCCGATCTCCTCTGAGTGGATGTTGAGCGGGGTCACGATGTGGAAGAACTCGTGCGCCGAGATGTTCTGGACCTGTTCGGCCAGCATAGCGGGCGGCATCTCCGGGAAATAGTACACCGAGGAGTAGGAGTGCTCCAGCGCGCCGTAAGCGCCGGTGCGGTTCTGTTTGTTGTCAATGTAGATCAGGAAGGCGTATTTGTCTACCGGCAAGGTGCCGCCCAGATAGGCGCGCTGCGCTTCCAGAATGGGTTTGATGTGCTCGGCCAGATTCTTGGAACGGGCTCCGCCGCCAGCGGCGTACGTCGCGATGAGGACATCGGCGTTGCCTACTTTCAGCATGGCGGTGTCTGGGCGGCTGTACAGCATGGGCGCGTCTACCAGGTCGTTGTAGTTTTGCAGCAGGTAGGTGTCTGAGGTAGGCGTGGAGCTGGTGGCTCTGAGCGGCGTGGCCCCGTAGAAATCCTGCGGTTTGTTGACGGTGATCTGGTAAGGCGCCTTGGTCATGTTGGCGAAATACCCGAAGAACCCGTGCGTGTTGATCAGGAACACTTTGCCTTCCTCAATATCCGTGGCAGCCGGTTCAAACACGATGTCTTCTTTCTTGGGCGTGTCCCAGGTGTCATCTACCAGGTAGGAAAGACGGGCCAGTTTCTTGGCTTTCTTGATTTTCCAGGTGTTCTGGTCCAGGCGTTCTACGCTCAGTTTCTTGCCTTTCTTATCAAAGGCATTGAACTCAGAAACAAACTTCCCGAAATCATACACGGCGTACGTGCCGGGCACCATTTTGGGCATGTGGTACAGCACTTCGTCTTCTTTGAAGTCTGGGGTAATAAGGGTTACCTGCAATTTGTCATCCTTGGCCTGCGCCAGGTCTACGGAGAAACGATACGCGGGTGTGGCGTTGTTCTGCGCCAGCAGGGGGGAGTGCAGGAGGGCGGCAAACGCCAGGGCCGCCAGAGATTTTTTGAGCATAGGGGTATATTATCTGAGAATGCTAAGAAAACGAAAGTTATCCGGTTTAGGTGTCTCTGCCGGAAGATTCCTGGGCCGTTTTCCCGCCGGAAATTATTTTCCTCTACGGGTTAGTCGCAGGTTTGGGCTGAATCTTACAAAAAGGTGTTTCGGGGGGCTTTTCTGAAAAGGAGACCTAAAAAGGGTTTATTCGCGCCGTAGCGACTTCACCGGGTCCAGCAAGGCCGCTCTGGCCGCCTGCACGCCCACCGTGGTAATGGCGATCAGCAGCGAGACCAGCCCCGCCGTGAAAAACAGCCACGGACTGAGGTTCACCTGATAAGCAAAATCCTGGAGCCAGTTCTTCATGCCGTACCACGCCACCGGTGAGGCAATGAGAATGGCCAGCAGTACCAGCAGCGCGAAGTCTTTAGATAGCAGCAGCACTATCTCCAGCACGGTAGAGCCCAGTACTTTCCTGATGCCAATTTCCTTCGTGCGCTGTTCGGCGGTGAACGAGGCCAGCCCGAACAAACCCAGGCAGGCAATCAGGATGGTGAGTGCCGCGAAATAGCCAAACACGGTCAGCATCTTTTCCTCGGCCTGGTACTGCTGGTTGAAATTGTCGTCTAGGAAGAAATAGTCCAGCGGGTGCCGGGGCGCAAAGGCTTTCCACTGCTGTTCCAGAAAGGCCAGGGTGTTCTCCAGGTTCTGGGGCCGTACTTTGGCCACCAGATAGCCATTGCTCGCCTGAATGGGCACCAGCATAAGCGGTTTCACGGCATGGTGCAACGACTCAAAGTTGAAGTTCTTCACCACCCCAATCACGCGGGCATCATAGTCCATGACTTGCACGTGCTTCCCGATGGCGTTTTCCCAGCCCAGCCATTTGGCCCCGGCCTCATTGATCATGACCGCTCCCTTTCGGTCAGAAAGCAGGTCTTTCTGGAACATGCGGCCCTCTTTGGTCTGAATGCCCATCAACTCCAGGAAACCATAGCTCACAAACATCACGTTCATGGCCCGGTCTTTTTCCGTGCCGTCTTTTTCCTCCACAATCATCCGTAACTGGTTGAGTTTCTCGCCCGGAATGTTGCCTGCTGTAGCCACCTGCAAGACGTTGGGGTGCTGGACCAGTTTCTGCGTGAAGACGGGCAGTTGTTTGATCAGCAGGGAGTCTGCTTTGGGTAAGTCAAGGACCAGGATCTGTTCTTTGGTGAACCCCAGGTTCTTGCTTTTCAGAAACTGAAGCTGGCTGTACACCACGGCCGTCCCGATGATCAAAACCAGCGAGATGGTGAACTGCACCACCACCAGAAACTGGCGGAGCCACGCGTTGCTGCCCCTGGGGTTTTTATCTGCCTTGAGCACGTCTATGGGGTTGAAGCCAGACAGAAAGAAGGCGGGGTAACTGCCCGCCACCAAACTCACAAAAAGCAGAATAAGCAGAATGAGCAGCGCAAATTCAGGGCTGTAGAAAGACGAAAGGGTAAATTCTTTTCTGGTGAGCTGGTTGAAGACCGGCAAAGACACTTCCGTCATGGCCAGCGCCAGCAGCAAGGCCAATAACGTGATCAGGATGGACTCGCCTAAAAACTGCCCGATGATCTGCCTGCGGTACGCGCCCACTACTTTGCGCAAACCCACTTCGCGGGCGCGTTTAGCCGATCGCGCGGTAGCCAGGTTCATGTAGTTGATGCAGCCAATGAGCAGGATGAACACCGCCACCACGGTGAAGATGTACACGTAGGATCGGTTACCGGCGGCACTTAGGTCACTGCCAAACTCATTGCTCAGGTGGATTTGGGAGATGGGCTGCACAAACAGTTTCATGGAGGCCGAGATCTGGTTTTCCTGCATCCAGGGCACGGCGTAGCGGGTCACCAGATCGGCCAGTTTCTGCTCGAACACGGGCAACGAAGCCGGGTTGTGCAGCGTGAAGTACGTGTAGTAGCCAAAGTACAGCCAGTGGTTGACACTTTCGGCGGCCTCGGCCGCATCTTTCCCGCTGCGTTCTGCGGCGTCGCGGGTGACCATGGAGAGAAAGGCATTGGCCCGGATGTGCGAGTGGTTGGTGTCCTTGAAAACGCCGGTCACGGTATAGCGGTTATGGCTGAACTGGAGAGATTTTCCCAGTGCCTGCTCTACCCCGCCATAGAATTTCCGGGCGAGTTCGTCTGAGAGCACAATAGTGCCGGGCGCTTGCAAAGCCGTAACCGGATCACCGGCCAGAAACGGAAAAGGAATCACCTGGAAAAAGGTGCTGTCGGCGAAAAACAGGTGCTCTTCCAGAAACGGTTGCTGATCTACCCAAAGGGTTTGTTTCCCGACGGTGCTAATCCGGGCCACGTGTTTTACCTCCGGCATGCCTCGCCTGATGTAGTCCGCCAGCGGTTTGGGAGTCAAGGCTAACTTGTCGTCCTGTTCCTGGAACGTCATGCGGCTGGTCACGCGGTAGATGTTCTCCGCGTGGGCAAACTCCTGCTCATAGGTCAGCTCGTGGCGCACGTACAGGAAAATAAGCAAGCACGCCGAGATGCCGGTCGCCAACCCGATGATGTTGATAGCCGAGTACGCTTTGTGGCGCAGCAGATTTCGCCAGGCAATCTTTAGGTAATTCTTGATCATAGCTTTGCTCTAAGTCGTCTGCGTCTAGGAACGATTTGGCTACTCACACCCGATTTACAAAAACGCGGGTAAACATGGTGTAGGAAAGCCTTTGTTTGGGCGAGTTGATCTTCCCCAGCACCGGCTGTTTAGGGGCTGGTTTCCCGAAAACAGCCCCTAAACGGAAGTAGCCGTTTGCCTCGTCTCCTTCTTCAGCCCAGAAAACCAGGTTCCAAATGCAGTGCCAGAATGCGTAAAGTGAAGCTGCTGAAGCGTTTGCCAGTGCGCCTGCGTCATGGCTTGCCCTAAAGTGTACGATTCCGTACATTTATTCGTCTGTAAGCGGACACCCCTGTTGCTGAGATTACTGCTTGGTTTTGTGTAAATTGTTGAAATACAGGCTATAATCTGGAAGGGCGAGAGCGCTAAGCCGCTGTGGCACTTTCCTTGTGCTTGCCCTGTCTTCACCGTTGAACTACTCTTTGCCAGATGAGCAAAACCAACTGCCGCATTCTTATTGTTGATGACCAGGAGGATATTCTCACCGCCGGGCGCATCTTCCTGAAGCAACATTTCTCGCTGGTGCGCACCTTGATCAACCCGCAGCGTCTTCCTGAACTGCTCCAGAACGAGCCCTATGACGTGATCCTGCTGGACATGAACTACACCGCCGGGGCCACCTCCAGCCGCGAGGGACTGGAACTGCTGCAGAAAATCTTGGAAATTGATCCGCAGGCCGTTGTGGTGATGATGACCGCCTACGGCGATATTGATCTGGCCGTGCAGGCCCTGAAACTGGGTGCCACCGATTTTGTGGTCAAGCCCTGGCACAACGAGAAGCTGCTGGCCACCATGATCTCGGCGGGCAAACTGCGGCAATCTACCTCAGAAGTACAGCACCTGCGCACCAAGCAGCGCCACCTGAACCAAACCCTGAACGAACCCGGCGTAGAGCTGATCGGGACATCACCGGCCATGCAGCGCGTGTACCAGACCCTGGAGAAAGTAGCCGCCACCGATGCCAATGTGCTCATCCTGGGTGAAAACGGCACCGGAAAAGAAGTAGCCGCCCGCCTGCTGCACCGCCTCTCGCTCCGGGCCAAAGAAGTGTTTATTCCCGTTGATCTGGGCGCCGTCACCGAAAGCCTGTTTGAAAGCGAACTGTTCGGACACGTGAAAGGCTCTTTCACCGATGCGAAGGAAGACCGCGCCGGACGCTTTGAAGTCGCCTCCGGCGGAACCCTGTTTCTGGACGAGATCGGGAACCTGAGTTTGCCGCTGCAGGCCAAGATGTTGACGGCATTGCAAAGCCGGGTGGTGACGCCGGTGGGCTCCAATCGGGCCAGGCCGGTGAACATCAGGCTGGTGAGCGCCACCAACCTGCCGCTGTATGAGATGGTGAAACAGGGGCGCTTCCGGCAAGATTTGCTCTACCGCATCAACACCGTGGAAATCCAGCTTCCGCCGCTCCGGGAGCGCAAGGAAGACATCCAGCCGCTGGCCGAGCATTTTCTGGCCTCTTTTTCTAAAAAGTACCAAAAACCGAATTTGCGACTGGAGAAACCGGTGCTGCAGAAACTGATGGGCTACTCCTGGCCGGGCAACATCCGGGAGCTGGAACACACCATGGAGCGCGCCGTGATCATGAGTGAACCCGGTCAGCTGCACCCCTCAGACGTTTACTTAGCGGAACCATCGGCCTACTCATCCGTCACCATAGAGAACGAGGCCACCCTGGGCAACGTGGAGAAAACGCTGGTGCAGCAGGCGCTAATGAAGCACAACGGCAACATCACGCACGCCTCCAAAGAATTGGGCATTACGCGCACCGCTTTGTACCGCCGGATAGAAAAGCATGGGCTATAAGTATTTCAATGGGAGGGTGGCCTTGCGGGTGGTGCTCTTGTCGCTCACTTTGCTGGCGGCGCTGTACGTGGGGCTGCGGCATGCCTGGTACATCTCGCTGTTCTGTTTGCTCTTGTTGGCGGTGGGGCAGATGCTGGAACTGATGGAATACGTGCAGCGCACCAACCGTGACCTCATCCGGTTTCTGCAGGCCATTCGGCATTCAGATTTCACGCAGCGGTTTGCCGTAGAGGGTGCTCCGCCGCAGTACCGCGAGCTGCACCGCATGTTCAATGACCTCACCGGGGCCTTCGCCCGCATCAAAGCCGAAAAGGAGATTCACCACCGGTATTTGCAGGGCGTGGTGGAGCACCTGCGCATCGGGCTCATCACGTTTGACGCCGAGGGGCACGTGCAGCTTATGAACAAAGCCGCCCACCGCCTGCTGGATCTGCCGTTCCTGCAGAATCTTCATTCCGTGGAGCGCCTGTACCCGGCCCTGGCCGAGGTCGCCTTCGCGGAGCCCCACCACGATGCCCGCCTCATCCGCTTGCGGCAACTCACCGAGGAGGTACTGCTTACGGTGCACGTGAGCGTGCTGCGGCTTCAGGAGCAGGATGTCAGGATTATGTCGTTCCAGAACATCCGCTCGGAGATGGAGGCGCAGGAGCTGGAGTCCTGGAAGAAGCTGATCAGTGTGCTCACGCACGAGATCATGAACTCGGTGACGCCCATTATCTCGCTTACTTCTTCCATCAGTGATTTGGTGCAGTCTGAACTGACGCCGGTGACCCAGGCCGGGTACCTGGAGGAAGACACCATGGAAGACCTGCAGCTTGGTTTGCGCACCATTGAGAAACGGACCCGGGGCATGCAGCATTTCGTGGAGAATTACCGCCGGCTCACGCGGGTGCCGCCGCCGCAGCTGGAAGAATTATCGTTGCAGGCGCTCTGCGGCCACGTCAGCCGCTTGGTGGAGTCCCAGATGAAAAACCGACAGATTGCCTTTACCCTCCAACTGCCCGAGGAGCAACTCTGGCTTTCGGCGGATGCCGAGCAATTAGAGCAAGTTCTCCTGAATCTGCTCAAAAACGCCATGGAAGCCGCCCAGCTAGTGGATGCCCCGGCGGTGACCCTGCGCGCCGCTCTGGACCACAAACAGCCGCACAAAGTCAGAATGGAGGTGATAGACAACGGCCCGGGTATTGAGCCGGAGTTGCAGGAGCAGATCTTCATCCCGTTCTACACCACCAAACCCGATGGCTCCGGCATTGGCCTAAGCCTGTCCCGTCAGATTGTGCGGCAACACGGCGGCGTACTGCACGCTTCTTCCGTTCCCTACGTCCAAACCACTTTCCATCTCACCTTGCCGCTTCTTCCTGCCAAATAGCGGATTGATTGTTAATTACTGGTTGTTGATTGCTCCATTGGCGCACTGTGCTTTTCTCTGGCGCGAGTTTGTAACTCGTGCCTACGGATAATGGGTAGTCTCCTGACTACCCTCGGGGCGGTAGCCGCGAAACTATGGTTGCTGGAGAGTAGATAAACAAGTCTATTGCATTAGCTGCTGCCTTATGACCACCCGCCCTTCGGGCACCCCTCCTGAATCAGGAGGGGAGTTCTCTAGATAGCCGGCGCTATTCCGGTTGCTCTAATGACCTCGCAGCGTCCGAAGGTCCTGCGAGCGTCTGTGTCAATATTGTTCTGAGCTTGGTTTTAAGAAACGTTTACCAATCCCTAACCGGTAGGGCCGTTAAGTTCTATTTCGATGGTTTGCTACTTTCGGGAAGGCCATTAACGGTACTGCACATTTTGAGCCTCACGGCTCACTGAAGTTACAAACTTCAGCTCATTCTAGGTCCAAGTTGGAAACTTGAACCAGCCATATTTTTGAACCAGCATTATTTTAGAATTTAACGGCCTACTTCAAGTAGGGGATTCTAGGCTTTGCCAGTATTCTAACGGCTAGCAGCAGATCAACCTCTTTTAAAGCCGTTTTGCTAAAACGGCCCCAAAACGGCTGTTTACGGCAGGTGCTGCTGTACCACCTGGCTCAGCTGATGGCCGGGTACTACGCCGGATTGCCGCCACAGCTGTTTGCCCTGGTGGAAGAGCAGCAGCGTGGGAATGCCCTGGACGCGGTACTGCTGGGCTACGGCGGGGTTTTTGTCCACGTCAATCTTGATCACCTTCAGTTTGCCTTCGTACTGCCGGGCCACCTGTTGCAGGATAGGCGCCATGGTTTTGCAGGGTCCGCACCAATCGGCGTAGAAGTCTACCAGCACCGGCATGCCCGGGCTGTTGATGATTTCCTGAAAAGATTTCTTCGGCATGGCAATTAGATAGATGTTTCATGCCAATATACGGAAAAGGGCAATTCGGGGTGAAGGTCGGCTCAGGTAAACAAGTTCTGGTTTAGGCTGTTTTTCAGGAAAGAAGGCCTAAAACACTGCCCGCCGGAAGGAACTTTAGGGCAGAAGGTATCCTTTCTATAGTAGAACATCTAACCAAACTCAGACTTTGAAAACAATCTTCATAACCGTACTGCTGGCTATGTCTTCCTGGTTTTCCTCCTGCAAGGAAACCGAGGTGCTGGACGACCAGCAGGTACAGCAACCTCAGAAAGAACTAGTTATCTCCGCGGAGAAACTGACCACCATTCAGGCGGCAGGACTGCGGGAACTCGCCATCAGCAACGGACAGCGCGATCTGGCGGCCATGGTGAAATATGACGTGGACGTGTACCGCCTGGTGTACCTCACCCAGTACAACGGGCAAGAGGTGCGGGCCTCGGGGTTGATGGTGGTGCCTTTGAACCTGACGGCTCCGGCTCCCATTCTGAGCGCACACCACGGCACCACCTTTGACCAGAAGTACGCCCCAAGCAATTTCCAGATTAACTCCTTTACCGGGTTTGAGGCGTTTGGCGCGGCCGGTTACCTGACTTTGGTCCCCGATTACCTGGGCTACGGCGAGTCCAAGCAGATTCTGCACCCGTACTATGACGTGAAGCACTCGGGCTTGGCCGTGGTGGACATGATCAAAGCCGGGAAAGAGTACTTCCAGAAAAACAGCATCAAAGCGTCTGATCAGCTGTTCCTGGCCGGATACTCAGAAGGTGGCTACGTGACCCTAGCGGCGCAGAAAGAGATTGAGGAAAACCCAGGCCATGGCCTTACGGTGGCCGCCTCGGGGGCCGGGGCCGGCGGGTATGACCTGGAAGGCATGCTGGCACGCGTGGTATCGGGGCAATCATATGACTATCCGGCTAACCTGGCCTTCATTCTGCAGGCCTACAACAAAACTTACAACTGGAACCGGCTGCTCACCGATTTCTTCCAGGAGCCGTATGCCACCCGTATCCAGGAGCTGATTGACGGCACCCGCACCAGTAGCTCCATCAACAGCGCGCTGGCCAAAGATCCGGCGAAGTTGTTTAATCCGGCTTTTCTGGCCGGCCTCAAAGGCGACGGGGAAGTAGCGTTAAAGCAAGCCCTGAAGACGAACAGCCTGAAGAACTTCGTGCCCAAAAGCCCCACCCGCCTGTACCACGGCACCGCTGATACTATGGTCCCTTTTGTGAACTCGCAGGTGACGTTTGATGCCATGAAAGCCGCCGGTGCCCCTAACCTGACCTTTATTCCGGTGAAGGGCGGCACCCACTTCAGTAGCCTGGAACCCATGATCAAGAACCTGATCCCCTGGGTGGAAGGCATCAGAAGTCTGTAAACAGGATATTTTTTAAGGCGAAGCCCGGCTCCGAAAGGAGTCGGGCTTTTTTGCTGCCGTTTTCGCCAAAACAGGTCCAAAACGTTGAAAAATGTACAAGATTTTCTTGAGCAATCTCTGGTGTACGCGCAAGGAGAAGGAGGGAGGCGGAGCACTTTTTGGTACCTTAATAAAACAGGCTCCGTAAAAAGTAAAATGAAACACCTGCCTACAACCTCTACGGCCGTCACGGCACTGCATTACATAGATTACCAATGTTCTAACCGGGTGGCGACCATCACCCTGAACCGCCCCGAGAAACGGAACGCCCTCAATTACCAGATGGTCAGTGAGCTGAAGCAGGCTTTTGACACCGCCGAGGACGACGATGAATGCAAAGTCATCATCCTGAAGGCGGCCGGACCGGTGTTCTGTTCCGGGGCAGATCTGGAGTACCTGCAAACGGTGGGCAATTCCTCCTATGCCGATAACTTAGACGATTCAAAGCACCTGCTGCAGCTTTTCTACCAGATTTACACGCTCAAGAAAGTAGTGATTGCTCAGGTGGCTGGGACGGCGTTAGCCGGGGGCTGCGGATTGGCTACCGTCTGTGACTTAACCTATGCCGCCCCATCGGCTAAGTTTGGGTACCCCGAGGTGAAGATCGGGTTTTTGCCCGCCATCGTGAAAGTGTTTCTGTTACGCAAGATAGGGGAGGCCCGGGCCAAGGAACTCCTGCTCACCGGCGACCTGATCTCCGCTGAGAAAGCCAAGGCCTACGGGTTGGTTACGGAGGTAATGCCTGAGAATCAGCTGGATACCTTCGTGCGGGATCTGGCGGAGCGGATGTGCCTCCAGAACTCCGGCCAATCCATGGAAGTCACAAAGGAAATGATTGCCCACGTGCAGGAACTCCCGCTTCTGGATGCCCTGGAGTACGCCGCCGAACGCAACGCCCTGGCCCGTGCCACCGATGACTGCCAACTGGGAATTCAGGCGTTCCTGGACAAGCAGTCCATGATCTGGTAAGAATTTCTTTTCGGTTTTTTTCGCCCAGGTCTGGAGCACGGTTCATCATACTAGGAGCCTTTGAATCTATTTTGTAAAGCAGAGTTGACAACTCGGCCGTCCACTGGTCGTTGTGCTCGCCCACCATCCAACAAAAGGGCCTTTCGCTGGCTGGTGAACATCCGCCGCTTGGGCCGTGGTAGCTCGCGTTCGCTTTTCTGAACAGGTGTAACAGGAGAAAGTAAATCCAGAGGATATTCGGCAAAAGTTTTGGCCTCGTAAGTGTAACCAGTTTGCTACATTTAGCGCATACTTTTCAGATTTCGGGCTGAAAACAGATATTCAGGAAAATATATTTAAAACAATTGGCCAAGCTGTTGGTTGAGAGAGTATGCTGACGAACGCGGCGATAGTAATAGGAACCTTTGTCATCATGGAGCTGGTGGCGTGGGCGGTGCACAAATACGTGTTGCACGGCTTCTTGTGGAACATCCACAAGTCTCACCACACCCGGCACAACCATCTGTTTGAGCTCAACGATGTCTCGTTTGTGTTCTACGGGGTGATTGCGGCCTTGTGCTTCATTTATGGGACGGAGACGCTGGACTACCGGTTCTGGATTGGGGTGGGCATCTCGCTGTACGGCGCGGCTTACTTTCTGGTGCATGATTTGTTTATCCATAGACGGCTCAAGCTGTTTGGCAAGACAAGAAGCACCTACCTCAGAGCCCTGGACATAGCGCACAAAGTGCACCATAAAACCAAAGGCAGAGACGGCTCAGAGTCATTTGGCATGCTCTGGGTCCATCCTAAATTCTTTCGTATCGCCCGGAAGCGTTAACTTTACGTTTCGTTTCTAATCTCTCTCCTGTGGCGCATTACTCTATTAAAGAGTTAGAGCATTTGTCGGGCATTAAGGCCCACACGCTTCGTATTTGGGAGCAGCGCTACCAGCTGCTGGCCCCTAAGCGCACGACTACCAATATCCGGTATTATGATGACGCGGACCTGAAGAACCTGCTCAACGTGGCGTTGCTGTACCAGGAGGGCTACAAAATCTCCAAAATCGCGAAATTGCCGCCCGACCAGGTAGCCCATGAGGTGCTCAAAGTCACCGAGGCCGATCTGGGGCAGGATCAGTTCATGAGCCAGCTCATCATTGCCATGGTGGAGCTGGACGAGAGTCTGTTTGAGCGCGTGCTGAGCCGGGCGGTGTTGCAGTTGGGCTTTCCGGCCGCGGTGCAGCAGATTGTGTATCCTTTCCTGAACAAAATCGGGTTGCTGTGGCAGACCGGCAACATCACGCCCGCCCATGAGCACTTCATCAGCCAGCTCATCCGGCAGAAAATGCTGGTGGCCATAGACGGGCAGCGCCTGACCAAAGATGCTGCTGCCCCCAAAGTGTTGCTGTACCTCCCCGAGGGCGAATTGCACGAGCTCTCTTTGCTTTACAGCCATTTCCAGTTCCGGGCCACCGGCTTCAGGACGTTGTACCTGGGCCAGCACCTGCCGCTGGAAGATCTCATCAAAGCCGCCAAGCAGTATGAGCCGCATTACATCTGCTCGGTGTTCACCACGTCTCCCGTCCGCGACGAGGTGGAGAGCTACCTCAGCCGTTTGCTGGAGCAATTGCCAGACGTGCAGCTGATGCTCAGCGGGTACATTTTACAGCCGTTTCAGCAAAACCTGCCCAAAAGGGTGACCTACTTTGAATCTTTGGAGAGTTTTGAGCGGTGGCTGGCCTCCTTCGGAAAAGTCACCGCCTGATACTTTGAGCAAAAGCTTTCCTGCGCTTGAACCCTGGAAACGCCGCTGAAGGAATACGCTTTTCTGTGGCAGGCCATTACATAGGCTGATTATCGGGTAAAGCTCACCAAATTATCTTCCCAACTCCTATTCTTTCTTCTGCAATTGAAGGATACTCCGCTAAGGCGATGTCCTGCCGGGCCGTTTTGCCCCTGTTTTACTCAAAACAGGGGCAAAACGGCTTTTATACTTCCTCTTTTTTTTCTTGGGCCGAAATCCAAAGTACTTCCCTTTCTAGTAAGTATTGCATCTCTGATGCAACCGGGGCCTTTTCGGCCTTTGCGGGGCTTAGGGATGTTGCCAAAATTGCTTACTAATCAAGCAAATGGTTTCTGGCCTCCTCAAGGAGTGATCTTACTTTATTTCGAATAATGTTTAAGGATGTGTGAAAAATATTGAACAAACATTGGCTTTAATATTTTTTGATCCGTATTATTGTTTAATGTTTGTTGTTAATAGTTAAACAAAATGACTGCACTAGATTTTACTTCCGTTGTAGAGCGCATGGCGCCCTCTCTCCGCCCCGCCGCGTATAACCTGACCCGTGATAGTGATGATGCGAAGGATTTAGTGCAGGAAACCCTCCTGAAAGCCTTCGTCAATCGTGACCGGTTCAAGGCGGGTACCAATCTCAAGGCTTGGTTGTACACGATTATGCGCAACACCTTCATCAACCATTACAACAAGGTGACCAAGCGCTCTAGTAACGTAGACACCACTGACTACATCCAGACGCACCCCTCAGATGACCGCATGATTGCCGTGAACCGCGCCTCCGGCGATTTCGCCCTCAATGACATCTATGCCGCCATTGACAACCTGCCCGAGGAGTTGCGGACTCCTTTCATGATGTACTATGTGGGGTATAAGTACCTGGAGATTGCTGAAAAGCTCAAACTCCCCATTGGCACGGTGAAGAACCGGATTCACTTGGCCCGCAAAGAGCTCAAGCAGGAACTGAAAGGATACGCCTACGCTGACTGAGAATTACTTCTTTGCCATCTCCTCTGGCTCAGCCTCTAACCCCGCTGAGCTGGATTATGGTGAAAAAAGAATGTATCTTGTTTCAGCAAATCGTCCATATTTGAAGTATAAGTACCCAGAATCTATCCATCTTTCATCAGAAAGCCTTCAACATGCGTGAGCTCCCCAGGAAAAAAGTAGTAGTCATCGGTGCCGGGTTTGCCGGATTGGCGTCCGCCGCCAGTATGGCCCAGGCTGGTTATGACGTTACCCTGCTGGAGAAGAATGACGTGGCCGGTGGCCGGGCGCGCGTGTTTAAAGCCGATGGTTTCACCTTTGACATGGGGCCCAGCTGGTACTGGATGCCCGACGTTTTTGAGCAGTTTTTCCAGAAGTTCGGCAAAACCACTACAGATTATTACCACCTGGAGCGCCTTGACCCGTCTTACCAGGTGTTGTATGGCGAGCAGGATACCATGGAGCTTCCCGCGGGCATGCCCCAACTGGAAGCCCTGTTTGAGTCCCTGGAACCCGGATCGGCGGAAAAGCTACGGGCGTTCCTGAAACAGGCCGCTTATAAATACGAGGTGGGCATCAACAACCTGGTGTACAAGCCCAGCCGCTCGCTCACCGAGTTTCTGGACGTGAAGCTGCTGGTAGACGTGCTGCGCCTGGATGTGTTTCAATCCATGCACAAGCACGTGCGCAAGTACTTCAAACATCCCCGGCTGATCCAGTTGATGGAGTTCCCCATCCTGTTTTTGGGCGCTTTGCCCCAGAACACCCCGGCCCTGTACAGCCTCATGAACTACGCCGATATGGCGCTGGGCACCTGGTATCCCATGGGCGGCATGCACAAGATTGTGGAAGGCATGGTGGCCTTGGCGCAGGAGCAGGGCGTAAAAATCAGGTTAGGCGAAGAAGTACAAAGGCTGGAGTTTGACCACGATACCATTACCCGCGTCATCACTGCCAAAGGCCAGTATGAAGCCGAGGTGGTGATTGGCGGCTCAGATTACCACCATCTGGAGACGAAGCTGCTTCCTCAGGAATTTCAGAGTTATACCCCTAAGTACTGGGACAGCCGCGTGATGGCGCCGTCCTCGTTGATTTTCTACCTCGGCGTGGACAAGCCACTCAAAGGCTTGCGCCACCACAACCTGTTTTTCGACGAGGATTTCGGGCCGCACGCCCATGAGATTTACACGCAACCTGCCTGGCCTAAAAAACCGCTGTTCTACGTATCGGTGCCTTCCAAGACCGATGCCTCGGTAGCCCCGGCAGGCAATGAGAACTTGTTTATTCTGATTCCGGTCGCGCCTGATCTGCAAGACACCGAAGCCGTGCGCGAGCATTATTACCACCTGGTCATGGACCGCCTGGAGCGGATCACGGGGCAGGAAATCAGGAGCCAGGTGATCTATAAACGCAGTTACGCGCATCAGGATTTTATCCAGGATTACCACGCCTTCAAAGGCAATGCGTACGGGCTGGCCAATACGCTGCTGCAAACGGCCGTGCTGAAGCCCAGCTTGAAAAGTAAGAAAGTTCGTAACCTGTTTTACACCGGGCAACTGACCGTGCCGGGCCCCGGAGTGCCGCCTTCCCTGATCTCAGGGCAGGTAGTGGCCGCCGAGGTGATAAAGGATTTTGCCCCGCAGGAAACCACCCTAACCGTATGAAGATGATTTCAGCGCCCATGACCCTGTTTGACCACACCACGCTGGAATGTAGCAAACTCATTACGCAGCGCTACAGCACGTCCTTCACGTTAGGAATCAAAACGCTGCACCCGCGGTTCCATGATCCCATCTACGCCATTTACGGCTTTGTGCGGTTCGCCGATGAGATCGTGGATACCTTCCACACCCATGACCGGGCTAGCCTGCTGGAGCGGTTCAAACAGGAGACGTACCAGGCGCTGGAAGAGAAAATCAGCCTCAATCCGGTGCTGCACGCCTTCCAGATGGTGGTGAACCAGTACCACATTGATCGGGAGTTCATTAACGCCTTCCTGCACAGCATGGAAATGGACCTGTTTGACCAGAAGTACAACTGTGACCTGTACGAGGAATACATCTACGGTTCCGCCGAAGTAGTAGGCCTCATGTGTCTGCGGGTTTTCTGCGAGGGTGACAATCCCATGTTTGACCGCTTGAAAGCCGCCGCCTGCTCGTTGGGCGCGGCGTTCCAGAAAGTGAACTTCCTCAGAGACATCCGCAGTGATTACCAGGACCGGGGCCGCGTTTACTTTCCCAAGGTAGATTTCCGTTCGTTCTGCAACAAAGACAAAGAGGAGATCGAGCGGGACATTCAGCAGGATTTTGACAACGCCTACGCGGGCATCGTAGCCTTGCCCAAAGGAGCCAAACTGGGCGTTTACCTGGCGTACATCTACTATCTGAAGCTTTTTAAGAAAATTAAACAGCTTCCTGCTGCCCAAATTTTGGCAGAACGCGTAAGAGTGCCTGATAATACGAAGTTGGCTTTACTGTTAAGTTCGTATATTAGGTACCAGTTTAAAACGATCTAATGCAGTTACTCGCTTCTCTTGTCTTTCTTTGCTTCAGCCTGGTTTCTCTGCCGCAAAAAGCAGACCCTTACGCTCATGCCACCCTGTTAAACTATTACCAGACGGCCGCCAAAGACGAAGAGATAGCCAAGAAGTTTGTTTCCCTCATGGACAAGTACCCGGGCAAAGATCCGCTGAAGATGGGTTACCGGGCGGTGTCGCACGCCATCATGGCCAAACATGTCTGGAGCCCGTATTCCAAGCTCAAGTACCTTCGGCAGTCTTCCCAGTTCTTTGAACAGGCGGTGGCTTTGGACAAGCAAGACGCCGAGGTCCGTTTTCTGCGTTTTTCCATTGAGAACTACATTCCGCGCTACCTGAACATGAGCAGCCACCTGGAGGAAGACAAGAGAGTTTTCATGGACGCTATCCTGCGGCATCCGCGCTCCGGCATCTCCGCGGAGACCGTGAAGATCATGCGCGATTTTCTCATGCGCAAAGACTTACTCACCGAGCAGGAGCAGCAACAACTCGCCAAGCTGGATCTCTAGCAGAGCCGTTTTTGGCTCTTTTTCAAGAAAGTAGCTCAAAAACAGAGCCTTATCTTTTGGTTATGCTTTCTGAACTCCCGCCATTTAGTTGTTAAATGCGTAAAAGTACAGAAGGCAGGTATAAACCGTCATGCTATCTAAAACTAACTCATAGCGCAGAGTACGGTTGTTTTTCTGGATCATCTCTGACGTCTTTTCATCAGACTTTTATAAATTAGCTGTATGTGTCATACTCCTTGGAGCGTACTGACACTCACCACGTTCAGACCAGGCGAAGTATTCGTTTGGTCCCATGCAAAAGGAGGGGACCTCACCCATAGAAATGGAGAGACCCGCTGCTTGTTGCTTTTAGAATTCGCTATCCCGGCCGAGGAGATAAGATAAATGCTGCTGATCACGCTTCTGTGATTTTTTCAAGGGAAAAGCAGGGGTACGTGTAAACAATCCGGTACATGACTTGTTTAGGGTATATGCGTCAGCTACAGGTACAAATTGATTCGAATTCGGGCTTTTGCTTTGGGGTGATCTATGCCATTCAGATGGCCGAGGACCTGCTGGAGGAACAGGGATACCTCTATTGCCTGGGAGACATCGTGCACAACGACGAGGAGGTGGAGCGTCTGCAGCAGAAAGGGCTCCGCATCATCAACTATGACACCTTGCAGAACCTGCGCGACGAAAGTGTGCTCATCCGGGCGCACGGCGAGCCGCCTTCCACCTACCAAACGGCGCTGCAGAATAACCTCACGCTCATAGACGCCTCTTGCCCGGTGGTGCTCAAGCTGCAGAACCGCATTAAAACGTCGTTTGATAAAAAAGACCAGATCTTCATCTACGGAAAACACGGCCACGCCGAAGTGTTGGGATTGCTGGGCCAGACGAACAACGAAGCCGTGGTGTTTGAGAACCTGGAGGAACTGCTTCGGCACGAGTTGCCACAGAACATCACGCTCTACAGCCAGACCACCAAAAGCACCGATAATTTCTACCGCATCAAGAACGAGCTGGAGACGCGGGGCTATTCCGTGGCCGCCAACGACACCATCTGCCGCCAGGTCTCCAACCGCGACAAGGAACTCCGCCGTTTCGCGCAGCAATACAACAAGGTGATTTTCGTGTCGGGCACCAAGTCGTCTAACGGGCGGGTGCTGTACCAGGTCTGCAAAGACACCAACCCCAACACGTATTTCGTCTCCAAAGTGGAGGAACTGAACCCCGAGTGGTTTGCCCCGGGAGATACCATTGGCGTCTGCGGAGCCACCTCTACGCCCATGTGGCTTATGGAGGAGGTCCGAAATGCTTTGATGGCGTTTTAGCGGTTAGCCAAAAATCAGGCGGTTCTATAATCTAGAGACAAGCTGTTTAGAGGGTGTTTTTTGAAAAAGGGGCTCTAAACGCTCTTGCGGTACTTATGGAGTTCATGTTCCTGATTCCAGCTATGGCGCGGAAGTTCCTTCCGTGACTAACAGAAGAAAGTGTCAGGGAAGTAAATTCGAAGAGGGTGTTCAGCTAACAATCCGCAAGACCAGCGCAAACACCCGTCAAATAAGTTATCAGAAAGAGTGGTACCTTCGTACCGAAAGATAGAACAGAGTCTAACGCGTTTTGAAGCAGTTTTTTCAAAAACATACCGGAATCATCATCGCCCTCGTCATTTTGCTGACTTGGGGAGCCGTGCTGTGGTCTCTGCTGCACTGGGAGGTAAACTTCTGGTCTCCGCTTACCTACTTGGCGGTACTGGTCATGATGCACCTGTATACCGGATTGTTCATTACCGCCCATGATGCAATGCACGGGGTAGTCGCCCCCGGAAACAAGCCACTCAACACCGTCATAGGCACCATCTGCGCCGGTCTGTTCGCCTACAACTACTACGGTCGCCTGTACCCCAGACATCACCTGCACCACCGCCACGTCGCCACCGACCAGGACCCCGATTACCACGGCGGAAACTTCTTTCTGTGGTTCCTTAGCTTCGCGATGCAGTACGTCACCGTGGTGCAAGTGCTGCTGATGGCGGGCACCTACCATTTGCTGCAGGTGTGGTTTCCGGTGGAGAACGTGATTCTGTTCTGGATGGTACCGGCCGTATTGGCCACGTTACAACTGTTCTACTTCGGGACGTACCTGCCGCATCGGGGTGAGCACGAGCACGACAATCGTCACAAATCCTCCACCCAGTCCAGAAACCATCTGTGGGCCTTTTTCAGCTGCTATTTCTTTGGGTACCATTATGAGCACCATGACAAGCCGTATCTGCCCTGGTGGAAACTCTACCAGGAGAAAAACCGGCTAGTAAAAGGGCAATAGCGTTTCGTGGCCGTTTTCAGAAAAACGGCCCAAAAGGCAAGGCGGGCAAAGAGAACGATACCTCTCTTTGCCCGCCTTGCCTGTTTTAGGACTGGTGGAAAATTACTTCACCAAATACACATTGTCGCTGGGGTTGGAGTCTGGTACGTACGTGCCTTTCAGCTCCAGTTTCTTCACGGCTTTCTCAGGTTTGAAATCAACCTGAACCGAGGTGTTCCCAGTTTCCCAGACAGACACGTTCCGGGTGATGTGGGAAGTGCTGTTATCGGCGTAGGTCACCACCAGTTCCACCGGAACGGGTTTAGTGCCTTTGGCCTGCACGGTCACCTGGTATTGGCCGGCTTGCTGCTGTACGTTGCCGATGGCCAGATCGGGGTAGCCTTCGTCAAAGAACCAGCGCTTCCAGAACCAGTTGAGGTTGCGGCCCGCGCCGGTGTTCATGGCGTTGAAGAAGTCCCAGGGCAGCGGATGCTTGCCGTTCCATTGCGCAATGTAGTGGTGGAGGGCCTTCGTGAACAGCTCATCGCCCAGCATTTGTTTCACATACAAATAGCCGAGTGCCGGTTTGGGGTAGGAGTTCAGGAAGAAAGGAGTGCCGTTCTGTTGGGTAGACAAGGTCATGATGGGCATGTCGGCCTCGGTGGCGGCCAGGCGGGCGTAGGGTGTCACGCCATAATCATCTACCAGCTTGGGTTCGATGATGGACGAGATGATCCATTCGCCAATGGTGGCCCAGCCTTCGTCCATCCAGCCGTATTTGGTTTCGTTCGTGCCCATGTAGAAGGGGAACATGGTGTGGAAGATCTCGTGATCGGTGAGGGTAATGGCGTCTTCGCGGGTTTTCACCGGATTGTCGTTCACCATCATGGGGTATTCCATCTGGTCCAGGCCGTCAAACACGGTTTCGTGGGAGTAGGGGAAAGGCCATTTGGGGAACGTGTAGCTCATGGCCTCCACGGTTTTGCGGGCGAAATGAATCACTTCCTCGAAGTCATGGTGGGCCGGGTTGTAGGCCACGTCTACGCGGGTGCGGCGTTTGGTCTTAGGGTCCACCACCAGGCTGGTAGAGTTCCAGAGGTAATGGTCTGACGTAGCGAACGCGAAATCCACCACGTTGTCAGCCGAGAATTTCCAGGTGTTGCGGGCTTTCTGGGCGGTGATGTCCTGGCGTTTCAGGTCGTTTGGGTCGATGATGGCCACGATGGCGTCTTTCTTCTCGGCATCGGCCAGGCGCTTGGCGTATTTCCTGGAAAGCACTTCCGGCGCGTTTTTCAGATCGCCGGTGGCCCACACCACGAAGTTTTTAGGCACGGTGATCTCGGTGTTGAACGAGCAGAAATCGTTGTAAAACTCCTGCGGACCCAGGTACGGAATACGGTTCCAGCCGTCCACATCGTCATACACGGCAATACGCGGGAAAAAGTACGCCACAAACGCCGATCCCAGCGAGTCTACCTGCCCGGTGCGCATGTGCGAACCCGCGTTTAAGGTGTAGTTATAGGCGATGGAAAAATTGGCTTTCTGCTTAGGCGGAATAGGTTTGACCCGAAGGGTGAGGTTGGTAGCGTCCACGCGAAGCCTCTGCACATTCTGCGGCTCCTGGTTCACGCTGAGGCGCTCAATCTGCACGCCTTCGCTCACGTCCTCGGGGGCGATGCCGCCCGCCCGGGGAGCGCCTTTCTGGTACAGGTTGGGGTAGAGCTTGAAGACAATCTGCTTCAGCGTGTCGGGGCTGTTGTTGGTGTAGGCGATGTCTACGGTTCCGGCCAGTTTACGGGAAAACGGGTCAAAATCGATCTTGATGGTGTAGTCGGCGGTGTTTTGCCAGTAGCTTTCCCCGGGCGAGCCGTCCAGGCTGCGGGTGCCGTTCTGGTACGCGGCCGCAATGTTGCGCGGCATGGGCAAGGGCTGCTGGGCAAAGACGCTGGTGCTTACCGCCAGCAACGCGCAGAGGAGAAGTTGTTTGGGTGATCGCATGCAGTGATGGGCAGTGGGAACAGGACTGCAGGCTAAAGGTAAGGCTTTCTGCCGTGAGGCGTACCCACAGCGGCCATTTTCCTGGGCGTTCAAATGGAAAGGCGCTTTAGGGCCGTTTTCAGGAAAACGACTCTAAAGCGCCTTTGCAAGTTTGATTTCTTCCTAGAGTTCTTCTTCCGGAAGGATCTGGAGCCAGTTGTAAATGGTGGTGGCTACTTCTTCCCAGCCGGGCTCGCCGCAGATGAAGTGGCTACGCTTGGGGAACTCCTTTAATTCCAGAATGCTGCTTTTGTCTTCGTAGGCCCGCACGTTTTTCTCCACCAGATCGGCGGGGCAGATTTTGTCTTCTGCGCCGGAGATAAAAAGTAGCGGCGGGTGAGACCGTTCCAAATCTACTTTGCCCGAAGAGCCCATGCAGTCCCGGAATACGTTGCGGCTGTCATGCGTGGCGGTGCGCTCATAGGCTTCCTGCACAGCTGTTTCGGGCAAGGTATTGGCAAAGGCCGCGTGAAACGTCTCCAGGTCCATGAAGACCGGCTCATCGCCTTTCAGCGGATTGGCAATGGTAGCGCTGTTCTTGAAGAACGACAGATCGAAATCAATCATACCGTTGGGCGCTACCGAGCTGATGGGCACGCCGGCCTCAATCAACCCGCGGTTCGCTAATATCTGTACAACCAGCCCACCTACGGAGTGCCCGATGACGATAGGCTTTTGGTTTTGGGTGAGGACCAAGACTTCTACTTCGGCGATAATATCGTCCAGGCCCAGTTTTCCCAATCCGGCGGGCGGATTGGCGCGCAGTTGGGCCGGTTCTCCGGCGTGTAGCGGCCAGGCAGGGGCCATGCAGTTATAGCCTCGTTCATTGAAGAACGCTACCCACTTCTCCCAGCTTTTGGGATTCTGGAACATTCCATGAACAAAGAGGATGGTTTTCATAGGGTTAGTTTTGGGTTAGCTCATACGTACGGAGCTTTCAGGACAGTCGGATTTTTGGTGCACGAATTTTCTGATCTGCCCCGGTGGTGTCTGTTTTTAGCCTGTTTTTGGAAAATCGGCTTGAAACGGAATGCGGTACAACAAAAAAGCCTGCTGAAAAGCAGGCTTTAGAGGATATATAAACGCTAAAAGAAGCTTAGTGCACCGCGTCTTTTTTGCAGCAGGCATCCAGACGGTCATAGGCGCGGGGCGTAGCCGGTGAGCTGTCTGCGTCATAGCCCAGCTCGTTCACCGCTTTTTTGATTTTTTCCAAAGAAGTTTTCTCGCCGTTGTAAGACACGGTAAGAATTTTGGAGTCTACGTCCAGGGTGGCTTTGTTCACGCCTTTCTCGTAGGCCAGGCCTTTTTCCAGGGTGGCTTTGCACATGCCGCACACCGCCGAGGTTTTAATTTTCACTTCTTCGCCTTTCTTGCCGTCCTGCGCGAAACCTACAGTAGACAGCCCGATGAGCACTAAAGAAAACATCCAGATTTTAAGGGTTTTCATGGTTGATGGTTAAGGGTTAGAGATATGGATTAAACGTTTAATTTATTGCTGAGCGATTTTAGCATGTTTTGCGAAAATCAGGCCAAAAACGGATTCAATTGTTAATTGCTGATTGTTTTTCTGATCAGCAATCAACAATTATTTCAAAGTAAAGCGCATGCCGGTGTAAATCACGCGGCCAATCACCGGGGCCCACACCATGCTCGCGTCAAACTCCTGGCTGAAAGGCCGGTCTGCGGCGATGATCGGGTTTTTCTGTTTGTAATCCAGGAGGTTCTCGCCGCCTACGTACACTTCCCAGCGTTTGAAAGCCCGGGTGATCTGCCCATTAAACACCGCGTAGGGATGAACAGTTCGTGTCATAATGGAGGTTTCGTGCTGGTTCATGTTATGCTCCATGGAAGGAACCAGCCTATTCCCGAACCATTGTGCGGTCAAATCGGCGCGCCATTTGTCAAAAGGCGTCGCGAAGCCCAGGTTTAGGAACGCGCGGTGATTGGGGATGAACGGCCGCCGCAGCAGTTCGCCGTTGTAGGTGGTGCGCACGTCAAAGTACTTGTAAGCCGCTTTCACATCCAGCATAGACGTCAGCTCATACTGCACCTCGGCCTGAAAGCTTTTGGAAAAGGAGCGTCCGTTCAGGTTGGTGAACGTCACCAGGTACGGACTGCTGTACATGTCCGGCACAATCTGGTTCTGGAAAGAAGTGTAGTAGTAATCGGTGATGAAGGCGCCTTTGCGCTCGCCCACCTCAAAGTACTGCGTGAAGCTTCCGCCCAGGTTCCAGGCTTTCTCGGGTTGCAGGTTGTCCTTGAAGTAGAAGGCGCGGTTGCTGATGAGCGAGGCCACGTTCTCCGCAATGGGATTGGCTACCCTAAAGCCTTTTCCGGCCGCCAGACGCAGAATAGAGTTCGGGTTGAAGTCGTATTTCACGTTAAAACGCGGCGTGTACACCCACCCGAACAGGTTATGATGATCGGCCCGAACGCCGCCTACCAGCGTCAGATTGGTGCTGTTTTGGTAAATATACTCGAAAAACGCCCCTGGCACCCGCTCTTGGCGCTTCAGCCGCTGACCGGCCAGATTCTCCTTATAATCTTCGTACTGGTAGCTCAACCCGGTTTTATAGGTGTGAGCCGTGTTCCCAAACGCCGACTGAAAGATCAAATTCGCCAAGCCGCTGTTCTGGTAGCCCTTGTAGGTTCTGGGCCCATACTGCGAGTCAAAATCATGCCGCGCACCAGACAAAATCAACCCGATGCTCTGGTATGGCTTGTTCTTGAACGTGTACGAGGTTTTGGAGAAGCCACTAAAGCGGCCGGTCTCGGACTCAGTGCCGTAAAAGCTTCCTTCTCTTTGCGGCATGCCAGAGCGGTAATTCACCTGTCCGCCGGTGCGGGTTTCACGCAGCGCCTGAAGGCCTATCTCGGCTACCCATTGTTTGCCAGTGTTGAATTTCCATTTGTTGAACACGTTGTAGTGCTTGCCCAGGGGCAGGTCCAGAAAACCGTCATTGTTGCCGTCTACGCGGTTGCTCAGTTGGTCGGTGTGAAGCATGAGCACGGTGCTCAGTTTGGGCGTGAGGGTGAACGAGGTGTTCACGTTGGCATCCCACTTGGCCAGGCTGTTGCCGTAGAGGTTCACGTACAGTCGGTCTGATTTCTCCGGGTCTTTCAATCGCACGTTCACCTGCCCCGAGATGGATTCATAGCCATTCAATACCGAGCCGGTGCCTTTGATGATGTCAATGGCGTCAATGTATGTGCCTGAGAGGTAGTTCAACCGGTAAGGTGTCGCCAAACCCCGCAGGGCGGGAACGTTGTCAGTCGTCATCAAGGTGTATGCTCCGTCCAGGCCCAGCATCTGAATCTGCTTCGCGCCGGAAACCGCATCTGAGGTAGAAACCTCCACCGAGGCGTTCGTTTCAAAACTTTCGGCCAGGTTACAGCACGCAGATTTAGTTAAGTCCTGGGCGGTGATGACCTGCGAGTTGGTGGGTGTCATGGCCGAGTAGCGGTCTTGCTTGCCGGTGATGGTCACCTCCTTGATAGAAGTAATGGACCGCAACTGCACTATAATGTGGGACCTGCCCTGTACCTGCACGGTATCTGGTTTGTAGCCGATGTAGGAGATGAGGACGGCCGTTTCTCCGGCCGGGGCAGCGGCTAAGGTGAAATGCCCGGTGGCATCAGTGCTGGTGGCTTGGCTGGTGCCTAGCCAGCTAACGGAGGCGCCAATTAGAGGAGTAGCATTAGCCGCATCTGTCACGCGGCCGGCAAGCGTCTGGGCCGTTCCCAGGAAAGGGAGCAGAAGCCCAAGTAAAGTCACGGCTAAAAATGCCTGACGTTTAGAAGATAACATGAATTGGTTTGCATTAGGTATAACATCTGTTCTGGGGCTGAGACACGGCAAAAACCGCTTCAGCCAGGGGAATAGATGGTCTTCCTATATGTTCAGGATGTGCAGACGGTGCAGCAGGGCTCGGCCCGCCAACGGGGGCGAGGTGTCAGAGTAATTCGGCCAGGCACCTTCCTCGGGAGCGCCAACCACCGGCGGAAGAAGGAAAACAGAGGCTAGGGCCGGCGGAAGAGCCGCAAACTCCACCTTGCTGAATTTCAGGGTGGAAGGGATGTCCAGTTTGTGCAGGGTGGTGGAAACAGAGCAGCAGGAAGCCTTTTCTACCTGGGTTGTTCCCTCCGGGCAAGCTGCTTTCTTCTTGGTGGCGCAGCAGCCCATCTCCTCCATTTTCTGGGCCGGATCTTGAGATGGGGACATGCTCAACATTGCACAAAAACGCTGTGAAGCCGCCACCCCCACGGAACCCGTCAGGAGGCTAAACGCCAGCAGTAAGAGCACGAAATGTCTGAGTTTTCCTCTCATAGGGCAAAGATATGGAATTTTGACCCACTTTCCACCACCTTCCCGCCCCAAGTGCTTTCAGTAGTCCGCAGAAGAGGGTGTTTGTGGTTAAGTATTTGATCATTAGTAGTTTGTGCAAGTATTCACGTGTTATTTAGCAAATATATTGAAAATGTTATCCATAACTTATCCCAAAGTGGCGGGAAAAATGTGGATAATGTGCATAAGTGGGGTGGATAACCATGATTTATCCACAAAGTGGGAAAATGTGGGAGACTGTGGTTGACTTTGCTTCCCCCTTTAGTACTTTTGTTTTGTACCAAAGACTGTCGTCACTGCCACAACCACCATGAACTTCCTCTCCGGCGAATACGAATGTAAGCTAGACCCGAAGGGAAGATTGGTGCTGCCTGCCAAAATCAAATCCAACTTGCCCGATGAGTGCGGAAACCAGGTGGTCCTGACCCGCGGGTTTGAGCCTTGCCTGGTGTTGTACCCCAAAACGGAGTGGAAAACGATCTACGATAAGGTGGCGAGCTTGAATGAGTTCAACGAAGAGTACCGTCATTTTCAGCGGAATTTCTTCCGGGGAAACACCGAGATTGAACTGGATGCCGCCGGCCGATTTATCTTGCCGCGCACCATGGTACGGTACGCCGAGATAGAGAAAGACGCCATTGTGGTAGGTTTGGGAAACCGGGTAGAAATCTGGAACCCAGATAAGTACGACGCATTTTTAATTAAAGACCAGCAGAACTTCTCGCAACTGGCGCAGAAGTTCCTCGGTGACCAACCGAGCTCACCCCCAACTGAATAAACGCCTATGCAGTACCACCAGCCCGTTTTGTTGCAGGAATCGGTAGATGCGTTGGCCATTAAACCCGGCGGCATTTACGTAGACGTCACCTTTGGCGGTGGCGGCCACTCGGCGCACATCTTAACTCAGATGCAGGGGGGCCAGCTCTACTCCTTTGACCAGGACACCGATGCCGAGAAACAAGCCGAAAAGCTGATCTCCGATCAATTTACGTTTGTCAAAGCCAATTTCCGCTACCTCAAGAAATACCTGCGCCTCTACGGCGTGCGCCAAGTAGACGGCATTTTAGCTGACCTGGGCGTTTCCTCCCATCAGTTCAATACCGCTGAGCGCGGATTTTCCACCCGTTTTGACGGTCCGCTGGACATGCGCATGGACAAAGACAGTCCGCTTACCGCGCAGCAGGTGATTCTGGAATACTCAGAAGAGCAGCTGCATAAAATCTTCGGGTTGTACGGTGAGGTGAAGAATGCCAAGACGCTGGCGCGGGAAGTAGTCTCCGCCAGAAACGTGCAGACCATTGAGACCATCGCTGATTTCAAGCAGGCCATTGCCGGCTGTACGCCCAAAGGAAAAGAGAACAAGTACCTGGCCCAGGTTTTCCAAGCGCTGCGCATTGAAGTGAACGATGAGCTGAAAGCCCTGGAGGAGATGCTGGAGCAAGCCGTGGAGGTACTGAAGCCGGGCGGAAGGCTGTCGGTGATTTCCTACCATTCCCTGGAAGATAGACTGGTGAAGAACTACATCGGCAAAGGCAAGTTCTTTGGGGAGGTGGAGAAAGATTTCTTCGGGAACGAGATTAAACCGCTTGATTCTGTAACCCGCAAGCCCATTGTGCCGGGCGCGCTGGAGTTGCAGGAGAATAACCGCTCCCGCAGCGCCAAACTGCGGGTGGCGCAGAAAAGAGAGACACCTGAATCGTCAAAGAAGTAGAGAGATAGAAGGGGAGTAACACATTTTACGATTTAATTATGGCAGTCAACACCGTACGTCCACAAGTGAATCGGCCCAAGGCAAACACCCTGCGGGAAGTGCCTAAGGTAGAGAAACCGCGTCCGGCCCGCCCGCCGCGCCAGAAGGGCACCAGTCTGTTTGAACTGTTAGACCGCTACACCAAAGTAGACTGGTTCTTCGCCGAAGGTCTGCCCGTGCGGTACTTGCCCAAGGTGCTTTTCCTGATGGGTGTGACCTTGTTTTACATTGGCAACACCCACTACGCCGACCGCACGCTCCGCCGCATTGACAAAACCAAAGCCGAGACCGAGGACCTGCGCGCCGACTATACCACGTTGAAGTCTGATTACATGGAGGCGAGCAAACAGTCTGAGGTGGCCCGCAACGTGGAGCCCCTCGGTCTGATGGAAAGTTCAACTCCACCCATCCAAGTAGTTCTGAAGAAAGATGAATATTAAGAGGTCCATCGTTACGCGCGTGCGGGTGGCTTTTTTGGCCATCTGTCTTTTCGCGTTCGCAATTATCTACAAAGTAGGGTACATCCAGTTCAAGGACGGCGACCGTTGGCGCGAGATTGCCAACGAGAAGCGGTTCCATTACCAACCGGTGTACGCCACCCGCGGAAACATCTATTCCAACGATGACCGCATCATGGCGACTTCTTTGCCGTTTTACCGGGTGGCCTTTGACCCCACCATTTCCCCGGACGATGTTTTCTCCAAAGGCATCGACTCCTTAGCCATTCAACTGTCCCGCTTCTACGGTGACCGTTCGCCGGAGTATTACAAGCGCAAAATCAAGAATGCCCGCAGCGCCGGACGTAAATACGTGCGCCTGAACGGCCGCCTCATCAATTACCAGGACAAGAAGATGATGGCCAAGTGGCCGGTATTCAGGGCTGGTAAGAACCGGGGCGGGGTGATTTTCGAGAAACTGGATCGTAGGTTCCTGCCGTTCGGGTCACTGGCCAAACGGACCATCGGGTTTATCAACGAAGACCGCAACGGAGCCGGTCTGGAGTTCTCTTTCAATCGCCATTTGGCCGGGAAGGACGGCGAGGCGCTGTATGAGCGCATGGCCGGGGGTAACAAGCCCATCAATGACGGCACCGAGGTGAAACCCATGCCGGGTTTTGACATACAGACCACCATTGACATTAACCTGCAAGACGTTGCCGAGAACGCCCTGAACCGTGCGCTTACCCTCAATGATGCCGCCCACGGTTGCGTGATTCTCATGGAAGTGAGCACCGGCCATATCAAAGCCATTGCCAACCTGGGCCGCCAGAGCGAAGGCGTGTACGCCGAGGATTACAACTACGCGGTAGGTAACCAGGGCCGGACCGAGCCGGGCTCCACGTTCAAGCTGGCCTCCATGATGGCCCTGCTGGAAGAAACCGACATGAGCCTCACCGATACCGTGGATACCGGCAATGGTTCTGAGCGCATCGGCGGAGCCGTGAAAACGGATACCCACGGTAACGGAAAGATTACTTTACAGCAAGTTTTCGAAAAATCCTCCAATATCGGCGTAGCCAAGCTCATTCAACAGACGTTTGAGAGCAACCCGCAGAAGTACGTGGATTACCTGCACAAATTCGGGCTGCACCAGCCGCTGGGCTTCCAGATGAACGGCGAGGCGGTGCCGTACATCAAATCTCCCAAAGACCGTAGCTGGAGCCGTCCGTCGCTTTCTACTATGGCCATTGGCTATGAGCTGAAGATTTCTCCGTTGCAGACTTTGGCGTTCTATAACGCGGTGGCGAACAACGGTGTGAAAGTGCAGCCCATGATCGTGAAAAGCATCAAGCGCGCCGATCAGGTGCTGGAGTCCTTTGAAACGAAAGTGCTCAACCCCAGCATCTGCTCTGAGCAGACGGTGAAGGAACTGCGGCAGATGATGGAAGGGGTTGTGGAGAACGGAACGGCCAAGAACCTGAAAAGCAAAGACTACAAAGTAGCCGGTAAAACCGGAACCGCCCGGAAGGTCATCAACGGCCAGTATACCCGTAAATATTCCACCTCTTTCGTGGGGTACTTCCCGGCAGATCGGCCTAAATACAGCTGTATCGTGATCATTGACAGCCCACAGAAAAACGCCCAGTACGGCGGTGACGTGGCCGCCCCGGTTTTCCGGGAACTCGCTGACAAAGCCTACGCTCAGGATCTGGCCATTCACGCGCCCATGGCGCGCCGTCCGGCAAACGTGGCACCTAAATTGCCGGTGCTGCACGCCGGAAACCAGGAAGAACTCACCATTCTCTGCAACAAACTGGGTGTGAGTGCGCATCCGCTGAGCCCCGAGGAAGACTGGGTACGGGTAGATACTCAGAAACATTCGGTGGCCCTGAAACCGGTGCCGGTGAAAATGGGCCAGGTGCCCGATGTAACCGATATGACCCTGCGCGATGCGCTGTTCATCCTGGGGAACCACGGGATCAAAGTGCGGGCCATCGGGTTCGGGCGGGTGGAGAGCCAAAGCATCCCGCCGGGAGAGCCTTTGGCCAAAGGAACAATTATGACCATTACACTTTCAAAACATGGCGCAACTAGAAAACCTGCTACAGGTACTCCAGTCACCGCAATTGCTCGGGCCTACTAACCCCGAGCTTTCTGCGTTAACGATGGATTCCCGCCAGGCAGGACCAGGCGTGGCTTTCTTTGCTATCCGGGGTACGCTCCGCGATGGCCATGACTATATAGAGACGGCCGTGCAGCAGGGCGTTTCGGTGGTGTTTTGCGAAAAACTGCCCCAAAACACTCCTGACACGGTAACCTTCGTGCAGGTACCCGATACCGCCGAAACCATGGGCTTGATCGCTGCTGAGTTCTACGGCAACCCTTCTAAGAAACTGAAACTGGTGGGCGTGACCGGCACTAATGGCAAAACCACCTGCGTGACCTTGCTGCACAAACTGTACCGTGACTTGGGCTACAATGCCGGGTTGCTTTCTACGGTACAGAACCAGATTAACGAGACGGTGATCCCGGCTTCGCACACCACGCCAGATGCCATCACTTTGCAAGGGTTGTTGGCGCAGATGGTGAAAGCCGGTTGCACGCACGCGTTCATGGAGGTGAGCTCGCATGCCCTGGTGCAGCACCGCGTGACTGGGGTACAGTTCACCGGCGCCGTGTTCACCAACATCACCCACGACCACCTGGACTACCACGGTACTTTTGACGAATACATCAAAGCCAAGAAGCTGTTTTTCGATCACCTGAACAAGAAGGCGTTTGCCTTGGTGAACTCTGATGACAAGCGCGCCATGGTGATGCTGCAGAACACCAAAGCCACCAAATACACCTACGCCCTCCGCAAAGAAGCTGATTTCAAAGCCCGTCTGCTGGATAACTCCATCCAGGGCTTGCAACTGGAGCTGGAAGGGCAGGAGGTTTGGTTCCGCCTGATCGGGACGTTCAACGCCTATAATCTGCTGGCGGTGTACGGCGCGGCCACGCTGCTGGGCGAAGACAAGCAGGAAGTGCTGGCGAGTTTGTCTAGCCTGACCTCGGCCGCGGGCCGATTCGATTACGTGGTGTCGCCGGGGCAGATTACCGGTATTGTGGATTACGCCCACACGCCTGATGCGCTGGAGAACGTGCTGCAAACCATTCAGCAGATCCGGAAGCCGGAGCAGAAAGTCATCACCATTGTGGGCTGCGGCGGAAACCGCGACGCGGCCAAGCGTCCGGTCATGGCTGATATCGCCGCCAAGATGAGCGACCGCGTGATCTTGACCTCTGATAACCCGCGCGACGAAGATCCGCAGGAAATCCTGAACCAAATGCAGGCCGGCGTGAAACCCACCGACCTGAAGAAGTCGCTTTCGGTGATCGATCGCCGGGAGGCCATTAAAACTGCCGTGTTGCTGGCCGAGGCCGATGACATCATTCTGGTGGCAGGCAAGGGGCACGAGACCTACCAGGAAGTGAAAGGCGTGCGCTCTCCGTTCGATGACAAGCAGGTGCTGCAGGAATCCTTCGCCTTGCTGCAGAAGTAAGGCGGAAGCTAAAACTAAAATGACTTAGACGGGAAGAGGCTTATCACCGCTCCTTCTCAGACGATAATACGAAACGGATGCTTTATTACCTTTTTGATTTTCTAGACAGGCAATTTGACTTCTACGGGGCGGGCGTGATGCGGTACATCTCGTTCAGGGCCGGATTGGCTGCGCTGGTGTCACTGCTGATTGCCATGATCTTTGGAGGGCGCCTCATCCGGTTGCTGCACCGCAAGCAAGTGGGCGAATCCATCCGCGACCTAGGTTTAGAAGGCCAGTTGGAGAAGAAAGGCACGCCTACCATGGGTGGTCTCATCATCATTCTAGCCATTTTGCTGCCCACGCTTCTGTTTGCCCGTCTGGACAACGTGTACATCCTCCTGATGCTGGTTTCCACCATTTGGCTGGGTGCCATCGGGTTTCTGGACGATTATATCAAGGTGTTCCGCAAGAACAAAGAAGGCTTGGCAGGTCGGTTCAAGATTCTGGGCCAGATTGGCCTGGGGTTGATTGTGGGCCTGACGCTGTTTTTCTCCGAGGATGTGGTGGTGCGCCAATACCTGACGTCCAAAGGGCTCTCCGCGATTGACGTTTCCGGCAGCTTCACCGATGTCCGGAAGATGATCACCACGGTGCCGTTCACCAAGAACAACGAGCTGGACTACCACCAGTTCTTCAGTTTCGCCAGTCCGTTGCTGGGCTCCTATGCCCGTTTCCTCTACATCCCGCTGGTGATCATCATCATCACGGCCGTGTCTAACGGTGCCAACATCACCGACGGCATTGACGGTCTGGCCGCCGGTACTTCGGCGATTATCGGAACCACGCTGGCCGTGTTCGCCTGGGTATCTGGTAACTCCGTCTTCGCCGATTACTTTGACATCATGTACATCCCCAACACGGGCGAGTTGGTGATTTTTTGTACCGCCTTTGTGGGGGCCTGCGTGGGTTTCCTGTGGTACAACTCCTATCCGGCGCAGGTGTTCATGGGCGATACCGGTTCCCTGTCTATCGGCGGCATCATCGCCGTTTTAGCCCTGATTTTAAGAAAGGAGCTCTTAATCCCCATCCTGTGCGGCATCTTCCTGGTGGAGAACCTTTCAGTGATGCTACAGGTGAGTTACTTCAAATACACTAAAAAGAAATACGGCGAGGGCCGGCGCATTTTCAAGATGTCGCCGCTGCACCACCACTACCAGAAACTGGGCTACCATGAATCCAAGATCGTGTCAAGGTTCTGGACGGTGGGCATCATGCTAGCCATTTTGACGCTGGTGACTTTGAAATTAAGGTAAGCCGTTTTAGGCCTGTTTTTAGGAAAATAGGCCTAAAACAACCCAAAACTTATCCAAGACAAACCCCTTTTTGTCATCCTGAAAGGATCTTGGGGCAAGCTAGACGGACAGATATAGCAGCGCTTTTGCCGTTCGCCACCAAGATCCTTCCAGGATGACAAAAGAAAAAAAGAGCTTAAAGAAAGCAGAAGTGAGAAAGAAACGTTTTAGGCCTCTTTCCTGAAAACAGGTCCGAAACGCAGAACATAAACACAAAAGCAATGCAAAAAATAGCCATACTAGGAGCAGGGGAGAGCGGCGTGGGAGCAGCCTTGTTGGCACAAGCCAAGGGCTTTGACGTGTTCGTCTCGGACCGCGGCTCTATTGCGGAAAAGTACCGGCAGCAGCTGACTCAGGCGCAGATTCCTTTCGAAGAAGGAACGCACTCGCTGGAACAGATCTATGCGGCCACGGAAATCATTAAGAGTCCGGGCATTCCGGATACCGTGCCGGTAATCCAGGGTGCGGTGGAGCGGAACATTCCGGTAATCTCGGAGATTGAGTTCGCGGGGCGCTACGCTTCGGGCAAGTTCATCTGCATCACGGGTACCAACGGCAAGACCACCACTACGCTGCTGACGTACCACCTGCTGAAAAGCGCCGGGTTGAAAGTAGCCCTGGCCGGAAACGTGGGCGAGAGCCTGGCGGGCAAAGTCCTGGAAGGCGGCTACGACTACTACGTGGTGGAATTGAGCAGTTTTCAGCTGGATAACATGTACGGCTTTAAAGCCCACATCAGCATTCTGCTGAACATCACCCCAGATCACCTGGACCGCTACGAGTACCAAATGGCGAACTACGCGGCCGCCAAGTTCCGGATCGCCCAGAACATGACTTCAGCCGAGTATTTCCTGTTCAACCACGACGATGCCGAGATCATGAACTACATGGCTTCTCACGAAGTGCCGGGAACCCAGGTGCCTTTCGGGTTGAAAGCGGCGGATGGCTTGGCGATCCAATACCAGGGATCAGCGATTTCGGCCTCTTTTTCGGAAATCGAGGCTAAAATAGAAACTGCCAACTCGCCGCTGATCGGGCAGCACAACCAGTACAACACCATGGCGGCCGTAGGCGCGGCGCTGCTGGTGGGCATCGCGCCGGAGCAGATTGAGGCAACCTTGGGAACGTTCCAGAACGCCGAGCACCGCTTGCAACCGGTGGGCGAGGTAGACGGCGTGCAGTTCATCAATGACTCCAAAGCTACCAACGTGGAAGCGGTGTGGTACGCGCTGGACGGCATCCGGCAGCCCATTGTGTGGGTAGTGGGCGGCAAAGACAAAGGCAATGATTATTCCACGCTTCAGCCGTTGGTGCAGGAGAAAGTGAAAGCCATTGTGTGTCTGGGCGTGGACAACAGCAAGCTTTTGGCCTCGTTTTCCCAATTTGGCCCGAAAATAGTGGAGACCCAGGACGTGCAGGAAGCCGTGCAGCTGGCCAAGGATTTTGCCGAGGCCGGCGATGTGGTGCTGCTTTCGCCGGCGTGCGCCAGCTTTGACCTTTTCAATAATTACGAACACCGGGGTCGCGCTTTCGCTGAAGCCGTGGCCGCCCTTAAAAGTACTGTAGCATGACCCCAATCAAAAACTGGCTACGTGACAACCTGAAAGGCGACCCTATTTTATGGGGAATCGTCCTCACGTTCGGGCTCATCAGTATTGCGGTGGTGTACTCGGCCACGGGTACGCTGGCGTACAAAAAGATGGGCGGCAACACCGAGTATTACCTGTTCAAACACTCCAGCCTTATCTTCATCGGCTTGGCGTTTGTGTGGCTCGCGCACAAGATCAACTACCGTTACTATGCCAAACTGAGCTTGCTGGCCCTGATTTTCTCGGTTCCTTTGCTCATCTATACCTATCTGAAAGGCTCCAACATCAACGAGGCCTCGCGGTGGCTGACCATTCCGGTGATCAACCAGACGTTTCAGCCTTCGGATCTGGCTAAGTTGGCCTTGATCTCGTATTTGGCCAGCATCCTGAGCAAGCGCCAGATGAACATTGAGTCCAAGCAGACCTTGATTCCGCTGTTTCTGTGGAGCGGTTTGATCTGCGGCTTGATTGCCATGAGTAACATCTCTACCGGCTTGCTGCTGTTCCTGACCTGTATTCTGCTCATGTTCATCGGGCGGGTGCCTATGAAACCCATCCTGACCATGATTGTGGTGGGGGCCATCTTTGGGAGCATCGCCCTGACCCTTGGGCAACGGATGCAGACGGCCATCTCCCGGATTGAGAACTTCATGGACAAGGAGCAGACGGTTTTCCAGTTGGAGCAGTCGTACATCGCCATTGCCACGGGTGGGGTTTTGGGAAAAGGCCCCGGAAACTCAGACCAGCGCAACGTGCTGCCTCACCCGTACTCTGACTTTATCTACGCCATCATCATTGAGGAATACGGCATGGTAGGAGGCGCTGTCATTCTCTTCCTGTATCTGGCTTTCCTGTACCGGGGCATGATGGCGGTGACCAACAGTTTGGGAGCCTTCGGCGGATTATTGTCGGCGGGCATCAGTTTCAGTCTGGTCATCCAGGCCATGGTGAACATGGGCGTGGCCGTGGGCCTTGGCCCGATCACGGGTCTGCCGCTGCCTTTGCTGAGTATGGGCGGAACGTCCCTGATTTTCACCGGGATTTCCATCGGGATTATCCTGAGTGTGAGCCGCAGTGAGCACGAGGCTAAGATGGCCGCCACGCCCACGGCCAACAAACCTGCAAACGTCTTAACGCATGCCTGAGAAACAATACAGATTCATCATCAGCGGCGGCGGCACGGGCGGACACATTTATCCGGCGGTAGCCATCGCCAATGAAATCAAGCGGCTGCACCCTTCTGCCGAGATTCTTTTCGTGGGTGCGCAGGGCCGCATGGAAATGACGCGCGTGCCCGAGGCCGGTTATAAAATCATCGGGCTCTGGATCAGCGGCCTGCAACGCCGCCTCGCCGTGGACAACCTGTCGTTTCCGTTGAAGGTGATTTCCAGCGTCCGGAAAGCGTACAAAATCATTAAAGACTTTAAACCCGATGCCGTGGTAGGCGTGGGAGGCTACGCGAGTGGTCCTTTGCTCTATGCTGCCACCAAAATGGGAATTCCGTCCCTTATCCAGGAGCAGAATTCGCACGCGGGCATCACCAATAAGCTGCTGGCGAACAAAGTAGACAAAGTCTGCGTGGCCTATGACAGCATGTACAAGTATTTTCCCAACGCCAAGATTGTGCTCACCGGCAACCCCGTGCGGCGCGACATCACCGAATTGGAAGGCAAACGAACCGAAGCCATTCAGTTCTTCGGCCTGAACCCGGACCGACTGACGTTTTTGGTGATTGGTGGCAGTTTGGGCGCGCGAACCTTGAACCAAAGCACCGATGCGGCGCTGCAGAAAATTGAGCAGGCCGGCTATAACCTCATCTGGCAAACCGGGAAAACTTATTTCCCCACCGCCGAGGAATCGGTGAGAAATCATCCGGCAGATCAGATCAAAGCCTATGATTTCATCAAGCGGATGGATTTGGCATACGCTGCCGCCGATGTGGTGATTTCCCGCGCCGGAGCGCTTTCCATCTCCGAGCTGTGCCTGGCTAAAAAGCCGTCTATTCTGGTGCCTTCGCCTAATGTGGCCGAAGACCACCAAACCAAAAACGCCATGGCCCTGGTACAGAAAAACGCCGCCTTGCTGGTGAAAGACATTGAAGCCTCCCAGAAACTGTGGGAGACGGCGTTCGCGCTGGCGAAAGATGCTAGCAAACAGCAAACCCTCCGCGAGAATATCGCCCAATTGGCCAAACCGCAGGCCACCGAAGCCATTGTTCAGGAACTAATGAAATTGATCTCATGAATCTGCACCAATACCGCCATATCTATTTTCTGGGCATCGGGGGAATTGGCATGAGCGCGATTGCCCGCTGGTTTCTGGCCAAGGGATTTGCCGTGGCCGGATATGACAAGACTCCTACGCCGCTGACTCAGAAATTAGCAGAAGAAGGCGCCTCCATTCACTTTGAAGATGGCGTGAACCTAATTCCGGCCTCTTTTAAGGAAAACAAGCCCGAAACGCTGGTCGTGTTGACGCCCGCGGTTCCGGCCTGGCACCAGGAACGGCAGTATCTGGAGCAGGAGGGGTTCACCATCATGAAACGCTCCCAGGTGCTGGGGCTTCTAACGCAGGACCAATACCTGATTGCCGTGGCAGGCACGCACGGGAAAACCACCACCTCTTCCATGGTGGCCCATTTGCTGCACCACGCCGGGGTTTCTACCTCGGCCTTTTTAGGGGGTATTTCCACCGATCTGGGTTCCAATCTGCTGCTGCCGCATAAAGAGGAAGAGCGGGCTTTGTGTGTGGTGGAGGCCGATGAGTACGACCGTTCGTTTCTGACTTTGCACCCAGACATTGCGGTTGTGACCTCCACCGATCCCGATCACCTGGACATCTATGGCGAGAAGGAATCCTTGGTGGAGTCTTTCCGGCAGTTTGTGCGGCAGATCAAACCGAACGGGTATTTGCTGCTCAACCACACCGCCGACCAGAGCCTGTCCCAGGCCGTGGATGCATCGGTGACGGTGATCCGGTACGGGCTTGAGAATGAGGAACTGTCTGCCGTAGACGTGAAGATTGCGGAGGGAGCCATGAAATTTTCGGCTGAGGGAAGGAACTTCCTGCTGCCCGAGACTGCTTTGCAGGTGCCCGGTTTCCATAACGTGGAGAACGCATTGGCAGCAGCCCAGGCGGTTTCGCTGGCGGGAGTACCGGCGGAAAAAATCCAGTCGGGGATTTCTGGCTACACGGGTGTAAAAAGACGGTTCGAAAAGGTATATGCTTCTGAAAAAAGGGTATATTTAGATGATTATGCTCACCACCCCAGGGAGATAGAGGCGTTCCTTCACTCGGTAAGGGCGCTGTATCCGGGGCAGAGGCTGAGAGTGATCTTTCAACCGCACTTATTTACTCGCACCCGCGACTTTTTGGAAGGATTTGCCCGGAGCCTGAGCCTCGCGGATGAGGTATGGCTTTTGGATATTTATCCGGCCCGGGAATTGCCTATTCCCGGGGTGACCTCGGCGCTGCTGTATGACTTATTGACGACAGCCAAGCTTCTTGTGGCAAAAGAAGAAGTACTGGAGTTATTAAGTAAAAATTTGGATTATAATGTGTTGGCAACGGTAGGAGCCGGGGACATAGACACCTTGGTACCAGCGATTAAAATGTTATTGGAGGAAAAGAACCATGTATTGGAATAGAAAGGTTAAAGCGCTTCTATTTGCGGTATTTTGCATGGGGGGATTTGTTTTCTTGGCAGGTTTTTCTAAAGCAAGACAGGAGGTAAAAATATGTAAAAAAGTTAATATTAAAATTGATAATGAGTATAACAATTACTTTCTTAGTGAATCGGAAGTAATGGCGCTGCTGACCCGGAATGGACGTCAGCCACTCACTGGAATGAAAAAAGAGGAGATTGACCTCAAGCGGCTGGAAATGCGGATAAAATCGCATAAATTTGTGAGGCAGGCAGAGGTCTCTCGCGATCTGGAAGGCAATATAAATGTCTTTATTCAGCAAAACAGGCCCATAGCCCGGTTGCTAAGCACAGAGCAGGACGTGTACCTTGACGAAGAAGGAAATCAACTCCCTTTGTCGTCACTTTACACCGCCCATGTCATACCTGTGACAGCCGCAGTGGTGACCTCGGACAAGGCCAGTTCGTTTTTTCAGGATTCGGTGGGCATCGCATATTTGTCTCTGCTACGTTACATAGAGAAGGACCCGTTTTGGAACGCCCAGCTCGCCCAGATGGACATTGACCAGAAAGGCAAGGTGAGTTTCCTGACACAGGTGGGAGATCAGCGCATTGAGTTCGGGAAACCGGTTCATGTGCAGGAGAAGTTTAAAAAGCTTTTCATCTTCTACAAAGAAGTAATGCCAGTAGTAGGCTGGGACAAGTACAGCCGCTTGAATGTAGAATACAAGGATCAGATTATTTGTGAATAGTTAATAACATGACGCAGAACGACAAAATAGTTGTAGGCTTAGACATTGGAACAACCAAAATTTGCGCGCTGGTAGGTAGAAAAAATGAATACGGCAAGCTAGAGATCCTTGGCTTGGGCAAAGCAGTATCTGAGGGGGTAGTGCGGGGCATGGTGAGCAACATAGACAAGACTGTTGAGGCCATCCGGAAAGCAATAAAACAGGCAGAAGAACAATCTGGCATTGACATAAAAGTGGTGAACGTGGGTATTGCCGGGCAGCACATCAAAAGCCTGCAACACAACGGCTCCATCACGCGCACTTCTCTGGACAGCGAGATCACCGTGGAAGACGTGAACCGCCTGACCAATGACATGTACCGTCTGGTGACCCCGCCGGGCAGCGAGATCATCCACGTAATGCCACAGGACTACAAAGTGGATTACGAAGATGGTATCATGGATCCCGTGGGCATGTCAGGCGTGCGTCTGGAAGGTAACTTCCACATCATCACGGCGCAGTCCAACGCGGTGAACAACATCACCAAGTGCATCACCCGCGCCGGTCTGGAGATTGACCAGTTGATCCTGGAGCCGCTGGCCTCCTGCATGTCGGTGTTGAGCGAAGAAGAGCGCGAAGCGGGCGTGGCCCTCATTGACATTGGAGGTGGTACCACGGATCTGGCTATTTTCAAAGACAATATTATCCGGCACACGGCAGTTCTTCCTTTCGGGGGCAACATCATCACCTCTGACATCAAGCAGGGCTGCATGGTGATGCAAAACCAGGCGGAGCAGCTGAAAGTGCGTTTCGGGAAGGCAATCGCCGATGAAGCCTCTGATAATGAGATCGTTTCAATCCCGGGCTTGCGTGATCGGACTCCCAAAGAAATCTCCTTGAAGAACCTTGCTTTCATTATTGAAGCAAGAATGGAGGAAATTGTTGAACTCGTTTACTCAGAAATTGTTAGGAGCGGGTATGCCAACCAATTGGCGGCAGGCGTTGTGATTACCGGAGGCGGGGCGCAACTGCAAAACCTGGTGCAATTAGTAGAGTACTTGACAGGCCTTGATGCCCGTATCGGATATCCGAATGAGCATTTGGGAAAGAGCAAGATAGACTCTGTGAAAAGCCCTATGTTTGCAACTACCGTTGGTTTGGTTTTGGCTGGTTACCAGGCCTTAGATGAGCGGGTGAACCGTTACACTGAGATGGCGAACACCCCAGTGGTGCGAAGCACAAATGAGGCCAAGCCAGTTCAGAAACCAAGTGGTGGCGGGGGAAGCGACTTCTTCAAGAAGATCTTCGAACGTACCAAAGGCATGCTGATCGATGATTTTGACGATAAGCAACAGAACTATTAACGCGTAATTTCAGGAGAGATAACATGAGTTTTTCATCGTATAAGTTTGATGTGCCATCACACTCCAAATCCATCATCAAGGTAATTGGTGTTGGCGGGGGAGGAAGCAATGCCGTGAACCACATGTTCAACCAAGGCATTAAGGACGTGGAGTTTGTGGTGTGCAATACCGATGAACAGGCGTTGAAAAGTAGCAGTGTGCCCAACAAGCTCCAGATTGGGACCACCCTCACCGAAGGGCTGGGGGCCGGGGCTAACCCGGAGCGTGGCAAGCAGGCTGCCTTGGAAAGCAAGGAAGAAATCAGAGAGCTCTTAGGTGCCCATACCAAGATGGTGTTCATCACCGCGGGGATGGGTGGCGGAACCGGAACGGGTGCCGCCCCGGTGATTGCCAAAGTAGCAAAGGAAATGGATATCCTTACCGTGGGTATTGTGACTGCTCCCTTTGCTTTTGAAGGACGTAAGAAACGCACCGCCGCCGATAACGGAATCAAAGAACTTAGCCAGAACTGCGATACCGTTCTTGTTATCCTCAATGACAAACTACGGGAGATGTTTGGGAACCTGCCTATCCGGGCGGCGTTTGCCAAAGCAGACAACGTCTTAACCACTGCCGCTAAATCTATTGCCGAGATCATCACGGTGACGTCTGAGGTGAACGTGGACTTTGAAGACGTGAAAACGGTCATGAAAGACTCTGGTGCCGCCGTGATGGGTTCTGCCATCACCGAAGGCGAAAACAGAGCCTTGCGTGCTGCCGAGGAATCCCTGTCTTCTCCGTTGCTGAACAACACCGATATTCACGGGGCGCAGAAAATCCTTCTTTCCATCATGTCTGGCGACCAAGCGGAACTGGAGATGGATGAACTGACAGAGATTACGGATTACATCCAGGAGAAAGCCGGCGATGACTCAGAGGTGATCTTTGGTCACGGCATTGATTCAACATTGGGCACCAGCATCCGGGTGACCGTGATTGCCACTGGATTTGCGCGGGAAATTGAAAGCCTGCCTGCTCCAAAAAAGTCTATTGAGGCCGGAATCATTGGAGCGACTGCGCCTCAGGCAGTAACAGAAGAAGTTACAGAGCCAGTAGCTCCAGTTGTATCCACTACCTACTCGGTAACTCCACCTGCTTCGGCTACGCAGTTAGTAGCCAATGAGCCGGTGCGGAAGCCGGCACCAGTAGCGGAGAACAACAACAGAATCGTTTTCGATCTGGATTCTGACAGCGGCTTGGTTTCTCCTTCCTATGAAGAAGAGGCCGTGAGCACGCCAGAGCCGGTTCAGGAGAACAGAGATCCACAGCAAAACAGAATGGACGAACGCCGTGAGCGCCTTCGCAGACTAAGTGCTGATGCTTATTCAGATGCCTCTATCAAAGAGAAACTGGAAGTACCGGCTTACCTGCGCAGAAACGTGCAACTGGAGAATGTAGTCCCTTCCGCCGAGCAGAAGATATCCCGTTTTAACCTGAACGATGACAATGAACTATTAGGCGACAACCGTTTCCTGCACGATAATGTAGACTAGGCGTTTTAGCCCTGTTTTCAAAAAAGGAGCCCTGAAACAGCGTATGTTTCAGGGCTCCTTTTTTGTTTTTAAGCTTTAAACGGATTCGCCTCTATTCAATACGGATGTTTACTCCATAACTGTCTAATCTTTTTTGTTATTTGCGACGCTTGTCTAATTCCTGTCAATGATGTGAACATTCGCTAAACTATGGCGCGGAAGTTACTTCCGTGACTTCCCCTAGCAATTCTCGCAAGCAACTTCCAAGCTATGCTGGAAAGCCAATACGCGTAAATCAGGATGTAATAGAGAGAGAGGTTAGAAAGTTGATTTACAAGTTGCGTTTTAAGGCTGTTTTCTGAAAAGAAGCGCTAAAACGCAGGTAGCTAAAAAGACAGAAACTCCTCAATCTGTTCTTCCAGCAATTGGCGGTACAAGGCATTGGTGAATTGCCCCTCCTGCATGTGTTTGTGGATGTAGGGGAAACGAGGTTTCTGAGCCAGAAGATGAAGGCCGCAATAGTGCAGCACATCTGTGAGGTGACTTAAGGCAATGTTGCCGCCCTGTCCGCCGGTGGATAGGCCCACCAAAGCGCCTTTCTTTCGGCGCAGCGCATCTGGATATTCCAGGCCATCAATAAACGCTTTCAGAACGCCAGGGTAGGAGCAGTTGTACTCGGGTACAATAAAGACGATTTTCTGGACGGCCGCCACGCGTTCTCTCAGCGCCAGGAACTCCTGTGAATACAGCTCGCGCTTGTAAAGATTGGGAGAGGCAAAATCAAGGGGGAGGTCCTGTAAGTCTAGTATTTCGGAAGCCTGTTCTCGGGCCGTAAGCAGCTGTTGGTAGAGTTTGGCCACCTTGAGCGTGATGGAATTCGGCCGGTTTGTACCCGATATAATGAGTATCATGCAGATCTGTGTTTTGCTTGTAGAACAGGGGAAGCAGGGGTAAAGTTACGGCTTTTGTTTTCAACCGCTAACCTCCAGTTTAAGTTGGCGCGTTTACGGGGCCTTTTAGGAAAACCAGGCTTAAAACAAAAAGGCGAAGCCTCCGTGAAGAAGCTTCGCCTTTAAGATAAAAATAAGGGATTCTCTAGACGTTCTCAGACGTGAAAGAAGCACCAATGTATTCACGGTTCAGCATGGCGATATTCTCCAGCGAGATACCTACCGGGCACTCTGCCGCGCAGGAACCGATGTTGGTACAAGCCCCGAAGCCTTCTTTGTCCATCTGGGCCACCATGTTCTCCACGCGCGTCTTACGCTCTACCTGACCCTGTGGCAACATGGCCAGCTGAGATACTTTGGCAGATGTGAAAAGCATGGCAGATCCGTTCTTACAAGCCGCTACACAGGCCCCGCACTGAATACAGGTTGCCGCGTCAAAAGCTTTGTCAGCGATGGTCTTCGGGATCGGAATCTCGTTTGCGTCAGGTACCCCACCGGTGTTCACCGAGATGTACCCACCGGCCTGCTGAATTCTATCCAGGGCAGAACGGTCGGTGCAAAGGTCTTTCAGTACCGGGAACGGACCTGCTCTCCAAGGCTCAATGGTGATGGTGTCACCGTCAGAGAACTTGCGCATGTGCAGCTGGCAGGTGGTGGTGCCGCGCTCTGGCCCGTGCGCCCGTCCGTTGATGTACAGGCTGCACATCCCGCAGATACCTTCGCGGCAGTCATGGTCAAACGCCACCGGATCAATGCCTTTCAGGAGCAGGTCCTCGTTCAGCACGTCCATCATTTCCAGGAAAGACATCTCCGGGGAGATATCTTTTATTTGATATGTTTCCAGGTTGCCCGCCGCCTTGGAGTTCTTCTGTCTCCACACTTTCAGCGTCAGGTTCATTGGTTTGCTGTTAGGATTATTACCAGCCATTTTCTTTCTAATTAAGAATTACGAATGTTGAAGTAGAAATCAGAAAAGAGGGGTTGTTCTAACTCAGAACAAAGGTTGCGGTCTCTTAATTCTTACTTCCTGCTTCATAATTATTCATTACTTATAGCTTCTTTGCGTCAGTTTCACGTTCTCGAACTTCAGCTCCTCTTTGTGCAGCACCGGCTGTTGGTTAGGGCCGGTGTACTCCCACGCCGCTACGTAGGTGTAGTTCTCATCGTCACGGAGGGCTTCGTTCTCTGGGGTCTGGTACTCCTCACGGAAGTGACCGCCACAAGATTCGTTACGGTTCAAGGCATCTTCCACCATCAGTTCACCCAGTTCCAGGAAGTCGGCCACGCGGCCTGCTTTCTCCAGGGTAACATTCAGCTCTTCGTTGGTGCCCAGAATCTTCACGTCTCTCCAGAACTCATCACGCAGCTTTCTAATCTCCTGTTTGGCAAACTGCAGGCCTTCCGCGTTACGGGCCATGCCGCAGTAATCCCACATGATGTGCCCAAGGGCTTTGTGGAAATCATCAACGGTTCTGGTTCCGTTGATGCTCAACAGACGGTTCACATCTGCCTGCACATTAGCTTCCGCCTCTTTGAAGGCAGGGTGGCTGGTTTCAACTCGGGCAGTAGGGTTCTGCGCCAGGTAATCGCCAATGGTGTAAGGAATTACGAAGTAACCATCAGCTAAACCTTGCATCAAAGCCGAAGCTCCTAAGCGGTTGGCACCGTGGTCAGAGAAGTTACACTCACCTGTGGCGTACAAGCCTGGTACGGTAGTCATGAGGTTGTAATCTACCCACAGACCGCCCATTGTGTAGTGAACCGCCGGGTAAATCCGCATGGGTTGCTCATACGGGTTCTCGCCGGTGATCTTGGAGTACATGTCAAAGAGGTTCCCGTATTTCTGGCTGATTTTCTCTAAACCTTCGCGTTTGATGGCATCGGCAAAGTCAAGGTACACGGCCAGTTTGGTGGTTCCTACGCCGCGTCCTTCGTCGCAGGCCAGTTTGGCGTTACGGGAAGCCACGTCACGAGGCACCAGGTTACCGAAGGATGGATATTTGCGCTCCAGGAAGTAGTCGCGCTCGTCCTCGGGGATTTGGTCCGCTGGACGGTTATCACCTACCGCTTTCGGCACCCACACCCGACCATCGTTCCGCAGGGACTCAGACATCAGCGTGAGCTTAGACTGGTAACCGCCCGATACAGGAATACAGGTGGGGTGAATCTGCGTAAAGCATGGGTTAGCGAACAAAGCACCTTTCTTGTGGGCTCTCCAGATGGCCGTGGTGTTGGAACCCATGGCGTTGGTAGAAAGGAAGAACACGTTTCCGTAACCACCGGTGGCCAGAATCACAGCGTGGGCGCTGTGCGATTCAATTTTACCGGTAATCAGGTGACGCGTCACAATACCACGGGCTTTGCCGTCTACCATGACCAGGTCCAGCATCTCGGTGCGTGGGTACATCTTCACTTTCCCGTAAGCAATCTGACGGTTCAGGGCAGAGTAGGCACCCAACAGCAACTGCTGACCGGTTTGTCCCCGGGCGTAGAAGGTCCGGCTTACCTGCGCACCCCCGAAGGAGCGGTTCGCCAGCAATCCGCCGTACTCACGGGCGAAAGGAACGCCTTGCGCCACGCATTGGTCAATGATGTTCACGCTCACCTGCGCCAGACGGTACACGTTGGCTTCGCGGGCGCGGTAGTCACCACCTTTAATAGTGTCATAGAACAGACGGTACACGCTGTCACCGTCGTTCTGGTAGTTCTTAGCGGCGTTGATACCTCCCTGAGCGGCAATGGAGTGGGCTCTACGCGGGCTGTCCTGGTAGCAGAACGCCTTCACGTTGTAGCCAAGCTCGGCCAGAGTGGCAGCAGCAGAAGCTCCGGCCAAACCGGTTCCCACCACAATGATGTCGTATTTACGCTTGTTGGCTGGGTTCACCAGCTTCACATTGAATTTATGCTTGTCCCATTTTTCGGCCAATGGCCCTTCAGGAATCTTTGAATCTAAAATCATAGAGTTCGCTTATTACAAAACAACGTCTTTGATGAAAAAGTAAAGCGGCATGGCGGCAAAACCCGCTGGTACCACAATGGAGAAGAAAGCCCCGAATTTCTGAATGGCCGGGGTGTATTTTTTATGGTTCAACCCTAACGTGTGGAACGCGCTGGAGAACCCGTGGTACAAGTGGTAGCCAAGGGCAATCTGACCTAACACATAGATCAACACATACCACCACAAGTGAAAAGACTGCACCACCACTGAGTACAGGTCATCATAATCAGTACCTTCAATGGGAATCATGTTAGGCTCGCCGAAGCGCGCGCGCCAGAAAAAGTTATAGAGGTGGATGATCAGAAACACCAGAATAACGGTTCCCAACAAGCCCATGTTGCGAGAAGACCAGTTGCTGTTGTCCTGCGGGCGGTTGTACGCATACTGAACGGGTCTCACGCTTTTGTTCCGGCGGGTAAGCACCAGGGCCTCGTAAATGTGGAACACGAAGCCTAACACCAGCACTATCTCCATGGTGCGGATTAATGGGTTGGTGGCCATGAAATGGGAATAGATGTTGAAGGAAGCTCCTCCGTCACCTTTAAACAATTGCAGGTTGCCCACCAGGTGCACCACCAAAAAAGAGCAGAGAAACAAACCAGTGACGGCCACCAGGAGTTTGCGCCCGATGCTACTGGAAAACGTTTTAGAAAACCAACTCATTTTGTTGTGTTAAGGTTGATAAATAAGGTGTGTAAAGGATTGGTTAAATCTCTTCAAAGGTACATGCCGCGGCTTTGTCAAGCAATTGTGATGTTTATTTTGAATCAATCTAAATTGTTTACAATCATACCCCAGCTATGAAGTCGCGATTTGCCTTTTTTGCAATGTTTTCGGGAAAATACCCCAAAAACAGGAATTGATGATGTATACTACAACAGAGCAGGGGAGATTTCGTTATAGACATAATCCTGTACCTATATAACCAAGGTCCTATAGATTTGTTCTAGTGAGACCATGGCCTATCTATAGATTCTTCTATCTTTGTTTTTGCATGCAAAACGCTACTATATGCCTCTAAATTTACAGAAAGTGAGGGCCTTCCTGATTTTGCTGTGTGGGCTGTTTGTTTTTTCTTTATTTGTCTCGTCAGAAGCCCAGGCCACGCACTTACGGGCAGGGAACATTTATGTGAAGAGTGACACCACTGGCGCCAGAAACCCGCTGCGGTTTTTCTTTACCTTAGTCACATTCAGTGTGGCAGCCCCAGGAGCCTTTGAAGACACCGAAGCTACGTTGTATTTCGGGGACTGTACAAGCCTACGGGTGCCCAGAGCTTCCAAGGTGGTATTGCCAAATGGGCAGAACAGTACCTATGTCAATACATATCGGTTTGAACATACCTATTCAGGGCCGGGTACTTTCACGGTAACCTTTGTGGGAGAGAACCGAAACGCGTCCATTGTCAATCTCTCCAATTCTGTTCAACAGACCTTCTTATTACAAAGTACACTCACCGTTGACCCTTTTCTGGGGATTAACCAGTCACCTATACTCGAGTATCCGCCGGTAGATCTTGCTGTCCGGAACCAAGTCTTTGTGCACAATCCCGGAGCCTATGACCCAGATGGAGACAGCCTCTCCTTCAAGATGCTGGAACCAAGGGTAATTGGTAGCAATGATGCTTGCGGTAACCCTATTGGGAGAACTGCTCCCGGCTACAGAGGGCTGGAGAATTTTCTGAGTGATCCTAATTTTAGAGACGCAACTCGACCTGATGGCTTTACTTTAGACCGAAACACTGGGCAATTGACTTGGAACACCCCGAACATGATTGGGGAATTCAACATAGCCTTTGTGGTGGAGGAGTGGCGAGATGGCCGCTTGATTGGTCAGGTGATCCGAGACATGCAGATATTGGTGTTAGATAATTCTAACAAGCCGCCGGTGCTCATTATTCCCAGAGATACCTGTATTGTGGCCGGTACCCTCTTGCGTGATACGGTGCGGGCCAGAGATCCTAACCGTGATCCTGTCATTATATCGGCCGTTGGAAGCATGTTGCCGCCTGCCACTTTCCCGAAGCTAAACGACACTACCCATATTTTCAACTGGCAGACAACCTGCCAGGATGTGCGCCAGCAACCGTATCAGGTGGTGTTCAAAGCCGAGGATCGACCGCCATCTGGCTCGATTTTAGTGGATCTGCGGCCTTGGCGCATCACTGTTGTGGGGCCGCCGCCGGTGCTGGTTTCTGCTGTGCCGCAGAATAGCAGCAGTATCCGGCTGAACTGGAGCCGGTATACCTGTCCTAATGCGACCACCATGTACATCTACCGCAAGGAAGGACCTTCAGACTTCCGGCCTGATACGTGTACCACTGGTATTCCAGCCTCGGCTGGGTATACGCTGGTGGGGCAGGTGAGCGCCGGGGTGGTGACTTTCCTGGACAATAATAACGGCCGAGGCCTGGAGCGCAACAAAACCTACTGTTACCGCATCTATGCCGAATTCCCGCAACCGGGCGGGGGCAAAAGTATTGCGTCTAATGAAGTCTGCGCCACGCTGGAGTCTATTTCCATCACCAAAGTGAGCGTCACCGAAACCAGTACCACCACCGGGAAGATCCGGGTGGAGTGGAGCAGGCCCCGTCCGGCCAACATTGCTGAGTTGACGGCTCCTTTCACGTATCGTTTGTTGCGCGTTCCCGGCCAGAACCGGAGTGCCACCGCAGCTTTTACGCCGGTACCTGGCTACAACTTCACCAGCCTGAACGATACCGTCTTCACCGATAATAACCTGAATACCGAAGATACCTCCTATACCTACCGCGTGGAGTTTTACCATTCAGGAACCGTGGGCAGCCCAACCATGCTGGTAGACTCTTCTACCGCCAGCAGCGTGCGGTTAAACGGGCAGGCCCAGCGAGGAACCATGGTGCTCAACTGGACCTACAATGTGCCCTGGAACAACGCCAGTACTCCCACCAAGCCGCTCTACCACGTCATTTACCTGGATGATAACGGCGACGGGACTTTTGTGAAGTATGACAGCGTGCAGGCTACGGCTACCTCCGGTACCTACAGCAAAGAGATTCCCCTGATAGCCGGCAGAGAATATTGTGCCTATGTGCAAACCAAAGGAACCTTTAATAACCCGTTCCTGCCAGATCCTATCCTGAACAACAGCCAGGAAGTGTGCGTCACCCGTTTATGTGTACCGGAACTGTCCATTGATCCATTGGTCTGCGATGAGAATTTCGTTCCCAACGGTCCACCTTTCTCCAATACCCTCGCCTGGAGATTACCTCCTGAGTGTGGCTCCAGAACGATTGACTTCTACACCTTATATTATAAGGAGACCGAAGAAGGTGAGTTTGTGAAGCTGGCCACCATTGACAATACCGGTGCGCTGGTGTACCAGTACATCCACGGAAACCTGCTTTCTTATGCCGGTTGTTACGTAGTGACGGCTACTGATTTCTCTGGGGTGGAAGGGGAACAAAGCAACATCGTCTGCAAAGAAAACTGTATTGTGTTCTCGCTGCCCAACATCTTCACGCCCAACGGCGACGGGAAAAACGATGTCTTCACCCCTAAACAAGGTGCCACCTTCATCAAGAAAGCGACGCTGCGGGTGTTTAATCGGTGGGGCAACAAAGTCTACGAAAGCAGCGGTGATCCAGGCCTGAACTGGAAAGGCGTTGAAAACGGCGGCAAAGCCCTGTCAGACGGAACATATTTCTACCAGGTAGAAGTGGAGTTCTTCGGCCTGAGGCCAGACGTGCGAACCTTCAAAGGCTGGGTGGAGATTATCCGTTAGCACACAGATTTACGTATTGGATTTTTAAGGATGGTGCCTGTTCCAAGAATGGGCACCATTTTTATATCTTTGCGATTACCATAAAATTAAACCAGCTGTTTTGAGCCTCTTTTTAAGAAAACAGGCTCAAAACATCCAACACACGCAACGCATGAAAGCATATGTTTTTCCGGGCCAGGGCGCTCAGTTTGTGGGAATGGGCAAAGACCTGTACGAACAACATCCGGCAGCCAAAGAGCTTTTTGAACGAGCCAATGAGATTCTGGGCTTCCGCATCACCGATATCATGTTCTCCGGAACCGACGAACAACTGAAGGAAACCAAAGTAACCCAGCCCGCCATTTTCCTGCACTCCGTGATTCAGGCGGCCGTAGCTCAGGATTTCGCCCCGGAAATGGTGGCCGGACACTCGTTGGGAGAATTCTCGGCGCTGGTAGCCAACAAAGTCCTGGCCTTTGAAGATGCCCTCAGGTTGGTTTCCAAAAGAGCCTTGGCCATGCAGGCCGCCTGTGAAGAGCAACCTTCTACCATGGCCGCTATTTTGGGCCTCGAAGATGAAAAAGTGGAGCAAATCTGCGCCGAAGTGAACGACGTGGTAGTGGCCGCCAATTACAACTGTCCGGGGCAGTTGGTAATCTCCGGAACCATTGCCGGCGTGGAGGAAGCGTGTGAGCGCCTGAAAGCCGCCGGTGCCAAACGCGCTTTGGTGCTGCCGGTAGGAGGGGCTTTCCACTCGCCGTTGATGAAATCAGCGGAGGCGGAGTTAGAGCAGGCCATCATGCAGACGCAGTTCAGCCAGGGAATCTGCCCGGTGTACCAGAACGTAGATGCCAAACCGCATACAGACCCCAAGGAAATTCAGCAGAACCTGATCAAGCAATTGACGGCGCCCGTGCGCTGGACCCAATCAGTGCAACAAATGATCGCTGATGGCGCTATGCTCTTTGTAGAGTGCGGTCCGGGCAAGGTATTGCAGGGACTAGTGAAGAAAATAGACAAAACTGCCGAGGTTGGCCAGGTAAGCTAATCACGTTTTTAACCTATTTTTCAGAAATCACGCGTAAAACAGATGGGGCACATGCAGCAGATCTTCGCACAGAAAATGCCGAGGCAACTCGTATTTGGGATAGATATCTGTTTATGTGCCCTGTCTTTTTTCATGGCGTACCTGCTGCGCTTTAACTTCGACCTGAAGAAGTACACCGAGCTTTCGGTGGCGCAGATGCTGCCCATTGTGCTGGCGGTGCGGGCGGTGGCATTTTACTACGGCAGAACGTACGCGGGTATTCTGCACTACACCAGCCTGGACGATCTCCGAAAACTTTTCTTTTCGCTCTCGGCCAGTTCGTGTCTGTTGGTGATTGCCCAGCTGGTGTACAACAAACTGCTGGGCTACCAGAATTTCATTCCCATTTCGGTTCTCCTGATTGATTATCTGGGCTGCATTCTGGCCTTGTCTTTGTTCAGGGGCTGGGCCAAGATAGTGCATTATGAGTGGAACCACGCCAACTCGCACAAAGTCAACGTCGCTATTTTTGGGGCGGGGGAGGTTGGCACCATCACCCTCCGGACCCTGCAGCAGGACATGGGTACCTACTACCACTTTGTGTCTTTCCTGGACGACGATGAAAAGAAGCAGAACCTGATCGTCAACGGGGTACCCATCCAGCAACCCGCCCAAGAGCTGGGCCAGCAGCTTTCGGCCCTGCAGATCGATTTATTGATTGTGGCGGTGCAGCAGCTTTCCCTGGCCCGGAGAAGGCAACTGGTAGAGGCGTGCCTGAATGCCGGGGTGCAGGTTTTGGTGGTGCCGCCCGTCTACAAATGGATCAACGGCGAACTCAGCTTTAAACAGATCAGGGAAGTACGCATTGAGGATGTGTTGGGGAGACCTTCAGCGGAGATTGATTCTCCTATGCTACACAGCGAGTTGCAGAACCGAACTATTCTGGTGACCGGTGCCGCCGGTTCCATTGGCAGCGAATTGGTCCGGCAGCTCATCAAGTTCAAACCCAATCAGCTGATCCTCGTGGACCAGGCTGAGTCAGCGCTGTACGACCTGGAACTGGAACTGACCGAGCTGTACGTGAAGCTGAACTTTGAGGTAGTGCTGGGCGATATCTGTAACAAAGCCCGCATGGAAGCCATGTTCCGGAGTTATCGGCCGGAGATCGTTTTTCATTGCGCCGCATACAAGCACGTGCCTGTGATTGAGGAGAACCCCACCGAGTCTTTGAGTACGAATATTTTAGGCACCAAAGTGTTAGCCGATCTGGCGGTGAAATACCAGGTCCAGAAGTTTGTGCTGCTCTCCACGGATAAAGCGGTGAACCCCACCAGCGTCATGGGAGCCTCCAAAAGACTTTGCGAGATGTACGTGCAAGCCATGGACCACTACCTCCGCGACTCTGGCAACAAACGCACCCGCTTTATCACCACCCGTTTCGGGAACGTGCTTGGGAGCACCGGTTCCGTGATCCCGCGGTTCAGAAAGCAGATTGAAGAGGGTGGCCCGGTAACGGTGACGCACCCAGACATCTCGCGGTATTTCATGTCCATCCGGGAGGCTTGCCAGTTGGTGCTGGAGGCGGCCGTCATGGGGACGGGCGGCGAGATCTACATTTTTGACATGGGCGACTCCATCAAGATTGTGGATCTGGCCAAGAAGATGATCAAACTCTCGGGCCTCACGCTGGGCAAGGATATTCAGTTGGTCTACACTGGCCTGCGCCCCGGGGAAAAACTGGAGGAAGAACTCTTCCACGAAAACGAATCCGTTCAGGCCACGGTGCACCCTAAGATCAGGCTCGCGAATCTGCCCACGCCGCGCAGCGAGAAGGTGCTTCAGGAAATCCAAGGGCTTATTGATCTATTCGCCAGCCAAAACAACGAAGTCGTCATCAAAAAGATGAAACAGCTGGTGCCGGAGTATGTGAGCAAGAACTCTGTCTACCAGAAGTTCGATCTTTAGCTAATTTAGTTAATGTGCTAATTAGGAAATGTGCTGATGTGCTAATTAGGGAATGGATTAACACGTGGAACTTACTTTTTTGTTTTTAGCCTGATTTTCAGAAAGTAGCCTCAAAAAGCTATCTTCCTATTAGAAGAACATCTCCCTCAAAGCAAATTCAGAGCAAAGCTTTTTCTGTTTGCAACTCCTTCTTCTCAGCATCTGCGCCTTCTACATTCTCATTTAGCACATTAGCAATTTCCCCTTTTCTAATCAGCACATTAACCCATTAGCACATTAAAAATCTTTACCTCCAAAGAATCGGGGCACTCTGCTAATAGTTGGGTGATTGTTTTCTGGAGGACCGGGTGCAATAGCGTAGGCGCTACCTCGGCAAGCGGGATCAAGGTGAACCGGCGGAGATGGAGCTGCGGGTGGGGGAGGTGCAGTTCGTCTGTTTCAAGTACCTGCTGGCCGTAAAAGAGCAGATCGATGTCAATGACGCGGGAGCCCCATCGTTCTTTCCTGATTCGGCCTAACTCCTGTTCAATCTGCTGGGTGTGGGTTAAGACTTCCAGGGGGCTGAGATCCGTTTGCACCACCAATACCTGATTTAGAAAAGAGGGCTGATCAGCCAGGCCCCAGGCAGCGGTTTCGTAGAGACCCGATTTTAGAGCTATTTTTCCTAAAACGGCCTCTAAATGGCGGGCTGCTTCGGTTAAATAAAAAACGCGGTCGCCCAGGTTGCTGCCTAAGAGCAAGTACAATGCGGTCATTACAAACGGGTGAGGGCGTTCTGGAAGAATTGAATGGTTTTGTCGGCGGCGGACTTGGCCAGGGCGGGGAGTTCCGGCTGGTCAAATGGGTGACGTCCTCCAAAGGAATGATCGCCTTCGGGAAGCAGGTAGAGTTCTGCGTAGGGGTTACAGGCGTGCAGGTCATGCGCCATCTGCACGGGCAGCGTTTCGTCTTGCTCGCCGTGCAGGATCAGGAGCGGAATCTGCAGTTTCTCCACGGCCTTGGGAATGTCCAGGCGCTGCCGGTTGGCGTGGAAGTTCTCCACCAATTGGTAGTACAAAGGCATCTGCTGGCCCGTACGGCCGTTAACAATGTACTGCACCCCGTCCTGCTTCCACTTCTCCATCACCTCGGGGGCCCAGCGTTGGTCAATGTCACTGATCGCTGACCAGGTGGCCACGCCCGAGACGTGCGCAGCCTCCGCGGCTTTCAAAAGCACCAGTCCGCCGCCCCGGCTGTGCCCGATCAGGAAGATATAATCGGCATCCAGTTCCTCCGCCGGAATCTGGGCGGGGCTGTTCTTCAGATGCTCCAGCAGCGTGCCCACATCGTCTAGTTCAATGCAGAAATTGTTGTTCCCGAAGGCTTCCAGGTTGGTGAGATCGGTGCCGTCTGGCTCCACGCCATTGTGCGAGAGGTTGAGTTTCACGAACACAAAACCGTGGCGGGCGAAGTAGTCGGCGAGCAGGTTGAAATGGCCCCAGTCTTTGAATCCCTTGAAGCCGTGCACAAACACTACCAAGGGTTTGGCGTGGCCGTCCTGTAGCCAGCGGGCATCCACGGCGAAGTCCCGGCCGTGGGGGGAGGAGAGGAGAAAGTCGGAGCGTTGGATCATGGGCGGAAATATCTGAAAAAGCCGACGAAGTAACACCTGAATAACGGGAATTCCAAACCCAGCGTTTGCTTCTGAGGGCGCAGCCTCGTAATATTGCGGACCAAGATGAGCAGCCCCTTAAACCAGATCCAGGCCCCGATTGCAGTTGAGATGCAGGAGTTCGAAAAGAAATTCCGCCAGTCCATGCAATCAAATGTTTTGCTGCTGGATAAGATCATGGGCTACATTGTGAAACGCAAGGGCAAGCAGATGCGGCCCATGTTCGTTTTCTTCATGGCCAAGCTCATCCAGGAGCAAATCCCCGATGCCACGTACCGGGGCGCCGCCCTCATTGAACTGCTGCACACGGCCACCCTGGTGCACGATGACGTGGTAGACGACTCCAACTACCGCCGCGGTTTCTTCTCGGTGAACGCCCTCTGGAAAAACAAGATTGCCGTGCTGGTAGGCGATTATCTGCTGTCTAAGGGCTTGCTGCTGTCGCTTAACAACGATGATTTCGGGCTGCTCAAGATTGTGAGCAACGCCGTGCGCGAGATGAGTGAGGGTGAACTGCTGCAAATGGAGAAAGCCCGCCGCCTGGACATCACCGAGGAGGTGTATTTTGACATCATCCGGCAGAAAACCGCTTCGCTTATTGCCTCCTGCTGCGCCGTGGGCGTGGCTTCCGTCGGAGCTGATGCCCAGACTGTAGAACGGGCACGTCTGTTCGGGGAGAAAGTAGGCCTGGCCTTCCAGATCAAAGATGATTTGTTTGACTACGGCACCGCCGAGATCGGCAAACCCGTGGGCATTGACATCAAAGAGAAAAAGATGACCCTGCCGCTGATCTACGCCCTTCAGCACGCCGACTGGCTGACCAAACGCCGGGTCATCTACAACGTCAAAAACAACAACGGCAAAGCCGATAAAATCAACGCGGTCATTGACTTCGTCAAGAAATCCGGCGGGCTGGAGTACTCCATCCAGTGCATGAACAGCCTCCACGCCGATGCCCTGCAACTCCTGCACACCTTCCCCGCCTCCCCCTCCCGCGACTCGCTGGAGCAACTCATCCGCTATACCATCGAGCGCGAGAAATAATACCTGTTCCTGTTTTAAGGCTCTTTTTCTGAAAACGGGCTTAAAACGGAGGTCAACGCTCTACGTGTGCTCAGTCTGATGGATCTGCCTATTCTACGAACTTGGCCTTTTACGCAATGTTTTGTATATCTGTATCTATAAAGCAGATAAGCGTATGTTTGCTTATGTATGGTCGTTGGCATAAATTATGAAGGACAAGAAACTTAAAATATTTGCTGGACTACTTTCCACACTACTGCTTATCAGCTTAATCATCAAATTGATTAATGCACCAGGTGGAATGATTTTATCTGGATTAGTTTTAGGCAGCTTTGTCTTAGTTGTATTTCTCCTGGGCTCCTTGATAGTCGCCGCCTTTTTCAGGTTAATTTTTAAAAACACCTCTTTTTTGACTTTGTTTTCAATTAATACTTCAATAGGCTTTATTGTATTCCATTACAACTTATATTCACCAACTTTAACAATTACAGTTCCACCAGGATTTACAGGGGAAGTGAACCTCGTCTTGTCAAATGTTGAGGACAACATTTTAAAAGTTGACAGTAACGGGATTGGCTATGTAAACCAGTGGACTTTTGATAAAACATACATTAAGCCGATTGTAATTGAGTCAACAGGAAGAAATATAACTGAACATTGTGTCGGCTTTAACCCCTCTACTTTCTGGGGTAAAGGAAAAACATGCTGCTTTCAGGGAAAACAAATCAATACTTTAAGCTTTGAAATTGTCCCGTCTGAAAGGATTGGCCAAAAACAATATTATTTTAAAGATTTGACTCAACTTGTAGACACAACTTTAGTTTTAGCAACTTCACCTGACAGGTACACAAAAATACAAACTCAACCTTTAGAGGTGGAACTGGATAAAAAATAACTTAAGCCAACAAAGTGCATAAGTCATGCTACGGCCTGCGGCCTTGCACGTCTCATGCACGAGGCCGTTATATGCAATTAAAACATGAAATTGATATATGTATTTATGGCTTCAGTTTTTCTGGCTTCATGCCAAAAATCTCCTGCAAACGAAATCAAAGACGGTTTAGAAGAATTCAATTTTAGACCAAACAACCCGTTAAAGCCGAATACCTATTTTAATAGCTTTGCTTTAGGCTTTGTAGAAAAAGATACTGTCCAGAACGGGGAAACTTATAGATTAAAGCTGTTTTTAGTAAATCATGATAAATTGTACCCATCCGACAGCGTGAGCCCAAGAATTAAATTTCATCATGGGGATTCTATTTCTTGGGGGAAATTATATGATAGTGATAAATTAGCCAAAGTGATTAAAGACACTGCCTATATAAAATTCACCGCAAAAAGTGACGACCTTCAAAAAGGAGAAGTAAAGAACTATAAATGGTATGGCTCAATTGCTGTTCCTAGACCTGAAATGTCGGACTCTGTATTTGTGATTGCATACGATTACTATATTCAACAAAAATAACTTCAGATAACATCACCTAAACGTCAGCCTCGGCCGACCGCCTCCGCCGCCGCTTACACGAGGCCTTTATGGGCAATTATAAATATTAGCTTTTGAAAAAAATCCTGGTAGCAGTATTGATTTTGTTTGCGGGCTGCAAATCAGCTTCCAGACAAATAGACCTTGAAACTTCTTGCGAATTAGTGACCGTAGAAAATGAAATACTATTAGACAGCAGTAGTTTTTTTCAAGTTCATTACAAAATTTTTGTAAAATCAGAAGAACCAGGAATACTGTGTTACTCAAGAGGAAATGGTATCGCAAGAGTAACGGTGATTGAAGTAAACGATTTTGGGATAGTTGGCAGAATAGTAAGCGAAAGCGGTTTTAAGGAAAGTATTAGTTTCTCAGCTAAGGAAAACCAGATGTATAACATGCTTCTTTCCGACATTCAAAATCTAACCGTTTTTCAGGATTGCAAAGAACCCTTACCGACGCATGTCACCACTACTGATGTTTATATAAAAGACAAAAACTCAAATAAGTTTACCTACTATTCTTTCCATTCACCTTTCAAATTAGGTAAGACCTTAAGAATGAAGTTAGGGAACGCTTTCAAGTTAATGGAATTGACTTACAATAAAATGCATAACCCAGATATTGTAAAAAAATAACAGCCCATAACCACGTGTAAACGGCGGCCGACGGCCTCCGCCGCCGTTTACACTAGTCCGTTAGAGGAGTAGCGATAGATGAATAAGTAAAGCGTGCTTTAAGGTTCTTTTCTTGAAAACAGAGTAAAAACATGAACTAGGAATACGTGAATTAGAAGGAAAGAGATGATAGTAGATCTGAAGCTGAATTCTCCTTCTTTATACTTTAATTTAGGTTATAGTCTTCAGTGCGTAACGAGCTTGTAGAAGAGGTAAGAATAACTTGTAATTAGAAAAGGAAAGCCCTTTCACATTTTAGTGAAAGGGCTTTCCTTTTGAAAATCAGTCATACCTAGACCGATGCACTACTCTCTTGTTCTATTGTCTCCAGCCGCCGCCTAGTGCCCGGTACACATTCACCGTGGCCTGCATCTGCTGCATCTTGGTCTCCACCAAATCAAACCGGGATTCCAGCGCATCGCGTTGGGTCATGAGCACTTCCATGTAATCGGCTCGGGCTGAGTTGAAGAGGGTGTTTGAAATCTCAATAGACTGCGTGAGCGCCTCCACTTCTCTGGCTTTGAGGTCGTAGCTTTTCTCCAGATTGCTGATTTTGGCTAACTGATTCGCCACTTCTATGTATGCGTTCAGGATGGTGCGCTCATAGTTGTACACTGCCTGAATCTGCTTCGCGTTGGCACTGTAATAGACGGCCTTGATCGCGTTTCTGTTCACCAGCGGAGCCGTGATGTCACCGGCAAGGGAGTACAGCAAGGACTCTGGCTTTAACAGAAACGTTGGATTGAACGCCTGGTAGCCAATACCTGCCGAGATCCCTAAAGAAGGATAGAAACGCGCTCTGGCCACCTGTACATCCAGCTTGGAGGCTGCCAGGTCCAACTCCGCCTGCTTGATGTCTGGTCGGTTGGCGAGCAACTGCGCCGGAACACCGGCCTGAATGGCTTGAGGCGTCAGGTTCTCTAAAGGCTGGGAGTTTCTCTGTACCGGTTGCGGAAATCTGCCAATCAGGAAGTTGATGCGGTTCTCGGCTTCCGTGATCTTCTGCTGAATGTCATATTGCAGGCTTTGGATGTTGAGCACCTGGGCCTGGAAGCGGCGCACCGGCAACTCGGTCACCCGGGCGGCCTCTTTCTGCAGCCTGACAATCTTCAGAACATTGCTTTGCAGCGCTATGTTCTGCTTGACAATAGCCAGTTGGTTGTCCAGGGCCAGCAGCTCATAGTAGTTCTCGGCAATCTCAGAGATCAGGTTGGTCACCATAAAGTTTCGGCCCTCCACTGAGGCGAGGTACCGGCTAACCGCCGATTTTTTGGCATTCCGCAGCTTCCGCCAGATATCCACCTCCCAGGTAGCATACGCGCCTACCATATAATCCTGAAGCGGTTCCGGCATTTCCTTGCCCGGCTTGATGTCCGTGGTCGCTTCCAGGGCCCCAATGTTGGTGAACCGAGCCACCTTATCCAGGCCCGCGGCTCCTCGCAGCCCCACAGATGGCAGGTATTCGCCTTTTCTGGCTCTTACTTCGTTTCTGCTGATCTCAATTTCCTGTTGGGTGATGTTCAGCTCCTGGTTGTTCTGCAAGGCAGTATCAATCAGAGCCGTCAAAAAAGGATCAGTGAAGAAATCCTTCCACTTCACCTGCGCGGTGTTGGTGGTATCCTGCGAGTTGGAATAACTCGCAGGCACGGCCGCATTCGCTGATTTCTGAACTAACTCAGGGGTTTTACAGGCTGAATAGGTGAGGGCGATAAGCGCTATCCCCAACCAATTCCATCTTCTATTCTTAAACATTTGCTTCGGCGTCTACAGGTTGGGGGAAATTGTCAATGGAATGGACATAGTCCTCGGTTAAAGTGGTCTCCTCTTCATTTCTGATCAGCTGACGTCCATCGGCCAGATGGCCGAAGATGAAATATAGCCCCGGCACGATGATGACCCCAAAGACGGTCCCGAACAGCATACCGCCCATGGCGGAGGCTCCAATGGTCCGGTTCCCGATAGCTCCGGCCCCGGTGGCAATCACCAACGGAATCAGACCGGCGATAAAGGCGAAGGAGGTCATCAGGATTGGGCGGAAACGCACCCTGGCTCCTTCAATGGCGGCATCTAGGATTGTGGCTCCCTGCAGGCGCTTGAGTACGGCAAACTCCACAATCAGCACGGCGTTTTTACCTAGGAGACCCACCAGCATAATGAGCCCGATCTGGGCGTAGATGTTGTTCTCCAGCCCCATGAGTTGGAGCACCAGGAAGGAACCGAAAATCCCGACAGGGAGAGAGAACACCACCGCCAACGGAATGATGAAGCTCTCATACTGCGCGGCCAGCACAAAGTACACGAAGGCCAACACAATGGCGAAGACGTAAATGGACTCGTTGCCGCGGGTGGCCTCGTCGTACGAAAGACCTTCCCAGGCAATGTCATAGCCTTTAGGCAACGATTTGGCCGCCACTTCCTGAATGGCCTGGATGGCGTCTGCGGTGGTATAGCCTTTGGCTGGTTGCCCCTGAATGGCCGCCGAGTTGTACAGGTTGAAACGGGTAATCTCATTGGGGCCCTGCGTCTTCTTCAGCTTCATGAACGCCGAATACGGCACCATTTCACCCGCCTCGTTCTTCACATACAGGTTCAACAAATCAGAGGGAAGTCTTCTGTATTTAGGGTCAGACTGCACGTACACTTTGAAGAACTGGTTGAACTTGGTGAAACCCTGTTCATAGGTACTCCCAATCAAGATGTTGAGGTTATCCATGGCTTTACCAATAGACACTCCTTTCTGCATGGCCAGGTTGTTGTCAATCTGCAGTTCGTACTGCGGATAATTGGCCGCGAAGAAAGTGAACAAGCCCGAGAGCTCTTTCCGCTTGCCCAGATTATCCATGAACTCCTGATTCACTTTGTCGAACTCGTGGTAATCAGTTTCGGAGTTTTTGTCCAGGAGACGCATAGAGAAACCTCCGGAAGAACCAAAACCGGGGATTGCGGGTGGCTCGAAGAACTCGATCACCGCGCCCAGTCCTTTGGACCGTTCCTCCAGCTCTTCCATGATCTCTTTCACGTTGTGCTTGCGGTCTGACCAGTCTTTCAGGTTAATCAGACACGTCCCCGCGTTGGAGCCCCGGCCTTCGGTCATGATCTCGTAACCGGCTAGTGAGGAGACAGACTCCACGCCGTCAATCTCTTCACAGATTTTCTGCAGTTTCTGAGACACCTGGTTTGTTTTCTCCAAGGTTGAGCCCGGCGGCGTTTGGATGATGGCGTAGATGGTGCTCTGGTCCTCGTTCGGGATAAAGCCGGACGGCACAATCTGGTTTTCGTAGAAGATACCGGCCCCAAAGGCGATCAACACCCCAAACGTCACCCATCTTCTACTCACAATAGAGGTCAGCAAGCTTACGTATTTTCCGGTTAGTTTTTCAAAACCACGGTTAAAACGGTCCAGGGCCTTAGAAAGGATATTGCTTTTCTTAGCGTACCCGTGGTGGTTTTTCAGCAGCATAGCGCACAGCACCGGAGTGAGCGTAAGCGCAATCAGCGCCGAAATCACAATGGAACTAGCCATGGTGATGGAGAACTGGCGGTAGAACGTACCCACCGGACCCGTCATGAAGGAGATAGGCAGGAATACCGACACCATCACGGCGGTAATGGCGATAATAGCACCACTGATCTCGCCCAGTACTTTTTTCACCGCGCTGTAAGGTGAGAGATGCGGCTCTTCCTCCATTTTGGCATGCACGGCTTCCACCACTACAATGGCGTCATCCACCACAATCCCGATGGCCAGTACCAGGGCGAAGAGCGTCACCATGTTAATGGAAATGCCCAGGAACTGAATGATAAAGAAAGCGCCAATCAACGATACCGGAACCGCCAGGATGGGAATCAACGTAGAGCGCCAATCGCCCAGGAAGATGAACACCACAATGGCCACTAGAATAAACGCGTCGCGCAGGGTATGCACTACCTGCTCAATAGAGGCATCCAGAAATTTGGAAACGTCATAGCTGATTTTATAATCCATGCCCGGCGGAAAGTACGGACGCATTTCCTCTAGCTGCGCCTTCACATTGGCAATGACCTCACTGGCGTTACTGCCGTAGTTCTGCCGCAACACGATGGCCGCCGACGGACGGCCGTCCAGGTTGGAATAGATGTCAAAGAATTCACTGCCTAATTCCACTTTGGCAATGTCTCTCAGGTGAATGCTTTCCCCTTCGGCGTTCGCCCGGATGATCACATCATTGTATTCCTCCGGCTTGTTATACCGGCCTTTGTAGGTGAGCACGTATTCCAGCGACTGAGCGGCAATACCAGAACTCTGCCCTAACCGGCCCGGCCGGCCGATGATGCTTTGTTCTCCTAACGCCTTCATTACTTCCTCCACTGAGATGTTGTAGGCGCGCATACGATCGGGGTTCAGCCAGATGCGCATGGCGTACCGGCGGCTACCCAAAATCTGTGCCCGGGCAACCCCTTTGATCCGCTGGATTTCGGGGATCATCTTCACGGTGGCGTAGTTGAACAGGAACTTTTCGTCCATGCTCTTTTCCTTGGAATAGAGGTTGACGTACATGAGCATGCTGGGCTGCACCGGGGAGATCACCACGCCTTCGCGCTGCACCAGTTCCGGCAAAAGCGGCATGACCTGGTCTACCCGGGTTTTTACCCGCACCACCGCATCATTGGGGTCGGTGCCGGGCTCAAAGATGATCCGGAGCGTCGCCTCGCCGGCGCTGGTGGCATCTGAGGCGATGTACCGCATGCCCTCCACGCCATTAATGGCCTGTTCCAGGGTAATCAAGGTAGACTTCACCAGCACATCAGCACTGGAACCCGGGTAGGCAATGAAGATGTTGACCGTGGTGGGGGCGATGTCCGGGAACTGGGAGATGGGCAACTTTTTGATGGCCAAGCCGCCCACAAAAACTATCATGATCGATATTACAATCGCGAATACCGGTCTTCTTATGAATTTACTAAACATGTCTTCTGCTTTTTAGGACCCCTCCACTACTCCGCATATAAATTCAACTGAGACATGACAGACTTCGGCTCCACGTATTTTGAGTGTATTTTTTCGTTTTCGCGCACTAAACGCAAGCCTTCCAGCAGGATCTTGTCGTCTTTGGAAAGCCCTTCCTGCACCACGTAAATGTGCGGAAGCTCAGCGGCCACGGTGATTTCCCTTGACTTGATCTTGTTGTCATTGCCCACCACGTACACGTACTTCTTGTCCAAGACTTCAAAGGTGGCTTTCTGCGGAATGAGCAGGGCATTCTTCATAGGCACCTCCATCAGGATATTCCCGGTTTCGCCGTGTCGAAGCAGCCCTTTGGGGTTGGGGAAAGTGGCCCTAAAGGCGATGTTTCCGGTTTCGTTATTGAAATCGGCTTCAATGGTCTGTACTTCGCCAGGGTAGTCAAACACCTGGTGGTTGGCCATCTCCAGCTTTACTTTGGTGGTATGGTCGTTTTTCAGGCTGGTTTTGTAATCCAGGTACTCGGCTTCGGGCACGTTGAAGTATACCCACATCTTGCTGTTGTCAGAAAGAGTGGTCATCAGATCGCCTTCGTCCACCAAACTGCCCAGCCTTACCTGGAAATGATCCATGATGCCGTCAAACGGGGCTTTGATCTGGGTGAAGCCCAGGTGCACCTGCGCCAGGGAGACTTCGGCCTTGGCCTTGTTCAGTTTGGCTTTGGCCATGGCCAGTTCGTTGGGAGAAACCACGTTACCGGAGGCCAGCTTCTTCGTGTTCTGGTACTCAATCTCCGCGAAACTGGCTTCGGCCTGGGCTTTCTGCAGCTCGGCCTCGTACATGGCCGGCATGATCTGAAACATAAGCTGGCCTTTTCTGACCGTTTGCCCTTCGTCTACATAAATCTTCTGCAGGTAACCTTTCTCTAAAGCTCTGATCTCAATATGACTGATGGCGTGGATCTGACTCACATATTCTTTGGTGATCAAGGTGTCCTTCACCAAGGGACTGCTTACCAGAAACTGGGTGGACTCTTCCTTTTCTTCTTTTTTGGATTCGCAGCCTGTATGGCACAGCAAGACATACAAACCCAAAACCATGGGCATGAGAATTCTCTTCATGATACTTGAATTGATTGTAATTAGGGATGTGTAAAACGCGATACACCGAAGCACCCAACCTTTCACAGGGGTATGGATGATGTGCAATTTTAAATAAGAAAGTAGCGGCTTAGGCAAAGCAAAAGCCTAAGGGTTTTTCTTTTAACTATTTCCTAAAACCTGGAAGAAGGGTTCCTGTGATTTCTTTGAAGAGACGTGCCCACTACGTGACAACACGTAAGCTGCTATTCGGAAAAAAATAGCCCCGGCACGAAAGAAACTAGAGGAACAGGAGGCTGGATCGCCTCAAGGGAATTTTAACTTATATCCTGAAAACTCGGAAGAGGATATATAATCTTTGGGCTGGAAACGAGAAAAAGTCCTTATAGTAGGTTAAGTTCTTTTTCAGGAAGAAAAGAAGGAAGGCGAGTGCCTGCGCGTAGAAAACAGCCGTTAGATAGGTGCTGTTCTCCTGGGTCTTTTTTAGAAGGGGTTTATCTTCCTCCGTCTCCGCTTCGGCGAGATACCTGTCATTGTGCGCTTTTTCTGCAACAGCGGAGGAATACGTGATAAGATGGGAAAGGTCCTTTTGTACAGCGCCAATGGCGGCCTGTACGTTCTTTTGCATGTTTCTGGGCGAGGCATGGTAGAGACTCTCCTTAGGCGCATGGGCGTAAAGAGGACTATACCCGCTCAACAGCAGGATACTCAGCGAAAGAAGATATTTCAGGAAGACCTTATGCATCTTGCGCACAAAAGTAGGTCAGGCCTTTGATAAAGGCAAGATGTTGATTTTATAATCTAACCGCCTTTTCACTGGGCACCTTTCCGAGCCTTCGCAAGAGAATGTTTGTAAGTTCCTTTATGTGGATTAAACACCATAAAGAGATGCAGCTTAAAGAGGATAGGTCGTTAGCGTTTTGGGCTTCGTTTTCTTAGAACAGGCCTAAAACGCATCGGGCGCGGTTCTGGTCAGAATCGCGCCCGATGCGTTTTATTGGAGCTCTAGCTGTTATTTTTCGGCTAGCAGTTCATCAATGGTTTTGTTGAAATCCTGCACAAACTCCTCGTAGTATTTGCCGGTGCCGGGACCCGAGAAGCCGGTATGGATCTTCCGCACTTTGCCCTGCTTGTCAATGAAGATAGTGGTAGGGAAGGAGAGCACGTGGTTGAGGGCGGGCAGTGATTTGGCTACCAGTTCCTTGTCTTTGGTGCCGCCCACCAGCAGCGGGTACGAAACGTTCAGGCGGTCGCGCATCTTCTCAATACGGGCTTTGGCCTTGTCAAACTCGGGGCTTACCTCGTAACCCAGTCCTACCACTTCCACGCCACGGCTTTTGTTTTTCTCGTACCAGGGCGCCAGGAATTGGGTCTCATCCATGCAGTTAGGGCACCAGGACCCGAAAATCTGCGCCACCACTACTTTGCCCTTGAACTGCGGATCAGTGAGGGAGACTTTCTTGCCGTTCAGGTCTGGGAAGGAGAATGCCAGACGGTCATAACCGGGCTTCAGGTAGGTAAGGGTATCGGCGGAAGCCAGTTGAAAGGCATCGTTGCGTTTGGCGGTCCAGGTCTCGTGGCTGGCTTGGCCGGCGTAGAAATCGCCTTTCAGGGTTCCGTCTGTTTGGCCGGTGGCGTTGAAGAGATAGGCGTGGGCACCGTCAAAGGCAGAAAGTTTCAGTTGATTTCCGTCAACCTCGCCTTGCAGGTACCGGTAATCACCGGTGGTAGTCAGGAAAGTGCCCGTCAGCGCGTTGCCTTTCTGCACGAACTCGCCAATGGCGGGGTACGTTTTTCCACCGTCTTCGGTGAAGGTCACCTCCCACTTGCCCGAAACGTCAATGCCTGGTTTTGCGGGGTTTTCCGAAAAACGGTTCGTATTCCCGTGTTCTGCCGTGAATGGCAGGCTGTAGGGCTGGGCCTGGTCTTTCCGCTCCCAACGGCCTTTGAGCTGGTTTCCATCTACTTTGGCAATGAGGGCGGCGTCAAAGATGTGCATCTGTAATCGCACGCTGTCCTGCGCCTGCGAAATTTCATTGATCAAAATTTTCTCATCTCCGTTAAGAAGATAGGCAACTTGCTTTCCGTCCTGTTCAGAAACGGTGAAGTTGAACGGCATTTCCTGGCCGCTTACCTCAATGATACCACGCCAGGAGCCGCTGCTCAACTCCTCTGAAGACGAAGAGGAACAGGCCTGTAGGCCCAGTGACGCTGAAAACAGGGCGTAAAGGGAGAATCTGGAAAATGAATTCTTGTTCATCCCGTAAAAGTAAGTCACGCCCTTGAATTTGCCGCAAAGGCAACGGAAAACCTTTGCAAAAGGCGTCTGGTAAACACTTGTGTAAAAGTGTTCTGTTTGCGACATTTGTGCGCGACGTTAGTAGCACCGAACTTAAATAATACAAAGCAGATCTATGGCATTTGATGTAGACATGATCAAGGCAGTGTATGCGCAGCTGGGCGACCGGATTGCGGCAGCACGTACGGCGGTTGGCCGGCCTTTAACTCAGACTGAGAAAATTCTTTACGCTCACTTATATAATGGTTCTGCCACGCAGGCCTATGAGCGAGGTAAGTCTTACGTTGACTTCGCTCCAGACCGCGTAGCCATGCAGGATGCCACCGCTCAGATGGCTTTGCTTCAGTTCATGCAGGCGGGCCGCCCAACGGTTGCCGTTCCTTCTTCTGTACACTGTGACCACTTGATTCAGGCCCGCGTGGGTGCTGACCAGGATTTGGCCGAAGCATACGCTGAGAACAAAGAAGTCTATGATTTCCTGGCCTCGGTGTCTAATAAATATGGTATCGGGTTCTGGAAGCCGGGTGCGGGGATCATCCACACCGTGGTATTTGAGAACTACGCCTTCCCTGGCGGAATGATGATCGGGACTGACTCCCACACGCCTAACGCGGGTGGTTTGGGTATGATCGCCATTGGCGTGGGCGGTGCCGATGCCGTGGACGTAATGGCCGGTATGGCTTGGGAGCTGAAATTCCCGAAAGTAATTGGCGTGAAACTGACCGGCCGCCTGAGCGGTTGGGCTGCACCAAAAGACATCATCCTGAAAGTAGCGGGTATCTTGACCGTGAAAGGTGGTACTGGTGCCATTGTGGAATATTTCGGCGAAGGTGCTGCCAACATCTCTTGCTCTGGTAAATCTACCATCTGTAACATGGGTGCCGAAATTGGGGCTACTACCTCGGTTTTCGCCTATGATGAGTCTATGGCTGAATACCTGAGACATACCGAGCGTGGTGAAATTGCCGACCTGGCCAGCCAGGTTGCCGAGCACCTGCGTGCCGATGAGGAGGTATACGCCAACCCAGAGGCTTTCTACGACCAACTGATTGAAATCAACCTGAGCGAGTTGGAGCCGCACGTGAACGGTCCGTTCACGCCGGATGCCGCCTGGCCTATCTCTCAGTTTGCCGCTGCCGTGCGTGAGCATAACTGGCCAGCCAAACTGGAAGTAGGTTTGATCGGTTCCTGCACCAACTCTTCTTATGAAGACTTAACCCGTGCCGCTTCTCTGGCGAGACAAGCCGTTGAAAAAGGCCTGACCGTGAACGCCGAGTACACCATTACCCCAGGTTCTGAGGTGGTGCGTTACACCGCTGAGCGCGATGGTATTCTGGAGACTTTCTCTGAAATTGGGGGCGTGGTATTGGCCAACGCCTGTGGTCCGTGCATCGGGCAGTGGGCGCGTCATACCGATGATCCGAAACGCAAGAACTCCATCATCACGTCCTTCAACCGTAACTTCGCCAAGCGGAACGACGGTAACCCGAACACGCACGCGTTCGTGGCCTCGCCTGAGATCGTGACCGCTTTCGCGATTGCCGGTGACTTGACGTTCAACCCATTAACGGACACCCTCACGAACAAAAACGGCGAGCAGGTGAAATTGGATGAGCCAACTGGTATCCAGTTCCCGGTAAACGGTTTTGATGTGGAAGATGCAGGTTACGTGGCTCCGGCGGCTGATCCAAGCCAGGTAAACGTAGTGGTTGACCCAACGTCAGACCGTCTGCAATTGCTGGAAGGCTTCGCGCCATGGAACGGTCAGGACCTGACTGGTCTGCGTCTGTTGATCAAGGCCCAGGGTAAATGTACCACTGACCACATCTCTATGGCTGGTCCTTGGTTGAAATACCGTGGTCACCTGGATAACATCTCCAACAACATGTTGATCGGGGCCATCAACGCCTTCAACGGCGAAGCCAACAGCGTGAAAAACCTGCTGGTGCAAGGTGAAGGTTACGACGAAGTTCCAAAAGTAGCCCGTACTTACAAAGCAGCTGGTGTTGGATCAGTGGTAGTAGGAGACGAGAACTATGGCGAAGGTTCTTCCCGTGAGCACGCGGCCATGGAGCCTCGTCACCTGGGTGTGAAAGTGGTATTGGTGAAGTCTTTCGCCCGTATTCACGAAACCAACCTGAAAAAGCAAGGGATGCTGGCGCTTACCTTCGCTAACAAGGCAGACTACGACCAAATTCAGGAGAACGATACCATTGATATCGTTGGCTTGACTTCTTTTGCACCGGGCGTTCCGTTGCAGGTGAGATTAACGCACCAAGACGGTACAACCTACACGTTCGAGGCGAATCATACCTACAACCAAGGACAAATTGAGTGGTTCAAAGCTGGTTCAGCGCTTAACTTGATCCGCTTGCAACAGCAAAATGCCTAAGCAGTAAATCCTGTTGTATAAAAAAGAAGAGGCGACCCACGGGTCGCCTCTTCTTTTTTATAGCTGTTCGTTTCAGGGCCGTTTTCCTGAAAACGGCCCTGAAATGAACAGCTTATTTGGAGAGCATTAATTTATGGGTTACTACACCGGTGGAAGAAACAAACCGCAGGAAATACATGCCAGAGGAGAGGTGGGAGAAATCGAAATCGATCTTGTCTTTTCTTTGGTAGCTTCCCTGCGAGGTAACTTGGCCTTTGCTGTCTACCAGTTGCACCGTAACCGCAGTCTGTTGCATGGCCGTGGGCAAGGCAACCGTTACTTTCCCCTGACTTGGGTTGGGGTACACGGCAATGGCTTTCACCTCTGTAAGGGAAGGAGTGGCCGTGACCGTTCCGCCCTGAATCTGGTTGTATCTCTGAAGGGCGGCGCTGGCGCTCTTTTTCATCTCGGCTCTGGACTGACCCACCACCAAGGCGAAAGCAACGGTGTCTGATTGCAGCGGGGCCAGCTTTTTAATGGCCGAAGAGATGATGTAATAGACATCTTTCCCGCCGTCAAATCCGGCGCTATCTCGCTGAATTCCTCCGGAAAGCGCCTGGTATTTCTCTTTGGTAGAGAATCCGTCGGTGGTGTTGATCAGGCCGGTTCCGGTGGTGTTGTCCAGGGCATAGAACCCGGGAGCACCTTTGGTAAGTAGCTGGATGCCCGCCCAGACACTGGTATCAGACTTGTGCCGGATGATGCCCATCCGGGAGCTGTTGTCCCATTCGGCCACGTTCTTGGCGGCGGAGATGATGTCCCAATCAGCAAACAGGCCGGCGTAGGCATTAGAAATGGAGTCATTAGTCCGGTTTTTCAGGATAAACTCCAGTACTACAAAGTCGCGGTTGGGAGTGTTTGCCCAGGCGTACACATTCTGCTGGATGGACAGGCTCTTGGTCTTGGTAGCGGTGAGGGAGTCTTCCATGACATTAGAACCATAGAAATCAGCATAAGGGGCATTGCGTTTGCGTTGCAGGTTGGTCACGGCGTAGAAGTCGCGGTCGGTGCTGCCTTTTTCGTTTCTGATATTATCTGATACCTGGGTAGGGGAATAGCCGATCAATAAACCGCCCTCGGCCAGTAGTGCAGCACTGCCCTTGTACACCACGCCTTTTCCCTGGCTGTAATTCAATCCATTATACCCGATATTGCCGGTGCTCATCACCGAAACCGCCAGGTTATTCACGTCCGTGGTTAAAAAGTTCTGATTAAGCACCAGGGTGATGTATTGGTAATCAGTGTAGGTGCCGTTAGAAAAACCAAGCCGCACCGTTACTGGGGTGTTGGCCGGGGTATTCAACGCTACCTTGAATTTGAACGGAGTCGCTTCGTTGCTGACACTCGCCATGGTGCCTAAGGTACCTGGCGTAAAGGTTCCCTGTTCAATCTGAAGGTACTCACTGCTGGAGGTGACGCTAACCGTAAGTCCGGAAACCGGGCTCAGGTAATTGACAAACGTTCCGATGAGGCTCACATCTCCGCCAGGTCCTAACTCTGAAGTGCTGATCAGGTCCCAGGATTTTAACCGCACCGAGATGGGGGTAGCTTCAGTCAAGGCTTTATAGATGTTCAAGCGGCCTTTGCCCAGCTTTTCAATATAAGTGGCATTGCCGGCAATGGAATAGATATCGTCTGCGGTAGCCCGCAAGCGTTCAGCAATCTGCAAGGCGGAAAGCGACGGGAATTGGCTGCGCAGCAAGGCGGCGGCTCCGGCTACCATGGGGCAGGCATACGAAGATCCTGTTCCTGAATTGTAGTTGGTGTCACTGGCATTGGCGGTGGAATACACGCCCACGCCCATCGCCCCCAGGTCAATGTTATAGCTGTAGGTATGGGAACCGCCTTTTACATCGTTCTTATCCAAAGCCCCCACCGAAACCACGTTTTGGTAGGAAGCAGGGTAAAAGTCCAGTTCATTATTGGTGTTACCCGCGGCGGCCACAATCACGACATCCTGGTTGATGACGGCATAATTGATAACGTCCTGCTCAAAGGCGGAGGCAAAGCTGGCCGCGCCCCAGGAAAGATTGATTACTTTACAGCCATGATCGGCGGCATATACAATGGCTTCGTAACCCTTGAAAGAGCCACCGGTACCAGAGGCAAAAACTTTGAGAGGGAGAAACTTGGCGTGGTAGCCAACTCCGGCCATACCCACACCATTGTCCGCCTGGGCTGCCGCGATGCCCGTCACAAAGGTGCCGTGTCCGTTGGCATCGGCGGTGGGGTCATTGTCATTGTCAGCTAGATCCCAGCCATGGAAGTTGTCTACAAAACCGTCTCCGTCATTGTCAATGCCGTCTATCGGGTCTTCATAGTTGTACTTCAGCTTGTTTTTGAGGTCTTCGTGCGTGAGTCTTACGCCCGTATCCAGGATACCAATCACCACGGAAGTGTCGCTCTTGCTGACTTCCCAGGCCTGAAACGCTTTGATCAATTTCAGGTAGTTCTGGGAACCGGTGGTTGAATCGGCTTTGGGGTCATTGGGCACGTGGAGCGGCTCATATTGATAAAGAGGCTCCACGTACTCTACCAAGCCAGTTTCCAGGAGCTGCTTTTTAACCTGGGCAAAGCTTTGGTCTTTGTTGTATTGCATCTGGTATATCAACGAGAGATCCACCGCATTTTTCTTGGTGCTTCTGAAGTTCGCGCCAGTTGACGTCGGGAATTTTTGGGCAGCCGGTGTTGCAGCCACCCGTTGAACTACCTGTTGAACCGCAGACACGCCGGCGCTTTTGTTCAAGGCCGAAGGTGCCGTTGGTTTCAGTTTAAAAACTAGTGTATAGGGTTCTGTCTTTGGAGTGTTCTGAGCCCAGGCAGACGAACTTGAATTCCCCCAACATACAAATAGCAGCAGGGAAAGTAGGGAGTACAGATATTTCATTGAAATAAAGGTATAAATATTTTCAAATTCAGCAAAATTTTTAGTTTATATTGAATATTAACCAGATTTAAGCCAGTAAGTAGGGGAGTATTTGTATTCATACGCAATATGCGGGATTTAGTATGTCTCCCACGTGAGTTTTTGAAGGGTGTAGTCTATATACCATATGTATATTAGTAATGTCCTAGATTGGAGTGTGATAAGTTCTTGGTGGTAGGTTTCTGGATATTATAAAAACAGATTTGTATATTTTGGTTAAGTTGCTGCAAATTCAGGGTTTATGATGTTTGATACTAAGGTCTTAGATCAAGTTTAGGACAAAGATGGTGAATTAAATGTGATTTATCCGCTTTTAACTGCTGGATTTGAAAAGTAGTTCATGAAGGTAGAGTGATATTTTTTGGAGAAGATGATTTATCCGACTAATTTTAAATTCGATTTCCTTTCGCCCGATAGGAGCTACATAACAAGGCAGGAAGTGAGGATAGTTTATTTGCATTCTTGAAAGAAGATGTCTCTTCTTTTCGGTTAGCAGCCTTTCTGACGCTTCGGTCAGGAAGAATCAACATAGGCATGAACATAGATAGGTTAGAGGTTGGCACTGCTCCAGCGCATGTAGATGATTATCATCTGTTGTTTGATCATAATCCACTGCCCATGTGGGTGTATGACACAGACAGTCTGCGGTTTCTGACGGTGAACGCGGCGGCAGAGAGGTTGTATGGCTTCACCAGAGAAGAGTTTTTGCAGATGACCCTCAAGGATATCCGGCCCGCGGATCAAGTGCAGAAGGTGTTGAAGGTGATAGCTAGCCTGCGCGATACGCTGTATAGTGCCGGGGAATGGGTGCATCTGAAGAAAGATGGGACTGAACTGCACGTGGAAATTGTCTCCCATGAGCTTTCCCCGGTCATGGGGAGCTCCGTGAGGCGGCTGGTGGTGGTGCACGATATTACCGCCCGTAAACTGGCTCAAAAGCAATTGGCCGAGGCCGAGCAATACGCCCAGTCCATTCTAAACAATATCGTTGAAGTGGTGTTCTCTTTCAATGAGAAGATGGAGATGACCTACATCAGTCCGCAGTGTGATGCCATTCTGGGGTATACCCCGGCCCAGTTCTATGCCGACAAATACCTGTGGTTTAACCGCGTGCATCCCGATGACCGAGCTTTGTTTGTTGAGTCACTGCCCCAAATCAGGGTCTCGCCGGAGCAATTTCAGTTGGAGTACCGGGTGCTGTCCGCCTCAGGCGAAGAGAAATGGCTCATCACGCGTTGTACCGCCCAACTCAACGAGCAGGGGCAAATGGTCAGGATGGACGGTAGCGCCAATGACATTACCAGCCGGAAGAAAATGGAGGAGAAGCTGAGTTTCGCTGATTTCTCGATTGAACGCGCTTCTGACGCTTTCCTCTGGACCCGCGCCGATGCCCACATCACGCGGGTGAACCGCGCCACCTGTCTTCTGCTGGGCTATACAGAGGAAGAGCTTTTGCAGCGGCGCACGCTGGATCTGGTGCCCGAGCTGACTGAACAAAGCTGGTCTCTTCTCTGGGCAAAGTTTAAAGCGCACAAAAGCCTGGAGTTTGAAACGGTTTTCAAGGCAAAAGACGGGCAGCTGCATCCGGTGGAGGTTCACCTCAACTATTTCAAAATGGGCCCCGAAACGTATAGCTTCACCTCCATCAGGCCTATCGCCGAAAGAAAGCAGGCCGAAGCAGAAAAGAACAGGCTAACCGAAGAAATGGCCCGGCAAAACGAGCACCTTCGGCAGTTTACCTATATCGTGTCGCATAACCTCCGGGCACCGGTGGCCAATATTGTGGGGTTGTTGCATCTCTATAACCGCAAAAACCACGCTGACCCTATCAATTCCTTACTCATCAACAAACTGGAGCGTACCACCCATCGGCTGGATAACACCCTCTGGGATCTGAATGATATCCTGACCGTCAGAAGTAAGCAGGAGCAGGCCCTGGAAAAGACCGATCTTGTGAAGGTGCTTTCTGAGGTGCAGGAGAGTTTGGCGGGACAATTGGTGGATACGCCCTGCTGTTTCAGTGTTGATTTCGCCCAGGGCCAGACGGTGTTGGGGGTGAAGGGGTACGTGCACAGCATTTTTTTCAACCTGATCACCAATGCCATAAAGTACCGGGCTCAGGACCGGCCTTTGAAAATCCGCATTAAAACAGTATTTTCAAAGGGATATCTATGTCTGCAAATCCAGGACAACGGGTTGGGAATAGATCTGGCGAAGCAAAAAGCAAAAATCTTTGGTCTTTATCGCCGTTTCCATCCGCACATTGAAGGGAAAGGAGTAGGTTTGCACATGATTAAAACCCAGATTGAGACGATGGGTGGTTGGGTGGAGGTAGAGAGCGAAGAAGGAAAAGGATCAACATTTAAAGTGTATTTTCAAGTAGCGCCAAAAAATGACGAAATACCAGAGAGTCTTCTTGATAGATGATGATGAGATTCACAATTTCCTCTGTGAAAGCGTGATCAGAAGCCAACAGTTCGCGGAAAATGTAAGTAGCTTTCTGTGGGCGGAAGAAGCTTTGGATGCCTTGAGCGCCGTGGTGAAAGATGCTCCGCATAAATTCCCGGAAATCATTTTCCTGGACATCAACATGCCGGGCATGGACGGGTGGGAATTTATTGAGGAGTACCGGAAACTTCCCCCGGAACTGACGGAGAAATGCCTCCTGTTCGTGCTTTCCTCGGCGGTGGACAAAAACGACATCACCCATGCCCGCAATCTCTCAGAGGTGAACGACTTCTTCTCCAAGCCTTTGACGTCTGATATTCTGCAAATCATCTCGGAACAGTACCTGACCACCTGACCATTTCCAAACAACGGGGAGGAAGGCTACTTCTGGCTAGCGCTGTTTTGAGGCCGTTTTACGCAAAGGAACCTAAAAACAGGAAAGGAGGCTAGTTGGGTGAGATGTTCTGGAGTAACTGACTGATTTGACTTCATTAATTGTTCAACGCGCTTTGGGACTGTTTTTGAGAAAACAGCCCCAAAGCGCGTTAAAATAGAATGGCCTTATCAGGAAGCAAATTGCAGTTGTAGCGGGAAAGGGCTACCAGTGGAGGCGTCCTGCCAAGCCAGAGGAAAGGTGTTGGTTAGAAAAGCTTTTTAATGCCCTCGGTGAGATCATCCAGGCCGCGTTTGATGTCTTGCCAGGTGCTGTCTGTGGCGGTAGACGTGTCGGTTAGTTTCTGGGCAATCAGAGCGCGCTTGGTTTCTAAAGCGGCAATGTGCTCATGGTACGTGTTCTGCGAATCGGCGGTGGTGGCATGGGCGCGGCCCTTGAGGACCTTAATTTTCCCGTCCAACTCCTCCAAACTCTTTCGTATCTCCTTTTCATTCAGGTGCTCAGGGGCCCGCATGTTCTCCGGCCTTAAATTATAAGTATCCATATTCGTCCAGGTTAATTGATTGCTTTTGCTTTTTAAGTACTTTGGTGAGCTGAAAATGTTCCACCTTGCCTCAAATTGTCCCGTACATAGGGGTGAATTCAGGCAGTAAGTGTCCTTGATAACCCGGTATAGACGTCTCTGATGGACAAAAAGAATAAGCCATATCCGCTTGCCCCGCTTCTACAGGCTGCTTTTCAGAATACGTCACAGGTGGTTTCTTTCATAGACACTTTTCTGCTCTACCTGAGCAGTGCGGGTTTACTGGTTTTCCTCTTTGATATCGGGTTTGAACACTCAGAGTCAGAGCTGCAGCTTTTGCATTATTTCTACCACGCGTTCTTTCTGGTGGCATTTGCGTGCGTGTGCGTGCGTATGTTGGTGCTGCTGCGGAGCAAGGTAAACCGGCCATCAGTCATCTTTGAAGGGCTCTTGCTGTCCTTCATGGTCCTGGAGCTGATCTCCAGGTTTGTGCTGCAGAACAGCATTACCACGGCCAGTACCCTGTTGCGCTTCTTTGACAGCGAACAGCCCATCTACATCATTATCTTTTACATCTTCTTCATAGAAGTTTCCAAAAAGACCCTGCTCTTTTATAGGAGCTCCCTGCACCCGGCCCGCATGTTTGTGCTGAGTTTCATGTTTCTGATCGCGGTTGGGACGTTTTTGCTCTTATTGCCCCAATCTACCTATGAAGGAATCAGTTTCATTGATGCCTTATTCACGGCTACCAGTGCCGTCTGCGTCACAGGGTTGGTTACGCTGGATACCGCCACGGTTTTTACTCCCACCGGCAAGGTGATCATCTTGCTTTTGATCCAGACCGGCGGTTTAGGGATTATGACGTTCGCCAGTTTCTTCGGGGTTTTCTTCCAGGGCTCTTCCCTGAAAGGATCGCTCTTCATGAAAGACTGGCTCAGCGAAGACAACCTGGGGCAGATTACGAATACTCTGTTTAAGATTGTCACCTTTACGCTGGCCGTGGAGTTGCTGGGAGCCTTGGTGCTGTTTGCCGTGATTGGAGATATTCCCGAGGATTCCTTGCCGGATAAATTCAGCTTTGCTTTGTTTCACGCCATCTCGGCTTTCTGTAACGCCGGTTTCTCTACGTTGACCCTGGGCTTGTATGACCCGCTGGTGCGCTTCAACTACCCGCTGCAGCTGATCATCTCCGTTTTGATCATTGTGGGAGGCCTCGGTTTCCCCATCGTGTTCAACCTATACCGGTACCTGCGCTACAAAGTGCTCACCTGGGCTGGCAGCATCCGTGCTGAACACCCAAAGAAGCACACACCCCGCGTTTTGAACGTGAACACCCTTCTGGTTTGCATCACTACCCTGGTCTTGCTGCTGGTAGGCACTGTTCTGTATTATCTGTTGGAATACAACAACACTCTGGCGGAGCACGGCCCTTGGGGCAAGGTGGTAGGGGCAATCTTTGGCTCTGTGACACCTCGTACGGCGGGTTTCAATACCGTGAATATGGCCGCCCTTACCGCGCCTACCGTGCTGCTCTACCTCCTGCTCATGTGGATTGGTGCATCGCCGGCATCGGTGGGCGGCGGGATCAAGACCACTACGTTTGCCGTAGCCATCCTCAACATTATAAGTCTGGCCCGGGGCAAAGACCGGGTGGAGGTATTTAGGAGAGAGATAGGGAAGGAATCCGTAGATAAAGCGTTTGCGATCATCCTGCTCTCGTTGCTGGTAATCGGGCTGGCGGTATTTTTGATTACGCTATTTGATCCTCAGATGGAACTGGCGGCGGTGGCGTTTGAGTGTTTCTCGGCGTTTGCCACCGTGGGGCTCAGCGTGGGCATCACGGGGCTGCTGAGTGCCCCCAGTAAAATAGTGCTTATTGTGACCATGTTCTTAGGACGAGTAGGGACGCTGACCCTCATCATTGGGCTCTTGCGCAAAGTCTCTACCTTGCGGTACCGGTATCCTAAGGAATCCATCATCATCACGTAAAAAGAAGTAAGAATGCGATACATTGTTATTGGCTTAGGGTATTTTGGCTCATCGCTCTCCATGAAATTAACCGAAATGGGGCATGAGGTGATTGCGGTTGACATGAACATGCAAAAGGTGGAAGCCTACAAAGACCGCGTCACCCACACCATTTGCTTAGACGCCAGCGACGCCCAGGCTATCTCCACCTTGCCCACCGCCGAGACCGATGTGGTGGTGGTAGGCATTGGCGAGGATTTTGGCGCCTCCGTGATGGCGACGGCCATTTTCAAGCAGATAGGCGTAAAACGCCTCATGAGCCGGGCTATTTCGCCGCTGCACCAGACGGTGCTGGAAGCCATTGGGGTAGACCAGATCATCCGGCCGGAGCAGGAAAGCGCCGAACGGTTGGCCAAAAAGCTGGAGATGCGTGGGGTGATTGACTCTTTTGACTTAACCGAAGATTACAACATCATAGAGGCGACTGTGCCCGAGCGGTACGTAGGCCAGACCATTGCCGAGTCAAACTTCAGGGCCAAGTACCAGGTAAACGTCCTGACCATTCTGCGGTACCGCGAGTCTAAAAACCTCTTCGGGAAAGCCTACCAGAAAGCGACGGTGCTGGGCGTGGTCAAAGCCGAGACGGTGTTTGAATCCGGGGATATTCTGGTGATCTTCGGGAAAATCCAGGACATTGACCGGCTGCTGCACTCAAGGTAAACGCCTACCGGTTTTGCTTTGTGCTTTTGATTGACCGGCATCCGTCAAGATTCCGTTTTGAGGCTCTTTTGCGAAAACAGGCCGAAAGCGCAAGCAGCGATGTCAGCCAGATAGACCAGATAACCACAGACTGTATCCTTCAGCAGGGGCTTTCGCGTAAGAAAGAGGACAAATCAATTCCTTTTCTGATGTCGTACTCGTTCGCCCTGCCTTCTCTTTTCCTTTCCAGACGCTTTCTTTTTATGCTTTTATTTCTCCTCGGGGGATGGGCCCAGCAGGGGCTGGCGCAATTCAGGCCACACGAAGAACTGGGCGAATTGTTCCGGGACGTACAGCTGGCATCCGTGTTCCCTGATTCCAAGACTTTCCCGGATTGCCTGCCGCTTTCTCCGCCGGCCCAGATCCTGCAAGCGTACGCCCAGGAAAAGAACAAGGCGGGCTTTGATCTGAAAGCCTTTGTGTTGCGGCATTTTTCGCTGCCCAAAGAACGCTTGACCGGGTTTGCCTCCAATACCAGCCAATCAGTGGAGGAGCACATCCGGGCCCTGTGGCCGGTGCTTACCCGTGAGCCGATGGAGGAGCAGAGTTCACTCATTCCCCTGCCGCACGCCTACGTGGTGCCCGGCGGCCGCTTTAGAGAGATTTATTACTGGGACAGCTACTTCACCATGCTGGGGCTGCAGGAGAGCAACCAAGTGGGGCTCATCCAGAACATGGTCGATAATTTCACTTACCTGATCAACGCCATCGGGCACATTCCCAATGGCAACCGCTCGTATTACGTGAGCAGGTCTCAGCCGCCCTTCTATGCGCTGATGCTGCGTGTGCTGGCCCAAGAAAAAGGCCCCGAGATCTTGCTGAAGTATGCGCCCGCGCTTCAGAAAGAATATGACTTCTGGATGCAGGGGCAGGAAACCCTTTCTGCCGGGCAGCCCGCCCACCGGCGAGTAGTTCGGCTACCCGATGGAAGTGTGCTGAACCGTTACTGGGATGATGATCCTACGCCCCGTCCCGAGGCTTACAAAGAAGACGTGGAAGTAGCCCGCCACTCCGGCCGCAACCCCGAGGAAGTGTACCGTGACATCAGGGCCGCCGCCGAGTCTGGTTGGGATTTCAGCAGCCGGTGGTTTCTGGACCAGAAGACCCTGGAGACCATCCGGACAACGCAGCTGATTCCCGTTGACTTGAACGCTTTGCTCTACCACCTAGAGATCACCTTGGCAGACATGGCGCAGCTTCAGAAAAACAAAACCCAGGAACGTCTCTACCGAAACAAAGCAGAAAAACGGAAAAAGGCCCTGCTGGCTTATTGCTGGAACCCCACCCACCAGTTCTTCTATGATTATGATTTCACCAGACAGAAAACCACTGATATTCCCACTCTGGCGGGCGTGACTCCGTTGTTTTTCTGCCTGGCATCTAAAGCCCAGGCCAATGCGGTGGCGCAGCGGTTACAGCGCGATTTCCTGAAAACGGGCGGGCTGCCGGCTACTCTAACTCACTCGGGGCAACAATGGGATGCGCCCAATGGCTGGGCTCCCCTGCAGTGGATGAGTATTCAAGGCCTGCGGGCCTACAAGCAGCATGACTTGGCCAACACCATTGCCGATCACTGGATCAAACAGAACACCGAGGTGTACCGGTTATCCGGAAAGCTGACCGAGAAATACAACGTGGAGAAACCCGGCGCCGAAGGCGGCGGCGGCGAATATCCCAACCAGGACGGTTTCGGCTGGACCAATGGCGTTTTGCTGAAACTGCTTCAAAAACAGAAAGACTAAAACAGCAATGGCCTTGCAGGTGAGAGGCAAGGCCATCGCTGTTTTCAGGGTGTTTTCCTGAAAATGGCCTGAAAACAGGTAGGCTTAGTTAGATCCGGTGCGCCATTCTAATGGAAGCCAGGCATTGGAGCGCCATGTCATGGTTGTACTTCCGCACGATGCCCGGCATCCTGAACAGATCAATGAACCACCAGAGTCCCAGCCCGCCCGCCGTGATCCAGAACAGGAACTGGATGCCCCATCTATTGACGTAGGCGTAATGCAACCCGAAGAAGACCCAAAGCAGGTACGCGAATCCAGTGGATTTTTGCCGCTGGACATACTGCGTGAAAAAGCTATTCTGGATTTGGGGCGAGAGCATAGGTAAGTCTACCTGCGCCATATAGGGCAGCTGACGGAGGAAAGAAGCAGGTAAGATGGTGTTGGTCGTCTCCATACGCGTAGTTTTTGCCCGGTTTAGATAGAGAACGAATATACCTTTTTTGTATTTGTTTGGAATTGTTTAGGAGAATGTTTCTTAAAAACCTCTTTCCGGCGCAGCCGATGGAAAAATCTGTACACTGTCTAGCCATTAGAATTATTTATGGATGGTCGGCTACCCAGCTTTCTACCGTTCAGGTTTTAAGAGCTGGAAATAAAGCGATTAAGAAGAGAATAGAGGGAATCTGCGGCTTGGTCTTATACCACTTTCGCTAAAGAGGCGTTTTTCTTAAGGCAGAGGTTTATGGCAATCCTTACACGTGTTTAAGTAAAATCTTAGGTGGTGTAAGTATTTATTCCTTAGTTTGCCTTTACTTTACAGCGAAAATACCCTCACCCCGAAATTGAGTACAAGTGAAGAAGATTAAGTCAATTTTACTCATTGAAGATGACGAAATAACCAATTTCCTCAACCAGACCGTGATTGAAGAGACGGGCGTAGCCGAGGAAATCATAGTCGCCTTGAATGGCTTAGAAGGCTTGTCTTACCTACAGAGATTGCAATCTCCCGATGACTTCCCCTCCTTGATTCTGCTCGATATCAACATGCCCGTCCTGGATGGTTTTTCATTTCTGGAAGAGTATTACAGGCTTCCGCTGGTAGAAGACACCTCCACCAAGATTGTCGTGTTGTCTACTTCCTCCAACAGTTCAGACATGAACCAGATGCGTTCTCTAGGCATTACTACCTGTCTTCAGAAACCCCTCAACGAAAAAGACTTCAGAAAAGTAGTGGCAGAACTGTAGGTTTTACATTCTGCAGCTAGTTCATCCCTTACTAATTAGTTTTCAGGTATTTTCTCGAAAACTGATCACCCTTTCGCATTGCTTCAGCAAAGTAGCGGGCGATTTCTTTAAGGAATCCCAATGACCGGTGTCAGGCATTCTCAGTTAATCTAAGAATGCCTGACACCGGTCATTGGGCGGTTATGCCTATTTGATACAGCAATTCAGGAGAAGTCTCTTTCTGTACACAATCTTTATTGTTCTATCTGGTAACAGACTCTGTTGGGAAGGTTTTATTTAAATTCTTATAATTTAAGTAAGCCTTGTACCTTGAAAATTTTTTAAACCCCTTATTTTGAACGTTTATAAGTAACGACATTAATAAAAAAGTTAATAATTGAATATTTTTCATGAATTCTGGCTGCATTAATAAAGTGCTATTTATAGAAGCAAAATGATGTAACTTGCATCAAAGAAAAATTATTCAAGCTATTAAGTGAGATCTGACAAGATAGATTCAGCAGAAGACCTGTGGAGCCAAAAGGTGGTGGAAAAGGTAACTGCTAGTTCACCTGACCTTCTTTGTGCCATGGATGCGCAAGGAAAGTTTGCCTACCTAAGTACAACGAGTGAAGCAATAATAGGCTTTCAGCGAGAGGAATTACTCCAGAGAAATTTCATCAACTTCGTTTCACCCGCAGATCAGGAAAGAACGCTTGAGGCGATGCTAAAAGCCAAAGACGGCACACCTGTCAGGAATTTCATCAATTCCATTTTACATGCAAGCGGCGAAGAGGTGATGATGGCCTGGTCAGCGGTTTGGTCAGAAGAAGATCAACTGTTGTACTGTATGGGAAGAGATGCCGCCGAGCAGAAAGAAGCCCGGCAAAAACTCGCCGAAAAGGATGAGTGGCACAGCACCATGGTCCAGTATGGCTCTGATATGATTGGTCTGCTCAACCAAGCCGGGGAGTATCTCCATGTAGAAGGTGCGGTCACCCGATGGTTGGGCTATGCGCCCGAGCAGATGACAGGACGAGTTGCTTTTGACTTTATCCATCCGGAGGATGTGCATTTGGCAACATCTGCTTTGGAGAGAGTGATAAGCGAGAAGTTGGTGCAAGTGCCAGATTTAAGGTTTAAGACGAGCGATGGAGCCTGGAAATGGATTGAAGCCATTGTCAGTAATCAGTTGGATAATCCTGCCGTGAAAGCCTTGGTGGTGAGTGCCAGAGATATCACCGAACGCAAGGTAGCGGCATTACAACTGGAGGAGAGTGAGCGACGTTTCCGGTCTTTGTTTGATAATAATCCGGATCTGGTAATCTACGAAGACAGAACCGGAACCATTCTGGATGTGAATTCCCGTTTCCTTGCTTATTTGGGGCTTCCAAAAGAGGAAGTTATTTCCAGGCACTTCTGTGAATTTGTTCCTTCGCAGGACAAAGATGTTTGTATGTCCTACCTGGAGGAAGCGTTCCAGGGGAAAGTCGTCAATTTCGATCTGAATATTCCGCGAGAAAACAATACGTCTCTGGTGTTGAATATCACCAAGATTCCCGTCCTGGTGAACAGTGAAGTCATTGGAGCGCACTCCATCATCAAAGATTTGACGGAAGTAACTGCTGCCCAGGCCACCATCAAAAAACAAGCGGAAACCCTGCAGTCGGTCTTTGAGAGCATTACGGATGCGTTCTTCATGTTAGGCCGTGACTGGCGGTTTAAACTGATGAATTCTGAGTTTGAACAGATGCTCCAGTTAGACCGGCAAACGTGCCTGGGAAAAACTATCTGGGAGGTGTTCCCCGAGCTTATCAACGGCAGTTTCTACCACTACTATAAAAAAGCGCTGTACACCGGGCAGGCAGTAAGATTTGAGTCTTTTCTGGAACAGTCCCAGATCTGGGTGGAGGTGAAAGCTTTCCCGTCTGAAGAAGGGCTCTCGGTGTATTTCTCTGACATCACCAAGCGGGTGATCGCCATAAAAGAAAGCCAAAAGTTGTCGCTGGTAGCCAGTAAGATCTCCAACGGCGTCATCATTACTGATGCCTTAGGGAACATTGAGTGGGTTAACAGCGCGTTTACCCTAAACACGGGTTATTCGTTCAAGGAGGCCCAAGGGCAGCAACTCACCACCTTTCTGGAGGGGCCTGAGACTGATCGTAAGGTAGGCAACGAGATCGGGGAGAAGCTCAAGTTGGGTGTTCCTTTCAACGCCATGGTGCTTCACTACCGGAAGAATGGCCGCAAGGTCTGGATCTCCATGGACTTTACGCCCATCCTGAACGAGGAAGGTGTCATTACGCAACACATCGTCATCCAGAAAGACATTACTTTTAGAAAAGAGGCCGAAGAACGTCAACTGGAGATGACCCATGATTTGTTCAGGCAGAACCGTGACCTTCAGCAGTTCACCTACATCGTGTCGCATAACCTGCGGGCCCCGGTGGCCAATGCCATGGGCCTGGCCGATTTCCTGACCAAACTGGACAAGCATTCAGAAATGTATGACACTTCTTTGGCCCATCTCAAGGCCAGTGTGTTCAAACTGGATACCGTGCTGCGCGACCTGAACATGATTCTCTCGCTCAGAGACCATCAGGATATTCTGGACCGGGAAATGGTCGTGCTTGCCGATGTCTTCGAGCAGGTCCGCCAGTTCTTCATGGAGTCTCTGGCTCACCACAAGGGAGAGTTGGAGGTGAAGATTGATCCGTCAACCAAGCTCCACACCAACCGCGCGTATATCTACAGTATTTTCTACAACCTGCTGTCCAACGCCATCAAATACCGCTCAGAGGCGAGGTTGTTGAAGGTGACCATTCAGTGCGAGGTTTGCCGCGAAGGAGGAGTGCGCATTTACTTCACCGATAATGGCTCTGGGTTTGACATGGAGAAGGCCGGCGATAACATCTTCAAGCTGTACAAGCGCTTCCACAGCAATAAAAAGGGTAGGGGTATTGGTCTGTTTCTGGTGAAGACGCACGTGGAGAGCATGGGCGGTACCATAGAGATGCGCAGCAAATTAGACCAGGGCACCCAGGTGGAAATCAAACTGCCCGGCGAGGTGACATCCGCTACTTGACTAAAATAAGTCAGTGTGTTTCAGGGCCGTTTTTAGGAAAAAGGCCCTGAAACACACTGACTTATTTTATTTATTTAATAATTGAGCAATCGCTTCCCTGAACTGTTTTATAACAAAAATCAGATATCTGTAGTACAAACGATGGTGCGTGCTTACTGAGTTGTTTTTGAGGCCGAGCTGAAAGTCAGTTCAACTTCCTGGCAAGTCAGTTCCACGTTTTCTTTTCACCTAATTTAATGTACTATGAAATTGAAAAGTTTACTTCAATTGGTTCTCTTCACCGTGGTTGGGCAGTTCCTGTTTTCCTGTAGCTCAGCCGAGTATTACCGGTTCACTTCTGCCAAGCCAGAAACCTACAACCGGTCGGTTGCCAAAGTAGAACCCGCAGATCAGAAATTAGAAGAAGCTGCTCCGGCTGTCCTGGAGGAGGAGAAGGTAGTGACCGCCGCAGAAATGCCCGCCCAGGTGAAACAAGTGGAGCCGGTTCTGGAGGCCAGCGCCAAAAAAGCCGAGCCGGTGTTGTTTGAGACCAAAAAAACAACCGTTGCCACCACAGATGCTAAGGCTGCCTCTGCTGCTGCCCTGAGCGTAGAGGAAACCAAGGTTCTGGATGCTGCCAAGCACCGCCTCGCCAGCATGACCAAAGCCGAGAGAAAGGAATTCAAGAAAGAAGTGAAAACGGCGCTTCGGGATGCCAACGCCTCCACCAACATCGTGGAGATCATCCTGGCCATTCTGCTTCCGCCGTTAGGGGTTTTCCTGCACGAAGGAGATGTGAACAGCCGATTCTGGATCAGCTTGCTCCTCACGTTGCTGTTCTTCATCCCAGGTGTGATTTATGCGCTTCTGGTGGTGACAGACTCCATCTAAGGGACGTGTAACTTTCAACGTTCACGCATAAAAAAGGCCTTGGCTACCATAGCCAAGGCCTTTTTTATGCCGTAATCTCAGCGATATACCTATTTCAAGGGAAATAGAAGGGCTACCAACAGCAAACCTCTCGGCGGGGGGTTACATCACCTTCAGCCAGTTCTCGGCGGCATCTCGGTCCTCGAAGTTAAGGATAAGGATGCCGTTGATGGTGTACTTCAGCGTTTCTTTGGTGGAGAGTTGGCTGTAGAGTTCGGGGGAGAGAACCCAGGCAAAGTAATGAACGCCGGCTTTGTACATGGCCGGGAACCAGATTTTCGCGCCCCACTCGGCTGCGCCAGACCAGTTGCCGGTGACCAGGGTATTGTCATTGAAAACCTTGGTGGATCTGGTGCTGGCCACGTGCTTCAGCATTTTGTCGCAACCGTCTCTCACGGTTTCCTCGGTCTGTTTTCCCGTCCAGTCTACATAGAGAATATCCGTGAGGAGATCTAGTTTGATGGTGATATGGGGCTCTTGTAGTAAGGTGCGCTTGTGCATTTGATCACAGAAATTTCAGGAGGCAGATTTCAACCACTCCATAGCAGAGGTACGGTCAGAGAAGTTCTGTAGCTGAAAGTGGATAGCAGGGTTCTGCTGAATTTTCATAAGGCTTTCTTCGGCCCGCGTTTCATCTACCGCGTCAGAAGACGCTATTCTGGCAATCTTCTGCAGCCGGGTGGTGTTTAAATCCTGGGCCAGTTTCAGCATGAGCGAGGTGTTCTCGTCGTCAGGAATAGAAACCGTGGCTTTGCTGCAGTCTACCAGTAGCTTCTTGACATCATAGTCAACGATGGCCTCCATCAAGACCTGAAACGCCTGTTTTACCTCTGGCAGAACCGACGGCTCCAGATCAGGCCAGGCCAACTCCAGGATATCCGTGGCCGGATCATACTCAAGTAGCAGTATACTATTTTGGTAAAGTAGCATAGCAGGCAGGCGACGGAAATAGCATCGCGCATATTCAAATATACTAATTTCTACTTATAAACCGAAGCTCCGCCGCTCATTCCCCCGGAGGTTGGCCTTCCGCCTGAAGTAAAAATGCAAAACTATGTTTTTGCTGCTGGGCCTGCTGGCCTGTGTATTCCTTCTGTCAATCCAGGTTTGCAGATAAGGTATGGCTTAGGATTGAAGCAGTTAGCCTAGGTACAACTTTCCTGCTGTTTTTAAGCTGATTTAGGGAAAACAGGCTTAAAACCGATGAGAGAAGAAATTCTGTTTTCAGCCACTTTTCTCGAAAACGGCACTAAAGCAGCGGCCCCTTCCGGAATAAACCAGAAGGGGCCGCTGCTTTAAGAAGAATGGCTTCTTACTTTAAAAGGATGGGTTTACCGAAGCCTAGCTGCTCCAGCTTCTGAAGCTGCGTTGCGGCATCGCCTACCACCAGATAGTACATCTTGTTGGGGTTGACGTATTGCTGTGCCAGGGCTTTGATTCTGTCCAGCGTCATCTCCTGCACCAATGCTTCTCTTCCTTTGGCGTAATCATAGGGCAGACCGTAGGCACTGATGTTGTGGAGCAGGTTCAGTTTGGCACCCATGGTTTCAAAAGCCCGGGCGTTGCTCTTGATCAGAAAGCCCTTGGTCACCTCCAGGTCCTGGGCAGAATACGCGGGGCCGAAGTTCTGGAGAATCTGCTTGATCAGATCCGCCGATTCATACGTGACGTTTGACCGCACCCCGCTCTGGATCACGAAAGGCCCCGGTACGTTGGAGCCCGAGAAAGAAGACCCGATGCCGTAGGTATAGCCTTTGCCTTCACGTAGCTGCTGCGTCAACTGCGAGGCGAAGCCGCCGCCGCCCAGAATGTAGTTCATCACCTGCGCCGGGTAAAAGTCTTTGTGCGTCACGGGCAAGGCCAGATACCCAAACCGCAACACCGACTGCTTTGCGCCCGGCACATCATAAAAATAGACCTGCGAAGCGCTGGGGGCCGGTGGCGAAGGAAATTGCGGCATGCGAACCGTTTTGACTTTCCAGTTCTGGTTCAGGCCAGCCAGCGAGGTAGCAACTTCCTGCTGATCTACCGCCCCCACTACCTGGAAAGTAGCCACTGACGGCGAAAGATTTGCGGCATAATACTGCTGGAGATCGGTTAGGGTGATGGCTTTTAAAGAAGCTTCCGTGCCCAGGAGGTTGCGCGAAAGGATGTTGTCCTTGCCGTACAGGATTTTCTTGAAGCTATTATCAGCGATGGAATTGGGGTTGGCTTTCTGCTGTTTGATCTGGCTTTCCACCCGTTGCTTGGCAAGTTTGAATTCCTGTTCATCCCAGCGGGGTTCCAGAAGGATCTCCTGCACCAAAGCCATGGTAGGAAGGTAGTTGCGCGCCAGGGTGCGTCCGCTGATGGTGAAGCTTTCCTCATTGGCCGAGATGCTGATGGAAGCGCCCAGCGCATCCATGGCTTCCTCCAGCTGCTCCGTGGTTTTGTTTTTGGTGCCTTTCAGGAGCAGTTCAGAAAGGAGGTTGGAAACGCCCACTTTCGAGGAATCTTCCAGCAGCAATCCGCCGTTCATGCGCAGGTTGAACATCACCAGCGGAACTTCGCGGTCAGTGATGCCCAGCGTTTTGAGGCCGTTTTCTGATTTTTTCTCCCAAACGTTGGGTACTCTGGTTTCGGGTGCTTTGCCGTAAGGCGGCTCCACGGTGCGGTCAAAGCGGGAAGGAGTGCGCGGGTAATCGGCTTTGGCCGAGGCGTCAAACTTCTCCTCGGCACCTTCCACAATTTTCTCTTCCACCACACTGGCTTTCTGGGCACCTTTCAGGGCGAGGTTTACCTGGCCCTTCGGCACGAAGCTGGTCACCACGTAAGGCTTGCCTTTGATGTATTGTTGGTACACCCGCATGACATCATCACGGGTTACGGAAAGCATATTTTGAATATCCTTGCTGATAAATCCGGGGTCACCCGCGAAGATCTGGTACTGGGCCAGCTGAAATCCTTTGCCCTGCACGCTGGACAAGCCGTTGTAAAAGCTTACTTCCTGCGAGGTTTTGATGCGGTTGAGGTCATCGTCTGAGAAGCCTTCCTGCTCAAAGCGCTGGAACGCTTCTTGTACGGCGGCATGTATCAGGTTCAGGTCTACTTTCTCGTACCCTCTGATGCTCAGCATGAATTGTCCGGCCAGCTCGGCGCTGTTCTGGTACATGTTCACGCGGCCCGCCAACTGCTTCTCGTCCACAATTAGTTTGTTGAACGGGGCTTTCTTGCCGTCGGCCAGTAGCGTGGCGAGGGTTCTGAGGGCGTAAGAGTCTTTGTGGTAGGTGTAGACGCTGGGCCAAGCCATGGTCAGTTCCGGCAATCGGGCGAAGTTGTCTTCGTGGTAAAGGCTTTTGGTTTGGGACAACACCACCGGTTTTTTCTCCAACGCCGGGATTTTCTCGCCTTTTTTGATTTCCCCGAAGTACTTCTCCACCCACGCTTTAGCCTGACCCGGCTCAAAATCACCCGATACCACCAAGGTCACGTTGTTGGGCACATACCAGCGCCGGTAGAATTCTTTGACATCAGCTAAGGTGGCGTTCTGCAAGTCTTCCAGCGAACCAATCACTTGCCAGTGGTACGGATGGTCTTTGGGGTACAGGTTCTGGTCAATCACGTAGGATGTGTTGCCGTAGGGCGCGTTGTCATAACTCTGGCGTTTCTCGTTCTTCACCACCTGCTTTTCCTTGGCCAATACCTGCTCGGTGACGGTGTTGATGAAGAAGCCCAGTTTATCGGCCTCGGCCCAGATCATTTTCTCCAGCGCATCATTGGGAACGGTCTGGTAGTAATTGGTCCGGTCGCGGCTGGTGGAGCCGTTGGCCCCGGAGCCACCAATGCGGGCGCTCATCTTGTCCAGCCCGCCTTTGCCCAGGTTCTCCGATTCCAGAAAAAGCAGGTGCTCAAACAAGTGGGCGAACCCCGTGCGGCCTTCCTTCTCCCGCGCCGAGCCCACGTGGCTGGTAAGGGCCACCGCCACCACCGGATCAGATTTGTCAACGTGGAAAACCACGGTCAGGCCGTTGGCTAAGGTGAACTTCTCAAAGTCTACCTGAAAATCCTGCTTAGCAGTTTTTGAAGCCTTCAACGTGCCCTGCCGCTGACAGGAGAACAGCGCCAAGGAAAAGAAGAAGAGGAAAGTGATGGGTTTGGTGAATTTCATGGAAAGGGTATAAGGGATTGTTTCTGTTTCAATTGTTCGTTTGCAGGCCGTCACGGAAATCATAAAATCACTTTAGGAACAGGTGTTCTTCTGGTACAATCTCATTGTTTTTACTCTTAGTGGCTATTTCTTTCTCTTGCAGTCCTGCGCTGTGCTTTTATGTATGGTAAAACTACTTCGCTGGTATCTTGGGTCACTTGTGCTGCCTGGTTAGATTATCTTCATTTGTGGCTCCCGTGTGATAGAAGACATGGAAGTGTCTGTACCTAAAGATTATCCCATGCTCTTTTTGGAGGTGCTCAAATACTGCCCATTCATTACATGAAACTTGTATCTTTGACCTAAAACAGATTGAGCTTGTGGATATTTCGGTCGTGATCCCTGTTTACAATGAGGAAGCGAATTTAATCAATTTATATAATAGGCTGGAGATAGCCTTGTCTTCGCTGCATCTAACCTACGAATTAATTTTTGTGAACGATGGGAGCCGAGATGGGTCCCTGAATCTTCTGAAAGGGCTGGCTCAGGAAAAAGGAGTGAAGTACATTGACTTCAGCCGTAATTTCGGGCATCAGATTGCTGTGAATGCGGGTTTAGATCATGCCCATGGAAATGCGGTGGTGATCATTGACAGTGATTTACAAGACCCGCCCGAGTTAATCCCTGAACTATACGCCAAGCTACAGGAGGGGTATGAAGTAGTGTACGCGCGCCGTAAACAGCGTCAGGGGGAAAGTATCCTTAAGAAAGTAACCGCCCGCTTGTTTTACCGCATAATGGCCACCATTACCTCTACCCCAATCCCGCTGGATACCGGTGATTTCCGGATTATTGATAAGAAGGTGGTGGAGGTGCTGCGCCAGATGCCGGAAAAGCAGAAGTTTGTCCGGGGGCAGATCGCATGGGTTGGTTTCAGGCAAACGTTTCTGGAGTATGACCGAGCCGGGCGGGCCGGTGGAGAGACTGGGTACACTTACCGGAAAATGATTCGGCTTGCGCTGGATGCCATCACCTCTTTTTCTAATTTGCCCTTGAAAATGGCCACGGTTAGTGGTTTCCTAGTTTCCGGGATCGCATTTTTATTGATGCTGTACACCCTATATGCCCGGTTTGTCTCCGAAGACTATGTGCCCGGCTGGTCGTCCATTATGCTTAGTGTGTTATTTCTGGGAGGAGTACAGCTGATCTCCATTGGCATTATAGGAGAGTATATCAGTCGTCTAAGTGATAATGTGCGAAACCGGCCGCTGTATATTGTGAATGAAAGTAATATCAAATTATAGATCAAATTCTAATACCATCCTTCCTCACCTACCAGTCCCCCCTACGTTTTCGCTGCATGAAAAGAAATGACTTTATAAAGATCAGTATTTTAATAGTTGTCCTTCTAGCTATCTTTTATCCGGTATTTTATACAGAATATCTCTATACAGATGAGGCCGTTCAGATCTGGTTTTACAAACAAGCCGGAAGCCTAGAGATGTTTATCCCGCAGGGCCGGTACTTAACGGAGAAATTGATGCAGGCGCTTTTCTCAACTATCACTACCATCAAAGACATCCGTTACTTGCGTGTATTCTCCTTGTTTGGTTGGGTGCTGTGCCTCCCTGTCTGGTATTTTGTGATTAAGCGATTAACGGCCAAAGAAAACCTTCCCTCTTTACTGGCATTCTTTTCAGTGTTTTACTTGGTCGCCATGCCGCCAATGGCTGTTTCCATCGGGTGGGCTACCTGTCTTGAGCTTTTCATTGCCAATACTGCTGGTTTGCTTTCTGGTTATATCATTCTGAACTCCACCGCCTACAGCCAAGGCGGGAACAATCGGTTTCCGGTAGGGGCGATGTTGGTTTCCATCGTTTTGGGGCTGATATCATTGTTCAGCTATCAGAGTGGTTTCGGCTGTTTTATGATTCCCCTGCTGATTCATTTTCTAGGTAAGCAGAAAAGCTCTCGCCCGCTACTCATCAGCTTAGGCGTTTACCTGTTTACCTATATTGTCTATTTAGTGGTGTTCAAGCTATGCCTTGCGCTTAACGGGATGGAGGCGAACCAACGAACCGGATTGTACATCAATATTGGGGGGAAACTGAGATTCTTCTTCTCCCAACCTTTATCGGCGGCTTTCCATTTTACCTATATCTTCAATGAAAACAGCAAGCTGGGCCTCCTGCTTTATCGTGTGCTGTTGGCTGTACTGCTGATCTATACTTTCTTCCGGTATAGAGCTCTTCATGTTTGGCAGAAAGTGGCTTATGTCCTTGGTATTGGAGCAATATTCTTGTTGATGTACATCCCTCCGTTGATTGTAAAAGAAAACTATGCTTCCAACCGTACCATGCTGGCCTTAAATATGGGCGTGTTTCTTGTAATGGCCGAGACCCTGCTGAGCCTTTTTAAAAGCTTCAATAGTAAAAAGATGCTGGTGTATGGTGTGTCCGGTTTGTTTGCCTTGAATGCGTGGTATAATTTCAATTACCTGTTTTTAAAGCCCGTCGTGCACGAACATGCCAAGTTCAAAGCCTTCATGCAAGACAATTATTCTGAGAAGGTAACATCAATCGCCTTTATCCGCCCCCCTGAAGATGTATTTGTTCGCCACTTTGGCATTACACGGTCTTGGGATGAATTTGGCGTGCCGATTTCGCATTTCAGTTGGGTGCCGGAGCCATATGTCAAGCAGCTTATTTTTGAAATGACCAATAGCCGCGCCATCGCCGAGAAGATAACGGTAACCAACGGCTTACGGCAAGATGGTTTTGCCCCTGCCTCCCAAGAGAACGGGTTGCTGATTGACGCCGAAGAGGTAATCACTAAATGATAAAGTAGGGTTTAGGCGGTAAAGCAGAAGATGCTTGAGGCCTCACCTGCTTTATTCGTGTTTTCGCCGAAAGCCAAGTCCCGTAATCCATTCATTGATCCCTGCGTTCGGATTGATGTTAATTTGCATAGGTGTATAAATTCAACTATCCCTAAAACGATCCTCAGCAAAGGGGCGTTTTTGGGGCAGTTTAGAGAAAACAGGCTTAAAAGAGCCGACCTATACTACAGACGCTTCGCAATGGAATTGAGCTCCGGTAAAACTTTCTCACCGAAGAACTCAATGTATTGCTCCTGTTTCAGGTTCACGTTGTGCAGGTGTAATTGGGTGAAGCCAAGTTCCAAGTCTTTGGCCAGCCAGTCAAGGTGTTCCTGGGCGCTGTCTGAGATACGTACGTGCGGCTCCAGCTCGTCGGGTTTGACCATGCTGCCCGCCGCATCGAATCCCTGCAACGTAGGGATGTCTGAGAGGAGAGAGGAGGGGAAGACGTTGTTTTTCCATTGCTCATGAGCGCCTTGGCGAGCCATTTCCCTGGACGTGTCATACGACAACTGAACTTTCAGGTGCATGGGCTTTCCCTCACCGCCTCCTCTGTGGAAAGCGTCCACCATTTTTTGTAACTCCTGGGGAGGCTTGGAGATGGTGATCATGCCATCGGCCCAGCTGCCTACCCATTCGGCGGTTTCTGGAGTGATGGCAGCGCCAAGGACCGGAGGCATGTACTCAGGCAGCGTGTACAGTTTGGCGTATTCCACGTCCACCAGGCCTTTGTGCGTCACGGTTTCTCCCCGCCAAAGCGCGCGCATGATGTCTACGCAGAGTTTAAGCCGATCATTCCTTTCCTGTTTATTGGGCCATTTCTGTCCGGTGATGCGCTCGTTCAGAAACTGCCCGCTGCCTGCCGCCAGAAAGAACCGGTGCGGAAACATCTCGCACAACGTGGCTACCTTCTGCGCCGCCACTGCCGGATGGTACCGCTGCCCCGGCGCCGAAACCACCCCGAAAGGAAGGGAAGTAGCCTGCATGGCTGCCCCCAACCAACTCCAGGCATACCCACTTTCGCCCTGATTTTCACTCCAAGGATAGAAATGATCGGAGGAAAGAATATTGCCGAAGCCGGCCTGTTCTGCCTTCTGAACCAAGGTGATTAAATGGCTGGGCTTGAACTGCTCATGGGAAGCATGGTAACCAATGGTGATGTCTTTATTAGGCATGTGGCATCTTGAATGTGAAGAATTCGGTGTAGAAACGTGTCCCTTCCTTTTACCTGAATTGCAGCATTCATGGGTTAACCCAAAATGGGAATATGCTATGCGAGCAAAAGAGAAGCGGAAACTAAATTCTAGTTTTAGAACGGCTTTCTGCAAAGCAGGTTTGATGGATAAGTTAAAGTTTTCCTGCACATTAGTGCAGGAAGGGAAGTTGCCGTGCATTTGGAATGCATACGGCCAACAAAGCATCGGTTTTAAGCATGTTTTCAGAAAATAAGCTTAAAACCGACGGATAATAAAGTAATGTGCTTAAAAGGTTACCGTTGGTTACGCGGGCGCTTGATCCAGATCCTTGATTTCTTTCTTGTAGGCGGAAGGTAAAATGATGGATTTCAAAAACCAATCTAACTTGAGATTCCGACTGATTTTGTAACCCTGCAGCAGGGGAGAGATAAGTGAGGTTTTCCGGAAGCCTAATAATGCCTTAACCCGCTCTGGAACCACCAGGATTTGAGCCTCTAGTAATAACCTGTACCGCACAGTGCCTAAATGTTTTTGATATTGTTTAAACAAATCATGCGTAAAATGGCTCACCACAAGATCTTGCTGTAAGTGCTCTTCCCGCATTCGTATCCATTCTGGGTAGGTGATTGGCAGGCCCGTCAGCCCCATCCGGTCGCCTACTCGGTAGAAAACTTCGAAGACTTCGGCTTTCTCCTCCTCTGTGAGGACTCTTTCCAGCACTTCAAACGAACGGATGGAGTAGTCAATCAGCATAAAGAGCACATCGCGGTAGGCCCAATCCGGAATGGAAGCTCCGCGTTTGGCCTCCACCGCTCCATGAATACTTGCCATCTTGTCAATAGTCCTGTGCGCCACATCCATGGACGAAAATACGATCTGCCGGGCATACGCCACGGTAGAGAATAGCCGACCTAACGGATCGGCGGGTAATCGGCCGGTAAAGTAAAGCCAGTCCACCGCTTTGTTTAAGGCAAATTCCGCTGAAGAGCCCGCGAATATGAAGAGGACTGTATCTCCTTTCCCCCAAATCTCCCTAACCACAGATCCTTGTTCTACAAAATAGTGCATCCTTCTCTTCTTTCTACTGAATGCTTGATTTTCACTGATATCTTACTTGATAAACTACGCAACGAGATACGTGGTGCATTGTAATGAAGTGGCGCTTTAGTCTTTTTAACGCACTCACATAGACGAGAGAACTTATTAAAAAATAAATAAGTTACAAGTCCTTTATTAAGGTAGGTTTCATTGTGATCCTCTATAGGTCCCCGTACCTTTGACAACTGAAAACAAAGCCATACTTCTATACAGCTAAAAATACTGTTATTTTATACCAATTTTGAATTCTTACACGTCAAAATCACTTCCTGAAATAGATTTATGTGTTCTCATTCCCTGTTACAACAATCAGGAAGGCCTAATCAAGTCTCTTCAGAGTATCGTTTATAAGCCGGAGAAACTCTGGGTTTTAATTGTGGATGACGGAAGCTTGATGCCTGTCCAAGAGGAAGCAATCGCCTCAACAGGAATTAGTTTTCGCTTTCACGTCATCAGGTTGTACAAGAACGAAGGTATCACCCATGCCTTAAACACCGGTTTGCAATGGATTGAAGATCACCTGCAGACGCGCTTCGTAGCAAGGCTAGATTGTGGAGATCTCTGCCACCAGGAGAGGTTTTTCAAGCAAGTGAAGTTTCTAGATGAAAATACCCAGGTAGGTTTATTGGGAAGTTGGTGTGAGTTTCATAATCCGCAAACAGGTTTGAAATACGCCTATACCACTCCTTTGGAGCATGCCTCTATTCTCTCGGAAATGCACTTCAGGAACGTATTCATCCATCCCACAGTTGTGTTCAGATCAGAGCTTATTAAAGAGACGGGAAAATATCCAATAGAATATCCCTATGTAGAGGATTATGCCCTATTTTTTAAAATGTTGCACAAAACCAAGGGCGCTATCTTAAACGACTTTTTAGTAACCTGTGAGTTAAACCCGAAGGGCATTTCTCTATCTAACCGGAAGGAACAATTATTTGGTAGACGAAGCGTTGTGTCTGACTACGGAGTCTTTGCTTTTAAAAAGATTGCGGGTGAGTTTAAGTTGTTGTTCCTGAGTTTTTTACCATATGGACTTGTTCATTTGGTAAAAAGTAAGCTGAGTTAAAGGAGACGTGGAAATTAATTTTGTCTTAGATCTTGGTGTTAAACCCGTAATTAAATGTGAGATCTCTCTACTAATAGATTTTCACCATAAAGAAGTGATTTGATAAAATTATAGTATTTCAATCTTTGCTTATGATCTGAAAGCGTATAAACGCATGACTGAAATAGATATTAAATAATCTTTCTATTCTAAATAGGGTTAAAATCATTTCAACAGGTCTGTACAGTATAGGAACAGTCTAAATAGTAGTCAGCCAATTTTAATATATTATTTATAGTTATATTTGCTTCATATAGTAGTGAAGAGTTAATGGTAACTATTAGTGCTGAACCCCCCAGGCTAATGAAGATAGTACACATAATAGAGCCTTTTGCTTCTGGAGTAGCAGTTTTTGTAAAGTCCCTTACAGAGACAATGCCCGAAGACCTGCATATCGTCATTCATGGCGAGCGGAAGCAAGTCATGTCTGCCAAAGAGGTGAAGCGAATCTTCCCTAAGCAGAACGTGCGCTTCATCCGGTGGAAATCTGTTCAACGTTCCATCAATCCCTTCAAAGATTTTCGTGCGTTCACAGAACTGCACAACATTCTTAAAAGACTTTCCCAGAAAGGGTTTGTGGATGCAGTGCATTTGCATTCCTCTAAAAGTGGTTTCTTGGGAAGACTCGCCTGCAGGTTTGCTGGAATCAAGAATGTAGTCTATACTCCAAACGGAGCTCCATTCCTATCAGGCAGTAATCCCTTTACGAACTTTCTATTTAAACAAATTGAAAGATTTGGAAATAAAGTCGGCGGGAAAGTTGTTTGCTGCTCCGCGTCCGAGCTAGCTGAATATCAAAAGATAGGTATTGACGCAAGTTTTATCAACAACGGAGTTTCCCTAAAAGAAACTGCCCCGCTAAGTTCACCGCGCGGCAAAAAGGATAAATTTCAAGTAATTACCACAGGTCGGATAGAGGAGCAAAAGAATCCCGCCTTATTTAATGCTATTGCTTCATTTTTTGAGGACTACGATCAGATAGAATTCATTTGGGCTGGTGACGGGAAGGATAGAGCTGTATTGACTTCAAAAAATATCACAGTCACTGGTTGGCAAGACGCAAGCTCCATCAAGGAACTGGTCAGCCAGTCCGACGTGTTTATTTCCACTTCTTTGTTTGAGGGTCTTTCTTTTAGTGTCTTGGAAGCACTTGCCTTGAAAAAGCCAGTCTTGTTGAGCGAATGTGTAGGAAATGCAGATATCATCATGACCGGTTTAAATGGAGACGTATTCAATACTGAAACAGAAGCAATCGTTAAAATTCTGAACTACTTCAACAATCAGGAGATGCTGGAAGTAATGGGCGAATATTCTTTTGAGGTCTGCAGTGATAAATTTAATGTGGACTCCAACTTCAAGCATTATAGAAAGGCTTATCAAATGGATGAAGGGCAAAAGGAACATATTCCTTTGATTGGAGTAGCATGATCATTTTACAGGATATTATTTAAGATTACATAGATGAGAAATACCTTATTACTTCATGATTTCACTTCAAAACCAGACCCTATAGAGGATATTAATAAATCCTTAAAGGCAATTCAACAGCAGTTGCTTTCTGAAATAGCCTATAAACAAGATGTTATATCTGCTAAAGATAAAGAAATAGCTACGTTAAAAGAGGAGCTGAGGTGTAGTCATGAGGCCATTGAGATTCTTGAAAAAAAAATCCAAGAAGTTGAGAGAAAAAACGAAGGGAACAAACAGCTTAATAAGAAATTGATTAATGAAGTGGTTAGGAGACAGCAGGATATAGAATGGTATAAGCGAACGTACGAACGTCGTAGTTTTTTAGGGATGCTGAAGGAGAAAGTATTAAAACGCTGATTTGTTTAATTATTTTAAATGCCTCTTTTATAAACTAATTTTTGTAGATAATGATTAGCGTTCTTTTGCATCTCTATTATCCTGAATCAGTAAAGACTGTTTTGCCACAAATAAGTAAGGATTTTTTAGTAGGGAATAAGCTTTATATTAACCTAGTTAATAATGCACCTTTCGATGAAAGTGCCTTTGATAATTTTGATAATTTAACGCTGTTAAAAAGTTCTAATGTAGGTAAGGATATTGGAGGTAAACTTGTTTTAATTGATTCTCTCCTGACTATGCAGGATAATAGCAAGTTTTGGGTTTTTCTTCATGATAAGAATAGTCCTCATACAACAACAGGTAAATTCTGGAGGGATTCTTTATTTTCAATTATTGATATCAAAAATAAAGAATCTATTTTGAAGAAGATGGAGAGTAATAATGTTAGTGTTGTTACTCATAAAAATTATATAATGAATGAATGGGATGCTCAGCAAAATAAATTCAAAACGATAAATAATGATAAAATTTTAGAATTAAAGAGTAAATATCAAATTAATCCTTCTTCTTATGAATTTGCTGCTGGTACTATGTTTTGGGCGAAAAGTGATCCCTTAAAAAACTTTTTCAGTAAGTATAGTCCACTTGAAATTAGATCCACTTTAGAAAAAGGTAATGTTTTAGATCATCATTTTGGAACAAATGCCCACTCATGGGAACGACTTCTAAGTTGGATTGCATTAGGAGAAACAAAAAAAATTGAAGGAATTGGATAATTTATTTAAAAATATCTATTTAGATATTACGCCAGAAATAGCTTATTCTTTACTGAATGGTAAAGAATATCTTAATTCTACCTTAGCTATACATTTGCCCGAAAATGAGGAAATTTTTATTCAATTATATAGCGGAATTGCAAATAAAGGTAATAATTCAATAACCTTTGTTTTGTCTTCAGGAGAAAAGCCTATAAGCCTTCTGATCTTTATGACAAGATTCTTTTTTCTTAAGAATTATTGCTTTAAGAATAACTCTCCTGTCATCGTGCTTAAAGGGGAGGTGAATGAAGTCAATGTCAAGTTCCTAAATAATTGGTGCTTTACTCATGGGTACGATGAGCCAGTTTATTGTGAGATCATTGATTCTTTAAAAAATAAAGCTAGTGATGAGGATAGCTTGCTTTACATTCCTTCGGTTTCAAACGAAGTATTTTTTTCTAATTTCTTTGAAAAGGTAATTGCTCTTGAATGGTTATCTCAAAAAATTTTATTACCAATTTCTTCATTAGAAGATTGGGAATATGTCAGTAGTTGCTTCAAGGATTTATCAAGGCTTTTGCAAGATAAATATCCAGGTGTTTTATTTGTTTTAGAAACACTAGCAAGATTTGAGAGTGAGAAGAAAAAAAATGAAACAATAATTAGGTTTCAGGAAATAGAAATCAATAATCATAAACTGTATAATAGTTTGCTGAGAGGCTCTTTGCCAGAGTCCAATTATAATACTTCTTCAATGTCACATTTCTCTTCAGATGATGTTGAGAAAATCAAAAGAGATTGTTCAAGGCTTTTTGTTGAGATTGGTAAACTAAGGAATGATCTTGCATGGTACAGAAGAACCTATGAAGAAAGAAGTGTTCTGGGAATTGTCAAAGAAAGGCTGCTTAAAAGAGTTAAAAACAGGTGATATTTAAAGTGAAAGGTGTCAAAAAGCGAAGAAGTGGAGAATTTATTGCAGAATCTTAGTATATTAATGAAAGCTGAGACTATTTTAGAAGAATTTTCCTACTTCTCTTCTTCTAAAATAGATTTTGCCATTGAACTCCCGACCAAAAAAGGTGTATTGGATAGGTTGTACTCCGCGTTAGCCGGAGTAAGGAAACCCCTAAATAATAAGTTCTTCTTTGTGATGAATGGACTTGGTGAGTTATCCTCTTCTTATATTGAAAGTTTAGGAAGGTTTTTCTTTTTAAAAAATTATAAACTCTCAAGTGTAAGTACACCAGTTATACTGTTATTAAATGGTAGCTCTAGTTTAAATAATGAGATACTTAACTCTTGGTGTATCTCTCAGAGTTTGTTTAAACCTAAAGTTATAAACTACACTATAGCAGAGCCTGAAACCTTAGATAAAGACATTTCTTATTTAGAAGAGACAGATTTTAGAAATTTTGTTGACTTTGATTCTCTTCCTGAATCTACTGTTATTAAGCGCTTATTGCAACCTACAATAATCAGAATAAATAACTTTGAAAGTTATCTTGAATTAATGGATGTTTTCAAGAAGCATGAATTGTCGATTGCTAACAAATATCCTAATGCTATTGCATTGGTGAAATATACGTCAAAGTTAGAAGGTGAAATTTTTTTGTGCCGCATTTCTATTTCTTACTTGCAGAATGAATCTACGTTCTTAAAAATGTTCAATGAATTGCTCCGAACTAATAATGAATCTCAAACCATTTTAAAATTTTATAATGAACAATACGAGGTTCTGCCTTTGTGGTATAAAAGATTTGGGCATATAATTAAAATATTATCAGGTAAGAGGAAATTAAAATTTCCCTTTTAAGTACAGTAATTTGAAATATTGGATTCTAACGAGTGAATATCCCCCTTTTTATGGAGGAGGTATAAGTACCTACTGTTACTTTACTGCTAAATCAATGGTAAAGGCAGAAATAGATGTAACTGTGTTTGTACCTGATGCTACAATCTCCAGTTTTGAAGTGATAGTGAATGAAGATAAAGTTAGAATAGTTAAATTCAGCCCGAATTATAGTGGAAAGGCTGATTCGTTGGGGTATGTAGCTAATCTAAGCTTATCATTCGCTGAGATAGTAAAAAAATTTATCAAAAGTGAGAGTGAGCCTAACTTTATAGAAGCTCAGGATTATTTAGGTATAGCCTATTATCTACTTCAATATAAATTAACGAGTGTTGTTAAACTAGAGCACGTACCCATTGTTCTTACATTACATTCTCCAGCATTCATATATTTAGACTATAATAGAGTCCCTACATATCGGTTTCCAGAATTCTGGACGTGTGAAATGGAGAAGTCCTCCATCTTATCTGCTGATATTCTAATTTCTCCTACTCAGTTTTTAGTAGATGAGATACAAAAATACGTAAATATTGACAATAAGACTGTACACGTAATTCCTAATCCATTCGTTTCTAATGAATATACTAAACCATTTTCCTTCCAGAGGAATAAGGTGGTTTACTATGGCAAACTCTCTCCCCAGAAAGGCACTTTTCAATTATTAGAATACTTTGACGAATTATGGAGAGAAGGAAATGATTATAAATTAACTATTATCGGTGGAACTGATATCGTTTATTATCCAGAGTTCCGGACAATGGGGCAGATAGTAGAAGAGCGGTATGGGAATTATATAAGTAGTGGTCTTCTAGAATTAAAAGGAAAAATTTCACCTAATAAGATCTCTGAATATTTAGACGATGCCCACCTTATTTTGGTCCCAAGCATAGTTGATAATCTTCCATACGTGGTTTTAGAAGCAATGGCCAACAAAAGACCAGTTCTTGCTTCAGTACAAGGAGGCCAAAGGGAAATTATTACTGATGGTGTTAATGGTTTTCTTTTTGATCATTCAGAGCCGGGTAGCTTTTCATCTAAACTACTCAAAGTATTGCAAATGAATGAAGAGCAGCTGACAGAGATCACAACTAATGCTTTTGCTGGGTTAGATAGATATTATCCAGATTATATTCTAACTAAGAAGTTAGATGTTCTTAAAAACTTTACTATTGAAGGTGGTCTTGATACTTATCCATTTGAGTTTCAAGAAGATTATACTTCTAAGACAAATACACTAAATGATGACCTCTTGTCTGTTGTGATACCTTATTTTAATATGGGGGAGTACATAGAAGAATGTGTAGAATCGGTTTTATCATCTGATTATACTTCACTTGAAGTCATCATCGTCAATGATGGATCAACAGATAGATCTAGTCTAAACAAATTAGAAGAAATAAAGTCAAAGTCTAAAGTTGTTATTCTAAACCAAAGAAACTCCGGGGTAGCTGATGCTAGGAACTTTGGAGCAGAAAATGCAAATGGTAGGTTCTTAGCTTTCCTTGATGCAGATGACAAAGTGTCAAGAAGCTACTATTCTAAAGCTATAGCTATTCTAAATCAGTACAAAAACGTTTTCTTTGTAGGATGTTGGGTTAAATATTTTGGTGACAGTAGTCAAATATGGCCTACTTTGAACCCCCAGCCACCTTATCTCTTAGTTCATAATACAGTAAATAGTAGTGCTCTTGTATACGAGCGCAATGCTTTTCTATTGAACGGGAAAAATGATAAGTTTGTAGACTATGGTTTAGAAGATTATGAGAGTGTGTTAAATATGGTTAGTTGTGGCTTTAATGGTGTAGTTATTCCAGAAGTGCATTTTCACTACCGTATCCGACCTGGATCAATGATACGTAAAATTAGAACTGAAAAGTGGTTGTACTCCTATAGCTACATTGCTAAAAAACACGAGCAATACTTTAAGTCTTTCGCTACTTCGGTTATAAATATACAGAATGCAAACGGGCCTGGATTTACTTATGATAATCCTACACTTGATGAGTATAATAACAAGTTTAAATTACTAGTGCCTTATATGAAAAGGTTAGTCACCCAATACCCTGGCTTAAAGAAGCCCTTATTAAGCGCAATGCAACTTTTTAAATTAAACAAATAAGAGAATGAAGAATTTCTTGTCCCTAGTTATCATTGTTAAAGATGAAGATGCTTATCTAAAAGAATTCATTGAATACTATAGAATGTTAGGGGTTGATCATTTCTATTTTTATGATAATGATAGTGCTGTGCCAGTGAAAAGTATTCTTAAAGAATATGATAACAAAACAGTAACTATAAACAAAATAGTAGGTAAGGCTAAGCAAATGGAGGCTTATAAGCATTTCCTGTTTTATTATGGTAAAGATTCTAGATGGGCTGGTTTCATTGACTTAGATGAATTCATTGTTCCTAAGACAACATATTCTCTTACTGAGTTTTTGAAGGATTATGAATATGCAGATGCACTTGGTGTAAATTGGGTTCTTTTTGGACATAATGATCATGAAATTAAGCCAGCTGGGTTAGTAACTGAGAATTACATCAAGAGAGAATTTCGTCAGAATGTTCACATTAAATCAATAGTGAATCCTAGGAAGGCTTTATATGCTGCTAATCCTCATTTCATAGTTATGAAAGATGGCTCTCATTATGTTGATGCTAAGCATTCCCCTATTACAAGTGCTTTCAATGAGAATCATACTATAGATGTCGTGCAAATGAATCATTATTTCACAAAATCTGCTGAAGAATTTATTAAAAAAGCACGTCGTGGCAGAGCTGATACAGGGGAACAAAGAAATGTAGAGATTGAATTCGAGCAATATAGAAATATTTGGAATGAGTACACCGACACTTATTTAGTCGATAAATACCTAATTGATCTTAAAAGATCAATGGGGATAGGTTAATTTTTATCTTTATGATTTACTTCTCTACTAATAGGGCTGAAAGGCTCTGGCTTTTAGCTAAAATTGAATTTAAACTTAGGTACTATGAAAATAAATTAGGATTGCTCTGGGCTCTAATTAAACCCATTACAGACATCACTATTTATTATATAGCATTTAATGTCGTAATTAAACAGAATATTCCATCTTTTGTTGCTTACCTATTTAGTGGTCTGATCCTTTGGAATTTTTTTCTTGAGTCCACTACTGGAACGGTGCAGATACTAAGAACAAAAAAATTTCTATATGAGTATAATAATATGCAAAAGATAGATATTTATATATCTACTCTACTGGCTAACAGTATAGGTTTGTTCTTTAACATTTGTATGTTTTTCGCCTATTTTTTCCTTATTGATAAGGAGGGTGATAACCTGCACTTAGCAGTTTTTAGCAACTATATATACCTTATTCCTGTTTTTTTTAACCTCTTTTTGCTTTCCATCGCTTTCTCATTGGTTTTGTCTACGTTGTATGTTTTTATGCATGATATTCATCAGATATGGCAAGTTGTGGCAGGTTTATTTTTTATTTTAACGCCTATTGTATTTAAAACTGAAGATTACTTAAGGGCTTTGCCCGTTTTTGCTGAGTTAAACCCAATGGCAGGAATCATTATAAACTTCAGGAGAATTGTATTGCAGAATACCTCTCCAGACTTTTATTTATTAATGCTTGATTTAGGCTATGCAATGTTTCTTTTCTTGCTCGGATTGTTCCTTCTGAAGAGAATTGGCTCCAAAGCTGCTGAAAAACTATAATATATGTCGCAAGAAATAGCAATTCAGGCTGAGAATATTAGTAAAGTCTTTCATATCACTGAAGATAATCACAATACAGTTAAAGGCCGATTATTTAATATCTTTAACCCTCCTAGATCAAAAGCAATAATGGCTTTAAAACATATGAGTTTTGAAGTTAGAAAAGGAGAATGCATCGGTTTGATTGGTAGAAATGGAAGTGGTAAATCTACTCTTACCAGAATTTTAGCAGGTGTTTATCCTACAGATAGTGGCTATATCCAAATCAATGGGACAACAATGCTTATGAACCTTGGTGTTGGAATGAGCCATGAATTGACTGCTAGAGAAAACGTCTATGTGTCTAGTTCTGTAATGGGAATGAAGATTAAAGAAGTAGATGCTATTTTTGACGAAATAATTGCATTTGCAGAGATTGAAGGCTTTGTAGATACAAAGATTAAGTTCTTTTCCTCTGGAATGGTAGCTAGATTAGCTTTCTCTATTGCAGTAAAAGCTGGTGCTGACATTATGTTTCTTGATGAAATATTTGCTGTTGGAGACGCTAAATTTCAGGATAAGGCTATAAAGGTTTTTGAAAGCTCGTGGATACAAGGAAGAACAGTCATACTTGTAAGCCATAGTATGGAAGTTATAAAGAAGTATTGTACTAGAGCGGCCTTCCTTAAGCATGGTGAGTTGATCTACTATGGTGATACTGAAAAAGCGATAGATCTTTACATGCAAGATAACCAGTAAGTTATTTGTATTGTTAAAAGAGACAGCCCAGCGGATTATTGCTGGGCTGTCTCTTTTTTATAGCTCTCTGTTAATAAAAACGGAATAAAGAACCCAACCAGCATAGTCCCTAAGTTTTTCCCAAAATAAACTTCAGTTACCCAAGCGGCAGCGAAGGTTAAAATGATAATAATCGCTAGAACATTTTGGTTCTTGTAAGCAGAAAAGAAGGGTAGTAGTAACCAGCCGGTTAAGAACATAATAAAGCCAATCATACCTGTGCTGAAAAGGATATCGAGGTAGTTGCTATGAACATTCTTTTCAGTTTCTATGGCCATGTAAAACTTCTTCTCTTTGTATTTCTCAAGAAGGACAGCCTCTTTATCGCCTAGGTCCACTCCTTTAACTGGGCTGCTCTGAAATACCTCTAGCCCACAGGTCCAGGCCGCCAACCTGAAATTTGCCCCATTCCACTGATCGGGGGTTATTTCCATGTTATAGTGACTTTCTTTACCACGACTTTCAAAGTCAAAGCTCTGGTACGTCAGTTCTTTATACCGATTGAAAGTAGAGGGCATTAGCTTGTTTATAGCTATTATTCCCATAAATAAGCCTAAAACGAGTGTGGCACCTTCTAATATTTTCCGGTAACGGATAATGTAATAGAAGCTAAAGCTGAGGGTGGTAACCAGCAGCAGTGCAAACATGACTCTGCTAGCCAATAAATAGCTGAAGGCAAAAAGCACTATCACAGCCAATGTCATAGTTCCTTTGTAGTTACTTTTACCAAAAAAGATCACTTTCGCAAAAATGAAGATGGCAATATTGATCGCTAGCGCTACATAGATGGATTGTTGTCTCGTGATGCTGGTGAGTGCATCGTTATACATGTAATCGGGTCTATGGAGAGTGGTGGAGGAATAAATGCTGGTGGCAATACATAGAACAGCTACTAACGTGGTGATGCAGGCAAACATTAGCAGGACGTTGTCCTTGAAGCTTTTTCTGAGCTCCAGCATCCCGATGCTGGCCGGAAAGAGCAACAGCGGTAGCCTGATTTTTAGATGATGAAGTCCACGGCCAATGTCATCGGAGAGCAAGGTGCTCACAACCAAGGCAAGGAAAAATAAAAGCATCCATTGAAGGTAGGGTCTTTGTTGAAGTACCCTTTTTTTGTCTTTCAGGGTGCCCATGGTAAAACTGTACACAACCAGAGCACCGGTCACCACTGCATTGATGCCGCTTAAATGCGCGAAGTAGAGCGTGATGAAGAACAAAAGTATCAGGACAAAAAGCCCTTTCTCCTTCGTGGTAAGTTCTTGAAAAGTGGAAATCATTTTGGGGTAGGCAATGATGGAATTTTGAATTTATTCTTGTACAAAATATGCGTATACTTCAGGTGAAAGATAGACCAGAAGCAGCGTCCTACAAAAGTAACCAATGAATTTGTTTTAGCCACTCAATAAAGCATCCGTTGATATACTGGTTAGGTAAATGTTGTATCAGTGAAAATGATCAAACCGAAAGGGTGTAACAAAGACTTGGCAAATCTTCTCTCTAATCTTACATTCAAACTGAGATCTAACTGAGAGATTGGGGAACTGTTTCTCGCTTGTTTTCTTAAAAGGAAGCCTAAAGCGTCCTACAACTACATGGCACCACTACAGAGAGCCGAGGCATCTTTTAAGGCTGTTTTCAGAAAAGACACAAAAAAAGGTGCGAGCCCTTAGACCCGCACCCCTTGCATGATGAGCTTAGGCTTGCCTAGCCTTGGTTTTGATTGTAATCACCTCCGTTATAGCCACCATCGTTGTAGTCTCCGCTTTGCTGAGGGGCGCCGTTGAGGTCTCCACCGTAACCGGCTCCCGCACCAGTGGCGGTGCTTTGGTCTAAGCTGGCCTGGTTACTGCCTTGGTTTTTTCCCTTGCCTTTTTTCCCGTAGCTCGCTTGGCTCGGGCTGGATTTTTTGCTTGATCTGTTCAGGAAAAAGCCATAGGCAATGAGGCCCAGTCCAGCTGCAAAAGCCACGTATTGCTTGTCTTTGTTGCGGAGCGACTGGTAAAATCTCATCCCGTTATCGGCCGGATTGTTGATGATGTTGGAGATTTCCTGCGGATTCTGGATAAGGTCTGTAAGGGCTTTGGTTTCTTGATTATCTTCCATAGTTATAAAGGTTTATGAGAAGTTAGGTACGGCTTTCGCCCTTGAAAGATGTCTCTACCTGCTTATATATTTGTCGACAAGTCACTTTGTAACATTGTTTACAAATCAACTTGTCACTTTGTAAACAATGTGACTTATAAGCCAATCCCAGCGGCTATGGATAATGCTCTACCCACCAGAGACGAAATATTCAGTGCGCAGACCTCCATTCCTCTACATGAAAGCAGTTATAAACCAACTTCTTATCCTGATCAATCAATTTGCCTTGACTGGGAGCTTTGCGGCTAGTTTATAGAAAACGAGCTGAAAACAGCTGACACTGCCCTGATCTTTAGATGCAGAGAAAACGGTTCTAGAGATTCCATCTACCTCTTCAGTTATGGGTATAATTCCCTGGCGAGTTATTCCTGTCAATCAATTCTCATCTGTTTATGCCTAATAAGCTGTTGCAACCTGGTAAGAGGAGTTCATGGCTAGAACGGGCACCACTCTCCAATGCATACCTCAAGCCGTTTTGAGGCCATTTTCTCAATTTGAGCCTAAAATGGGGCAAGGAGATGTGAAAAAATTTCTGTATTATTATAGGCTTTTTAATAATCCATCATGTATTTGTTTCATCGTACTTCCCTGTGGGGGATAGCCCTGGTGGTGCTGGGGGTTTTTGGCTGCCAGAAGAAAAGCCCGGATAAAGAAACAAGGGGCGAGGCTAGCCAAGCTGCCAAACCTCCTCTCTTTACCTTGCTGACCACGGAAAAAACCAACGTCAGCTTCAACAATACCCTATCTGAGACGCCTTTCGCCAACATCATTTCCTACCAGTATTTCTACAATGGGGGAGGGGTAGCCATCGGGGACTTGAACAATGACGGATTGCAGGACCTATACTTTTCAGGGAACATGGTGTCCAACAAACTGTACCTGAACAAAGGCCAGATGCGGTTCCAGGACGTGACTACCGCGGCCGGTGTAGGTGGCCAGCCAAGCACCTGGAAAACCGGCACCACCATTGCCGATGTCAACGGCGATGGCCTCCCGGATATTTACCAGTGTTACTCAGGCAACATGCCCGGCAGTGCCCGGGTAAACCAGCTGTTCATCAACCAGGGCGCTGATAAGAACGGCGTGCCTACCTTCGTGGACAAAGCCCGGGAAATGGGCCTCGCCGATTCCTCGTACAGCACCCACGCCGTCTTCTTTGACTACGACCGCGACCATGACCTGGACATGTTCCTGCTGAACCACAACCCCCGTCAGTTCAATAATCTGGACGACGTCACCATTCAGGAAATCCTGAAGAAGCCCGAGCGCAACATGCAGACCAAACTGTTCCAGAACAATAAAGGCATGTTCAAGGATGTCTCTGATAAAGCCGGGCTGCACAAATCGGCGTTTTCGTATGGGTTAGGGGCGGGCGTCGCGGACATCAACCAGGACGGTTGGCCCGATATCTATGTGTCCAATGATTACTCGGCCCCGGATTTTCTGCTGATCAACAACCAGAACGGCACCTTCACGGATAAATCGAAGGCCAGCCTTCAGCACACCTCCATCTACTCCATGGGCAACGACATCGCCGACATCAACAACGACGGCCTGCTGGACATCATGAGCCTGGACATGCTGCCCGAGGACAACAAACGCCAGAAACTGCTCTTTGGACCAGACAATTACGAGTATTTTGACATGATCGTGCGGGCCGGGTTCAACCACCAGTACATGCGCAACATGCTGCAGGTGAACAACGGCAACGGCACCTTCAGCGAGGTAGGGCAGCTGAGCGGCGTCTCCAACACCGACTGGAGCTGGGCTCCCCTGGTCGCCGATTATGATAACGATGGCCTCAAAGACCTGTTCGTGAGCAACGGCTTCCTGAAGGATTTCACCAACATGGACTTCATCAAGTTCCGGAGCGCCTACTTTCAGTACCTCAGAGGCAAGGTGACGCCCCAGAGCGTGATGAACCTGCTTTCTAAAATGCCCGCTTCCAACGTGAACAATTACATGTTCAAGAACACGGGCAACCTGCAGTTCCAAAACATGGGCCAGAATTGGGGCTTCAGCCAGCCATCCAACAGCAACGGAGCCGCCTACGCCGATCTGGACAACGACGGGGACCTGGACCTGGTGGCCAACAACGTGAACCAACCGGCCTTTATCTACCAGAACCAGTCTGACAAGCAATTGAAGCACCACTACCTGCAAGTGAAACTGGTGGGCACCGGCCAGAACACCAACGGGCTAGGCGCCAAAGTGACCCTGTACCACAAAGGCCAGCAGCAGTACCAGGAGCAGATGCCCTCCCGCGGCTACCAATCCACAGTATCGCCGGTGTTGCATTTCGGGTTGGGTAATGACGCCGCCCTTGATTCCCTGCGCATTGTGTGGGTAGGGGGCAAGCAGCAGGTACTCACCCAGGTTAAAGCCAACCAGGTGCTCACGCTGGAAGAGAAAAACGCCACCTCCAGCTACTCCGCGCCGTCAGCGGGCAAGCCGTACTTCACAGAGGTTGCTTCACCGGTGACCTTCGCGCACCAGAAAACCCCTCTGAACGATTTCAAACGTCAGCCGCTCCTCATCAATCCTATGTCCTTTTCGGGGCCGTGTTTGGTAAAAGGCGATGTAAACGGCGATGGGTTGGAGGATGTATTTGCCGGAGGAGCCGCCGGGCAGCAGGGAGCGGTCTATTTACAGGCCCAAAACGGAAAATTCGCCCTAAAACCCAACCCCGCTTTTGCCGCCGATAAAGCCAGCGATGACGTGGATGCGCTCTTCTTTGATGCGAACAATGACCAGATCTTAGACTTATACGTGGTGAGTGGTGGGTATCATAACTTTATGCCCAATGACGCTGCTCTGCAGGACCGCCTGTACCTGAACGACGGAAAGGGCAATTTCACTAAAGCGACCCAGGCCTTGCCGCCGATGCTTACAAGCAAGAGTTGCGTACGGTCCACGGATGTGAACGGAGACGGATTTCAGGATTTGTTTGTAGGTGGCCGCGTGACGCCCGGCCGGTACCCGGAGGCCCCCAGAAGTTACCTGCTGCTCAATAATGGCAAAGGTCAGTTTACCGATAAAACCCAGGAAATAGCCCCAAAACTCGCCACCATCGGGATGGTCACGGATGCGGCCTGGCATGACCTGAACGGCGATAACAAAGCGGAGTTGATTCTGGTGGGCGAGTGGATGCCCATCACCGTTTTCAGCCCCAAAAATGGAAAACTAGCCGAAAACACCCGTGCCTTCTTCTCCAGAGATTACAGCGGCTGGTGGAACAAACTGCTCATCGGGGACTTCAACCAGGACAAGCGGCCAGATCTGATCATTGGGAACCAGGGGCTGAACACCCAGTGCAAGGCCTCCGCCAAAGAACCCGCCGAGCTGGTGTACAAAGATTTTGATGACAACGGCGCGGTAGACCCTATCCTGTGTTTTTACATGCAAGGCAAAAGCTATCCGTACGTCACCCGCGACGAACTCCTGGACCAGGTGAGCATGATGCGCACCCGCTTCCAGGACTACGGCAGCTACGCCAACGCCACCTTGCAAAACATCTTCTCCCCCGAGGAACTTAAGGACGCGGGCCGATTGTCTTGCAACTACCTGCAAACCGCTTATTTTCAAGGGAGTGAAAACGGAAAGTTCAAGGAAATGAAATTGCCAGTGGAAGTTCAGTTTTCCCCCATTTTTGCCTTGGCCGCCCTGGATTACAACCAGGACAGTGCCCCGGATGTGCTTTTGGGCGGCAATGTGAACAAAGCCCGCCTGCGGTTCGGGAAATCCGATGCCAATTACGGCCTGCTACTGCAAAACGACGGCAAAGGAAACTTTACCTGCGTGCCGCAGCAGAAATCGGGGTTCAGGATAACGGGAGATGTGCGGAGTATCCTACCGATGAAGAATACCGTGTTTTTTGGGATAAACCAGATGCCTGTCAAAGCCTACCGTCTACAATAATGAAGAAGTTTTTACCGGTCCTGCTGCTTTGGGTGGCGCTGTGGGGATGCACCGCTCCGGGGCAGCAGAAAAAACAGAACCTGGCGTTCAGCAGCCAGCACATCAGCCTGGTCATTGATAAGATGACGGATATTATGGTGAATGACGTCACCAATCCGCCGCTGGCGGCGCGCTTTTTCTCGTATGCCACCCTCGCGGGGTATGAGGTGATCGCGCAGAACGACAGCAGCTACCAAAGCATGCACGGCCTTCTGAAGAACTATCCGCAGCTCACCAAACCTCAGGAGATCACGGGCTATTCCACTGAACTCAGTGCCGTGCTGGCCATGCTGGAAACGGCCAAAAAGATGCAGCCCTCGGGCGTGTTGCTGGATTCGCTGGAGGTTCAGTTTCTGGATTCCTGCCGCCGTGAAGGCCTCGCCGAAGAAGTGATCACTTCCTCCCTGGCGTATGCTCAATCAGTGAGTAAAGCGATGCTCGCCTACGCCAAAGCCGATAAATACAACCGCATCAGCAATTACCCCAGGTACACGCCCAAAGAAGGCGAAGGCAACTGGTATCCCACGCCGCCCGCCTACTTCGCCCCGGTAGAGCCGTATTTCAACACCATCCGCTCATTTACCCTGGACACCTGCACGCAATTCAAACCCGCCGCGCCGGTCGCCTTTTCCACAAACAAGAATTCTGGTTTTTATAAGCTGATGCGGCAGAACTATACACAAAGCCAGGACTTGTCAAAGGAGCATCTGGAGGCGGCTTTGTTCTGGGATTGTAATCCCTTCGCCTTGCAGGACAACGGGCACCTGCAGGCCGGCCTGAAGAAGATTTCGCCCGGCGCGCATTGGCTGGGGATCACGGGCATTGCCTGCCAGAAAAGCAAAGCCGATTTCGCCAAGTCCATGAAGGTGCACGCCATGGTGTCCATTGCGCTGATGGATGGGTTCATAGCCTGCTGGGACGAGAAATTCCGCAGCAACCGCATCCGTCCCGAAACCGCCATCCGCAAGTACATTGATCCGTCGTACCGGCCACTGCTGCAAACGCCGCCTTTCCCGGAGTACCTCAGCGGACATTCCACCATCTCGGCGGCCTCGGCGGTTATCCTGAGCCATTACTTCGGGGATGCATTTGAATACATCGATACTGTGGAGGAGCGTTTCGGATTGCCGAGCCGTACGTTCAGTTCTTTCCAGGAAGCCGCCATTGAGGCCGGGCTTTCTCGTTTCTATGGCGGCATTCACTTCATGGACGCCATTGACAACGGCCGCAAACAAGGTTTGGAGGTAGGGGAGTGGGTGCTTCGGAAGGTGGAAGGTGCCCCGCAGGTTTTGGCGGTAGTACCTAAGAAGTGAGTTTTAAAAGGACCTATGGGCTGCTGATTTGTATGAGGTCAACAATTGATCTCCCCAGAGAGCATTTCACTAGCGCCTAACCACGCGGCCTTCATTGTTGCATAACAACTTGAAGCTTAACATTCACTCTATATATAAAGAGAAAAGCCGCTCTTACAAAGGAGTAAGAGCGGCTTTTGTTTATTGTAGTATCTGTGATTAACCTAACCAGGCGTTCCAGGGAATACGGCTCAGAATCAGCACCAAACCTAATCCGTAGAAAATGGCCACGGTTTTGAAGCCCCGGTTGGTACCCACCTGACGTTTCGACTTAGAATAGCCAATAGTGATCAGAACCACGGCCAGAACCATCATCAAGGGGTGCTCCAGAAAGTATAAACGGGAAGTCGCGTCTTTCATGGCGGCGCCGGATGCGTTGGACATCCCCAGCGGAGATACGAAATAAAGAATCAACCCGATCACCCACTGCAGGTGCGTGGGGATCAAGCCCAACAAACCAAATTTCCGATTTTTATCCGTGAAGGTTTTCCCCCCGAATAATCCGGCCAAAGCCGCGATAAACGAGAGCGCTACCCCTAAAAGCACCAGATACGCCAAACCAGAGTGCGCGTGCTGTAGTCCTGTGTACATAATTACAATAATTGGTTGCAGACGTAAATATAGGTAATACCTGACGTTGCAAACTAATGGCAGAAGCGCAAAAGTAAAACTAACCCCTTCGCATGAACTGCCGGGCACCAAAAGCCATTTTGGGGCCGTTTTCTGAAAAGAGGCCAAAAACTAAGCAGGATCTTCAGCGCCTGCTTCCTGACACTAGAGCTAAACTGCCCGGTAGTCCGCTACTGTAGAAGCGAGCGGGTCATCGCTACGGACGGGGATGTTCTTTTACTTAGAACCTGTTTAGTAAAGCAGAAAGGAAGCGAGTCTACCCGTCATTGTTGGTGTTCTCACCAACAAACCAGGCACAGGAGCCGTCCCACTTGCTGATGAGAGCACATAGCAAGGGTAAAAGCTAATCGCTGTTTCTTTACTAAACAGGTTTCTGGAGAGATTCCGGGTGCCTGCTTCCATCGCTAAGCTTTTAAAATATGAATCCCGTTTCGGGCCTGATTTAGAAAAACAGGCCCGAAACGGGAATACGCTACTAGATAGAGGGTGCCGGAGGCGAGAAGTGGCTTGATTTCCTGTTCTCAGTAAACCTGATCCGCATTTGTCACGGATCATTCTCAAGCTTCAGCGGAGTAAACGCAATAGGTCTTTAGCGCCAGTTTACCTTGGGGAAGCGGGCTTTTAGGGAGCCTCTTATTAAGCTGTATTCCTCTTGCCAGAAGTAGGGCAGGCTGTTGACCACTTTCAAGGGCTTTAGATCTGGAGTGAGCAAGTGCAGCGCCACGCCTACGTCACCAGCGTCTACGGTGGGGTTGTTTTCCCAGTCCAGCACGTCTTGCAGCCGGATCTCCAGCAGCGGCGGTTGCCCGTTGCCGGGGTAGGCGAGTTCCATTTCGTGGCCGTCTGGCAGCACCAGGGTAGCGGGAGCCAGTTCAGATAGCCGTTGGCGTTGTTCCTGGTTCAGCATGTTTTGCAGCAGGGGCAGCAGGTCGATGTCCAGCAGATCCTGACCAATCTCCACGTCCTCCAGATGGTAGGCCAGCCACTCGTGACAGGTGAGCAGCAGGGTAGGGGTGCTGAGATCAGGGAAGCCTTCGGTGGGGTGCCATTTCCTTAAGCTCAACACGCGATTCTGAAACTGCTTCACCTCGTCAGAGAAATTGAGCCAGTGCTCGCCTTCGCGCTTGATGAGATCACAGATGGCCGGGAGCAGGAAGCGTTCATCGGGCTCCGGTAAAGGTTTGCTCTGGAGCACGATGTTCCCGATGCGCATGTCGCGGGAAGCGGTGAGTTCACCTTCTTCAGGGTCCCAGGTGACTACGTCTTTTTGCTTCACCAGTGGGGCCAGGTCCTTGGGGTTGAGCGGCGAGGCAAGGAAAATACGGCCTACGTTCTCGCCGCCGGCGTGCAGGTGCGCAATGGCCAGCCACGGGTCATGGGCCAGATCATCACGGTGGCCGGCCGAGGCGTATTTACCGTTGGCGAGCTGGAACTGGGCGTTATTGCCCGGCCGGGCGAAGGCAATGCGCTCTGGGTAGCAGTTGGCCAGCAGCAAACCGGTCTCGTACGGGTCCACGACGGTGTTCTCGGCCTCTATCTGGAACATGCGGCGGTAAGAGGCCGCAATCTTGTCAATTTTGGCGAAGCGTTTCTGGTGCAGCTGCTCTTTCCGGGTTCTTCGGAGGGCTTCAATGCGCAGGTTTAGGTCAATACCGGCCTCGCGGGGCAGCGGGTCGCGCTCTTCCAGCAGGGCAGCAATATCCGTGGCCAGCGCCAGTTGCCCCGATTCCTGGGCGGCCAGCAGCATGTGGGCCAAGCGCGGGTGGGTGGGCAGGGCGTGCATCTTGCGGCCGTGCTCAGTAATGCGGCCGTTTTCCAGCGCATTGAGTTGGTGCAATGTTTCCTGGGCGTGCAACAGGGCGGCTTTAGGCGGTGGCGTGAGCCAGGTGAGGGCCCTTATGTCGGTGATGCCCCAAGCGGCCATGTCCAGCACCAGCGGCGCCAGATCGGCTTCCTGAATCTCTGGGGTGCGGTGCGGAGCCAGACGGGCGTGCAGGGCTTCGGTCCAGAGGCGGTAGCAGGTACCCGGACCTAACCGGCCGGCCCGACCGGCGCGTTGGTCGGCGGCGTCTTTGGAGATGCGTACTGTTTCCAGCCGACTAAGGCCGGTGGCCGGATCAAAGCGCTGCGTCTTGGCAAAGCCGGTATCAATGACCACCGTCACGCCTTCAATGGTCAGGCTGGTCTCGGCAATGGAGGTCGCCAGCACCACTTTGCGCTTGCCGTTGCGGTCTGGCATGATGGCGGCGTACTGCTTGCCGGGCGGTAACATGCCGTACAGCGGGTGGATGGCCACATTTCGCAGGCCGCGCCGCAGCAGGTCCTCCACTTTCCGGATGTCCTGCTCGCCGGGCAGAAACACCAGTACATCGCCTTGTTTTTCCTGCAAGGCTTTGCGCACGGCGCGCTCGGTCATCTCGTGCAGCAGTTGGGCATCGGTCTCGCCGGCGTACTGCACGTCTATGGGGTATTGCCGCCCCTGGCTGGTGACCGCCGGAGCGTTGAGCAGACGGGTAAGTTGGGGCATGTTGAGCGTGGCGCTCATGACCAGAATGCGGAGGTCGGGGCGTTGCGTGGCCTGGGCTTCGCGGCTGAGGGCCATGGCTACATCGGCGTGAATGCTGCGCTCGTGGAACTCGTCAAAAATGACCAGCCCTACACCTTTCAGGGCATTGTCTGAGTGCAGCATGCGGGTGAGGATGCCCTCGGTGACTACTTCCAGGCGGGTCTTCTCGGAGATGCGGTTCTCAAACCGGATGCGGTACCCCACAGTCTGGCCCACCTCTTCGCCCAAAAGCTGCGCCAGCCGTTCGGCAATGGTGCGGGCGGCCAGCCGGCGGGGTTCCAGCATGATGATTTTCTGCCCCTTCAGCCAGGCTTCTTCTAAGAGGGCCAACGGCAGCAAAGTACTCTTGCCCGCTCCCGGAGGCGCGTTCACGATGAGCGTGTTCTGAGCCGCCAGGTGCTCCCGCACGGCGGGAATGATCTCCCGAACGGGTAAGTCTATGGAAAATGGATCGAATGTCAAGCGAACGGATTTTGAAGATATATGTGCAGGTTCTTTCCCTAAAAGCCTGCCTCCAAAGGTACGGGAAATAACGCGGGTTCTACATGCCAGGTGTTCCGCGTCACGTGAAAGGTTTTTGGACCTCAGTAATACGAAGGTGCTTACTTAGGTCAAGTTTCTGTGCGGTGTGGTCCAGCTAAAAAGCTTCATAAACGGGTAAGCTCCTTTACTAGATTGGAGACCTCGTTTCTATCATTGCCTCTATAAAAGAAGGTGAAGGCATCATGTGGACACGAGGAGCTTCTAGTTACCTGCTACAGGTGTCCCTCTTTCGCTGAAAAGGCATCATTTTCCTGTAAACATTATGTAATATTAAAAATGTCTAATTTTATAATTTAATTATTATAGATTTGCGACCATATTACACTGATTTGCGTAGATACTTTCCAGTTAAGTATCCTTTAGTCATTCCCTAACCTTTTCTGTTTTGAGCTTCCTTTTACAAAAAAGGTCTCGAAACAGTATAAACCGCAATTATTCATCAAGTCTACTCCTTTTGGGAGGAAAGAGGGCCCTCAGAGATGCTGGCTCACTACTCACGGAGAACCTGCTCGAACGAATAATTTGATTGAGTTCTGAAGGAGTTTTTGGGAATACGCAATTGATTATCAGGTAGTATGTCAGTTATGGAGTTGTATGTTGAAAAGAAGGAAAACTTTTTTAGAAAAATAAATAACAATATTTTAACAAAAAATGTAAAATAATGACTAAATAGCACTAGTTAAAGTAAAAATATAAACCATTTAATCACCAATTCAATTCAACCCCTTTTTTCACGTATCATGAAAACAAACTTACTAAAATCCACTGTGTTGCTGGCGGCAACAGCAATGGTCTTCGGTTGTAGCCCAGAAGCCGAGGATGCGATCCAACCCGATGTGCTGGGTAGATCATCTGACCAGAACCCCATGATGGAAAGCTGCGAGACTATTTCCTTTGACAAGGTGGTGCGGGGCAAAGATGGCTTTGTGACGGCTGTTATGAGTGACCAGGCCACCACGCCTATTCTGGTGACTGCGAACAGAAGAACAGCGCCTTACACCTTCATGGACAAGAACTCGGCGAACATCTTCAATTCTGGGCAGACCGGGCCCCTAGGCAACGAAGTGGATGACATCCTGACGCCCCACAAAGACTTTGGCGGCTGGGGAGTAGGGGATGGCGGCCGTAAAGGAAAGACCTACGCCAACAACACTGCCCTGGGCAACGTGATGATCATCAACCGCACTGATAGTCCGAATCCGGCCTATGACACCAACAACGGCGGCAAACTGTACTTTGACTTCTCGGGGTACGGCAGCGTGACCATGAATTCCATCACCGTACTGGACGTGGACTCCTATGAGGCCGGCGGAAAAGTAGAACTGAAGGACATGATGGGCAAAGTGATCAAAACCGTGCCTCTGGCGGTCAGCGGAAACAACGGCAAGCAGGTAGTTAACCTGGGCGGTACCGCAGGCGTGGTGAAAATGGTCATTACGCTGGGGCAAAGCGGCCAGTTGAACGGCTCCGGTGCCATTGATGACATCACCTTCAACTGCGGACCTAAACCACCGTGTGAAACCATCACCTTCACCAGATTCAACAAAGGCCAAGACGGCTTTGTGAACTCAGTAACCAGCGACCAATCGACTAAGCCAATCCTGGTATCGGCTTTCAGAAGAACGGCTACCAACGTGTACAGCAAAGTGAACGCGGCCAACATCTTCAACTCGGCGCAGCCAACCTCCATCGGAAACCAAGTGACCGATATCCTGACTCCTCACCAGAACTTCGGTGGCGGCGGGGTAGGTGACGGCGGTGCCGCCGGCGCTTACGTGAACAACTTGCCGCTGGGCAACATGCTGATCTGTAACCGTACCACTGACCCAATGAAAGCCTATGATAACAACCTGGGCGGTAAAATTGTGTTTGACTTCTCTAACTACGGTACCGTAAGCATGAGCTCATTGACCATCCTGGACGTGGATGATTATGAGGCTGGTACCAAGGTGGTGCTCTACGATGCTTCTTCCAAAGTGATCAAAGAAGTGATGATGAAAGTAAGCGGCAACAACGGGAAACAGCTGGTGGATTTAGGCGGTACCATGGGCGTAGCCAGAATGGAGATCATCCTGGGACCAAACGGTATTTCGCCTAACGGAAGCCTGAGCGGTTCAGGTGCCATTGACAACATCATGTTTAACTGCATCTAACCCCTGCCTACTCCGGAACAAAGGACCTGGTAAAGGAAAATCATTTCCCGATGCCCTGATGCCGGGCTCCGCTGCCGGGAGTACCTTCTGAAACGCCGTTGCTAGAACTTCTAGCAACGGCGTTTCTTTTTTCAGGGGGTGGAGGCAGTATCCAGATAGGAGCCCTTTTGCCAAAAATGGGCCATAAACGGAAAGGAGCTCTCCGGAGGATGGGAATTAGCGGGTGCGGGAAATGCCAGAGGCTGGAGCCAGGATTTCCGGCCGCAGCAGGGGGGAGGCGGAAGAGGGCTGATCTGTTTCAAGTACCTACACAGGCACTACTTACTGGTAAGTAATTTTGATGATAAAATAAGTGTTTTTATGACGATTTTCTATCGATTTAATAAAAACAGGCGCAAAATAGATGTATAAAATACTGATTTTTATAAAAATCATAATATTTGTTATCAAATAGTAGATGTGGAGACGAGAACATTATGTAAATTAAGCTATCTATTCTTTAATCAATCTTTAACCTTAACAGTAAGCTATTATGAAAGCAAATTTATTCAAAATCAGCATGTTCGTTGCTGCGGCTACTGTGGTATTTGGGTGTAGCCCAGAGGAAGAAGAGTTGGCGAAACCAGAGGTTCTGGGGGGAAGTGCCAGCCAAAACGCGATGACCAGTGAGAGCTGTGAAACGGTAACCTTTGATAAATTTACCAAGGGTTCAGACGGCTTCGTAAATGCAGTGATGAGTGACAAGGCCTCCACGCCCATCTACGTGAGCGCCTACCGTAAAACAGCGGCGAACACCTACAGCTCAGTCAATACGGCCAACATTTTCAACTCGGCCCAGCCAACTCCCGTGAACGATGTCAACGAGATCGATGACATTCTTACCCCGCACAAAGATTTTGGCGGCGGCGGAATGGGGGCCGGTGGGGCCAAAGGCAGCCTATACGAGAACAACACCGCGTTGGGCAACCTGTTAATCATCAACCGGTCTACTAATCCGGCCCAGGCCTATGACAGCAACACCGGGGGTAAAATGGTGTTTGACTTCTCCGGCTACGGCACCGTCACCATGAATTCCATCACCGTCATGGACGTGGATAGCTATGAAGCCGGCGGGAAAGTGGTTTTGTACGGGATTTCCGGAAACGTGCTGAAAACCGTGATGCTGCAGGTAAGCGGCGACAACGGCAAGCAGATCGTGAACCTGGGCAATACCGCGGGCGTGGTGCGCATGGAAGTCTTCCTGGGACCAGGCGCTTCCATGACCGGTTCCGGCGCAATTGACAACATCGTGTTCAACTGCCTGCCAAAATCTGAGTGCGAAACCGTGACCTTCAACCGGTACGTGCGCGGTCAGGACGGCTTCCTGTCTTACGTGACCAGCGACCAGTCTTCAACGCCTATTTACGTGAGTGCCTTCAGAAGAACAGGCACTAACACCTACGCCTCCGCCGATGTGCCCAATATCTTCAACTCAGGCCAGCCAACGCCAGTGAACGATGTCAACGAAATTGATGACATCCTTACCCCGAACCAAGCCTTTGGCGGTGGCGGCGTAGGGACCGGAGGTGCCTCAGGGCCGTATGCCAACAATACTGCCTTGGGCAACGTGATGATCATTAACCGCACCAATGACCCATCCATGGCCTATGACTCCAACACCGGCGGAAAAATGGTGTTTGACTTCACTTCCTTCGGAACGGTATCGCTGACTTCCGTGACCGTGCTGGACGTGGATGATTACGAAGCCGGCGGAAAAGTAGTGCTGTACGGCACTGGCGGAAACGTCCTGAAAACCGTGATGCTGCAAGTGAGCGGAGACAACGGCAAGCAGATCGTTAACCTGGGCGGTACCGCAGGGGTGGCCAGAATGGAAATCTACCTGGGTGCCGGTGGTACGCTCAAAGGCTCCGGGGCCGTGGACAACATCGTCTTCAACTGCCCGCCTAAAGTGTATGGCTGTACCTACACCCAAGGCTACTGGAAAAACCACGCCACCGGCAAAAAAGCCGATTCCAACTGGGGTGGTTTACATGATGATATCTTCTACGGAAGCGGCATGACCTACCTGCAACTGTTGAACACGCCGCCGAAAGGAGGCAACGGGTACATCATTTTGGCGCACCAATACATTGCCGCCAAACTGAACATGACCCAAGCCTCTTCTACTCCGGAGGTGGACGCCGCTTTCGCGCAAGCCACCGCTTACTTCACAGCCAAGGCGGGCGGAAGCTACCGCAACACCATCTCGTCTCCTTACACTACCGCCTCCAAAGCGCAGCTTACCGCCTGGGCGGGCATTCTGGGCGCGTACAACGAAGGCACGAAAGGACCCGGCCACTGCGATGATTGATTGATGTAATATCTTTTCGATAGCAGAACGCCGTTGTCAGGATTCCCCTGGCAGCGGCGTTTTTGCTTTTCAACCCGTCCGAAGCGTTTTGGATGCCTTTTCCCAAAACAAGGCTTAAAACGGAGAGTAGATGAGATCTGCTTGAAAAGAGTTAAATGATTGGTTCGGCAGTGGATTGAAACTCCACCTCGTGAAGGGGTGCCTCACCGCTTTGCTGCAGTTCCTAAAACGAAAGCCAAACCAAAGAACATTCCTGAAACCCATCTATGCCAGATACCCCTTCAGGGGTAGGGCCGTAAAGTTCTACGTTGTAGCCTTAAACTGAGGTTAAGTCCATTGCCATCCTTGGATAGTTTGAGGCTGTCGCCTCACTGAAGTTGAAAACTTCAGCTCATTTTAGGTCCAAGTTGCAAACTTGAACCAGTTCTATTTTTAGAACTCAACGGCCCTGCCTTTCAGGAGGAAGTCTCAAACATGGGCGGTCTGATTCAGGGAAAGAGATTCTCTGCGTCAGATCTGCCTTCTTTTGCTATTTTTACAAAGGAAACAAGAGCCTTGTTTAGGCTCCAGCCCCTTCATTTTACATCCTCTCTATGAAAGTTAAGTACTGGCCTCTGGCAGTGGCTTTTTGTGCCATGTGCATAGGGTGCACGACCCTCAAAAGGAACGATAATCCAGCTGCGGGGCAGGAACTGTCGGCGGCCTCGTTGCAGCCGCTGGGCAGATATCTGGTGAACAAAGACCAAAATTTGGAGTTACTCTCGTCTGCCGCGCACGTGGGCTTTCGGTTTGAGGGAACTCAGGTGCAAGTAATCGCCTCCGCACCTTATGCCGGCGGCCATAGTTATTTGCAGTACGAGGTGGACGGCATGTACCAGAAGCGGGTACGGGTGACGGGGCAGCAGGATACCTTGGTAATAACGGCTCCGGCGGCGGGCAAGCATACCGTGTGGGTCTATAAAACCACCGAAGCCCACTCGGGGCCCTTGGTGCTGCACAAAATCACCGGTACCAACTTGGCGGCTTTGCCCGCGCCAAAACTTCCATTGATCGAGTTCATCGGGAACAGCATCACCTGCGGCGCGGCGGCTGATCCGTCTGAAGTGCCCTGCGGTACCGGTGAGTACCACGATCAGCACAATGCCTATATGGCGTACGGTCCGCGCGTGGCCCGGGCCCTGAACGCCAGTTTTGTGTTAAGCAGCGTGAGCGGGTACGGAGCCTACCGAAACTGGAACAGCAATGGCCCCACCTTGCCGCAGGTCTACGAGAAAGTTGATTTCCAGGCCCATAATCTACAGAGCTGGGATTTTGCAAAGTTCACTCCGAAGATTGTGAGCATCGCCCTGGGCACGAACGATTTCAGCGACGGAGACGGGAAAACCCCTCGGCTACCGTTCGACAGCGCCGCTTTCGTGAAGGCCTACGTAGGGTTTGTACAGAACGTAAAAGCGAAATACCCGCAAGCCAGCATCGCTTTGCTCAGCAGCCCCATGATGAACGGAGCCAGAAGGCAGACCCTGGAAAACTGCCTGACCTCTATAAAAAACCAGATTGATGCGGCGTATCCAACTTCCAAACCCGTCGCCCTGCATTTCTTTAAACCCATGCAGGCCAGCGGCTGCACCGGTCACCCCAGCGTGGCCGAGCATGGCATCATGGCAGCCGAATTGGAGCCGTTTTTCAGAAAACTGCTCTAAAACACAACAAGCAGAGACTCTTCTGATTGTTGCCTATTGCGTGTGACTGGTATTCCGCTGCAGAAGTTGATTGTTCTTTCGGAACGGGAGAATCTGCAACACTCATATTACCGAGCATAATCATAAGTAAAAAGGAACAGATCGCTTTAGGCCTCGTTTCATCAAAACGGCCCGAAAGCGATCTGTTCCTTTTTGGTTTATATAGCCTACCGCAACTCACTACTTCCAGCCAACGGCAGTGATGGGCAAGCCAAATCTGTTTGAATTTTAAGCTGAGTTTGCGTCTCAGTAGAAGCTTAAGTTCTTCCGCCGTTTTGCAGGACAGGCTCCTGTAGATTATCAGTTTTGCCGCAACTACACAAAAGTTTCTGGGCCATTCCGGGGAAACGGGAAGATTCTGGGTGGTGCTCTCGATTGATTAAAAAACCTTGATTTTCTGATGTTTTGAGAGGAACGGAAGGGAAGGAGAACGGCGATGATCCTCGGTTCCAGAAGATCTCTATATAACTCCGGGGCGGATGACACGTTTTATAGGGAGGGGAGTAAAAACAGCTCCTCGTCCGTGCCGCCAGTTGGTGCGATAGAATCATACCTGAGGTTGTCCCCCTGCCTCTGTACTATTTTAACCACAGATGCCGTTTATGACCCATCTTCTTTCCTATTTCCATTGCCTTTTCCTGAAACGAGCCTCAGCCCCCGGCCGGATAGTCCTTTTGGTGCTGCTACTGTTCACCATGAGCACCTTGCCCGGGCAAGCGCAGGAGGAACCCAAAGACACCACCGTGGCGGAGGTGCTCACCCCCGATTGGCCACTGGACTCTTTGGGCCGCCGTACGCCGCGCGGGACGGTGCAGGGCTTCATCAAATCCATCGCTGACGAGAATTATGACAAAGCCGCCCTGTACTTAAATCTGGACAGTACCCTGCAACTGGAACAGGACGGGGCCAAACTGGCGCACGCCCTGCAACGGCTCCTGGACCAGGGTGGCGAGATTATCCCGTATTCGTTGATTAATGACACGTACAGCGGGCGCGAAGACGATAACCTGGGGCCTAATCTGGACCGGGTGGGCTCGGCTACCGTCAACGGCGAAGAGTTTGACTTGTTCCTGGAGAAACTGGAAGACCCCGAAGGCGGCCCCATCTGGCTTTTCTCCTCCCAGACGGTGCAACGCATTCCGGCGGTGATTGAACAGGCCAGCAAGCCCCTCGCCGACAAAGTAATGCCTCAGGTGGCGGTAGATACCAAATGGAACGGCGTGCCCGTGGGGCAATGGTTTTTCTTGCTGCTGATTGTGGCCCTGGCGTATGCGGCGTCTTGGGTGACCATCCGGTTGGTGGTGTTTCTGATCAAGCGTGGCTGGCGGAGGGCACGGGAAGAACACATTGCGGGCATCATCCAGGCGTTTACCTTGCCTCTGCAACTGTATTTGGCCTTGTGGCTGTTTATTGCCACCACCCAGCGGGTGGGCATCTCCATTATTGTGCGCCAGCAGTTCAGTCAGTTGACGGTGCTCATTGGCCTGATGGTGTTCCTGCTCTTGTTGTGGCGGCTGATTGAGGTGATGTCGCAGTACCTGGAGCGGCGCCTGACCCGCAAACGGAACCAGGCGGCTTTGTCGGCGGTGCTGTTTCTGCGGCGCGGGTCCAAAATCGCGATCATCGTGTTCGGGATCATCGCTTTCCTGGGCACATTGGGCTTTGATGTGACTACTGGCCTGGCCGCGCTGGGGATTGGTGGTATCGCGTTGGCGTTGGGTGCGCAGAAAACCGTGGAGAACTTTGTGGGCAGCGTGACGCTCATCGCCGATCAGCCCATCCGGGTGGGGGATTTCTGCAAGGTGGGCGATACGGTGGGCACCGTTGAAACCATTGGCATGCGTTCTACCCGCATCCGGACGAACGACCGCACGGTGGTGACCATCCCCAACGGCGATTTCTCCTCGCAGCGTATTGAGAACTTCGCACACCGTGACCGCGTCTGGTTTCACCCCACGTTTGGCGTACGCTGTGACACCAGCCCAGACCAGATCCGGTACCTGCTGGTGGAGCTCAGGGCCATCTTGTACGCGCACCCCAAGATTGACCCAGAATCAGCAAGGGTACGGTTTGTGGGCATTGGGGCCTCCTCGTTTAACCTAGAAGTGTTCTCCTATGTGATGACCGCCGATTTCAATGAGTTCCTGGAGATTCAGGAAGACCTGCTGCTGCGCATGATGGATGTGATTGACGCCAGCGGCTCGGGCTTTGCCTTCCCGTCACAGACGGTGTACCTGGGCCGTGACACGGGACTGTCCGAAGAGAAAACCCAGGCCAGCGAGGAGCAGGTTAGGCAATGGCGCGAGGCCGGCGAACTGCAACTGCCCAAGTTTACTCCCGAGCGCATCCAGGAACTCAGAAACAGCATTCAGTACCCAGACAGCAAAGCGAAAAGCTAGGCTTCTGGTTCTAAGAAGGGGGGAGACACCATTATCAAATAGCTTTTTCGTAACGCTTCATGTATGGCAAAGCCCTACGGCTTGGATTTCCAGGCTGGCTCCGAAGTCCCCTCTATGGCGCGGAAGTTACTTCCGTGACTTACAACTCTTTTAGGCACGGAAGTAACTTCCGCGCCATAGAGGGCTAGGCCATTGTGGGTCAGAATAAAGAGAACCTTCGTAGGAAAGACTTGGTAGGCATTCAGCAATGATGGTATAAGGAAGCTTTTCTGTTAGCAAATGGTTTTGCCTTCATTTTGGGATTTCGTGCTATAAACGTTCGTGCTATACACGATTATACCTTCCATTAAAAATCACAGGGCAGAAGCTGGAGCGCTAGCAATAATGGGTGTTTCTTCTTTTCTGTTAGCTAAGAAATAAGAACCAGGTCTGTTTTAGGGCTGTTTTGGTGAAAAGAGGGCTAAAACGGGATGGGGCGCTGCAATCAACTTGCAGCGCCCCATCCCGTTTTGAATTTCAATTTATTTCTAGTCCGGTTTTCTCCGGTTCTTCTGGATGAGCCGGTGAATGTAGGTGAGCTTTTCCACTACGGGGTCAGAGAAGGTCTCGGGGAGCAGGTCGGGGAGGCCCAGGGAGCGGTTTACCTCGTTCACCTTTAGGCTGAGGTCAGCGTAGCGGGTGAGCATGGTTTCCAGTTGGGAATCTACCAGGTTTTCGCCGGGTAATTTCAACAGATCCTGGTTGTCGGCGGTATCCAGTACGGCCATCATGTCCAGGTACGTGCCCCAGGTTTCGGCGAAGTCTTCCCAGGAGTGCATGGTGGCATAGGCGCTGATGTAGCTGTTCTGCCAGTTGGCTTTGGGGCCGTTTTGGTAATACTGGTCCATGGCCTGGGAGTAGGAGGGGTTTTCATGGTCGCCGAACACGGCCTTGTACGCTTCCTCGTCTTTGCCCTGCACCAGCAGCTGCCAGTAGTAGTGCCCGATCTCGTGGCGGAAGTGCCCGATGAGGGTGCGCTGGGTTTCCCCGAAGGAGACGCGCAGCTTTTCGCGTTCAACGGGATCAGCTTCGCGAATGTTGATGGTGATCTTGCCATCGGCGTGACCGGTGAACACTTTTTCTCCCTTCTCCAGCCCTACCCAGCCCAGGATAGAGGAAGGCTCCACATCTTCTTTGAAGTCAAAGGAAAGCGGCAGTTCAAAGTTCTCGGCCTTGGAGCCGTAAGGCAGACCCAGCGTGTCCAGCAGGTAGAGCAGGCGCTGCTTGGCAACTTCCAGTTCGTACCATTTCTGGGCATTCCCCTCCACGGTTAAATCAGGGATGGTTTCGGTGAGCTGACAATAGCTGCACAGTTGCTCAAAGTTGGGCCGCTGCGACTGCGGCACTTCTATCATGCGGTTGCAGACGTTGTGGACCGAGTAGTTGTAACATTTCACCACATGGGCCCGGCACGCTGGGTTGGTACACACGTACGCGCCTTTGCCGTCCAGTTCCATGGCGTGCATGCCCTGGCAAACGGGGCACCAGCCCACCTCCCGGTTGCAGTTAACGCAGAAGGAATTCTCAAAGAACAATTTATTGCCACAGGTGCAGTGATATGTTTTCATTTTTTTTCTGTTAAGCGGCCGGCGGCCGGGTGAAAGGACGGCAGCCTTACCTGAGTTGAAGGGTGACGGGTAGCCGTTACATCATCTGGCTGGAGATACTATGCGGCTGCGGAGTTGTTTCCGGGAGCGGGCAGGGCGTTACCTTTACGCTGTAGCTGGTTTTCTGGCTCCCATTGGTTTTAAGCGTGCCTTTGAGGGGGCTACAGTCAGCGTAATCAGATCCGTGGGCCGCCTTGATGTAATGCTCATCAGCGAGCAGGTTGTTGGTGGGGTCAAAGCCCTGCCACCCGAAACCCGGCAGAAACGCCTCGGCCCAGGCGTGCATCACCGCCGAGCCGGTCAGGTTCAGGCCCTGGTTCAAATACCCCGAGACGTACCGGCACGGAATCTTGTTCAGCCGCGCAATGGCGATAAACAAATGGGTGTAGTCCTGGCACACGCCCCGGCCCAGTTTCAGTACCTCGTTCGCCGAGGTGCATACGTGCGTTGGTTCGGGGTCAAACTCCAGCAACTCGTAAATGAACGTGTTCAGGGCCTGCAGGTAGTCATATACGCCCTGGTCTGGTGCGCGCATCAGTAACTTGCTCCGGAGGCTCTCCTGCAGGCGGGTATAATGCGCGAAGCCCAGGTACAAGTGGTTTTGCAGGTAGAACAGGTGATCGCCTAACAATTGCTGCTCTTCGGCCACGGGCAGGGTGCTGCCCAAGGGGTACACCGGCTGACTTTTCTCCACCACGGCTTTCATCTGGAACTCAAACTCGGTGAAAGGCTTCATGGTGTGCAGGTTCATCACCTCAAACCCGAAGGAGTTGGCATGGGAAAACACCTCGGCTTCCAGTGAATTGGAGAACGCGACGCTCTTGACCACCTGCGAGGCATCTGGGCACGGCTGAATCAGGAAAGAGAAAAAGGCCTCCCGTACGTTTTGCTCATACGTGTTGTGGGTACGGTACACCACCTCGTATTCTGTCTTCATATAGGCAAGGCCACCGTGGGCACTAGTTGTATTTCAGGTATTTAACGTCTAATAGGCTGGCAAGTTCATATACATTGTCCAACGTTCGCTTCAGGAACTGGGGAGCCCGGTCTTCCACCTCCTCAATGGTGAGGTACTGGAACCGGCAGGCCAGCTTCCCGGCCATAAACTCCAGTGACTCGCGCTTGCCTTCTTCCTGCTGAAAGGCAATGCCTTCAATGCATTTCTTGATCCCTTCCATGCTGTACGCCACAGACTTGGGAAACTGCGTGTCAAAGAGCAGAAAGTCCAGCACGTGCGACCGGGTAGGGCTGGTTTTATGGCAGCGCATGAACATGTCAAAAGCCTCGGTGCTTCTGAGGGTGGTGCTCCACTGGTAGTTTTCCAGCGCGCTCTCGTTCACTTGCGCATCCAGCTTGTCAATGTCCTCCAGCTTGGTCTGCAGAATCCGGATGACCTGAATGGCGCGTTCCAGGTGCATGCCCAGCGAGATGAGCTGCCAGACATCGTTGTGCAGCAGGGTGTTCTCAATGTAGCCTTTGGTGATGTAGCTGTTTTCCTCAATGCGGCGGGCGAAGAACTCAATTTCCTCCGAGGGCATCTCGGCGCTCATCAGCTCGTTTACTTTGTGGTAAAACCGGTTGATGGCCTCCCACAGTTCTATGGAGATGTTGTCGCGGGAGCCCCGCGCGTTCTCCCGGATGCGCCCGATGTAGCTGAGAATGGAGAAGTCGTTCGCTTCTGAGATGGAGATAAAGTCAATGACTTTGTCGTCTTCGAGTTTGTCATGCACCCCAAAGTACGCCTCTTTGCTGCCCGCCATGTTCAGGATGGATTCCAGGATGACCTCGCGGTTTTGGCCCAGCGGCGCATCCACAATTGAGACGTACTGCACCCGGGTGTACCGGGCAATGTGCTCGGCCCGCACAATGTAGCGCCCCATCCAAAACAAGCTATTTCCAATTCGTGAAAGCATACGGTATATATAGTTCTGAGTCCTGAGTTAGATAATTATTCTGTTTGTACTTTATCTGGTGGTCCCCCTTTGAAGGGGGGAGGGGGATGAACTACTTCTGCTGATCATCTCTCCTTAAATATTTTTACTTCTTTAGGTAAGCGCTACCTAGTGGGCATATTTTCCTCAATCCATTGCTCAATTGATCTTTGCACATTTGAAATGTCTTTCATGACCTCTTCATCGGTAAACCTTAAGACCGTGAAACCCATGTTTGCTAAAGCTCTGTCCCGCATTTGGTCTTCTGCGGTTTTAAATTGATGGGAGTACCCATCTACTTCAATAATCAGTTTTAGTTCCTGGCACATGAAATCAGCAATGAACCTATCAACTGGACGCTGCCTAAGAAAGGTATATCCCGTTTTGCCTTTGCCCAGCACCTCACACCACATCCTTATCTCTGCCTTGGTAGAATCTAATCTATTTACTCTGGCAAAGTGCTTCAGATTTTTGTTGTAGTAGTGGTTCAGAGGCATAGGTAGATTGTCGTTTTTCAGGTTCTTCCGGGTTGTTTCATAGCTACCGGTTACTGCTCCTCTTAGCTGCCTTGTCATCCCCCTACCCCCTTCCAAGGGGGACTTATCTTCTTTCGCCAGTTCTTTTATATATTCTTAAAAGCATTAGCTGATAAGTCCCCCTTGGAAGGGGGTAGGGGGATGACCTACTTTTGCTGATCATTACCTATACAGCGGCTCTATTGCGCCCCGGGGGCTTGGGAAGACAGGCTGCCCTGCGTCCCGATGGACATGCCCTGCGGACCCATGGTCATGGTTTGGCCGTTCATGGTCATGCTTTGCTCCATGGACCCGTTCTGCTCCATAGACATGGAGGGGCCGTCTTCAGCCATCACCCAGGTGTCTTTGGAGCCGCCGCCCTGCGAGGAGTTCACAATCAGGCTGCCTTTCTTGAGCGCCACGCGGGAGAGCCCCCCTTTGAGCACGAATTGCCGGTCTTTGCCCAAAAGCGTGAACGAGCGAAGGTCTACGTGGCGGGGTTCAAACTGGTCTTCGCCCTCAATGAAGGTGGCGTGCATGGAGAGGTTCATGATGGGCTGGGCAATGTACTTGCGCCGGTTCTCGGTGATCAGGGCTTTGAACTCGCTCAGCTCTTCCTTGGTGGCCTTGTTCCCGATCAGGATGCCGTAGCCGCCGCTTTCATCCACGGGTTTGATCACCAGGTTGGCCATGTTCTCCAGCACGTACTGGAAGTCATCATCTTTCTCGCAGCGGTAGGTGTGCACGTTGTTGAGAATAGGCTCCTGCTGCAGGTAATACCGGATGATGTCGGGTACGTAGGTGTAGACGGCTTTGTCATCGGCGAAGCCAGTACCGGGCGCGTTGAGTAAATTCACGTTCCCTTTCTTATAGGCGGCCATGATGCCGGGCACGCCCAGCATGGAATCGGCCCGGAACGCCATGGGGTCCAGGAAGTCATCGTCCAGGCGGCGATACACCACGTCTACCCGTTTGGGGCCGTTGATGGTCTTCATGTAGACAAAGTTCTTCTCTACGTACAGGTCGCGGCCTTCTACCAGCGCCACGCCCATGGTGAGGGCTAGGAACGCGTGTTCAAAGTAAGCCGAGTTGTACACGCCGGGGGTGAGCACCACGCAGGTGGGCATGTCAATACCCCGGGGGGCCACCGATTGCATGGTAGCCAGCAACTCCTGCGGATATTCATTCACGGTGCGCACGTTGAATTGCCGGAACATCTGGAACAGCGTCCGTTTCATGGCCACCCGGTTAGAGAGCACGTAGCTGATGCCCGACGGGCACCGCAGGTTGTCTTCCAGTACGTAATACTGCCCATCTGAGTGCTTGATGAGGTCAGTGCCGGAGATGTGGTTGTAAATGCCGCCGATGGGTTTGAAGCCCAGCATGGCTTTGAGGTAGTTTTTGGACGAGAAAATCAGGTCGGCGGGTACTACTTTGTCGCGGAGGATGTGCTGGTCTGAGTAGATGTCCTGCATGAACAGGTTCAGGGCCAGGCACCGCTGCACGAGGCCTTCTTCCACGCGGGCCCACTCGGCGGCCGGAATGATGCGGGGGAACAGGTCAAAGGGGAAGATGCGCTCCACGCCTTTGGCCTTGTCTGAATACACCGAGAACGTGATGCCCTGGTTGAAAAACGACATCTTGGCGTGCTCGTTGAGTTCTTTGAACTCGTCTTTGGAGAACTCCAGGAAATGCTGGAGCACGGTCTCGTAGTGCGGGTGCACCGCGCCCGGGGCCCGGAAAACTTCATCTAAGAACTGCGGCGGAATCTGGTAATTCCGGAAAACTTCACTTGTCTGGTTCTGGCGCTCAGCTTCATCCATGTCGGTAGGTGTCATTTTGTGTTTGGTTGAGGTATCTGCTCCTCGTTTCAAAACAGGTGCGGTAAGCACCTGCGGTCTGCCTCAGTCCGCTGAGGAGGCCCGGGCTGGCTTTCTGCTTTTGCATTTTGCCGGTACTCCGGTGACCTGGGCGTATTGGCGGGTGAGGCAAAAGGGCCCAAAAGCAGGCGCTGATATCCTCGGGAGGAACAGTCCGGTTCCTGCTATTGGTGCCCTTACGAAAAACAGCCAACCCAACGTTGGCTTAAAAGCAGATAATCACCCGCTAAAAAGAAAATTCAGTATTTACAGGGTGCCGCACTCCGTAATTAGCGCAGCCCTGAAAAAGTACCCGTGGCACTATTCCACTATTTTGTTGCTGAAGAGGGCAGAAAAAGAGCTTTCATAAAAAGAAAGCCCTTGCTTCGCTGTAAAGAAAACTCAGGCTTGTAAGAGCACTTTGCCGAGGGAATACCGGTAGGCAGGGCAATAGAGTATGGCAGGAAAACGAAACAAAGCAGGCGGCCCGGTGAAGCCGAAAGAATTGACGCTTTTTACCACAAGAAACCATCATCCGTTTAGGGCCTGCTTTCCGGAAAAGGGCCCCTAAACGGCGAGGGCAGTTCATGGTTTATACCCAATGAAACCGGAGCCGGCCTGTTCAACCGGGGCAAGGGGAAGTAAGGGCTTACTGCTTCAGCTCATAGGTACGCTCAATGCGCTGATCGGGGATGAGCCACATGAAGGCCACGAGTACGTACACCACGCTGGAAGCCCAGGGGCTCCAGAAGGAAAGGCCAATGCCCAGCAGGTACAGAAAAGGGGAGAGCTTGCCCTTCAGGTCTTTGCCAATGGCGTGGGACAGGAGCGAATCGGCCCCGTTCTTCTGGATGATCATGCGCTGTAAAAGCCAGTACGCGATGGAGCAGAACAGCAGCACCACACCGTAGAGCGCCAGCGTAGCCGGAGCGAACGCGTTTTCGCCCATCCAGCCGGTGGTAAACGGAATCAGAGACAGCCAGAAAAGCAGGTGCAGGTTGGCCCACAAGATACTGCCGTTCACCTTAGTGGTGCTGTGCAGCATGTGGTGGTGGTTGTTCCAGTAAATGCCCAGGTAAATAAAGCTGAGCACGTAGCTGAGGAATACCGGCAGCAGCGGCTTCAGGGCGGCCATGGTAACCCCGTGCGGTACTTTTATTTCCAACACCATAATGGTGATGATGATGGCCAAAACGCCGTCACTGAATGCTTCTAACCTTCCTTTGTTCATAATGGGCGGTGCCGGACAAAACCGGGTTGGGATGTTTGCAGGAAGCAAGATACCAGAAAATTACTTTGGCGCGGAGGCCGGTGAATAACTCTTTGGCTCCAGCTTTACCCGCGGAGGTTCCGGTAGCCAACGGCTTTGCCCAATTACAGATAACTCAACCACCGGTTCTGGGGGTGGGCGGCTTTGTAGCGGCTGTACCATCGGCAGGCGGGGTAGAGCACCATCACCACCACTATCCAGACCAGGTATACATACGGCAGCTCCACGCCCACCCCAACTTTAGGCCGGCCAAACTCCAGCGTCCCGAAGGGCAGTTGCTGCCAAGTGAGGCCCTGCCAGAACATGAGCCCCAGCATACCCGTGTGAATGAGGTACCAGTGCGCCAGGTAGAAGAACAGCGGCACCCGGCCGTAGGTAGTGAAGAAGCGGGCCATACCGTTTTGGGCCCGTTCCAGCAACACCAGGGCTAAAAACATAAGGCCCAGAAACATGGCCGCGTACAGGAGCGAAGGCGGGTACTTGGTCACGTTAAGGAAGGACAGGAACGTGAACAACGCCGTTTTCTGCACCGCCCAGGGGCTTGGGTCTCCGTACACCTGCACCAACCGCAGCACCGCAAACAAACCCAAGGCCACGGCGGCCGAAATCCACAGCAGCTTCCGGCGTTCTGGGGCCATTTTCCGAAAAACAGGCCCAAAGCCGAAGCCCAGCAGCAGAATGCCCAGCCACGGAATCACCGGGTACGCCACCAGAAACGCGAAATGCTCCGTAGCCGGGAAGAACCCCTGGCGGAACAGAAACGAGTAGGCGAATTTACCAGCCATGCCCTCGGCCGGACCCACCTGGGGGAGCAAATTGTGCAGCAGCAGTATAGCCAGCCCGATGCCGCCTATCACCCGGGCCGGGAGCCGCAGCAACGCCGCCAGCACCACAAACCCGAACCCAATGGCAAAGATTACCTGGAACATGGTGGTCCGGAAGAAGATGTCAAACCAGATCCCGAAGCTGATGACCGTTACCTCCAGCACCATGAGCCAGACGCCTCGGGAAAGCAGGAACCGCTGGGCGCGCCCGTAGTCTCCGTCCCGGTGCAGCGACAGGTACGCCGAGGTGCCCGCCAGGAACACAAAGGTGGGCGCGCAGAAATGCGTGACCCAGCGCGTCAGGAACAGGGCCGGAGTAGTGGTGTCAAACGACAGCGGGTCCTGCGCCAGCGAGGTGGTGTGCCACAGATCGCGCACGTGGTCCAGCGCCATAAGGACAATGGCCAATCCCCGCACCACATCAATGGAAGAGACCCGGGTTTGGCGGGCTTGCGCCAGCGGAGTAGAAGCTTCAGTGCGGAGCATAGGCGGGAAGGCTAATAAATATCAATTATCTATTCTATAATTTTACTAAAATATATAAAATAATATTTATTTAATTACCATTTGGGAATAGTAAAATTGGAAGTGGAAAATCATAAAAAACGCATTAAAATAATTTTGAATTAGCAAAATTATTTTAATGCGTTTTTTATGATTTAATGGTTTGTTAGTCTTGGTTAACTTTGCCTAGTAAAATCAAAAAACGTTATTATACCATGAATCCATGGAACGTGCATTAAATAACTAATTAAAAAAAGTGTAAATACAAGGAAACAGCCTATTAAGACGAAATGTACCCAAGTTATAGGAATTGAATAGTTTCTGGTAATCAACCAGATTAATATCACAAAAAGCCCTAAAGAATATGCTGTCGCTAGCATGAATAAAACAACTTCTGAAAACAAGACCGCTTTTTCAAAAACTTTGATGCTTCCAGCTGTAAAGAAAACAAAGGCGGCAAATATGCTCAATATTTCAACTTGCTTTCTGTCGTGACTGTTGATGAAGTTTTGTAGATCTTCCTTTTGTTTTTTAATTTCATTTTTTTCTTGTACGATTTCTTGCTTTACTTCATATAAGGTCTGAAGTCTTAGGTATTCCCGCTCTAATCTGTCTCGTTCGAGTAATATTGTGTTGTAATTTAATGGTAATATGAAGGACGAGGATAAAAATATGTTTATAGTTGTGCCTTGAACTATAATCGGTTTGATGCATTCATTGAAAGGTAATTGAAAGGCTAATAATGTTCTGTCTTTACACCATTCATAACTTATGAAACACTTCTTTAAAGTTTCGCCTAGTAACCTAATTGTCTGGTGTATTTTGTTGAGGTCTTGCTTTGACTCAGCAAGAGGTATTGCTTCTTTAATTTTATTTTCTAAAAAAGAAGCGTAATAAAAGAAGGGAAAGTAATTGTGAACTTCTGTTGTGTCTTGTAATTCCTCGATCGCCTTCAGTCTTGATTTAATTGAATCAATATCACAAGTTTGTAAACATAAAGAGAAACAATTATTGTGAGCATAATTTTGTGATATCAAGGATGCTCTAGAATCAAATAAATGGGTGTGGGTCTGATTTGCTATTGTTTGTTCAACTAGCAAATCAAACTTTTTAGTTACCTCATCTAATTTGTTTAAATCAGGATGAAAATCTTTTTTATATTTAATTAAAGTGTGAAAACCTGAAAACAGGTTTAATGCATTATTTCTGAATAGGGGTTCAAAGTTTTGAAATCTTTGTTTTTGTACTAAGTTTGGTCTTTCATTCTCTTGGTAATGGGAATCAGTTAGTTGCTTAAAGCTACTATAGAAATTTATTGATAAGTTTTCCTTTTTAACTTCTTTGTCTTGTAAGTCATGAGTATAAAAGTATCGCTGATCATCTTCTTCTAGCCTCTTCAAAATCTTATACAAAAGGAAATTGCATTTGTCTCTCAACAAGAGTAAGTAAGAGGGGTCAGTAGCCTGAGGGAGTCCCAAAGCTTCTTTTATTTGTAGCAACTCACTTAAGGGTTCCCTTGCAACTATTAACTTATGGTCTATCGCTGCAATCCTTAGGTTTAACTTCAGTCTTTCATAATGGACCTTTGTTTCAAATTCAATCCCTATGAGCGCGACTGTAACTTGCGCTACTGCGCTTTCTCGCCCTCCATCTAATTGGTGCGTCCTAAAAAGTGAAGTTAATTCTGGATTAGTTAATTCACTTTCTATTTGCTGAATTAAATGTCTAAATAGGGTTATACTGTCATTGATTATTCCGCTAAAGGAATAAGAAAAAGAATGACTTAATCTTTCATTGTATAAAGTTTGTCCTAGATTTCCAGCTGCTGTTAATAAACCTTGTTCTACAACTGGTCCCACCGAACCAACTGCTTGTTGTAGTTCGAGAAGCTTTGTTTTTGCTACATTGAAATTTATGTAATCACCTGTGATTATTGTAAAATGCAATGCTTCGTAAACAGAAAAAGCTAAAGTGTCTACTTTTAACTTTAAGTTTTGTAGAAACAGGAGCTCTCCTTGTTGGCCTGTACTTAATTGATTAGGTTGGAAGAAGCTTTGAGGAAAAGATGAGTTAATTAAAGTGATACAATTATCAATATACTGCATATAGTGATTCTACAGTTGCTAAACTGTATATTTTTGGTTCATTGCGAATAACTTCAACTGGAATTGCTATACTTTGTTTGTTAAAGCTTCTAGCTAAATTATACATTGCTCGCCATGAATACCAATTATGGCTCAATTCTACTAAATCCATTGCGACGTATTTAACTAAATTTATATTTATTTCTTTTAGCTTAGCTATTGAATTGTCTATTTTATTTTTAATTCCAATATCAATAAGTTTAAAATATTCGTCTTTGTTAAAATTTTCTCTAATTTCAAGCCTTCTTTCTGTTAGTTTGAAAGCCTCCATTTTGTCTAAATTACTATATACTTCACCTTCAACATGTCCGTATGGCATCGCATAAAAACAATCAAAGAAATTTAATAGGTCATCGTCTGATCCAGCACATACAGCAGAGATAAAAAAATGTAATTTAATGACCTTTAGTTTGCTTAAATCGTTTTCTACAGGGTGATGTTCATAAACTGTATCATGCCAATTTTTTAACTGGTGAATTACATATTCGAATCCGCGAACTTTATCTTTTATGTTTTCCATATTTGAAGCAATTTACTTTTTTCAATTAAATTTCAAAAGAATAAAGCTGCTAGTACTGTCAATATTATTGGTTACGCAGTTGACAAGAGAGGGTTAAAAAGTTTATTAATAATATGTTAAATAAATATACTGATGCTTTTAATGAATAATCCCTCTCATTTTTAAAAAAATTAAACTTTCATCTAATAAATTTTACGTGGTTTTAGATTCTTCTTCCTCCCAAACTCCTTTCAACGGCTTCGTCACCGTTCGCGGGGCACGCGAGCATAACCTGAAGAACGTAGACCTCACCATCCCGAGAGATGCGCTGGTGGTGTTCACAGGCGTGTCGGGGTCGGGGAAGTCGTCGCTGGCGTTCGGGACGCTGTACGCCGAGGCCCAGCGCCGCTACCTACCTTTTGCTAACGTTCTGTTTAAGTACTACTTTTCTGAAAACAGTCCTTAAACAGAACGATATCATTTAGAAGTCAAACTTTCAAGATTCGTATGTAGGATACACCAAACCTTTTGGGGCATAGTTTTGTATAAATTATAATAACTTTGTAAATAGTGCTGTTGTCTTGGTGAAAGCAAAGTCGCTTACAAAGCACGTAAACAAGAAAGGAGGGCCTTATGGCAACCGAAACAAAACGGAAAGTAGACTGGGATAACATAGTGAAGCAAATGGCCGCTGACAAAAAGCGGATTGATGCTTACCTGGAGAACCCTGAAGCGAAGCAAATCAATGACATCACCTTCGTCAAACCTGAATCCATACGAGCTACTAGAAGTAAGTAGCGGGTTTCAGTTCCTTACAGACCAGGGCAAAGCATACATTGTATATACCACCGAAGCAGAAGGGTACTTTCCAGAAGGTACCCTTTTTGCTGCCCATACGCTTATGTTTGGCTTTAAGCCACTGCGTGAAAGCCAACGTTCCTTAGAAGAGATTACATCTCCTTTTCAGTCTTCCCCTCAGTCCCGTACTAATGCCTTTGACCCCAGAATTTCAGATACCATTGTTTCTTTCATTCAGGAGTTATTCAAAGACAAAAGAACGGTGCTACTGTACGTATGTGACCAAGCAGACGGCAGGCAAGGTGTTCGGGCTAAGCTTTTTGATAGCTGGTTCCGTCAGTACCGAGTGAAGAATATCATCAAAGCAACTATTGCCAACTCTTCTACGGTGTACGCCTGTATGCTCTTCAGCAGTGATAATCCTTATAAAGCGGAGATAGAAGACTGCTTGCCAGAAATGATCGAGAAAATCAGTGACTACTTGAATTAACAAGAGAATACTTTAAACCCCTTCAATAAAACTGGAAGTACGTCCTGTTTATAGGCTGATTTCACAAAAATACCCTACAAACAGGAATTGCCTTGTATATAGGTAGAAAAACGAAGTAAAACTGCTGCTTAAGCCTTTCGTAAGCGGGGTGGACCTAAGTCTCCTATTTTTACAACATGGCACAAGATTATACTTCTCTCCCTACTGCTTCTTTCACCGGCTTCGTCACCGTGCGCGGGGCACGCGAGCATAACCTGAAGAACGTAGACCTCACCATCCCCCGAGATGCGCTGGTGGTATTCACGGGCGTGTCGGGTTCGGGGAAGTCGTCGCTGGCGTTCGGGACAAACTAGTGAATCATTTCTACAAACCCTTTGTAAGTGCCGGTTTCTGAATTTATTAAATAATAGTAAACCCCGTCACTGTAGCCTGAACCATCCCATTTGAAGTCTTTGTTTTGGGCTTGGTACACCTGTTTGCCCCATCTGTTGAAGATCTTTATGTCAAAAGGGCCTCTGCCGTTGTACGTGATTTGGAATGCCTCATTTTTTCCATCACCGTTGGGAGTGAAGATATTAGGTATGAATATGTAGGGTGCTACTACCACTTCGGTTGAAGCTTCGGCCGTGCAGCCAAAATCATTATAAGCTGTAAGCGTAATTGGGTAGGTGCCAGCAAATTCATAGGTGTGAAAAGGGGTTGTTGCATCTGATGAGGTGCCATCCCCTAAATCCCATCTGAAAGAGGTCAGGCGATCACCGGTAGCTTCTAAGGATATCGTCTCGCCATGTTTGGGGGAAGTAGAGGAGGCTTTTATCAAGAGATCAGTTAATCCAGTGAAGCTAACTTGTATCTCATCTTTTACTTTGCAAAACTCATTGGTAACCTCAGCCCAATAAAGGCCACTTTCCTGTACTGTAATGGTAGGAGTGACTTCTCCCGTAGACCACAGAATCTTATATTCCTGGTTATTACTACCTACAGATAAGGTGATAGGAGAGGTGGAGCAGAGTTGCTGATCTGGTCCTAAGTTCACTATTGGTAAGGGGGTAATCTCTACCTTGATTTCATCTTTGGCGGCACAAAATCCGTTGCTTACTTCAACCCAATAATCGCCAGTGACTTTCGCAATGAGCTTTCTGGTCGTTTCTCCGGTAGACCATAGATACGGGGTGCCTTCGCCGGCATCCAATTCTACTTTTTCATTAGAACATACCTTGATATCTGGCCCAAGATTCACTAGCGGTTTTTCTTTGATGGTTACCTGTTGCTCTAATTCCTTGTAAGAACCTCCCAGATAGACTCTAAGCGACACCTTGTAAGTTCCTGGAGAGGTAAACGTATGGTCAGAATTCAAGGTAGTTGAGGTATTCGCGCTTCCTGAGCTAGGGTCTGAAAAGAACCATCTGATAGAGTCACGGCTGCCAATGCCTGCTGCTGAAAAGGCAGTTGTCTCACCAAGGCAAATATTTGAATAGCTAATAGCTGCCGGAGCAGCTAAATAAGAAGTAATAAAATTTGGTAACCAGTAGTCAACGTATAAGCCTTGTAAGTGCATAGCATCTTGGTTGAATTTATTACTTGTAGTTAATGAGTTGGGGTTATTAATGATACCTATGGTTAATCCACCATCCATATCTCCGCCTCCCTTTCCTACATAAATCTTTCCGTCAGGAGCTAATTGTAATTCTTCGCTGATATTTCTTTGAGGTTCTCTTATTCTTTTAAGGGACTCAATTATTCCATTTTGGGTTTCTTTAGTTAAATCAAATTGAAAAAAACCTTCATACAAACTTGAAGCATATAGTACGTTTGAGTTTGGTGAAAATTCTACTCCCCTAAATGAATTATATGTCACCTCTGTATCTACAATAATAAAAGGATTCTCCAGCTTTCCTGAATGAGTGGAGAATTTACTCAATTCGATTCCATTCTCAGCAACTGAAGCAAGCCAAGCTCCATCTGGAGAGGTTTTTAGTTGTCCCCCTGTCCAGCCTGTCCACCATGTCTGATTAACTGTGCCTTTACTTACAACTGGTTCTAGGCTTACTCCCTCACTCGTTACTTTATAACTTAGGTAATTGGAAGATTCCCATGGGTGACAAATTACCCAATAGTCTCTCCCGTTTGCATGTTGTACAGCTGTTAGCCCAACATTCATATTTTGCTGGAGGGCAATATTTTTCTGTGTGACATCTCCTAGCCCATTCTGTAAGGAAATATCTACTAAGGCATAGTAGAAACCCTCTATCACATTGGTGCCGGTTGGGTTGGTGGTAAAAATGTAGTATAAATTGGAAGAACCAGGCTTAGGTATAATCACTGAGGTTTGGGTATTTCCGCCTGCTCCTTCCTTTGTTAATCCAAAACCATTTGGCATCTGAACATGGTTCTTGTTCCAAACTGAATGACCATTGGTATAAAAAAGCAGATTGCCACTTTCATCACTAATAGTGGCTGGCTTACCTATAGCGGAGTGTACTTGGCCTCCAAATGCTGGAGTTGGCGGATTAAGATTGAAATTTATTCCAGCGTAATCCGAAAAATACCAGTTGTTGGCTCTTTTACTTTGTGCTAGAGCTTTGCTACAGGGGGCAAAAAGATGAAAGAGAGAGAATAAAAATATGAATTTAAGATAGGAGTAGGGCTGGGGCATAGTTGCGATACTTAATATAGCAATATATTAATAATTGCAGAGCGGTTACCTATGTAGTAGACATTTTATCTATAAGTTTTCTTGGTCCTTCAGGTATGTAAACTCTGGTGATTAACTTCGCCTGATGGCAAAACAACCGCACCAAAGCAGCTCTAACCCTTTTACCGGCTTCGTCACCGTCCGCGGGGCACGCGAGCATAACCTGAAGAACGTAGACCTCACCATTCCCCGAGACGCGCTGGTGGTGTTCACGGGCGTGTCGGGGTCGGGGAAGTCGTCGCTGGCGTTCGGGACGCTGTACGCCGAGGCCCAGCGCCGCTACCTGGAGAGTGTGAGCCCCTACGCGCGGCGGCTGTTCCACCAGATGGCCGTGCCCGAGGTAGACGCCATTGAGGGCCTGCCCCCGGCCGTGGCTCTGCAGCAGCAACGCGGCACGCCCACTACCCGCTCCAGCGTGGGCAGCGTGACCACCCTCTCTAACCTGGTGCGCATGCTGTATAGCCGGGCCGGAGACTACCCGCCGGGCCAACCCATCATCTACGCCGAGGCGTTCTCGCCCAACACCCCCGAGGGCGCGTGCCCCACCTGCCACGGCCTGGGCCGCATCTATAACGTCACCGAGGAAAGCATGGTGCCAGACCCCTCGCTCACCATCCGGGAGCGGGCCATTGCCGCCTGGCCCACCGCCTGGGGCGGCCAGAACCAACGCGACATCCTGGTGACCCTGGGCTATGACGTAGACACCCCCTGGAAAGACTTGCCCCAGAAAGACCGCGACTGGATCCTGTTCACCCAGGAGCAACCCGTGGTGCCCGTGTACCCCGGCTATACCCCAGCCCAAACCCGTCGCGCCCTGCAACGCAAAGAAGAACCCAATTACATGGGCACCTTCACCAGCGCCCGGCGGCACGTGTTCCATACCTTCGCCAACACCAACAGCCCCCAGATGAAAAAGCGGGTGATGCAGTACATGCTCCACACAGACTGTCCCACCTGCCACGGCAAACGCCTGAACCCCGCTTCGCTCTCCGTCACCTTCGCAGGCTATGACATCACCGAGCTGTCGCGCCTGCCGCTGCAACGCGTGTTCCAGCTCCTGCAGCCCTACACCCAACCCGCCGCCGCCACAACCGCCGCTCCTCAGGACCAGCACCCCGAGCAGCAACTGGTGAAGGAGCGCATCGCCCAGGATTTGACGGCCCGCCTGCAGGTGCTCCTGGATCTGGGCCTGGGTTACCTGTCCCTGGAGCGCAGCACACCCACTTTATCGCCCGGCGAACTGCAGCGCCTGCGGCTGGCCACCCAGCTGTACTCGCATTTGTTTGGCGTAGTGTACGTGTTGGATGAACCCTCGGCGGGGCTGCACCCCAGTGACACCGTGGCCCTGCTACAGGCGCTGGAGAACCTCAAGAAAGCAGGCAACTCGCTGTTTGTGGTAGAGCATAACCTGGACGTGATCCGGCAAGCCGATTGGCTCGTGGACGTAGGCCCGGCGGCCGGCGAGAAAGGCGGGGAAATTCTCTACAGCGGTCCACCCGAAGGCCTGCAGCCCATCACCGCCTCCCAAACCGCCGCCTATTTGTTTGAGACGGCGCGGCCGATGACCCGCACCCGCCGCACGCCCTTCGGTTGGCTCAAGCTGAGCGGCGTCACCCGCAACAACCTCCAGAACCTCTCCGCCGAGTTCCCGCTGGGCGTGTTCACCACGGTCACCGGCGTATCGGGTTCCGGCAAGAGTAGCCTGGTGAGCCAGGTGCTGGTAGAATTGGTGTCTGAAACCCTGGGCCAAAACCTGCCCCCAGAAGCCGAAGAAGAAACCGAAGCCTTAGAAAGCCCTGCTCCGCAAACCACCGGCGGCAGAATCGTGGTGGGCATGGAGCTCGTCAAGCGGCTGGTGCGGGTAGACCAGAAAGCCATCGGCCGCACGCCCCGCTCCAACATGGCCACCTACACCGGCCTCTTCGACCACGTGCGCAAACTCTTCGCGGAGACGCCCTTGGCCAAAACCCGCCGCTATGACGCCGGCCGCTTCTCGTTCAACGTCACCAAAGGCCGCTGCGAAAACTGCCAGGGCGAAGGTTTCGTGATGGTGGAACTGCTCTTTCTGCCCAGCGTGTACGCGCCCTGCCCGGTCTGCCACGGAGCCCGCTACAACGCCCCAACCCTGGAAGTCACCTACCGCGACCTCAACATCGCCGATGTCCTCCACCTCACCGTAGACGCCGCCTGGGAATTCTTTGACGAAGAACCCGTCCTCCGCCGCATCCTCACCGTGTTGCGCGATGTAGGCCTGGGCTACCTGCGCCTGGGCCAGCCCGCCACCGAACTCTCCGGCGGCGAAGCCCAGCGCATCAAACTCGCCACCGAGCTCCAACGCCTCAGCCGCGGCAACACCCTGTACGTCCTAGACGAACCCACCACCGGCCTGCACCCCTCCGACGTAGACAAGCTCATGGCCCAGTTGGAGAGGTTAGTAGACGCCGGCAACACGGTCATCGTGGTAGAACACACCATGCGCGTCGCCGCTGCCTCTGATTGGGTCATGGACATTGGCCCCGGCGCCGGAGAGGAGGGTGGCCAGATTGTAGCCGCCGGTACCCCGGAGCAAGTAGTGCAGGTGCCAGGAAGCAAGACGGCTCCGTTTCTTGGGCGGGAGTTGGAGAGGTGATTTAAGCTTGTTGCGTTTTAAGGCAATTTTCGGGAAAACGGCTAATATAAACTTGCAGCCGACACTGCAGAACCGCTGGCGCGAGCCTCCGGCTCGTGTCCTCACGCATTGCTGATCATGACACTTGCTGAAGTGCAGAAGAGGACTAGGCGTGAGGACACGAGCGGGACGCTCGCGCCAGCGAGGGATCTCTGCTTGCATCTCTTTAAACGCTTTGCTTATAATATTTTCCTGACGCTGGCGCGAGCCTCTGGCTCGTGTCCTCACGCATTGCTGATCATGACACTTGCTGAAGTGCAGAAGAGGATCAGGTATGCGTGGACACGAGCCAGAGGCTCGCGCCAGCGAGAGATTTCTGATTGAATCTGTCTCAATATATTTGCTTCTAATTTTCCATAATGCCAGCAAAGAAAGGGAAGATTGTCGAAGAGAAGTATCCATCGTATAACGGATGAAATGCAAGGGATCTAACGTCTTTCTACATGAGCCGAAAGTATAAGTTCTACAACAAAGAAGGCCTGTACTTTGTGAGTTTTGCGGTGGTGTATTGGATAGATGTGTTCACGCGGGATGAATATTGCAACATCATCACGGAGAACCTGGACTACTGCCGGAAGCAAAAGGGTTTGGAGATCTTTGCCTGGTGTGTGATGCCTAGTCACCTGCATTTACTTTTCCGGGCGAAAGACAACAATCCGGGGGAGGTGCTGCGGGATTTCAAATCTTACTCATCTAAACTATTGCTCAGGGCCATTGCAGAGAATCCACAGGAAAGCCGGAAAGAGTGGATGTTGTGGCTCATGGAGCGGGCTGGGATGAAAAACAGTAATGTGCAGAAACGGCAGTTCTGGCAACAGCATAACCAGCCTATTGAGCTTTGGAGTCCGGCCGTAATTGATCAAAAGCTACACTACATTCATGAAAATCCGGTAGAAGCTGGGTTTGTGTCTGAACCTCATCATTGGAAATGCAGCAGTGCCATTGATTACAGCGGGGGAAAGGGGATAATAGGTCTTGATTTTGAGTAGGGATGGTGAGATAGGGCAGAAGTGCCTAATAACTCTGGGATTGTTACAGGATCAACGCAAGTAAAACAGCTTAAGAAATGTGACAAAGTAGTGGTGGCTCATGCATCATTCAGGAAAGTTTTTTTGCCTATTCTTATTTCAAGAGTGAGTGCAGCCGAAGCGTAAAGTAGAAATGAGAGCCAGTTAGCCACTGGCAACCCACGCCTTCCCAAATTTTTCGCAAAGCCAATTTCTAACTGGCACTAAACCAGCCGCTAGTTACCGTTCCGCTCGAACAAGCGGCTGGAAAAACAGGAGGAAGGGGGCGTTCTAAGGCTGTTTTCTCCAAAACGTCTTAAAAACGCACCCTAACCCTTTATTCAATTAAAAAATAATAGGAGCTTAAAACCCACCCAACTCCCCGCTGCCGCGGCCCGAGTTCTGGGAGGAGGTGCCGCCGGAGCTGCCCTGGCCACTGCCGTAGGTGCTGTCTCCCATGGGACCGTAGCCGATCAGGTTGCCCGAGGACGTGCCGTAGGTGTTGTGGCCCCAGGTGCCGCCTTGGTGACCACCGGTGTAGCCCGTGCCTCCGCCGTAGTTAGTCCCGCCGTAGGTGCTGCCCAGCCCCGCGCCGTAGGGGTCCTGAAAGGAATGGGTGCCGTAGTCCGGAATGCCCCGGTCAGAGTGCAGGCCAGACTCGCCCAAGCCACCGCCCAATTGGCTGCGGTTGTAACCGTCGCGGTCCCCGGAGTAGTAGGCTTGCTCGTCCTGGCGGTAGCCGTAGCGGTGCTCGCTGTTGAGGGTGTTGAAGCGGTCTGAGGTGCCGTCGTAGCTGGAGATCCCGTAGCCCTGCCGGATGTTGCCCAGGCGGTCATCGTCTTGGCCTCCTCGGGGCAGGGTAGGGTCATGGCGGAAGTCCTGCTGGTACGTCTCTCCGAACCGGTCCTGGTCTTGGCTGTAGTTTTCCTGGTATGGACGACGACGGTCCTGCTGGTCGTGGCGGTACGAGTTAGGGGAATGGGACGGGTGCTGCGGTTCCGGACGGCCGTAGCCTTGCCCGAAGCGGTCAAACTGCGCGCTGTGGAGTGGGTGCTGGTGACGGTCGTCCCAGTAGCGGTCGCCGGAGTCCCAATCAGGTGCGTGGTACTGGTGGCTCTGGTGATGCTGGTTGTGGTGCTGGTTCCTCCCGAAGTCAGATCGGTCTCGGTTGTCTCTCTCCATGGTCTATCGGTTTAAGTGAACATTACCAGAAATTTAACGGGCCGCACGCCACATGGTTTAGCCCGGCCGGGACGAATGGAAGGGAAGAAGCAGATGCCTGGAAGGCCGTTGCCGAACCTGGCCCGCCGTGAAACGTTCCCGGTGGGGGCTGCCTTAGTGCAGAAACCAGTCTATGGCGGCCTGCGAGATGTTGGAAGGAATCTCGTGTTCACCGTCAAACTCCAGATAATGCACCTGCATCCCTTGCCGGGATAAATCACGGTGCACCTGCCGGGCACACGGATCAATGGGCAACACCTTGTCCCGGGTGCCGTGCGAGAGGAAGAGGACGGGCGCGCCGTGTTTTTCGCGGGTAAACCCGAAGCCCGGCGAGAAGGCGATCACGTGGGTAAACACATCGCCGTTGGTGAGGCCCAGGCACAACGCGTACGAGGCCCCGTCTGAGAATCCGCCAACGGCCACTTTGGCCGGGTTGATGGCATAGTTTCCGAAAACCTGGTGTAACGCCTGGTCAATGTAGATGACGTCGGGGCCGAAGGAATCGCGCACGATCACATCCCAGGTGTATTTGCGCGAAGCCGGGGCGATGATAATGAGGTTGTGGGTATCGGCGAAGCGTTGGAGCAGTCCCATTCCTTGCGCCGGAGTTCCGCCCGAGCCGTGCAGCATCACCGCCAAAGCCGCCGGCTGGCTGGGGTCATATCCCGCGGGGATGTATAGCAGCCCGTCTTTCTCTGAGTCCAGTCCCAAGGAATGCAATCCGGGTACGGCGGCGGTCGCTTGGGGCGTGGGCACCCCGTAGCGGGTGGTGAGGCGACCGGTGCTATAGCTGTCTCGGGAGGTTCTCATGGGGCTTTCTCTTTACGGGTCCACAAAATGATGCTTACGGCAAAAAAGCGGCTAGTTTTCCCGGATTTCGGGTAACAGCATGAAATACAGCATAAAACGCGGCAGAAAGCAAGCGGAAACAGCCCTCAATTTTGAATTTTATGGGCGATTTTAGCTGATAACTGGCGCTTTGAAGCTGTTTTTCTGAAAATGGTCTCAAAACACTTCTCCGATGCTGGGTCGTTCTGTCGTTTGCGTTTGCCAGTGCCGCATGCTGCCCCGCCTGTCTCTGTTTCAGGCATGTTTTGTAAAAACATCCTCAAAACGTTTACATAACCAGACGCTGGCACCAGATGTTTCTGAAACATAAAACCGCTTCTTTGTATGGAGTGGGTGTTTCGGGGCTGTTTTCTTCAAAATAACCCTGAAACGGAAACCTTAATCCGCCGGAGATACGGCTGCGGATGTGCCGTTCTCCTCAGCATCCTCGGGCGTGATTTGGAAGAGAAGTTCGTTTCGGTTCTTTCCCACTACGGTGAGCGCGTCCATCTTGCGGAGGCAGTAGGTGATCTGGCGGCAGCGGTGGAGGGGGAGGAGCAAGGCGGCGGCCAGGTCGCGGTTAGCGAACGGCTGGGGTAGGTGGGGCGGCAGAAACTGCAGGAAGTCGCGGGTGGTGGTAAAACGGTGCGTGCTGATGACCTCCAGCAGCTTGCGGTCTTTGATGCTGACTTTCTTGCGGTGCTTGCTGCCTTTGCCGTCGCGGCACCGGACTTCCTCTTCCCGAATCAGGGGAAACTCCAGGGTAAACCCGGCCTGCTTCACCAGTTCCGGCAACCGGACCAGTTCCTCAAACAGATCGGTGAGGGCACCCCGGTAGGTGGATTTGCGGCGCGAGAGCACAGACGTGCCTTTGCCGTCTACCTGCACCACCCATTTCTCATAGGTGATGGGGTGCAGCAGGTGCACCCGGTGGTCTTTCAGGAGGGCCTGCAGTTTGGGGCGGATGGCGGTGAAGTTACGCGTCTGTATCTCCACCAGCTGCGTGCCGCGCACCAGGTCAATCACAAACCCATCCACCGGCACCTCCAACCGGTCCTGCGGCTGAGCATACCATTGTTTCAGGCCTGCGTGCAGTGACCGCTCGTTCTGCAGGTTGATGCCGTTTCTTTCGGCCTTGGCCGGCATTTTCGCCTCTGTCTCTTCCTCTGCTAACCCGGTCTGCCTTTTCATCGTCCGGCAAAACTACGCAATCTTGCGGTCTCCCCGTTTATGTCGTTTCCTGGTCAGTATCCTGACAGGCGCTTTGGGACCGTTTTCCTGAAAAGAGGCTTAAAACGGGAAGAACTTGTCTTCGCTTTCCGGGGCAGGAATCCCAGCCGATTACCTGATTGTGTGTTTTAGAATCAGAATGTAGTGTTTTCTTTTTCCGGCTTGCCGCAGACTTCCCTGGTGTAAAGCCAAAGGGCAATTCCAGCGCTGGTGCTCCTCCGTAGAAATACGTGATCTGGAAAGCAGAAACTACCCGTTTTATTTCGCTGCTCAACTCAACGGCCTTTTCTGCCGTTCGGGGGAGAAAAAAAAGACACCATGATCATTCCCCCTTCCCTGAAAGCCGGAGACCAAGTTGGCGTCATCAGCACCAGTAGCTACACAGAGCCGGCGTATATAGAGCAGCTGGAGGGCATCCTGAAGGAGTGGAAACTGGAGCCGGTGCTGGGCAAAACCATCGGGGCGCGGCACGGCAGCTTCGCGGGACCAGACGAGCTCCGGAAAAAAGACCTGCAACAGATGTTGGACAATCCTGAGATCAGGGCCGTGCTCCAAACCACGGGTGGGTACGGCATCATCCGGATTATTGACCAGGTGGATTTCAGCGCCTTCAAGTACCACCCCAAATGGCTGGTGGGCTACAGTGATACCACGTTTCTGCACAGCCACGTGCAGGGCATGCTGAGTACCGCCACCATCCACGCCACCATGGCCGCCGATCTGGAGGCCGGGTACCAGGCCCAGTCCTGGGAAACCCTCCGGAAAGCCCTGTTCGGGGAGAAGCTGGAATACCATGTAAAGGCGCATCCCTTGAACCGCAAAGGGAAAACCGAGGGGATGTTGGTGGGCGGGACCACCAGTGTGCTGTGCAACGCCAAAGGCACCATCTCAGAGGTGAACTCGAACGGGAAAATCTTATTTCTGGAGGAAGTGGGCGAGCACAAGTTCCGGCTGGACAGTTACCTTACTTCGTTGAAGAAGGCCGGGAAGTTTGAATACGTGCGCGGCCTGCTGGTGGGGGAACTGGTAGAGATTGAGGAAGATGACCCGCCCTTCGGGAAAACGCCCGAGGAGATCATTCTGGACGCGGTCCAGGAATATGATTTTCCGGTGTGTTTCGGGTTTCCGGCGGGACACGGCAAAGTGAACAAAGCCCTGATCTTCGGGACGCTGGTGCACCTGGACGTATCGGAGAAAGGTTCTGTTATCCGGTTCTCGGGATAAAAAACCACCATGGTCCGTTTGAGGGCTGCTTTACTAAAATGAGGCCCAAAGTAGGGTTTTCACATTTCATCTATCGTTATGCCAACCATCTGTCTTCTCACCTGTGAACACGCCGGGTTTGAGGTGCCCGCAGAATACGCGTCTCTTTTCAAGGGAAAGGAAGAGGTGCTCTACTCGCACAAAGCCATTGATTTCGGGGCTCTGCGCCTGGCTCGGCACATGGCCCAAACCCTTGCTCTGCCGCTGTATTACACCACGTACTCCCGGCTACTGATAGAAGCCAACCGGTCGCCGGACAGCGAGGAGCTTTTCTCGGAGTTTACCAAAAAATTGCCCAATACCGAAAAGCAGCGCATTCTGGAGACGTACTATGCCCCGCACCGCGCGGAGGTGGAGCGTAAAATAAGGGATGAGATAGCCGCCGGAAACCAGGTGCTGCATCTGGCGGTGCACACGTTCACCCCGGTGCTGGAAGGAAAGGTGCGGGAAGCGGAAATCGGGCTTCTGTTTGACCCGGCCAGAGCCCGGGAGGAAGCCTACGCCCATCAATTGAAAGCGGAACTTCACCGGCAGAACCCCGCCCGTCAGGTTTTCTACAACTCGCCTTACCCCGGCGTAGACGATGGCTTCCCCACGTACCTCCGGCAGAAATTTTCTGATGCGCAGTACGCCGGGTTTGAGCTGGAAATCAACCAGAAGTTTTTCCTGAACGGCGAGGCAAGTGTGTGGCAGCAGCTGCTGGACGAAATGACCTCCGCCGTAAAAGCCGTGCTTAAAACCTGAGAGGCGGTTTTGAGCCTGTTTTCTGAAATCAGGCTCAAAACCCGTTCATGAGATGTAAGTATAGGAAAGTAGGCGCGGTTGCCTGCCCCAGGTAGATGAAACCTCTAAAAGTACGCTCAGATGGAAATGCTCATCCGGAATCAGGACACCACGCTGTACACCCAGGCGTACCCCAACAGCGGCAAAGAAACGGTCATTCTCCTGCACGGCGGGCCCGGCGTGCCCAACGGTCTGACTTTTCTGGTCAAGTTCCTGTCTCGGTATTTCCAGGTGATTACGTTTCACCAGCGCGGCACGCTGAAATCGCCCAATCCTTCGCAGGACTATTCCCTGGAGCATTACACGTCTGACATTAACCGGATTGCGGACCTTTTCCAGCTGGAGAAATTCCATTTGCTGGGGCATTCCTGGGGTGGGCTGTACGCCGAGATCTATGCGCATACCCATAAGAACCGGCTGTTGAGTCTGTTTCTGTGCAGCCCCGCTTCCGGCACCGGCCGCCAGTGGGCCGAGACTTCCCTGGAGATCACCAGGTACAACCGCCGGAAAAGCAGCCTAAAGGAAATGTTGACCATGAGCCTGGGCGCTGCCTTGGGTGTGTTGGGGAGCGACAAAGGCCATCGTACGTTTTACCGCCAGGCGCTGGTGAATTTCAACCGGGGTTTTGAGGTATCGTATCCGGAGCGTTTTGAGGTAAACTGCGTCAAAGCCAGGGCTATTAACCAGACGGTGAAAACGGTGCTCACCAGTCCGCTGCTGCCGGTCATGCCAGACCCGGCGTTCAAGGTCACCATCACCTACGGCGACCAGGACATTATCGGCGAAAGCAAAAAATACGTGCGGCAACGCTTCCCCACGGCAAGCACGTATATTATTCCGTCGTGCGGTCATATTCCGTGGTCCCACAACCAACCCGCTTTCGTGCAGATTTTGCAGGAACACTACGGTATCTGAAAGAACTCGCCCCGGCTGTCGGGAGGAAGAACCTCTTTCGTAAAGCCAGCATATACTGTCATCGCGTTTACTGCTTGTTTTCACCAGCCAGCGGAAAGGTATTCACCTCGGAAGGCGGCTGAGTTGCCTTATCAGCCTGCCTCCCAGCAATTAAATCTATCCAATTTCCTGACTGCCATCTTTGCGGGAAGATCGCACCTCACTGATGTGGGAAATACCTAATTCTTTTACCGCCAAAAACTTAAGCCCAACCCCGGCGTACCTTTTACTCTAGGAATGTACTTTTAAAAAGAAGCGCGATATGATTGCAGTCATCACAGGAGCATCTAGCGGAATTGGCCGGGCTACCGCCTTTGAGTTTGCCCGAAGAGGATATGATCTGGTACTTGCCGCCCGTTTTGGGGCCGGTTTAGAGGAAGTAGCCCAGGAATGCAACAGCCTGGGTGGGCGGGCGCTGGCCATCCCCACCGATGTGGCCAAGGAAGAAGACATAAACGCCCTGGCGGCCCAGGCGCGGGAATCCTTCGGTGGGTTTGATGTCTGGGTGAACAACGCGGCCGTAGGGCTTTTCGGGCATTTTGAGGAAATCCCCACCCAGGACATCCGGCAACTGATGGAGATCAACCTGTTTGGCTACATCTACGGCGCACGGGCGGCCATCCGGCAGTTTCGGTCGCAGGGCTACGGTACGCTCATCAACGTGTCATCTATGGTGGCGCTGGTGGGGCAGCCGTTCTCCATTCCGTACACCACCAGCAAGTTCGCCATCCGGGGCATGAGCATCAGCCTGTCGCAGGAACTCGCCGATGAGGAAGACATCCACGTGTGCTGCGTGATGCCCGCCGTCATTGACACGCCCATTTTCCAGCACGCCGGCAACTACATGGGCCATGCGGTGAAAGCGCCCAAACCGGTGATTCCGGCCAAACGCGTGGCCAGAACCATTTACCGGCTCACCAAGAAACCGCAGGAGCAGGTAACCGTGGGCAATATGTCGCGCATGATGCGGTTCCAGCGGCTGGTGTCGCCGGCCCAGCTGTTTGACAAGTACATGCAGAAGATGATTTCCAGCCAGCACTTCAAACGGAAACCATCGCGGCCGTACCAGGGCAACCTGTATGAACCGCTCACCAACTGGAACAAGGTGAACGGCGGCTGGTTACCCGAGGATTCGAGCAAGAAGAAAGGCACCACTATCGCGGCGGTGGCCGGGCTGGCGCTGGCCGGTGCTTTGGGGGCCGTTTACTATTCCAGGTTGAAAAATCATCCACGCCCGGCTACCCCGAGTTCGGCAAGAACCTGGCCACCCGCGCATCCTGAACCCTCTTTGCAGCCTGACCCCATCTCCGGGACGCACCGCGGCAGTACCCTGGAGCGCCAGCAGAACAACACCGCCGGGTTACACGGCACCACCATCATTGCGCATGGAAGTACCCCCGGAACCGCCGCTGGACCAACATCGGGCATCACGGGTAGTACTAGCACCGGCACTACAGGTAATCCAACGTCGGGAAGCACCGGTACTCCTAACTCCGGCGTCACGGGGACGCATACCGGCGGCCTTGGGGGAGAAACCAAAGGGTTGGGCGCGTAAGTCGAGGGAGGTTCGTTTTGGGATAATCCCTGCCTTTTACGCACCGTAGTTAACGCGCTGCAAGGCCGCAGAGGGGTTGATGTGTGCATTTTTCACCAGAAAGGAAGTGCTGTATGAACAAGAGGAAGAGAAATTGCCGGAGCGGTTGGGGCTTGTTTTTGCTCTGTTTTCTGATTTTGGGCTGTAAAGAGGCGCCTCCCCAGCAAAGGGGGGCGCAGGCCCCGGTGCAACCCGTCTCCCAGAAGAAAGAAAAAGCCGTCACGCTGACCATTCCCAATCATCCGCTCAGGAATGAACAGGACCTGGATGTGCTGCTGCGGGAAATCGGCGACGCCAAGGTCGTTTTACTGGGCGAAGCCTCGCACGGGACGGCGGAATATTATGAGTGGCGGGCCGCCATCACCCGGCGGCTCATGCAGGAGAAAGGCTTTGACTTTGTGGCCGTGGAAGGCGAGTGGGCCGATTCTTACCGCGTGAATAACTTCATCAAAGGACCCCGGAAAGACAGCGCCGCCGCGGTGACCCTGCTGGAGCAGTATAACCGCTGGCCCACCTGGATGTGGGGCAACTACGAGATTGCCGGTCTGGTGACCTGGCTCAACGGCTACAACCAAAACAAACCGGCCGGCGAGAAGGTGGGCTTCTACGGCCTGGACGTGTACTGCCTCTGGGAGTCCATGACCGAGCTGATGCCGTACGTCAAAAACAACCCCGAACTGGTGAAAGTAGCCAAAGGCGTGCACCAGTGCTTCCAGCCGTTCTCTTCCGATGCCATGCAGTACGCCGAAGCCGTGGCCAGCGCCTCGGCGAATTGCCGCGCCGAGACGAGCCGCCTCTGGAAAGAGATTCAGCGGCAGAATCCGCCGGAGGGAAGTCCCCGCACCGAGGCGCAGTTTGTGGCTGAGCAGAACGCGCTGGTGGCCCTGAACGGCGAACGTTACTACCGCGCCGCCGTGAGCAGCAACACCGAGTCCTGGAACATCCGCGACCACCACATGGCCCAAACCCTCAAACGCCTGCTGGACTTCCACGGACCCGAGGCCAAGGCCATTGTCTGGGAACACAACACCCACGTGGGCGATGCCCGCTACACCGACATGGCCAGCAGTGGCGAGGTGAACGTGGGGCAACTGGTGCGCAAAGAATACGGCGAGGAGAACGTGTTCATCGTGGGGTTCGGGTCTTACCAGGGTTCTGTGATTGCCGCCAGCAGTTGGGGCGCACCCATGAAAAAAATGCCCGTGCCGCCCGCCACCCAAGGCAGCTGGGAGCAGATTCTGCACCAACTGAGCCCCGCCAATAAGATCATTTTCTCAAAGGACCTACGGGAAAACAAGGTGTTGAACCGGCCGGTGGGGCACCGGGCCATTGGCGTGGTGTACAACCCCAAAATAGAGCACCTGGGCAACTACGTACCTTCCGTGATGCCCAAGCGCTATGATGCCTTTCTGTACATAGACAGCACCCGGGCGCTGCGCCCCCTCCAAACCATCACCGCCCGAAACGAACCGCCTGATCTTTACCCATCGGGCACTTAATCCGTAGATTACGTTTTACACCCGTTTTCTGGAAAGCAGGCCCAAAACGGAAGTTTTTGGGCCCGCTCACTTAAAATAGCGCATCTTTGCGTCCTTATCTCAGGATCATGCAGTTACTTCAAAAACAGCGCGTTGCGTTGAGTGTGTTCTTTTTTCTCTCCGGATTCAATTTCGCCAGCTGGGCCTCCCGGATTCCCACCATCAAACAAGCCTTACACCTGAACGAAGCCGAGCTGGGCACCATCCTGCTCACCATGCCTATTTCCTCGCTCATCGGGGTGCCGCTGTCGGGGTGGCTGGTGTCTAAGTTTGAGACCAGGATTCCGCTGGCGGTGGGTTTCCTGCTGAACTCCATCGCGCTTTCTTTTATTGGGCTGGCCTCCACGCCGGTGCTTTTGTCGGTGGTGTTGTTTCTGTTCTCGTTGAGCATGCGCATCTTCAACATCGCGGTGAATACGCAGGCCATTACGGTGCAGAAGCAGTTTGACAAGAAAATCAACGGGTCTTTCCACGGGTTGTGGAGCACCGGCGGCATTATAGGCGTGGGCTTCACCACGTTGCTGATTACCCTGCAGGTGCCTATGGTGCCGCACCTGATCACGGTTTCAGTGGTAAGCATTCTGGCGACGTTGCTGGCTTTCCGTTTCCTGATCCAGAACGATACGGCCACGTCCGGGAACAAGCTGTCCTTCAAGAAACCCGATCCGTTCATCCTGTACCTGGGCTTGCTGGTGTTCTTTGCGGCCGTCTGCGAGGGCGGTATGTTTGACTGGAGCGGCATTTACTTCCAGCAGGTAGTGAAAGAAGAAGTGTTTACGGTGGGCTATCTCACGTTCATGTCGTTTATGGCGCTCTCGCGGTTTCTGTCTGATGTCATTATTGACAAGATTGGCATGCGCACCACCTACATGCTGAGCGGCGTGCTGGTTTTCTCGGGCATTTCGCTGGCCGTGCTGTTCCCCAGTTTCTGGCCCGCCATGATCGGGTTTTCGCTGGTGGGGTTTGGCACCGCCTCCGTGATTCCCATGACCTATACGCTGGCTGGTTCCTCCAAAACGTACTCGCCCGGCATCGCCATTTCCCTTATCGCCACCTTCGGGATTGTGGGCATGCTCATCGGGCCGCCCATGATCGGGTACCTGGCGCACGCGTTTGATTTGAAGGTCTCCTTCATCGCCTTCGCCCTGGCTGGTCTCATGCTCATTCCCATCGCCCGCCTGTTCTTCCGGCTGGAAAGCACTACATCAGAACCGTTGGCGGTAGAAGCCAAGGAGGTCGCCTGATTCAGGACCGTTTTGCGGAAAATGGCCCCAAAACGCTTTCAGATTTTTTATTGGGTAGGCGCAATCCCTGGTGGTTGCCCTCACACGTTCAGATTCTCCCCTTGAGGGGAGCGAAGAGGGGTGTTTACACCTGCCGGTTCACGCATTGCTGATTTTGCTTTGTGATACGAACTGATATAGGTTCTGGAATTCGTACTCTCCTTTGTAAACACCCCTCTTTATCTCCCCTCAAGGGGAGAATCGGCTATCGGAAAATTTTCTACTAGCAGAAGCGTAGTCACGTTAGAAACAGAAAAGGGCAACCACCAGGGATTGCCCCTACATAAAAAATCAAAACCCCGCCGCCGCATCATCGCCCCTAGGATCAGCGCCGCCTTCCAGGGTGCCATCGGGTAAGACCAGGATGCCGGCCGCCCGCCCGATGCCTCCCGTTTTAGGGGCGATTTTGTGTCCTTTGAGCCAAAGCCCCAGACCCGTGCCGAAACCCAGCGCGCCCCATTCAGACAAAATCCAGTTGGGTTTCCATTGGTGGTGGAACCGACCGGCGTTGACCGCGCCCTGCATGGTGTGGCCGTGAACGGTTACGTTCTGGATGATCTGGTACACGGTGGTAATGATGGTGGAGCCGCCCATAGCCCCGATGACCATGAACAGCCTGCCGTCTTTCTCCAGAATGGTGGGCGTCATGGAACTGAGCATGCGTTTGCCCGGCGCAATGGCGTTGGCTTCTTCGCCCACCAGGCCGTAGCTGTTGGGGTAACCGGGCTTGATGCTGAAATCGTCCATCTCGTTGTTGAGCAGGAATCCGGCCCCGCCCACAAACACCTTGCTCCCGAAACTGCTGTTCAAGGTGGTGGTCACCGAGACGGCGTTGCCCTCTGGGTCTACAATGGAGTAGTGGGTGGTGTTGGGGCCTTCGGGCAGGGGCGGCGTGCCCGCTGATACGGTATTGCTGGAGGTGGCTTTTTGGGGCGAATAGCCCTGCATGCGACTCTTGATGTAGGCCGGGTTTAAGAGCCCTTTTACCGGAACTTCATAGAAATCAGCATCGCCAAAATGCCGGGCGCGGTCGGCGTACACGCGGCGTTCGGCTTCCACCATGAGGTGCGAGGTGGCCACCGTGTTCCAGCCCCAGGCCTTCAGGGGGTAGTCCTGCGCGATGGTGAGCAGTTGAATCAAAGAGATGCCGCCGCTGGACGGGGGAGGCATGGAGATGATGCGGTAGTCGCCCACCTGTCCGGTGATGGGCGCTCGCCAGACGGCGCGGTAGTCGGCCAGATCAGCGGCGGTGATGATGCCGGTGCCGCGTTTCATTTCGGCGGTGAGCAGTTCTGCGGTGCGGCCTTCGTAGAAACCGGCCCGGCCTTGGTCCCGAATCCGCTCCAGCGTGCGGGCCAGGTCTTGCAGCCGGAGGGTATCGCCTGCGCGCCAACGGTCTTTCAAAATGAAATCGGGCCGAACGGTGTTGTACTGGAGGAAATCCTTGCGTTGCTGGTTCAGCTTTTTGGCCTCTTTGGGGGTAAGCGGAAAGCCTTGGGCCGCCAGCTGTACCGCCGGTTGCACCAACATGGCCCAGGGGAGCCGACCATATTTCTGGTGCGCCTGCACCATGCCGTCTACCGTGCCGGGCACGCCCGGGGCCAGATGCCCTTTGTAACTCAGGTTCTCGATGACTTCGCCCTGGCCGTTGAGGTACATGTCACGGTGGGCGGCGGCGGGGGCTTTCTCGCGGTAGTCCAGGGTATTAAGCGTGCCATCTTTCTGCCGAAGCACCAGAAATCCGCCGCCGCCAATGTTTCCGGCATCGGGGTAGACCACGGCCAGGGCAAACTGTACCGCCACGGCCGCATCTACGGCATTGCCGCCTCGGCGCAGAATATCGGACCCTACGGCCGAGGCCAGCGGGTGCGCAGAGACCACCATGGCTTTCTGGGTGACTAATCCTCTCTGATGTAGATTGGGACGGCTGCAGCCCACCAAAGTCAGGAGCAGGAAGAGAAACGTGAGTTGTCTGTAAGGCACGTGGTTGGGCGTTGGTGTTGGATGATTTTACCGCCAGAGCGCAGGAGAGGTTCGGTTTCTTTGCTAGAAGTACCACCCGTGCGTTTTGGGTCTGTTTTTGGGAAAACAGGCCCAAAATGGACTTTGTCGGTTTTCTAATTAGACCTTACGCGGTCTGGAGGAAACCAAGATGCTGTTGCAGAACATGGGCCAGTACTTCAAAGACACCCAACTGTCACGTGGACAACCTCTTCTTCCAGAAAGCCGAGGACACCGGCCAACAGGCCCGCGTGGTGCATGACTCCATCTTCCACCATGAGAAACTGAGCGGCGACCTTGAAGAAGCTGCGGGAGTAGGGGAAGGTGCGTTTATGGGCTGTTTTTAGGAAAAGAGGCTGAAACATGTCTCTTCTAGTTGAACAGAAATGCTAGGTACAGATCGTAGGAATGTCTTTATCTCGGTTCGAGGGGACTATATATAAAGTCATGTCCAAAATTATTTAGCTTTTCAACTAGAGGATGTACTTCTCCGAGTCTCCAGTGTTCTGGTGCCCTATTCCGGTAATGCTAATCATAGAAGGTTACTTTGCCAACTCATCTATGGTAGAGGTTAGAGGAAGTTAGAACTAGATTAGTTTAGAGGAGTTAAGGTTGAGAATACAGCCGTATTCAAACAATCACGTTAGTCCAGCATAAACTCTAATTCTTTAATTATTATAAAAAAAATATGCGTATTAAAGTATATTGTTTTTAAATATGAAATTTGTATGTTTGTTATGCTTTAAGCGCAAGGCTTAAAGGACGCATTTAACGTTGATCTCAACCGGAAGTTCCACATTTATCGATAAATCTGCAACTTCCTGCTCCAGCTGATTACTGGTCAGGTTGACATTAAACAGAGCGAATGCTAGGATAGTGCGAAACATAAGTTTGTTGGCTAGGAAGTTTGAAATTGTTCTCATTATCACATTTGTCCATTGACGTTACTCTTGGCAATACCAAGTAGATGATGTGTTTGGTGGAATTCCAACATGTTTGCACCCAAGGTCATAGATCACGTCGTCTGATTGACCTTGGGTTTTGACTTTTAAACCTTTTCTGTAATGGACTTTGATTTAATTTGGGAAAAGTGGCTTGAGAAAGAGTATAAATGCTACGACCTTAAAAATAATAGATCAGTTAAAAGGCAGTATTTGCATTTTGATAGAAAGCTGTGGCTTCCAAATGAAAAAGTCAAATTAAAATTTAAAAATTTTTTTTCAAATCCAGATAATATAGCGAAACATAGTTTCTTTCCACTTATAAAAGGGAAACTAATATTTCCTAAGTACGAGTATTATAAGTCTAATAAAAAGAATCTTCGTAGATATAAAGAGCCTAAAATTAGAGAAATATGCTATGCTAGTCATTTCGATTCGTCAATATATTCTTGGTATTCAGTGATTCTTGAAGAGGCATATGAAGAAAAACTGAAAGCTGAGAAGTTGATAAAAAATGTAATTGCTTACAGGAGTATAGATAAAAAATCAAATATACACTTTGCTCAAGAAGCGTTTGAATATGTTGAGCAGAAAAGAGAATGTACCGCTATAGCCTTTGATGTTAAACAATTCTTTGATAATATATCGCATGTAAAGTTAAAAGAGAGATGGAGTAATATTTTAGGTTATCCGACTTTGCCAAGAGATCATTATAATATCTTCAAATCGCTTACTAAATACAGTTTTGTAAGTAAGGAGTTCTTGGATGAAAATTTTAGCAGAGGCGTAAATAGAGATAGGGTATGTACCGTTGATGAATTTAAAAATGTAATCAGAAAAGGTAAAAAGATCTGTAGGAATGAAACGGATGGTAAATTAAATGAGAAGGGAATTCCTCAAGGTAGCCCAATTAGTGCTTTGCTATCTAATCTATTTATGATCAATTTTGATATTGAATTAAAGAAATTTTCTGATGATAATGATGCGTTTTATAGAAGGTATAGTGATGATATTTTAATTATTTGTCCAACTGGAGATTATAGAAATTTTATAAGTAAGGTTGCAGAAGAAGTTTGTAAGTTAGATTTAGAGCTTCATGAAGGTAAAACAGATATAACTCATTTTTGTGTCTCATTTGACAATAAGTTATTAGCGCATAAGCCTGTTGGTAAGTCTAATAGGATGCAGTATTTGGGCTTTGAGTTTGATGGTAATAACACTTATGTAAGATCATCAAGTATGTCTAGATATCATTCAAGGCTACATGCAAATGTGAGGGAAACGTTGAAGAGAGCTTATGGTAAAAGATCAAAGGGGAATGTAATATTTAAAAGAAGAGTATTGAGGAGGTATAGTGATCATGGGAAAAGAAATTTTATTACATATGTAAAAAGAAGTGCAAAGATACATGAATCTAAAACTGTAAGTCGTCAGATAAAGAATAATGTTAGTTTTGTGAAATCTTTGATCAACAAAAAAGCACAGAAAAAAGAAGACTTGATGAAAAGAAAAGATAAAGTCTTTACTTCATTTTTAGGTATAGATAGTTTTGAAAATACATTAGATTAATATACTGATAGGTTGATACCCTTTTTCATAAACACTTCACCCCAACAACGCCAGCAAGTCTTGCTTGCTCATGGCTTTCAGCAGACCGCCATCGGTCTTGACCAAATCCTGCACCAGTTCCTTTTTACTGGCCTGTAGTTTCTGCATTTTTTCTTCCACGGTGTTGGGGCAGATGAGCCGGACGGCGACCACGGGTTTGTCCTGGCCGATGCGGTAGGTGCGGTCAATGGCCTGGTTTTCCACGGCGGGGTTCCACCACGGGTCTACCAGGTACACATAGTCGGCAGAGGTGAGGTTGAGGCCGGTGCCGCCCGCTTTGAGGCTGATCAAGAACACCCGCACGTCTTCCTGCCCCTGGAACGCCGCCACCGCGCCTTGCCGGTCTTTGGTTTGCCCGGTGAGCGTCACATAGCCAATGCCGCGCGCTTGCAGGGCGGTTTCAATGAGGTGCAGCATAGACACAAACTGCGAGAACACCAGAATCTTGTGGTGCGGTGCCTTGCTTTCTATCTGCTCCAGCAGCACCTCCAGCTTGGCCGAGGGTTCGCCCACACCCGCATCGTCGGGCAGCAGGGCGGGGGAGTTGCAGATCTGGCGCAGGCGCGTGAGGCCCCGCAGCACGTGCATGGGGTGCTTCTGGATTTCGGCCTCGTCCTGCGCCGAGATAAACTCCCTGATTTCGCGCTCGTGGGCGGCGTAGAGTTCGCGCTGCGCCTCGCCCATCTGGCAGTACAGCACCATCTCGGTTTTGGGCGGAAGCTCCTGGGCCACCTGCTCTTTGGTGCGCCGCAGCAGGAACGGACTTATCTTGCGCTGCAGTTCTTTGGCCTTCCGGAAGTCTTTGAACTGGTCAATGGGCTTGGCATAAATGTCTCTAAAGTAGCGCTGGTTGCCCAGCAGCCCCGGGCACGCGAAACTCAGTTGCCCGTACAGGTCATAGGTGTTGTTCTCCAGCGGCGTGCCCGTGAGCACCAGCCGGTTACGGGCCTGTAAGAGCCGCACCGCGCGGTACCGCTGGCTCTGCGGGTTCTTGATGTTCTGGCTCTCGTCCAGCACCACGTAATTGAAGCGGTAGTTCTTGAGCAGCGCGATGTCTGAGAGCAGGGTGCCGTAGGTGGTGAGCACCAGTTCATAGGCCTCCAGCTGGGCCAGGTGTTGCACGCGCTGGTTTCCGTAGAGCGTGAATACCTTTAAGCTGGGCGCGAACTTGGCTACCTCTTCCTGCCAGTTGAACAGCAAAGACGTAGGCACCACCACCAGGTTGGTATTTTGAGCGACTTTGCCGCGCTGCCCCAGCAGAAATGCCAGCACCTGCACCGTCTTGCCCAGCCCCATGTCATCCGCTAAACAACCGCCAAAGTTGAACTGATCCAGGAAGTTGAGCCAGTTGAGGCCTTGGCGCTGGTACGGCCGAAGCGTAGTCTGCAAACCTTCGGGTACCGGCACTTCTTCTATGTGGGTGAAATGGGTGAGTTTCTCGCGGTATAAGGCCAGTTCTTCGCGCACCTCCTGGCTCAGGACTTCGGTTTCGTAGAGGTCTTCCAGGGCGCTGAAGTTCATCTTGGCCGTGCGCAGGTGATCGCCGGCCACCTCGCCCACGGCAAAGTATTTCTGCAACCGTTCCAGCCACTCCTGCGGCAGAATGCCCTGGGTGCCATCGTCCAGCGTTACAAACCGCTGCTTGTTGCGCAGGGCGCGGTGCAGGTCTTTGAGCCCCGCCCGCTGCTTGCCAAACTGCACGTCCAAAGAGGTGTCAAACCAGTTGATGCCGCTGCTCACCAGAATGGAAATTTTGGCTTTATGCGGATTGACCTTAGTCACCGTCAGGTCTTTGAAGCCCAGCAGCGTGATGCCCTGTTCGCGCCAGCTCTCAAATGCCTCCAGAAACCAGTCGTTGAGCAGGAAGCGGCTTTTGTGCAGGTAAAAGCTGTCCAGGTGCAGTTGGTCTTTGAACTGGGGGTGCTCCCGCAGAATAACCGACGTGAATTTATGTTCGGCCTCGCGGTCCCGCATCACGGTGAAGCTCTGCCCCAGCAGGTCTTTGGCGTAAATCTGCTTCTGCGTGAACACCGGTACCTCCACGTGCCCGTACCGCATCACGGGCGTAAACAAGATGAAGTCCTGTGATTCTGAAATGTACAGCAGGCGTTCTATCTCCAGATCAAAGCCCTGCTCTTCCAGCTGCTGCGGCGTGGCCGGTTTCAGGAAGGAGTATGAGATCTGGATGCGCGTCTCCAGATTGGCCAGAATGGTCTCCCGGAACTCCTCAAACTTAGAGGCATGGATGAGCAGGTACTCGCCCCGCTTCTGGAAAAAGTCTAGCACGCGGCGCAGGTCGGGGTTGTCCAGCAGATACAGGCGATGTTTTATCTGGAGGAAGTGCCCGTATTTCAAGTGCAAGTGCCGCAAGGCGTACGGCTGGTCTTCTATGTGCAGCGTTGGCGTGATGGTGTAAAAATTGTCTTTGGCGTGTACCTCCAGCACCAGCTCCAGCGGCGCTTTCCGCAATTCCACGGGCACCACCGAACTGGCGGTGATGTTGCTAGATACCTCGGGGTTGTGCTGGTACACGTGCAGCCCCAGCGGATTTTGCGCCAGCGCCTTGAGTGCTTCCAGATCGGATTCGGTGGGCTCAGAGTTGTAGTTGTTCTGGAAACGGGAGAGCGCCGTGTAGAATTTCATTTCCTCTACCCGGTCGGTTTTCCAGATGAAATCCAGCGGATTGAGGGTTTTGAGCGGGTTCTTGATTTTCCCGCTTTGGGTAGTGGCCGCCTCCAGCAGTTCCACGTTCAGGTGCTTGTAGTACTTATGCTCGCCCAGCACCATGATCAACTGGGTATTCTCTTTCCGGGGCGTTCCGGCCAGCCGAAAGGGCGGCGTGGGAGCGGGCACCAGTTTCTCCTGCAGGACTACCTGTGACTCCGGGGTGATGGGCAGCAGTTCCCGCAGCCGGGGCTTGATGACCAGACTTTTGTGCCCGTACTCCAGCGAGAAATACTGATCCAGGTCAGCTTCCCCGGCCAGCCCGTACTCGGCGGCCATGGGCTTGATCTTCTCCCGGCGCAGCGCCGCGTCAAAGAAAACTTTCAGTTCCTGCCGGTTCAGCAGCGTTTGCAGCACCTGCGATTGGTGCGAACACAAAGCTTGTTTGGGAGCGGCGCAGTCGCAGGAAAGCGTGATGCCGTTTTCGTGCTGTTTTAGAGAAACAAGCGGAAAACGGCCCAAAGGCGAAGTGCCCGAAAAAGTAGCCGCATTGAGTTCGATCTGCACCGGATGCAGGTCGAGCCCCAGGGTGCCGCCCGCCATGGCCTCGGCGGAGGAGTGCCGCGCAATGAGAGCGTACGTCAGCGAAGAAACGGTGATGCCGGGTACTTCATACTCAGTGGGGTGGGTGCTCTTTGCCGCTGGTGCCTGTTCTCTGTCCGCCATGTTGCCTGTGTTTCCAAAGGTTGAAGGTAATGATTTTCTGGCGAAGGGTTCGTTTTCTGCCTCCAGAGGAAAGGGGCGATGCATGGGCGTTTCAGGGCTGATTTCCCAAAAAGAGGCAGAAAACGGCGGATTAAGCTTTGGCAAGGTAAGGACATTTATAACCACTATCAAAATGGCAGCGCAAGGGCAACCACAAGGGATTGCCCCTACATTTGTTGGTAGGGGCAATCCCTTGTGGTTGCCCTTTCAGGAATACCAAACCTTTCCCAGAACTTCAACAGATTAGGCGCAGGCGTTTTAAGCCTCTTTTTCAGAAATCCCTCCTGAAACGGCTCAAGGCTATTTATTTGAAGAGTTGCCCATGCCGGTACGGTAAAGCGTTTCTGCGATGTTTTTAGTACCTTTAAGTTTCAAATTACCCGCCGATGTGCCTGCTGCACCTCAGCACAAACCGAACCTATGATAAGCAAACAAACGTTACTAGTTTCTAAAAAACCAAGTTTCCTGGTGATGCTGGCCCTGGTGGGGTGTACCTCCACGCAACCCCAGCAGCCCACCGCCACGGCTCCCGCCACATCGGCTGCTACCGAGGTGAAGCAGGAACTGGACAACCCGCTGCTAACCGAATGGACCGGCCCCTTCGGTGGCGTTCCGGCGTTCGACAAGATGAAGCTCGCGGACATCAAGCCAGCCATGGAAAAAGGCATGGCCCTGCACTTAGCTGACATCGACGCGATCGTGAATAACTCGGCCGCGCCCACGTTTGAGAACACCATTGTGCCTTATGAGAAAGCTGGCGAGGCCCTGGGCCGAGCCTTCATTTACTACGGCATCTGGGGTAGCAACATGTCCACCCCCGAGTACCGGAAAATACAAGCCGAACTGGCGCCTAAAATCTCTGATTTCCGGTCGCAGATTTCGCAGAACCCGCGTTTGTTCCAACGCATCAAGGCCGTCTATGACAATGCCCAGAAATCTCCTTTACCCGCCGATCAGCAGCGCACCGTGCAGCTCATCTACGAGGAGTTCGCCATGGAAGGCGCGGGCCTGAGCCCCGAGGCCAAGCAGCGCTATGCCGCCATCAACAAAGAACTATCCTCCTTGTACACGGCCTACGGCAACAACGTGTTGGCGGATGAAGAAAAGTACGTGACCTACATCACCAAAGACCAGCTGGGTGGTTTGCCGGAGTCATTCGTGAAGGCCGCCGCCAAAGCTGCCGCTGACAACGGCAAACCGGACATGTACGCCATCACCAACACCCGGTCTTCCATGGACCAGTTCCTGACGTATTCTGATAACCGGGCCCTGCGCGAGAAAGTCTGGAACACCTACTACTCCCGCGCCGACAACGGCGATGCCAACGACAACAACCAGAACATCACCCGTATTCTGGCGCTGCGCGATGAACGCGTGAAACTGCTGGGCTATGACACCTACGCCGAGTGGCGTTTGCAGAACCGCATGGCCAAGAACCCGCAGAACGCCATGAACCTGATGGAAGCCGTGTGGCCCGCTGCCCTGGCCCGGGTGAAGGAAGAAGTGAAAGACATGCAGACGGTCGCCAATGCCAGCGGCGCCAAAATCACCATCGCCCCCTGGGATTACCGCTACTACGCCGAGAAAGTGCGCAAGAAGAAGTATGACCTGAACTCAGACGAAGTGAAGCAGTACCTGGAGCTGGGCAACCTCACGCAGGCCATCTTCTACACCGCCGGTGAGCTGTTCAACTTCGCGTTTAAACCGGTACCCGCCGGCAGCGTGTCCGTGTTCCACGAAGACGTGAAAGTGTGGGAAGTCACCGATAAAACCACTGGGGAGCACATTGGCTTATGGTACCTGGACCCGTTCGCGCGTCCGGGCAAGCGTTCCGGGGCCTGGGCCTCGCAGTACCGCAGCTTCTCTACCTTTGACGGCAAGAAAACCGTGCTGGCGTCCAACAACTCCAACTTTGTGAAGCCTGCGCCTGGCGACCCGGTGTTGGTTTCTTGGGACGATGCCACCACCTTCTTCCATGAGTTCGGGCATGCGCTGCACTTCCTGGCCTCTAACGTGAAATACCCTACCCTCAACAGCGGCGTGCGCGACTACACCGAGTTCCAGAGCCAGTTGCTGGAGCGCTGGCTGTCTACTGACAAGGTGATCAACCAGTTCCTGAAGCACCACCAAACCGGCAAAGTAATGCCCGCTGATCTGGTGGCCAAGATCAAGAAAGCCGCCACCTTCAACCAGGGCTTCGAGACCACTGAGTTCCTGGCTTCCGCGCTGATGGACATGAAGTACCACACCCTGCCAGACCCCACCGGCCTAGACCCTGACAAGTTCGAGCGCGAAACCCTGGCCGCCCTGAAGATGCCCAAAGAGATTGTGATGCGTCACCGCTCCCCGCACTTCACGCACGTGTTCTCCGGCGAAGGCTACGCCACCGGGTACTACGGTTACCTCTGGGCCGATGTCCTGACCTCAGATGCCGCCGAAGCCTTTGAAGAAGCCCCCGGCGGATTCTATGACAAAGAAGTAGCCGCCAAGCTGGTGAAATACCTCTTCGCCCCGCGCAACTCCATGGACCCCGCCGAGGCTTACCGCCTGTTCCGCGGCCGCGACGCCAAAATTGACGCTTTGATGCGCGATCGCGGCTTCCCAGTACCCGGCCAGAAAACGTCTGCTCCTAAAACGTCTAAGAAGTAGGCAGACGTTTAGAACATAGAAAAGCCCCATGTGCGCCCTTAACAGGGAAGTACATGGGGCTTTTTGTTTTGTAGAAGTGGTTACTCAGTCAACTTCCGCGCCATAGTGAGAATCAGGAACGATTTGTCCATTATCAATCATCAATACCGCTTCAAGAATGAATTCTCCCCTTGAGGGGAGATAAAGAGGGGTGTTTACACAGGAGAGTACGCCTTCTAGAACCTAGTACCACCGTATCTATGAATAAGAGAAGCAACACTTAAAAAGCAATACGTGGACCGGCAGGTGTAAACACCCCTCTAGCTCCCCTCAAGGGGAGAATCTTCGTTGAATAGATGCAGTTGGTGTTTTTAGCGACTATTTATTATCCTTATGGCTATTTTGATTACAGAGCTCACGCTTCTAAACGTTCTCAGAAAGTCTCGGACGTAAATTGTCGCCATAGAAACCAAAAGAGTTCCTGTCTTGAACTAAGCGTTTTCTGCCTCCTTTTCAGAAACAGCCTTTAATCTGACCATGCTCTCAGAATTGATGCAGTAGCGCAGGCCATGGGGCGGTGGTCCGTCCGGGAACACGTGGCCCAGGTGACCGTCACAAACGTTGCACTGTACCTCAATGCGCTGCATCTGGTGGCTGTCGTCAAAGAGGTATTGGAGGGCGCTTTTGGCGATAGGCTGCGTGAAGCTGGGCCAACCTGAGATGGCGTGGTATTTCTCGGTGGAATTGAACAAGAGATTTCCGCAGGCGGCGCAGGCATACACCCCCGGCTCATAGGAACGGCAATAGGCATTGCGGTACGGCGATTCGGTGCCTTTCAGGCGCAGGATTTGATATTGGGCGGGCGTGAGCTGCTGCTGCCATTCCTCTTCGGTTTTCTCCACCCGCCGGGCTGGTTCGGGGTTGCTGTACTTGGCGTATTTAATGACATCGCTCCAGCGCATCATAGGGCAAAAAGGGTAGAAGGATTGGCAGGGGAAAACAGGAAAGAACCAGACGCTGTTCCATGTCGGTCAAACAGCCAGCTCTCTTGCATTTTTCTTTACGGGTTCCTTTTACCGCCAGTTATGACCCTCGCGCTTTTGCAGGAAACCAAGGGTAGCGGTGTTCGGGCTTTGAAGAAATTTATTTTCAGACTTTAAGGCTGCGCTTTGCGGCTACTTTCCTGGAAATAAGCCAGAAACGCCTGCCGGTTGAGGTTTGCTGGGGTTTTCCCGGATCAAACCAGATACGGGAAATACTACTTTTTCAGGAGGTGTGCGTATGACGCCTGTAGGTACAGGTAAATACGCTTAGTACCATTACGGGAAGCCTTTTCTGAAACCTTCCCACGGATATGAACCTCTTCGTATGAAATATAAAATTACGTTCTTCTTCTGCCTCTGGCTATCAGTAGGGCAGGCGCAAATCATTACCACTCAAGATTCCATCACGCCGGGCCGGGGCAGCCGGGAAAAACAGCTCCAGCAGATCAAGGAACGCAAGAAAGCGCTGTTTACGGATGCTACGGGCGGCACCGAGCCCGCCAAGGCGTTCCTGCTGGACACCACGCTGTTCAACAAATACGGCGATCTGCTCCACGATGACCCCGTCTACAACAAACGGCAGCCCCTCTGGAAACCCATGGCCCAGGTCATCGGGATCAATGCGGCCTTTATGGGATTTAACCGCTACGTGGCCAAGGCCGACTACGGCTATGTGAGCCCCAGTACCTGGAAAACCAACCTCCGCTCCAATCCAGAGTGGGACACCGATGAGTTCGGGATCAACTTCATCGGGCACCCGTACCAGGGAACGCTGTACTTCAACGCCGCCCGCTCGCAGGGCTACAACTACTGGCAATCGCTGCCCTTCGCCGTGGGCGGAAGCCTGAGTTGGGAGTACTTCGGGGAGAACACGCTTCCTTCGTACAATGACATGATTTACACGCCCCTCAACGGCGCGGCCCTGGGGGAGATTCTCTACCGCCTCAGCTCCAATATTCTGGATGACCGTACGCGGGGCCGGGAAAGGGTCGTGCGCGAGGTTGCGGCCGGACTGGTGAACCCCGTGCGCGGCTTGAACCGCCTGCTCCAGCGCAAAACCTTCCAGGTCACCAACAAGGAAGTCTACGAGAAGGAACCGCTCAACATCACGCTCTTTGCCGGGGTGCACCGCCAGAACGACAAGCAGGACGATGTCTTCGGCCCCGCCGATACCAAGGCCATGCTCAACGTGCAGCTGGATTACGGCAATCCCTTTGAACTGCAGAAACGAAAACCCTTTGACTTGTTCCGGCTCCGGGCCGAGTTCAGCAAGGGAGACAAAGACACGCTCTCGGGTGTCATCAACAATATTACCGGGTATGGCATTTTGTTCGGGAAGAACGGGCAAGTGGGCAAACTGGACCTGCTCACCGGTTTTTTTCAGTACTATGACTACTGGAACACGCGGAACTTTGAGTTAGGTGCCCTGGGTTTCGGGGGCGGTTTGTTTACCCGGATGCCGCTTTCCAACCAGCTGAACCTCTACACCAACGTGCACCTGGGCGTGATTCCGCTGGCTGGCAACAGCACCCGCTTCGCCCCAGATGAAAACGGCCTGCGCAATTACGTTTACACCACCGGTCTGCACGGGAAAGTGGAAAGCACCCTCAGTTTGGGCCGGTACGCCTCGGCTTCCTTTGTTTATTACCATTACTGGCTGAATACCTTTGAAGGCCTGGAAGGCAGCAACTCCATCGGGATCATCCGTCCCCGGGTAACGGTGCAGGTGTATAAAAACCTGAGTCTGGGCTACGAGCATTTCGGGTACACCACCAACCGCCGCCTGGAGGCCTACCCAACCCAGCGCGCTGTGATCACTGATCAGAAAATCTTCCTCCAGTTGTTTCTCCAGGACTCCCAGCGCAAAGGGCGGTACAACTAATCTGGTGTTTAGAAACGGTAGCGTTTTAGGGCTCTTTTTCGTAAAACAGGCCGAAAAAGCAAGTTGCCTTTCGGGCAGCGTACAACCGTTTGTGTCTGTTGGGGCAGCCTAATGAGATCCGGAAGTTGCCGGTAGATTCAGCCTTGCAGTCGGGTTGTATAACTTAAAACCTTACCTTCGTTTAACGGGAGGAGGGTGGCCACCTGGCGGCATCCTCTATTTGACGGCACAAGCACATGAAAGTTATAGGCAACATCCTAGACATCACCACGCAGCGCGACAACAAGCACCAAGGCGTGGAAGTGTACCTGGATTCGATTGAATACCTGACCAGCAAGAAAGATGGCCGGTATTATCAGGATTTCGAGTACCTGGTGGAACTGGAAACACCCCTGGTCATCACCGGCGATTGCCTGGCCCGGGTGAGCAGTAAGAAACCCGCCGATGGCGAGTACGAGTTCAAGGTGTTTGACAAAGAAGGCGAGGAGTACGTCCACAACCCCAACAAGCAACTGTACCTCACGCTGGAGTATGACTTTGACGAAGACCTCACCATCCTTTCCTCGGCGTACTATGCGGTGACCATGCCCAACGAAGAATTTGAGCAGTTTAAAACCGAAAGCGAAAAAGAGAAATCCCGCAAAAACTGGAAAGGCCGCAAGAAAGGATAATTGCGCCGGAGTTCTGGCGCTGGTAGCTCCCCACAGAGGAAGAGAAACGCCTCTTGCCGGAGTCATCAATTATGTTTTACCTGACACGTGGTTCTGGAATGGCTCTTCACTGAGTAGGCAAACCGGTGAAATCAGTCGCGGAGTAAACGGCCTGGAACCAAAGGGCGACGCGGGGGTGAAACCAAGACATGAGCCGGTGGGGCTTTCCGTGGATTTTTAGAAAAGAAGCACTGAAATAATATGAACGATACGCAACCAGAGCTTAGAACGGTGAACGTGGTGCGGTATGTGACGCCGCTGCGTGAGGGTGGTTCGCTGCCCGCCATTGTGGAGGCCGATGATGAGTTTCTTTACGTGCTCAAATTCAGAGGCGCGGGCCAGGGCGTCAAAGCTCTGATTGCCGAGTTGGTAGCCGGAGAAATCGCCCGCCTGCTGGGTTTCCGGATTCCGGAGCTGGTGTTTGCCAACCTGGATGAGTGTTTCGGGAGAACCGAGCCCGACGAGGAGATTCAGGACCTGCTCCGCTTCAGTGAGGGCCTCAACCTGGGGCTCCATTATCTTTCCAAAGCCATTACGTTTGATGCCCTGGTGAACACCGTAGATGCGCGGCTGGCGTCACAGGTAGTTTGGCTGGATTGCCTCATCACCAACGTAGACCGCACCGCCCGCAATACCAACATGCTCATGTGGCACAAGGAACTCTGGCTCATTGACCACGGCGCGGCGTTTTACTTCCATCATTCTTGGCAGAACTGGCAGGAGCAGGCCAAGCGGCCCTTCGCGCAGGTCAAAGACCACGTACTGCTGCCCCGGGCCAGCGAGCTGGAAGCCGTAGATGCCGCTTACAAGCAAATTCTCACCCCGGAGAAAATCCAGGCCATTGTCTCTTTGATCCCCGATGACTGGCTGACCGGAGATTCACCGTTTGCCACCCCAGAAGAACACCGGCAGGCCTACGCCCAGTTTTTGGAAATCCGCCTGGCCCATACAGAAACCATTGTGAAGGAAGCGCAACATGCAAGAAAAGCACTTATTTGAGTACGCCGTTCTGAGGGTGGTGCCGTGCGTGGAACGGGAAGAGTTTCTCAATGTGGGTGTCATTCTCTACTGCTCCTCACGCGGGTTCCTGAAGACGGTATTTCACCTGAACGAAGCCCGCCTCCGGGCCGTGGCCGGTTCCATTGATCTGCCGGAGTTGGAGGAGCGCCTGCAGGCATTTGAGCGAATCTGCGCCGGAGGGAAGAATGGCGGCACCATTGGCCAGTTCCCCATCGCCTCGCGGTTCCGGTGGCTCACCGCTACCCGCAGTACCATCGTGCAGACCTCGGCGGTACACCCCGGTCTATGCGCTGATCCGCAGGAAACGCTGGAGCGTCTTTTCCGCCAGTTGGTGCTCTGAGCTGAGTTGCCAAAGCATCGACAAACGTGGTTTCCCGTTTTGGGCCAGTTTTCAGAAAACAGCCGCTAAACGGAAAAGAGCCTTCCATTGAATTCACCGGCGTAAAATCATGTTCTCTTTTTGGCGGCGGGTGATCTGGTGTTCCGAAAGCCAGAAAAAGAGTACCGGTTCCAGGCTTTCCACCCATTGCCGATACCCGTAAACAGCGAATCCAGAACCTGGTAAAGGAAGATCCCATGAAAATGACCGAAGAAGAGTTTGATGAGAAGTTGGTGGAAACCCTGGATGGTTTCCTGCTTAACATGGCCGAGAATGCCGAGGTGGATCTGGATAAATTCTATACCATGACCTGCCTGCTGGAGAACCTCCGGTTTTTCAGCCCGGTGCTGTACGGCGCCCTAAAGGATAAAAAGTAAGTTTAGGCTCTTCAAGATATGGAAGAGCTTTTGGAAGAGAAATGACAGGAGCGGCAACGCTCCTTTTTCTTTGCGTTTCATTTTGCAAAGCTCATGCATCTTTCGCCCAATTGGGTGTTCTCAATTACAAGCCGCTCGCCCTTGTTGGTGTTATCACCAACAAGACTGTTGCAGCCGCCTTTCTGCTTGCTGGTGAAAACACGCAGCAAGGGCAAAGCTATTGCGTGGGGAGGTAGGGCCGATAAGTTTTAAAAATATAGCTGGTTCAAGTTTGCAACTTGGACCTACAATGAACTGAAGTTTTCAACTTCAGTGAGCCGCGAGGCTCATAATAGGCAGTAATAGCAATGCTTTCTGGAAGGAGCCAAACCATTGGGATAGAACGTAACGGTCCTAATTGCGTGGACGGTAAGACCAGCTTTCATTCCATTTCTGCGTCCTTGTTGGTGTTCTCACCAACAATCCAAATGCCGCGTCTTGCTGGTGAAAATACGCCCCAAGAACAAAGCTGGTACGCGTTGGTTTTCTAAGATCCGCTTTCGTCCCATTTTCCGGGGTGTTCATCACTTTTATTGTTTTACATGGCGCTGTTCCCCTATCATTGTTTCAAATAACCAGCCCATGAACGATCTCATCAATAACCCGTCTTACTTCAAGAAAGTAGAGTTTTGGGGAGCGACCACTATTTTTGTTTTTGCCGTTTTTTTCCTGAACACCACGTCTGAAGGCCCGGAAAAGTACCTGTTTGACAAAGCTGGAATTCAGTTTTACTATTACCAGGACTTTTTCTTTCCGCGGCTCATCAGGTACACGTTCCTGTACCTGATTTTCCTGTTCCTCAATTTCAAGGTGCTGCCTAAGATAGTTGAGAAGGAGAATTTGGTTCCGAACATCGTGTTGGCCCTGCTTCCGTTTCTGGCCCTGGGGCTGGTGTTTGGCATCACCGATACCTACTCCAAGAACTACCTCTTCCAACGCTATAGAACTGAGGACGAAGCCTACAAGGTCATCTTCCAGAACAGTTATTTCTATGCCTTCCGGTTGCTGCTGATTTTCGGGTTTTATGCCTTTATCAAATACATTGGCTTGTACCTGCTGGCCAGTTCAGAGGCCATCCAGTCGAAGTACCGCATCATCACCCGCGATGGGGTTTCAGCCTTTGTTCTCTGGATGATCAGCATGTTTCTGCTGTTGGTGGTAGATGCCGAGGGTGAACTGGTGTATGGCTGGGGCATCATAGGTCCGGCGGGTATTTTGCTGTACTGCTATTCGTTTTACGCCTTGATTCCCAAATCAATGCCTAAACCAAAACCGTTCAGAGCCTATCTGGGCAAAACGGTGTTGGTGTTGCTGGCCGCCATAATTCCCCTCGGGCTGGTGGCCGACTTGCTGACGCAGGACGAGGAGTTTGCCCTGTTCATGGCAATCTTCAACGTTTTCTTCCAGTTACTCATCACGGTGCCGCTTTCCTGGTTACTGTACCGGCGACAGATGCAGGGCAACGCCGAGATCCACGTCCTGAAGAAAGAGCTGGGGCAGTCGGCGGCTAACTTTGACTTTCTGCGGTCGCAGATCAACCCGCACTTTCTCTTCAACGCCCTGAACACCATCTACGGAACCGCCATCCAGGAAAAGGCAGACCGCACCAGCGAGGGCATTGAGCGGTTGGGCAACATGATGCGCTTCATGCTCCAGGAAAACCTGCAGGAACGTATCTCTTTGGCCCGCGAGATGGAGTACCTGGAGAACTATATCAGTTTCCAGCGCCTGCGCACCGATGAGAGCCCCAACATCCGCATTGAAGCCGATGTACAGCAGGAGGTAGGGCTGGCGCAGATATCGCCCATGCTGTTGATCCCGTTTGTGGAGAATGCCTTTAAGCACGGCATCAGTTTCCGGGAGCCCTCGTTCATTAAAATCATGCTGGAGGTGAAAAACACGGTGCTGTATTTCGATGTGAACAACAGCAAACACGAGAAGCAAGGCAATGACCCGGAGAAGGATAAGAGCGGCATAGGACTCACCAACGTGAAACAGCGCCTGCAACTGCTGTACCCCGGCCGGCACGAACTAATTATCCGGGAAACCGGCAAAGAGTTCTTCGTTCACCTTACCTTGCAGCTGTCTTAGTTACAGGATACGCGTATGTCTGTTTCCACCATGAAAGCCATTGCCATTGATGACGAGCCCATCGCGCTGGAGGTGGTCCGGTCGCACGCGTCCAAGGTCCCGTTCGTAGACCTGAAGGCCGAGTTCACCGATGCGTTCAAGGCCCTGGATTACCTGCAGAAAGAAAGCATCGACCTGCTGTTCCTGGATATCAAAATGCCTGATATCTCCGGCATTGATTTCTTCAATTCCCTGAGCAAGAAGCCGCTCGTCATCTTTACCACCGCCTACTCAGAACACGCCGTTACCAGCTTTGAGCTGGATGCCGTGGACTACCTGCTGAAGCCTTTCTCCCTGGCCCGCTTTCTAAAAGGCTGCAACAAAGCGTTTGAGCTGTATAATTTCAGAAACACCTCAGAAACGTCTGACCACCTCTACATCAAAACCGGGTATGAGCAGATCAAGGTGTTGTATGACGATATTCTGTACTTAGAAGCCACCGGCAACTACGTGACCTTCGCTTTGAAAGACAAAAACATCCTGTCGCGCAGCACTTTCCTGGAGGCCATCAACCTGCTTCCACCTGAGAAGTTCGTGCGGGTGCACCGCTCCTATGTGGTGGCGACCAGCAAAATTGAAAAAGTGGAACGGCACCAGGTGACCATCAACCGCAAAACCATTCCCCTGAGCGAGGCGTTCCGGCAGAGTTTAACCGCTTATCTGGCCAGATAAAAGTATGAATACGCCAGCCTGTTTTGGGGCTGTTTTCAGAAAAAAGGCCTGTAAATAGGGGCCTAGCATTTAAGGGTCTGCCTTCGTCAACCGTTCATCTGCTAAATCAGGAAGGGCAACCACAAGGGATTGCCCCTACAATTAGATCAAGTTCAGCATATGTAAATGTTTTCTCAACCTTCTTTAAAGGACAGAGGTGTTAATTTCTAAATCAATGGCTTAAACTAGGGGAAAGCCCATTATCTTTTTTACAGAGCTTGAGCTGCCGCCTCACTGAAGTTGCAAACTTCAGCTCATTTTAGGTCCAAGTTGAAAACTTGAACCAGTCTTATTTTCTAAAACTTAACGACCCTACAAGCTAACGAAAACCTAATGCGTGTAGAAGTTTTTTTTACATCCTCCAAAAGCAAAAGCCGGTAAGTTGTTTCTTATCGGCTTTTGCTTTTGGAGGATGCTAGCGTTTTCAGGTCCAGTACAGGATAGGGGCGGCAGGGAAACGGCGGTTGAGTTCGCTGTAGAAGAAGCTGCGCAGCTGTTGCATGGTAGCGGCCGTGTAGACGTACTTTTTGCCGCCAAACTTGTTAAACTTCATAGAGCGGGTACTTTCGTCAAAGTCGATGCTGGTGTTGGGGTACCATTCTTGCAGCAGGGCCTTAGAACCGGGGGTAAACCGGTGGCTGATCAGCTCAAACGTAAATTCACAGGGAAAGTCCAGCGTCTGGGCCAGCCGGTCCAGCAGATGGGTGTACTGCTCCTCCCAATCAGGGATGGGCATGATAGGGGCAATCACCAAGCCTACTTTGTAGCCTCCGCCTCCAAGTAATTGCGGCATGGCCAGTTTCCGGATCGCGGCCAGACGCGCTTCCAGAGAAGCAGTGCCGCCTTCCATTCTCCGGGAAATGAAGTCGGCGTTGAGGCTGATTCTGGGCTGGGTGTGGCCGTGATGCGGGACAGAAAGCAAGCCGTCAACTTGGTCAAATTTGGAAACCCAGCGTAGGTGCATGTTTTCCTGTTCGCCAAAGAACCGGATGGTTTCCGAGAGACTGCCGGTGAGGTGTTCAATGCCCAGCGGATCGGTGTAGCAACTGGCCTCAAAGGTGGTCACCTCATTCGGCTTGCGGTAGTTGACTAAGTTGTTCAGGATGGTGGGAAGGTTGGCAAACGCCCGGATTACCGGCGGCCCCTGCAAACTGCCGGCCAGGTAGCAGTACTGGCAGTGCGCCGGGCATCCCTCGGCCAGGTGAAACTGGTAATCGGCGGATGGGGGAATGGGTTGCAGTTTCAGGGCGCTGGGCGGAGCGGTGACAATGGCCAGTGTGCTTTTGGCATTGCGGTAGGTTTCGCGCTCGTCCTCGCCCCGGAGCCCCGTCAGCCGGTTGCTCTTCAACTCCTGCACCGGCAGGCCCAGCGCCTGCACGCGCTCGTACATCTGCTGTCCCCAGGGTTCCTGCAAAGCGGCCGGCGTGATGAGTACCTGTTTGGGCATCCATAGCTTAGAAGGCTTAACGGGTTTGGTATATTCTATTTCCTGAACTGCTTCCATGTTGGTTATTTATCTGAAGATAAGCTGATTGAAGCGGCGGAATTGTCTCATGAAAAGGCACTTTTGGCCGCCATTAAATCAACAAAATGCCATCCAGATTGATTCAGCTAAAATGTTGGAATAAAGTATTTAATATATTGGTAGTCAGCGGTTTGTAAATAATTTTATATGAACCTAAGCGGCTGAGTGCCTGTTGTATAAACGTATGCAGAACTTCCAGCCGAGTACTATTTTTTATACCCCCGATGCCCTGAACGACCGCGGACAGAAGGCCTTGCGCACCTACCCAGAGGCGGTGCAGCAGCAGATTGTGCAGCATAACCGGTTACCCCCGCTAGAGGGAAATCATTACCAGGTGAAGTCAGATGTACTGGTGTTAGGCCGCCTGAAAACCTTGGTGTGCCGGGAAAGCGGCCGAAGCTCCGATTTCATCGCCCCCAGTCTGGCCAACGGGTGCATGGGCGCCTGTGCCTACTGCTACGTGGACCGAAACAAAGCCGTAAACCCCATCACGCTCTTCACCAACACCGAGGAGATTCTGGCAACGGTGCACCTACACGTGCAAAAGCAAGCCTGGCCTAAAATCCCGAACCAAACCCACGCGCAGTACTACACCTATGACATTGGGTGTAACTCCGATGTGTCCGTAGACGCTTCCCTCTCTGACGGGGTACAGACGGCCATTCACTTTTTCCGGGAACATCCCAAGGCGTTTGCCACCTTCGCCACCAAGTTCGTGAACCCCGAGCTGCTGACCTATGACCCGCAGGGAAAGACGCGCATCCGGTTCAGTCTGCTGCCCCAGAAAGTAAGCAAACTGGTAGACGTCCGTACTGATAGTCTGGCCAAACGATTGGCCGCTATCCAGGATTTCTACCAGGCCGGGTATGACGTGCATGTCAACTTCTCGCCGGTGATTGTCTATGAAGGATGGCTGCAGGATTACCGCGAGCTGTTTGAGCAACTGAACGAAGCGGTGCCCGCCAAGCTGAAGCAGACCATGGAATGCGAGGTGATCTTTCTCACGCACAACCAATGGCAGCATGAGCTCAATCTTTCCATTAACCCCAAAGCCGAGGAGATGATATGGTACCCGGCCATCCAGGAAACGAAGCAAAGCCAGTTTGGCGGCATCAACGTACGCTACAAATACCAGTTGAAAGCCCGGTGGATGAGAGAGTTCCAGGCGCTTCAGCAGGAGGTGATTCCCTGGTGTACCATCCGGTACATCTTCTAGGAACGCTTTCGTTCATGTATTGGAAGGTGCCTGGTCCTTGCTGCTTTTTTTTACTCAAGGGCGGAAAGGTGGCTGTTTGGCTTGTTGGTGAAAACACTAACAAGGGCGGTTGGGACGACTGATTTGTCTGTTCCAGTACTGTACTTAATCGAATTCAAATCGTGATTTCTCCCGTAGGAGAGTGCGCCTCTGCCAACTTTTTGCAGAGGCGTTTTTGTGCCCGATTCCTGAAAATAGGCCTGAAACGGGTGAGCCAAAGAAAGAGAGTAGATAATCCTGAAATCAGCAAAAGGAATTTCTATTGATATAGAAGCATTGTTTACTCCCTCACAAGGTAATTGCCACACGCAACGATGATCTCGCGGAAGAGGAGGGAAGGCCCTCGCTTAAGAAACCGAATAGCCTTGGGTAGTGGAGGAAGCGTCTACCGGCTGGAAAGTTGTGTCCAGAGAGCTAACGTTTACCTCCACCCGCTGAAAATTGAGGTTCCCGAAACTACTGGCGAAGGCGGTTTCGGCGGCATCGGTGCCGGTGGCTATTTTGATCAGGCCGTTGAGGGGTACCAGTTTGGTCGCGTCAAAGAGAATCCAGTGACCGCCCAGAAAGGCTTCAAAACAGGCGTGAAAATCAGGTGGGTTGAGTTGGTAGGCGTATCCTGTGAAATAGCGGGCCGGGATGGTGAGTGCCCGGCAAAGAGCAACGCCCAGGTGGGCAAAATCGCGGCAGACGCCCACCTGCTCGGTGATGGTGTCAAACGCCGAGGTCTGGGTATTGGTGATTCCGCCGGTGTACTCCACGTTGTCATAGATCCAGTCCCGGAGGGCCATCACCTTCTCAAAGGCGTGGTCAATCTTCCCGAATTTATGCGCGGCCAGTTTGTAAAGCCGGTCTGACTGGCAATACCGGCTGGGGTTGAGTAAGGAAAGTACATCCACGGGCATGGAGGCGATGGGCACATCGGTTAATTGATCCGCCGGGATGATCTGGATATCATTCTCCACCTTACCGGCATAGGAAAACGTGATGTTCCCGGTATGGGCCAACTCTATGATATTGAACCGCTTTTCCCCCACCGGGGAAAGTACTTCTCGTATGGTGGCCGGGGAAGAAGCCATCAGTGCTTCCTCTAAAATACGCTGTTTCTCAGACCGGAAAGGCTGGATGCCCAACAGAACGGTAGAGGCAGAGGTAACTGCAAACTCCACCTCGGCAGAAACCTTAAAGCGCATGGTTCTCCCGTTCTGGGGGCGTTTTTTTGAAAACTTCGTCCATCCAGGCGTCCGGAATGCGGTTGAGGGCAGATTTCAGTTCATCGGCCCATTGTTCTGAAATCATTTCCAGGTCTTTTTTGGTGTAGCGGTGTTCCACCATCTCAAAGCTGTTGTTCCGGTACAGCACCACATCAATGGGGAAATCCACGTCATTGGCGCTCACCCGCGTAGAGTCAAAGGAAAGGAAACCGGTTTTGAGGGCCAGCTGCATGGAAGAATCTTCGGTGATTGCCCGGTTGAGGATGGCTCGGCCGTGGCCGGAATTGCCAATCACCACGAAGGGTGCGCCCTGGCCCAGTTCCACCCAGTTGCCCTCGGGGTACAGCAGAAAGAGCTTGTGTTCCTCGTCATCCTTCAGCTGGCCGCCAATGATGGTGTGCAGGTTGAATTTGAGCCCCGCCTGCTCCAGGGCTTCTTTGTCTTCCTTGGCCACCCGTTTTACCTGCGCGCCAAAATCATTCACCGCTTTGTAGAGCTTGTTGTGCACAACTCCTTCTTCGGTGAGTTCTTTGAAATACAGGACTGCTTTGTCGCGCACAGACCGCAGCCCGCTGGTCATGATGAAGAGCGAGTATTTTCCCTGCTGCTGGATGTAGATTTTCTTCTTCTCGGTGGTGTCTGAGCCGGCCGTGATTCTGGTATCGGCAATGGCCACCAACCCTTCCTTTACTTTAATTCCTAAGCAATATGTCATAACGGAGCTTTCCTTCCTTCAAAGATACCAAACGCTTCTCCATCCATTTTGTGTTTTTACGGCGATTTTGCTAAAACGGCCCTAAAACGGAAACACCCCGTTGGTGCGTCAGGAAAGGCGACAGGGCTTAAAATGGTTTATAAACGATTTTCCTGGCTACGGTGAAGTCAAAAACCTCTCCAGACCTATCTTGCCATGCCCAATCCAACCAAAACGTAACCCGAAATCTCTTCTTCCTGGAAGAGTGTATTTGCGGTGAATAAGCGGGGTGTGTTACCAAAGCGTTACCCAAGGTGCTTAGATTTAACAATGGTTTAAACATGGGCTAATTAAGAGGTAATAGCGGTGGTCTACTTTTGGAGAAGTAAACACAACCTCTGTCTATGAAACCTTTTAGTACCAGAAACTTTACTTTGTCCGTAGCCATGGCCGCGGTGGCTTGCCTGGGCGCCTGCAAAGAGGACGATTCCTCCGATGACACCATTCCGGGCACCTCGGAGGTGGAAATCAAGAACCAGTCCGTAACGCCTTCTTTGGTGAAACTGCTGTCTGGGTTCGAGGCCGTGAAAATCAGTCCGCTGATCAGCAGCGAAGACAAACTGGAAGGCTCTCCCTCGTTCATCTACGGTGGTCAGCCAGACGGCGCCGGCTTGCTGAAAGACCCCAACAGCGACGGGTTCATCATGATCACCAACCATGAAATCCTGCAGTCGGTTTCCCGGGTGTTTCTGGACAAGAACATGAAACCCGTGAAAGGCGAATACATTGTGGACGGAGCCGGCGGACGCTGGAGACTGTGCTCGGCCACGCTGGCCACGCCGGCAGAACACGGGTTCGGCCCCACGTTCCTGACCGCGGGCGAGAGCGGCATTGAGTCCATGATTCACTCCATCAACCCCTTCGGGCTCACCACGGATAAAAACAACCCCACCCGGGTTTTACCCGCGTTAGGGAAATGCAGTGCCGAAAACGCGGTGCCGTTGCCGGCCGTGGCGTACCCCGGTAAAACCGCCATATTCATTGGTGAAGACGAAAGCAACCCCGCCAACAGCATGGGGCAGGTGAATCTGTACCTCTCCAACACCACCGGAGATCTGCAGGGCGGCAAACTGTACATGCTGCGCCGCACCAACAAGAACACCGTAGAGACTGACATGCAGGTGAACACCGCCTACGATGTGGAGTTTGTGGAATACAGCAACGTGCTTTCCAGCACCGGTGCCCAACTGGCCGCCCAAACCGTGGAGCAGGGCGCCCTGCAGTTTGCCCGCGTAGAAGACCTGGACTACGGCAAAGGCAGCGCCGCCGCCAGCAGAACCCTCTATTTCACCTCTACCGGCGTAAGCCAAGCCGATAAAATCACTCCCGTAGCCGGACTCACCATGTGGGGACGCGTGTACAAACTGGAGCTGGACGCCAACAATCCGCTGGCCGGTAAACTGACGCCCCTGATTGACGGCGAAGTAGACCCCGGGAACAGCATCGTGAACCCAGACAACATCTGCGTGACCCAGAACTTCGTCTATATTCAGGAAGACGGCGATTCATACTACAAAAACAACAAGCATGATGGCCGCATCTGGCAGTATAACCTTGCCACCAAGCAGATCAAACCCATGCTGGAGATGGATCATCGCCGGTCAGACGCCACGTTCAATACCAAGTTCAACCCCAACAACGAGACCCGCCTGAGCTCCTGGGAGTACGGCGCCATGCTGGACATCTCAGACCTGGTGGGCATCCCCGGCACCTTCACCGTGAACATTCACCCGCACACCTGGACCAGCGACAGCTTCCTGCCCGGTGGTAAGGGAGCCGACGGCAGTGGCGTGATCAACAACAAAGAAGGCGGCCAGACCGTGATCTTGACCGGAGTTCCGCGCTAGGGTTTTACCTCAAAATATCTTCCACTTCTTCATTTGTTTGTTTGTCTTGTCACAAAAGCCTTCCGTTTCGGAAAGGCTTTTGTTTTTTTTTCCGCTGTAGACCAGATGATGCATAAGTTAATCTCCGGGGCTTTCCTGTTGAGTTCATTTCTGTTTTGGGGCTGTTTTCCCGAAAAGGGCCCGCAAACGCCCGAGCAGGTGAAAACCCATTTGGTGGCTGAATTTGATTCCTTGCAGACTGTGGCGGGTCAGCAGTTGTTGAAAAGCGCCCAACACGGCGACTCCACGGCCGTGCGCCAGGCCTTTCATCAAACCCGCCAAGCCTACAAGCAGATCGAATGGTTTACCGAGTATTACGCGCCTTCGGCCAGCCGTGAGCTGAACGGAGCGCCCTTGCCCGAGATTGAGATAGAGGAAACCCGGGTGTTCGACCCCTCGGGGTTACAGGTCATCGAAGAATTCCTCTATCCCACTTGGCAGGAGACCGGCAGACCAGAACTGGTGCGCGAGGTGAACGCCTTTCTCTCCACGCTCAAAAGAACCCGGGTGATTTTAGACGAATCGGTGCTGACCGAGGGCCATATTCTGGATGCCGCCAAACAGGAAGTCTTCCGGACCATGATTCTGGGCGTTTCGGGTTTTGACACGCCTTTGGCGAAAACGGGCGTAAAAGAGACGGCGGTAGCCTTGGCCTCGGTGGGGGAGGTGCTGTCCTTTTTCGGGGAGAATGCCGCATTGCAAAGGCTATTGAAGGACGCCATCGCCTTCACCGCCCAAAGTGCTGATTTCGATGCCTTTGACCGGATGGCGTACATCAACCGATTCGCCACGCCCATCACCAGCCGCCTGGTGGCTTGGCAAAAGGAGTTGCAGATTCCGTTTGTACCGTCAGCGTTGGCGCTGAATCCCACGGCAACCTCGCTTTTTGACTCCGCGGCGTTCAACCCAGATTTCTTTACCGGCACCCTGGAGGCCCGGACCTCGCCGGAGAAGGTAGCTTTAGGCAAAGACCTGTTTCACAACCCCATTCTCACGGCGGGAGGGCGAACCTGCGGCAGTTGCCACCAACCAGAACTCGCCTTCACCGATGGTTTAGCCAAAAGCAATGCCTTGCAAAAGGGCAAATTCGTTTCCAGAAACGCGCCTACGCTTCTGTATGCCGGGCTCCAGCACGCGCAGTTCTATGACATGCGCTCCCCAACCCTGGAAAACCAGGCCATGGATGTGATGGCGAACAAAGACGAGATGCACGCCTCAGTAGCTGAGGCAGCGGTTCGCCTGAGCCAGAAACCCGCGTATGTCGCGGCGTTCAAGAAGGCATTTCCCACGATGGAACAGGAGCTGAAACCCCGGTACGTGATGATGGCGCTGGCTTCTTACGTCCGGTCGCTGGCCCCGTTCCGGTCCCGGTTCGATTTGTACATGCGCGGCGACCAACGGCAGATGAACGGCCAGGAAATCAAAGGCTTCAACCTGTTCATGGGCAAGGCGAAATGCGGCACCTGCCACTTCATGCCCGTATTCAACGGCACCGCCGGACCTTCCTTTTCCACCACCGAGGGAGAGGTGCTGGGAGTGTTGCAGTCGCCGGGCAGCAAGAACCCCGTCCTTGACCCCGACGAGGGAAGGTACGTCCACAACAAGATTGACGAACTGAAATTCGCGTTTAAGACCCCCACCGTCAGAAACATTGCCAAAACAGCGCCTTACATGCACAACGGCGCTTATAAAACCTTGAAAGAAGTCATTGATTTCTACAACCGCGGAGGAGGCAACGGCCTGGGCTTGAACCTGGAGCACCAGACCCTGCCCTCTGATGAACTTCACTTAACTGCCGAGGAACAGAAAGCCCTGATCGCCTTCCTCCATACGTTAACAGATCCTCCACTTTAAGGAAAACGCGCCCAAAACGCCTGCCGGAGCAGAAGAAAGTGCTGACTTGTTTTACTTCCATTACACCGAAAGTGGTTGAAAGCTGAACTGTTGGTACAATTTCCAGGGGCCACCCAGGTACTCCCAAAGGGTTAGCCCGGTTCCTGTGATGGTGAAAGGAACAAAGGTTTCGCGCAAGGTGCTTTCCAACTCCTTCGCCTGCGCGGGCATTACTTTGTTCTGCACGGTGATGTGCGGTCTGAGCTTTTGCTTGTCCTGTGGTGTGAGCAGCGGTTGCCATTGTTGTTGAAGGCTTTGGTGCAGCTGCTGCAGTTCTTCACTCACCAGCCTGTAAGCAACCCCCTTCCCGATGTTCATGAGCCCGGCTACTTCCAGCGTCATGGATTTCTGCCGGTGACAACGGGCCGCAAGCTCCTCCACCAGGGTAGGGTACTGCGGGGGCAGGTGGTGAAACAAGGTGAGATGCGCTTTCAGGAAATTCCTTTCCGGCGGAAAGTGGGCATCTCTCAGGCCGGTGAAGAAGGCTTCGGCTTCTTCGTCAAGCGTGACGGTCAAGATAAGCGGGTTTTGAGGCATACGGGAACAGACGTAGTGCTGGTGGTAGTAGCCTCTACGGATTCCCGCCCGTGGCAGGCAATTACAGGATGACCGTGAAAGTTGTTCCCTCATCCAGGGTACTGCTCACCTGAATCTCGCCCCCGGCATTATCCACCATCCGCTTCACAATGTAGAGCCCCAGGCCGCTGCCTTCCACGTGGTCATGCAAGCGCTTGAACATGGTGAACACCTTGTCTTTTTTGTCTTTGGGAATGCCCAGGCCATTGTCTGTGACCGAAAGGTGGGTTCTGCCGTCTACTTGGTTGGCCTGCACGAGTACCTCCGGAACCCGCTCGGGAGAGCGGTATTTGAGCGCGTTGCTCAGCAGGTTATGGACAATGCTCCGGAGGTTTTTGGGCGCGAAGCCTGGCAGGAGCGAGCCCCCGCTGCTAACCTCTATTCTGGCGCGGCTTTCATGGATCAGGTGAGCCAGGTCCAGTTTGGCGTCTTCCACCAACTGCTGGAGGTTCACCGCCTCCGTTGCTCCTGGCTCGCTATCTTGATCTGCTTCAATAACCGTCACCAGAGAGCGGATGGTGTTGGTGAAACGCTGAAGCGAAGACCGCATCACCGCCACAATCTGTCGGAGCTCGTCGGGATCCAGTTCTTCCTTCTCCAATTCCTCGGTAAACGCATCCAGCAGCCCTTCAATGTTGGCCAGATGGGATTTCAGGTCATGGGAGGCGGTGTAGACGAAGCTGTCCAGGTCAAAGTTGGTGTTGGTGAGGGTTTTGTTTTGGTCAAGCAATTCCCTGTTCTCCCGTTGGCTTCGCTCCAGCAGCTCCAGGCTCTGGAGGTGAAAGGAGAGAAGGTCCGCAAACATGGTGAACAGGTGGATGACCTTGGAGTTGTTCAACTGAGCTGGCTTGGCGTTGATGGCGCAGAGCGTCCCAAAAAAAGTGCCGTCTTTCAAGATGATCGGCACCGAGATATAGCTCTTGAGCCCATAGATGCGGGGAGTGTGGTGGTCCCGGTACTGCGAGTCCTGATCGACATCGTCAATGACAATAAGCTGACACTGGCCTTTCACCTCGTGGCAAAGCGTCGTCTCCACCTTCAGCTCACCGCCTTCTTTTAATCCGAAGTTCACCTCGTCCCGGACGCTGCAGGCTAGCCACCTATCTTCTGTCACGCGGGCGATGGCGGCGAACCCCATCCCGGTTACCTGGCAGATAACCTCTAACATTTGGGGAACGACCGGTATCTGTCGGACCGCTTCCAGATCACGGAACAATTCGTCCTGGTGGTCAATCATTATGCTTCTATCTTGTTGGGGGAACTTGACACTACTGGTACCGCCCGAGTACACCCAGATAGAACCATAGGTAAAAATAAAATTAAAATATGACTAAATCAGAAGTATGCTGCCTTTTTTCCTTAACCTGATCATTTTCATGGGGTTGAACACGTGGCAGCGGGTTTGTAGTGCGTCTTTTGTATAAGAAATGGATTTAACTGGCCCAAGCCCCCAACATTCTTTCAAATTGACAGTAGAAATACGGAAACTAAATGCGGAGGGCTCTGCCCCCGATTTCCATATGAGGAAGATTGTGACAGCGTTGGTGATTGATGATGACCCGGCTGCCTTGTTTGTGGCGAAGGGGGTGCTGAATAGAGTAGGAGCGGTAAAACACATCATTACCGCCCGAAATGGCCTGGAAGCCATTCAGGTAATTCAGAGCGCCACGGACGAAGGGCTCTGCCCCGAGCTCGTGCTCATTGACATCAACATGCCCGTGATGGATGGTTTCGGGTTTGTAGAGGCCGTCCGGAAGTTGGAGTTGCCCTGTACCCCCATTCTGGCGATGCTCACCTCCTCAGAAAACCCCACCGATCTGGAAAAGGCCCACAGCCTTCACTTGGACGGTTACCTGCCCAAGCCGCTTAAAAAGAAACAACTACAGGAGTTTCTGGAAGGAACCCTCCGCGAAGAATAATACTATTTCTAAAATACCACCCGAAACGAAAATCGGGAGGTAAGCGCCCTATTAATAAGAGGCTGAAAGAAGGCCTTAAAAAAGGAATTGCTTGCCAGTCTTAGAGCGGTGTTTTGGGTCTGTTTTCGTAAAAACAGACCTAAAACACCGCTCTACTTTAATCTGAGACTATTCAAAACTCAACTCTATAAGAGAATCTAGTTTGTAATGTGGCTGAGGCTTAAACCGGTAGGTATCGTAACTAAAACTGTCTTCTGTAAAATCACATAGATCTATCTTCCCTACAAATTCATTGGAATAGTAAAAGCTACCTTTCCCCAGTAACTTAAAACGGAGCTTAGTGGCGTAATTACCTGTTTTCGGGAGCTTGGTAATAAAGGAGCTGGCGGTTTTGGCTGGAAACTTTTTATCATAGTAACTATTCCCGCACTTGCTAAACTGCCAATACTCCACCGGCAACCATTTACCTGTTCTGTCCATTGCCTGAAGCACGCAGATGAAGCTTCCATCCTGCATCTGAACGGATACCGTGTCTTTGGTATTATTGATGACCCACACCTGGTTTAGCCCTAGATTATTGAGCAAATGGGCAGAGTCAGCCATCATTATGTAATAGGCTTTGCTCTTTCTCACCTCCTTCAATTTTTGTTGGACAGACAGCTTTTTCCACCCTTCCTGCCAATCTAAATCAGCGGTGTTTAAGGTAGAAGCTTCTTCTCGGCAATAGCGCTCGTAGCTGGAGATAAAATTGGTGGCTTTGTAAGCGGTATCTACTACAATCAAGAAGCCATCAGGTAGCCCGGTGAGTTTGGGAATTGGCTCATCTTCCCCCATTAGATAATGCGCTGCTTCCATGGAGCCTTTTGCGCAATTATATTTTTGCTGAATGGTTTCCAAAGGAGTTTCTACAGCCTTTTTATGGCAGCCAAGGCAAAGAAATACAGAGAGATAGAGGTGGGTGTATAGCTTTCTCATGTCTCTTAGATGCAGGCCTCATCCATTTTCCATAGAAGTGATAGAAACACATCCTTCAGAACCTTTTAGTGTCAGTCACAGTGAACCATGTATGGAATTTACGTATAGCTTCGCAGCCACAAACCACCAATCATGGCTAAATACCCGGGAGAACTACTACTGATTGACGATGAAGAGCGCCTACGCCACGTGTTGGGGCGCGTGCTGGAACTGGAAGGTTACCACGTGCGGCAGGCCGCCACAGCGCACGCGGGCCTGGAAATGATGCAACAGCACGCGCAAGACGTGTGGGTGGTGCTCTCTGATGTGAAGCTCCCCGATGACCATGGCCTGAATGTGCTCCAGAAAGTAAAGCAGAGGTACCCGCAAGCCGAGGTGATTCTCATGACCGCCTACGGTACCATTCAGGATGGCGTGACGGCCATGAAGATGGGCGCGTTCGATTACCTCACCAAAGGCGACTCAGACGACCAACTGCTGGTGGTGGTGGAACGGGCCATGGAGAAAGCCAGTTTGCAGCGGCGCATCCAGGAACTGGAGAAACAGGTGGGCGTGAAGTACAGCCTGGACAGCATTCTGGGTAATTCTCCCGCGTTGCGGCAGGCCAAGGACCTCACCGCCAAAGTCGCCCCCACTGATTCTACGGTGTTGCTGGAAGGGGAGACGGGCACGGGCAAGGAACTCTTCGCGCAGGCCATTCACCAGGCCAGCAGCCGGCGCGGCAAACCGTTTATGGCCCTTAACTGCAGCGCCTTCCCCAAAGATTTGCTGGAGTCGGAGCTGTTTGGGTACAAGAAAGGCGCTTTCACGGGAGCCATGACTGACAAAAAAGGCCTGCTGGAGGAAGCCCACACCGGCACCCTGTTTCTGGACGAGGTAGGCGAAATGCCCGCCGAGCTGCAGGCCAAATTCCTGCGCGTGCTGGAAACGCAGACCTTCACCAAGCTCGGCGATACCAAACCCATCCAGGTCAACTTCCGGCTGGTAGCCGCCACCAACCGCGACATGGCCGCCGAGGCCGAAGCCGGGCATTTCCGTCCGGATTTGTACTACCGCCTCTCGGTGTTCAAGGTGCGGGTACCCACGCTGCGCGAACGGAAAGAGGACATTCCTACCTTAGCCAAACATTTCCTGCAAGTTTTCGCGGCCAAGCTCAACCCCAGGCTGCAGCACCTCAGCCCCGAGTTTGTGCAGAAGCTGCAGGCCTACCCCTGGAAAGGTAACATCCGGGAACTGAAGAACGTGCTGGAGCGCGCCGTCATCCTCGCCGAGGGCGATACCCTCACCCCCGATTTCCTGCCCGCCGAGTTCTGGTCGCTAAACACCTCCGCAGGAGCCGTGGAAAGCGACACCGCCCTGAGCACGGTTGAGAAAAACCACATCCGCAAGATTCTGACCCAGACCGGCGGCAACAAAACCGAAACCGCGCGCCTGCTCCACATCGGCCTCACCACCTTGTACCGCAAGATTCAGGAATACGGCTTGGGAGACGTTCACTAAAACTCACTTGATGTATTTGGTGCTAGCATCTGTTGGGACTTCCATTTAGCGGCTGTTTTTCTGAAATCAGGCCAAAAACAGAAAAATGATTCTTCTTTGATTTCCACCACGCTTGCGGTACAAGTCTAATGCCGATTCACCCACTTCTGCCCCTCCTAAGAGGGGAATTTCCGGCAACGGAAGCAGAAAAGGGAAAGTTGGCAGAAGGAAGCTATGTCTAGTTTTAATCACACATTCCGTCCCCCTCTGAAGGCAGTTCTGGTAAGTTTACCAAAAACAAGCTCTTCCGGATTTGCAATCCGGAAGCAAATGAGTCGGGGATTTGTAATCCCCGAGGCGGTACTGTTTGAACTGCATCGGGGATTACAAATCCCCAGATAATGAAGTTCGGGATTGCAAATCCCGAACAGCCGAGCGATACGCATTCCGTCCCCCTTTGAAGGGGGTAGGGGGATGATTACTCGTGCAGTTCTACTCATACAGGATTTTACATTCCCGAGAATCGGCTTTCCATTTTACATAGCTGAAGCAGACGCCTCTTCAACCGCCTTTGTCATCCCCCAACCCCCTTCAAAGGGGGCCGAATGCATGCAAATAAATGTATGGGCTCCTTTAAAAGGATGCTCAACGTTCTCCCTTCTCTAGCTGATAATTCCCCTCCTGGGAGGGGTAGGGGTGGGTTTCACTGCGTCCAATTACAACCTGAAATCTAACTCAAACCGCCTGACTTCTTTTCAAAACGGCAAGGGCACCCTACCAAAATGGTAGGGTGCCCTTGCCGTTTAGCAGTTCCTTTTTTGAAATCAGGCTAAAAACAGGATTGTAAATCAAGGGCTTACAGGGAACACCTAAGCAACAGCTGGTTTTGGCACACGGCTTGGCAATAGGGGAGCAGAACCATTTAAAAATTTCTATGGACCCTTTACTGCTTATCTCTCTTTTGCTGGCCTCCGGGCTGCTGTGCTTCTGGCTCTTCTTCAGGGCGGTTGATTTCTTTGACCACGTCTAATCCAGCGGCCATGATTGAGCATTACCAAGTACTGGCCGAACTGGAGCGGGAGTTCCCCGAACTCACGTCGGAGCTGGAAGACACCGAGTGCAAACGCAACATGTACCGGCAACTGTCCTGCTTCGCTCGGTTCACCAACCGGTTCATTGACCAACAGGACCTGGCGCAGGTGCGGCGGTGTTTCCAGCATGCCAACCACCTGTGGCAACACGGCGACCAGCGCGTGCAGGCGGCCCTGCAGAACAGCTACCTCTACGCGCTGCACCTGTACCAGAACAGCCAACTTTCCATGCAGCTCAGGATTTTGCTGGGGCCGGCCTTAACGCGTTGTGCCCAGCAGCTCACCTATGCCCAACTGCCTTAACCATTTGTTTCCATCTAATTCAACGCTATGATGCTCCTTCTATTCCTTTTGAGCCTGGCCACCTTCGGGTATCTGTGCTACGTGCTCCTGCGGCCCGAAAAATTCTAAGCCGCCCGCCTTCCCTTTTATCCACTGTAAAAAGACAAGTTAGAATGTCAACTGAACTACTAGGCGTCCTGGTGACGTACCTGCTCACCCTGGCGCTGGCCATTCCGCTGGGGAAATACATTGCCCGGGTGTATCAGGGCCAGAAAACGGCCCTTGATTTTCTGGCGCCGCTGGAGCGCCTGCTCTACCGCATCTCGGGCATTGACCCCAACCGCGAAATGAACTGGAAACAGCACCTGCTGGCTTTGCTCACCATTAACCTGGTGTGGTTTGTACTGGCGTTTGTGATTCTGCTTACCCAGGGCAGCCTGCCGCTCAACCCCGACGGCAATCCTTCCATGTCCCCAGATTTGGCCTTCAACACCGCCATCTCCTTTCTGGTGAACTGTAACCTACAGCACTACTCCGGCGAGTCTGGCCTCACGTACTTTTCCCAGCTCACCGTGATTACATTCCTGCAATTTGTGTCAGCGGCGACGGGCATGGCGGCGGTGGTGGTGCTGTTCAATGCCTTCAAAGAGAGAAGCTCTGAGAAACTGGGCAATTTCTTCCGCTACCTGGTCTTGAGCTGCACCCGCATTCTGCTGCCCCTCTGTTTAGTCATTGCGGCTATTCTGGCCTTCAACGGCACGCCCACCAGCTTTGACGGCAAAGCCGATATCGTGACGCTGGAAGGCGACTCGGTGCAGGTGTCCAGAGGTCCGGCGGCGGGCATGATTGCCATCAAGCATTTGGGCACCAACGGCGGCGGCTGGTTCGGGGTGAACTCGGCGCACCCGCTGGAAAACCCCAATTACCTCACCAACATGACCGAACTGGTGGCGCAGGTGCTCATCCCCATTGCCATGGTCATCGCCTTTGGCGTGTACATCCGGCGCAAGAAACTGGCCTGGACCATCTTCGGGGTCATGACGGTGGGCATGCTGTTGCTGCTGGTTCCTATGCTCCTGAGCGAGACGGGCGGCAGTCCTACTCTGGCGCAACTGCACCTGCTGCAACCCACCGGCGCCATGGAAGGCAAGGAAGTGCGTTTCGGGCCGGCCATCTCAGCGTACTGGAGTACCGTGACCACCATCATCTCCACGGGCTCGGTGAACGCCATGCATGACAGCACCATGCCGCTGAGCGGGGCCATGCAACTGCTGGGCATGTTCGTGAACTGTTTCTACGGCGGCTGCGGCGTGGGCATTCTCAACTACTTCATCTTCCTCATCATTGCCGTGTTCATCTCGGGCTTGATGGTGGGCCGTACGCCCGAATTTTTGGGCAAGAAAGTGGAGGCCCGTGAAATGAAAATCGCGACCATCATCGCGCTGCTGCACCCGCTGCTCATTCTGGCGGGCACCGCGCTGGCCTGCTTCACGCTCACCAGTTACCCGGAGGCCGATTGGGCCGTGAAACCCTCGGCCTGGCTCAACAACCCGGGCTTCCACGGCTTCTCCGAGATGCTGTATGAGTTCACGTCCTCGGCGGCCAACAACGGCTCCGGTTTTGAGGGGTTGGGCGACAATAACGTGTTCTGGAACGTGAGCACGGGCTTTGTGCTGCTGCTGGGGCGCTTCCTGCCCATCATCGGGCCGGTGGCCATTGCGGGTCTGCTGGCGCGCAAACGCTACGTGCCGGAGTCGGCGGGCACCCTGCGCACCGATACCGCCACCTTCGGGTTCATGACGCTGGCCGTTATACTCATCATTGCGGCGCTGGCATTCTTCCCCGCCCTGGTGCTGGGGCCGCTGGCCGAATATTTCACCATTTACTAAACCTTCGGTGCCCCGGCGGAGGTTTGCGTTTAGCGGCTCTTTTTCCCAAAACAGGCCAAAAACGCAAATTCCCGGGCGGGCATCCTCTCAACTTATTCAATCCTAGAAAACATGTCTGTGCAAAAAAGACAAATGGGGCTGCTGGAAGGTCCGCTGGTACGCGAGGCGCTCAAGCAGTCGGTGATAAAACTCAATCCCCGCTACCTCATCAAGAACCCGGTGATGTTCACCGTGGAGATTGGCACCGTAATCATGCTGCTGGTGACGATGGGCGTGGCCATGGGCAGCCAGAACCAGGGCAGCCTGGGCTACAACTTTCTGGTGTTTCTCATTCTGCTGCTCACGCTGCTGTTCGCCAACTTCGCCGAGGCCATCGCCGAGGCGCGGGGCAAGGCCCAGGCCGAATCACTGCGGAAAACCCGCCAGGATACGCCCGCCAAAAAGCTCACCAAAACCGGCGGAAACCAGTCTGAGGTCATTGAAACGGTCAGCTCGGCCGCGCTCCAGAAAGGCGATATTTTCCTAGCTGAACCCGGCGATATTATTCCCACGGACGGCGAAATCATAGAAGGCTTGGCCTCCATTGACGAGTCGGCGATTACGGGTGAATCGGCGCCGGTGATAAGGGAAGCGGGCGGTGATAAATCCTCGGTGACGGGCGGCACCAAGGTGCTTTCAGACCGCATTGTGGTGCGCGTGACCACTGCCCCCGGCGAGTCGTTCCTGGACAAGATGATTGCGCTGGTGGAAGGCGCGAGTCGCCAGAAAACGCCCAACGAGATTGCGCTGACCATTCTGCTGGCGGGCTTCACGCTGGTGTTCATCATTGTGTGCGTGACGTTGCAACCCTTCGCGGAGTACGCCAACACGCCCATCACCATCGCCTCGCTCATTGCCCTGTTCGTATGCCTCATTCCCACCACCATCGGGGGCTTGCTCTCGGCCATCGGGATTGCGGGCATGGACCGGGCGCTGCGGGCGAACGTGATTACCAAATCGGGCAAGGCCGTGGAAACCGCCGGTGACATTGACACGCTTCTGTTGGACAAAACGGGCACCATCACCATCGGGAACCGAAAGGCCACCAAATTCTGGCCTGCGCCCGGCGTGGAGGAGCGGGAATTCGTGTCCAAAGCCGTGCTCAGTTCCATTGCGGATGATACGCCCGAGGGAAAATCCATTCTGGAGCTGGCCCAGCAACAGCGCGTGGAAGTGCCCATGCCTGATTTAAGCCAGGTGCAGTTCATCAAGTTCTCCGCCGAGACCCGTTCCAGCGGTCTGGATTTGCCCAACGGCTTACGCATCCGGAAAGGTGCCTCAGACTCCATGCGCCGCCTCACCGAAAACGCGGGCAATATCTATCCCAAGTCCGTGGCCGAGAAAGTGAACGAGATTGCCGCCAACGGGGGCACGCCGCTGGTGGTCACCGAGAACGAGAAAGTGCAGGGCGTGATTCAGCTGGAAGACATCATCAAACCCGGCATTCAGGAGCGTTTTGAGCGCCTCCGGAAGATGGGCGTGAAAACCGTGATGGTGACCGGCGACAACCCGTTGACCGCCAAATTCATCGCTGAGAAAGCGGGCGTAGATGATTTCATCGCCGAGGCCACGCCCGAAGACAAGCTCAACTACATCAAGAAAGAGCAGGCCGCGGGCAAACTGGTAGCCATGATGGGCGACGGCACCAATGATGCGCCCGCCCTGGCCCAGGCCGATGTGGGGGTGGCCATGAACTCGGGCACGCAGGCGGCCAAAGAGGCAGGCAACATGGTGGACTTGGACAATGACCCCACCAAGCTCATTGAGATTGTGGAGATTGGCAAGCAGCTGCTCATCACGCGCGGCACGCTCACCACATTCTCCATCGCCAATGACGTGGCCAAGTACTTCGCCATTGTGCCCGCCCTCTTCATTGTGGCCATTCCCGCCCTGCAAGGCCTCAACATCATGGGCCTCAACAGCCCCGAGAGCGCTATTCTGAGTGCGGTTATTTTCAACGCCATCATCATTCCGCTGCTTATTCCGCTGGCCTTGCGTGGCGTGGCCTACAAGCCCATAGGGGCCAGCGCATTGCTGCGCCGGAACCTGCTGCTCTACGGGGTGGGCGGTGTGGTGGCTCCGTTTATTGGTATTAAACTCATAGACGCCGTTTTAGGCCTCTTTTTCTAAAAACAGCTCAAAAACGTAAACACATGAAAACGTATTTAATAGCCTCTATTAAATTGACTTTGGTGCTGCTGGTGTTGCTAGCGGGCGTGTACCCCGCGCTGGTGGCTGGCATTGGCAAACTTTCGCCGGGCGGCGGAGGTGGGGAAACTGTTTCCTGCAACGGTAAAGTAGTGGGCTTCGCTAACGTGGGGCAGGCCTTCACCCAGGATGGGTATTTCCAGGGAAGACCCTCGGCGGTGGACTACAACGCGGCCGGTTCCGCGGGCTCCAACAAAGGCCCCTCCAACCCCGATTACCTGACCACCGTGCAAGCCCGCATTGACACCTTTCTGGCCCACAACCCCGGCGTGAACCGCGCCCAAATCCCTGCGGAACTGGTAACCGCCTCCGGCTCCGGCCTAGACCCACACCTTTCGCCCCAGGCCGCCTACCTGCAAGTAGCCCGCGTAGCCCAAGCCAGAAACCTACCCGAGCAGAAAGTTCAGGCGCTGGTGCAGCAGCACGTAGAAGCCCCGCTCTTAGGTATTCTAGGCCCCGAGAAAGTGAACGTGCTGCAACTGAACCTGGCGTTGGACGCTCTGAAGTAATTGAAAGCCGCTTTCCGTTTTTGGCCTGTTTTCTGAAAATCAGGCCAAAAACAGAAAGTACAGCTTAACCCATTTCGTCCCCCTTTGAAGGGGGTAGGGGGATGATGACTTTTGCAGAGAATTATTTAACAGCGTAGAAATCAGAAAGCTTTTACCAAGCCGCTCTTCCGGATTTGCAATCCGGAAGCAAGGAGAAAGGGGATTTGTAATCCCCGAGTACCTACGCCAGAGCAGCAGCAATGCGACGTATTGCAAATCTGGAACAGCTGCAAAGGCAGTAAAAGAAAAGCAGCTCTAATTTGAAGCGCCTTTTTCATCCCCCTACCCCCTTCAAAGGGGGACAAACTAAACACGTAGTAATTGAGGCTTGATGTAGCCTCTCATCAATCAACATGAAATTGAAAACTACCACCATGAGAACCAAGTTCTCCCTTTCCATTGCCCTTTATTTATGCCTGACGGTGCCTACGCAGGCGCAAACCGTTGCAGATTCAACCTCTGTGGCCGCCACAACTTCAACCACTCCTGAGGACGTGCCGGCCAAGCCCTGGCAACTGACGGGTTTTGTGGATGTGTACTATGCCTATGACTTCAATAAACCGGAGAACCATCTGCGGCCTGGATTTTTGTACAACCACAATCGGCACAATGAGTTTAATGTGAACCTGGCCTTGCTACGGGTAAACTACGCGCAGGACAAGGTGCGCGGGAACCTGGGGCTCATGGTGGGCACCTACGCCCAATACAACCTGGTCGCCGAACAGGAGTTGCTGCGGCACGTGTACGAGGCCAACGTGGGCGTGCAGCTGTTGCCCAAGGTCTGGCTGGATGCGGGTATTTTCCCTTCGCACATTGGGGCAGAGTCGGCTATTTCAAGGGACAACCTAACGCTAACTCGTTCGTTGAGCGCGGAGAACACGCCGTACTATGAAGCGGGGGCAAAGCTGACGTTTGAGGTCTCGGAGAAATGGACGCTCACAGGTCTGGTGCTCAACGGCTGGCAGAACATCCGCGAAGCGGAAGGGAACCAGAACAAGGCGCTGGGCACGCAGATTACGTTTAAACCGTCCAGCAAAGTAGTGCTCAACTCCAGCACGTTCTTCGGGAACGAGAAGCCAGACAATGCCAAACAACGCCGGTACTTCCACAACTTCTACGCCTCCGTTTCGCCCGCCGATAAGTGGAGCCTGATTGCCGCCTTTGACTATGGTCTGGAAGAGAAAGCGAGGGATGAAGATGGCTACAGCCGGTGGTGGAACCCTACGCTGGCGGTGAAATACCAGGTGTTGCCCCAGTTAGGCATCGCGGCCCGCGGCGAATACTACCATGACAAGCACGGGGTGATTATTGGAACTGAAACTGCCAACGGTTTCCAGACGGCAGGCTACTCCCTGAACCTGGATTTCGCGCCCACGGCGCAAGTGCTCTGGCGGGTAGAGGCGCGCCTGCTGGATTCCAAGGATGACATCTTCACCAAAGAAAGCGGCAACCCCACAGATAAGAATACGGCGTTGACTACTTCCTTGTCTTTCGCCTTCTAGCTGTAAGGCGAGATTGAGCTCAAGCGTGTTTACCCCCCTGCCTCTCTCAAGAGGGGAGTTTTTGCAAACAGTGGTTATTCTTACTATTGCAGAGAATTCCCCTCCTCGGAGGGGTAGGGGTGGGTTTCACCACATTTCAACTTAAATTTTCATCCTCTATACTACATTCATGGTTTCAGGCGGAAACGCAGCGGACGGGAGTTTTCTGGAGTTAATCAGGCACGCGCGGCGGGGGAAGTTCAAAATCTACATCGGGCTGGCGGCGGGCGTGGGCAAGACGTACCGCATGTTGCAGGAGGCGCACGCGCTGCTGGCGCAGGGCGTGGACGTGGTGGTGGGTTACGTGGAGACGCACAACCGCAAAGAGACGGTGCAGCAGTTGGAAGGGCTGCCCGTCATTCCGCGTAAGGCAGTTTTCTACAAGGGCCGCTCGCTGGAGGAGATGGACGTGCCCGCCATTCTGCAACGCCGTCCCGAGATGGTGGTGGTAGATGAGCTGGCGCACACCAACGTGCCAGGCTCGGTCCACGAGAAGCGCTGGCAAGACGTGGTACAGCTGCTGGAGGCGGGCATTCACGTGATTAGCGCCGTGAACATTCAGCACCTGGAGAGCCTGAACCAGCAGGTGGAGAAAATCACGGGCGTGGAGGTGACTGAGCGCGTACCCGACAGCGTGCTGCGCCTCGCCGATGAAGTGGTGAACATTGACCTAACCATTCCGGAGTTGCTGGAGCGGTTGCAGGCGGGCAAAATCTATGAACCCGCCAAGGTGGAGGCGGCGCTCCGGAACTTCTTCCAGAAAGACCACCTGCTGCAATTGCGCGAGTTGGCGCTGCGCGAAGTAGCCAACCAGCTGGAGCGCCAGATTGACACCGCCCACATTACCCCAGACCGACGGCATACGGAGAAGCTGCTCACCTGCATCGGCACCAACGCCAAGGGCGCGCGGGAAATCATAAGAAAATCGGCCCGGCTGGCCGATAGGTACCACGCCGAGTGGTATCTGCTTTACGTGCAGACCTCCCGCGAGACGAGCCTCAACATCAACCTGGCCACCCAGCGACACCTCATCAACAATTTACAGTTGGCCACCGAGCTGGGGGCGCAGGTGCTCAAAGTGAAAGCCGAAGAAGTGGCCGAAGAGGTGCTGCGCGAGGTGAACGAGCGGCAAATCACGCTGGTGACGCTGGGCATCACCACGGGTTCTTTCTGGCAACGCTGGTGGCGCAAAAGCATCACGGGCGAAATAATTTCCCGCATTACCGCGGCCAATACCGATACGGATATTTACTTGGTGAATTATTAGCCGGAAACTTTAGGCAAGCGGAAAAAGGCTACCTTTCCGTTTTTGGCCTATTTTCAGAAAAAGAGCCGCTAAATGAAATTCGGTTTTGGTAGAACATGGCCTGCCAGCTTGTGTGCTATCATGGAGTTCTTTGTAATTTAAACTATGAAAATAGAGAAGCTGAAAATGGAATTAGGAGCACCTGAACATGGGTGGCTTCCTGTGAAGTTGACTTTTGGAGACTTTGATTTACAATTTGAGGCTTCGGATGTTCCAGCAAATCCAATTGACCAATTGATTACTTCTTTAAGAAATGTGATTAAAGGAATAAATACAGAAGTTTGGTGGCATCTAGAGCCTGAAGGCTACTATTTTGAATTTGAAAGAATCAGTGACAAATATAGATTCAAAATTAGTTTTGAGGATTCAGACAATACCCAAAGAAAAAAACTCTTTGAATTAGATGGAGACTTTAAATCGGTGATATTGCCTATTTATCGTGCTATTGTAAAATTTATCGCCCAACCACATAACCCATATAACTGGCCCCAAACAAATAAATTAGAAGCAGAAGAGTTAGTTGGATTGGTAAAAGAAATCAAGACTACACAGAACAACGTGTAATCATCATGACTTGACCGACGTCTTTGCATTATGTTTACAAGAGACCGGCAAACGTAGTGACAGCTAATGAACCCTTCCTTCGCTTGCCCTAATATCTTTTTGAGACGAAGTTTTGGGTATCGCATTTAGCAGATTCTGGCTGGTGCATGCGTGCCTTGCGTGCTCGCGTTTAGGGGCTGTTTTTTTAAAAATTGCCCTAAAACAAAAGTTTTAGTCTTAATGCACAAGCGGAGTCTTGCGGTTGAGACTAAAAAGAAAACGCCGAACAGCTTCCATGGTACATAACATTGCCCCCTTACAATCTACATGAAACTTAAAACCAAAATCCTGCTGGGGTACCTGGTGGTGCTGGCCCTGCTGCTGGGCCTGGGCAGTTACAACCTCTACAACCTCAGCCGCCTTGACCGCGCCGCACAGAACATCCTCAAGGACAACCTGTATTCGGTGCAGCTGGGGCAGGAGATGAACAACGCCCTGAGCCATCTGCTGGTCACGCAGCAACAGGCCGTTTTCCTGAAAGCCGACTCCGTTGAGATTGCCGAAAGCACCCGTGCCGACCTTCGGCGTTTTGAGGCCAGTTTACAAAAAGAGAGCGAAAACATCACAGAGCCTGGCGAACGGGAGACGGTGGAGTCCATGCGCCAGACCTTCGCTGAGCTGAAGCGATTGCTGCACACCTCGGCCGCAGTACCGTCTGAAGCCTACTTTGTGACCGTGATGCCTAAGCACCAGTTGCTGCAGGACAAAATCCACCAGATGGTGAGCCTGAACACCGATGCCCTCCAACTCAAAAACCAGCAGGCGCAGGAAACCTCGCAGCGGGTGTGGCAGTACACGCTGGCTCTGCTGGCCTGTAGCGTTTTGTTTGCGCTGGTGTTCTGTTTCAGTGTGCCCGAGGCCCTGACCCAGCCCATCCAGCAGCTCATCACCTCGCTGGAGTACGTGGCCCAGCGGAACTTCTCCCAAACTCTGCCCATCAAAGGCAATGACGAGTTCGGGGCGGTGTCCAAGGTCTTTAACCAGATGCTGGTGCGCCTGCGCGAATACGAAAAATCTACCCTGTCTGAACTCATTACCGAAAAGAACCGCATCCAGTCCATTATCACCAACCTGGACGAGGCCATCATTTTACTAGATGCCGAAGGAAAAATCATTCTCGCCAACCCCGTCGCCTGCCGTCTGCTGGGCCTGCCCCCCGAAAAACTGATTGGCGCGAAAACCCAAGACGTGGCCGCGCAGAACGATTTATTTAAGGAGCTGCTGAAAGGAATAGAGGCCGGAAGCAGTGACTCGCCGGAGGCGGTACTGTCCATCACCGACCTGGGTGAGGAGGCGTACTACCGCAAATCTGTGTTTCAGGTGCTGGCCTACAATGAGGTTTTGGGCAAGCAGGAATTTGCGGGCTACATTCTCTCCCTGCGCAACGTGAGCGATTTTAAGAAGCTGGACCAGGTAAAGTCTAACTTTCTGGCCACGGTCTCACATGAACTCAAAACTCCGCTGGCCTCCATCAACTATTCCCTCAAGCTGTTGCAGAACCAGCGCATTGGCGAAATGAATGACGAGCAGCAGCACCTGGTCGCCACCATCAAAACCGAGAACCAGCGCCTCCAGAAGATGGTCACCGAGCTGCTGGACGTGGCCCGCCTGGAGAACGGCAACATCCAACTCAACATTGCCACCGCCAACGTAGCTGATATTGTGCAGTTTGCCGCCAACACTATCCAGCTACAGCTCCGCGAAAAGAACATCCACCTGGAGATTTCCCTGCCGCCCCAACTGCCGCCCGTGAAAGCCGATGTGGAGAAAACCTCTTGGGTGCTGCTCAACCTCTTGAGCAACGCCATCCGCTATTCAGCCCAGAACGAGACCATTGTTTTGTCGGCCAGCGAAGGCAAAGGGGAAGTGGTGGTGCAAGTGAAAGACCACGGTCCCGGCATTGAACCGCAAAACCACGAACGCATTTTCCAGCGTTTCGTGCAAGTTCCGGGGAAAGAAGCCTATAAAGGTGGCTCAGGTCTGGGCCTTTCCATCTCCCGCGAGTTCATCCAGACGCAGGGCGGCCGCATCTGGGTAGAAAGTGAAGTGGGGCAGGGGAGTACGTTTGGGTTTACATTAACTGTATAGAGTAGGGTTTTTTGAGTGTCAAAATGCTTAAAATAAGAATCAAGGATAGTCTTGGCTCTGTATCTTAGTAGTGGACACATTCAGCTGTAATTGAAGAGACGGAACACAATGGAAAAGCGTTTTTAGCGTCAGAAGAACATAAAATAAGCTTCACAAATGATGTTTACTAGTTGATTAAAAGAGACAACAACTTTGATCATCACTGGAAAGGAATAAGATACAAGGGAACGTGTCTATGCAGTATTCAAACAAATAAAAGGTATTGAGCAGGAAACTAGGGGGTAGAATATGGTCAACATAGATTACTGAACCGAGGAGCTTTTTATTCTGCTGTATACCTTGAAGAGAGCGGGTGCATAGGACGCCATGTACATGCCTAAATATCTGTACTGGAGCAAAAGTTTCCGGTCCCGCCGTACACATCGTCTGGCATACAGCTTATATTTCTCGTAATCATGTTTTTTGAAGGCGATCTGCGCTAGCTTGTAGTGGAACCATTCCAGAACAGGGTTTATCTCATTTCTATATCTGAATTCAAAGTATTCATCCATGCCGGTGTAAAGCTCAATCATCCTTTCCCAATAGTGGTACCCATGCAGAAAATTGGTGGCTCCCCCGGGGTGTCGGCGGTATACCCCCATTACCCCAGGGAGTAGTTTGATCTTACCAAAGGAAGCAATAAGGATATAAAAGGGAGTGTCTCCCACGATGGCGTTGCGAAGCCAATCTGGATAGTCTTCGAACAGATGATTGCGGAACATGACAGAGGCGGTTGGAATAAGCCACTTCCCGAACAGGTCTTGGATGCCGTAGATATCCTTGGAGTAGTGCTGAAACAGTTCCTGGGTTTCAGAGGGAGCTGTCTCGTGCCTGACATAGCAGTTATGGAAGCAAAGGGTGAATTCTCCATTTTCTTCCAAGAAAGTGGCCTGCTTTTGTAGTTTCAAAGGGTCAGTCCAGTAGTCATCTCCCTCGCACAGGGCGATGTACTTCCCCTTACAAGCTTCTCTTGTCCTTCTGGCGTTTTCCTGGGCTCCAACGTTTTGCTGGTGCATGAGTAGGGTGACTACCTCGGGGTACCTGGTCCGGTACTCCTCACAAATGACCCTGGTGCCGTCCGTACTGCAGTCTTCTCCTATGACCACTTCAAAGGGAAAATCGGTCTGCTGCATGAAAATGCCTTCCAGGCATTGCCGCAGAAAAGCCTCGTGATTATAGGTGATAACCCTGACGCTTACCAAGGGCGGGGAGGCACTTTTACTGAGCATTACGAAGAAGTTTAGCGGGGTTACCAGCCCAGATTTCTGAGGTACCCATGTCTTTGAGCAGAACACTTCCCATCGCTAGAGTAGAGTAGTCGCCTATGCTCACAAATTCCCGTACGGTACAGTTCATGCTGATATGGACCCCAATCCCTACCTTTAGGTTAGAGCCGGAACAGGAACCGGCCGCAATGAAGGTATGGGCCCCAATGTCGCAGTTGTGGCTGATAATGGCCCCGATCATGACCCGGGCACAAGTCCCTAATTTAACACTGGTGGAGACAATGGCATGGGGCATCACCACGCTCCCCGGCCCGAGTTCTACATTGGCTCCTATATAGGCGGTGGGATGTACGAAAGTAGCTAGGCGATCAGGGGGAATGGCCAGGGAATCAAAGAGCTGGATTCGCTCGCGCTGTCCATCGATTTTGTAGATTGTGTTTAAAAAGTAATACCCTTCGTCCAGTAATCGGGGGATGTCGTGCAGCCCTCCTTTCACCGGATAGCCCTCAATCTCGGTGCATCCGTCCCTGTCGTTGATATACCCGGAAAACTGATATTCCTGATCGCCCCTTCTGTTGGCATCGAGCATGGCGTGCCCGATCACAGAGGCATTACCTTGCCCCCCCAGGATCAATACATTCTTCATAAGAGTTCATAAGAGGTTAATAGTTTCGAGACGGTTTCCTTGTCGTTGTACATCAGCACATCAATGATGGAAAGCCATGGGGTAAATTGAGGGCTGGGCTGCGGGTACACTTCTGGCAATGGATTCAAGAAGCTCAGTATAATGCCATGTTCCGCAAAATGATCTTTCCTGTAGAGTTCCAGGCCCCCAATGGCATTGAGGTAGCGGTCTCCTTTTTCCTGCAGGACAATGTCCACGATTCGTTCTCCTCTGTGTAAATGGGCATTTCCATAGCCACCAGTAGAGCTATTCTTCATAGTTGTCTTGATGTTCAAATATGAGCAAACCTGCTTGATGCTTGTCGCCGCTACGTCAGCGATGGATGTGCTTGCCTGGTCCATCAGTACCTCCTTCACGAGTGGGATCACCTCCTCGAAAAAAGGGGCTTTTCGGTAGGCCGTTTCCATTGTGGCGACCACTTTTCCAATTTCTCTGCTGGACCAGTCCACCTCAATGTCCTTGATCAACTTATTTTGGCTCACACTGAGACAAGGAAGCGTAAATGTGTGTTCAGCACCGTTCAAAAGAATCCTGTTTCGGTTAATCCACCCTTTCTTTATATAATGCACATCATCATACAAGACGAACACGTCTACCGCAGCGATCAGCTGAAAATACCCAATGTAGGGGAAAAGATACGGCTGCATAATGGCGATTTTCATCAGGTATTCCTTATATAATAAGACAAGAATATCATTTACCTCAGGTAGTTTTTTATCTGATTATAACCTTGCCTGCCTATTCACTGCCTGCGGCATGCATCTGCGTTTCCACGGTCTAAAATCGAAAGGTGTTTTCCTGGACCACTTCAAAACTGGGCTTTTACGGTTTTGTATTTTTGGAGAGAGAAATCATACAGGTAAAGCAGGCCCTTTCTGTTAAAGGCAGCTGTCAGGCCTAAGTACAGGCAAGCCCCCAGGATCAGCCAAAACGTCAAACTCCACCAGGTATAGGTATCCAGCGCTTCAATTCCCCCCATGAGCAAAGCCCCCATCAGGAAAGCTGGAATGAAATTCGGGACAAGGTCTTTCACTTGCTCGTAGAAGCCATAACCGATAAATTTTCCGGTATAATGAGCATTGATGAACAGCGAGAGAAATGATAGGACGATCTGTCCGTAGATCATCGCCATCAAGCCCCACCGGAAGGTAATAAGCACGACCAGGACGGTCAGTGCCTTTTTAATGATCTCCAGGTAAAGGAATATGTCTGATCGCTTTTTCAGGGTAAGGACATTCAGGTTCAAGGAATGAATAGGGTAGAGAAGGCCTGCGAATGCCAGCCCCTGCAATAGCGGAGTGGTTTGAGCCCATTTTTCGGAAAGGAGCACCAAAACCACGCATTTACTCAGACCCATCAGCCCCATCATCACTGGGAAATAGAGAAACGAGATGACCTGCACCAACCGGCGGTAAATGCCAGTTAGTTTTTCACGGTCCTCTTGCACTTCAATAAGGATGGGATAAGTGACCCTTCCGCTTATCTGGGTGATGAGTGCCTGTGGAATGTCTTTAAGAGAGGACGCACGATTGTAATAACCTAAAGAGGCCGCTGAATAGAACTTCCCGATCAGTAGGGGATAGATGTTCTTGAAACCGGTGTCTAGCAAATTGGCAAGCAGTAGCTTTGAGCCGAAACCAAAGAAGTCCCTGAAGGAAGCTTTTGAAAATGTAAAGGTAGGGGACCAGGTGCCCCAGAGCCAATAAAGAACTGTAGTTCCTATCCCATTGAGCAACTGCCGGACCACTAGAGCCCAATACCCCCAGCCCAGGTAGGCCATGTACAATCCCACAATCCCAGAGAAGATGTTGCTCGCTAAAGAAAGGAGACTGATGCGGCGGAAGTCCATCTCCTTTGTTAGTTTGATGTTCTGCACCATTCCCAGTGCCGTCAAGATCAGGACACTGCCCAGTACTCTGATGAGTTGGGTAAGGGACGGTTCGCTGTAAAACCTGAAGACCCATGGTGCACTTACGTAGAGAACGATGTACGTACCAACCGAAAGGGCTAAGTTACTCCAAAAAACGGTTGCATAATCATGGTGCGTTGCGTCCTTTTTGCGGAGCAGGGCGCTGCCTAGGCCAGCTTCGGTGAAAGGGCGTAACAGGGCTATGAAAACGCTTACCATCGCTATCAAGCCGAAGTCAGTGGGGCCTAGTAGTCGAGCGAGCAGCACCGAGATCAGGAAGTCACTCAAGAGATTCCCCAAACGCTCCCCGGTCAGCCAGGCAAATCCCAGTGCCGCTTTGTCCTTTATGTTGGTTTCTCTCATGTGGTCAGTCTCCGGTGCGGGTGTAATGTTGTTCTCTTCTCATTCGCAGAGTTGTTTTTACTATCCTTAGTATCTTTCGGCCCTGAGAATTGCCCTACAGATCATTTTCACTTCTTCTACTGACAAATCATGGTATAGGGGGAGACACAAGACTCTGGAGGAAACATCCCGGGACACGCGCACCGGTTGGTCTGGACGAACATAACTCAAGGTGTCTAAAGAGGGATAGAAATATCTTCTGGGGTAGACATAGATCGCCTGCAACGCGGAGATTACCTTTAGCACCGTTTTCTCGTTGTCGAATAGGATTGGGTAGTAGGCAAAATTGAACCCTGGGTCAGGATTTAAAAATGGCCTGCCTACCTGCAGTGCTTTCAGCATGCTGTGGTACGTTTCTGATAGGTGCTGCCGGCGTTGCAAAATCTGGTCAATGTACTTCAGGTTGCACAGCCCCATGGCGGCATGAAACTCACAGTTCTTTCCATTTATTCCAATTCCCTGAAAGGCTTCGGGGCCATGAAATCCGAAATTCCGCATATGAGCAATGTGGTTGGCAATTTCAGGGTCATGGGTGATCAACGCGCCGCCCTCTACGGTATGAAACAGTTTTGAGGCATGGAAGCTAAGGGTGCTAATATCCCCTTGGTGCACCACCGGCTCCCCTTTATAAAAGGTGCCAAAAGCGTGAGCGGCATCATAGATAACCCGCAGGTTGTGCTTCCGGGCTATGGTAGAAATCTCTTCAGCAGGGCATGGATTTCCGAACACATGGGTCGCCAAAATGGCAGTGGTCTCAGGAGTGATGGCAGCCTCTATCAACTCAGGGTCAATGTTGTAGGTGGACGGATCTATGTCCACAAAAACCGGGGTGCATCCTTCCCAGACAATGCTGCTAGTGGTAGCCACAAAGGAGAAAGGAGTTGTGATGATCTCCCCATTCAGTTTCAAAGCCTTAATCGCGATCTGTAGGGCAATGGTCCCGTTGGTTACGAAAAAAAGATGTGGCACTCCCAAATAGTTTTTGAGGCTAAGTTCGAGTTCGTTTACCAGAGGCCCGTTATTTGTCACCCAAGCCCTATTCCAGATATCCTTCAGGTATTGGTCAAACTCCTTTTGGGGAGGCATAAAAGGTTTGATAACGTTTATCATTGAACTTCTTGTTTTACTGTGCCTATCATTCAGTTGGAAGAAGGGTGTCATTCTATTTGCGTGTCTCTCAGATTTCCTGACCCTTCATGGCTACTTCCCGTTTAAGTAGGGCTGGTACCAGCCATTCGTCACATGTCCTACTTCTCAGGCTTATCCAGTTTTAAAAGCTACAGATGCGGCTGATTGCCGATAACAGGCTTTTCAGAGGGATTTTTCACGAAGTACTCCTCCACATAGTGCCGGACCTCTTCCTCAGATTTCGCGTGAAGGATGGTGGCACCGGACAGTTTTGGGTAAAGAGTTTGAAAACAGCCGAAATAATGCTCGGCCCCACTTTTTGAGAGTATCAAATTCGTACCCCCGAAATAACTTGCTAATACAGAGGTACCCCCGTGAATGGAGATGAAGTGGTCCGCATTGGCGTACACCAATAGCTGCAGATGATTGAAGTTATTGGCATAGCTTTTCTTCTCCTCGTAAAGATCCTCCAGCAGAATGACCTCAGGGTGCTCTTCCTGTATCCAGCGGCGTTCGTTTAGTTCCACTACCTCGTTGTGGTCTTTGGTAATATGCTGGGTCAGCGGACGGTTATAAATGATGGTATACTCTTGGGCCAGCTTATGGAAGATGAAGGAGAGGATTGGTTTATCAAAGAAACTGACGGGAGGGCCTCCCCATTCCATGCTATAGCGATTTGCCACAATCAGGATTGGCTTCTCAAATACGAATACATTGTTTTGATAGGTTTCTTTGAAGGGAACAGCGAGCCATTTGTTCATGTCGTAGTTATGGCTGTGAAGTATCCTAGGCATCTCGAAATTGTAATTCCCTTCATTGGGATCTCCCCGGTTTACCCGCTCTATAAACTTTTCTTCATGGTTCTGCGAGAAAAAATACAATTCCTTCGTAAATTGGGAGGAAATGCTCTTCTTTAGTGTGCCATTCCTATAATGCCAGTAGGCGAACGGAATAACAAATTGAAGTTCTGCGCCGAACTCCCCATTGAAGGACACGACTTTATACGCTTTCCTAAAAACATAGTCCTTGAGAAGGTATTTTCCCTGCACCAACCGGCAAAAGTAAGTGTCTCTGATAAAATACCGGTATTCCTTTCTTACCTCTCTATGCCGGAGCAAAGCCAAAGCACTGAGGAGCTTATTAATTATTTTGTATACCATAAAGCCTTATTTGGGGGGAAATAGGGTTTAATGTCCCATGTAGAAACTGTTCTTCAGGGATTTTTTCTTGTATTTAATATTTTAGACTAAAACTGGTGTTAGAGAAGATTTGCTGTATTTATTAAGTTATATCTAATATTTGATTAGGTAAGTTAATCTAAGAACCATTTTGTCATTTTCAAAATATATAAAGATAAAATTGGAGTTTTGTAAGCGTGGGATTTGCAAAATGAGATGGATAGCTAATTTAGAGGAAGCTGTTAGCTTCTGACTTGAGACTAAAACCAATGTTCTACTAAGGCAGGAATGAAGAAGTAGAAGTAAGTGGTTTGTACTATTAGAACTTAGGGACTCACAAGAGAACCCAATTAGGTCTCTGTAGCTCCATCTTTAGGGCCTATTAAATAAATGTTTGGGCAATGCTAGAGATTCTGCTTTTTGCGGATAGCTACCAGTTCCTCTAGAAAGGAAATGTTAAAAGGGGAGCGAATTAGAACCCTAAGAGCATGCTTACATCCAGAAAGGATGTTCATCCCCAGAAAAGCGTTAATGGCACGCTCCTTGGATTGCTCCAGTGGGATCAAGTCAGCATACTTTTTAGCCCACTTCCTTGCTAAGACAAGCTTTTGGGGTAAGTCTATTTCAGAAAAACCTGCATCTAACAGAGATAAGAGTTGCTCTTCCATGAAGCTTTTTAGACGGGCACTCCAGTAATGAACAACAAATTGATCACACGGCAGGATCTGGGTTTTAGACTGCAGAACCAATGAAAAAGCAATTTGTTCACTGGTGTTCCAGTGCGTGGCTTCAAAAATTTCAACCGCAAGGCAATAAACATCGGGCAGGAAGCTACTTATTTCTGCGGGGAGGCCCAGTACCCCCGAGTTCCAGCAAGCCTGATGCCGGTGAAATCTCACCTGTTCCCCATTTATTCGGAAATCCTTGTTCTGTATAAGCCGGAGGAATGCCTGGGGATACCGTTCCTGTCCAAAAGAGGCGTACAGGTGCAAGGCCTCATGAAAGGTGTATTCCGGCGTGTGCATGAACGTCTTACCATATGTAAGATTCATAAGCCAAGCGTGGGGATCGTGTTTCATGAACGTATCGGAGTCCAGGAAAACAAGTGGCTCGGAGGGGTGCTGCCGCTGAATCCTCTCTATCACCGCCACTTTCCGCAGGTGCACATAGGTAGAGCCGTCTAGCATTTCCTCTAATTGATGGTGGTCAAGCAGATGGTATTCGATCTCTATTCCTCTAAGGAAGGGGTGAAAATAATTGGGATGATCGGTGAAGATGAAAAGCCGAGTTTCCCTCATTTTCCTGAACCATGCCACAAAGCTTAAGAGAGAAAAGACAGTCATTCTGTGATTCGCCTCCTTCCCATAGGATAGCCAGATAAAATTAACCATGCTGAAAAAGGCTTCAATTAAATTCTTAAAGGAATGGAGATGGCTTAAATGATATTTGAAAAAGATAAATTTATCTTTTTATTTTTACTAATCAACACTGAAGAAAATCTTTACACTTTAGAAAAGGAGGGGGAGCAATCATTATGCTGACATTAAGACTTATATTCTAATTACCCATCTGATAGCACCAGAGGTATGTGGGAGAGTTGAAGATTGTTAAAACTGGTGGTACCTAAAGTTTTTCTCACTTCAATGTAGAGATTTTACTCAACTTATCTTAGTTCTAATGAAACGGCAGATTTTAGGTAAGTAAACTTGCCTATGTGCCCCTTTCACTTACATTAGAATTGCTTGCTAATCAATGATACGTTAATTGTTTGAAAAGTGGCGATAGCTGGAAAACAGGTGTTGTTAGCATTGCATCTCAACCTGTAAAGGAGACGATAAGTTGACTTTGGAGCAAAGTGGCCACTTACCCTTGCTTCCTGCAGATTCAATCTTTTACAGGGAGTGAAAGTTCTTTATACGAGACCGAGACTGACGAAATCCAAGATTGTAGTATGTTTAAGGGTAGTGGCACCGAGTTTAGAATTTGTCAAAAGTAGTAGGCAAAGTTGGATTGTTTTATCAATAAAGTATTTGGAGTCACTTAAGCGAACAGAAAAGGGGAGAACTGCCTTTAACTTGAGCTAAACAGAGGCAGAAGAATTCCATCCCACTGTTATAAAATTTAATTGAACCTACTATTTGCAATCGTACTAAATAATTCTGCTATTCTGCAGAAAGTATGTCTAAATAGTGGTTGGCATAAATAAAAAAAGCCCCTCAGGATGAACTGAGAGGCTTCTTGGTAGTCCGTAGGGGAATCGAACCCCTGTTACCAGAATGAAAATCTGGTGTCCTAACCCCTAGACGAACGGACCATCTTTCGGTTTTGATGGTGCAAATATAGAAGGCTGATTTTGATCTGCCAAACTTCTTTCAGAAAAAAGTTTCATCTTTTAACTCCTCTGGAGCACTGTGAGACGTAAGTAGCTGATAGTGATGTTTTATACTGCTGAAAATATTTTCTGTTTCTAGCCTGCTTTCTGCAAACTACCCTCAAAATGCAGGCTCCGGAGTCAAAATGAAGTCTTGACTCCGGAGCCTGTAAGGGCGTTTTCTCCCTGTTTTTATAAAATCAGCCTTAAAATAGATCAGCTATGATGACCGTCAGCGCTTCAGGGGATACGTTTTAGGAAGTGCCCTGAAAATTACTCCAGATTCAGCCGGCCGCCGTGTTTGTGCAGGTTGTAGAGTTGGCGGGCTGTTTCAAACGTGGTGGCGTTTTCCAGGCCGCTCTTCTTTCGGGCCTGCTTTTCGTTTTCACCTTCAAAAAGGCAGTCTACATACTGCTGGTAACAGGTTCTGAGGTGCTGAAACAAGTTCTGCAGTGAGGTTTGGGCAATGTCAATCTGTTGAGCGTCAAAGGCAGTCCGTTCCAGAATCTCCTCCACCAGGTAAAACTCTTCCTGCATGATCTGGTGGGTTCCGTCTTCGCCTAACACCAAAGGTTTATATACCCGGAAGTAGTGCTGATCCGCTTGAAACGTGCTGCCGGTACTGTCCTGAAGGTTGAGCACAATGGGCGAATCGGGGAGGGGGCTTTCCTGCTGACGGGTAAAGAAGTCCAGAACCAGTTCTCCCTGGTGCGGGTAATGGGCAAAAAGTTGGACAAGTTCCCGAAAGTCAAAGCCCAAAGAAAGAGTTTTGGTGTCGGTCCCGCTGTGAAGCTTTCCGTTTACCGTCACAGCCGTGTCCAGGTCATACACGATCTCCTCCATCTCGAAGACATCGGTGAGCAGTAGGGATTCTGGCGCGTAGGTAGCCGGATCAATACCGATGAGCGGCAGCAGTTCATCCTCAGGATACACCGGAGAAGCCGAGGGCTTCTCCGGTGTATCCCGGTCTTTCTGGACCAGGCTGGAGACAAAGATGCTGTGTTCCTCGCTTTCGCCCAGGTTCTTCAGCTGCTGCAGGTATGTGTCCAGAAACTGCAGGTGCGGTTTCAGGGCTTTGTAGATCTTAGTTCTCCGGAAACTCTTGCGGTGGTAATACAGCAGCGTGGCCACCTCGCCGTAGCAGTCCAGCTCCTTCACTGATTCCATCTCCTGCAACACCGCCTCGGGGGTGGCTTTGTCTTTCAGGAGCATTTCTTCAAACAGAAAAATAGGATAATCATGAGTGGGCTGACCTATTTCGGGCAGCACGTTGAACGCGCTCATCTTGCCGGACTTGGCTTCCTGCAGAACCTCCAAATTGGTTTTTACCGGTGCCATCAGGTGCTCAGTGGCCGCAGTTTGCAGTTGCTGTTGGGTGTCTTCCAGAACTTGGTCAGTTAAGGAAGCTTTTTCGGTAAACTGCCACAGAATCTGCAGGTGGGTATGGGAAGGCGGAAGCCCATAGGCGGCCATAATCTCTTCCTCCAGCTCTATCACAGTTTCAAAAAGTTCGGTATTCTCCTCAGGGCCGCCGTTTTCTTTTAATTCCTGATAATGATGGTAATATGTCGTAAGTTTTTCCGTCACCTGCATATCCAGTTATTTTCTTTCCGAAGTTAAAAGATGGCTTTATGCGTTTAAGGGTCCTTTTTCAAAAAGGAGGTCTAAAACAACCGGTGGAAAAAGTACTTACCGGCGCAGTTTACACAACTGTTGAGACTTAGTACGCAAATGCAGACGGAATAGTCTTGCACTTTTAGGATAATTTGTAGCGGTCAGCCAGCGGTCATCTACCGGCTTGCAGGGGAGGTCAACACAGAAAGACAGAATCTCTGTTTCACTTTTAAAACAAAGGGAGGCCGTAAAGGTTTGGGGCCTTGGCTGTTTTGGGGCTGTTTTCAGGAAAGTAGGGCAAAAACAGCCGTGCCCCGGCAGGAGCGGGCTGTGTTTTAAGAAAGACGATGTTCCTCCAGATAGATAGCGGGAACGGCATCCGTGAGCCAAACCTGGTTCTCGGAAAGGTAGAAGTGATGGCCGGCCTGGTGCATCTGACCGCTTTTCACCACGAAGACGAAAGGTTTCCCGTGCCGGGCTCCTACTCGGGTAGCCGTCTCCACGTCGGCGGAGAGATGCACGTATTGCCTCGATCTCCGTTGAATTCCCTCCTTCCAAATAGACGCCAAATAACCTTCTGTCGTTCCGTGGTACAGCACCGCAGGCGGCTCCACGGGCCGTAGTTGCAAATCTACCCCAATGGAGTGGCCCTGACTGGCTCTGAGACGGGTGTGATCTTCATTGAACGCGAAGCGGTGCTTGTCATTTGTCTCTACTACTTCTTCCAACTTCTCCAGTGTCATCGGGCGGCCCGAGGCGTTCATGCGGTGCAGAAGATGCTCTACGTCAGCCCAGCCCTCGGCATCCAGGTCAATGCCCAGCGCCTCCGGCTTGTGACGTAGCACCAGGCTGAGGAATTTGCTGATTTCTTGGTTTCTCATGTCTAAAGGTCTTTCTGAAGTCTCCTAATGGCTAGGCTGTTTTACGGTCATATTCCGGAAAAGACACCTAAAACGGCTGTTCCATCTTTGGTTGCGCCTGATGACCGCTTAAAAAAAGAAGAGCCCGGCAAAACCGGGCTCTTCCATGTATCCGTTACGAAAACTATTTTACTTCTTTCAGGAGCTCCTGAACGGCTACTTCCAACTGTTGGTCTTTGCCTTTGCTCACCAGTTCGTACTCGTTCATCACTTTCACGTCTGGTTCGGTCTGCAGGTTCTCCAGGTAGCGGCCCTGCACGTCTTTCACGCCCAGCGGCGGAACACCCCAGCGCACGCTGTTGTCCTGCAGAGACTCCCATCCGGCGAAAGTACAGGTGCCGGGTACCGGCATGCCCACCAATTTGCCCAGTTTCAGATCCTGGTAGCTGAACGCGAAGCAGTGGCCGTCTGAGTAGTTAGCTTCATTGGCCAGCGCGATGCTGGGTTTGGTCCAACGGAACGACGGCTCAATGCCGGTGGAGCGGTTATCGGTGGTGTAGTTTAGGAACTGTTTGCCGCTCAGGAACATGGCCAGATCAGCGACCAGGTCGCCGCCGCCGTTGTTACGGGTGTCTACCACCATGCCTTTGCGGTTGGCGTATTTGCCCATCACTTCCTCGTACACGGTGCGATAGCTAGGGTCGTTCATGCCCGGGATGTGCACGTAGCCCAACTGGCCGTTGCTCAGGCGATCCACTTCCTCGGCGTTGCGGCGCACCCAGCGCTTGTACAGCAAGGTACTTTCCTCGCCCGGCGAGATGGGTTTCACGGTGATGTCTCTCCGCTTTTTAGACGCCGGATCATAGATGGTCACCAGCGTGTTCTTGCCCGCTTTGCGGTTCAGGAATTGCGCGTAGTCTTTGTCTGAGGACAAGGTTTCACCGTCAATCTTTTCAATCACCATGCCCGGTTTCACGTCAAAACCAGCCCGCTGTAGCGGTCCTTCCAGAATGACTTCGTCTATTTTAAGGCCGTTTCCGGTAAAAGCAGGGTCATAGAAAATCCCCAGGGAAGCAGTGGCATCGGCGTTTACGGGCACGTTGGAGAAGCTGGAGCCCGAGTGCGATACGTTCAACTCGCCCAGCAATTCGCTCAGCATCTCAGAGAACTCATAGTTGTTGCTGATGTGCGGCAGGTATTTCTCGTAGTCGGTTTTCAGGGCGGCCCAGTTAGCACCGTGGAAACCGGCGGTGTAGAAGGTCTTGTTGGTGCGGCGCCACACGTGCTCAAACATGAAAGCGCGTTCGGCGGCCACGTTCAGGTTCATGTCGCCGCTGATGGCCACGTTCTCCTGCTTGTTAGCCGCCGGGTCTAATTTGATCACGCGGCCATCGGCTAAGAGGAACAGGTTTTTGAAGTCTTTGTCCCAGTCCATGCTGGCGCGATTGGCGTTCAGGGTCACGGCCATTTTGGTTTCCTTCGTGCGAAGGTTGGTGCTCCAGAGATTATAGCCTTTCTCAAAACGGGCCAGGTAGTAGAGCGTCTCGCCGTCTTTGGACACCAGCGCGTCGCCTAACTGCGAAGAATGAAGGGTGAGCCGGGCTTTGCGGGTTTTCAGGCCTTCCCAGTCAATGGCCAGTTCCTCGTCTTTTTTCTTCTTTTTGGCTTTTTCCTTGTCTTTGGCGGCTTTCTCATCGTCTTCCTTCACCAAGGCGTAATCTTCTTTGCTCAACCGGAATTTGTCATACGCGCCTTGGGTCATGAACATCGCGAAAATGTCTGACTGGGCACCGCCGCTGTTGGCCTGGGCGCGCATGCCCTCGCGGGTGCTGTTCCAGATGAGCATGTTGCCGCCGGCCATCCACTGCGGTGAGTCATCCTGGTAGCCGCTCTCGGTGAGGTTAATCTTTTTGCCTTTTCCGTCAGCCGAGATCAAGCCCACTTCGCCGTTGGCGAAACCCGGCTCCGAGAAATCGAACGCGATCCATTTGCTATCCGGGCTCCAGGTGAAGTACTGGTCGTTCTCGCGCATGGAGAACAGCTCGTTGGTGGTGAGCAGCGTGCGGACCTTTTTGTCTTTGATGTTGTACACCTTCAGGGTCATGCGGTCTTCCACAAACGCAATCTCCTTGCCGTCCGGTGAGAACTGGGGCTCGTAGTTTTCCTTGTCATTGTTGATGACGGCGGTCTCGTTCAGCAGGGTAGAGGCATAGAAATACGGCTCCTCCTTGCGGGTGATCTGCGTCTGGTAGATTTTCCAGCCTTTGCCGCGCTCGGTGGCATAAATCAAGGTTTTGCCATCGGGCGAGAAGCTCACGTGGCGTTCCTGCTCGGGCGTGTTGGTGATGCGCTTGGTCGCGGAGCCTTCCACCGCTGAAACGAATACCTCGCCGCGGTAAATAAAGGCCACTTCCTTGCCGTTGGGCGACACCGCCAGATCCTGCACGCCGTTACCGGCCACCGGAACGATGCGCTCGTTGTTGGACTTCACATCGGTGGCGATGACCACGTTCACTTTCTGCGGCGTGCCGTTGCCTTGCAGGGTGTACAGGTCACCGTCAAAGCCGAAGCACAGGACTCCGTTGTTGGAGGCAGTCAGGAACCGAACCGGATGTTTGGTGAAGTTGGTCACCTTGGTAGAGGTGCCGGGTTTGTCAGCGGCCATGCGGTGCACGTTGAACGTGCCGCTTTCCTCACTTAAATAATAGATAGTTTTGTCATTGTCGGAGAAAACCGGGGTGCGGTCTTCTCCGGCGTAGGTGGTCAGTTTGGTGTGTTTGCCGGTTTTGGTGTCAAAGCTCCACAGATCACGCGCTACGGAGGAGACGTGGTGCTTGCGCCACTGGTTCTCGCCGCCTTTCTTATCCTGGTACAGCATGATCTGGCCGTTCTGGTTCAGTTTCACTTCCTCAGCGGGCGTGGTCAAAACCTGCTGCACGCGGCCACCGCCCAAAGCCACTTTGTACAGCTCGGGCTGGGCAAAGGTAGGGAACTGACGGTTGGCGGCCTGGTCCATGCGGGTAGACCCAAAGTAGACGGTCTTGCCGTCAGGGCTGAACTCATACGGGTACTCGTTGGCCGAGTGGAACGTCATGCGCTGCGCCTCGCCGCCAGTGGCCGGCATCTGGAACAAGTCAAAGTTGCCGTAGCGGTCAGAGGCAAACACAATGGTTTTGCCGTCTTTGCTCCAAATCGGCATGAAATCATGCGCTTCGTGCACGGTGAGCGGTTGGGCGGTGCCTCCGCTGGCCGGTACCCGGTACAGGTCACCTTTGTAGGTGAAGACAATGGTTTGCCCGTCTGGGGAGATGGAGGAGTAACGCAGCCAGGAGGGTGCGTTCTGGGCTTGGGCCGCACTTACCGTGCTGGCCAGCACTGCCCCGGTGAACAGTAGTTTTTTAAGCATAGAAGGGTTGAAATGCGCAGTAAGATACGGAGAGCTTGGATGATATAAAAGAGAAGAAACTGCGCCTACGGCTTAGAATAATAGCTTCTGAAGGAGCGTGTACCTGGTAGTAGCACAGACCTGGAGTGCAGATAAATCAATGTGATCAAGATTGAGAGTATCCGTTTTGAGGATCGAATCCAGAAAACACCTTTAAAACAGTAATTCCAGATTAACTACTCTAGTGATAATAGGCTTATATACTTCTTTATCCCTTTCTATTATAATTGGTGTAAGTTTTTAGATTAATGAATTGAATAATAATGTCTTATACAGGTTTAGGGGCTGATTTATTAAATTCATTCTATATTTAATTTGGAATAAATCTAAATAGGTCGTTAGTTTGTCACTGTTTAGAAAGTGTCTAAATAATAGCTCAGGAGTAATGTTGACGAACCTTCCTCCTGAGTTGCAAATGAACCCCCTTTAGATTTAAACCTCTATACCATGTTCAAAAAGCTTACCCTATATACCTTCATTCTGCTCTTCAGCCATGTTGCCATGGCGCAACGCCATACCTCCACAATTAGAGGAACTGTCACCCAGGAGAACGGCACGCCGCTGGCCTTTGCCACCGTTGCCTTGGTGGGCACCTCCTACGGAACCTCCACCAATGAAGCCGGTTTCTATGAACTAAAGCCTCTGGCCGAAGGAACCTACCAGATCCGGATTTCCATGCTGGGGTTTCAAACCTTAGACAAAAAGTTTCAACTGTTAAGCAATCAGGAACTGGAGCTGTCTTTTGCCTTGAAGCCGGTAGCCAACCAGATTGGGCAGGTAGAAGTGTTCGGGGAGCGGGAGAAACAGCCCGATAAGTTAGATGCCATCACCCGACTTCCTTTAAAACCCGTGGACCAACTTCAGTCCATCTCTGTTATCTCTGACCGCTTAATTGAGCAGCAAGGTGCGTTGACGGTGATGGAAGCGGCCCGCAACGTGCCGGGGGTGTATACCTATTCCACCTACGGCGGCGTGCGCGAAAGTATTTCCTCCCGTGGTTTCCGCGGAATTCCCACCCTCAAGAACGGCGTGCGCGTGATGACCGATTTCCGAGGCATGGGTTTCTCCACTGATATGCAGGGCGTGGAGAGCATTCAGGTGCTGAAAGGAGCTACCTCGGTGACCATGGGCGCGGCCGATGATCTTGGTGGCCCCGGCGGAATTGTAAACGTGGTGACCAAAACGCCTAAGTTTGAGAACGGCGGAAAAGCCTCGTTGCGCGTGGGTAGCTGGGGATTAGTTCGTCCTACCTTTGATGTGCAGGGCGTCCTGAACGAGACCAACACGCTGGCCTTCCGGTTGAACGGAGCCTATGAGCGCGGCGGAAAATACCGCGATCATATGGAGAAAGAATCGTTCTACATCAATCCTTCTTTGGCCTGGCGCCCAGATGCCAAAACCTCGGTAATTCTGGAGATGGATTACTTCAACAACAACCAAACCATTGACGCCGGTACGGTGAATCTTAGTGTGGGCAACAAAGAGAACAAAATCTATGACCTGCCCACCGACCAGTTCCTGGGTTTTGAGTCAGACCTTTCAATCGTGAAACACACGACGTTTGCCGCCAGAATCAAGCGTGATTTGAATGACCAGTTCTACCTGCGGGCAGCCTATTTCCGATCTAACTATGACTCAGACGCGATCAGGACTTCTTTGTCGGCGGTAAAAGCCAATCCGGCCAATGACATCAACGTCAATCAGGTCACCATCTTCAACCGATCCATCGGGCATAACCAGGCTCGGGTAGATAAAACCAGCGTCTTCCAGATGGATTTGGTGGGGGTAGACGTGGAGACTGGTTTCCTGAAACACACGCTGCAGGCCGGGTTTGATTACAGAACCATCAACCTGACCCAGCCGATTTTCAATACCCTGGCCATTGACCAGATCAACGTGCTGGACCCGGCTACTATCACCAATACCTTACCCAGTGCCACGCCTAACTTTACCAAAACCGGCGGTACGCAGTCGTTTGACACCAGAGTGGGCCTCATGTTCCAGGATGTGATTCAGGTAACGCCTTGGGCCAGATTATACGGTAGCCTCCGTTACAGCACCACCCAAACCAATTCGCCGGAAGGTTCCCGAATTGAACGTTCTAATTACTGGAATCCGCTGGGCGGGGTGGTGTTCACCCTCAAGGAAGGCTTGAACCTGTTTGGTTCCTATACCAACAGTACCAACCCAAGATCAGCCTCGGTGGTGGATGCGAACGGAAACACCTTGGGAGCCGAGCGTATTGACCAGATTGAAGCGGGAATCAAGTCCAGCTGGCTCAACGATCGGTTCAGAGCAAACTTGACGCTCTACAAAATCAACAACAAAGACATGAACCTGGAAGTGTTCAGGGTAGATGAAGCCGGCGCGGTGGTGCCTACGGGCTATTTCACCAAAGGCGGAAACGATGAGCGCAAAGGCGTGGAAGTGGAACTGACCGGAAGAATTCTGCCTAATCTGGAACTGGTTACCGGGTACGCCTACATTGATGCCCAATACAAAGAACACACTACCTTTGTGCCGGGCTCATCGCCTAACAACACGCCCAAGCACACTTTCAACGCCTGGGCAAACTACTCAGTGCTGGTAGGTGCCTTGAGAGGAGCCAACATCGGGGTAGGGGCCTATTACCTGGGCAAGCGTCCGTACAATGACTGGACCCTGGAAGGCGTGCAGTACCACAACATTGACCCCAACACCGCTCCTTGGTACAACAAGGCTTACACCACGGTGAATGCGCAGATTGGCTATGACTTTCACGAACACTGGGGAGTGCGGGTGCTGTTCAACAACATCCTGGACGAAGTTGGGTTTGACGCCTACCGTACCTCCTTCATTGACAGAATACAACCCAGAAATTTCTCGGGCACACTTACCTATCGTTTCTAAACTTATCCAGACCTTTGTCTTCTCCGCTGCCGGTGCTTCTGTGCCGGCAGCTTTTCTGCAAAAAAACAAACTAACCTACCGCGCACATGAAAAAGAAGTTTACCTGGCGAAAATTGTTCACTGACATTCACCTCTGGTTGGGCTTGGCCAGTGGGTTGGTATTGTTTGTGGTATGCCTTACCGGCACCATTTTCACGTTCCACACCGAGATTGAAGAGATGCTGGAGCCGGAGAAATACAACTTGCAGGTGCCGGCCAACGCAACTGCTCTTTCGCCAGATGAACTGATTTCAAAACTTCAGCAAACCCTAAAGGGGAAAGTAACAGCCCTGCAGATTCCGCAGGACCCGGCCAAACCGTACCGCCTCACCCTTAAAAAAGAAGAAGGGGGCCGCGGTGGGAAACCCGGTGGCGAGAAAGCCAAAGGGGGAGATAATGCCCGCGCCATGGCCGGTGGACCGGCGGCCGGAAAAGGCGGAGAAGGGAAAAAAGGCGGCAAAGGTGGCCCCGGCGGTCCAGGCGGAGGCGGACGTGGCACTACCTACCTCGTAAACCAATACACCGGTGAAGTGAAAGGAACCACCGAAGGACCGGCCCACGGCTTTTTTGAAGTGGTGGAAGGCCTGCACCGGACGCTGATGGTGAAAGGAGAGCCCGGAGCGCTGAACCCCGGTAAGATCATTGTGGGCGGTTCTACCATCATCTTCGTGTTCCTCATCATCACCGGTCTGGTGATCTGGTTCCCTAAGAAACTGAAGAACTGGAAGCAGGGCCTGAAAATCAAAACCGACGGCAACTGGAAACGCATCAACCATGATTTGCACAATTCCCTGGGCTTCTATTCCTCTTTCCTGTTGCTGATCATGGCCCTCACCGGCCTCTGCTGGTCGTTTGACTGGTACCGCGAAGGCGCCAGTGCCGTGCTGGGTGACCAGATCTTCAAGCAGCGCGGGGAAAAACCCATGAACTCAGATCTGGCCGGTTTCACCACGCAAAAACCGGCCCTGGTAGATTTCATTAAAATCGCTGACGGAGTTCTGCCCTACGAGGGGAATTACCGCATCTCTCTACCCGCAGATTCAGCCGCTGCGATGGTCCTGACCAAAACCCAAAGCGGATTCTTCACCCTCTCGGCGGCAGACAAAGTGCAGCTGGATCAGTACACCGGCAAAGCCATCAAAGTGGAGAAGTTCGCGGATAAAAAGTTCAATGAGAAGATAGCCGCCAGCGTGAGGGGTATGCACCTGGGCGAAATCTTCGGAACGTTCTCCAAGATCATCTACTTTATCTGCTGCCTCATTGCCACCAGCTTGCCCATTACCGGTACCTTGATCTGGTGGAACAAACTCAAGAAGAAATCCAGCAAGCAAGCCGTTTCTTCCAGAGCGGCTGTCTCCAGAGTATAAAAGGCGTGGCTGTTTTTGGGCTGTTTTCGGAAAACTAGCCCCAGAATGAAAGCTCACGAAAAGCATGAAAGCAAAAGGCCTGAACAAATCGTTCAGGCCTTTTGCTTTCATGCTTTTCGTTTTCGGCCTGATTCTTCAAAAACGGCCCTAAAACAGCTTACGACGGATTGGTGGTTCTCAGGAACTGCGGGGCTTTGCGGTGCTTGGACACCTGCTCGTAGGCGTAGGCAATGCTCAGTAGCTGTGGCTCAGAATACGCCCTTCCGAAGAAGGAAATGCCCACGGGAAGTCCCTGCACCTGCCCCAGCGGCACGGAAATATGCGGGTACCCCGAAATGGCCGCCGGGGTAGAGAGACCGTAGCCGGTAAAGGAATCGCCGTTCACCAGGTCAATGCACCAGGACGGACCGTACGTGGGGCCGGTGATGGCATCCAGGTTGTGGTCTTTCATGATCTTGTCAATGGCCGCCTTGGAGCCGGAAAGCTGCTTGGCCACGGCCTCTTTGTATTCCTTCGTGTTCAGGTCGCCCAGTTTGTCAGACATCTCCAGAATTTCCTGCTTGAAGAACGGCATAGAGGTGGCTTCATGCTGCTTGTTGAATTCAATGACATCGCTCAGGGTTTTCACTTGGGCATTAGCGGTAGCCAGGTACTTGTTCACGCCATCCTTGAACTCGTATTGCAGAATCTTGAAGCTGTTGGCAGAGACTTCCCTGATCTGCTTCATCACTTCCACCTCCACAATAGTAGCGCCTTTGCTTTTCAGTTGCTCCAGCGCCTGCTGCAACAACGCATCAATGGCCACATGGCCTTTCAGGAACGATTTCTCCACGCCAATGCGCTTGCCCTGCAAGCCGTTAGCATCCAGGAATTTGGTGTAATCGGGGTGCGCTTTGCCGGTGCTTTCTTTGGTAATGCTGTCGTTCGGGTCTACGCCGGCCAAGACGCTCAGCAGAATGGCGGCATCGGCGACGGTTCTGGCAATGGGGCCGGCGGTGTCCTGCGTATGCGAGATGGGGATGATGCCGGAGCGGCTCACCAGCCCTACGGTAGGTTTAAAGCCCACCACGCCGCTCACGGCCGAGGGGCACACGATGGAGCCGTTGGTCTCGGTACCCACGGCCACGGCGCACAGGTTCGCCGATACCGCCACGCCTGATCCGGAGCTGGAGCCGCAGGGTGTGCGGTCCAGCACGTAGGCGTTTTTGGTTTGGCCGCCCCGGCCGCTCCAGCCGCTGGATGACTCCGTAGACCGGAAGTTCGCCCACTCGCTCAGATTGGTTTTCCCGATGAGCACGGCTCCGGCGTTCCGCAGTTGCGTCACAATGAAGGCATCTTTGGCGGCTTTGTTCTGGGCCAGCGCCAGGGCACCCGCCGAAGTGCTCATCTTGTCATGGGTGTCTACGTTGTCTTTCACCATCACCGGAATGCCGTGCAGCGGACCACGCACTTTGCCGGCTTTGCGTTCCTGGTCCATCGCCTCGGCGATCTGCAACGCGTCTGGGTTCACTTCAATGACCGAGTTGGTTTTGGGGCCGCTTTTGTCCACCGCCTGGATGCGGTCTAAGTAAAGCTGGGTGATGGCTTTGGAGGTAAGTTCGCCGCTCTGCATCTTGCGTTGCAGCTCCTGAATGGTCACTTCGTTCAGTTGGAAGTCGGTTGGGGAAGCAGCAGGTGACGCGGGAGCGGCGGTTGCTGGGGCAGCTGCTTGCTTGGCCGGTGGCGTACTGCTGGCCGAGGTGGCGCAGGCGCCCAGCCCCAGCGCTGAAAAGGAGATGCCGGCCAAAGAACCGGTTCTTAAGAAATTACGTCTGTTCATTCGTTTGGATTTTGTAGTAAGATACTTCATCCGGGGCTAAAATGAAATCCCTCTTTGCGCCTCTTTTTGGAAAAATGCCCCTAAAACGCCCGGGTGTTTTCCGTAAAAGGAAGCTTTATTCCCGCAGAACCAATAGATTTACCCCGGTTACTTCCCAAGCGCATGAAACGGTTCCTGCTTCTCTTCTTTCTGATGATGAACGTCACTGGTTTTTCCCACGCCCAAGACCGAAAACGGGTGCGGGAGTACGGCATTCAGATTGGCGTATTGCCCACCGGGAAACTCAACGCCCTCACTGATGTGCCCGGCGTGCAGGTGGGCCAGGTCACCCTGAATAAAGGCCAGGACATCCGGACAGGGGTAACAGCCATTCTTCCGCATGCGGGTAATCTGTTCCAGGCGAAAGTGCCGGCGGCGGTGTTTGTGGGCAACGGTTTCGGGAAGCTGGCGGGAATGACGCAGGTGCAGGAACTGGGTAATCTGGAGTCGCCTATCATCCTGACCAACACTTTGGGCGTAGCCACCGCCATGAACGCCGTGATCACGCACACCCTGCAGCTGCCCGGCAACGAGAAAGTGCAATCGGTGAACGCGGTGGTGGGCGAAACCAACGACGGTGGCTTGAACGACATCCGGGGCCGACACGTCACCGAGAAACACGTGCTGGAAGCCATTCAGAAGGCTAAATCCGGGCCAGTGGAAGAAGGAAACGTGGGCGCGGGCACCGGCACGGTCTGCTTCGGGTTCAAAGGCGGCATCGGGACCTCTTCGCGGCAGCTTCCGGCCAGTCTGGGCGGTTACACCGTGGGGGTGCTGGTGCAAACCAATTTCGGGGGCGTGCTGCAGGTGGCCGGGGTACCGGTAGGGGAGGAACTGGAACGCTTCTCCTTCCGGGAGCAGATATTGAAGAAGGCCGATGGCTCGTGCATGATCATCGTGGCGACGGATGCGCCCGTGGATGCCCGCAACCTGGAACGGATGGCGAAACGGGCCATGCTGGGCCTGGGGAAAACCGGCGGCATTGTGTCCAACGGCAGCGGCGATTACGTCATCGCTTTTTCGGCGCACCCGGCTCTCCGGATTCCGTATGAAAGTCGGGAGAAAACCCAAACCATGACGCTGCTGCGCAACGATGAAATGTCGCCGCTGTTCATGGCCACCATTGAAGCCACCGAAGAGGCCATTCTCAACTCCCTGTTCAAAGCCGAAACCACCGTTGGGAAAGACAAAAACAAAGTAGAGGCCCTGCCTCTGGATAAAACCTTAGAGATTTTAAAGAAACACCATGTCATCAGACCATAAATTGTACGCGTATCTGCACGATGAAATTCTGCCGCTGGACAGCGCCTACCTCCACGTAAGCGACCTGGCCATCCAGCGCGGCTACGGCATCTTCGACTTCTTCAAGACGCACCAGGGCCAGCCCCTTTTCCTGAATGATTACCTGACGCGTTTCTACGCCTCGGCGCTGCTCATGGGGCTGGAGGTGCCGCTCTCGGAAGAGGAACTCACCAGCGTCTTAACCAGGCTCATCCAGATGAACGGCCTGACTGATTCCGGCGTGAAGATGATTTTAACCGGCGGATATTCTGAGAACGGCTATAACCCCGGGCCGCCGAACCTGATCATCCTGGAGCAGCCGCTCACGTTGCCCTCTGAGGCGCAACTGGCCACTGGCATCAAGGTCATCACCCATGAATATGTGCGGGAACTGGCGGCCGCCAAGACGATCAACTACAGCATGGGCATCCGGCTGATCCAGCAGGTAAAAGCCAAAGCCGCCGACGATGTCTTGTACCACCAGCAAGGCGTGGTGTCTGAGTTTCCGAGGAGTAACTTCTTTCTGGTCACGAAAGACAACATACTCCGCACCCCGGCGCAGGAAATCCTGAAGGGCGTTACCCGCAAGAACGTGCTGGAACTGGCCGCTAAGAAATACAAAGTAGAAGAGGGAACCGTGACCTTGGAGGACATCGCCCGGGCCAAAGAGGCGTTCATGACCAGTACCACCAAACGGGTTTTGCCCATTGTGGCCGTGGACGGCCAGCCCATTGGAGACGGAAAGCCAGGCGCAGTTTCCCTGGACCTATTGCAGGACTTGATTCAGCTGGAAGAAGCGCAACTGGAGAAACTGTAAGCTTACTTACGCTGTAATACCTATCAACGACGAGTTGCGTCTTAGCGGCTGTTTTATGAAAATAGCCGAGAAACGCAATGTGGGTATAGGAGGGAAGATGTTTGGTTAGATCAGGCTATATAGACCAATATATACTTCTATGGCCTACTATGGCGCGGAAGTTACTTCCGTGCCTTCAGAATCAATATTCAGAACGAGCACGATGGCGCAAGAGTATTGGCGTTTTCGTGCTCGTTCTGTTATTTAATGAACGTTCCTACCGTTTGCTTCCAAGATCCTTTCAGGATGACAAGAGAGAAGTGCTGTTCTATGTCACAAATCAACATTCCTACTACCGAACTTGTTGGTGCTCTCATCAATAATCCAGGCTCAGGGGCCGTCCCGTTTGCTGGTGAAAACACGCAGCAAAGGCGAGTTACCTGCTTTTGATCTTACTTAACAGACTCTGATAAAGAAAATCGCCCCGGTTTAGCGGCCGTTTTCAGAAAACGGCCGCTAAACCGGGGCGATAGATAAAAGGAGAGAAGCTGAAGTCAACTGCTGTCTGAAAAGTTGATCTTAGCTTTCTAGGTTACTTCTTCATGGCGTTCACGATGGCGTGGAAGGCGGGCTTCGGCTGGTAGTTGCGGTCGAAGATCATGGGGTAGCTGGTGCGGCCTTTGATGGGCCAGTCGTTCAGCCAGGAATCACGGTCGGTGACACCCCAGAACGTGACGCGGGTGATTTTGTCGCGGTGCTTGTGGAAGAGCGCGAAGAGCTCGGCGTAGCGTTTCGCCAGTTTTTGTTCCACTTCTGCCGGTAAGCCGGTAGTGTACACGTTGTATTTCTGGTCGAACTCAAAGGTGGCGTCAATGTCGGCACCCTGGCGGTTGCTGGGATTGGGCAGCACGTCAATGTCCAGCTCGGTGAACATCACTTTGCCTACTTTCGAGAACTTGATGATGCTTTCCTCAATCTGCTGGATGGATGGGTTCTCGAGGCCGTAGTGGCCCTGCATGCCGATGCCGTCTACTTTCAGGCCTTTGGCTTGCAGGCTTTTCACCAGTTTCACGGCACCATCGGCTTTAGCCGTTTTCCAGAGGTTGTAGTCGTTGTAGTACAGTTCGGCCTTGGGATCGGCTTTGCGGGCGGTGGCATAGGCATTGGCTAAATACTCTTCGCCGGTGATCTGCAGCCATTTGCTGTTGCGCAGGGTGCCGTCATCGTTCAGGGCCTCGTTCACCACATCCCAGCCGTTGATCTGGCCTTTGTAGCGACCGGCCACGGCCATGATGTGCTCGGTCTGGCGTTTCAGCAGCTGTTCCTTGGTGGCGGGTTTGCCGGGCTCCGATTCAAACACCCAATTGGGAGTCTGCTGATGCCAGGTGAGGGTGTGGCCCACAATGAACTGCTTGTGCTTCTTGCCCAGCGCCACAAAGTCATCGGCGGGTTTGAAGTTATACGTGTCGGGTTGAGGGTGCACGCTGCCCCATTTGAGCAAATTCTCCGGGGTGATGGTGCTGAAGTGCTGGGCTAGAATCGCTTCGGCCTTTGGGTCTTTGCCGCTGGCCTGTTGGTAGTTCAGGGCCGCCCCAATGTAAAAATCATCTTTGAAGATCTGCTTCAGCGAAGGCTGTCCCTGGTTGAGGGTGCTGGATACGCAGCCCAGCGCCGCTATGGCCAGACTCGCCGTAAATACAATTCTACTCTTTCTCATGGGCGTTCTAATGGTCAGTTATACTTGGCTTTGATTCTATATGCCAACGTTGGCATTAAAAGAAAAAGGTATTAAATTTTTCCTGGAAAAGTAAATTTCTGCTGTTTTTAACCAATTTTTGAGAAACCAGGCTTAAAACAGAAAGGAGGCTGTAGTCGTTGAGTCGTTGATTTTTTCCTCCCGGATGGATTCTGGTGTGCTAATCAGCTTTCCGGCTGACGCACAAGATTCTTCCGGGAGGAAAAGGGAGGGGAGTTAACCGGGCCTTCTGCTTACTGCAAATGCCATGGAAAGGAGTCTTAGAACCCGATGGAGTTTCCGCCGTCAACGGGCAGCACGGTGCCGGTCACGTATTTGGAGCTATCTGAGGCAAAGAAATACACGGCTTCGGCGACATCGGCGGGAGAGCCGAAATCCCCCATCGGGGTGCGACTTAGGGCTCTGTTCATCCGCTCAGGGTCACTGTTCATGGCAGTAGCAGACATGGCCGTTCTGATAAAGCCCGGGGCTACGCAATTGGTTCTAATGCCCATAGGCGAAAGCTCAGTGCCCATGGCGCGGGTCATGCCTTCAATCGCCGATTTGGAAGCGGTGTAGGAAATCACCTTCGGGATGCCGTATTGCGAGGCCATGGAACTGATGTTGATGATGGAACCTTCGCCGTGCAGCAGCATGGTTTTCACCACCTCACGGCTCAGCGCGAAAACGGCCGTCACGTTGGTGGTATTGATGCGCTGGAACTCCTCATCGGTAACCTCCACAAAAGGCTTTTTCTGGTTGATGCCCGCGTTGTTCACCAGAATGTCCAGTTTGCCGTGCTCCTGGGCCAGTCTTTCCACCAGCGCCGGAATGCCCTCCAGATTGCTCAGGTCATAGGACTCCGTGATGCAAAGCTCCCCGAATTTCTCTTTCACATCCTTCAGTTTCTGCTCATCCCGTCCGATGACGATGGTTTTGATATTCTGCTGGATAAACTTCTCTACAATGGCCAGGCCGATGCCCGAGGCGCCGCCGGTCACGATGGCGGTTTTGGTTGCGTTTTGTTCGGTCATGATATAAGACGTGCTTTCTAAGTTAAATGCCCGGTGCGAATTTGGGCTCGATTTTCATAAACTGCTCCAAAGTACCCTGCGGTTTTTCCAGTTCCTGCGGGATGGGTCTCTTGGAAAATGTCTGGAAATACAGGAGGCAGGCATCGCGCCACCAGCGGGCGTCCTTTTCCTGAATGGCCAGGTATTGCTTCACTTGCTGGTGTCTTTCTTTGTCGATTTGCCCTTCCAGCGAGTTCCAGGTTTTCTGCATGGCCCGCACGGAGTCTACGCCGCCGGAATAGCGGTAACACAGTTCGTCCCAAAGGGTGCGGCCCGATTTCGTTTTCGCGTCCCAGGCCACGTGGTGGAACCACAGCAAAACCTCCTCTGGGCAGGTGGTGGGGTTGCCCCACTGCGCCTGCACTTCCGGAGCGTACTGCGACAAAGCGTTGCTGCCGGTCTTGGTGCGGTCAAACCCGAGGCCTTTCTCATCTGCGCGGTGGTAATACACCGAGGTCCAGTCAGCACGCGGTTTGTCTTTGATCCAGGGACCCGGACCGTAGTGGTGGCTCCAGCCCATGAGGTGGTGCAAGCCCATCGGCGTCATGTAATTCACCACCGCCTCGCGGGAACCCATCATCATCGTTCTTATAGCGGCCTGTGAGGAAGGTGCGCTGGAAAACGTCATCTTGATCCACTCATCGGCGATGCCTTCCGAGGTTAACTCGTGGTCCCAGGCCAGGCGGCCGAAAGCGTACCAGTTGGCCTGGCCAAACGGATGGCTGGTCCAGTTGATGTCGTTCCCGATGTTGGCGACCCCGGCCATGCCGGAGATGGCGTGGTTGTCCAGGCTTCCGTCCACCACTTTGGCCACCGTGGAGCCTTTGCCTTTGGCGTAGGTGTCAGCGGTGAGGGTTTCCTTGAACATAGGCGCCAGATACGCCAGGTGGGTGCCTTGCCCCAGGTATTCCTGCGTGATCTGGAACTCCATCATGAGCGGCGTTTTCGGCATGGCCCCGAACAGCGGGTGAAAAGGCTCCCGCGGCTGAAAGTCAATGGCGCCGTTCTTCACCTGCACCATCACATTGCCCTGGAAAGTGCCGTCCAACGGTTTAAACTCAGTATACGCCTGTTTGTGCCGATCATCGGGCACGTTGTTGTCATACACAAAGGCGCGCCACATCACAATGCCGCCTTTGGGAGCCAGCACTTCGGCCAGCATGTTGGCGCCATCGGCATGAGATCGGTTGTAATTCTGCGGTCCGGGCTGGCCTTCTGAGTTGGCTTTCACCGTAAAGCCGCCAAAATCAGGAATATAGGTATAAATCTCGTTCACTTTGTTTTTCCACCAGGCTTTCACGGCCGGGTCCAGCGGATCAGCGGTTTTCAATTTGCCTAACTCAATGGGCGAGCTGAAACGGGCCGTCAGATACACCTTGATGCCGTACGGCCGGAACACATCGGCGAGGGCCTTTACTTTCTGCAGGTATTCCGGGGTAAGCACCAGCGAGTTGGCGTTCACGTTGGTGAGCACCGTGCCGTTTATCCCGATGGAGGCGTTCGCGCGGGCATAGTCAATGTACCGTTGGTCTATGTAGTCAGGCAGTTTGTGCCAGTCCCAGATAGAGAAACCGGCGTACCCGCGTTCTACGGTGCGGTCCAGGTTGTCCCAGTGGTTCAGAATACGCAACTTGGTTTTAGGGCTGCTGCTAATGTTGAGCGCCTGAATGTTCTGCTGGGTCTGCAGCAAGCGCAGGAAATGGAACGTGCCGTACAACACGCCTTTGTCTGAGTTGGCGGCAATCACCGTGTGGTTCTTTCCTTTGTGCTTTTGGGAAAGCAGCAGGTAGCCTTCCTGACCCACTTCCTTCAGTTTCTGCTCCAGCCCTAGCTCTTTAATAATGGGGGAGGAGGCGGGAGTACCTACCACTAGGCTTGCTTTTTTAGGAAGCTGGTTTGCGATGGTGATGGAGGAGCCCAGCAGGCCTTCCATTCCCATTTCCAGTTCTTCTTTCACCACGGTGAGCGTAGGAGAGGAGCCCTGCACCACCACCCCATTCAGGCTCTGGCGGTATTGTTTCAGGAGGTCTTTGTTCTGGAGCTGGTCATAGCGTTGCCATAACCGGTAACCGTCTTCCGCTTTGAGGCTCAAATGGCAAAAGAAGGCAATAAACAGGAGGGAGAATTGGAGTACTTTCTTCATAGGCTTAAGATGCATGTAAACGAAAGGCCGGAAGGCTTATTTATAGGTATTGCCTGTTTTAGGGTTGTTTTCTGAAAAACAGGCCTAAAACAGGCAAACGGGCTCTTTAGAGAAGGATGTCCTTCTTTTTAGGAGAAGCTTTGCCTCTGAGCGAAGATTCCCGGATGATTAACTCTGATCTGAGGTTGATGGTATTGCTCGGAATCTTCTCCCCGGTTCCGTTCATCTGCATGAGCAGCACCCGCACGGCCACTTCGCCCATTTCCTGGCCTGGATAATTGATGGTGGTAAGGTTGGGCTCCACTACCCGAGAGGTTAAGTCATTGTTGAACCCGATGACCGCCATGTCCCTTGGAATGGAGATGCCCGCTTGTTTCAGGGTCCTGAGACAACTCACCGCGCAGGTGTCGTTGGAGACGAAGATTCCGTCTGGCAAAGGGTTCATGGCAAGAATCTGCTCAGCCGCCAGCTTTCCGGCTTCCTCGGTTAACTGGCTCTTGAGCACGTTACTTTCCGTGAACGGCAGGTTGTGGTCAATCAGGGCATACTTGTACCCTTTGAGCCGGTCGGCGTAGACGTTCCGTTTCAAGTTACCCGTGATATGGACAATGTTGGTGCAGCCCTGCTCAATTAAATGGGTAGTGGCTTTGTAGGCGGCCTGCAGGTTGTCAATGATGATGTTGGTGCAGTTTTTATGTTCGGTTACCCGATCATAAAAAATCACCGGAATACCGCGGTTAATGAATTGCTCAAAGTGCTCCAGCGAATCGGTCTCAAAAGAAAGGGATACCAGCAGGCCATCTACCCGGCTATCGAACATGGTTTTGGCATTGGCCACTTCTTTGTGGAGAGTTTCCAGAGACTGGCTTATAATCAAGTTATAACCTTCCTCATTGGCGATTTTCTCAATACCGGCAATGACGGCAGAATGAAAGGGGCTGTCCAGCCGGGGCACAATCATCCCGATGGTGTTAGTGCGTTGCTTTCTTAGGTTACTGGCAAAAAGATTAGAACGGTAGCCCATCTGAGCCGCCGCCTCAGAGATGCGCTGCTTGGTGTTTTTGTTAACCGAGGGGTGGTCGTTCAACGCCCTGCTGATGGTGGTAGGAGACAGCTCCAACTCCCGTGCTATGTCATATATAGTAATATCCTTCTCCATGCTGCTGTGTTTCCAATAACAAATATATATGCAATCGGTTTCAATTACAATTTTCGCAAGCCTCCGTAACCTTACTCCATCTAATAGAGTAAATGGTCATTTTTGTTTATAATCCTCTATAAACTTATCTGAAAAGGTGATGCATAGACGATATGCAGAGAGAATTTACTGCAACGGCAACTTGCATCGGGATGTTTTCTGAAACTTGTTTCATAAAGGTACCTGAAATTCTCTTTGTTTCACAATTTTTCAAAAAACGAGGTGCGATATGGCTGGTTTTTCGAAAAAAAATTATGAAATCGGTTGCAATCGTAGAAAATAATATTCAAGTTTGTAGACAGGAACGAGGAATGGATAAGGCAAACAGGCTTTATGTCATCGTTGGCTTCAAATAATATGCTTCCAAAACCTTGATCAGTCTCCTTACTAGTGAATTATAAGTAGCTTTTGGGTTTGTTACTAAGCTTTAAACAAAGAATGATAGAAATTTTAGCTAATGCATACTTGATGATACAACAGACAACAACTAAACACCCACACCTTTTTACTTGCACCTATAACCTTACCTCACTTTAGTAGCACTATCACCTTAAAAAAATCTATGTATGAAAGGTAATATTACTCAAACTCCCAGGTCCACGATTTTTCGTCGTTCTGGGGCTGAAAACATGAAACTCGCCCTACTGCTGGTGGTTTCTCTCTTGATGAGTGTATCGGCGATGGCGCAGAGCCTAACCGTATCCGGGAGAGTAACCGACAAGACCGGCGGAGGTCTGCCTGGCGTGACCGTCCTTCTGAAAGGAACCACTACGGCAGCTCCCACGGATGTGGAAGGAAATTACTCGCTCTCCGTTCCGAATGGAACCGGTACTCTGGTGTATTCCTTTATTGGGTATATTCCTCAGGAGGTGGCTATTAATAACAGAAGCACGATCAATGTTACCTTGGCAGCAGATCAGCAGACTCTTGAAGAGGTGGTGGTAGTGGGATACGGTACCCAGCGCGCTGAGGCTGTAACTGGCTCAGTAGCCTCTATCAGTGCAGAAGAAATTACAAAAGTGCCATCTGGTAACATTACACAGGCTTTGCAAGGCCGTTTGCCAGGTGTGGAGTTCACGCAGTCATCTTCTCAGCCTGGCGCCTCCATGCAAATCCGTATTCGCGGTACGCGCTCGATCTCTGGTGGAAATGATCCACTAGTCGTATTGGATGGAATCCCTTTTCCTGGGGCTATTTCTGATATTAACCCGAACGATATCAATAGCATTGATATCCTGAAAGATGCCTCGGCAACAGCCATTTATGGCTCACGTGGCGCAAACGGTGTTATTTTGATAACTACCAAATCAGGGAAAGCAGGTCAAAAGCCCCAGGTAAGCTACAATGGTTTCCATGGGGTTAAAGAAGTTTTCGCCAAATATGACATGATGAGCGGGCCAGAGCTTTTCGCACTGCGTCAGGCTGCCGGGCAGTTTAAAGGCCAGTTAGGTGTGGATGAGGCTGAGGGGGTAGACACGGACTGGCAAGATATGTTGTATAAAACCGGCATCACCTCGAGCCATGATATAGGTGTTTCGGGTGGAACGGAACAAGGCCGCTACAGCTTCAGCGTAGGTTACTTTGAGGATGAAGGCGTTATCCCTACGCAACAGTTTACCCGTTATTCTGTACGTGGTAGTCTTGATCAGGGAATTGGTAAACGTTTCCGGGTTGGCTTCACAACCTACAATAACTATAACTTGACAGAAGGTAACAACGTGGGCTTGTATAACATCCTAAGCTTGTCGCCGCTCGCCAGTCCATACAATGCAGATGGAACTTTAAAAAGAACCATCAAAATGCCATTAGATGAGACATGGTTGTATACAAGAGACATGTTAGAAAGTGGTGGGTTAGATGATCTATGGCTAAGCCAAACCAGAGCCTTTGCTACCTACAATACTATCTACGGCGAAGTACAGATCCCTGGAGTGGAGGGGTTGAAGTACCGTGCTAATCTGGGATTAAATTACCGTCAGAGCCAAGGAGGTGCTTATACCGGAGCAGGAATCAACGCTATTGATCCAATGACCTTTTCATCAGCGTCTGTTAGCAATGCACAAACAACTAACTGGACCATTGAAAACCTGCTGACGTATGACCGTACCTTTGCTGGGAAACATAACGTAAATGTAGTAGGATTATACTCTGCCTCGCAGGAGCAATATGACAGATCACGCATAGCAGGAAGAGATATCCCCTCAGACGCTTTCCAGTTTTACAACTTAGGACGGGCTGCCGAAGAAATTACTGTTAACCCCGATGAACAGCAGTATTCCAAATGGGGATTATTATCCTGGATGGGACGTGCTATGTATTCGTATGACGACCGTTATATGATCAGTGCCACAGTACGCTCTGATGGTTCCTCTAGGCTTGCTCCAGGACATCAGTGGAATACCTACCCAGCCGTATCTGTTGGCTGGAACATCGCCAGAGAGTCGTTTATGGAAGATGTTAGCCTTGTCAATATGTTAAAATTGCGTGTGGGCTATGGACAAACTTCTAACCAAGCTATTCCTCCATATTCTACCCTTGGACTTTTACAAACTAGACCCTACAACTTTGGGCCTGATGATTTTGCAACCGGATACTATGTAACACAACTGCCTAACCCTCAATTAGGATGGGAGTATTCCAATACCTGGAACTACGGCTTGGATTTTGCGATTCTGAATAACCGTTTAACTGGTACAGTAGAGTACTATGTCACAAATACTGATGATATTCTGCTGAGCCTTGGTCTACCTCCTACTTCCGGAGTGAACAGCTATACAGCCAACATAGGCGCAACACAAAATAAAGGCCTTGAACTTTCACTGAATGGCGTGATTTTGGACAACCTTAATGGCTGGACATGGGAAGCCGGTGTGAACGTATATGGCAACCGCAACAAAATTGTATCGCTTGCTTCAGGAGCAGGCGAAGACAGAAATAACTGGTTGTTTGTAGGCCACCCTGTCAATGTTATCTATGATTTTGAAAAAGTAGGTCTATGGCAGGAGGAAGATCCTTACAGGAGCATTCTGGAGCCAGGCGGCAATGCTGGTATGATCAAGGTAAAATATACTGGTGGTTACAACCCCGATGGTACGCCGGTAAGACAAATCAATGCAGATGACCGCCAAATTCTGAACGCAAATCCTGATTTCCAGGGTGGCTTCAACACACGCGTAGGATACAAAGGCTTTGATCTGACTGCTGTGGCGGCATTCCAAAGCGGTGGAATTCTGAACAGCACACTTTATGGAGCGCAAGGCTACCTTAATATGTTGAGCGGACGCCGCGGAAACGTAGATGTAGACTATTGGACACCGGAAAATACGGGAGCCAAGTATCCAAACCCAGCAGGCATAAGAAGTGGCGACAACCCAAAATATGCTAGTACATTAGGATACTTTGATGCTTCCTACCTGAAGATACGGACTATTACACTTGGGTATAATTTCCAAAGCAGCAATTGGCTGCAAAAAGTTGGAATCAGTAATCTGCGCTTTTATGCTACAGCCCAGAACCCATTTGTGCTTTTCTCTCCTTACCACAGAGAGTCAGGTATGGACCCTGAGACCAACTCTTACGCCGACCAAAATGTGGCGGTAACAAGTGGTACTCCAAGCCGTCTGCTGACGATAGGCACGAACACGCCTTCCACGAGAAATTATCTGGTAGGTTTGAATGTCACGTTTTAATAAAAGATTGTAATGATACGCATAGATAAAAAAACTTTAGTAGGAGCAGCCTTGATGTCAACGTTGTTTCTGGGTTCTTGCGAGAGTATCCTCGAAGAGCAGCCTCGCTCTACTTTTACACCCGAATTTTTCCAGACCGAAAGGGGAGTTTATGGCGGAATAACGTCACAGTATGCTCACTTGCGCTACATATACGGTCAAGCTTATTATTATAATACCCTAGAAACTGGTACTGATGAAGTAACGTACGGGCAAAGTGCCGACCAGAACTTTAAAGTTATGGACTTGTCTGGCCAAGGGGAGATTACACCCACAGACAGCCGTGCCGATGTGTTATGGGGGGCTGCCTTCTCTAACATCAACACTGCCAATGGTATTATTGAAAATGCTTCGGTAATAGGTACAATACCGGAGGCGATAATTGCCGAAGCAAGGTTCTTCCGCGCATTCGACTACTTTCAACTGGTAAGAACATTTGGGGGCGTACCTTTAGATCTGGGCGCGGGAGAACTGAAGTTCAACACAAACCCTTCAAGAAAATCTGTTCGTAACACAGTACCTGAAGTATATACCAAAGCCATATTCCCGGATTTAATAAGAGCGGTAGAACAACTGCCAGTTACTCCAAGAGTAACCGGTGGTGCTACCAAAACGCTAGCCCGTCTTTTCTTGGCAAAAGCTTATCTAACCTACGGCTGGTGGCTTGAAAACCCGAAGAACATCCCTACATATCCAGAAACTCCCCGTACTGACCCTGATGGACATAATGCTCAATGGTATTTCCAGCAAGCATACGATATGGCAGTTGCAGGAATTGATAATCCAGGACCTTTCGGCCTTCAGGAAACGTATTATGATGTGAATGTAGCCTCAAATGACCGAAACAAAGAACTTCTGCTGTACGCTGACCATACAGAGAATAGTGAGTTTTATAATGGGGGAAGTCTAACATTTGGCAGTGGTGGGGCACCAGACAACTTCGCAGGTTGGATGATGACTTGGAACTATACTAACATCAGAAGCTCGCTTAATGCCAACTGGACTAGTACTGTAAGTTCTGTTCAGCGTGAAGCAGTACAGGCGTTGGGACGTCCGTGGACCCGTATGGCTCCAACCATCGGCGCCATTACAAACACTTTTGCTGACAAAACAAATGATTCCCGATATGACGGCACCTTTACTACCGTTTACCGGGGTAACTGGCCTAAAGCTGGGGTTAATGCCCCTGTATTGTACAACGCCAATGGTTTGCCTGTTCAACCGGGTGGTGCAATCCTCACTTTCCTGGATGAACAGCCAGCGACAACTATTAGTTATCCTACTGGGGCAGGTAAAAGTAATGTTGGTGCAGGAGAGTTGCCTGGAAGAGCTGATTTTGTGATTGGACCAAATGACATAAGCAGAATTGTGTATCCTGGGCTTTGGAAGCTTGGAGTCTACCGCACTGACAATGGCGGAGGCTTAGGACAGCCAAATGCGGCAAGTACTCGGCCATTCAACATTGCCAAGTTCTCAGAGTTTTACTTTGTAGCGGCCGAAGCTGCTGTTAAGGGTGCAACTGTTCAAGCTGGTAAGAGTGCCAGAGAGTTGATCAATGTTATCCGTGCTCGCGCGGGTAAGTGGCGCTGGGATAACAACGGAAACCAAGCGAAGGTTGCGGATAATAGCGCAGCAATGGTGGCTGCCACTCCAGCAACTATTGATATCAACTATATTCTGGAAGAACGTTCGCGTGAGTACTATGGAGAAGGTTACCGCTGGTTTGATTTGACTCGTACCCAAAAGTGGGAAGAGCTTGCTTCTACCTACAGAATTGCCGGAAATAACTATGGTGACCATACACCTACTACTGTAACACGTAATATCCAGCCCTACCACTATCTTCGTCCTATCCCGCAAGGACAGTTAGATGCCATGGATATGAGCGTAGCAGAAAAAGCTGCTTATCAGAATCCAGGATATAAATAATATATTTTATAAAGGATAAAAAGGTTGGTTGCCCGTTTTGGGCAGCCAATTTTTTTTGTCCTTTAAGCCTGTCAAAAGTTAGAAAGGCAAATAGCTTCTAGTGCTTTACCAAGCGATATTTTTATCTGAGTTAACCCGCTTAAATAAGCTTTCATAGTTTCAATTCTCTTCATAAAAAGGAATAAAAGAGAAAAGCTGAGTATTGCTGCATGGTTTACTAGGAATGGAAGAAAGTAGGTGCCGGGGTAAAGGTGGAATAGGTGTCAGAAAACAGATTAGGTGCCAAGAAAAACCTTGCTTGTATATTTCAATCATATTCATTTTCACCAACTAAAACGGAGGCAAATTGAAAAAAAGAATCATCACAATGAAAATGATTTTCTTTAGCATTTTCTTTCTATTTATAATCCTAGATTTAAAAGCCGAAGACGGCCATGAACTGTGGCTCCGTAAAAAAAGCGCCGTGCCTGTAAAGGTAGTTTCTCCAAAGAAGTCGGCTATCTTAAACAATGCGGTAAAGGAATTGCAACAGGGTTGGTCAGGAAAAGCGAATAGTACTGTTAAGCTAACTATCAAGAAAGATAAATCTATCAAAGACGATGGCTTCCGGATTGATGGCAGCGGTGTTACAGCAAGTACCGAGCGAGGTATTTTATATGGCGTTTTTGAGTTGCTTCGCCGGCAACAAACCAATCAGCCGGTAACTTCAGTAGTTTCAAACCCATCTTATCAACATCGGCTACTCAATCACTGGGATAATTTAAACGGATCAGTAGAACAGGGATTTGCCGGCCGCTCAATCTTTTGGCGGGGAGAAAATGACCTAGCCGTCACCGAAAATGACAGAAAGCTTTGGCAGGAATATGCGCGTGCCTCTGCTTCAGTAGGGTTAAACGGTAGTTCTGTGAATAATGTAAACGCTTCGCCGCTAGTCCTCAAAGAAGATGCTTTGGCCCGAGTAAAAGGAATTGCCGATGTACTGCGACCTTATGGAATTACAACTTACCTCTCGGTGAACTTCTCATCGCCGGTAAGGTTGGGTGGCTTAAAAACCTCAGACCCGCTTGATCCGGAGGTAATAAAATGGTGGCAGGCAAAAACGAAAGAAATATATGCGCTGATACCAGACTTTGGGGGCTTTTTAGTGAAAGCCAATAGTGAAGGACAGCCTGGCCCGCAGGATTTTGGTCGTACCCATGCTGACGGGGCAAACATGTTGGCTGATCTTGTAAAGCCTTACGGTGGCATTGTTATGTGGCGCGCCTTTGTATACAGCCCCACCGAAAAAGACAGAGCCCGGCAGGCTTATCTGGAATTTATGCCATTCGACGGGAAGTTTCGGGATAACGTAATTATTCAGGTGAAAAACGGGCCGGTTGACTTTCAGCCAAGGGAGCCTTTCAGCCCGCTTTTTGGCGCTATGAAGAAAACCTCTGTTATGCCTGAAGTACAAATAACACAAGAATATCTGGGGCGCTCTAATCACCTGGTGTTTTTATCTACGATGTGGGAAGAGTTGTTAAAAAGCGATACTTACCAGGAAGGCCCGGGCAGTACAGTGGCCCGCTCTACCGACGGCAGTATCTATAATCAGAAACATACTGCAATTGCCGGAGTAGCTAATACCGGGCTTGATTCAACTTGGTCAGGCCATCATTTTGCCCAGGCTAACTGGTATGCGTTCGGGCGGCTGGCCTGGAACAATAAATTAACCAGCGAACAAATCGCTGATGAATGGTTAAGATTAACTTTTGCAAATTCTGCTGAAGGCAAAACGAAAGCGGTGGGGGAAGAATGGGAGCGTAACTTTCTGGTGCCTGCCAAACAAATGATGCTGGAAAGCCGGGAAGCAGCCGTTAACTACATGATGCCCCTAGGCCTTCATCACATTTTCTCTCCATTCGGACATTATGGTCCGGGACCGTGGTATGGCCCTAAAAGCGCAAGGCCCGACTGGACCTCACTTTACTACCACCAGGCTGATACAGCTGGGATTGGTTTCGACCGTACTAAAAGCGGCACCAATGCGGTAAGCCAGTATCACGAACCACTTGCTTCGCAATTTAATGATCCGGCAACCTGTCCTGAAAATTATTTATTGTGGTTCCATCACCTTCCCTGGGATTATAAAATGAAAAGCGGCCATACATTATGGGACGAGCTGTGTTTGCATTATGACAAAGGAGTGCAACAAGTAAGGCAATTCCAGAAAAACTGGGACCAAATGCAGGGCTACATAGATGAGGAACGGTTTTCCCATGTGCAAAGCAAACTTAGACGCCAAGCCAAGGACGCTCAGGTATGGAAAGATGCCTGTTTGCTGTATTTTCAGCAATTTAGCAGGAGACCAATTCCAGCTGAACTTGAACGACCTGTATATGATTTAGATTTCCTACAAGCTATACGGCCGCTTACCTTTTTCGATCAACCACAGGACCGTGCTGCAACACCTCAACGTTAACGATTCAATAACCCCTGCTAAGAAGAATTAGATACAAACAGATAATGACTTTGGTGTTATCATCCCATAATCTGAAAAATAACTGGTAAATGAGAGAAGCCTAACCTTATTTCGATACAGAAGGTTTACCGGCGTGTCGCAAAAGCTAAGCAGCCAGAGCAGTAATGTGTTTGAAAAGATACCTGTCTTATTTCTAGCAGTTTAGCAAAGTGCCCTTCTGCTGATGTAAAAAACAAAAAGTAATTTGAAAAAGATTATCGCAACCATACCAAAACAGATTTTTGTCCTAATTAGGACGGTTTGCTGTACGTGTTCAGTGTGATGCACATAAGCGGGCATTACCGAACTATCACCCCTATAATAAAACATGCACATGAATCAGAAAAGTCTTCTTAAAAAAGCGTTCTTGTTATTTACCTGTTGCATTTGCCTTTTCAACAGGCCAATCGCTGCACAGGACACCCAGAAGTTCCTGAATCCTATCTTAACCGGTTTCTACCCAGACCCTGCTATCTGCCGGGTAGGAGAAGACTATTATCTCATTCTATCTTCTTTCGCCTATTATCCGGGCGTTCCTATTTTCCACAGCAAGGACTTGGTGAACTGGAACCAGATTGGCAACATTCTAGACCGGCCGGAGCAACTGAACCTGGACAAGCACCGCATAACCAGAGGCATTTTTGCCCCCACTCTTTCTTACCATGACGGGGTGTATTACATGGTCACCACCCTGATTGACCGGGGCGGGAATTTTGTGGTGACCGCCACCAATCCGGCCGGCCCATGGTCTAACCCGGTTTGGCTGCAGGATGTGCAGGGCATTGACCCCTCCTTGTTTTTTGATGAGGATGGAAAAGCCTACATCATCTACAACAGCGATGCCCCCGACAACAAGCCGCTCTATGATGGGCACCGAACCATCAAGATGCAGGAGTTTGACTACAAGAACCTTAAAACGACCAGCGCACCTATTATTCTGGTAAACGGCGGGGTGGATTTATCTAAAAAACCAGTCTGGATTGAAGGTCCGCACATCTACAAAAAAGACGGCTATTACTACCTGATGGCGGCCGAAGGGGGGACCAGTGTGAACCACTCTGAGGTAATCCTGAGAAGCAAAAAAGTGAACGGGGACTATGTCCCTAACCCGAATAACCCCATCCTGACGCAGCGCCACTTACCGGCCAACCGAAAGAACCCAGTTTCGGCCACCGGCCACGCTGACTTGGTGCAGACGCAGAACGGCGAGTGGTGGGCTGTATTCCTGGCTACGCGCCCCTATGATACCGAAGACCATTACAACATTGGCCGTGAAACCTTCCTAGCTCCCGTGACCTGGAAAGACGGTTGGCCCATCATTAACCCAGACCATGAGGAGGTGCAGTATTCTTATAAACGGCCTAACTTACCCCTGGGAAAGGCTCCCAAACTTCCGGTAAACGGTAATTTTACCTATAGAGAAGATTTCAAAGCAGACAAACTGCCTATGTACTGGTTGATGCTCCGTACCCCCCGTACCCCGTGGTACAGCCTGAGCAAACCAGCCGGAAGCCTGACGCTGGATGTAAGACCAGAAACAATATCTGGGTTAGATGTGCCTTCGTTCATTGCCAGAAGGCAACAACACAACTACGGGAATGCCAGCACTAAAATGGATTTCAAACCAGCGTTTGCAGATGAATTCGCCGGTCTGGCCGCCATACAAAGTGAGCAGCATTATTATGCTTTAGGCAAGACCATCGCCAACGGCAAAGAAGTAGTGCAGCTGCGGAAGTCACTAAAGGCAACTGAACCGGGCAGTCCGGAAACAACCGTTCTGGCCGAGGCTTCATTGAAAAGCAAAGACTCAAAAAAGCCGCTCTACCTGAAAGTGGAGTTCAAAGCCGGCCAGTACGCATTTTACTACGGCACCAAAGAAGGCGACTGGACTTTGCTAAAAGACAACGTGGACGGAACCTTCCTGAGCACGCGCACGGCAGGTGGCTTTGTGGGCGTAACGTTAGGCATGTATGCCACCTCACAAGGCAAGCCCTCCACTGGAAAAGCAACCTTTGATTGGTTTAACTACGAGGGCAAAGATCCGATTTACGAAACTTCCGCCTCGGTGAAAGCCAAGTAGTTGGAAACGGGTGTTTTGAGGCTCTTTTTCTAAAAACACAGGCAAACCATTTATCTCTTCATCACCATGACTTACCACAGACAGGTAAGCATACATCATATTTAAAGAATCACGTTATGTCATTACTTCAAAGCTGGAGATGGTACGGACCCAATGACCCCGTCACCCTACAGGATGTGAAACAAGCCGGTGCCACCGGTATTGTGAGTGCCTTACACCACGTGCCGCACGGCGCCGTTTGGCCTTTAGAGGAAATCCAGGAACGCAAACGCATTATAGAAGAAGCTGGCCTGGTGTGGGCGGTCGTGGAAAGCGTGCCCGTGCACGAATCCATTAAAACCCGCACCGGCGATTATGAGCAGTTTTTGGAAAACTACCGCCAATCGCTCCGCAACCTGGCAGCGGCAGGTTTGAAGACCATCTGCTACAACTTCATGCCAGTGTTGGACTGGACCAGAACCAATTTAGGGTTGGAACTGTGGAACGGAGCCAAAGCCCTCTACTTTGACTGGACCGACCTGGCGGTATTTGACTTGTACATCCTGAAAAGAGAAGGAGCCGAGCAGGATTACGCCGAGGCCGTGGTGCAGCAAGCCAAAGAACGTCATGCTTCATACAGCCAAGAGCAGTTGGACGGATTAAGTGAAATCATCCGGATGGGCGTGCCCATGGAAGGCTACATTTCGCTGGAGCACTTGACGGAGAGCATCGAGATTTACAAGAACATCGGGCACGCGGGTCTGCGCGAGAACCTGGCGTATTTCCTAGAATCGATTATGGACGTTTGTGAGGAAAACGGCCTCAAAATGACCATCCACCCCGATGATCCGCCTTATCCAATTTTGGGCTTGCCCAGAATTGCCTCCAACCAGGAAGACCTGGAGTTTATCATCAATCGGGTAGACCGGGAGCCCAACGGCATCTGTTTCTGCACGGGTTCTCTGGGCGCCGGAGGGCACAACAATCCGGTGGAGATTCTGAAATCCGTAGGCCACCGCGTGTACTTCGCGCACTTGCGCAACGTGAAGAAAGACGAGAATGGCAACTTCTATGAGTCTGACCACCTAGCCGGCGACGTGGACATGTACGGCGTCATGAAAGAATTGGTGGCCATCAACCGTACCCGGCAGGAGCCTATTCCTTTCCGGCCAGACCATGGGCACCAGATGCTGGATGACCTGCACAAAGTAACCAATCCGGGCTATTCTGCCATTGGCAGGCTGCGCGGCCTAGCCGAACTGCGAGGTTTGGAAATGGGCATTGAAAGAACCGTTTACCCTTCTTAAGTTACATTACTATGTCAGAGAGCATCATCACTTCTTCCCCGGTTGCTTCTCGTAACACAAAACCTTCTGCAGGGCCTTTCCTGCAGGAGGACTTTTTACTGTACACCAACGCGGCCCGGCAACTGTACCATACGTACGCCAAAGAGTTGCCCATCATTGATTACCACTGCCATCTATCGCCGCAGGTCATTGCCGAGAATAAGAACTACTCTAATCTCACCAGCATCTGGTTGGCGGGAGACCATTACAAATGGCGGGCCTTGCGTACCCTGGGCATCGATGAAAAGTACATCACCGGTACTGCCTCAGACGAGGAAAAATTCCTGAAATGGGCAGGAGCCGTTCCGTACACCTTGCGGAATCCGCTGTTTCACTGGACGCACATGGAGCTGAAGAACCCGTTTGGCGTAAACGAACTCCTGACGGAGCAAAACGCGCAAGATGTGTACGCCCACTGCAACCAACTGCTGCAAAAACCGGAGTTCACGCCGCAAGGCCTGCTGACGCACTTCAACGTGGAGATGGTGGGTACCACCGATGACCCTGCCGATGATTTGGCGTTTCACCGGTCTTTAGCCGAAAGTAGCCTCAAAACGAAAGTGCTGCCTTCTTTTAGGCCAGACAAAGTATTCAACCTTGCGGGCGGGGATTCCTTCCGAGAGTACATCCGGCTGCTGGCCAGTGTCTCCGGAACCGAAATCTTCAACCTGGACACCTTGCTGGAAGTGCTGGAGAAACGGGTCCACTACTTTCACGAACACGGCTGCCGCATCGCGGACCACGGCCTGTCTAACATGCCGAGTATCTCGTCGGCCTCCGTCAACCTGGATGGTATTTTCCAGGATGTGCTGGCCGGGAACGACCAGCAGGCAGGTCAGCACCTGGAGGCCTTTACGGCTTTCCTGCTCCTGGAGCTTTGCAAGATGTATTACCGCAAGGGCTGGGTGCAGCAATTTCACGTGGGCGCCATCCGGAACAACAACAGCCGCATGCTTCAGGTAAACGGCCCTGATACGGGGTATGACTCCATCGGGGATTACAGCCAGATTCATACCATGTCCGCGTTCTTCAACCAGCTGGAGCAGGAGAATTGCCTCACCAAAACCATCATCTACAACCTCAACCCCGCTGACAACGCGGCCTTCGCCACCATGATTGGGAACTTCCAGGGCAGCGGCATCAAAGGCAAGATGCAGTTCGGTTCGGCGTGGTGGTTCCTGGACAATCTGGAGGGCATGAAGGAGCAGATGAACGCCTTGTCTAATATGGGGCTCATCAGCTGTTTCGTGGGCATGCTCACCGATTCCCGCAGTTTCCTTTCCTACTCGCGCCATGAGTATTTCCGGCGCTTGCTCTGCAACCTGTTGGGCGAAGACATGGAACGCGGCCTGCTGCCCATGGATTTGCCCTGGATTGGCAAAATCGTGCAGGATATCTGCTACTACAACGCCAAGAATTACTTTCCATCTTAATTGATTATCTTATGAGTACACTTCCCCGAACGCAACCCGCCCCCCAAAGGAAACTTCTTCTGCCGCTTGCCTGGCACAAGCTGCTACTGCTGCTAGTAGGAGTGCTGCTGGCCCCCGCCGCCTTCGCGGTAGATGATGCCCCTTACATTTCCAGTGAGAAGAAAAATAACGCCTTTCCGCTGTTCGCGGCCGGAAAAGCAGCTCCTTTTTATATCAGTGAGAATGATTTTCCCGGGGTTATCAGAGCTCTGAAAGACCTGCAAGCTGATATGAACCGCGTCACCAATACAGAACCTGCTTTGACCGTGGGCAAGAAAGCGCCTAAAGCGAAGACCTTGGTGCTGGTGGGTACTTTGGGTAAAAGTCCGCTCATTGACCAATTGGTGAAAAGCAAGAAACTGGACGTGAAAGACCTGGCCGGTAAGTGGGAGACGTTTGTGGTGCAAACCGTGAAGAAGCCCATGAAAGGCGTAGACGAGGCCCTCGTGATTGTGGGCAGCGACAAACGCGGCACCATTTACGGCATCTATGACGTGTCGCAGCAAATTGGCGTTTCGCCTTGGTACTGGTGGGCCGATGTGCCGGTAAAGCAGCAGCAAAACCTGTACGTGGCTGAAGGTCGTCACACCAAAGGAACCCCAGCCGTGAAGTACCGTGGTATTTTCATCAACGACGAAGCGCCCGCACTTTCCAACTGGTCTAAAGAGCAGTTCGGGGGCTTCAACCACAAATTCTACGAGAAAGTGTTCGAACTCATTCTGCGCATGAAAGGCAATTATCTGTGGCCCGCCATGTGGGGCAACGCTTTCAGCGACGATGATAAAATCAGCCCGCAGGTAGCCGACATGTACGGCGTAGTGATGGGAACCTCGCACCACGAGCCGCTGGCCCGTGCCCACGCTGAGTGGAGCCGCTACGGTTCCGGTCCCTGGAATTACAATACCAATGCTGAGAAGCTGCGTGAATTCTGGACCGGTGGCATCAAACGCATGAACGGCTTCGAGAACATTGTGACCGTGGGTATGCGTGGCGACGGCGATGAACCCATGAGTGAGGAAAGCAACATCGGGCTGTTGGAGAAAATTGTGGCCGACCAACGCAAGATTATCGCTGACGTTACCGGTAAACCTGCTTCTCAAACGCCGCAGCTGTGGGCGCTTTACAAAGAAGTGCAGGATTACTATGACAAAGGCATGCGCGTACCCGATGACGTGACGCTGCTCTTAGCCGATGACAACTGGGGAAACATCCGTAAGTTGCCGAAACCAGGCGAGAAACAGCATTCCGGCGGCTACGGCATCTACTACCACTTTGACTACGTAGGCGGCCCGCGGAACTACAAATGGATTAACACCAATCCGCTGCCCCGCATCTGGGAGCAGATGCACCTGGCCTACCAACACAAAGCAGACCGCATCTGGATTGTGAACGTGGGCGACATCAAACCGATGGAATTCCCCACCGAGTTCTTCCTGGATTACGCCTGGAACCCTGAAAAATGGCCCGCTGAGCGACTGGAGGAGTACACCCAACTGTGGGCCGAGCGTCAGTTTGGCGCAGAGCACGCCCCCGCCATTGCTGACATCCTTGCCAAATACGCCAAGTACAACGCCCGCCGTAAACCCGAACTACTGGCCCCAAATACTTACAGCCTCACCAATTACCAGGAAGCCGAAAGAATTGTAGCCGATTACAACCGTCTGGCCCAAGAAGCCGAGCAGATTAACAAAGTGTTGCCAGCTCAGTACCGGGATGCTTATTACCAATTGGTACTGTTTCCGGTGCAGGCAAGTGCCAACCTGAACGAGCTCCACGTCACCACGGGCCTGAACCGGTTGTATGCTCAGCAGGGCAGAGCCACTACCAATGAACTGGCTGCAAAGGTGAAGGCTCTTTTTGACCGCGATGCGGAATTGACCAGAATCTTCCACAAAGACATCGCCGGAGGCAAGTGGAACCACATGATGTCCCAAACCCACATCAGCTACACGTATTGGCAGCAACCCGAAAAAGACGTGATGCCCGAAGTGAAAAACCTGACCTTACCCAACGCCGCAGACATGGGCGTGGCCATTGAAGGCTCAGACAAGTGGTGGCCGCAGGAGAAGGGAACCGCCGTTTTACCGGAGTTTTCCCCTTTCGCCAAGCAGGGGCATTATCTGGAAATCTTTAACCGCGGGCAGCAACCAGTCACCTACTCCATAACGTCTGGTGCCCCCTGGCTGAAGGTATCTCAACCTTCTGGTACCGTGGCAAAAGAGCAGCGTCTTTGGGTAACCGTTGACTGGGCACAGGCCCCCACGGGCACCCAACGGGTACCGCTCACCATCACGGGGCCGAACGGCAAGAAAGTGGTGGTGCAGGCGATAGTTCAAAACCCAACCTCGCCCAAACCAAACCAGCTGGAAGGTTTTGCCGAAGCCAATGGGTACGTTTCTATGGAAGCCGAACACTTCACCCGCGCGGTGAATGCCAATGATATCCAGTGGAAACTCATCCCGGATTTAGGCCGCACGGGTTCCGCGATGACCACTCTTCCGGTAACCGCCTCCAGCCAAACGCCCGGCGGCAACAGCCCGCATCTGGAGTACAAAATGTACCTGCAGCAGGAGGGAGAAGTGAGCGTGCAGGTGTTCTTGTCGCCCACCTTGAACTTCCACAACACCCAAGGCTTACGCTACGCCATTTCTTTTGACGACGAAGCCCCGCAGATTATCAACATCCATCAGGATAAATCAGACAGGGAGTGGAACAAGAACGCGGGTAATAACCTCAACCTCACCATTTCTAAACACCAACTGAAGAAAGCGGGTGAGCACGTGCTCAAGTTCTGGATGGTAGACTCCGGCATTGTGTTGCAGAAGATTGTCGTGGACGCTGGCGGCCTGAAACCAAGCTACCTGGGTCCGCCCGAGAGCACCTTTCAACCGGTCAAAGAAGCGAAGTAATCCTGTTTCGGGTCTGTTTTTCAGAAAACAGGTCCGAAACGGAGTCAGCCATCTCGGAGGTGGAATTCAGTAATCAATTTGGTAATAGTGATTGGTAATGCTTAGTCGTTATTTGTCTTATTATGTTAATTATTAGCGATATTTTTCAGCAAAGAAATCAATAGAGATTTAAGGCTTCTTTTTGGAAAACAGTCCTAAAATTGCTATAATTGTCAATAGTACATTTATTGTATATCCTACCTGATACTAATTTTTGTAAATAGAGTCAGACTAAAGCTATAAGCTTGAGTATAAGATAAAAACCTAAAACCATTTACTATGAAGTTTTTCATTGACACGGCCAACTTGGCCGATATTAGAGAGGCCCATGATTTGGGTATTTTGGACGGTGTGACTACTAACCCGTCATTAATGGCGAAGGAGAACATCAAGGGAGTGCAAGCTACCCTTGACCATTACAAAGCCATCTGTGAAATTGTGGACGGAGACATCAGTGCCGAAGTTCTTTCCACGGATTTTGATTCCATGATTGAGGAAGGAAATACTTTGGCGGCGCTGCACCCCAACATTGTGGTAAAGGTTCCCATGATCAAAGACGGTCTGAAAGCCATCAAGTATTTCACTGACAAAGGCATCAAAACCAACTGTACGCTGGTCTTCTCGGCCGGACAAGCGATTTTGGCCGCCAAAGCCGGCGCTACGTACGTGTCGCCATTCTTGGGTAGGGTAGATGACATCGGCTGGGATGGGGTACAGCTGATTGAGCAGATTGCCAACATCTACGCGATTCAAGGATACGAAACACAGATTCTAGCCGCCTCTATCCGTAGCTCTATGCACATTGTGAAGTGTGCCGAAGCCGGTGCTCATGTTTGCACTTGTCCGCTGGAGCCCATCCTGGGACTTCTGACGCATCCGCTCACCGCCAGCGGATTGGCTAAATTCGTAGCCGATGCCGAGAAGATGAAGGAAATCATGCAGGAGCAGGCGTAAACGGCACGTGAGGTCATCCTCTGGATGTTTTTCAACTGAGATCTATTCAGAAGAGGACCTATGCCACCCAAGAGTAAAACAAAGAAAAAGCGGGCTTGAAAGAGCCCGCTTTTTCTTTGTAAGACAGTCTCCATTTTACGCCTGTTTTAGCAAAACGAGGCAAAAACATTTCCCGGCGGATTATGGGTGACTTACTGTTCTGCTTGCTTCTGTCAATCTGATAGCGATTCTGTTTCAAGGCTGATTTCCTGAAAACACCCTTAAAATGCAGCACTTGTTCTGTAAGTCACAGGTAAGAACCCAGGCAGTTGATGTATGTATGTCCACATTCAATCGGGAAATTAACTGTGTCGGGCTTGTTGGTGAAAACACCAACAAGGGCGGCGAATTAACGTTGAACAAGCGATGGAGATTGAGCGAACGAGTTGATTATTCTTGTGCTTTACGAAAAGGTTTCTCTATTGGGAATGGAAACAGACAGAGACAAAACCTCGGGAATCATCTTACTTTCTCGTGCTCAACAATGGATGGAGGATGAAGCTTTGAGACTTCATCCAATATTTGAAAGAACAAGCTTGGTCGCTCAAGCGAGCCTTTGGTTTAATTCAACTGCACTGTTTGGATTAACTGCACTGCCTGACATCTGGAGTAAAAGTTAGAAATGATCACGCAGGAATATAAAACTGCAGGAAATCCGGAGTAGTTGTTTGAAAGAATGATGCAGGAACACAAAAAAGGCTGCCTTTTACAAGGCAGCCTTTTACATTTTTAACTAAATGACGGTTATCTTTTAGAAATAAGGGTAGGTTGCTCCTGAGAGTAGGAGGGCTTGTTCATCCACAAGGCTTCCATGTCTTCCAGGGTTCTGCCTTTGGTTTCGGGTACCATTTTCCAGACGAACAGCAGCGACAGCACGCTCATAACGCCATAAAAGCCGTACGTGAATGCGCCGCTGTATTCCATCATGGAAGGGTAAGTGGCAGAGATGAAATAATTGGCTGCCCACTGCGCCGCTACGGCCACGGCCACGGCTTTCCCCCTGATCTTGTTCGGGAAAATCTCCGAGATCAACACCCAGCAAATTGGTCCCCAGGACATCATAAACGAAGCCGTGTAGAGGATGATGAACACCAACGTACTGATGCCGATGATCTCATAGAAGGAGAGCGCCGCAATGGCAAACATGCCAATCGCCATACCAATGGAACCTACCATCAGCAACGGCTTTCTTCCCCAACGGTCCACAGTGAGAATGGCCAGTACGGTGAAGAACACGTTTACCACACCCATCACTACCGTTTGCAGCATTGAAGCGTCTTTACCGGCACCCATGCTTTCAAAAATCCGTGGGGCGTAGTACAAGGCCACGTTTATTCCCACAAACTGCTGGAACACCGATAGCAGAATACCAATGATGATCACCGTTTTCCCATAGGAAAGAAGTTTGCCCGAATGGTGCTCTACCGTGTTCTTGATGTCAGCAAAGATCTTTTTGGCACTGGCCGCTCCGTTGACTTTCGTCAGGATCTTAAGTGCCTCTTCGTCTCTGTTGACCATGCTCAGGTATCTGGGCGATTCCGGAACCAGGAACATCAGCAGGCCAAACAGCCCCGCCGGGATAGCCTCAGACAGGAACATGTAGCGCCAGCCCACGGTATCCAGCCATTCGCTTGATTGGCCGTTGGAAATTCCCCAGTTCACAAAATACACCACCAGCATACCAAAGATAATGGCGAACTGGTTCAGGGATACCAAGCGGCCCCTCAGGTTGGCCGGCGCTAACTCACCAATGTACACCGGGCACACGGCGGAGGCTAAACCAACCCCAATGCCCCCAATGATCCGGTAGAAGTTAAACATGTACAGCAGCCCCATGGTGGGCTCGCCCTCCTGAAAGAACAGGAACTCTGGATACCCAGACCCGAGCGCGGAGAGTAAAAACAGCACCGCCGCAATGATCAAGGTTTTTTTCCGACCCATTCTGGAGGAAAAGACCCCGGAGATGGCACCTCCAAGAATACAGCCAATCAAGGCACTGGAGATGGTCACCCCGTGTACCCAGGTGCTTAACCCTTGGCCCGTGATCAGATACGCCTGCACAGATTTCTCCGCACCGGAGATCACGGCGGTGTCATACCCAAAGAGCAATCCACCCAAGGTGGCAATCAATGTAATCCCAGCGATGTAAGGAATATTCTGCCCCGCTGTATCTTGTCCGTTCGTTATCTTACTCACTGGGAACCTGCTTAGATAAACTTGTTGATAAGGTTCTCCAGGTACTCCTGACGACCGCTTTTCGCCGCTGGCTCACCTTGCTCAATGGCGTAAGCACGCAGGTCTTCCAGGGTCAACTTGCCTTGCTCAAACTCCTGGCCTTTGCCGCTATCATAAGAAGCGTAACGCTCTTCTCTCACTTTCAGATAATCAGATTTCTGCAGGATGTTGTCAGCAGTGATCAACGTACGCGCAAACGTATCGGCTCCGCCGATGTGGGCATGGAACAAATCAGCCGGATCGGTGGAGTTTCTTCTGATCTTCGCGTCAAAGTTCACGCCACCGCCTTGCAAGCCACCGGCCTCCAGGAAGATCAGCATAGACTCGGTCAGCTCGTTCAGGTTGTTCGGGAACTGGTCGGTATCCCAGCCGTTCTGGTAATCACCACGGTTGGCATCCACTGAACCCAATACACCGGCATCGGCGGCTACCTGCAGCTCGTGCTGGAAGGTATGGCCCGCCAGGGTGGCGTGGTTCACCTCGATGTTGATTTTGAAGTCACCCAACAGGTCATGCTGACGCAGGAACCCGATTACGGTAGCGCAGTCATAGTCGTACTGGTGCTTGGTTGGCTCCATCGGCTTGGGCTCAATGAAGAATGTTCCTTTGAAACCTTGCGCGCGCGCATAGTCTTTGGCAGAATGCAGGAAACGGGCCAGATGCTCTTGCTCGCGTTTCATGTTGGTGTTCAACAAGGTCATATAGCCTTCACGACCTCCCCAGAACACGTAGTTTTCACCACCTAAGGCAATAGTAGCATCCAGAGCACCTTTCACCTGCGCGGCGGCGTGCGCCAACACATGGAAATCTGGGTTAGTAGAGGCACCGTTCATGTAGCGGCTGTGCGAGAACACGTTGGCCGTTCCCCAAAGCAATTTCACGCCGCTTTCGGCTTGTTTCTGCTTCGCGTATTCTACCATGGTCTGCAGACGACGGTCGTTTTCGGCCACGTCATTGCCATAGTCTACCACGTCCACGTCATGGAAGCAATAGTAGGGCATGCCCAGTTTGGTGATGAACTCAAAAGCGGCATCCATTTTAGCCTTGGCGCGCGCAATCACATCAGAACTCTCGTCCCAGGCGAAGTTCAGGGTAGGGCCGCCAAACGGATCAGATCCGTTCGCGTTGAACGAGTGCCAGTACGCTACTGAAAACTTGAAGTGTTCTTTCAGGGTTTTGCCCGCTACCACGCGGTTCTCGTCATACCAGCGGTACGCTAAAGGGTTATCAGACTCTGGACCTTCAAACTTGATTTGTCCAATGCCTTGGAAATATTCTTTGTCGCCTAAGGTTAGATTTGCCATGAGGTTAAAAATGTATGTAAGAAAAAAGATTAGTTACTCAGTTGTTTTAGCAATAAAGCTTTCCAGTCTTGGTAAGCCGCTTCGTAGACCTGGGTCTGGGTGGGTTCAATTACCCTTAAACGTTCAAAACGGCTAAAGGCTTCCTCCGCCGAAGTAAAAGTTCCGGCTCCTATGCCGGCTCCCAGGGCGGCGCCCACGCTGCCGTCGTTCTGGTACAACTCCACCGGCACGCCCGTTGCGTTCACGAAAGCCTCCGAGAACAGCCCGCTCAGGAACATGTTGGCGTTTCCGGCCCTGATCACGCTGGGGTTCATGCCGTTCTCCCGCATGATGTCCAGACCGTAGCGGAACGTAAACGCGATACCTTCCTGCACCGCCCGGAAAACATGGGCCTTGGTGTGTAAGTTGAAGTCTAGGTTGTGGAACTGCGCCCCAATGATGCGGTTGTTGAACACGCGCTCGGCCCCGTTCCCGAAGGGGAAAATGCGCAGGCCGTTGCTGCCAACAGGCGTTTTAAGGGCTTCCTCGTTCATCTGCGGGTAGGAGAGGCCCTGCCCCATGTTTTCCTTCACCCAGCTGTTCATGATGCCCGTGCCGTTGATGTTCATGAGCACGCCCACGCGCTTGGAATCTGGCGCATAGTTCACGTGCGCGAACGTGTTCACGCGCGACTGCGGATCATACACCAGTTGGTCACTCACGCCGTAAATCACGCCCGAGGTACCAGCCGTAGCGGCTACTTCACCGGGATTGAGCACGTTCAAGGAAAGCGCGTTGTTGGGTTGGTCCCCAGATTTATAAGCCACCGGAATGCCGGCCTTCAAAGACAAAGCCGAGGCAATCTCCGCCTTTACCTCGCCGTGCGAAGAAAACAAAGGCCGCACCTCCGGGATGATGTCCGGGCTGAAGCCGAAGTAATTCATCACATCCTGCGACACCTCATCATTCTGGAAATCCCAGAAGATTCCCTCAGACAGCGCCGAAACGCTGGTGGTGATCTCTCCGGTCAGTTTCATGGCGATGTAGTCGCCGGGCAGCATGATCTTGTGAATTTTGCTAAACGTTTCGGGCTCGTTTTCCTTTACCCAGGCCAATTTGGCGGCGGTGAAATTCCCTGGGGAGTTGAGCAGGCGCGAAAGGCTTTGCTCCTGACCAATGTGCTCCAGCGCTTTCTGGCCGTAAGGTACCGCGCGGCTGTCGCACCAGATAATAGATTCCCGCAAAACTTCTTGGTTCTGGTCCACAATCACCAACCCGTGCATCTGGTAGGCAATGCCAATGGCACCAATGTCCTGCGGGTTATATGCTCCCGAGGCGTTCGCTTTCTGGATGGCCTGCTGCGCATGTTCCCACCACATCTCCGGCGACTGCTCGGCCCAACCGGGTTGCAGGGAGTTTATTTTTGACTCGGTTTCCGGATATTGGGCAGAAACCAGGCTTTTCTGCGTAGCCGCATCCACCACAGAAACTTTGATGGAAGAAGTGCCTACGTCTATTCCTAATAAGAGCATAAAGTGCTTGGTAACAGAATGATCAATGTATAACGAGGGTAAGCAGATATGTCCATCCTTCAGGAGGAAGAACCCACTTAATGCCAACGTTGGCATAAGTTTAAGCTTATTTTTCGAGAATAGAAAATAATAGGCTCAGAATCCGTGTTTTTTTGCAAGTTTGATCAGCGAAATTCTTCTTTGGCAGAGGTAGACCGGCAGTTAAGTCTTTTAGACAGAACAATTTGCTGTGAACGGCTCTTTGAACGTGCTGCTGCACTCAAAAATAGGTCTACCGTTTTGGGGCTGTTTTGGTGAAATCGTACTGATAAAGCAACATATTTTAAATAGTTTTAAGAACTTTAAAGCGGAGAGGTAGAAAGATGATGCCTGCCCCACAGATACCTTGAAGAAAACAACCATACATGATATTGCCCGCGAGTTAGACGTAACCTTTTCTACGGTAGCGCGGGCCTTAAACGACCATCCGGCCATTAGCGCCGCTACCAAGGCGGCCGTGTTGGAGACGGCCAAGCGGCTCAATTACCAGCAGAACAAACTGGCTTCCTCGCTGCGGTCTGGCCGCACCAACGTCATCGGGATTATTGTGCCCAGTTTGGATACCAGCTTCTTCAGCTCGGTAGTGCACGGTCTGGAGAAGGTCATGAATGAGAACGGGTACAGCATGCTGCTGTACCAAACCGGCGAATCGCTGTCGCAGGAGCAGAAAGGCATTGAGACGTTCCTGCAGTCCCGGGTAGACGGCATCATCTCCTCGGTTTCCGGCGAAGTGGAAATAAAGGAATTTTACGAGCAGATCAGCAAACGGCAGGTGCCGCTATTGTTTTTTGACCGCGCCATCAATGAATTGCCCGTGCCTTCGGTCACCATTAATGACTACCGGGCGGGTTTTCTGGCTACCGAACACCTCATTGGGCAAGGCTACAAAAACATTGCGCACCTCACCTCAGATCAAAACCTGACCATTTTCAAGGAGCGTTTCAGAGGCTACCGCGATGCTCTGCAACGGTACAACCTGCCGGTCGATGAGAAAATGATCTTCAAGGGAAAGTTGTCGCTGGAGTTCGGGAAAGAGTCGGTGCAGCAGATGCTGGACAAGCAGATGAACTTTGACGCCGTCTTTGCGGCGGAAGATTATACGGCCATGGGCGCTCTGCAGCTGTTGCTGGAGAAAGGCTACAAGGTGCCGGAGGAGATCGGGATCATGGGTTTCGCGAACGAGGCGTTTGGCGCTTTCGTGACGCCTTCCCTGTCTACGGTGGACCAGCAAACCATCCGGATGGGGGAGGAGACCGCCCACTTGTTTTTGAAACTCATCGGCAGCAAAGATTATTACGGCACCACGCCGGAGCGCATCGTGCTGGACCCCATTCTGCTTCCCCGCCGTTCTTCGCAGCCAGATTAAGAACCATCGGTTCCTAATTAATATGGAGTTGAGACGTCTTGAGGTTTGTCCCTGGTGAAAATACTATGTAAAGTAGAGGTGTCCTTTTCAGTTTCTAGCTAAACTGCTACGAGGATAGGTGGGGATTGCGCGAAACTTACTTTACTTTTGTATTTCTATGGGGTTGATCATTTCGTCATTGGCATCGGGGAGTAATGGGAACTGCTATTACATTGGGAATGAGCAGGAGGCAGTGTTGGTGGATGTGGGCATTTCCTGCCGCGAAACTGAACAACGCATGAAGCGGCAGGGGCTGTCCATGGACAAGGTGAAAGCCATTTTCATCTCCCATGAGCATTCTGACCACATCAAAGGGTTGCCGGTGCTCTCTAAGAAATACAACCTGCCGGTGTACATCACGGCGGCTACCCTGCGCGGGCTTCGGTTTGGCTTGCAGGACCAGTTAGTGAACTCCTTCTCGGCTTACGAACCCGTCCAGATCGGGGGCCTTGCGGTCACGGCGTTTCCCAAGTTCCATGATGCCGCAGATCCGCATAGTTTCATCGTTTCGTGCGGGGGCATCAACGTAGGCGTTTTCACCGACATCGGGACGCCCTGTGACCACGTGATCCGGCAATTCCAGCAATGCCACGCCGCTTTTCTGGAAACCAATTATGATGAGGAGCTTCTGGACAAAGGCTTTTACCCGTACCACCTGAAAGTGCGAATTAGAAGCAACCATGGGCACCTTTCGAACCGGCAGGCGCTGGCGCTGTTCACGGCCTACAAACCGGCCTTTATGAGTCATGTGCTGCTGGGCCACCTTTCCAAACAAAACAACTGCCCCCAACTGGTGGAAGAGCTTTTCACCAAACACGCCGATGGCACGCAAATAGTAGTAGCCTCCCGGTATGAAGAATCAAAGGTGTATATCATTGACGGACCTCCGGTTAGTGTGGCCGTTTCTCCAGTGAAATTCCCAAAAGTGGTGGAAAAGATGAAGCCGGTGAAGAGAACCGAACAGCTTTCTTTGGATCTGTTCTGAGGCGATCCGGCCCAAAGCCGCTCACCTGTTTTTAGGTTGTTTTCCCAAAAACAGGTATAAAACGCTCGTGGCTGAGGAACGCTTTCTTTATATTAAGAGCGTTCCTGAGTCATGAGCGTTTTAGGTGAATTGGGTTTTCGGTCTTCAGGGAAATCATCTTGTGCTACTGCGGAAATGAGATGGACTTCACCGCCACGAAGCTGCAATTAAGAAGGCAGGATGTGAATTTCTATTGCAACAAATTGACATTCACCAGGCAAATAGCCATTCCTTGGAGTTCTTCCATTGCATTTCTTGCACATTTTTGTAAACCCTAGAAATGCTTCCTACGTTTTGATACTCATGTACCACAAATTATAATCTGATAAAACTATGGACGCATCAAGCATCAAAGAAGCCGCTGATAACTACAACCCAGACCATAAAGAAGGACCAGTAGCTCGTAGCATTGAAGAGTATACTGCCAAGTTACCTTCTGACCTTTTCCTATGGGCCGCCCTTGGTTCAATGGCGGTATCGGCTACCCTGAAAGTTATGAAGAAGGATGACGAAGCGCTGTTCGTTGGACAGTGGCCAGCTCCCTTCCTGCTGTTAGGCCTTTACAACAAATTAGTAAAAGTAAAAGGCTCTGATGGCGAAAAGGATGGTCCAGAGCGTCCGGCCGGAGCAAACGCTCAGGTGAGAAACGCCGGAAAATAATCCAGCACAGCCTAAAAACAAGAAAGGGGAAGCTTCGGCTTCCCCTTTCTTGTTTTTAGGCTGTTTTCTGAAAAACAGCGCGAAAACAGAACTCCATAATTGCCGGTCAGGAGGACTGCGGCCTTTTCTTCGTGCCTCTGGTGGGTGGAGCCGAGAGCGGGTCATCGGGCCAATGGTGTTTGGGGTAGCGTCCCCTCAGATCTTTCCGTACCTCGAAATACCCCGTGCTCCAGAAGCTTTTCAGGTCCCGCGTTACCTGCACCGGGCGCGAGGCGGGCGAGAGCAAATGCATCAGCACCGGCACCTTGCCACCCCCCACGCGGGGCGTGTCCAGCATCCCGAAGACTTCCTGCAGCCGCACGGCCAACACCGGGGAGGTCACCTCTGAGTAATCTACGCCAATGCGCGATCCGCTGGGAACCTCCAGGTGCGAAGGAGCCAGGCGGTCCATCTCCTGCCGTTGCTCCCAAGAAAGATCAGCGAGCAAAATCTCCTTGAAATCCAGCCGGGCCACTTGGTCCAGGGTTCGTAAACCTACCAGATGCGGCAGCAGCCACTCTTTCATCGTTTCTTCCAACTGGGAAACTGAAACATCGGGCCACTGGTCCGGGGAAAGCTGGTGCAGAAAAGCCAGGCGCTGAAGTGTTTTCTGCGCTTCGTCTGACCACGGCAGCCGCTCCACGCCTTTCTCCTGTAACGCCTGTAAAAGGGCCTCCGCTACCAGCTCCTGATTGGGGCTGGTGAGGGGAAGTTCCTCCAGCGTCAACGCTCCCATGCGGGTCATCTGCCGGGCAATTACTTTCTCCGTGACGGCATCCCAGCGGACTTCCTCCACCCGCTCCAGTTGATGGGCGAAATGAGTGAGCAGCTCTTCTTTGGAAACCGGCGCCGCTGATAAAACCCTGGGTCTTGATCCAAGCTCCATGTGGGCGATGGCGTAAAACTCGGCTTCGCCGAACAACTCCGTCTGCAAAGCCGCCCGCTGCCCCGAGATCAGCCGAATGCGGCCGGAGGTTTCCCGCTGGGCCAGCCGGTCTGGATAGGCGAGGGCGGTTAGCAGACCCGTCGCACCAAAATCAAGCGGTTTTCTTTTTTCCCGGATGCGCTGCCGCAGGTTCTGCGCCTGTTCCCTGATCTTCCGGACGGTGTTGGCATCCACTGCGTAACCCGGCGTGGGTGGCGACTGACCGTCTAAAATCTCCAGGCGCAGGGTTAAGTCCGGGAGCGGATCGGCCCAGGAGATTTGCAGGGGTTTCAGGATATCGCGGTCCGAGAGCAGCGCTGCCAGATCACAGGCAGTAGTTCCCAGCCCCAAGGCATGGCCTCGTACCACCAAATGGCCTAACCGAGGCGAAAGGCCCAGGGCCGCCAAGGCTTTTCCGTGCGCGGTGGCTTTCCCGTTTTGGTCCAGCGCCTCCAGCCGGATGAGAAGATCACGGGCCAGGGAGAGGGCGGCGGCGGGCGGCGTATCCAGCCACTTCAGATCAGTGGCTTCCGGCGCTCCCCAGATGGAGAGTTCCAGGGCCAGGCCCGTGAGGTCCGCTTCGCAGATCTCCGGAGTTTGGCGGTCGGCGAGTTGCAGTTGATCCGCGGAAGACCACATCCGGTAACAGATGCCGGGTCCTAATCGGCCAGCGCGGCCCCGGCGCTGGTCGGCGGCGGCACGGGAGACCGGAATAGTGGCCAACGTGGTGAGCCCAATGCGGGGGACAAACTTGGGCACGCGCGCATAGCCGCCGTCAATGACCACTTTCACGCCCTCAATGGTCAAACTGGTCTCCGCGATGCTGGTGGCCAACACGATTTTGCGGCGACCGGCCGGGGCGGGGCGGATGGCGGCCAGTTGTTGGGTAAGGTTCAGGTCGCCGTGCAACAGGTGCAGGTCTATGATAGAGGCCAGTTTTCCTTCCAGGGCCTGGGCCACGCGGCGCATCTCGCCCATGCCGGGCAGGAAAACCAAGACGTCACCGGTGGGTTCCTGCTCCAGGGCTTTTCGGATAGATGTTGGTAAAAGGGCCGTTAAACGCTCGGCGGGTCTCTGTCCGGCCGAAGCCATCTCGGCGGGGGAGAGATAGTGCGTCTCCACCGGAAACTGGCGGCCCTCGCTTTTCACCACGGGGGCTTCAAGCCAATTTGCCACGGAGGCCGCATCCAGGGTGGCGCTCATCACCAGCAATCGCAGATCTGGCCGAAGCACCGCCTGGGCATCAAGGGCAAGCGCCAATCCTACATCGGCCTGAAGGCTGCGTTCATGGAATTCGTCAAAGATGATGGCGGCAACTCCCTCCAGCCCGGGATCGCTCTGGAGCAGGCGCGTGAGAATGCCCTCGGTCACAACCTCAATGCGGGTTTTATCAGAGACGATGTGCTCCATCCGGACCCAGTAGCCCACGGTCTGGCCCACTTCTTCGCCCAGCAGATCTGACATGCGCTGGGCAGCGGCCCGCGCGGCTAACCGCCGAGGCTCCAGCATGATGATTTTTCCACCGGTGCGCCAGCTGGCTTCCAGCAGGGCCAGAGGAACGAGGGTGGTTTTACCGGCTCCGGGCGGCGCCTCCAGCACGGCGCGGGAGTTGGTCTCCAAGGCGGTCAGCAGCCGGGGCAGGGCTTCTTTGACCGGTAACTCAGGTAAGGAGGAAAGGATAGCGGTAGGTGACATGTCCCTTCAAATTTCCGGATTATTCCGTTAACTCCCTTCCAGTGCCGCTCTTTTTAGCCTATTTTGGTCAAAATGGCCTTAAAATAGGAAAGCCTGCTCCTAAGAGCAGGCTTTCCTGTTGATGGTTTACAAAAGCTATTCGGCTTTCTCGTTGATGTAGCTCTTGGCCAGGTCATTCAACAGGGTATCGGTTTTTTGCTCTTCTTCCAGGGTTTGTCTCAGAAGCTTGGCGGCTTCTGCGTGGCCCAGGCGCTCCGCGAAGTGAGCGGCTGTTCCGTAACCAGCAATCTCGTAATGCTCCATGCGCTGCACAGAGGCAATGAGGCCCGCATCTTTCACCTCGGGGGTTGCGTCTTCCTCAATGGTTTCTTCGCCTTCTTCCACCAGGCCTTCCATGGCTTTGCACTTCATGCGTCCGGGGCTGGTTCCTACTAATTCGCACACCTGCTCCAGACGGTCTTTCTGCGCTTTGGTTTCCTCCAGGTGGGTTTCCAGCGCCTGCTTCAGCTTCTGGTCTTCGGTGGCTTTGATCATCTTGGTAAGCGCGGCAACGCCTTGTTTCTCTGCGCTATATAGGTCTTTGAGTTGGTGCTCAAAAAGGTCTTCCAGTGTTTTTAACTTAGCCATAGTTTTATAAAGTCAGTTAGTTTGTATTTACTAACGTCTATACGCGGAGGTCTAGATTGGGTTAAGAAAGAAAGGGGATTTAACACCGTAAAACCTTTCTTCCGCTAGGGTCTACGCAAGCCGCTGTTCCTCTCTTTCACTCGGTTCCAGACACGTACTTCCTGACTCCCAGAACTTTTCTTCTCTGAAGGCGGCGTTACGTTTCCCTGCAAAAGAATGGGAAGATTTGAGCAGGATACTCCTAAGCAAGAGTCAATGCTCGGACCACAGCGGGTGGTTATAGATCCTGCTCCCGGGGTTTCTGCAGGAAAAGGAAAAAGATGGGCACGAATAAAAGCAGCGTCAACAGGATGGTACTGCTGAAGGCCACCACATCTCCCTTCTGCTCCCGGCTCCAGGGCAACAGCAACCAATTCAGATGCAGAATAAGTAACCCGATTAACCCTCCGCAGGCAAAAAGTACTTTTTCCTGAAGCGAAAGAGCGTTCTGGGCTGCTTGGTTCTTGACGAAGAGCAGCGAACACAGGATGACCCCTATAAGGACAAGGATCAAGATGCAGTAGAGGATGATTAGCTTTTCCATGAAGTAAAGTTTCTCTTTTACTATTACCTCAGGGTAAAGTCTGGTTTATCAATGTGTTATAAGATGCACAATGCCCTTCGGCCTTACGTCTGCTCCTGGTCTGATCTGTTTTCAGCTTGTTTTCCGGAAAGAAGGTCTAAAACGAGGAGTTGGTTCAGGAGGCGTTCTTTCCGGCGTTTAATTCCCTTTCCTCCAAAATTTTTGGAACGTATCTTGTACTCTGGACAGCCGAAAGCACGTAAAATGTGAACAGAAGAATACGTGGGATACACGAAAAGAGGTCGGGGAGGGGTTATCTATAGAGCAACAACCGGCCAGAAAGGAGCAGCGCATGACACATAACATTTGGAAATACCTTGGCGGACTGGGCTTTATCGCCATTACCCTGAACCTGTGCAGCCAGCAGACCTTTTCCGGCGGCGGGGCCACCGGGGAAGGAACCGGCGCCACGTTTACCCGCGGGAGCGTCATCAAAGCCCCAACCTTGCCTTCGGCCTTATCATTTGCCGGAGAACCGGTTCCTTTGGAGGTACCCGATGTGGCCGAGCGGCTGGACCGGGAACTGTTGGTAAATTCCTACCTGCAGGCCACCACCTTGCTGGGGCTCAAGCGCATGCAACGGTACCAACCCGAAATTGAGCGTCTGCTCAAGGAAAATGACGTGCCCGCCGACTTTGTGTATCTTTCTCTGGCCGAGAGCCTGTTCAGTCAGGTAACGTCACCAGCCGGGGCTTCCGGCTTCTGGCAGCTCATGCCCGATACCGCCCGGGGCTATGGCTTGCTGGTTAATGCTGAGGTGGATGAGCGCTTTCACGTGGAGAAATCTACGCTGGCCGCCTGCCGTTACCTGAAATCGGCGAAAAAGAAATTCGGCTCCTGGACCAATGCCGCCGCTGCCTATAACCGGGGAGTGGGCGGAATTGACCGAGCCCTGGAAAAACAGAAGGTGAGCTCGTATTATGATCTGTACCTGAACGATGAAACATCCCGGTATATGTTCCGCATCTTGGCTTTGAAGGAAGTATTGGGTAATCCGGAGAAATATGGCTTTGAACTGCCCAAGGAGCAAGGCTATGACGTTCTCCCTACCCGTTCCCTGACGGTCACCTCTACTATTCCAGACCTGGCCCAATTCGCGGTGGATCAGGGCACCAATTACAAGACCCTGCGCCTGTATAATCCCTGGATTAAAGCCTTCAAACTGACCGTTGCTCCCGGAAAGCAGTTTGTGCTGCAGCTGCCAAAATAAGCGGTAAGTTTCATCTTCTACCGTCACTAGCCATGGGTGAAGAAAGCCGTGGGGTACTTTCCTGCCTCTAAGCTGACCATGAGGTAAATCCTGGTGTCGTTTGGGGATCAGTCTTCCTTGGTGTATCTTAGAGTCGTCTTCTTGCAGGTGGCATCAGGGGAGACCAAACGTTAACAGAAGAGATGTATGGCGGCAAATAGGTTGGGGGTAGCGGAGGAGGAACACCTGATTCAGGCGATCAGGATGGGGAAACAGGAAGCTTTCGGGCTTTTATACGATGCGTACGCCCCCGTTCTGATGGGCATGATTTCCCGCATGGTTCCCCAAACCGAGGTGGCTGAGGAGGTGTTGAAAGAGACATTCCTGACCATTTGGTCCCGCACCCATATTTTCGATCCCTCCCAATCCAGGTTTCTTACCTGGGCGCTGGCCATTGCCCGGGGGATTGCCCTGGAAGCACAGCGAACCGGCAAATACGGGCACCTGATCCCGAATGCCGGGGTAGCGCCCAGATCACCAGAAACGGAACCCCTAAAGAACCTGCCAGAAGCAAAGCTCGATCAAGAAGCCTTTTGCCAGCTGGAGCCCCAAGAGAGAGCCATCATTGATTTAATTTACCTGAAAGGGTACAGTTGCCCCCAGGCGGCCGAGGCCTTGGGAATTTCAGAAGAACTACTTAAAAGGCAATTGAAACTGGCCTTCAAACACATAGGAGCGGAGAAAACAGCATGAACCCCATTACTGACTTTATTGAATCCGGGATTTTAGAGCTGTACGTCATGGCCGCTACCTCGCCAGAAGAAACCCTGGAGGTGGAACAGATGGCCGCTGCTCACCCAGAAGTGCGGCAAGAGATTGAAAGCATCCGGCAGAGCATAGAAGCTTATGCCTTGGCCCATGCTGTGGAGCCAAGACCTACCATCAAGCCGCTGGTGCTAGCCACCATTGACTACATGGATCGCCTGCAAAAAGGAGAAGCCGTCACCTCACCGCCCAACCTCACCCCAGACTCCAAGCCAGAGGACTACGCGGCCTGGCTTTCCCGCCCCGACCTACAGGTTCCTTCCTATGCTGAGGACATTTACGTGAAGATCATCGGGTACACGCCCAGCGCCACCACTGCTATTGTCTGGCTCAAAGACATGGCCGAAGAGGAAATTCACCACGATGAACTGGAACTCTTTCTGATTTTGGAAGGTACCTGCACCATCACGGTGGAAGAACAGGAAAACTACCTGTCTCCCGGCGATTACTTTGCCATTCCGCTACACAAGCGCCACATGGTGAAGGTGACCTCGGCGGAACCCTGTAAATGTATTCTTCAGCGGTTGGCGGCGTAGGGGAAAGCGAAGAAAATCTCGTGACATTTTGGTATTGAATACTTCTGTCTAGCCCATTTTTGGGCCGGAGTTACTAGAATTTATATCTGCAGTATGCGCAAAAGATCTGTATTAAAAGCTGCCTTGTTTTTGACCAGTGGCGCCCTTTTCATTCATTCTCTTGCCAGAAGGGCAAAATTCGTTTCTAGGCTTAAATCAAAAAAGAAGCAAAAAAACTGGGCGGGCAATCTGACCTACAGTACCGAGGCAGTCACGTATCCTTCTACAGTTCCTGAAGTGCAGAAACTTGTCAAGAGTTGTGTTCGGCTGCGTACTCTAGGTTCTCGCCACTCCTTCAATCGCATTGCTGATAGTAAAGAGAACTTGATCTCCCTCCAGAAAATGGATGCTGTAGTTTCTCTGGATAAAGAAGCGCATAAGGTAACTGTAGAAGCAGGAATGCGCTACGGTGAACTCTCATCCTTTCTCCATGAAAATGGCTATGCCGTACCCAATATGGCTTCCTTACCGCACATCACCGTGGTTGGAGCTTGTTCCACGGCGACCCATGGTTCCGGCATCCAAAACGGCAACCTGGCTACTTCCGTCTCTGCGATTGAGTTTGTGAATGCAGCGGGGGAGTTAGTGACGCTCTCCAGAGAAAAGGATGGCGAGCAGTTCAACGGCGCAGTAGTAGCCCTTGGTGGACTGGGTGCCGTGACTAAAATCACCCTTGATCTGGTGCCCACCTTCCAAATGACGCAAGTGGTGTACCGCAATCTACCTATGCGTGCGCTGCAAGACCATTTTGTGGAGATCATGTCGAAAGGGTACAGCGTGAGTTTGTTTACGCATTGGGAAAACCAGTACATCAACCAGGTGTGGGTGAAGAGCAAAGTAGAGGAGGGGCAACCAGCCACTATTGAGCCGGAACTGTTCGGGGCAAAACTCGCCACTCAGAAACTGCACCCGATTGAAGATCAATCTCCCGAGAACACGACAGATCAGTTAGGTGAGATCGGCGAGTGGTACGAGCTTTTGCCGCACTTTAAGATGGGCTTTAAGCCAAGTGCCGGGGCAGAATTGCAGAGCGAGTACTTCGTGGCCATCGAGCATGCGTATGAGGCCATCCTAGCCATAGAGTCACTGCACGAAAAGATCTCGCCGCATCTCTTTGTGTCAGAAATCAGAACCATCAAGGCCGATGAGTTGTGGCTGAGTCCGCAGTACCAGCAGACTACGGTGGCGTTTCACTTTACCTGGAAGCAGGACGAGGAAGTGGTGCTGCAACTCCTGCCGTTGATAGAAGAAAAACTGGAACCCTTCCAGCCTCGGCCGCACTGGGGGAAATTGTTTACCATGTCACCAGCGGTGCTCCAGTCGCGGTATGAAAGGATGGAGGATTTCAGGCAATTGCTGCTTCAGCATGACCCCAAAGGCAAGTTCAGGAATGAGTTCATGGACACGTATGTGTTTGGGGAATCCTGATTTAAACCTCGTCTAAACGTTTTAAGGCCATTTTCTGAAAAACAGACTAAGAACGCCTACACAAACAGGCATAAAAAAGCCTCTCCCAATCGGAGAGGCTTTTCTGTACTGTGTCTTTATAGCTAAAGACTAAGCGCGTTTAACGTTGATAGCGTTTAGTCCTTTTCTTCCTTCTTGAAGATCATAGACTACCTCGTCGTTTTCTCTGATTTCATCTACCAATCCAGATACGTGTACGAAGTACTCCTGATTTGTATTGTTGTCTTTGATAAAACCGAACCCTTTAGAGTCGTTGAAGAATTTTACTGTTCCTTGATTCATATTGTTGTTATTATACATCTAATACCCTCAAAGGTAGAGATAAGTTCAAGGTATCCTAGAAAAAGTAAAATTATATTTTAAAAAGGTTCAATTCAGCTCTGGCGAAGCGTTGGTCCGTAGCTACAAAATGCGTACCTTTGTACCGGAAAGCAATCATTATCTCCTCTCTTACGCCGCAGCTTACGTAGCTGGTCCTAAGTTTTCTGATAATCCTTGAAACCTGAGTTCCAGGTTTTCCCGCCCATTCCCTTTCTTGTCTCTGGGCTACACGTACAAACGCGATCGGTATTTTTTCTGTAATCAGATATTTCACCGGTTTTCTCGTATAAAGAGAAAAGAAAGCGTACCTGATAGAATAGAAGAAAATTGCGCGAGGGCTTTCCGGAAAAGGAGATGCCCGGGATTGCAGACCTTTCGCAGAAGCAAGAGATGGACCTGGGTACATGTTAAATTTAACCGTTGACTATGGCAAGATCACAGAACAGTTTCATGAAGAAACAACTAGAGCAGAAAAAACTGAAAAAGAAAAAAGACAAAGAAGAACGCAAACAAGAGCGTCAGGAGAACTCTACGGGTGGCAAGTTAGAGGATATGATCATGTACGTTGACGAAGACGGAAATTTCTCCTCCACCCCTCCAGAAAAGAAGGAAAAGAAGAAGGAGTAACCTTCTTCCTTCCCCCATCGCCCAGATAACTTTGTACCCTTTGTCTCTCAGCAAAGGGTATACCTATTCCTGCTTTTCCCACTTGTATCAATCCCTGATGTACCGGAAAAGAAGCTCCCTTTCAGAAGTTGACTTCCAGCTTCATCTATCCCTTGTCACTTTGGGTTTCCGAAGAATAGAGGCCTCCCGCGCTTTTCCCTTGTTTTCAGGAAAACAGGCCTGAAACGGAAAGCCGCAGCTGCGGTCATACCTGCGTATTTCCGCCTGAAAAATAACGTCTGGTGGAGGAGAAGCAGACGCAAAATGAGTATATTCATCCATCCGCTTCACGTAACCGAAAAGACATGGAAACCATTGATAAGCTGGCTTGGATCGAAATCAAGGATGGGCAGATTCTGAGTTCCCGCAGCAAAGGGCGCACGAAATTCTACATTCCGGGCGGCAAAAGGGAGCAGGACGAAAATGATTTCACCGCTCTGGCCCGCGAGATAAAGGAAGAGCTGAGCGTGGATCTGGTGGAGGAAACGGTGAACTACTTCGGGACGTTCCAGGCCCAGGCCGATAGTCATGCCCCCGGCGTAGAGGTGAAGATGACGTGCTACACCGGGGCGTACAAAGGCACCATTCAAGCGGCCAACGAGATAGAAGAAGTGGTGTGGTTAACCTACGCTGATCGGGCGAAAGTATCACCCGTGGACCAGATCATCTTTGACTGGCTGAAAGAGGAAGAACTTCTGCACTAACCCCCACAAAAGAGCATTTTAAGATACTCCGTTTCCGGCCTGTTTCCCGAAAAACAGGCATGAAACGGAGTATTGTTTTGTAAAGGATCGGCTTGCTTGCCTCACTGTGTTTGATAAGAAGGAGAAGGCAGGCGAAAAAGTTAAATCGATTACTTTCCTCGTCTTCCTCTGGTTGACCTTCTGTTGTCTTCTTTGACGATGCCGAACGGGTAAATGCCTGCCCTTTTCCCTATGATTCTAAACAAGAACTAAAGGCACAGTGAGGAAGAAACTTACATCGCTTTTTCAATCTTCACCTTCTTGCCCTTCAGTTTCTCCTGCTGCAGGAGCTTCACGGCTTTGTCAAGTTTGGTCTTGGAGACGGCTACATACGCGGCGTTATCCTGCAGTTCAATGCGGCCGAGGTCAGATTTCTCCAGGCCTCCTTTTTGCAGCATCCAACCCACAATGTCTACCTTGTTCACTTTGTCTTTTTTGCCGGCGCTGATGTAGAGAGTTTCCCAGGGAGAGGGTGGGGGCAATACGGCTCTGGCGGGTAATTTCTCTACTGGCGGAATCTTGGACAGATACGCCGGTTTCTCATCGGGGTGCAGGAGCAGGTAACTGGTGCCTTTGGCGTTCATGCGGGCAGTGCGGCCGTTCCGATGGGTGAAGTTCTCCTGGTCCGGCACCTGGAAATGGATGACAAACTCCACCTCGGGAATGTCCAGGCCACGGGCGGCCAGATCGGTGCTCACCAAGGTGCGGTAGGTGCCGTTCCGGAACTTCATCAACGTGCGCTCACGGTCCGGCTGCTCCAGGCCACCGTGGAAGATGCCGTGCGGCAGGTTTTTGCCGCTCAAAAAATCACTTACCGCTTCCACGGTTTCGCGCTGGTTACAGAAAACCATGCTGGAAGCCGTGCCAATGGAACACAACACGTCTAACAAGGCCTGCATCTTGTTGCCTTTCTGCACCTCCACGGTGCGCACCTGCAGATCTGGCGCGTTGCTGGCTTCTTGCAGGTAATTCACCATCACCGGATTTTTGAGTTTGGTGAAGGAAGGAACCTGGGGCATGGCCGTGGCCGAGACCAGCAGCCGTTTGTTCAGGTTTTTCAGTTGCCCGATGATGTAGGCCATGTCTTCCTGAAACCCGTATTCCAGTGATTTGTCAAACTCATCCAGCACCAGCGTCTGGAGCGAGGCAACCGCGAAATTCTCTTCCCGCAAATGGTACGCAATGCGGCCTGGGGTGCCAATCAAGAGCGCCGGCGGGTAGGCCAGGCTGCGTTTCTCAGGATTGGTGGCGTGCCCGCCGTACAGGCAATCTACCTTAAAACCGGTGCCCATGCTCCTGAACACCTGCTCAATCTGCTGGGCCAGCTCCCGCGAGGGGGCCAGAATTAAAGCCTGCACCTCCTGAACGTCGGGGTTCAGCCGGGGCAGAACCGAGAGCAGGTACCCAAGGGTTTTCCCAGACCCGGTGGGCGACAGCAAGATGACATCGCTTTTCTGGGCGGCGGCCAGCGTCTCCTCCTGCATGGGGTTCAGGCGGTCAATCTTCAGGGTATCCAGGATTTTTTGGAGCATACAAGGGGTCGTTTCTGGGGCAAAGGTAACCATTAATCCCGTAGGGCTTCCCCGCTAAAATACCTCAGACGAAACACGATGGGCCAAAGCTGGTAGCCTGACAGAAAATGTCTATCTTGTAACAAGCCGGGGGGCGTTCGTTTTGAGGCCGATTTTCCAAAATCGACCTCAAAACAGGATTTGGTAAGCTTTATAAAAACTGCGCCCAAAATGGTAATATTTGGCTCCGTTCCTCGACCAATAGAAGCCAGGGTATTAGGAAGGATGCTAAAAGCAGAAAGAAAATTGCGCCGGAAAGGCTCCTTTCAAAGAATGACGGGCACAACCTTGGCGCTTTCACGGGCGGCTGCGTATAGAATCGGGCAGTTTTTGCGTTTTTAAAGTAAACAGTAAACGTATGGCACTCTTTTTCGCATTTATACTGGCCGGATTTTTAGGATATATCTATGGCCACCGCATCAGGCCCAACCAGAAACTGCAGCGCACCCTGAAAGAACTTCAGGAGAAATGCCGCGCGGTGCTGGAAGACGAGAAAAAAGGCGTCTACAAAACCATCGTGACCGATCATCAGAAATCGTCTGAGTTGGTGGTGGAGGTGAAGGAGCTGGCCGTGACCCAGGGAGGGCAAGTGAAGGTGCAATACCTGAGCGCCTTCTATAAAAATCCCGAGTTCAGGACCCGCAAAGGCCCCGAGCTGCTGCAGGAAGTACACGGTTTGCTGGGCGAGTACCTGCCCAAAAATGAGATTGAGTGGTTTGAGGTCAACGGCCGCCACCAGAACATCAAAGAGTTTGTCACTGAGTTAGAATCCATTCAGAACCCGCATCCCGCTAATAGATAAACACCATGGAAAACAAGGAAATCGTTTTGTCAGAAAACAAAGAGTTGATTCAGCAGAAAGCGCTGGAGATCTCCAAGACCATAGACCCTACCAAGCCTGAAAGCCTCAGCTCCTTTGGCGTGGAGACGCAGCGCAAACTGGGGTATTATTCCAACGAGCTCCTGACCAAGGTAAAAGCCAAAGACTCAGGCGATGCCGGAGCCGCCATCAATGAACTGCTCACCCAGATCAACATGATCAAGGTAGACGAGACTGAGAAACCCGGTTTCTTCTCGCGCCTTCCGTTCGTGGGCAAAATCAAGGACAAAACCAAGCAACTGGCCAGCCAGTACAACTCCGTGTCTGAGAACGTGGATGACGTAGTGGTGAAGCTGGAGAAAACCCGCCAGAGCGTCCTGAAAGACACTACCGGGCTGGAGGTCATGTTCAAGCAGGTGGTGGAGTACATCCATGAGGTGCGCTCGCTCATTGCCGCCGGCAAGATGAAGATTGAGGAGATTGAGAACGAGCTCATCCCGCAGCTTCAGTCTGAGGTGGAAAGCAGCGGCCAGGACGAACTGGTAGTGCAGCGCCTCGCCGACATGGTGGCGTTTAAAGACCGTTTAGAGAAAAAGGTGCATGATTTCACCTTGTCGCACACCATTGCCACGCAGTCCATGCCGCAGATCCGGATGATCCAGACCACCAATGACGTGCTGGCTCAGAAAATCCAGAACTCCATTGTGACCGTGATTCCGGTGTGGCGCCAGCAGGTGGCTATTGCCCTGGGGCTGGAGAAACAACGCAAGGCGCTGGAAATCCAGAAGAAAGTCACCGATACCACCAATGAGATGCTCCTGAAAAACTCGCAGCTGCTCAAAACCAACGTGGTGACGGCGGCGCAGGAAAACGAGCGCGGCATTGTGGACGTGGATACCCTCAAAAAGGTGAACAAAGACATGGTGGAGACGCTGGATGCCGTGATCAAGATCTCAGAGGAAGGCAGCCGCAAACGGGCCGAAGCCGTAAAAGAGCTGGCTCAGGTACAGGAGGAGCTCAACAGCAAAATTCTGGGTACCTTGGGCAAATCCAAACGAATTGAGATTGAATAATGGCTGATGATCCTTTACATAAAACAGCCCTGGAAAGCGTCCTGACCCAAGAGCAGGACGCCCTTCTCGATCTGTATTTAAACAACCTGGACAATTTCTTCGAGAATCAGAAAAACGCCGAGAAAATCCAGGTTGAAATTGAGACGCTGCACCTTAAAAAGATACTCTCTGAATGATGGATTTCGTGCGATCCCTTTTCGGGATGAAGGAGACCGGCCGTAGGGTAGTGGTAGGCGCCGGCGATGAATTGGGTTTACAGGAAATTGGGTATATCAAAGAATCAAACCGCCGGCTTAGTCAGTTGCAGGACCTGAGCACCCGTTACAAGGGCACGCCCCAGGCTTCCAAGATGAAGGCCGTGTACGAGAAAACCAGGAACATCCACACGTATCTGGTGGCCAAGAAGAAGACCCCGGAACTGGAGGTTTTCCATCTCAAGAACACCGATCACTTCATCAATACCTTTACCGCAATCCTGGACGTGCACCAGAAGCATGACCAGCTGTTGCAGGCTTCCACAGAGTCGTCGGGTACGGTGGAGGCCTCGGTGCAGAAGAGCAAGGCTGAACGGCTGAAGCGCCTGGAAAAAGCCGCCAACCTGCCAGATCTGGTGAAACCGCTCTCCCAATCGGTGCAGTTCTACCACGCCGGCGAGGCCAAGACCGCCGTGCCGCGGCTTTACCTGCCGGATATTTCCATCAATACCGTAGAAAAAGTCACGTATTACACCCAGGGAAAAGGAGAGGAGCTGGTGCCCCGCGAAATAGGCTTCACTTCCTCCAAAGACCAGAAAGACGCTTTCCTGAGTCATATCACCGATAGGCTAGGCTTGAAAGACGCCTCTTACGTGGGCAACGCTCTGGTAACGATCCCTAACAATAATGGCATCACGCCCACCGGCATCGTGCCCATCCTTCACTGGGAAGGTTTCCTCTACGCCCTCAACCTCAACGATTACCGGCTTTTCCCGGTCCGGATTTTCCGGAACGGTAGCAAATAAACGCAGACCCTGTAGAGGCAAGGCATGCCTTGTCTCACGCATTCTGAAACATATTTAAAAATACAAAGGGCAACCCTAAGTGGTTGCCCTTTGTATTACCGCAGCTGGAAAACTATCTTAAAGCGGGTACTTTCTCCGGCTGATGCGCTAACATGGCCGGTACTTGGTAAGCCCGTTGCAGCTGGTGCACCAGCACAACGCCGCAGGAGAAAAGGACAAAGGCCACCACCTGGTGCAGCACTCCCAACAGTACCGGTACCTGCAGCAGCAAAGTGGCAATGCCCAAAACCACCTGAACCAATCCCAGAGAAAGAAGAATCAACGCGAGTCGTTTCGTTTTCAGCGGAATAGCGGGCCGGCTGCTTTTAAGCCAGAATCTGAAAAGGAGGCCCAAAACGCCCACGCCCACCCATCTATGGACAAACTGCATCAGAGAGCCATTTTCCATGAAGTTCTGCCAGGTAAGCACCTCGTGCAGCACCGACGGGTAAACTTCCCCATTCATAAGCGGGAAAGTGTTGTAGTAGAACCCGGCTTTCAGACCCGCCACAAAAGCGCCTAAGACAATCTGGAGGAACAGGAAAGCCAGCAAACCTTTCGCGGAGCGCAGAAAACAGAGGTCTGAGTGCGAACTCCGCTGGTGCTTAAAAGTTAGATCGCCTATGGTCCAAAGGATGGTGCTGATCAGGGCCAGGGCCAGGCAGAGGTGGGCGGCAAGGCGGTAATGGCTCACGTGCGGATTGTCTACCAGGCCGCTTTTCACCATGAGCCAACCCATGGCCCCCTGGCACATGCCCAGAAACAAAATAAACAGCAGCCTTTTCAGAAGCCGGCCGGAGAGTTGCCCCCGCACCAGCCAGAACATGAAGGGAACGATAAATACCAACCCGATCACGCGACCCAGCAGCCTGTGCAGGTATTCCCACCAGAAAATCTGCTTGAAGTCAACTAGAGTCATACTGAAGTTCACCTTCTGGAACTCGGGGAATTGCTGGTATTTCTCAAACGCCACCTGCCAGGCAGCCTGGGTGAGGGGAGGCAAGGTGCCCGAGATGACGTTCCATTCCACTATAGACAGGCCCGAGCCGGTCAGGCGGGTGATGCCACCAATGACCACCATGGCTAGAATGAGCAGGGCACCGGAAAAAAGCCAATAAACAAGGGTTCTGGTAGGAGGAGCTGAGGTGTGCATGCGTGACAGATATAAAGCAGCAAAGCTCCTTCCTTTGGTCAGAAAGAAGAGTGAGCAATTGTAGGGGCAAAACTGATTTATATCAGTGTTCAGTTCTGGCAAATAGCAGGGGCATAATAAGCGGGAGGGTGTTTAGGGGCTGTTTTCCGGAAAACAGCCCCTAA
>NZ_JACOAF010000009.1 GCF_014269285.1 Rufibacter sediminis
TCCTTCCTGCCAAGCCTTGAGGCTGGAGTCGCGGTCTGCCCGCGTTTGTCACTTTTCTCCTGGATGAGAAAAGTAACCAAAAGAATCAGGAAGAAAAGAAACTCGCTGACGCTCAGACAGTCTTTTCTTCAGTAATTATGACACCTGGTGAAAGCCTTCTGTTTCATAGCTCCTGTAGGCCTCTGCTGCTTGCAACGTTCTTGCGTGCACGTCCCTAGCTCCGGGCTACGCAAGCGGCCCGAAGCTAGGGACGTGCAAAAGCCTGATTACTGCTTGTTCTGTTGCAATACCTGCATCGTCCTGCGGACGGGAATAAATGTCTGTGGGCTGGCCGATTTCGCTCGCCGTTGTTGGTGTTGTCACCAACAACCAAGACTGCGGATCAATTGCTGAAATTCCCCTCCTTGGAGGGGTAAGGGTGGGTAGCGCTTTTGGTGCATTTTCTGGAAAACGGGCCTGAAACAGGGTAGTTGGGCCTAAAACAAAATAGCGACAAAAGCTCCCCTCCTAATTTAGGAGGGGCTGGGGGTGGTTAGCTACTACAAAAAAAACGCCGCGACTTCCTCAGAAGTGGCGGCGTTTTGGGACTTATTTCTAAAAAACAGCCTTGAAAGGCTTTGCTTTTATTGACCGGTGGTGGTGCCTACCGTGGGGGGCATGGGTGGGCGCCGGATGGTGTCGGGCGCTACCGGTTGCCGGCCGGGCAGGATTTTCTGGCTGCGCACCGCGGGGGTGTTGGTTCCGGGGGCATTGGGGTTGCTGTCCTCGATGTTCTTCTTCTGGTTCACCTGGCTGGACTGCTCGTTCATGTCGCGCACGGTGGGCGTGGCCCGGTAGGTGCGCTGCGGCTCGGGCGTCTCCAGCGCCGGACTGTCTCTGGACGACGTGCAGGCCGTGGCCCAGAAGCCTACGGTGCACAAGATCACGCCAGACGTTTTACGCCCCTTTTTCATAAAATCCCTCCAAAACGTCTGCATGGCCCTTGTGTTTACCGAGCGTTGCTCTGACTCAAATCTTCATCTTCCAGTTCCTGCACCGCTTTGTAACCCACGGGCGTCAGGCGCAGACCGGCGGGGTCTGGCGTGGCGTAGCCCTGGTTACGCAAGTGTTCTTCGGCCCGCTTCTGCACATCCTGGTAGTGGAGTTTTTCATCTTCCTGGTGCAGGAACGGGTAGATATCCGTCCATCCTAAAACTTCCTCGGCCTGGGTGCCTTTCGCTTTAAAGGCTTTCAAAATAAGGTAGCCGGTGTTCTCGATATTCTCGCTATTGGAGCTAAGGTTCTCTAAATCCATAGTTGTGCGTGTTAAGGTCTGTGTTTTACAGTACGACAACCCGCGCGCAAAGGATTTGAAGGTCTTAGAAACGTTGGATGCTGGCCAGAATTCCGTCCCACAGGTGCAGGCGCATCTTCTGGCAGGCCACGGCTTCGTCACGGCACTCTTCCCACTTGTGCTTGTCATCGCCGCAGAGTTCGGCTACCATGCGCATGGCCAGCGGTGAGTGCACCTCGTCATCTAACTGGATGTGGCGGTCCATGTAGTACTGGAAGGTGTCCAGGGTGCCGGGGTAACGGCGGTTCAGGTCCCCGATGAGGCACCGGAACATGTCTGGGATCACGTCTTCGCGCCCGAAGGTGAAGGCGGCGGCAATGCGGTGCGGCTGCCCGCTCTGGATGATCTGGAAGGTATGGTTCACAAAGGCCTGGGTATGGCCCGGCACCGGCAGGTTCTCCAGCTGGCTGAACACCGATTTGCCCTGGTGCAGCCCGGCCATGAACTCATGGATGAGCCGCGTGTCTGCGCCGCATTCTTCCATGGCCCGCACGTACAGCTCAAAGTGGCTGATGGGGTTGCCCTCGGGGTCTACGTCGGTTTCTTCTTCCAGCACAATCTCGTTGATGAGGCGGCGGTTAGAAGGGGTTCCGTGCGGCGTCCAGGGAACGTCTACGCAGGTGAGGTGCCGCTGCAGGCTTTTGAGCAAGCTCATGAAGTCCCAGACGGCAAAGATGTGGTGCTCCATGAACGTGCGCAGATCGGCCAGGTCATAGATAGATTCGTAGAGCGGGTGTTGCATCAGAGCTTCGCGATGGGGGCGCAACTCCTGCTGGAGCCAATTTATCTTTTCCTGGTAAATGGGCAGAAGCGATGCTGAAGATCCGGTATTTTCCAGAATTACAGGCATGAGAATAGGTATATAGTAAGATATAGATATATTTTCGGCAGCGAAATTTCCTGTGCAGCCCCAAACATCCCCTCTCCGCAGTCACGCACAGTTCTGGCTAGGTAAAGATAGGCTTGGAACAAGCAGATACGCAAAAAACAGACGTTCGTTTTACTATTATTTCATCTAAATTAATCCCAAAACGCCGCTCGCCTTTTAGTGCTCTGGAGGGCAGGAAACCGGCTTTCTGGAGGCGGAAAATCTGAGTGGGTTAAGGAGGAATACCAAGAGAGAAACCCCGCAGCAAACCGGCAGCGCTCATATTAATAACATAGGGTTCATCTGCCTCAGGAACTTAACCGGGCGGCAAAGCTGTTCTTCCTTACAAGCAAATACCCGTAAGTGGTTGGGCAAAAGGACTTTTTCAGAAAAAAGATAGAAAAGCCTAAGAAAAACCCTACCTTTGCGGGCTGAAAACAACCTCTGAATGCAAAGTATCCGCAACATCGCGATTATTGCCCACGTGGACCACGGTAAGACCACGCTGGTAGACAAGATCATCCACGCCTCAAAGATTTTTGACGCACACCAACAGTTCGACGACCTGATCCTGGACAACAATGACCTGGAGCGGGAGCGCGGCATCACCATCGTTTCCAAAAACGTATCGGTTCGTTACAAAGATGTGAAAATCAACATCATTGATACGCCTGGTCACGCTGACTTTGGAGGTGAGGTAGAACGCGTATTGAAAATGGCCGACGGTGTTCTTCTGCTGGTAGATGCCTTTGAAGGCCCTATGCCACAGACCCGCTTCGTGCTGGGCAAAGCCGTACAGTTAGGCCTGAAGCCAATTGTAGTGGTAAACAAAGTAGACAAAGAGAACTGCCGTCCGGACGAAGTACACGAAATGGTATTCGACCTGATGTTCAACCTGGATGCCACCGAAGATCAGTTAGACTTCGTGACCATCTACGGCTCCAGCAAAAACGGCTGGATGAGCACCGACTGGCAGAAACCAACCGATAACATCACGCCTCTTCTGGATGCGATCTTAGAAGTAATTCCTCCGGCCCCTTCAGAAGAGGGAACCCCGCAGATGCAGATTACCTCTTTGGACTATTCTTCTTTCGTGGGTCGTATTGCCATTGGTCGCGTGAAACGCGGTACATTGAGAGAAGGCGCCAACATGAGTCTTTGCAAGCGCGATGGCTCTATCAAGAAAGTAAAAATCAAAGAACTTCAGGTGTTTGAAGGTTTAGGTCGCGTGAAAGTAGAATCTGTTTCTGCTGGCGAGATCTGTGCCGTAACCGGTATTGAAGGTTTTGAAATTGGCGATACCCTTGCTGACTTTGAAAACCCTGAGCCATTGGAGCGCATCTCTATTGATGAGCCTACCATGAACATGTTGTTCACCATCAACAACTCTCCTTTCTTCGGAAAAGAAGGTAAATTTGTAACATCGCGCCACTTACGTGACCGTCTGTACAAAGAGATGGAGAAAAACCTGGCGCTGCGGGTAGACGAGACGGACAAAGAAGACACCTTCCTGGTGTACGGACGTGGTATTCTTCACTTGTCTGTATTGATTGAAACCATGCGTCGTGAAGGCTACGAATTGCAGGTAGGTCAGCCACAGGTAATTTTCAAAGAAGAGAATGGCCAGAAAATGGAGCCAATGGAGCACTTAGTAGTAGACGTTCCTGAGGAATCTGCTGGTAAAGTGATTGAATTGGTGACCCAGCGGAAAGGTGACTTGACTATCATGGAGCCGAAAGGCGACTTGCAGCACTTGGAGTTCAACATTCCTGCGCGCGGTTTGATTGGTCTACGTAACAACGTATTGACCGCTACTGCCGGTGAAGCCATCATGAACCACCGTTTTGTGGCGTATGAGCCCTTCAAAGGCGCTATCCCAGGCCGTATCAACGGTTCCTTGATCGCGATGGAGAATGGTCCTGGTACTGCTTACTCTATTGACAAACTGCAAGACAGAGGTGTGTTCTTTGTGGAGCCGGGCGAAGATGTGTACATGGGCATGGTAATTGGTGAGCACTCTCGTCAGAATGACCTGACCGTGAACATCCAGAAAGGAAAGCAGCTGACCAACATGCGTGCCTCTGGTTCTGACAACAACGTGAAGATTGTTCCTAAGAAACAATTCTCTTTGGAAGAAGCCATGGAGTACATCCAGAAAGATGAGCTGCTGGAGATCACGCCTAAGAGCATCAGAATGCGGAAAATCTACTTAGATGAGAACGAGCGCAAGCGCTTCGGGAACAACTAAGATAATTCTCTGACTCAATAATAAAGGCCTTACTGCAATTGCGGTAAGGCCTTTATGTTTTCCTGTTTTTGACTCGTTTTAGGGAAAACAGCCCCAAAACAAAGGCTGGAGTCTCCCTGTACTTCCAGCGTAATCCGTCTTGAATGAACTCCATTCCCTTGGCCCAGGAAGCCCCAGAAACCAGACGGGGCCGTTCAGGAGTGACGCGGATTTGCTTCATTCAACCCATCTACCTTTGACCATGCCAGATGTTTCTTTCTGCTGAGGCAGCGGGAAATCTTCTTAGCATGTTCCTGCATCATAGGGGTATACCATTAGTTCTCTGTCATTTAGAGCAGAAATCGTTTCCTGCGCGATTTTCTAAAACTAGTGACAAAGCAACTTTTCACCTCATCCTATATCCCTACCTGTATGAAGTCTACCCTTTCTTTTCTGGGCGGCGCGTTCCTTTTGGCGCTGCTCTCTCTGCCGGCTCAGGCCCAGTTCAACCTTGGTGACAAGCTGAAAAGCAAAGTCAATGAGAAGATTGACGCCAAAATCAACAAGACCGCCGATCAGGTGACCAGCACCAAGAAATCCGTATCTGGTAACAAAGAAAACGGCGAAACCCCTACCGAGGAACCAACTGCCGAGGACGCTTCCTCGCCCGCTGAGACCAAGGCGAAAGTCTGGACCAAATATGATTTCGTGCCCGGTGATAAAGTGCTGTTCGCCGATAACCTCAAAGGCGAAGAAAACGGCGAATTCCCCTCGCGCTGGGATTTACAGCAGGGCAATGCGGAAGTCGCTTCCTTCGGCGGAACCGATGTCATTCACCTGGTGAGCAATGGCACCGCCATCAGTCCGCTCATGAAAACCGAGAACTGGCTGCCCGAAACGTTTACCGTGGAGATGGACGTCTACTTTGATTCAGACAACCCCAACATGGCCTACGAAATCTACTTTCTGAGCGAACTGAACAAATACAACGAGGCTACCCACGGCATGTTCTGGGACCCGATCATTATCTCGCCGGAAGGGGTGCGTTTCAAGACCTTCGGTTCCAATGCTGCTGAGCTAGAGGCCACAGGCACCAAAAACCAGTGGCGGCACGTCTCCATCGCCTTCAACAAGCGCAGCATGAAAGTCTACCTGGACCAGCACCGCCTCATCAATATCCCTAACGTCACCGGCAAACCGGTCAACCTGAAGATAAAATCAGACCGGCGGATTGAGGGCAACGCGATGGTCAAAAACGTGTTCATTGCCGAGGGCGGCAAAAAGCTGTACGACCAGGTGTTGGCCACCGGCAAGATTGTGACCTACGGCGTGAAGTTTGACCCCAGCAAAGCGGTGATCAGGCCGGAGTCGGTGGGCACGCTGAACGGCATTGTGAAACTGATGCAGGAGCAGCCTGACCTCCACTTCAGCGTAGACGGACACACTGATACGGACGGCGATGACGCTTCTAACCTGAAACTGAGCCAGCAACGGGCCGAGGCCGTGAAAACGTACCTAGTGAGCCAGGGCATCGCCGAGAGCCGATTGAAAGCCAAAGGCCAGGGCGAAACCAAACCGCTGGACAAAGGCACCTCGGCAGAAGCCAAAGCCAACAACCGCCGCGTAGAGTTTGTAAAGATTTAATATTACCCGCGCCCACTACTCACAACCAACAAGCAAACCGGAGTGCCCCGCGTCACCAGAGGCGGGACACTTACTTCCAAACAAAACCCCGCCGGATCTCCGGCGGGGTTTTGTTTATACTGAAACGCGCCGGTTAAGCAATAAAGGGAACTGTTCGTTTCTCCTGGCTGCTTTGCATCATGGTTTCCACCACTTTGATCACGTCGCGGGCTTGCTCGGGTTTTACTTCCAAGGTGCCTTCGCCGGTGATGGCGCGGTAGACATTCTCATAGAAACCCCGGTAGTGGCCGGGTTCACTTTCAACTCTTCCCGTGACATGCAGGCCCTGGAACTCGGTATTCAGGTGGCCCCAGATGCTTTCAGGCTCCACGCCCCAGGCAGGCTCCAGATGCGGCAAAAGACCGTCGTTCAGGGCTTTCTCCTGCACATCCAGGCCGCACTTCAGGAAAGAACCCCGGTTCCCGTGAAGGATGTAGCGGGGGCTCAATTCCCGCACCAGCAAACCCGCCGATAAGGTCACGTTCAGGGTATCATAAAACAGCGTGGCTTCAAACTTATCTGGCACGGGACTGAGCGGCCGCTGAATCCGGATGTCGGCGGAGATTTCCTGCGGCCTCCCGAACAGCACCAGGGCTTGGTCAATCAGATGCGAGCCCAGGTCATAGACAATGCCGGTGCCGGGTGCCGCCTCTTCTTTCCAGGTATTTCCTTTGAGCATAGGCCGGAACCGGTCAAAATGGGCTTTGTACTCCACCACCTCGCCCAAGACGCCACTTTCCAGCACTTTCCGCACGGTTTTGAAATCACTGTCCCAGCGGCGGTTCTGGTACACGGTGAGGAGCCGCTGCTGCTGTTGAGCCAACTGGATCAACTCATCGGCCTCGGCGGAGGTGGGCGTGAACGGTTTTTCCACCACCACGTGTTTGCCCGCGTTTAGAGCCTGTTTTGCCAAAGCGTAATGCGAACTGTTGGGCGTGGCCACGATCACCAAATCAATGGCCGGGTCCTGGATGATGTCGTCTGCCTGGCTGGTGATGATGGCCTGGGGATAGCGGCTCCGGGCAATCTGGATGTTCTCTTCCCGTGACTCCCGTATTCTTACCAGTTCCAGCCCCGGTACCAGGTGGATGAACGGCGCGTGGAAAATGCGGCCCGCCATTCCAAAGCCAATGAGTCCTACGCGGATGGTGGTTCGTGCTTCTGTGGTCATATCTGAGTTTTTTGAGCTTCTGTGCGGATATAATTCAGGCTGCTCAGCCGCCGCTGGCAACATCACCGGAGAAAGCAGTTCTCCAGGCTACTCCACGAAAAATATTCCCCTCTGGAAAGAACCAGCAAGGAAATGGCTGGGCGGCGGCAGACGAACATCCTCCGGAATACTTCTATCCCGGTGATCTTTCTTGTTCTGGCAGCACATCTTTGATGATTTACCAGGAACATTCAAATCAGGAGTTACGTAAATATACTTCGTTAAAAAGGTCAAAGTGTAGAATATAATCTCTACATTTGTTTATTATTATATTATCACATTAATGAAAAACGGTAAAGTAAAATTCTTCAATGACTCCAAAGGTTTTGGCTTCATTAAAGACGCAGACTCCAATGAGGAGTATTTCGTACACGTGTCTAACCTAGTGGACGAAATCAGAGAAAATGATGAAGTAACTTTTGAGCTGAAAGAAGGCCGCAAAGGTTTAAACGCTGTAAATGTAAAACTTGCTTAAGTTTTAAGATACATCAGTCCTCCAAAAGGGCCTCACCTGACGTGAGGCCCTTTTTTGTGCCCGTTTTTTCAAAAGTGCTCTAAAACCTATGGTCGGCCCCGCCCTCCTCTCCCGCGCAGACATCTGTGTTCTCCCAGAGGGGCCATAAGCAGGCCTTTGCGTTCTTTCGATTTTAAGACGAAGTTCTTTTTAGTTTCTTTTCCGGAAAACAGGCCAGAAACACATCAGAATTGCCCCAAGTTTCAGTAGATTACGGATTGAACGGCGGCGGTCCTAAGCTTTAAATGGATCGGATTGCCTGTTCTTTCATCCAAGACCTTTTTCCAGTTAGAGTATATGTCCCGTTTTCAATGCCTTGGCCGGTTCTCGCTTTTCGCCGCGCTTACGTTTAGTCTTTTTTCGTGCTCTCCGTCAGACAATAAAACCGAGCAGCAGGTGCAGGTGCCTTCCCCTACCCAGGTAGTTTCCACTTCCGGGCCGCAGAAAGAGGAAGTTCCTTCCCCAGACGCGGTGGCAACCGCACCGGAGGCAGCCACCGAGAAACCCGCCTCAGCCGCCGCTATTCTGGCCCGTCCACAGGTGCCTATCCTGTGTTACCACCAGATCCGCGAATGGAATTCTCGCGACGGGAAAGTGGGCAAAGACTACATCGTGAAACCCCATGATTTCAGGGCTCAGATGAAAATGCTCGCCGACAGCGGTTACCACACCATCTTGCCGGATCAGTTGCAGGCCTACCTCACCAAAGGCACCCCGCTGCCAGAAAAACCCATCATGCTCACCTTCGATGACACCAAACTGGACCAGTACACCGTGGCCAAACCAGAACTGGACAAGTACGGCTTCAAAGGGGTTTTCTTCATCATGACCGTTTCCATCGGCCGGCCCAACTATATGACCAAGGAGCAGATCAAGGAATTGTCTGACGCGGGACACGTGATCGGTTCCCACACCTACGACCACCACAACGTGAAAAAGTACGAGGACAAAGACTGGATCACCCAGATTGAGAAACCCACGAAACAACTGGAAGCCATCACCGGAAAACCCATCAAATACTTCGCTTATCCGTTTGGGTTATGGCGGCCCGAGGCCATCCCCGAACTGAAGAAACGCGGGTTTGACGCGGCTTATATCTTAGCCACCAAACGCGATCCGCAGGACCCGCTCTTCACCATCCGGCGCATCATCGCCAGCGGCTACTGGAGCACCAAAGGCCTGCATAACAGCATTATGAACAGCTTTTAGGCAGACATCCGGAAGGACAAGTGCTATTTTAGAGCCATTTATCAAAAAACGGCCCATAAACGGCGGGTCCTGGCGCGAGTCTCCAGACTCGTGCCGCTGGATGCGGGGAGTCTCCAGACTCCCTACTCATTGCCGGGAAATACGCCTTCTTCATGTGATTCCCGGCGAGTTTGGAGATTCGCATCATCTTAAGTCACGAGACTTTAGTCTCGCGCCAGAGGTTCTAAAATGATAAAAGCGAATCGGGCCTGTTTTCAGAAAACAGGCCCGATTCGCTTTTTGTAACATCTAGAGACTAATCACTAGCAACGAACTACCCTTCTAGCACTTCTCCAGCGCCTGCAGAATATCGTTCAGAATATCATCGGCGTACTCCAGGCCCACGGAGATTCTGATGAGGCCGGGCGTGATGCCTACTGCTTGGCGCTCAGCTTCGGTGAGTTTGGCGTGGGTGGTGCTGGCCGGGTGCGAAGCGATGCTGCGGGTGTCTCCCAGGTTGGCGGTAAGCGACATCAGATGCAGGCTGTCCAGGAACGTACGTCCGCTCTCCAGGCCGCCTTTCAGCTCGAAACAGAACAATCCGCCACCGTTCTTCATCTGCTTTCTGGCAATTTCATAGCTGGGGTGCGTGGGCAGGAACGGATACTTGACCCAGTTCAATTTCGGGTGGTCCTGCAGTTGAGTAGCGATGGACAGGGCATTGCCGGCGTGGCGCTCCATGCGTACATCCAGCGTCTCCAGGCTTTTGCTCAGCACCCAGGCGTTGAACGGCGACAGCGCCGGGCCCGAGCTGCGGCAGAACAGGTAAATGTCCTTGATCAGCTCTTTCTTGCCCACTACCACGCCGCCCAGCACGCGGCCCTGACCGTCTATCCACTTGGTGGCCGAGTGTACGATCAGGTCCGCGCCAAACTCTACCGGACGTTGGTTTACCGGCGTGGCGAAGCAGTTGTCCACGTTAAAAATGATATTATGCTTTTTGGTCAGCTGGCCGGCAAACTCCAGGTCAATAATGTCCAACCCGGGGTTGGTGGGCGTCTCAATGTAGAGCATTTTGGTGTTGGGCCGGATGGCGGCTTCCCACTCCTCGGGCTTGTCCGCGGACACGTAGCTGTACTCAATGCCGTACTTGGGCAGGTACTTGGTGATGATGGTGTGCGTGCTCCCGAAGATGGAATTGCAGGCCAGCAGGTGGTCACCGGCTTTGAGCAAAGCCATAAACGAGGCGAAGACCGCGCTCATGCCCGAGGCGGTGGCATAGCCGGCCTCCGCGCCTTCCAGGGCGCACATCTTATCGGTGAACTCCTGCACGGAGGGGTTGCTGAAGCGGCTGTAGATGTTGTCGTCGGTCTCATCCGCGAAGGCGGCGCGCATGTCCTCGGCGTTCTCAAACTGGAAACTGCTGGTCAGGAACATGGGCGTGGAGTGCTCCATCTCATTGGTGCGCTCGGTCTGTATTCTGATGGCTTTGGTAAGCGGATGGTATTCCATTTTCTAATGTGCTAATTTTTTAATGTGCTGATGTGTTAGTTGGTAGCACATCAGCACATGGTTTATTTTGGCACTTTTTTTCCTATTTCTAATACTCCCAGGCGAAATGTTCATACAGTTGGTATGCGGGTCTAAAACACGTTTTTGACCCGCTTTTCTGAAAACAGGCCAAAAACAGAGTTCCCTTTTGTGGTGCATCACCTTCCCGAAAACACGTTCTATACCTGTTAAACTGCGTTTGCAACTGTTACCGGCACAGATACCGTGAGGTATTTCTGATCTGTTGCTGAAGTGGTGGTTGCTTGGGTTGAACCCACCCCTACCCCTACCAGGAGGGGAATATCAGCACACGTAGTCCGATTGTTTAACACAGGAGCGCAATCAATCAATCAATCAATCAATCAATCAATCAATCAATCAATCAATCAATCAATTAGAGGATATTCAATGTTTTCAGCCTCTTTTCTGAAAAACGGCCCTAAAACGAGTGAGCGAAAATCTCCTCCTGGAAGGGCTAGGGGTGGGTTCCCTTTCCCAACTCAAGACTTAGAACTCAGGACTCAGAACTGGTTACGCAGTAACCCTTACTTCCCAGGTCACCTCGGCACCGGCTCTGCGCAGGGTTTCGGCCACGGAGCAGTATTTCTCCATGGAAAGCTCGCAGGCGCGCTCGGCTTTTACCACGTCATGAGGCCCTTGCAGGTCAAAGACCACGTGTACTTTCTTCCACAGGGCTGGTTCTTTGCCCGTCTCGCGCTCGCCGGTGATCTCCATCTTGAAGCCGGTCAGTTCCTGCCGCTGTTTTTTCAGGATCATGGCCACATCAATGCCACTGCAGCCACCCAAGGCCATCAACAGCATTTGCATGGGACGTACGCCAAAGTTCATGCCGCCGCTCTCGGGGCTGGTGTCGGTGGTGATGACGTGGCCGTTGGCGTCTCTGGCTTCAAAACCATAGTCACCACCCACGCGGTTCATCTCAATTCTTATCATATTTATTACGGTTTTAAGCCGGTAGCCCTTTACTTTGTAAGAGTTAAAGGTACTACATGAATTATTTTCAATATAACCAACCTTTTGCATTAGAAGGCGGGCAAACACTTCCTGAAATCACAGTCGCCTACCACACCTTTGGTAAGCTGAACGCAAATAAAAGCAATGTGGTCTGGATTTGCCATGCTCTTACCGCTAATTCAAACGTGTTGGACTGGTGGGACGGTATCGTGGGGGAAAGTAAGGTCATTGATCCTGAACGGCATTTCATTGTCTGCGCCAACATTCTGGGCTCCTGCTACGGCAGCACCGGCCCCTTGAGCCTCAACCCCCAGACCGGCGAACCGTATTACACCACGTTCCCGCAGGTCACCGTGCGCGACATGGTACGGGCCCACATGCTGCTGCGCGAGCACTTGGGCCTGGAGAAAATCCATATCCTGGCCGGGGGCAGCATGGGCGGTTTTCAGGTGTTGGAATGGGCCATCGCGGAGCCGCAGGTAGTGGACAACCTGTTCCTGCTGGCCACCTCGGCCGCCGAGAGCACCTGGGGCATCGGGATTCATACCACCCAGCGCCTGATGCTGGAGGCCGATGGCACCTGGGGCGAACCCAATCCTACGGCCGGGAGCAAAGGCCTTAAAGCCGCCCGCGCTCTGGGTACGCTCACCTACCGCAATTACCAGATCCTGGCCCAGAACCAAACCGATCCGGACCCCGAGAAGCTGGACAACTACAGGGTGTCTTCTTACCTCAATTACCAGGGCGAGAAACTGGTGAACCGCTTCAACGCCTACAGTTATTGGTTCCTGACCAAAGCCCTGGACAGCCACAACCTGTCACGCGGACGAGGCGGGCGTTTAGAGGCCGTTTTAGCGGAAATACCCCAAAAGACGCTGATCATCGGCATTAACAGCGACATTCTGTGCCCGGTGCAGGAGCAGCAGTTCCTGGCGCAGCATTTGCCCAACGTGCAGCTGGTGGAGATTGACTCCAACTACGGCCATGACGGGTTCATCATTGAGGGCGAGAAGATCTCGCAGCATTTCTCGGTTTGGCTTTCTGAGGTGGAGAAAGAGAACCAGACTTCTGGCGCGTGTCTATCGGTGTAGCACCTGTATCCACTAAAAGTGTTTGGGGCCTGTTTTTAAGAAAACAGGCCCCAAACACTTTCAGGCTTTCTCTATTCCTAGAACAGCCCTACCGCTTTCAACAGAATCCGGAGGCTCCAGATAATCACCAATGACCCTACGGCTATGAACATAGTTTTGACCGGCAATCGGCCGGCCAGCCGGGCCGCGATGGGCGCCGCCAGCATGCCGCCTAGCACCAACCCGATGATGACCTGCAAATGACTCAGGCCCAGCATCGCGAAGAAGGTGAGGGCGCTGGCGAAGGTGACGAAAAACTCCGTGATGCTCACCGTCCCGATCACGAAGCGCGGCGTACGGCCCTTGGCAATGAGGGTACTGGTCACCAACGGCCCCCAGCCGCCGCCGCCAAAGGAGTCCAGGAAACCGCCGGCTCCGGCCAGTAAACCCGCCTTTTTCACTTTCTTGCGCTCTTTGTTTTTCTTGAAGGCGGTGTAGATGATGCGGGCCCCCAACACCAGGGTGTACAAGGCCAGAATGGGCCGCACGTAATTGGCGTACTCCTCCCCTACTTTCGCCAAAAGCCAGGCTCCGGCAATGGCACCTAGCACGCCGGGCACCAACAAGACCTTGAACAGCTTCTTGTTCACGTTCCCGAACTTGTAATGGCTGAAACCCGAGATGCCGCTGGAGAAGATCTCGGCGGTATGGATGCTTCCGCTGATGGCCGGCAGGTTGATTCCCAGAGACAGCAAGACTGTGGTGCTGGTCACGCCGTAGCCCATGCCCAGCGCGCCGTCTACCATCTGTGCCAGAAAACCCGCAAAGATCATCCAGTAGAAGATAGGCTCAATGGAACCCACAAAGGTGGAAACCTCCTCCATGGAAATGGCCGAGAACGCGAAGCGCCCCACAATCATGAAAAAGAACGCCAGCAGCACCCCGTAGGCGATTTTCTTCCAGGGCTTTTCTTTCCGCTCAACGCGGATTTGGGGTTTCTCTTGAACGGTCAGCACTTTGGTGATCTGGTTGAGTTGGGTGACTTTGGCGGCGAAATCGCCTTTCAGACTGTTTCTGATCTGCTGCAGATTATCCAACACCTCATCCAACTCCTCGGGCAACACCTCATTGAAGGTTTCTTTCAGGCGCTTGGCCATGGTGGGCGATTTGCCATTGGTGGAGATCGCTATTTTCAGGTTGCCTTTCCGTACCACCGAGCTCAGGTAGAAATCGCACAGATCGGGCGTATCGGCTACGTTCACCAGTTTGCCCTGGCGCTTGGCTTCCTGGCTGATCGCGCGGCTGGCGGTCCGGTCGTTCACGGCCACAATCACAATGTCAGCCCCCGCCACATCCTCCGGCCCGAAGGCTTTGGGCACCAGGGCAATGTTGTGGTTTTCCTGCGCCAACTGGAGCACCGCCTCCTGAAACTGGATGGCCACCACTTTGATGGTAGTTCTGGGCGAGTTTTGCAGCAAAGCCGTCAGTTTCTCCAGGCCCACGTTGCCGCCTCCTACCACCAGCACGCGCAGATGCTCCAGTTTCAGAAAAACCGGGAACAGCTCATTTTGCTCTCTGATGGTGGCAGTGGTCATAATTCGTTTGTGTGCTTTTGATTTTAGAACCTTCCGGCCGAAATGCCCAGGCTTTTAAGATAAAAGAGGTTCTTTGCTGAATCTCCGGAAAACAAGCCGGCATCGCGCAAGCGCAGTCGTTACCTATCTATTAAAGTAAATATTTTCTTGATAAACAGCAAATTATCAGCAAGTAAGCTTCCTTCTCTTAGCCCCACGGATACCGATCTCCACAGTGTACTGAATACTAATTACCGGAAAAAGGAAACGCGCCAGCGAAGGACCCGCCACGAGGCGTTTAGCGGTTCTTTTTCAGAAAATGACCGCTAAACGCCTGGGCTGATTTTAATTTAGTAACGTGCGGTAGGCGAAATCCCCGAAGCGCTCGCCCGCCAACCGGTTCTGCTTGAAAGCGCCAAAGGCGATATCCAATTCCTGCAGAATGGCCGCCTCGTCCAGGTTTTCTTTGTAAAGTTTGTTCAGCCGCTGGCCCTGCTCATCGCCGCCCAGGTTCAGGTTGTAATGTCCGGGAGCCGTTCCCACAAAGCCGATCTCGGAGAGCACTGACCGGCCGCAGCCGTTGGGGCAACCCGTCATCCGGATGATGATTTCCTCGTCCTGCAACCCGTGGTGCGCCAGCACGCCGTCAATCTTGGTGATGAGTTCCGGCAGGTAGCGCTGCGCCTCGGCCAGAGCTAACGGGCAGGTGGGCAACGCCACGCAGGCCATCGCGTTCTGGCGCACCAGCGACGCGGCCTCGGTATGCGGAATCACCTGGTGCTTCACCAGAATTTCTTCAATGGCAGCTTTGTCTTCTGCGGTGATGTCGCTCAGGATCACGTTCTGGTTGCAGGTGAACCGGAAGTTGGCTTTACCGGTTTGGGCTACCTCCAGCATGGCCGTTTTGAGCGCCGCCGACGGCAGATCTGTAATGCGGCCGTTTTCCACGAACACGGTGTAATGCCACCGGCCGGTGTTGCTCTGGGTCCAGCCGTAATGGTCTTTGCGGGTGGTCAAGGTGTACGGCCGAACGGCTTCTAACGCGAATCCGGTGCGTTTTTCTAATTCTGCCCGGAAAACGTCAAGCCCCATGTTGTCCACGGTGTACTTCAGACGCGCCAACTTGCGGTCGGCCCGGTTCCCGAAATCCCGCTGCACGGTTAGGATCTCATACACCGCTTTAAATAGCTTCTCATCTGATTCCTCGGTGCTCACGAAACCAATCTCGGTGGCCAGCCTTGGGTAGGTTTCGGCGTTGCCGTGGGTAAATGATAAACCTCCGCCCACAGCCAGGTTGAAGCCTTTCAGTTCATTATTCTCAATGATGGCGATGAGGCCCAAATCCTGCGCAAACACATCAGAATCATTGTTAGGCGGAATCACCAGGCCAATCTTGAATTTGCGGGGCAGGTAGCGGTCCTGGTACAGCGGGTCTTCCTCCTCCACCTTGTCGTAGATTTTCTCCTCGTCCAGCCACACGTCATAGTATGATCTGGTCTTGGGCAGCAGGTACTCACTGATCCGGTCGGCGTACTGAAATATGCGCTCGTGGAGCGGCGATTCCAGCGGGTTGGCCGAGGCCACCACGTTGCGGTTCACATCGCCGCAGGCGGCAATGGAATCCAGCCCGGCCTGGTTGAAGGCTTTGATGGTGGGTTTGGTCTTGGACTTGACAATGCCGTGCAGCTGCAAGGTCTGGCGGGTAGTGATTTTGATCACACCCGTGGAGTTGTCGCCCGCGATGTTGTGCGTGGCTACCCATTGCTCAGGAGTCAGGAAACCGCCGGGCAACCGCAACCGGATCATAAAGGAATACAGACGCTCCAACTTCTTGGCGGCCCGTTCTTCGCGACGGTCGCGGTCGTCCTGCATGTACATGCCGTGGAACTTCACCAGCGCCGTATCGTCTTCCCGGATGGCCCCGGTGATTTCGTCTTTCAGGCTTTCCTTCAGCGTTCCGCGCAGGCCCTGGCTGACCTCTTTTATTTTCTCTATGGGTGATAAATTCTTTTTCTCAGTTGACATGGTAACTGGTCTTTAGGAGGAACAGGAAGTCGATTTCCTGCCCTGATTTTTGCATTCCTGTTTTGAGCCTGTTTTCAGAAAAACAGCTTAAAAACAGTTCTTTATGGAATCACTCCTTCGTCCCCCTTTGAAGGGGGTAGGGGGATGACAAGGCCGTTTGAAGAGCCAGTAGCTTCGCTTCGAAGCAAGGGCAACCACAAGGGATTGCCCCTACATAAATTCTGCAATGCCTGATCTGCAGGAGTTATCATCCCTCTACCCCCTTCAAAGGGGGACAGCCGGGAATGATTTGCACTTCAGATTAATACACGTCTTTCAGGTAGCGGCCTTCTTCTTTCATCTGCTCCAGGTACACGGCGGCTTCTTCTGGCGAAGAACCGGCACCCAGCCCGATGATCTGCAGCAGCGTGTTCTCTACGTCTACGCTCATGGGTTCTTTGGCCCCGCACACGTACACGTAAGCGCCCGATGAGAGCCATTCATAGAAAACGGTGGCGTTTTCCAGCATCTTGTGCTGCACGTACACTTTCTCCTGCTGGTCGCGGGAGAAGGCACCGTTGAAGCGGGTCAGGATGCCGGTTTCGTACCAGCTCTGGATTTCGGTCTGGTACAGGAAATCGGTGGCGAAGTGCTGGTCCCCGAAGAAGAGCCAGTTGCGGCCCTCGGCGCCGGTGGCATCGCGCTCGGCCAGGAAAGAGCGGAACGGCGCCACGCCCGTGCCCGGCCCAATCATGATCACGTCTTTATCGGCAGCCGGCAGTTTGAACTGGCTGTTTTTGTGGATGTAGAACTCCAGCGGCTGGCCTTCCTTCTGTTCAGACAGATAATCTGAGCAGTGGCCGCACAGCAGTTCCTCGTTGATTCGGAACTCATCGCGGGCTACCGTTACGTGGATCTCGCCGGCATGAGCCTCCAACGAGGAGGAAATTGAATACAAACGCGGGGCGATGGGTTCCAGAATCTGCAGCACCTCTTTGAACTGCTCGGCGTCTTTTACCGGGTAAATTCTCAAAAGATCCAGCAAATCAATGCGGGTGGCCGGAATGTCCTGCTCCACCACCTCGGCATATTTTTTCACCACCCGCTCCGGCAGAAACGTGATGTTCAGTTTGTCATGCAGCAGCTCGCGCACGGTTGATTCGCTGTTGCGGTGCGTCACTTTTTCGTCGGGTGCAATGCCGGTGATCTTCAGGATGGCCTCAATGGTGAACGGCCGGTTCTTGGGAACCACACCTAGCGCATCGCCGGGCTCATAGGCCAGATCCTCGGCCTCAATCTCAATGTGGTGGGTGAGTTTGTTGGAGCCCACATCGTTCAGGACGATGTTGGAGAGGATGGTTCCTTGGTAGATTTTCTTGCCGGCTTTCTTGGCGGGAGCTGGAGCAGCGGCCGGAGCCGGGGCCGAAGCGGGAGCGGCGGTCTGGTTTAGGGACTGCAGCACACTCTGGAACCAGGCGTTGGCTTCGTCTTCATAATCCACATCACACTTCTGGATGGGCACCAAGGGGCTGCCGCCCAAACGCTGCAACTGGGCATCTACGTCCTCGCCGGCTTTGCAGAACAGCGGGTACGCGGTATCGCCCAAGGCCAGCACGCTGTACTTCAGCTTGGGCAGCTTTTTATCGGTTTGGTGCACGTAGTCGTAGAACTTCTGGGCACCGGCGGGCGGATCTCCCTCGCCCTGCGTACTGATCACGGTCAGGAAATATTCTTCTTTCTCCAGATCGTTCAGGCGGTATTGGTCCAGGCTCACCACGCGGGCGTTGATGCCGCTTTTCTTGGCTTTGCCCGCCAGATCTGTGGCCACGCGCTTGGAGTTGCCGGTCTCGGTGCCGTACGCGATGGTGACTTTGCCTACGGCTGGTTTGGGAGCCGCAACTACAGACTCAGCGGCCGGGGCGGCCACCCCAGGGGCAGCCGTTAGGCCGGCCAGGTAACCGCTCATCCACAGCTGTTCCTCTTTAGACGATTGCTGGACCAGCTCCAGGAAGGCTTTTAGTTTCGCTTCTGCTAACATAGCGTTGAAATTATTGAAGTACCAGGCCCACTTGTTCAGCGACCGGCTTGAAGTAATGTTCTCTACTTGGGTTGTTGGTGAACCATTTGAACTCATGGTGCAGGTTCACCACCCGGCCAATGATCACGAGCGAAGGCGACACAAACGTCTTGCCGCCCAGCTTCTGCGCGTAGTCATACAGGCTGCTGGTTTGCACGTGCTGCAGCGGCGTGGTGGCTTGCTCCACTACCGCCAGTTGTTTCTCCTCAGAAATGCCGTGGCGGGTGAGTTTCTCCACCACTTCGGCTAACCGCTCACTAGACATGTAGAACACCAGCGTGTCCTCGGTCAGGGCCAGTTCGTGCCAGTAATCCTCGGTGAGTTTGCTGTAGGTGTAATAGGTCAGGAAGCGCACCGCCGTGGAGTGCTGCCGCGCCGTGAGCGGAATGCCCGCGTACGCCGCCGCGCCCAAAGCCGCCGTGATGCCGGGGATGATCTCGTACTCAATCTCGTGGGCCACCAGGCTTTGCAGCTCATCCAGCACGTTGGAGAAGATAGACACGTCTCCGCCTTTCAGTCGCAGCACCCGTTTGCCCAGCAGGGCGTATTCCACCAGCAGCTCGTTGATGGTGGCCTGCGGCGTGGTGCCGTGGCTGCGGCACTGCTTGCCCACGTACACAATCTCCGCCGAGGGCGCCGCGTACGTTTCCAGGATTTCCTCGCTCACCAACCGGTCTACCAGAATCACCTCGGCCTGGCGCAATGCTTTTACCGTCTTCACCGTGATCAGGTCAGGGTCACCGGGACCGGCTCCTGCAATGATCACTTTCCCTTTCTGCTGCCCTGCTCTCATGGTTTTGTTTGTCTAGTCACGGCTCTGGTCAAGGAACCGGTGGTGTTTAGGGGTTTTCTGTTTCAGGGCTGATTTGAAGAAACCAGCCCTGAAACGGCTTTTATCAGTTTGTCTCTGGCGCGAGTCTCCAGACTCGTGACATGGGATGCGTGGAGTCTCCAGACTCCTTTCCCGTGCAACGTTGCTCATGGTTCCCGGCGAGTCTGGAGACTCGCTTCATCCTTTGGCACGAGTCTGGAGACTCGCGCCAGGTGGAAACCAGTGAAGCTGAGTTGCCGCGTTCTGTTTTGGGGTTATTTTCTAAAAAACAGCTCCAAAACACTAAAAGCATTCGCTTTCCGGGCGTATTAGATCTCCGGCCAGAAAGGTTTGTCCGTGGCTTCGGTGGAAATCATGCAGGCTCCCACGGTTACGTTGCTGGTCTCGTCAATCAGGATGGCGCCGCCGTTGGCTCTGAGTTTCTTGTAGGAATCAAAGGCGATGGGCGAGGCGGTCTTGATGGTGGCCTTCACCACGTCGTTCAACCCCGCCGATACCGGCGACAGTTCTTTCTCCAGGGTGTTCACGTTCAGTTTGTACTCCAGCTCTTTCACCACGCAGCGCACGGTGCGGCTGTTGATCTGCAGCAGGTATTTGTTGCGGGGCACCAGCGGCGTGTTGCTCATCCAGCACAAAACCACCTCAAATTCCTGCGCTACCTGCACGGGCGCATCCTGTTTTACCAGCATGTCGCCGCGGCTGATGTCCACGTCATCTTTCAGGTGCAGCACGGCGCTCTGCGGCGCGAAGGCTTCTTCTACTTCGGCACCGCCAACTTCCACGGCCGAGATGGTGCTTTCTACGCCCGAGGGCTGCACCACCACTTTGTCGCCTTTGCGGTAGATGCCGCTGATGATCTTGCCGGCGTACCCGCGGTAATCAGGCAGTTCCTCGGTCTGCGGACGGATGACGTACTGCACCGGGAAACGACCTTCGGTGAGGTTAATGTCCTCGTGGACCTCCACGGTTTCCAGAACGCCCAGCAGCGATTCGCCTTCGTACCACGGCATGGCCGAGGATTTCTCCACAATGTTGTCACCGTTCAGCGCGCTGATGGGAATGTAGGTCACGTTCTTCAGGCCCAATGATTTGGCTACCTGCGAATAGTCAATCACGATGTCGTTGTACTTGTCCTGGGAGAAATCCACCAAATCCATTTTGTTGATGGCGACCACCACATGCGGCAGGTTCAGCAAAGACACAATGATGGAGTGGCGGCGGGTCTGCTCCACCACGCCGTGGCGGGCATCGATTAAGATGATGGCCAGGTCTGAGTTAGACGCGCCGGTCACCATGTTGCGGGTGTACTGGATGTGGCCCGGCGTATCCGCGATGATGAATTTACGCTTAGGCGTGGAGAAGTATTTGTAGGCCACGTCAATGGTGATGCCCTGCTCCCGCTCCGCGCGTAAACCATCGGTCAGCAGCGCGAGGTCTACCTGGCCTTCTTCGCGGTTCTTGGTGCTCCGCTCAATGGCTTCCAGTTGGTCTACCATGATGGACTTGCTGTCATACAACAGGCGCCCAATCAACGTACTTTTGCCATCGTCTACGCTCCCGGCGGTTAAAAATCTTAGAATGTCCATTTCAAATGAGTTCTGAGTCTTGAGTGCTGAGTCTTGAGTTTGTTTTAAGGTTGTTTTCTTGAAAACGGCTCCTAAACACCTCGGTGGCTCTTCACAGAAGCACTCTTTTATTTTTATCGAAGTCAGTCCCTTTCTCTTCTCCCCTATTTGTCATCTTGGAAAGATCTTGTGGGCGAGCTAGAAAAGCGTTGTAGTAAATGCAGTTACCGTTCGCCAACAAGTTCCTTTCAGGATGACAAGAGAGAGGGATGCGATTCTTCGTTTTTCGTCTAAAATCTAAAGTCTAGTATCCAGCGTCTTCTTAGAAGTAGCCGTTTTTCTTGCGGTCTTCCATGGCGGCCTCGGACACGCGGTCGTCAATGCGGGTCTGGCCGCGCTCGCTGGTGTTGGTGGCGATGATCTCGTTGATGATGTCGTCTAAGGTAGAGGCGCTGGACTCAACGGCGGCGGTACAGGTCATGTCGCCCACGGTGCGGTAACGGACTACTTTGCGGGTAATCACGTCATGGTGATCCAACGTTACAAACTCATTAGTAGCCACCAAGCGACCATCAAACTCCAGCACCTCGCGCTCGTGGGCGAAGTAGATGGACGGCAGCTCGATGTTCTCGCGGCGGATGTAGTTCCAGATGTCCAATTCGGTCCAGTTGCTGATGGGGAACACGCGCACGTTCTCGCCTTTGTTGATTTTGCCGTTGTAGGTATTCCAGAGCTCGGGGCGCTGCAACTTAGGGTCCCAGGAACCGAACTCGTCACGCACGGAGAAGATGCGCTCTTTAGCGCGGGCTTTCTCCTCATCGCGCCGGGCGCCGCCAATGCAGGCATCGAATTCAAATTCTTCAATGGTGTCCAGCAAGGTGTAGGTCTGCAGACCGTTGCGGCTGGGCAGTTTGCCTTTCTGCTCGGTGAGGCCTTTGGCTTTGATGGTATCCTCCACGTTGCGGACAATCAGCTTCTCGCTGATCTTGTGGGCCAAGTAATCTCTGAACTCCAGGGCTTCCTGGAAGTTGTGGCCGGTATCAATGTGCACCAACGGGAAAGGGAATTTGCCGGGTCTAAACGCCTTGAGCGCCAGGTGCACCAGCACAATAGAGTCTTTTCCGCCGGAGAACAGAAGCGCCGGACGCTCAAACTGGCCCGCCACTTCTCTAAAAATATGAATCGCTTCTGATTCTAACTGATCCAGGTAATCTAAGGTATATGCTGACATACGCTGTAATGCTGACTAAACGATTTTGGCTAATGAGTTCGCCACGCCGGGCTGCTGCTCGGTGACGTGCAAACCGCACTCTTTCTTGCTGGCGTCTTCCCACCACCACCGGCCGGCCCGGAAATCCTCGCCCGGCTGAATGGCCCGGGTACAAGGCGCGCAGCCAATGGAGATGAAGCCTTTGTCGTGCAGTTTGTTGTAAGGGATGTTGTGCTGCTTGATGAAGGCCATCACCTCGTCGGTGGTCCAGTACAGCAGCGGGTGGAACTTGATGAGCTGGTTTCCCTCGTCCCACTCAAACTTGGGCAGGATGCCGCGGCCCGGCGAGTGCTCGGCGCGCAAACCGGTAATCCAGACGGCGTTGCCCGCCAGCGCCCGCTTCAGCGGCTCCACTTTTCTGATGTGGCAGCAGTCTTTGCGGTTCTGGGTAGACTCGTAGAAAGAGTTGGGACCGGTAGTATGAATAAACTCCTCCAGCTGCTCATTGTTGGGGTAGTACGCCTTGATGCGCGTGTTGTACGCCTCGTTGGTTCTACTCCACACGCTGTAAGTCTCCGGGAAAAGGCGGCCGGTGTCCAGCGTGAAAATGCGGATGGGGACGTTGTTCTCCAGGATCTGGTGCGTGATCACCTGGTCTTCAAAGCTGAAGCTGGAGGAGAACGTCACCGCCTGCGGGTAACGGTTGACCAGCAACGCGAACGTCTGGTCTATGGTGAAGCCTTCTGTCTCTTGTATAAGCTGAGACACCTGCTCTTGTGAAGAAGAGGCCATGGCAAGAAAATACTAAGTAAGAAAATTGAAGTTAGGGGTGCGCCGCAGGGCACAAGGAATTTGTTGATTGCCGAAGGTTAGCAACAACAGCAGCAGGAGCTGCAACAGCAGAAGCGCATTCGCTTTATGTGAGAAGAAAAGACCATGTAGTCTGTTATCTGTATCTGTCTGTCAATGAAGATGACACAAAGGTAGGTACCGATTTTTACAAATCAAGTTTTCCTATCAATTTAATAGGGATTATAGATAAAAATTTAGGAGGTCTCCCCTCCGTATTCTTATGCAACTCCCAAAGAATCATCTTATGCGTTAACGCATTCTCAAAAACCAGTGTTCCGTTTTGGGCCTCTTTTTTTAAAATAACGCCCAAAACCGGTTTCCTCCTACATGATTCCCCTAGCCCCTTCCCCCGTCCGCAGGACGCTACAGGCATTGCAGCAGCTCCAAACCCTACTCAGCCCATGCGCTGTCTCGGCGATGGGCCGCCTGCGTAGCCCAGTCCCGAGACAGCGCATGCAAGAACGCTACCAGCAGCAACGGCCCACGGCTGCTATGAAACAGAAGGCTTTCACCAGGTGGTACTTTTTACTGAAGAAAAGACTGTCTGAGCGTCAGCGAGTTTCTTTTCTTCATGATTCTTTTGGTTACTTTTCTCATCCAGGAGAAAAGTGACAAACGCGAACAGACCGCGACTCCAGCCTAAAGGCTTGGAAGGAAAGAAGTGGAGAGTAAAGGCGGATAGCTAATTAGAAAGGCAGTCATAGTTGTTGGTGAGAACACCAACAACGGCGGGCGTAGTAGCAAAAGCTCAATAAAGAAAAAGGATCAGCAGGTGTAAACATCCCCCTTCGCCCCCTTCAAAGGGGGAATTTCTGCTTAAGGGAAGTTCACTTGGTTGTTGGTGAGAACACCAACAACGGCGGGCCGGGCTGGTAGCTCAACAGCTTATAGCTCAATAAGAAGAAAGAAAGGCACGGAAGTAACTTCCGCGCCATAGAAGGGTGAATCTGCGCTATAGAAGGGAGAACATCAACAGCGGACGAAGTAGCCACGGATCAACAAGAAGAAAGCAAGACTCGGAAGTAAACCCACCCCCTTAGAAGGAGACTTTGCCAGATTTCCCTTTCTGATACAACCTCCTAAAACCCGTTTTTCAGACTGATTCTGTCAAAACAGCACCAAAATAGAAAAGCTTATTTCAACTGATTCGCTTTCTTTGTGGCATTCGCCGTAACAAGCTTTCTCCATGGACCAGGATCTAACCACCTTAGCACAACTTCAAGCCGGAAAACTCATAGGTGCCACCCGCCTGAAACTCTCCTGCGGCTTGACGGAATTCCCGCTGGATATCCTGGACTTAGCCGATACCCTGGAGATACTGGACTTAACCGGCAACCGCCTCACGTCTTTGCCCCCGGACTTCGCGCGCCTACGGAAGCTGAAAATCGCGTTCTTCTCAGACAATGCGTTCACCCAGTTCCCGGCGGTGCTAGGGCAGTGCCCGGCCCTGGAGATGATCGGGTTCAAGGCCTGCCAGATTGAAACCATCCCCGATTGTGCCCTGCCGCCGCTCACCCGCTGGCTCATCCTTACCAACAACCAGATCACCGCGCTGCCCCGCTCCATTGGCACCTGCACCCGTATGCAGAAACTCATGCTGGCCGGCAACCGACTGACCCACCTCCCTCAGGAATTAGCCAACTGCCAGAACCTGGAACTGCTCCGGATCTCGGCCAACGAGCTGGTAGAAGTACCCGCCTGGCTTCTGTCCATGCCCCGCTTGTCGTGGCTGGCCCTCTCGGGTAATCCGGCCACCCAACACGGGCAAGTAGTAGCCGATCTTCCGGAAGTTCCGTGGACTGACTTACAGGTAGCAGAAGTGCTGGGCCAGGGCGCGTCCGGCATCATCTCCAAAGCGCAGTGGAAAACCCCTGATGCCGTTACGAAGCCGGTGGCGGTAAAAGTGTTCAAAGGCGAAGTCACCAGCGATGGCGTCCCGGAGGATGAGATGCAGGCCTGTATGGCGGCCGGAGCCCACCCGCACCTGGTGCAGGTCTTGGGCAAAATCAGCCAGCATCCAGCGCAGAAACAAGGCCTGGTGCTGGAGCTGATCCCCGCAGGGTACCGCAACCTGGGTCTCACGCCCAGCTTTGAATCCTGCACCCGTGATGTGTACCCCGCCGGCACCGTGTTCCCGCTACGGGAAGTGATCAGCATTGCGTCGGGCATTGCTTCCGTGGCCGCGCATCTGCACGCCCGGGGCATCTTGCACGGCGATCTGTACGCGCATAATACGCTGGTCAACGAAACGGGGCACGCGCTCTTCAGTGACTTCGGGGCGGCAACCATCTATGACAAAACCAAGCCTGAGCTGGCGGCGGCCCTGGAGCGGATGGAAGTAAGAGCCTTCGGGTATCTGCTGGAAGATCTGTTGGACCATCTCGCCTTGGAGGAAGTAGCGCACGAAACGGTCTCTTCTCTCCGAGGCCTGCAACAAGCCTGCCTGCAACCCCAGGTACTGCAACGGCCAGATTTCGCCGCGCTGGTTACCCAACTCACAGCCATCACCCAGATTGCAGGAATAGGAACGCCTCAGGTTTAAACAGAAGTGCCGCCACTTCCTTCTGCTGCCCAATCTATTTCACATTGGCGAGGGTACGTGCGTACGAATGCCAGAAACTTCATTTGCCCAGCGGATTTCTGATCAAAGCAAAGGTTCTGTTTTGGGCCTGATTTTCGGAAACTAGGGCATTTCTGTAACCGCTTGTACCTGATAATCCGGCCGGGAAAGGCTACTCCCGTTTAGCGATTGTTTTTCAGGAAATAAGCCGAAAACATCGCCTTGCGGAGGTCTCGGAAAAAATCAGGAAACCTCTACCCGTCTATTACGGTACATGTAACCTTAGACATCCACTGGCTATCCACCTATCCGTAGAAACCGTATGGCGAAACATACCTATGACATGGGGCTAATTGGCAACTGCGCCTATCTGGCCCTCGTTCACAAAGACACGAACATTGAATGGCTCTGTTGGCCCCGTTTTGACAGCAGCTTTGTATTTGGCCCCATGATGGACCGGCAAAAAGGCGGTGAGTTTTCCCTGAAGCCCGATGCCGAGGATTTCACGTCCCACCAGTACTATGTGGAAAACACCAACATTCTGTGCACCGAGATTACCTGCCAGGAGGGTTCTTACCGCGTCACCGATTTCGCGCCGCGGTTTAGGCAGCACCAGCGCTACTACAAGCCCCTGATGCTCATCAGAAAAGTAGAGCCGCTGTCGGGCTCGCCGCGTATCAAAGCTACTTGCCGGCCGGTGGGCAATTACGGCCAGCTGGAACTCAAGCGCCGCCGCAGCAGCAACCACATCGCGTTTCTGGGTCTGGACGAAGAGGTGCGCCTCACCACCAATGCCTCTCTGAGCTACATTCTGGAAGACCAGCCTTTTGTCCTGAATGAGACGCTGTACTTTGTGATCACCTACGGCGCTCCGCTGGAAGCCAACCTGGAGAGCACCTCAGAGGAATTCCTGCGGCAAACCACGCGCTACTGGCGCATGTGGGTGAAGAACACCAGCATCAGCAACTTCTTCCAGGAGCAGGTCATCCGCTCGGCCTTGGCCTTGAAAATCCACCAATACGAAGACACCGGCGCCATCATCGCCTCGCCTACCACCAGCTTGCCCGAGCACCCGGGCAGCGGCCGAAACTGGGATTACCGTTTCTGCTGGATGCGCGACACGTACTACATCCTCAACGCGTTCAACAACATCGGGCACTTTGAGGAGATGGAGCGGTATTTCCATTTCATCGCCAACATCACGGCCAAAGACACGCAACGCTACCAGCCACTCTACTCCATCAGCGCGCAGAGCAAGCTCACCGAGATAGAGCTGGAGCTGGACGGTTACCTGGGCAACAAACCCGTTCGCATTGGCAACGATGCCTACACGCACATCCAGAACGATGTCTACGGTCAGATTCTGGTGGCCCTGCTGCCGCTGTACGTAGACCGCCGGTTTAATGACGCCGAGCGCATAGAGTCGCAACGCCTGATTTACAAGACGCTGGAGAAGATCCAGCAGACCATGCACGAGCCTGATGCGGGTTTGTGGGAGTTCCGGGATTTTGCGCAGTACCATTGCTACACCTATCTGTTCCACTGGGCGGGTGCCTCGGCGGCGCGCAGCGCGGCCCGCTACATGGGCGATGAGCAACTCGGCCAACTGGCCGGCAAACTGATGGAGGAAGCCGCCGCCAAGATTGAGGAGTGCTTCGATCCGGCGCAAGGCGTGTATACCCAGGCCATCGGGAAAAACCACATGGACGCCAGTACGCTGCAATTGATTATGATGCACTACCTGGACCCCGCCTCTGAACGCGCCAAAACCCACCTGGAGGCGATGGAGAAAGAACTCAAAACCCCCGAAGGGCTCTTCTTCCGCTACAAACACGCCGATGATTTTGGGGTGCCGCAAAGCACTTTCCTGATCTGCGCGTTCTGGTACATTGAAGCCCTGGCCTGCGTAGGCCGCGTGGAAGACGCCACCCGCGAGTTTGAGAGCATTCTGCAATACACGAACCACCTGGGCCTGCTCAGCGAAGACGTTGACTCCAAAGACGGCAGCCAGTGGGGCAACTTCCCGCAGGCGTACAGCCACGTAGGCTTGCTCAATGCCGCCTACCGCATCTCGAAACGCCTGGACAAACCGTCGTTCCTGCTATAGTGCTCGGTTTATCTGCTTTAACAAGAAAGGCTCACCAGTTTGGTGAGCCTTTCTTGTTTACGGGTGTTTTAAGCCTTCTTTCCTGAAAACAGGCTTAAAATAGATGCCGATGTTTGAAACGATCCAGAAGTTGTTGGTGAGAACACCAACAACGGAAGCGAATAGCAGCAGCGACGGCAGTGAAAACCGCGGAAGAAACAGAACGGCAGAAGATATGGCGAAGCAAGATCCTGGCGCGAGTCTCCGGACTCGTGACACAAGATGAAGCGAGTCTCCAGACTCGCCGTGAACCACATTCCCTGCCAGGAAAAACAGCTTACTGACCCAAACACTCGCAGAATCTCCGGACACTGCAAGGTCTTGCTAACCGGTTTGCGGTAGCAGCAAGTTTTGATATCGAAGATTGACTTTCTTGCCTATGGATGAATTTCTACATGGCAGGATGGCGAAACAACAGATTTCTGAATGATTGCAGAGATTAAGCGGCAAGGCACTTTCGCTGCTGGGCAGCGAAGGTAGTCTGGAGACTACCTTTCACCCTTTGGCACGAGTCTGGAGACTCGCGCCAGCTTTTTTTGCAGGCCTTTGCTGTTTTAGGGCTGTTTTCAGGAAAGTTGCCCTAAAACAGCTTAAGGCACGAATCTCTCTACCGAGACGGGAAGCCTACCACTGGAAACCCATACCAGGAAACTAAATAACTAATACCTGAGCACTAGCAACTAATCACAAGCAACTAAGACCCAACAACTGAGCACAGCACTAGCCTCACGGACACAGGGACTTCAGCAGTTTGCGGACTTCTTTGGAGTTGTCCAGGTTGAAGCGGGCCAGGGAGCGTTCGCTGCCTACTTTGATGGTGAACGCGTCCTCGGGCATTACCCGGAACATGTCCTCGTCGGTGCGATCGTCGCCGATGCAGAGGATGAAATCATGCGGGTATTGCTCCATCCAGCGGGTACTGCCCACGCCTTTGTTCACCTCAACGTTTTTCACCTCCACTATCTTGTCGCCCTCCATGACCTGCAGGTTGATGTTGGCGGCCAGGAACAACAGGTAATTGCTTAGTTCGCGGGCCCGGAGCTCGGCTAAGGCGCGGTCTACTTTGCGGTAATGCCACACCAATGAGAAATCCTTCTCCTCAATGAACGAGCCGGGGGTACGGCTCACGTGCAGCTCCAGGATGGGCCGCACCTCGGTTTTCCAGGCATCGGACAGCGTCTGGAACATTTCCCAGTCGCCGCTGCGCTCCTTGAACCAGACCCCGTGCTCGGCAATAAAATCCACGGGCAAGTGGCCCAACCATTTGTGCAGCGTTTTCCGGTCGCGGCCGCTCACAATGACCACGCGGTTTTTGGGGTCCTGCGTGAGACACTCCAGCGTGGCCAGCAACTCTTTGTCGGGCAGGGCGTTCTGGGGGTCTTTGGTGAAAGAAGTGAGCGTTCCGTCGTAGTCCAGGAACAGCAGGCGCTGCTTAGCCGGTTTGAAGCTGTTGACCAACAACTCACTTTCTTCTGGTGACAGGTACTGGGTGGCCATGGACTGCTGCTTTACTTTGATATAATCCAGGCGGTTCATGAAAATCTCAACCCAGTGGTGGATGTTGTAGCGCCGCACGATGTCCTGCATGTGCTCCATGCGCATGGTCTGCTCGTCTTCGGGCATGGTGAGCGCCGCGTGGATGGCCTGCACCAGTTGCCCCAGGTCATTGGGGTTGATAAGCAAGGCATCGGCTAATTCGCGGGAAGCCCCGGCCATCTCGCTGAGCACCAGCACACCTTTTTTATCCAGTTTACTGGCGATATATTCTTTGCACACCAGGTTCATGCCGTCGCGCATGGGCGTTACCAGGGCAATGTCGGCGATGGAGTACAGCGCCGAGAGTTCTTCAATGGGGAACGAGCGGTAAAAGTACTGAATGGGGTTCCAGGTGATGGTTCGGTACGAGCTGTTGATGCGGCCCACCAACTCATCAATGGTTTCCTTCAGCTGCCGGTACGTCTCCACCTGGTCGCGGGAGGGCACTACCAACATAAAGAGCGTCACCTTCCCCTGGAATTCGGGATGCTCTTTCAAAAACAGCTCAAACGCTTGCAACCGTTGCGGAATGCCCTTGGAGTAATCAAGACGGTCAATGGAGAGGATGATTTTCTGCTCCTGCAGGGCCTCGCGGTACTCCTCAATCTTGCTTTTGGTTTCTTCAGAACTGGCCAGTGAGGCGTATTTTTCGTCATCGATGCCCATGGGAAAAGCGTCTACCATAATGCTGCGGTAGCCGTTATCTATGAGGCCTTGCGCGGTGTTCAGGCCCACGATCCGGCTCACCGAGGACAAGAAGTGGCGGGCATCGTCATAGGTATGGAATCCAATGAGATCGGCACCCAACATTCCTTTCAGGATCTGCTCGCGCCAGGGCAGCAGCCGGAAAATCTCGTACGACGGGAAGGGGATGTGCTGAAAGAACCCGATGGTGCTCTCGGTCATTTCTTCCCGGATGAGGTTGGGCAGCAGCAGCAGCTGGTAGTCATGCACCCAGATGGTGTCACCGGGGTTGGCCAGCTCCATGACGGCCCGGCAGAACTTCTGGTTCACCTGTTGGTAGGCTTCCCAGAACGTGTCTTCGTAGATGGCGTATTGGTTGAAGTAGTGGAAGGTGGGCCACAGGGTCTCGTTGCTGAATCCCTCGTAGAAATCCCGGATCTCGGCCTCGGTCAGGAAAACCGGGTACATGCTTTGTTCCGCCAGATCTTTGGTGACCTGCTGTTGCTCGGCCTCATCGGTGAAGTACGTGCCCGGCCAGCCAATCCAGATGTTGTCATCGGTTTTATAGATAGATCCTAATCCGGTTGCCAGGCCACCCTCGCTGGACTCGTAGGTCAGCTTGTCTTCTGTGCGTTGAACTTTGATGGGGAGCCGGTTGGAAATAATGATGGTCTTAGGCATAAGGAAGCGTTAAATGGTTTCTGCCCTCTGCTTTTACAGAGCTGGACCAAGAGGGGTAGATTCCCTTTTGACCTGACAGAACGCGCTGTTAGTACTGGTCCTATATTTACTCTCTTTTGCCGGGTTAGGTTAGTGGACATCCAAAAAGTACCATCTATCCCGCAGGCAGAAACGCTGGGGAGAACCGGCAGAAGGTAACCTTTCTAGGCTTTCATCGGTAGGGAAGAACTTGCTTTTGCCTTACTTTTATGAAATTGCTGGATGAATTGCTGATTAACCTCCCCCACATTGTCCAGGACCACCTGCCCTTGATCTTGCAGGGAACGGGAGTGATCATCGCCGGATTACTGGTAGGCGGATTCGCTAAGTGGCTGTTGTTTAGATTCCTGGCGGCGTACCACCACCGCTTTCCCCGGTACTGGATTGCCGGATTCCTGAAACATCTGGACCGCCCGCTCTTCTATTTTCTCCCGTTACTGGTCTTATCCACGGTTTTGCCTTTGGTGCCCCTGCGGCCCGATGCCTTCGAGGTTTTCCGGCGCGTGGTGGAGATTTCGCTCACCTGCGCGTTTGCCTGGACCTTGATTGGCTGCGTGTACGTGGCCCAGTACAGAATCCGCCATAAGTACCAACTTGACAAAGCCGATAACTTCAAGGAACGGAAACTCTACACGCAGCTCCAGTTTGTGAAGAAAATGGTGATCATCACCATCGTTTTCTTCACCATCAGCCTTATTCTGATGAGCTTCCCCACGGTGAGGAAAATTGGCACCGGCCTCATTACCTCTGCGGGGATTGTAGGGGTGATTCTGGGCTTTGCGGCGCAACGCTCGCTGGGGAACCTGCTGGCCGGTTTCCAGATCGCCTTCACCCAACCCATCCGGATAGATGATGTGCTGGTGGTGGAGAATGAATGGGGCAAGGTGGAGGAAATCACCCTCACCTACGTGGTGGTCCGCATCTGGGACCAGCGCCGGCTCATTCTCCCTTTGAACTACTTTATCGAAAAGCCCTTCCAGAACTGGACCCGCACCACCGTTGAGTTACTGGGCACCGTCTTCATTTACCTGGACTACACCGCACCACTGGAGGAAATGCGCAAAGAACTCACCCGCCTGCTGCCCCAAAATCATCTGTGGGACGGCCGCGTGGGCATTTTACAGGTCACTGATTTCAAGGAACGCACCATGGAAGTCCGGATTCTGGTCAGTGCCGGGGACTCGTCCAGTGCCTTTGATTTGCGCTGCTGGGTAAGGGAGAAAATGGTGACCTTTCTACAGCAGCACTACCCGGAGAGTTTGCCGGTGACCCGCACCGCCAACAGCAGCGAAAGTCCTAAGTCGCCGTTTGTTCCGATGGAGGAGGTTAGCACCTAGGCTCTTTTTTGCTAGAATTGGTTTTGACGTGATGGTGGGGCATTAAGCGTTCCGCCTTTGAAGGTAGAGCCGTTACATTCTAAGAAAACACCTGGTTCAAGTTTCCAACTTGGACCTACAATGAGCTGAAGTTTGTAACTTCAGTGAGCCGTGAGGCTCAAAATAGGCATTGCCATGACTGCCGAGATTCCCTCTTTCCTGCCGTTGTTGGTGTTCTCACCAACGACTTCTACTGCCTTTCAAGTTAGCTATCCGCTTTTGCTCCTCACATCTTTCCTACCGAGCCTCAAGGCTGGAGTCGCGGTCTGCCCGCGTTTGTCACTTTTCTCCTGGATGAGAAAAGTAACCAAAAGAATCATGAAGAAAAGAAACTCGCT